>CAVOQF010000026.1:0-500268 GCA_963698285.1 uncultured Actinomycetota bacterium | reverse complement strand
CAAGGCCGCGGCGCTCGCGGCCAAGGACGTCCCCGAGGTCAACGGCTTCTACCTGGACAACGCCTTCCGGCCCAGCGCCGCCGTGCATCTGGGGGTCGCAGTGGCCCTGCGCCAGGGCGGCCTGGTGGCGCCCGCGATCCACGACGCCGACACCCTGCCGCTCGATGAGCTGATGGAGCAGCTGCGGGACCTGGTCAGCCGCGCGCGGGCCGGGCGGCTGCAGCGGGCCGAGATGGCGGACCCGACCATCACCGTGACCAACCTCGGCGATCTCGGCGTCGACAGCGTCTACGGGGTGATCTATCCCCCGCAGGTGGCCATGGTGGGCTTCGGCCGCGTCCTGGAACAACCCTGGGCCGAGCACGGGATGCTGGGCGTCCGGTCCGCCGCCACCGCCACCCTGTCCGCCGACCACCGGGTGAGCGACGGACTGCGCGGCGGCCGCTTCCTGGCCCGGATCGACGAACTGCTGCAGAAACCGGACGAACTGTGAAGACGGAGGCACCATGAACGAACAGGATGCCCGGGCCGCGGTGCATGCCGCGCTCGGGAAGGTCGCACCGGACGTGGACCTGGCCGACGTGGACGAGGGCTCCCGGCTCCGCCAGGACCTCGACCTGGACTCACTGGACTTCCTGCGCCTCGTGGAGACCATCGACACGGCCACCGGCGTCGACATCCCGGAGCGTGACTACCCCGCGGTCGCCACGGTCCAGGGCCTGATCAGCTACCTCGCCGCCCACGGCTGACGCGCATCCGCTGCTCCATAACTGCCGTTTTGGGGGTCCAAAAGGGCGGTTTCGGAGCAATCGACGGGCCGGGAGCACGGCGGGGAGCTACGGGTGGGGCTGCGCCGCGGCCTCGGCGCGCCGGGCGAACGCCGGCGCATGTTCGGGGCGCGGTCCAAAGCCGATGAGCCGAGGCATGATTCCGCGGACCGCGGGAACCCGCCGGGCCAGGAACAGGGCCACGGCGGGAAACTTGGTCCGCTTCCCGGCCATGATGGGGCCAAAGACGGCCCGGTGCATGAGCCGCTGGGCGGTCTGCACGATGACGGTGGGCGGCCGCCGTCGTCGTTCGACGCGTCGGAGGTCCGCGGTGCTGACCCGGCCCCGGAGCAGGGCGGGCGCCAGCAGTTCCGCCGCCGCCACGGCGTCCTGGACGGCGAGGTTGATGCCGACGCCGCCGGCCGGGGACATCGCGTGCGCGGCGTCCCCAATGCAGAGCAGGCCGTTGATGTGCCACGACTGCAGCCGGTCCAGGCGCACGTCGAGCCAGTGCAGGTCGTCGAGGGTACGGATGGCGTCCACACGGTCGGCGAGGTCGGGGCGCAGCGCTGCGATCCGGCGTCGGAAGCCGCCGACGCCCTCGGTCCGGATCCTGGCGTCGGCCCCCTTCGGCGCGAGGTAGCCCATTTGGTAATAGTCGGTGCGGGTCAGGCCCACCAGCGCTTCGCCGGGGCCGAACGCCGGCACCAGCCCGGCCACCTCGCCGGTTTCGTGGGGATGCCGGGGCAGCCGGAACCACCAGGTGTCGAAGGGCACCGGATATTCCTTCGGCGCCAGTCCGGCGGCGGCGCGCAGCGCGGAATGGCGCCCGTCCGTGGCGACCACCAGGTCCGCCGGCAGTTCGGCCTGCGTTCCGTCCGGCCCGCGCAGGCGCACTCCGCGGACCCGGCCCCCGTGGCGGATCAGCGAGGTGGCGGCGTGGCTCATGAGCAGAGTGAACCCCGGTTCCTCGGCGGCGGCGCGGGCCAGGAAGTTCAGGAAATCCCATTGCGGCATCATGGCGATGTAGTTGTACGGCGGCGGGAGGGCGTCAAAATCGCCCATGGTCACCGGCGGCCCGCCCGGAACCGGGAACACGACACTTTTCAGGCGGCTCTGCGGCAGGCGGCGGAACTCCTGGCCGAGGCCGAGTTCATCAATAAGCCGGACCGTGGAAGGGTGCACGGTGTCGCCGCGGAAATCGCGCAGGAAGTCGGCGTGTTTCTCCAGGACGGTCACCTGCACGCCGGCCCGGGCCAGCAGCAGGCCGAGCATCATGCCGGCCGGGCCGCCGCCCACCACCGCGCATCCCGTCTTCTCCATGGCCATACGCTACGCCGGTAAGGGTGTCCGCGGGAGGGGTTTTCGCGGCGGACACAGTTGAGCGCGGTTGACACTGCTGGCTAGGCTTTGGGTCATGCGTGAACTCCAGGCGAAGATCATCGAAGAAATGGGCGTGCAGCCCCGGATCGACCCCGCCGGGGAGGTGCGCAAGCGTGTCACCTTCCTCAAGGAATACCTGAAAGCGACCCACACCAAGGGCTTCGTCCTCGGCATCTCCGGCGGCCTGGATTCCTCCCTCGCCGGCCGGCTGGCCCAGCTTGCCGTCGAGGAGCTCGACGCCGAGGGGGTGGAGGCGAACTTCGTGGCCGTGCGGCTGCCCTACGGCGTGCAGCACGATGAAGACGACGCCCAGGCGGCGCTGGACTTCGTGCGGGCCAAGACGGAGTGGACCTTCAACATCTCGGCCGCGGTGGACGGCTTCGAGGACGAATTCGAGAAGACCGTGGGCAACGGGATCTCCGACTTCCACAAGGGCAACACGAAGGCCCGCACCCGCATGATCGCCCAGTACGCCCTGGCCGGGGAGCACAACTATCTGGTCATCGGAACCGACCACGGCGCCGAATCCGTGACCGGATTCTTCACCAAGTACGGCGACGGCGGGGCGGACATCCTGCCGCTGTTCGGCCTGAACAAGCGCCAGAACCGTGCCCTGCTCGCCGAACTCGGCGCCCCCGCCCGGGTCTGGGAAAAGGTGCCGACGGCGGATCTGCTGGACCACAAGCCAGGCCGCACCGACGAGGACGAACTCGGCCTGAGCTACGACACGATCGACGACTACCTTGAAGGCCGCGACGTCCCGGACGCCGCAGCCGAGCTGATCGAGGAGAAGTACCTCCGCACCCGGCACAAGCGCACCGTCCCGGTCACCATTTTCGACACCTGGTGGAAGTAGCGCAGCCGCTGCGCCCCGCGCTACTTGGTGCCCTGCAGCTGCAGGGAAATCCGGTGCGCTTCGTCCATCAGGAGGCGCCCCAGCATCTCCTGCCGCTCGCCCTTGAACCGCGGCTCAATCCCGGTCAGCGACAGCGCCCAGGCGGGGCGGCCACGCTGGTCGAAGACTGCTGCACCCATCCCCCAGCTGCCTTCCAGCACGAGCCCGGGATTCACCGAATACCCGGCCTGCCGCGTCGCCGCCAGGTTCGCGCGGACCACGGGCGCCGTGTGCGCCGCCGCGAAGTCGCCGGCGTGCGCGGCCCAGCCGGCGAGCAGCCCCTCCTGCTCCGCCTCGGGCAGGAACGCCATGATGGCGGTCCCGGCGGAGGCGACGCCCAGCGGGAAGCGGACCCCCTCGTGCAGCACGAAGGACCGCACCGGGAAGCTGCCTTCCTCCCGGAGCAGGCACACGGTTTCGGCGCCGCGGCGGATCGAAAAGAACGCGCTCTCGCCGGTTTCCTCGGCGAGCCGCCGCAGGCTGGGCCGGGCAATGTCCTCCAGCGGGAAACGGGCCGAGGCCACCGATCCCATCAGCAGGATCTCCGGCCCCAGCACCCAGTTGCCACTGGCCGGGTCCTGGTCCAGCAGCCCCTCGGCGGCCAGCGAGGAGAGCAGCCGGTGAACAGTGGGTCGCGTGAGCCCGGATTCCCGGACCAGGTCCACAAGCGGGGAGCCTTCCGGTTTCCGTCCGACAATTCTCAGCAGGGCCGCGACCCGGCTCACCACCTGGGCGCCCTGCACGGCTACGGGATTCATTGGTTTCCTCGCATTTCCTCGAAAGTATCCACCCAATCATCCACATTGTGGACGGTGCTTAGCGTAGCGTCCACACTGTAAAAACGCACTGGATTTTGCCTGATTTCGGCGTTGACAGTGTTCCGCACCACACCCTAGGCTCCTTCTTCAGGCGAACAGTCCACAACGTGGATTACGGGAGCGGGCCCGAAAGGCCGACCCCCGGTGACTCGAAGCTCAATGAGGAGATGCAAATGTCAAAGGTGAAATCCGACGCGGCCGCCGCGCTGCAGGACGTGCTGCGCGACGGCATGACGCTCGCCGTCGGAGGCTTCGGCCTCAGCGGCATCCCGGCCGACCTGATCGAAGCCGTGCGGGATTCCGGCGTCAAGGACCTCACCGTGGTCTCGAACAACATGGGCATCGACGGCAAAGGCCTCGGCGTGCTGATCGAAGCCGGCCAGGTCCGCAAGGTCATCGCCTCCTACGTCGGGGAAAACAAGCTCTTCGCCGAGCAGTACCTCGCCGGCAAACTCGAGGTCGAGTTCACCCCGCAGGGCACCCTCGCCGAGCGCCTCCGCGCCGGCGGCGCCGGCATCCCGGCCTTCTACACCAAGACCGGCGTCGGCACCCTCGTCGCCGAAGGCAAGCCGCTCGCGGAGTTCGACGGCGAGACGTTCGTCCTGGAACGCGCCATCAAGGCCGACGTCTCCCTGGTGCACGCGCACACCGCCGACACCGACGGCAACCTGATCTACCGCTACACCGCGCAGAACTTCAACCCCGTCGTCGCGACCGCCGGCGCCGTCACGGTCGCGGAGGCCGAAGTGATCGTCGAGCCCGGCCAGCTGGACCCGAACCACATCGTCACCCCCGGCGTCTTCGTCCAGCGCCTGGTCCAGGCCAGCGACCGGGTCAAGGACATCGAACAGCGGACGGTCCGGTCCCGCACCGAAGCGGCCGCCGTCTAATCCGGCCAAAGCGCCGCCACCCCCACTTTCAGGAGAATCACCATGGCTTGGACCCGGAATGAAATGGCCGCCATCGCGGCCGAAGAACTCAACGACGGCGATTACGTCAACCTCGGCATCGGCATCCCCACGCTGGTCGCCAACAACCTGCGCGAGGGCGTCCGCGTCGTCCTGCAGAGCGAAAACGGCCTGCTCGGCATGGGCCCGTTCCCCTACGAGGGCGAGGAGGACGCGGACCTTATCAACGCCGGCAAGCAGACCGTCACGGTCCTGCCCGGCGGCAGCATCTTCGACTCCGCGACCTCCTTCGGCATGATCCGTGGCGGCCACGTCAAGGTCGCCATCCTGGGCGCCATGCAGGTCTCCGGCGCAGGCGACCTCGCCAACTGGACCATCCCCGGGAAAATGGTCAAGGGCATGGGCGGCGCCATGGACCTCGTCGCCGGCACCCCGCGCGTCGTGGTCCTGACCGAGCACAACGCCAAGGACGGCACCGCCAAAATCGTCAAGGAATGCACCCTGCCGCTCACCGGCCTGAGCTGCGTGGACCGCATCATCAGCGACCTCGCTGTCTTTGACCTGGATAAGGTCGACGGCGCCCGCCGGCTCACGCTCACCCGGCTCGCCCCGGGCGTCACCGTGGCGGAAATCCGCGAAAAAACGGAAGCGGAGTTCGACGTCGCACCCACCCTGGCAGGCAGCAGCCTGGAAGGAGCCACAGCGTGAGCCTCAAAGACCAGTTCGGCAAGGACGTCCTGCTCACCGGCTGGGGCCACAGCCGCTTCGGCAAACTCACGGACGAGACCCTCGAGTCCCTGATCGTCCAGGTCGCCACCGAGGCGATCGGCAACGCCGGGATCGAGCCGGGCCAGATCGACGAAATCTACCTCGGCCAGTTCAACTCCGGCATGATGCCGCTGGCGTTCCCGTCCTCGCTGGCGCTCCAGGTCTCCGAGCAGCTCGCCAACGTCCCGTCCACCCGGGTCGAAAACGCCTGCGCCTCCGGATCGGCCGCGTTCCAGCAGGGCACCAAGTCGCTGCTGGCGGGCACCGCCAAAACAGTGCTGGTGATCGGGGCCGAGAAAATGACGCACGCGGGCGCCGACGTCGTGGGCGCGGCCCTGCTCGGCGCGGACTACGACATGGCCGGAAAGGCCTCCACCACCGGCTTCACCGGGCTCTTCGCCGAAGTGGCCAAGCACTACGAAAAGCGCTACGGACCGGTTGCCGACGTCCTCGGCACGATTGCCGCGAAGAACCACCGCAACGGCGTCGACAACCCCTACGCCCAGCTCCGCAAGGACCTCGGCGAGGAGTTCTGCCAGACGGTCTCGGACAAGAACCCGATGGTCGCCGATCCACTGCGCCGCACCGACTGCTCGCCCGTGTCCGACGGCGCCGCCGCCGTCGTGCTGAGCGTGGCGCCCACCGGCGGCGCCACCGCGCCGGTCCGCCTGGCCGGTTTCGGCCAGGCGAACGACTTCTTCCCGACCGACCGCCGCGACCCCACCGCGTTCGCCGCGACCCGCGCCTCCTGGCAGCGCGCCCTGGGGATGGCCGGCGTCGGGCTGGAGGACCTGGACTTCGCCGAGGTGCACGACTGCTTCACGATCGCCGAGCTGCTGATGTACGAGGCCATCGGCCTGACCGAGCCGGGCCAGGGCGCCCGCGCGGTCCAGGAAGGCTGGGTCTTCAAGGACGGCAAGCTGCCGATCAACGTCTCCGGCGGGCTCAAGGCCAAGGGCCACCCAGTCGGCGCCACCGGCGTCTCCCAGCACGTCATCGCCGCGATGCAGCTCACCGGCACCGCCGGGGACATGCAGCTGGCCGCGCCGCGCCGCGCCGCGGTGCAGAACATGGGCGGGGTGGGCATCGCCAACTACGTCAGCGTGCTTGAAGCCGTCTGAGCAATCCAACCCGGGGTCGGATCCAAGGCGCGCGGGGCCGGGACTAGACTCGGTTCCAGCCCCCAAATAACCACCACGCGAGGAGCCCCCATGCGCGCCACCATCATCCACGGCCCCGGCGACATCCGGGTCGAAGACCGCGAGTACCCCACCGTCCAGCGGCCCACGGACGCCGTCGTGAAGGTCACCGCGTCCTGCGTCTGCGGCTCCGACCTGTGGCCTTACCGCGGGGTGCGCCCGACGCACGAGCCGCGCGCGATCGGCCACGAGTTCATCGGCCTGGTCGAAAGCATCGGCGACGCGGTGACCGGACTCGCCGTGGGGGACCTGGTAATCGCGCCGTTCGTGGTCAGCTGCGGGCAGTGCCCGCAGTGCCTCAACGGCGTCACCGTCGCCTGCGACCGGCTGGCCGGCTGGGGCGGCAAGGACGACGCCGGTCACGCGATCGACGGCGGCCAGGGCCAGGCCGTCAGGGTCCCGCTGGCCGATTCCACCCTCGTCAAGGTTCCCGGCATCACCGAGCCCGACGACGCGCTGCGCGCCAGCCTGCTGACCCTCTCCGATGTCATGGCCACCGGCCACCACGCCGCACTCGCGGCCAAGGCCGGACCCGGCCGGACCGTCGTCGTGGTGGGCGACGGCGCCGTCGGGCTCTGCGGGGTGCTGGCCGCCAAGCGGCTCGGTGCGGACCGGATCATCGCCATGTCCCGGCATGCCGACCGGCAGGCCATCGCCCGCGAGTTCGGCGCCACGGACATCGTGGCGGAGCGCGGCGAGGCCGGCGTCGCGAAGGTCCGCGAACTGCTCGGCGGGGTGCTGGCAGATTCCGTGCTGGAATGCGTCGGCACGGCTGAATCCATGGAGCAGGCGCTGCACAGTGTCCGCCCCGGCGGCGCCCTGGGCTTTGTGGGCGTACCGACCGGTGGCGGCGAAGTCCCGCTCCGCTACCTGTTCGACACCAACATCACGATCGGCGGCGGGATGGCCCCGGCCCGGACCTACATCCCGGAGCTGCTGGCGGACGTGCTCGACGGCAGCATCAACCCCGGCCGGGTGTTCGACGTCGTGATGCCGCTGGAGGAAGCCGCCGGAGGCCTACCGCGCGATGGACGAACGGCGCGCCATCAAGGTCCTGCTGACCCCGTAGCCGGCGCTCTTGCACTGCCGGGACAGCGGGTCTAGCGTGATGCGCATCAGCACCCGCAGCCGTCAAGGAGCCGTCATGGCCAGGTTTGTGCAGATCATCGAATTCCAGTCGTCCCGCATCGAGGAGATCGAGGCGCTCGGCCGGCCCTCGCGGACCGAGGGGGACACCGCCCCGACGTTCCGCCGGATCCTGAACACCGCGGACCGGGACCGGCCCGGCACCTACCTCACCATCGTCGAATTCGATTCCTACGAGTCGGCGATGGAGAACTCCCGACGGCCGGAGACCTCCGAGTTCGCGGCCCGGATGGCCGCCCTGTGCGACTCCCCTCCGGTGTTCCGTAACCTGGACGTCCAGCGGGAGGACGCCGGCGACGCGGCGACAGCGTAGGCGGCGGGCCATGCGCACGGGCACCGAACCGGACGAGCGTTGTGCCGGACGGCTACGTCCTGGACCTGGCCCGGACCGGCTCCGCTCCGCTGCGGCTGGTGGGCGGCAAGGCCCTGAACCTGGGGCGGCTCACGGCCGCGGACTTCCCGGTGCCGCGCGGCTTCTGCCTGACCACCGATGCCTACCGTCTGGCGGTGCCGCCGGGACTGGACGCACTGGCGGCCCGCCTCGACACCGACCCCGCCGCCGGCGACGGCGGCGCCCCCGGTACAGATCCCTCGGCCGGCCCGGCGGAGCTGGATCAACTGGCGGCCAGCGCCCGCGGGCTGATCGGCGCGGCGGCCGTTCCGCCCGCCGTCGAGGCTGCGGTCCGGGCAGCCTACGCCGGGCTCGGGGCGCAGCCGGCCGTCGCGGTCCGCTCCTCCGCCACCGCCGAGGACCTTCCCTTCGCCAGCTTCGCCGGCCAGCAGGACTCGTACACCGGCGTCGTCGGCGCCGACGCGGTCATCGACGCCGTCCACCGCTGCTGGGCCTCGCTGTGGAGCGACCGGGCGGTCGCGTACCGGTCCGCCAACGGGATCAGCCACCGCGAGGCGGAGCTCGCCGTCGTCGTCCAGGTTATGGTCGACGCCGCCACCGCGGGCGTCATGTTCACCGCCAACCCCGTGACCGGCACGCGGACCGAGACGGTGATCAATGCCAGCCCCGGGGCGGGCCAGGCGGTGGTGTCCGGCGCGGTGAATCCGGACCAGTTCACCCTGGACACCGCGACGGCGACAGTCCTGGGCCGGGTGCCTGGCGATGACGATCCCGCGCGCGGGTGGAGCCTGGGCGACGACGAACTCACCGAACTCACCCGGCTCGGCGATGCCGTCCAGCGTCTTTTCGGCACGCCGCAGGATGTGGAGTGGGTCTACGACTCCGCGGGCAAGGCCTGGCTGACGCAGTCCCGGCCGATCACCACGCTGTATCCGCTGGAGGACCCGTTCTCGGCCGATCCGTCCGCCCTCAACCCGGACCCCTCCGCCGGAACCCGCGTCTACCTCTGCGGAACCCTGCTCCAGGGCCTCACGCGTCCGATCACCCCGATCGGGCTTGCGGCCCTCGGCCTGATGCGGAACCGCAAAGGGCCCTGGCGCTACGTCAACCCCGGGCTGAGGATGTACGTGGACCTCACCGCGGTGGTGCAGAACAAATGGGGCCGCCGCTACCTGGCGCGGGTGCTGCCGCTGGCGGATGGCAGATCGGCCGCGGTTTTCCCGGAGCTGCTGGCCGATCCACGCTTCGCGGCCAGGGAGCACCGCCGGAAGTCCCCGCCCAAGGTGGCCCGGCCGGGCGGCGGACCCCGGGCCCGCGGCACCGAGGCTAGCGCCAGCCTGGGCCTGGTCCTGGGCCTGATACCGGCGCTGCTGCGTGCCGCGCTCCGGCCCGCGGCGGAACTTCGCCGGACGGAAGCCTACGGCAAACGCCTCGAAGCGGAGCTGGTGCTGGCCGAGCCGGCCGGTGCCCTGCAGCGGCTCGAGTACGCCGAGCAGATCACGAACCGGACCATCGACGGACTCATCCGCGCCACCCTGCCCGGACCCTCCGTGGGCTACATCATGCTGGCGGTGGCCCGGCGGCTGCTGCGCGGCATCGCCCCGCCGCGCGAGCTGGAGGCCGTGCTGCGCGGGCTGCCGCACAACGTGACCACGGAGATGGACCTGGAACTCTGGCACCTGGCCGTGCGCATCGGCGCCGACCCCGCCGCCCGGGACGTCTTCCTGGCCCAGGACCCGGACCTGCTCGCCGCCGCCTACCGTGCCGGTTCCCTCCCCGGGCCCGCGCAGGACGGGGTGCGGGACTTCCTGGCCCGGTATGGACACCGCGCCGTGGCCGAGATCGATCTCGGCATGCCGCGCTGGTCCGAACAGCCGGACCACATCCTCGGCATGATCTCCAACTACCTGCGTGTGGAGGACCCGGAGCAGGCCCCGGACCGGCAGTTCCGCCGGGCCGCCGAGCACGCGGAGGAACGGATCCGCAGCCTGGTGGACCGCGCGGGGGCCCGCAGCCGGTGGCGTGCGCGGCCGCTCGAGCTGGCTCTGCGCCGGGTCCGGGAACTGTCCGGCCTGCGCGAGCTGCCCAAGTTCCACATCGTGAAGATCCTCGGCGAAATGCACCGCCAGCTCCTGCTGCTCGGCGCCGAACTGGTGCGCGCCGGCGTCGTGGCAGCCCCCGACGACGTGTTCTTCCTGGACTTCGACGAGCTCCGGGTGGGCCTCCGGGGCGCCGGGATGCAGGGCCTCGTCGCGAGCCGCCGCCGCTTGTACGACGCCGAACTGCGCCGCCGCCACATCCCTCGCCTGCTGCTCTCCGACGGCACCGACGTGGAGGCCGCGGTGATGGCCAAGGCCCCGCCGTCCGGCGCCCTGACCGGGACCCCCGCCTCGGCCGGCAGCGCCACCGGGACGGTCAGGGTGATCCTGGACCCGGTCGGCGCCCGCCTGGAGCCGGGCGAGATCCTGGTCGCCCCCTCGACCGACCCCGGCTGGACCCCGCTGTTCCTGACGGCGGGCGCCCTGGTCATGGAGATGGGCGGCGTCATCTCGCACGGCGCGGTGGTCGCGCGCGAGTACGGCATCCCCGCGGTGGTGGGGGTCCCGGACGCCACCACCAGGCTGCGCACCGGCCAGCGCGTCACGGTCGACGGCGCCGCCGGGACGGTGCGCGAGCTGCCAGCCTGACCAACGTCCCAGCGGAACGCTGCCCCCGCTCCCGCCCCGGCAGTCAGGGCAGGCTTCCCTTGCCGTGGTAGCACAACCGTGCCAGTTAGAATGGGAGGCATGACCCCGGCGTCCGGGCCACCGCACCAGCCCTCCCCTGCGCTTTCTTCCGAACCGCTTGCTTCCGAGCCGCTTTCTTCCGAACCGCTGCCCTCCGGGCCGCTGCCGCCGTCGCGACAGGCCGGCGGCGCCTTCGGCCTGGCCCGCCGCGCGCGCGGCGTGCTGCGCCGGGTGCCGGTCTGGGCCTGGCGGGCCCTGATGCATTCACTGGGCCCCGGCGAAAAGGTCCGCTTCAACGCCGAGCCGGTCACCGGCGTCGACTACTTCCACGACATCGACTTCGTCGGCGACGGCATCCGGGCGCACCGCCTGGACGTGATCACCCCGGCCGGCACCGGCCCGTCGCCGGCCCCCGGACCGCCACCAGAACCGGCGAAGATGCCGGCCCGCTGCCGGTCTACGTCTACTTCCACGGCGGGGGCTGGACCTCCGGAGACAAGGCTGCGCTGACCAAGTACTGCGCCAGCCAGGCCGCGGGCGGGATGGTGACGGTCAACGTGAACTACCGGCGGGCTCCGCGCTTCCACATGGCCCATGTCCTCCAGGATGCCAATGCGGCGCTGGCCTGGGTCCGCGACAACATCGCGGAGTACGGCGGCGACCCGGGCAGGATCGTCCTCGGCGGCGACTCGGCCGGCGGCCAGATCGCCGCCCTCCTCACCGCGGCCAGCTTCCGCCCGGAACTGGCCCGCCACTACAAGCTGGAGCCGGCAACGCCCGGACCGAGCCTGCGGGGGCTGGTGCAGCACTGCAGTGTTGTGGACTTCTCCGTGTTCTTCGAAAAGGGCTTCGTCCTCAGCCTGAATTTCGTCCGGATGCTCCTGCCCCGGGCAGGACGCGGCCCCGGCCGCCGCCGGATCGCGGAACTGCGCGCCGCGGCCGGGTTCCTGTCCCCGATCGAATGGCTGGACGCCCGGTTCCCGCCGGTCTTCGTGACCACCTCGGAACGCGACTTCTTCTACGCCGCCAACCTGAACTTCATCGCGCGCCTGCAGGAGCATGAGGTGCACGTGGACACGCTGATTTACGGCTGGGACGCCCCGAACACCGAGCACACCTGGCAGCAGGACTTCCGTTATCCCGAGTCGCAGGAGGTCTACCGACGCCTGCACGCGTTCGTGCGCAGGGTCGCCGCCGCCTGAGGCCCGCAGCCGGGGCCGGGGGCTATGTTTAGTCCATGGCGCCACCAGGCCGCAACATTCCGGACGCACCGGAACCGGACCCCGAGGTCTTCGGCTCCGGGCTCATCGACGAGGCCGCCCGGCTGGACGCCGCCCTGCCCGACGTCGACTGGTTCGCCACACCGGCGGGAGCCGTCCGCGGCAAGTTCCTGGCCCCGAGCGGCCCCCTGGCGACGCTCTCCATGGGCGACCCGGCCGGCCCACGGGCGCTCCTCATCCCGGGCGCCACCGGGTCCAAGGAAGACTTCGCGCTGATGCTGCCCCGGCTCGCGGCCGCCGGCTACTTCGTGCTCAGCTGCGACATCGCCGGCCAGTACGAGTCGGCCGACGCCGGACCCGAGAACCTCCAGCCGCCGCGGGAGCACTACGATTATCAGCTCTTCGCCGACGACCTGATCGCCCTGCTGGAAGCCGGCGGCGGCGCGGCCGCGCACGTCGTCGGCTACTCCTTTGCCGCGATCGTCGCGCAGCTGGCGTTCGCGCAGCGGCCCGAACTGTTCCGCAGCCTGACGCTGCTCAGCTGCCCGCCCGAGCCGGGCAACAGCTTCCGCGGGGTCCAGCGGATCGGGCGGTTCAGCGGCTGGGCCAGCCCCCGGGTCGGCGCGGCGGTCCTGATTTGGGGCATCCGCCGCAACGTCATCCGGGTCACCCCGAACAGGATGCGCTTCGTGCGGTACCGGTTCCGCCTGACCCGCCGGTCGTCCGTGACTGACATTTTCGGGCTCATGCAGCACGCCCCTGACCTCAGGGGCGTGCTGGCTGCCGCGACGCTGCCGAAATTCGTCGCCGTCGGCGAGCACGACCTCTGGCCCCTGGCACTGCACCGCCGTTTCGCGCAGGCGATCGGCGCGAAGATCGCCGTCTACCGGGGCGGCCACAGCCCCAGTGAAACGTCGCCGCACCAGATGAGCCGGGACCTGATAGCGCTCTACGCCGACGCCGAATGAACGCCGCCCCGCATCGGTTACCGCGGGTGGCCGCGCTCCCAGCGCTTCCGGCGGCGGCGACGCCGCAGCGGGGGATCGGACGCGAACTCGATCCCGAACGTTGTCCACGCCATCGACAGCCGGCGCCCGACGGCGTGCCAGCTCTCGAACGGCCGGGCCGAGACGCCCACCCGCAGCGTCGGGTCCCAGATGACTGCCACCTCCGGCGGGAGCTGGTAGGAAATATCGAGGTCGTCGTGGACCGGCGGCAGGCCCCGGTGGACAGCGCCGCGGATCCGTTCCCAGACCTCGGCCCGCAGGGCGAAGTTTGAGCCAAACAGGGGCGGGTGGCCCAGCAGGTGCCCGATGGCCCAGAAATAACCGGCAATCCAGACGTTTCCGCCGACCCAGCGGGCGAACCGCGTCCCGCCGTAGAAATCCCCGGGTCCGCTGACCGCGGTGAGCGGACCCGCCGGTCCAGGATGGCTTCGACGCGCTCCAGCCAGTCGGCGGGCGGGACGGAGTCGGTATCCAGGCGCGCGATGATGTCCGAGTGCGCCGCGTCGAATCCGCGGGCGGTGGCCGCCGCGATCCCGGGCAGCTCAACCGCAATCCTCCGCACGCCCGCGGCCGCGCAGACCTCGGCCGTGTTGTCGGTGCTGCCGTTGTCCACCACGATGATCTCGTCGGCGCGGCGGCTCTGCCGGGCCAGTGCTCCCAGGCACACCGCCAGCAGCTGCACATCGTTCCGGGTCGGAATAACCACCGAAATTGTTGACATGGTGAGCCGACTATAGCGTCCGCCCGGGATTAACTCCCGCACTCAGACTCTTGCACCGCGGCCCCGCGCCCCGTACGTTGGGGACAGCGGACGAATGTCTCCGCAGCCGTTGGCCTTGCGTGGCCGCCGGAGATCAGCAGCGTTTCAGAAGGATAAAGGCATGGCTACAGGCACAGTTAAATGGTTCAACGCCGAAAAGGGTTTTGGCTTCATTGCCCCGGATGACGGGTCGGCCGACGTTTTCGCCCACTACTCGGCAATCGCTTCCAGCGGCTACCGCTCGCTGGACGAGAACCAGAAGGTGGAGTTCGACGTCACCCAGGGCCCGAAGGGCCCGCAGGCTGAGAACATCCGCCCGCTCTAAGCTTTCAGGAAGGCCCGGCCTGCCGGAACACTTCTCCTAGAAGACCACGCAGCCCCTCCGGAGTATTACTCCGGAGGGGCTGTTGGGTTTCCTAGCCGACATGGACCCAGGGCCGGCGCGTGACGTCGGGTTCGGCCTCGCGGAGCACTTCGCGGGTGACCGGCGCGATTTCCCCTTCGCCGAACGCGAGGAAGCGCAGCAGGTTGGTGACCGGGTTCCCCTCGGTCCAGCGGAAGTAGATGTGCGGCATCAGCCCGGTGACGTCCCGGATGTGCAGCAGCACCGAGGCGATCGTGTTGGGCACGACCGGGCCGTGCACTTCCAGGATCCGGTAGCCGTGCCGGGTGATGCCGCGGACCTCCAGTTCGGTTTCGAAGTCCGAGGAATCGTCCACGACGACCTCCAGGAACACGGCCCGGTAGTCCAGCGGCAGGTGGCTGACCTCGACGGCGGAGTCCAGTTTCTGCCGGTACGCCTCCGCGCTGAGCCGCAGCGGCTCGTGGGCGACGATCCGCAGCGGGCCCTCCAGCTCATCCGACAGGAATTCGAGGGCCTGCCGGTCCAGATGGACGTGGGTGGCGTGCAGCTCGAAGGAGCGGCCGGCACGCGAGAGCAGGGAAATCACGATGATGCCGAGGATGAAGACCGACGCGATCCGGATGCCTTCCGGGCGTTCGATGATGTTGGCCACCGTGGTGTAGATGAACACGACGGCAATGACGCCGAACCCGGCGGTGCGTTTGCGCTGCCTCCTGCGCCGGGCCGAGAGCGTCACAGCCACCGCCGCCGAGGTCATCAGCACCAGCACGCCGGTGGCGTAGGCGCCGCCCTGGGCGTCGACGTCGGCGTCGAAAAGCCAGGTGACCAGGAAGGCGACCAGGGTGAACACGAGCACCAGCGGCCGGACGGCCCGGGCCCACTCAGGGGCCATCCCGTAGCGGGGCAGGTACCGCGGCACGAGGTTCAGCAGCCCGGCCATGGCGGAGGCGCCGGCGAACCAGAGAATCGCGATGGTGGAGACGTCGTAGACCGTGCCGAAGCCCACCCCCAGATGCTCGTGGGCCAGGAACGCCAGGGCGCGCCCGTTGGCCTGGCCGCCGGGCTGGAACTCCTGTTCCGGGATGAGCACCACGGTGGTGAAGCTGCTGACGATCAGGAAGCTGCTCATGATGACCGCCGCCGTCGTCAGCAGCTTGCGGGTGCCCGCAATGCGGCCGGCCGGATGGTCCTCGGTATCGCCCGCGTGTCCCCGGATCTGCGGCATCACGGCCACGCCCGTCTCGAACCCGGAGAGGCCCAGCGCGAGTTTAGGGAAGACGAGCAGCGCAAACCCGACTGCCAGCAGCGGGTTTCCGTGGGACGTGGAGATCGCCTGCCACCAGTTGTCCACGGCGAGCGGGTGCGTGAGCACCTCAAACACCGCAACGGACAACACCACCAGGTTCAGGCCGAGGTACACGGCGACCAGGACGACGGCGACGCCGATTGCCTCCTTGAACCCGCGCAGGAAGACCGCGCCGAGCATCGCCAGCAGGAACAGCGTGACCGGCACGTTCTGTCCCTGCAGCCAGCCGGGGGCGATCGGGTTCTGGATCAGGTGCGCCGTGGCGTCCGCCGCCGACAGCGTCATGGTGATCATGAAGTCCGTGGCGGCGAAACCCAGCAGGACCAGGACGAACAGCTTTCCGCCCCACCGCGGCATGAGCCGCTCGAGCATCGCGATGGAGCCCTCGCCCCTATGGCTCTCGCCGGCAACGCGCCGGTAGACCGGCAGGGCGCCGAGCAAGGTGATGGCGACGAGCACCAGGGTGGCCAGCGGCGAAATCACGCCCGCGGCGAGCGCGGCGATGGCCGGCTGGTAGCCCAGGGTGGAGAAGTAGTCGACGCCGGTCAGGCACATCACCTGCCACCAGGAGTGTTTTTTCTCGTGGGCGGTGGGCACTCCGCCCGGGCCCTGGTGGGTGCCCTTGCTGTCCTGCAGCCCCACCAGCAGCCACTTGCGCAGCAAGGTCTTGCGGCCGGGCCGCGGCGCCGACGGGTCGGCCGGGGGCCTGCTCAGGGTGGTCATCGTGTGCCTTTCCTTCCGGCGCCTCTCTGACGGGCGGGCGCCGCGTTCTGCCCCTCAGTTGCGAAGCTAGCAGCGGCGGGGGAACCGGGCCCCACCCGGGCGGGGATCTTGATGAATCCTTGACGCCGCGCTCCCGCGCCGGACCCGGGCCGGAATGGAAGAATGACTGCATGGCACGTGGAACGCTCCGCATCTTCCTGGGCTCCGCCCCGGGCGTCGGCAAGACGTACGCCATGCTCCGGGAAGGACACCGGCTCCAGCACGCCGGCGAGGACGTGGTCGTCGCCTTCGCCCGCGACCGCGGCCGGCGCGACACCCGCGAACTGCTGGCCGGCCTCGAAGCGATCAAGCCCCGGCGCGTGCCCCTGGGCCAGGTCGATGTCGAGGAGCTGGACCTGGACGCGGTCCTGCGCCGGTCTCCCGCCACGGCGATCGTGGACGAGTACGCGCACGCCAATGCCCCCGGCAGCCGGAACCGGCACCGCTGGCAGGACATCGACGAGTTGCTGGCGGCCGGGGTCAACGTCCTGTCCACCCTGGACATCCAGCAGCTGGCCTCCCTGTCCGACGTCGTCAGCGCCATCACCCACGGCGGCCCCGCGGAAACCGTTCCCGACGCGATCGTCCGGCGCGCCGATCAGCTGCAGCTCGTGGACCTCTCCCCCGAGCTGCTGCGGCAACGCCTCGCGGCCGGGAAGATCGTTCCGGCCGACCGGATCGACGCGGCGCTGTCCAACTATTTCCGCCCCGGAAACCTTGCGGCCCTGCGGGAACTCGCCCTGTTGTGGCTGGCCGACCGGGTGGATGAGGGCCTGGCCAGCTACCGGGAGGGGAACCGGATCGACGCCAGCCGGCCTGCGCGCGAGCGCATCGTGGTGGGGCTCCCCGGCGGCCCCGAGGGCGAGGCGCTGATCCGCCGCGGCGCCCGGCTGCTCAACCGCGTCAGCGGCATCGACCTGCTGGCCGTTCACGTCCGGGCCGCGGACGGGGTCGCCGCCGAGTCGCCGCAGGCCCTCGAAACGCAGCGGCAGCTGGTCCAGAGCCTGGGCGGCAGCTACCACGTGGTCACCGGGGAGGACCCGGCCGAGGCCCTGTTGGACTTCGCCCGCAGCGTCAACGCGTCCCAGCTGGTGCTGGGCGTCTCCCGCCGGGGCGCTGCCGCACGCCTGGTGGCCGGGCTGCGCGGCGGAGGCACCGCGGCCAGGGTGCTCCGCGGCGCCGCCGGCCTCGATGTCCACCTGGTGCCCCAGGAGAATGCGCCAAGCGGCGGCCGCCGGAGCCGGCAGCGGGACCTGGGACGGCTGCGGGTCACGGTCGGCTTTGGCCTGGCCATGGTTGTCCCCGTGCTGCTCCAGTTCCTGCTGGAGCTGAATCCGGACAAAAACCTGGCCACGTCCATGTTGGTCCAGCTCACCGGTTCCGTCGCCGTGGCCCTGGTCGGCGGGCTCTGGCCGGCAGTCGTCGCGGCACTGTGGAGCAGCCTGCTGGTCAACTACTTCTCCACCCCGCCGGTGGGCAACCTGACCATCAGCGACGCCCAGAACGTCCTGGCCCTGCTGGTGTTTGTTGGCGTCTCCGCTGCGGTCGCCGCCGTCGTCGACCGCTCCGCCCGGCGCTCCAAGGAGGCGGCCCGGGCGCGGGCGGAAGCCACCACACTGGCCGAGTTGTCGCGCGGCGCGTCCGGTTCCGAGGACACCGTCACGGGCCTGCTGGAACAGGCGCTGGGCGTCTTCCAGGTCCGCGGCGCCGCGCTGTTCGGCCTCGCCGGGAACGCCGGCGAGGCCGCGGCCCAGCCGGGGAGTGCGCCGCAGTGGCGGCTGCTGGCCGGCGTCGGCGAGTTGTCCGCCGCGGCGGCCTCCGACGGCACGGACGCGGCGGCCGCCGGCCCGCACGGGGACAACGTCGAACAGATCAATGCCGCCACCCGGCTGGTCCTGTCCGGCCGGGTGCTGCCGGCCAGCGACCGGCGCCTGCTCGGCGCCTTCGGTGTGCACCTGCTGGCCCAGTTGGAGAACCAGCAGCTGCTGGCGAGCCGAAGCCAGCTCCGGCGCCTGGCCGAGAGCAGCACCATGCGCACCTCGCTGCTGCGCGCCGTCTCCCATGACCTCCGCACCCCCCTGGCGGGTATCAAGCTTGCCGTCGGCGGGCTGCGACAGCCCGGCGTCCGCTACACCAAGGAAGAAGAGCAGGAGCTGCTGGAGACCATCGACGAGTGCTCCGACCGGCTGGAGACCCTGGTGGGCAACCTGCTGGACATGTCCCGGATTACCTCCGACTCGGTCCAGCCCCTGCTCCGCCCCGTGCGCTGGTACGAGGTGGTCGGCGGGGGCCTGCATGGAATCGCGGCGGGCCGGGTCCGGGTGGAGCTGCCGGCGAACATGCCCGAAGTCGAGGCGGATCCCGGCATGCTGGAGCGCGTAATCGCGAACATCGTCGAGAACGCCGTCAAATACGCGCCGGATTCGGACATCGTGCTGACGGGCACGGCCGGCGGACTGAGTGCAACCCCCGTGGGCGGCCGGCCCGCCGGGGAGCTACGGATTATCGACCACGGCACGGGCGTCCCCGCGGAGAAAGTCGTGGAAATGTTCCGCCCCTTCCAGCGCCTCGACGACGCGGGCCGCGCCGGCGGCGTCGGCCTCGGACTGGCCGTGGCCAAGGGATTCACCGAGGCGATGGGCGGCCGATTGAGCGCGGAAGCCACCCCGGGAGGGGGCCTGACCATGGTGGTCAGCCTCCCGCTCTCCGAGGGTGCGCCCTTCGGGAAACACCCCGGCCAGGCACCGCTGGAGGCCCAGTCGGCCCTGGTCAGCCGCCACCACGCGCCGCCGCTCCTCTCGTCCCCGACGGACGTGCCATGACCGCGGTGCTGGTGGTTGACGACGACCCCTACCTGCTGCGCGCACTTCGCATCACGCTGCGGGCCCACGGCTACGACGTCACCGTGGCCGAGGACGGGCAGTCCGCACTCCTGGCGGCGGCCCGCACCCCTCCGGCGCTCGTCATCTTGGACCTTGGCCTCCCGGACCTGGACGGCACCGCCGTCCTGGCGAAACTCCGGGGCTGGAGCCAGGTACCCGTGCTGGTGCTGTCCGCCCGGCACGGCTCCGAGGACAAGGTCCGGGCCCTCGACGCCGGCGCCGACGACTACATCACCAAGCCCTTCGGCCTGGACGAACTGCTGGCCCGGTTGCGGGCGCTCCTGCGCCGCAGCGTCGACGGCGCCGAACCGCCTGTCGTCGCCACCGACGCCTTCACCGTGGACCTCGGCAAGCACCGGGTCACCCGTGACGGCGAGGACGTCCGGCTCACGCCAACGGAATGGAAGATGCTCGAGGTGCTGGTGAAGAACCCCGAGAAACTCATCACCCAGCAGCAACTGCTCTCCGAGGTCTGGGGCCCGGCCTACGCGAAGGAGACCAACTACCTCCGCGTGTACATGGCCCAGCTCCGGCGCAAACTGGAACCGGATGCCGCCGCGCCGCGGCACCTGCTCACCGAAGCCGGGATCGGCTACCGCTTCCTGCCCTGAGCCGCGGTTTCCGGTCGGACCCCGCCGCCATAGATACTGGGGCAATGAATATTCACAGCGCTCTCGCCCAGGAGAACGCACAGCGGCCGCCGCTGCCCGAGGTGCCCGCCCAGATGCGGGCGGTGCTGAACGGCATCCCGGCCATGGTGGCCTACTGGGACTCCGGGCTGCGCAACCGGCTCGCCAACGACGCCTACCTTGAGTGGTTCGGCGTCACTTCCGATGAACTGCACGGGATGCACATCCGGGACCTGCTCAGCGACGCCGTGCTCGAAACCAACCGGCCCTACATTTCCAAGGTGCTCGAGGGCGAACCGCAGCTTTTCAAGCGGACCCTCACGGACGACGCCGGGGCGACGCGCCACGCCGAGGTTTCCTACATGCCGGACCTGCGCGACGACGGGATTTCCGGATTCTTCGTCATGATCACGGACATCACCGACCGGGTGCTCGCCGAGCGCCGCCGGCAACGCGACACGGACCGGTACCGGGCGCTGGCGCGGAGCGTGCCCGGCGTCTTCGTCCTGCTCTTCGACTCGGAGCTGCGCTATCTGATCGCCGAGGGCCAGGAGCTGGAGACCTTCGGCTACCGTGCCGACGAACTGGAGGGCCGGGGCCTCCACGAGGCCCTCGGCGCCTCCCTGGCCAACGAGCTGGAACCCCGCTACCGGGCGGCCCTGGCCGGCCAGGAGGTCACGTGGAGCCGGCGGATCGGGCACCGGACCTACCGGCTGAAGGCCGGGCCGGTCTACTCCGACGACGACGCGACGGCCGGCATGGTGGTGGCCGTGGACATCACCGACCGCCTCCAGCAGGAACAGACCTGGGCTGCGCTGCACGAGATCGCCACCGCCGTCGCCCGCAACGCCGCCCCCGCGGACATTTCCGAGCGGGTCGCCTTCATTGTGCGGGACCTCTTCAACGTGGACTCGGCCGCCGTCGTCCGCTTCACCGGCGCGCTGTCCGCGGAAATCGTGGCGATGGCGCCGACGCTGCCGCCCACCCTGAGCCGCACGCATGTTTTCTCGCTCACGGACACCTCCGCCACCGTCCGCGTCGCCGCCACCGGCAGGCCCGCCCTTGTGGTCTACGGCCCGGAAGGCGGCCCGGCCGCCGACCAGATGCGGGCCGGCGGCTTCCAGTCCGCGGCGGGCGCCCCCATCAGGGTCCACGGCAGCCTGTGGGGCGTGGTGAACCTGACCTCGAAGTCCAGCACCGGGGTCACCGAGGCGATGCTGGAGCGCCTGGCGCAGTTCGCCGAGCTGGTGGAGATTGCCATCGGCAACGCCGAGGCACGCACCAGCCTGGAGCTGCAGGCCACCACCGACCAGCTCAGCGGCCTGCCCAACCGGCGGGCGCTGGAGCAGCACCTCGCGCACGAGATCGACCTCGCGGCGTCCCGCGGCACGAGCCTCAGCGCGGTCGTCCTGGACATCGACCACTTCAAGAGGGTCAACGACACCTTCGGCCACCTCATGGGCGACGTGGTGCTGGCGGACGTCGCGGCCCGGCTCCGCGGCGTCGCCCGCCAGGACGAGATCGTTGCCCGCTTCGGCGGGGAGGAATTCGTCTGGGTGCTGCCCGGGACCGACGGCGCCGAGGCCCTGCTCGCGGCGGAACGGGCCCGCGCGGCCATCGAGTCCGAGCCCTTCGGCGAGGTCGGCCCGATCACGGTCTCCGCCGGGGTCTGTGAACTGCGCGACGCCGGCAGCCACAGCCTGCTGGCCTGCGCGGACCGGGCGCTGTACGCGGCCAAGCACGCCGGCCGCAACCGCAGCGAGCGCTACGGCGCCGCCGGCTGAGGAACGGCGCGGCACCGGCCGATCCGCCGCCGCCTAGACGAAGGCGGACTTCCCGGTCACGGCCCGGGCCACGATCAGCGAGTTGATCTCGTAGCTGCCCTCGTAGGTGTAGAGGATCTCGGCGTCGCCGAAGAGTTTGCCCATCTCGAAGTCGGTGCTGATCCCGTTGCCGCCCATCAGCGAGCGCCCCATCGCGACGGAGGCCCGGGCCAGCCGGGTGGTGGTGGACTTGGCCATCGCGGCCTGCACCATTTCGAGCTTGCCCTCCTGCTGGATCCGCGCCAGCTGGGCCATCAGCGCCAGCGAGACGCTGGCGTTGCCGAGGATCTCGGCCAGCTGCTGCTGGACGAGCTGGAAGCGGGCCAGTTCCTTGCCGAACTGCTTGCGTTCCAACGAATAGGCGCGGGCGACGTCGAAGGCGGCCAGCTGGATGCCGGCCCCTTGCCAGCCCACCCAGGCGCGTGAGTCGCGCAGCAGTTCGTTGGCGCGGGAGAAGTCCGTGGCGCCGGGGAGCAGGTTGGATTCCGGGATGCGGACCTCGTCCAGGACGATGTCCGCGTTCTGCATGATCCGCAGCCCGATCTTGTTCGCGATCTTGGTGGCGGTGTAGCCGGGCCGGTCCGTCTCCACGATGAACCCCTTGATCTGCTGGTCCGCGACGTCGCGCGCCCAGACCAGGGCGAAGTCGGCGATGGTGCCGGCGCCGATCCAGCGCTTGGCGCCGTTGATCACCCACTCGCCGTTGTCCAGCCGCGCCGTGGTGGACAGTCCGCCGGCGATGTCCGATCCGTGGTCCGGCTCGGTCAGGGCGAAGGCGCCGAGCTGGGTGAAGGCGGTGAGCCCCGGGAGCCAGCGCGCCTTCTGCTCCGCCGAGCCGAGTTCGTCGATCATGCCGACGATCAGCTCGTTGTGGATCCCGACGAGGGCGGAGAGCGAGACGTCGGCGCGGGCCACCTCGACGTACATCAGGCCCTTGAAGAGCTTGGAGGTACCGTCGGTCTGGAGCCCGCCCAGGCCGTGCTTGCCGAGTTCGGCGAGCAGGCCGAAAGGGAACTCTTCGCGGTTCCAGTAGTCGATCGACGCGGCGCGGATCCGGGTCTGCAGGAACTCGCGGATCTCCTGGTAGCGCGCCCGTTCGTCGGCCGGCAGCAGGTCCACGATGTACATCAGGTCGGCGTCCGGGAACGGGGGTGCCGACGGGCCCTGGACCGGACCCGCCGCGGCGCTTTCCGCGTCGCCGCCGGGCCTTGCCGCCGGCTGGACGGCGGTCTGTCCGCCGGCACTTCCTTGTGACTGCACGGGCACGCATCCCTTCGTAATATGCCGCGCACTGGCAGCAACATCGACTCTTCCAAACCCTTGGATGTCCTAGTATATTGCACAGTGATGTGGATCACTAGGCCAGCGGCGGCCGCCACCGGACCGCCTGGCTGCGACCGGCTTCGAAAGGTGCACCCATGACCGTCACCGAGGAATTCCGCGCCGCGAGGGACAGGCTGCTGGCCCTCCGCGGGGACTACGCCGCCGCGCGCCAGGAGTTCGCGTGGCCGCGTTTCGAGGAGTTCAATTTCGCCCTGGACTGGTTCGACCAGATCGCGGCCGATCCCGCCAAAGCGGAGCGGCCGGCCCTGGTGATCGTGGAGCAGGACGGCACGGCCACGAGGCGCAGCTTCGCGGATCTCTCCCGGCGATCCGCCCAGGTGGCGAACTGGCTCCGGGCCCAGGGCGTGCGCCGCGGTGACCGGATGATCATCATGCTCGGCAACCAGGTGGAGCTGTGGGAACTGATGCTCGCCGGCATCAAACTCGGCATCGTCATGATCCCCACCACCACCCTGATGGGGCCGGCGGACCTGCAGGACCGGGTGGAGCGCGGCGGGGCCAGCTGGGCCGCCGTCGGGAGCGCCAACATTGCCAAATTCGCCGGCGTCCCGGGCGACTACACCCTGATCGAAATCGGCGACGGCGGACGCGACGGCGCGCATACTGCCGCCCTGCAGTACGCCGAGGCGGCCGCCGCCGCGGAGGACTTCAGCCCGGACGCGCCGACCCTGGCCGACGAGACCCTGCTGCTCTACTTCACCTCCGGCACCACGTCCAAGGCCAAGCTGGTGGAGCACACGCACACCTCCTACCCGGTGGGGCACCTGTCCACCATGTTCTGGATCGGGATGGAGCCCGGCGACGTGCACCTCAACGTGGCCTCCCCCGGCTGGGCCAAGCACGCCTGGTCCAACGTGTTCACGCCCTGGATCGCCGAGGCCTGCGTCTTCATCTACAACTACGAGCGCTTCGATGCCAAAGCCCTTATGGAACAGATGGACCGGGAGTCCGTCACGAGCTTCTGCGCCCCGCCGACGGTCTGGCGGATGCTGATCCAGGCCGACCTGACCCAGCTGAAGAACCCTCCCACCAAGGTGGTCTCCGCCGGCGAGCCGCTCAACGCCGAGGTCATCGACCAGGTCCAGCGGGCCTGGGGGCAGACCATCCGGGACGGTTTCGGCCAGACCGAGTCCACCGTGCAGATCGCCAACACCCCGGGCCAGCCGATCAAGATCGGCGCCATGGGCCGGCCGCTGCCCGGCTACGACGTCGTCCTCGTGGACCCGGCCACCGGCGCGGAGTCCGACGACGGCGAGCTGTGCCTGCGCCTGGACCCGCGCCCCGTCGGACTGATGAAGGCCTACTACGGGGACCCGGAGAAAACCGCGGAGGCTTTCCGCGACGGCTACTACCACACCGGGGACATGGCGAGCCGGGACGAACGCGGCATCATCACCTACGTGGGCCGCGGCGACGACGTTTTCAAGTCCTCCGACTACCGGCTCTCCCCGTTCGAGCTGGAAAGTGTGCTGATCGAGCACCCGGCGGTGGCCGAAGCCGCCGTCGTCCCCTCCCCCGACGCGCTCAAGCTGTCCGTGCCCAAGGCCTTTGTGGTCCTGGCCGCCGGGCACGAACCGGGACCCGAGCTCGCCGAGGACATCCTGCGCTACTGCCGCGAGCACCTGGCCCCCTTCAAGCGGATCCGCCGGCTGGAGTTCGCGGAGCTGCCCAAGACCATCTCCGGCAAGATCCGGCGGGTGGAGCTGCGGCACAACGAGGAACTGCGCCACGGGGCGTCCGGCGTGCCGGAGGGACTCGGCACGGAGTACTCCGAGGCCGACTTCCCCGGGCTGAAGGGCCAGGGGTAGCCGTGGGCACCCCACTGCCGCGCGACCCGATCGCCGATGCCCAGCGGAACTGGGAGCGCCACGGCTGGGCCGACGTCGCCGCCCCGATGGCGGCCATCACCGCCGTCATGCGCACCCAGCAGATCCTGCTGGCCCGGATCGAGACCGCGCTCAAGCCGTTCGGGCTGACGTTCGCGCGCTACGAACTGCTGGCCCTGCTCAGCTTCGCCCGCAGCGGCGCGCTGCCGATGAACAAGGCGAGCGCGCTGCTCCAGGTCCACCCCACCTCGGTGACCAACGCCGTCGACCGGCTGCAGGAGGCCGGCCTGGTACTCCGGGCCCCGCACCCCACCGACGGCCGGACCACGCTGATCGAGCTCACCTCGGAAGGGCGCACGCTCGCCAAGCGGGCGACGGCGGCGCTCAACACGGAGGTCTTCGGCCGGTCCGGCTTCGAGGAGCAGGACGTGGAACAGCTGATCCGGATCCTTGGCAACTTCCGGCGCAATGCCGGAGACTTCAGCGGCTAGGACCTACACTTCGTTTGCGGGGCCGTCGGCGGGGCGGGCCCGAAACCGAGGAGAGAACCATGATTCCGGAAATCAACATCTGGGCCGTCCTGCTGGCAACACTGTCCAGCATGGTGGTCGGGTCCGTCTGGTACACCCCCAAGGTGTTCGGCAACTACTGGATGCGCGTCGCCAAGGTCACCCCCAGCGGCGAGGCCCGGGACGCCGTCAAACCCATCCTCGTCACCCTGCTGGTCAGCTTCGTCAGCGCCTGGGTGCTGGCCGGCTCCGCCGCCATCTCCCAGCACTTCTACGGCGGCAACTTCCTGGCCAACACCCTGGTCACCGCCCTGATCCTGTGGGCCGGCTTCACCGCGGCCCGCTTCATCACGCACGACGCCTTCGAGGGCCGCCCCGCGGGCCTGACCGTGCTGAACTGCGCCCACGAACTCGTGACCCTCATGGTGATGGCCCTGATCATCGGGCTGTTCGGCATCAGCGCCGCGTAGCCACGCCCGGCGCCGACCGCGCCTAGACTGGATGGGCGGCCGGCGCGGCAGGCGCCCGACCGCGTACGACGGGGCCCGGAGGAGAGCTGGATGGAATTCGACGAATCGTTCTGGGACGAACGGTACCGCCAGCACGGCCAGCACGGCTCCGTGTGGAGCGGGGAACCCAACGCCCAGCTGGTGGCCGAGGTCGCGGACCTCGCGCCGGGTTCCGCGCTCGACGTCGGGGCCGGAGAAGGCGCCGACGCCGCGTGGCTGGCCCGGCGAGGCTGGCGGGTGACCGCCGTGGACATCTCCTCCGTCGCCCTGGCGCGGGCAGCCGCCGCGGTCCGGGACGACCCGGAAACCGCCGCCCGCATCACCTGGCAGCACCAGGACCTCACGGCCACACCGCCCCCGGCGGGGACCTTCGACCTGGTCTCGGCCCAGTACCTGCACCTGCCGGCACCGGAACGGGACGGCGTGTACCGCCGGCTCGCGGCGTCGGTGGCCCCGGGCGGGACCCTGCTGATCGTGGGCCACCATCCCTCGGACCTGGACACCAGCGTGCGCCGGCCCTCCGCCCCCGGGCTGCTGTTCACCGCCGAGCAGATCGCGGCGGACCTCGATCCGGACGAGTGGGAGATCCTGAGCTGCGCCTCCCGGCCGCGCGCCACCGCCGATTCCGACGGCGTCCCGGTCACGGTCCGGGATTCAGTGCTCCGCGCCCGCCGCAGGGCCTGACGGGGTCCTAGCGGTGGGTGAAGTCGGGCTGCCGCTTCTCGCTGAAGGCGGCCATGCCTTCCTTTTGGTCCTCGGTGGCGAAGAGCGAGTGGAACACCCGGCGTTCGAACAGCACACCCTGGGCCAGCCCGGTTTCGAAGGCGGCGTTGACCGCTTCCTTGGCCACCATGGCCACCGGCTTGGACTTGGAGGCGATCACCTCGGCGGCCTTCACGGCTTCCTCGACGACGTCGGCGGCCGGGACCACGCGGGACACGAGCCCGGCGCGCTCGGCCTCGGCGGCGTCCATGAAGCGGCCGGTGAGGATCATGTCCATCGCCTTGGACTTGCCCACGGCGCGGGTGAGGCGCTGCGAGCCGCCCATGCCGGGGAGGACGCCGAGGTTGATTTCGGGCTGGCCGAACTTGGCGTTGTCCCCCGCGATGATGAAGTCGCACATCATCGCCAGCTCGCAGCCGCCGCCCAGGGCGAACCCGGACACCGCCGCCACCACCGGGATGCGCAGCCGGGTGAAGTCCTCCCAGCCGCGGAACCAGTCGGCGGCGTACATTTCCATGTAGCCCTTGGACTGCATCTCCTTGATGTCCGCGCCGGCGGCGAACGCCTTGGCCGAGCCGGTCACCACGACGGCGCCGACCTCCGGGTCGGAGTCCATGGCGGACACGGCGGCCACGAGCTCGTCCATGGTGGCCTTGTTCAGGGCGTTCAGCGCCTCGGGCCGGTTGAGCGTCACGAGGCCCACGCGGCCGCGGCGCTCCACCAGAATGTTTGCGTACTCGGTCATGCCTGTCCCCTCGGCTGGTGTTCGGATTTGTCCCGGATGTCGGTGATGATGCCGGAGAAGTCCCGGCCGGCACCGCCTTCCGCGGCAAAGGTATCGTAAATTTCTGAGGCCAGCGGTCCCAGCCGGGCGGCGACGCCGGTGCTTTCGAGGGCGTTGAGCGCCAGCTTCAGGTCCTTGGCCATCAGCGCCCCGGCGAAGCCCGGCTGGTAGTCGCGGTTGGCCGGGCTGGTGGGCACCGGACCGGGCACGGGGCAGTTGGTGGTCAGCGCCCAGCACTGCCCGGACGCCGCCGAGGCGACGTCGAAAAGCGCCTGGTGCGTCAACCCGAGCTTCTCGCCGAGCACAAAGGCCTCGCTGACGGCGATCATCGAGACGCCCAGGATCATGTTGTTGCAGATCTTGGCCGCCTGCCCGGCGCCGTGCCCGCCGCAGTGGACCACGCGCTTGCCCATCACCTCCAGCATCGGCTTGACGGCCTCGAAGTCCTCGGCCGGCGCGCCGACCATAAACGTCAGGGTTCCCGCCTCGGCGCCGACCACGCCGCCGGAGACCGGGGCGTCCACGGCCCGGTGGCCGGCCGCGACCGCCAGGGCCGAGGCCTCGCGCGCTTCGTCCACGTTGATGGTGGAGCAATCCAGGAACATCGTCCCGGGCGCGGCGGCGGCCAGCAGGCCGCTTGCCGTCCGCGCCGCGGTACGCGTCCAGCAGGTGTTTGCCGCTGGGCAGCATGGTCAGCACGACGGCGGCGCCCGCGACGGCCTCCGCGGCGGTGTCCGCGGTGGCGATCCCGTGGGCGCGGGCGGCGTCCAGCGCCGCCGGCACCACGTCGTAGCCGGTCACGGCGTACCCGGCCCTGACCAGGTTGACGGCCATCGGGCCGCCCATGTGGCCCAGGCCGAGGAACGCGATGGGTCCCGCCTGCGCCCCGGGCTGCGCAATTTCAGACGGCGATGGTTCAGACGGCGATGCTTCAGACATTGTCGCGCTCCTTCGAAAGCTTCAGTTCACGCTCGCCCAGCGGCGCAAAATAGGATTCCACGTCGCCGCGGCCGACCTCCGCCAGGCTGGCCGGCTGCCAGTGCGGTGTGCGGTCCTTGTCCACCACCTGGGCGCGGATGCCCTCGCGGAAATCCGGGCCGGCGAGGAACCGCAGCCCCACCCGGTACTCCTGTTCCAGGGCCTCGGCCAGGCCCAGCCCGCGGACGCGGCGGAGCGAGGCGAGCGCCACCTTGACCGCAGTCGGGGACTTGGCCGCGATGGTGTCGGCGGCCTCCGCCGCCTCACCGCCGGCGAGCCGGAGCCGGCGCAGGATCTCCTCGGCGTCGTCGGACGAGTAGCAGGCGTCGATCCATTCCTGCTGCGCGGCGAGGACCGACGGCGGGGCCTCCCCGGCGAACCGTGCCACGGCGGCGTCCACCGGTTCGGTCTCCAGCGCTGCCGCCAGGTCGCCGAGCTGTCCGGACGGCACAAAGTGGTCCGCAAGCCCCAGGAACAGCGCATCGGCGCCGCTCAGGTGGGCCCCGGTCAGGGCCGCGTGCGTGCCGGTCTCGCCGGGCGAGCGGGAGAGCAGGAGCGTTCCGCCGACGTCGGGCACAAAGCCGATCGTGGTTTCCGGCATGCCCATCCGGGTGCGTTCGGTGACGATCCGGACCGAGCCGTGCGCCGAGATGCCCACCCCGCCGCCGAGGACCAGCCCGTCCATGAACGCCACGTAGGGCTTCGGGTACTCCGAGATCAGCAGGTTCAGCCGGTACTCGACGGCCCAGAAGTCCGCCGTCGCGTCGCCGCCGCCCTGCATGTCCCGGTAGATGGCCACGATGTCGCCGCCGGCGCACAGCCCCCGCTCGCCGGCGCCGCGGACCAGGACCGCGGCGACGTCGTCGTCCTCGGCCCAGGCCGTGAGCTGCTCCAGCATGGCGGCGGCCATGCCGGCGGTCAGCGCGTTGACGGCCTTGGGCCGGTTCAGGGTGACGACGCCGAGCCGGCCGCGGCGCTCGAACAGGACCTCTGCGGCTGGTTCAGCCGCCTGTGCGGAGGGCAGGTCCGCCATCAGCTGCCTTCCGGCATCACGAAGCTGGCGCCCTGGCGGATGCCGGAGGGCCAGCGGGTGGTGACGGTCTTGGTCTTGGTGTAGAACCGGAACGCGTCGGCGCCGTGCTGGTTGAGGTCACCGAACCCGGAGGCCTTCCAGCCGCCGAAGGTGTAGTAGGCGATCGGCACCGGGATCGGGACGTTGATGCCCACCATGCCCACCTGGACGCGGCTGGCGAAGTCGCGGGCGGCGTCGCCGTCGCGGGTGAAGATGGCCACGCCGTTGCCGAACTCGTGCTCGCTGCACAGGCGCAGGGCCTCGTCGTAGTTCTCGGCGCGGAGCACGCTGAGCACCGGGCCGAAGATTTCCTCCTGGTAGATCTTCATGTCCTTGGTGACGTTGTCGAAGAGGGTCGGGCCCACCCAGAAGCCGCCGTCGTAGCCCTCGACCTTGAGGCCGCGGCCGTCGCTGAGCAGGCTGGCGCCTTCCTCGACACCTGAGGCGATGTAGCCCTCGATCCGTTCCTTGGCGGAGGCGGCCACGACCGGGCCGAAGTCCGAGTCCTTGGCCAGGCTGTGGCCGACCTTGAGGTCCGCGATCCGTTCCTGCAGCTTCGCGACGAGCGCGTCGCCGGTGGCCTTGCCCACCGGCACGGCCACCGAAATCGCCATGCAGCGTTCACCGGCGGAACCGAAGCCGGCGCCGATCAGCGCGTCCGCGGCCATGTCCAGGTCCGCGTCCGGCATGATCACCATGTGGTTCTTGGCGCCGCCGAAGCACTGGGCGCGCTTGCCGTGCGCGGCGGCGGTGGCGTAGATGTACTGCGCGATCGGGGTGGACCCGACGAAGCCGATGGCCTGGACGCGGGGGTCCTCCAGCAGCGCGTCCACGGCCTCCTTGTCGCCGTTGACCACGTTGAACACCCCGTCCGGCAGGCCGGCCTCGGTGAACAGTTCGGCCAGGCGCAGCGGCACCGAGGGGTCCCGCTCGGAGGGCTTGAGGATGAAGGCGTTGCCGGCGGCCAGGGCGGGGCCGGACTTCCAGAGCGGGATCATGGCCGGGAAGTTGAACGGGGTGATGCCGGCGACGACGCCGAGCGGCTGCCGCATCGAATGGACGTCGACGCCGGTCCCGGCGCTGTCGGAGAACTCGCCCTTGAGCAGGTGCGGGGCGCCGGCGGCGAACTCCACCACCTCGATGCCGCGCTGGATGTCGCCCTTGGCGTCCAGGAAGGTCTTGCCGTGCTCGGAGGAGAGCAGGGTGGCGAGTTCGTCCATGTTCTGGTTGACCAGGTCCACGAACTTCAGCAGGATCCGGCCGCGGCGCTGCGGGTTCATCGCAGCCCATTCCAGCTGGCCCTTCTCCGCGTTGGCGACCACGTTGCGGACTTCCTCGGCGCTGGCCAGCGGAAGCCGGGCCTGGACCTCGCCGGTGCAGGGGTCGTAGACGTCGCTGAAGCGCCCCGAGGTGCCCTCCACGTGCTGACCGCCGACGTAATGGGAAAGCTCACGAACCATGATGGAATGCTCCTTTGCATGTGACCTAGATCATCTCTGCACCCGAATATACTCGGACTTCCTACTAATCTCCAGAGCGTCCGGCCGGCCGCCGGCTCCTCCGGCCCGGCCCGGGCCGCTCCGCCCCGGGGCCAAGGAAAGGTAAGTTAGGAACTGTGAAGATTGCTACCTGGAATGTGAATTCGCTCCGTGCCCGTGCCGACCGCGTGGAGGCCTGGCTGCAGCGCACCGACTGCGATGTCCTGGCCATCCAGGAAACCAAGTGCAAGGACGACAACTTTCCGTGGGAGCTGTTCGAGCGGATGGGCTACGAGGTCGCCCACTTCGGCCTGAGCCAGTGGAACGGGGTTGCCATTGCCTCGCGGGTGGGGCTCGACGACGTCGAACGCACCTTTATGGACCAGCCCGTCTTCGGCAAGGGCGGCAAGGACGAGGTGCAGGAGGCCCGCGCGATCGGCGCCACCTGCGGCGGGATCCGGGTCTGGAGCCTCTATGTCCCCAACGGCCGCGCGCTCGATGATGAGCACATGCCCTACAAGCTCAGCTGGCTGGACACGCTCCGCGCCCACTCCGAGGGCTGGGTCCGGGCCAACCCGGAGGCGCAGATCGCGCTGATGGGCGACTGGAACATCGCCCCGCGGGACGAGGACGTGTGGGACATCGACTACTTCCGGGCCGAGGGCCTGACGCATGTCAGCGAACCGGAACGCGCCGCGTTCCGCGCCTTCGAGGACGCCGGCTTCACCGACGTCGTCCGCCCCCACACGCCCGGCCCGGGCGTCTACACCTACTGGGACTACACCCAGCTGCGTTTCCCGAAGAAGGAAGGGATGCGGATCGACTTCGTCCTCGCCTCCCCCGCGCTGGCTGCCCGGGTCACCGGGGCGTCGATCGACCGCGAGGAGCGCAAGGGCAAGGGCGCCTCGGACCATGCCCCGGTGGTCGTGGAACTGGCCGGCTGATGGACACGCGCCAGGGAAGCACAGTCCCGCGATGACCGGGAACCTCTACCACGGCCAGGCCGGGTTGCCGTTCTCCTCCACGCTCCGGGTCTACGAACCCCTGGAGGCCTTTCCGGCCGAGCAGCAGAACGCCCTGCGGGCCGCCGGTGCCCGCTCGGAGTCCCGGGCCGCGGTGGAAAATGCCGAGCTGCTGGCCTCCCTGGGCCGCATCACCCGCCCCGGCGGGGACCCCTTCCCCACCGGGCAGACCGACCTGGTGCGTGTGCTGGCCGTCAGCGACAGCGGGGCCGCCGGCGCCGGGAACGCCGGGCCCCGGAACGCCCACGCCGACGGCGAGGTGCTGCCGGCCAGGCTGCTGTACTGCCCCAGCCAGCTGGTGCTCCGCGCCGGACTGGCCGCCAACGCCCTGATGGAGGGGATCCACGGCCCGCTGGCCCAGTTGCTGATCCCCGAGGAGCAGCGCGACCGGCACCAGGAACGCATCGACCAGGTGAAGGCCCGCGAGGGGATCGGCCGGGTCCACACCCGCGCCTCGACCTGGGGGATCCCGTTCAGCTGGTTCTGCCTCTTCCAGGAGTCCGACCCCACGGATGTGGTGGAGTCCGGCGGCCGGATCATCACCGTGCGCATCCGGTCAACGATCGGCGCCTCGCTGGAACGGGTCCGGCACGCCGTGGCCCATCTCGCCCTGGCCGCCCCCGACCTTGACATGCTGGAGGACCTGACCCAGCTCACCGAGTGGCTGGAGCTCTTCCACCCCGAATCGGTCGTGGAGCTCGACTACGGCGCGGTGGCCGACAAGGTCTACCCGGACGACTCCCCGCTGGACGTGCGGCTGGGGATCGAGTGCCTCGCCGAGGGTGACATGACCGGAGCGGCCGCCGCCTACCGCCGGCTCGCCTCCCGCTGGATCCCGATCCGGCAGCTGGCACGCGCCTCCTGAGGCCCCGTCGCTGGAGCTGCAGCCTAGCGGTGCCGCGACTGCCGGCCGGATGCCGGCGCGAGCGGCTCCGCAAGGCGCGGGGCCGCCGTCGTGCTCCGCACGATCAGCCGGTGCGGGGCCACGGTGGAACGCACCGCCCCCGCGATCCCGTCGAGTTCGTCGAGCAGCATCTTGGTGCCGAGTTCGGCCTGCTCGTCGGGGCGCTGGCCCACGGTGGTGAGGCCGACGGCGGCCGAGAATTCGTGGTCATCGATCCCCACCACCGAGAGGTCTTCCGGGATCCGGACGCCGGCCCGGCGGGCCTCGAAAACGACCCCCATGGCCATCTCGTCCGAGGCGCAGAAGATCGCGGTGGGCTTCGGCCCGGGCCGGTCCCAGAGCCGCTGGAAGGCCTGCTGGCCGCTGCGGACGGTGAAGTCACCCCACTCGTCCCACTCCGGCCGGACCTCCAGCCCGGCCTGGGCCATCACATCCTGGAACGCCTGGATCCGCACCCGCGGAACGTCGAAGTTGAGGTCGGTCTCGTCGTCGCCGTGCAGCAGCGCGATGTCCCGGTGGCCCAGGCCGATGAGGTGGCGCACCGCGGTGGACGCGGCCTCATAGTCGTCAATCCCGATGTAGGCGCATCCCTCGACGTGGCCGCCGACGACGACGAGCGGGATGTCGATCTTCTGCAGGTGCTCGAGTTCCTCGCGGGTCAGGGCCATGCAGAGGACCAGGAGCGCGTCGATCTGCTTGTAGACCATGGTCTTGCTGAACAGCCGCTCGCGGTGGCTGCCGTGGCCGCCGAGGTTGAACAGCGAGAGGTTGTACTGGCGGCCGTGCAGTTCCCGGTCCGCCCCTTCGATGGCCTTGGAGAAAAACCAGCGGCTGACGAACGGGGCGAGTACCCCGATGGTCCGGGTGCGTCCGGTGGCCAGGCCCGACGCCGAGGACGAGGCCACGTAGCCGAGGGCCTCCGCGATGACGAGGATCTTCTCCCGGGTGGCGGGCGAGACCCGGGGCAGCCCCCGGACGGCGCGGGAGACGGTGGCGGTGGAGACGCCGGCGGCCGCCGCCACATCCTCGATGCTGACGCCGGAGTGGCCGCCGCGTTGCGCCCTGTCTGTTGTCCGTGCCACCGTGTCCCCTTGTCGGCCGGCCGCAAAAGCGCGCCCGGCGTGCCGCCCCCATGGCGCCGATCCATCCTAATATCCGCTCGCGCCCCGGCGCCGCAGCGGCGCCGTAGTGGCGCCGCGGTCAGCGCCGCCGGGTGGCCGTCCGCCCCGGCAGCCGGCGCCGGAGCCGGATCATCCCGTAGAGGGCCAGCAGCGTCCCCAGCAGGCCGAGGGCCCAGCCGAGGGCCGGCTGGGCGGTCACCTCCATCCAGACGGTGACCGCCAGCAGGACCAGCGCCCAGAAGCCCAGGAACCCGATGATGATGTCGAAGTCCTCGCCCGAGCGCACCCTGCGGTGCGTCGGGCGGACCTCGCCCTGGTTCTGTCCGCCGGCCATCACAGTCCCGCCGTCACGAGGCCGTCACTTGACCGCGCCGGCCGTCAGGCCCGCCACGATCTTGCGCTGGAACACCAGCACCAGGATCACCAGCGGAATCGTCACGATGGTTCCGGCCGCCATGATCGCCGTGTAGGGGATCTGGTTGGGCTGCGCGCCGGCGAAGCTCGCGATGGCGACGGTGACCGGCTGGGTCGCGTCGGACGAGAGCTGGCTGGCGATCAGGAATTCATTCCACGAGGAGATGAACGCCAGGATCGCGGTCGTGAAGATGGCCGGGGCCGCGAGCGGCATGATCACCTTCCGGAAGGCCTGGCCCTGCGTGCAGCCGTCCACCCGGGCCGACTCCTCGAGCTCCCACGGCATTTCGCGGAAGAACGACGTCATGGTGTAGACGGTCAGCGGCAGCACGAACGAGATGTTCGGGATGATCAGGGCCTGGTAGGTCCCCATCCAGCCGATGTTGGTGAACAGCTGGAACAGCGGGGTGATGAGGGCGACGCCGGGGAACATCGAGGCCCCCAGGATGAAGCCCAGCACGAGGTACTTGAACCGGAAGTTCAACCGGGCCAGGGCGTAGGCGGCGAACACGCCGATCACGAGCGACACCACGGTCACCACGACGCCGATGAACACGCTGTTGAGCAGGGCCTGGCCGAAACGGTTCCCGAAGGAGGTGTCGAACGCGGTGTTGAAGTTGTCCAGCGTGACGTGCGTCGGCAGGAGCGAGGTGTCGTAGGTGAACCCGACCTCGCGGAAGGCCGTCACCACCATCCAGTAGGCCGGGGCCAGGCACCAGATGAGGATGACCAGGGCGCTGAGGTAGGTCCGGCCCTGGGCCCACTTCTCCCGGTTCTGGGCGCTCTTGCGCCCACGGTCCTGCTGCGCGCGCAGCTCGGTCGCGGCGGTGGTCATTTCTTCCCCTTACTGGCGCCGGTCTGCTGCTCCACCACATTCGCGCCAAGGAAGCGCACGAAGATGAAGGCGACAAGGAAAATGATGATGAACGTGATGGTGGACAGTGCCGCCGCCACGTTGAAGCCCTGCCTGATCTGGTTGATCACCAGGATGGACAGCGTGGTGGTGTTGTTGGCCCCGCCCGTCAGGATGTACGGCAGGTCGAACATGCGCAGCGCGTCGAGCGTGCGGAAAAGGATCGCCACCATAAGCGCCGGCTTGACCAGCGGCAGGGTGATCATCCGGAACCGCTGCCAGGCGGAAGCGCCGTCAACCTTGGCCGCCTCGTACACCTCGGCGGGAATCATCTGCAGGCCGGCCAGGATCAGCAGCGCCATGAACGGCGTGGTCTTCCAGACGTCCGCGATGATGACCGCCCATTTGGCCGGCCACTCGCTGCCGGTCCACAGGATGGAGGTGTTGAAGAGTTTGTTGGCGATGCCTTCAAACGCGAAGATGAACAGCCACAGCTTGGCCGTGACGGCGGTGGGGATGGCCCACGGCACCAGCACGGCGGCGCGGACCAGGCTGCGGCCCTTGAAGGTGCGGGCCATGATCATGGCCATCCAGAAGCCGAGCACTGTCTCCAGTGCCACGGTGACGACGGTGAAGAAGAACGTCGTCGCCGTCGCGGACCAGAACTGGGACCCCAGGGTGCCCGGCGGGCAGGACACGGTGCTGCCGTCGGGCGACGCGCACTGCTGGCCGAGCCAGTTGATGTAGTTCGTGAAGCCGGCCGGGCCGCCCTCGGTGAAGAGCCCGGTGGCCGGGTCCAGGCCGGCGTCGGCCTGGAAGGACATGACGATCGCGCTGATGATCGGGTAGACGATCACGATGGCCAGCGCGATGATGGTGGGGGCCAGGAGCCACGACGCCCACTTGCCCTGGCTCGCGATGGCGTTGTCCTCCCCCACCCCCTTGGGTGCGTGGTGGAGCTCGGTCCCGCCCGACGCCGGCTTCTTTACCGGCGTCGGGCCCAATTCGGTTGCCATTGTGGGCTACTTTGACTGGGTTTCGATGGACTTCTGCATATCGGACAGCGCCGCGTCCACGGCCTTCTCGCCCTTGATGGCCGAGTAAGCGTTGTCCTGGATGGCCTTGGTAACGGCCGGGTAGAACGGGGTCACCGGACGCGGGACGGCGTTCTCGATCGAGGTCTTCAGCACGGGCAGGTACGGCAGCTTGGCGACCAGTTCCTTGTCGTCGTAGAGCTTGGACGAGCACCGGAGCGAGCGAACCCTGCGTGGCGAAGAACTTCTGCGTCTCCTCGGTGGTGAGGAACTTCAGGAAGTCCAGGGCGGTGGCCTTGTTCTTGGAGTAGACGCTGATGCCGGCGCTGTGGCCGCCGAGCGAGGAAGCGCCGGGGCCGGACTTGCCGGGGAGGGCGGTCATGCCAAGCACGTCCTTGACCTTGGAGGAACCCTCGGTGGTGGCCAGGTTGTAGACGTAGGGCCAGTTGCGCAGGAACAGCAGCTTGCCGTCCTGGAACGCCTGGCGGGACTCCTCTTCCTTGAAGGTGATGGCTTCCTTGGGGATGTTGCCGTCCGCGTAGGCCTTGGCAAGGTTGCCCAGGCCGGCCTTGGCCTCGGCGGTGTTCAGGCTCGGCTTGCCGTCCTCGTCCAGCACGGACCCGCCGGCGGAGTTGATCGCCTCGGAGGCGTTGACCGTGAGTCCCTCGTACTTGGTGAACTGGCCGGCGTAGCAGCCGATGTTGTTGGTCTTGGCGATCGAGCACATGCCCATCATCTCGTCCCAGGTCTTGGGCGGGGTGGGGACGAGGTCCTTGCGGTAGTAGAGGATGCCGCCGTCGGAAGATTCCGGTGCCGCGTAAAGGGTGCCCTTGTAGGAAGCGGCCTCGACTGGTCGGCTTCAGCATTCCGGACGTGTCGAGCGCCATCTTGTCCTTGAGCGGCTGGAGCCAGCCCTTGGCGGCGAATTCAGCGGTCCAGACGACGTCCACGCTGACGACGTCGTAATTGGCGTTCTTGGCCTGGAAGTTCTGGACGAGGTCGTCGTGCTGCTGGTCGGCCTGGTCGGTCTGCTCCTTGAACGTCACCTTTTCGTTCGGGTGCGCAGCGTTCCACTTTTCGATCAGCGGCCGGACAACGTTGCTGTTGTCCTTGCCCTGTACGTAGGTGATGGGCCCGCGGCCGTCCAGGTTGGCGGCAGCGTCGCCGCCGCCGGTGGTCCCGCCGCCGCCGCCTCCGCCGCCTGCACAGGCCGAGAGGGAGAGGGCCAGGACACCGGCCGCGGCTACGGGAAGTAGATATTTACGGGTTTTCATACAGGTGCTCCTCGCTGAGTACCGGCTGGACCGGTGGTGCAGTTGGTGTGGTGACCATCACACTAACCAGCCTGCGGCGTGGAATGCAAGCGTTTACATTAAACCTTTACGCAACGGAGACGGCCGCGTTCCGGTCAGCGGACGCGTTCGGCGCGGCCGAACCGGGACCGCGCGCCGGATGCAATATGGATCAGCACGGGCGTGCGCTTGCCGATGACGGCGTCGAGGGCCTCGACCAGGGCGGAGACCTCCGCGGCCAGGGTGTGCGGGGCCACGCCTTGGCGCGGCTGCACCCGGATCCGCAGGGCCGGCTCACCCTCGAACTCGTAGGTGGCCACGGTGGCGCCGGCCAGGTCCGGACGGTCGGCCAGCGCCGCCCTGAGCGCCTGCTCGGCGACGCCGCCGCCGATCCGGACGCTGCCCGGCACCTCGCCGGCGTCGTCCTCGGTGACCAGCAGGTTCGCGCGGCCTTTGCCCTGTTGCGCCAGCCAGGCCACCATGAGACCGATGACGGCCAGCAGCAGGACGGCCAGGACAACCCACAGCCAGCTCTCCGGCCGCCCCGGGAAGCGGGTGCTCTCGAACAGCGCGCGGACCCCGCCCCACACCCCCGCGGACCAGCCCTGCCACCAGCTCCCGACGGCGGGCACGGTGGCCAGCAGGACCAGCAACACCCCGATGAGGAGGAGCTTGGCGCCGAGGATGCCGATCAGGATCCGGTTGAGGATCCGCGGGGTGCCGTTCACGCGCCGATCACCCCCGAGGAGGCCAGGTTGACGCGGACCTCGGGCAGGGGTGTCAGCGCCATGTCCCGGAGTTCGGCCTGCACCGCTGCCTGCACGTCCGCTTCGCGGAGCGGCACGCCGGAGGTTGGCCTGACGTTGACCAGCACCTGGCGCCGCGACACCACCACCATCACCTGTTCCTGCGTTACGTTGGCGGCCAGCCGGGCGCGCCGTGCCAGCGCCGAGGCAATCACTTCGTCATCGACCACGACGGCGGCGCGGGGATCGGCGAGCACGTGCCGGGCGCGCCGGCCGGGCAGCACCGCGCTAAGGAAGAAGAAGAGCCCGGCAGCGAAGAGCACGGCGCCGGTGACGCCGAGCAGGAGCGGGGCGATTCCGGCGGGGAGCGCGGTGATCCGGTCGGCGGCGGTTTGCGGATCGATCAGCCACGGCGGCTGCCCGACGGCGCGCACGGCGGTTTCCAGCAGGGCGTAGCCGCAGAGCCCGATGACCAGGATGGCCGCGAGGGCGGCGGCGAATGCCCGGGACGAGGTGGTCTCCCGCGCCAGGACCCGCTCCATCCCGGCCGCGCCGGGACCGGCGCCGCTTTCCCGTTGCGCGGTGTCCTGGGGCGAGGCTTCGCCATAGTGACGTTCGGCAGCGTGGCTCACCGCACCCTCCCGCCGTCGGTCACGCTGGCGCCGCTGATGCGGATATCGACCCGGCTCAGCTGCGCGCCGCTGAGTTCCGTCACGCGGCGCAGGATCTGCGACTTCGCGGCCACGGCACGTTCCCAGATGGGGCCGCCGAAGCCGGCCACGCGGCCGGGATCCCGCAGCACCGCGGTGAGCGAGGGGACGGCGATCGGCGTGACGAGCGACAGGGCCAGCAGGCCGCCGTCGTCGGTCCAGTCCGCCCGGACGTCCTGCGGCGGCACGCCGAGAGCCTCGGCCGCGGCGGCCCGGGCGACGCTGGTCAGAGCCTGGGTGCCGATCCGGTTGTGTCCGGCGAGCAGGCGTCCTGCGGGGACGCTCATGAGGAGGAACGCCGGCCCGTGATGGCGTCGAAGACGCTGCGCAGGTCCAGTTTCCCTTCCGCCGCACGGCCCAGCAGGGCTCCGACGGCCATGAGGAGCAGGGAGCCCAGGAAGCCCCAGACGCCGAAAGCGAAGGACATAAACGCCAGGAAGGCGCCGGCCGCAATGCCGACTACGGTCAGGTTCACTGGAGTGCCTCCCTTACGGGGCGGGCCTCGCCTGGTGCTGGTGGCTTGGGCGGGCCGGGGACGAAGACGTCGTGAATCTCGATGTTGACTTCGATGACCTGGAGACCGACGAGCTCCTCCACGGCGGCGTAGACGGCGGCGCGGATCTGGTCCGCCAGGGGGTGAAGCGGGGTGCCGTAGAGCGCCACGAGGTCAATGTCCACGGCCACCTGGGTCTCGCCAACCTCGGCGCGCACCCCGGCAGCGTGGTCTGTGCTGCCGACGGCGTCGCGGAAGGCGCCCAGGGCCCGGGACGGACCGCTGCCGAGGGAGTAGACCCCGGGCACTGCCCTGGCGGCGATGCCGGCAACCTTGGCGACGGCGGCCTCGGAAATGACGGTGCGGCCGGTCGCGGCATGGGCGGACCCCGGCGGGCCCACCTCCGGGACCGTTGCGGACTGAGGATTCTGGTACTCCATGTGGCACTCCCCCTTCTCTTTGACACCACCCTAGCCCTTGGGGGCCGCCGTAGGGCCAGATAGGCGGGATTTCGGCGGGGCCGCCGGGGTGGAGCCGCCTACGTGCAGTTGGCGGCGACCCAGCCGGTCACGGGTGCCATGGCGTCCTGGAACTGGCCGCTGGAGTAGACAGTCTGGTCGCTCAGGCCCGCGACGGCCACCTGGTTGAGTTTGGCGAAGTCGGCCTTCAGGCTGTCCGGGACACGCTCGGCCGTGCGGCTGAGTTCGGCCTTGAGCTGCTCCAGTTCGGCGGTCTTGCCCTGGGCCGCCGAGAGCGGGAACAGCGAGGCTCCGGTGGCCTGCTCAGAGATCGTCTTGCAGGCCTCGGCCGCGGTCGGGAAGTCGCCATACGGGCCCGAGGACTTGGTGGGGCTGGGCGTTGCGGAGGCGGAGGCTGCGGGGGCCGACGACGACGGCGGGGCCGCGGCTTCCGGCGCCGAACAGGCGGTCAGGGCCAGGGCGGCAAGGAGGGCGGCGGCGGTCAGCGGGCGTTTTGCGTTGTTGAGCAGCTTGGTCAAAATCACTCTTCCGGTCGGCATTGCGCCGCGGGCCCGTCGAGGGACGGACCGCGGCATGGCGTTCTTCCCCAGCGTGCGAGTCTAGCCGGGGCCGCCGGCGTGTCCCCAAACCCGCGCGCCGCCGTCGGACCGCCATCGATTGCTCCGTAGCTGCCGTTTTGACGCCCCAAAAGGGCCGTTACGGAGCAGTCGATGGGGGTGCCGGGCGCCGGCGGGTTAAGAAGAAAAGCACCAGTTCGATATGAACTGATGCTTCCCAGTGGTGGCTCCGACCGGCGTCGATCCGGTGACCTTTCGATTTTCAGTCGAACGCTCTACCAACTGAGCTACAGAGCCTAGGTGACGTGTCACCTTGACGGCCGGAATTTCTTCCGGCAATCAGAGCGACCCTGACGGGACTTGAACCCGCGACCTCCGCCGTGACAGGGCGGCGCGCTAACCAACTGCGCTACAGGGCCTTGCTTGTACTGCTGTTTCTTGCTGCTTGCAGTATCGCTACCGCAATTTTTCAAGGCCTTTAGCCTACCAGACTTTTCCATCCGGCCTGACCAGTTCCTTGCGTACCCCCAACGGGATTCGAACCCGTGCCGCCGCCGTGAAAGGGCGGTGTCCTAGGCCGCTAGACGATGGGGGCCAGGACGCCATCCGGTAAAACCCACTAGAACAAGGGCAAAAATTATGGGCCGAAGCCTTCCATTTTTGCGCCCTTCGGGTTCCTCCGAACTGGACCTATAAAACTATAGGGCCAAGTTCCGGAAACTCCAAAATCGGCTCCACCACCCGGGAATAAGCTCTGGACAAGGCCGGTGCCGCTGTGTGGATGATGGGCAGATGGACGCCACCGCTGCCCTCAACGAGATCGCTTTCTGGCTCGAACGCGAGCGCGCCACGACCTTCAAGGTGCAGGCCTTCCGCAAGGCGGCCGACCTCATCGCCGGCCTCGCCCCCGAGGAACTGGCCGCGCGGAGGCGGGACGGCCGACTGAAGCGCACGAAGGGAATCGGCGACCGGACGTTCGAGGTGATCGCCCAGGCCGTCGACGGCGGAATCCCCGACTACCTCGCGGGCCTGCGGGAACGCGGCGCGGCGCCGCTCGCCGAGGGCGGCCAGGAACTACTGTCGGCCCTCCGCGGGGACCTGCACACGCACAGCAACTGGTCCGACGGCGGTTCGCCGATCGAGGCCATGCTGGACGCGGCCCGGCTGCTGGGCCGCGAGTACCTGGCCCTGACCGACCACTCCCCCACGCTGAGGATCGCGAACGGCCTGAGCGCCGAGCGCCTCGAAGAGCAGTTGGACCTGATTGCCCGGATTGAGGCTGAGCGAATTGAAGCCACGCGGAACGAGGCAGCCAACGGCGGCGCCGGTGCCGACGGCGGCCACCCCCGGCCCCGCCTGCTCGCCGGCATCGAGGTGGACATCCTCGAGGACGGGACACTGGACCAGGCCCCCGAACTGCTGGACCGCCTGGACCTGGTGGTGGCGAGCGTGCATTCGAAGCTCCGCTCGGACCGCCGCACCATGACCCGCCGGATGCTGGCCGGGATCGAAGACCCGCACACCAGGGTGCTGGGCCACTGCACCGGCCGGCTCCTGAACGGCTCCCGGGGGACGCGTCCGCCGTCGGAGTTCGACGCGAAGCAGGTTTTCGCGGCCTGCGCGGAGCACGGCGTCGCCGTCGAGATCAACGCCCGCCCGGAGCGCCAGGACCCGCCGGACGAGCTGATCCGGCTGGCCCTCGACGCCGGCTGCCTCTTCAGCATCGACAGCGACGCGCACGCCCCGGGCCAGCTGGACTTCCTGCAGTACGGGGCGGAGCGGGCCGCCCGGAACGGCGTCCACGTGGAGCGGATCATCACCGCCTGGCCCGCGGACCGGCTGCTCGAGTGGGCCGGGCGCGGCAAGTAGCGGCCCGGGGCGATCCAGGCGCTGCGTTCAGGCGAGCAATGACAGGGCCAGGGTGAACATCACGACGGCGATGCCGGCGTCGAGCACCCGCCACGCCGCCCGGCGCCGGAACAGGGACGTCAGGAACCGCGCCCCCGCGCCGAGGGCAGTGAACCAGGCAATGCTGCCCAGGCCGGCGCCGGCGGCGAACCACCAGCGCCCGGACTCGCCCTGGGCGGCCGCGAGCGACCCGAGGAGCAGCACGGTATCCAGGTAGACGTGCGGATTCAGCCAGGTGAAGGCCAGGCAGGTGCCCAGCACTGCGGCCCTGCTGGCGGGCGGCTTGCCTTCGGAGACCTCCAACTGTTCGCCGCGCACCGCCCGCCAGGCCGCGAGCGCTCCGTAGGCGAAGAGGAAAGCGGCCCCGGCCCAGCGGATCACCACGAGGGCGGCGGGCGCCCGGTCCAGGAGGACGCCGATGCCCGCGACGCCCAGCAGGATCAGCAGCAGGTCCGACACGGCGCAGACCGCCACCACCATGGTCACGTGGGAGCGCTGGATGCCCTGGCGCAGGACAAAGGCGTTCTGCGCGCCGATGGCGACAATGAGGGACAGTCCGGCGGAAAGGCCGGAAAACAGGGGGAGGATCACCGTTCCACGGTAGGCGCCAGCCAAAGATGAAACCAGTTAATGTTTGTCGACATACATAAGATGAGCTAATGATCGACATTTCCCCCGAGCAGGCCCGGACGCTCGCCGCCATCATCACCCATGGCAGTTTCGACGCCGCCGCCGCGCACCTGTCCGTGACGCCCTCGGCCGTCAGCCAGCGGATCCGCGCCGTCGAGGCCGCCGTCGGCCGCCCGGTGCTGACCCGGGCGCGGCCGCCGGGACTCACCGCGTCCGGCCAGGCGGTGGTGCGTTACGCCCGGCAGCTGGAACTGCTCTCCGCCGACCTCGCCGAGGACCTGCAGCCCGGGGAACCCCACGGGCGGACCCGCCTGACCCTGGTCATCAACAGCGACTCCCTGCACACCTGGGCCCTCCCCGGCCTGGCCGCGGTGGCGGGAAGGGTCCAGCTCGAGATCCTCCGCGAGGACCAGGACTACTCGCTGGAGCTCCTGCGCAGCGGCGCCGCGGCCGCCGCCATCACCACCACGGCCAGGCCGGCGCCCGGCTGCTCCTCCCGGCCGCTGGGCGTCATGCGCTACCTGCCCGTCTGCACCCCGGACTTCGCCGCCCGCTGGTTCCCCGGCGGGGCCGCGGCGGAACCGCTCGCCGCCGCCCCGGTGGTCGTTTTCGACCGCAAGGACGACTTGCAGGACCGGTACCTGCGGTCGGTGAGCCGCACGGCACTGAAGCCGCCCCGGCATTACGTCCCGGCCGCCCACGAGTTCGGCGAAGCCATCCGCTGGGGCATGGGGTGGGGTCTGCTCCCCGAAATTGAAGTGTCGCAGGAGCTGAAGCGCGGCACGATGACGGCCCTGGACCCCGCAGCGCACGTGGATGTGCCGCTCCACTGGCAGCAATGGCGGCACGGATCGGCTTCACTCGACGAGGTCGCGGCCGCCATCCAGGCGGCCGCCCGCCCGCTCCGGTGAGCCGGGAAATGGGCGCACCGCCGATCCCGGCAGTGTTTTGGCGGTAAACCAACTAGACGTGGCCGTTTTCCGCCAGCCGCCGGGCCGCCGGGCGGGCTAGATTGGCAGCATGGCAACAACCGCCGAGACCGGCTCCACCCATTCGGGCTCCCCCCACCCGGACAGCACGCATCCGGACAGCACGCACGAAGCAGCCTCCCACGCCGCACCGCCGGCCGCGGCGAAGGCGCCGCTTGGGCCCGGACAGATCAGCGGGCTGGGGATCGCCGCCGTCGTCGTCACGGTGGTCCTCTGGGCCTCGGCCTTCGTGGGCATCCGCGCCGTCGGGCCCAGCTTCTCCCCCGGTTCCCTGACCCTGGGCCGGCTGGCGATCGCCGCCGTCGTCCTGGGCCTGGTGGTGCTGCCGCAACTTCTGAAGAACCGCAACCTCCCCCGGGGCCGCGAGTGGTGGCCCATCCTCGCCTACGGCGTGATGTGGTTTGGCGGGTACAACGTCGCCCTGAACGCCGCCGAACACCTGCTCGACGCCGGCACCGCCGCCCTGCTGATCAACGTCAACCCCATCCTCGTCGCCGTGATGGCCGGGATCATCCTGAAGGAGGGCTTCCCGCGCTGGCTGATCATCGGCAGCCTGGTGGCGTTCGGCGGCGTCGCGGTCATTGCCCTCGGTTCCGGCCAACGGTCGACGGCGGATGTTGCCGGCGTGCTGCTCTGCCTGCTCGCGGCCGCCCTCGCGGCGGTGAGCGTGATCGTGCAGAAGCCGGTGCTGCGGAAGTTCCCCGCGGCCCAGGCCACCTGGTTCGGCATCATGGTCGGCGCGGTGTGCTGCCTGCCCTTCAGCGGCCAGCTCGTCGCCGAGCTGCAGGCCGCGCCGCTGCCTGCGACGCTCGGCCTGGTCTATCTGGGCGTCTTCCCCACCGCGATCGCGTTCACCACCTGGGCCTATGCGCTCTCGCTGATCGACGCCGGAAGGCTTGCCGCCACCACCTACCTGGTCCCCGGCACCACGATCCTGATCTCGTGGCTGGTGCTGGGCGAGATTCCCACCGTCTGGGGCCTCGTCGGCGGCGCGATCTGCCTCGCCGGCGTCGCCCTGACCCGGCGCGGCTCCCGCCGGGCGCCGGCCGCGAAGCCGGGGGCATAGGGTTCTGGGTATGCCCGCTTCACTGCCTCCCGGCCTGCCGATCATGCCCGACGGAAACGACGACGGCGGCCGTCCCACCGGAAACGACGGCGGACCGTTCCCGATGTCCGAGGACGAGTTCGAAGCCGCCGTGGGCGACGCCCTGGACCAGATCCCGCCGGAGCTGGCGAAGACCATGAACAACGTGGCCGTCTTCATCGAGGACGACTACACCCCGCAGCCCGGCGAGGACCCGGACACGGTGCTGCTGGGCCTGTACGAGGGCGTGCCGCTGACCGAGCGGGATTCCTGGTGGGACGCCGGATCGCTGCCGGACCGGATCACCATCTACCGCCGGCCGATCCTGGACCTCTGCGCCTCCCGCGAGGACGTGGTCGAGGAAGTGACGGTCACGGTGGTCCACGAGATCGCCCACCACTTCGGCATCAGCGACGAGCGGCTGCACGAGCTCGGCTGGGGCTAGCCGCCCGCGGTGCGACTAGCCTTGGAAGCATGGGACACGACCACAGCCACACGCACGGCATCGCGGCGTCAGCCACCGGCACTGCCAGGCACCGCAAGCGCCTGATCGCCGTCCTGGGCATTACCCTCGCCGTGGTCCTGATCCAGGTCGCGGGCGCCCTGGTCTCCGGCTCGCTGGCCCTGCTGGCCGACGCCGGGCACATGCTCTCCGACGCCGCCGGCGTCTTCATTGCGCTGCTGGCCGCCTGGATCGCGGCGCGGCCGGCGAACGACGCGCGGACCTACGGCTACCAGCGGGCCGAGGTCCTCGCCGCGCTGGCCAATGCGCTGGTGCTGATCGTCATTTCCGTGGTCATCTTCTCGGAAGCCATCCGGCGGCTCGGCTCGGCCCCCGAGGTACACACCGACGTTATGCTTTTCGCCGCGGTCCTGGGCGCCGTCGCCAACCTGGTCTCGCTGTTGATCCTGCGCGGCGCCCAGAAGGAAAGCCTCAATGTCCGCGGCGCCTACCTTGAGGTCCTCGGCGACCTGCTGGGTTCCTTCGCCGTGATTGTCGCCGCCGTCGTCATCATGGTCACCGGCTACCAGGCCGCGGACACCATCGCCTCGATCCTGATCGCGCTGATGATCCTGCCCCGGGCCTGGCACCTGCTCCGCGACGTCGTCGACGTGCTCCTCGAAGCCACCCCCAAGGGCGTGGACGTCCAGATGATCCGCGAGCACATCCTGGCCGTGGAGGGCGTGGTGTCCGTCCACGACATCCACATCTGGACCATCACGTCCGGGGTGCCCGTGTTCTCCGCCCACGTGGTGGTGGAGGACACGGCGCTGGGGGCCCGCGGTGCGGACCGGGTGCTGGACAAACTGGTCAGCTGCCTCGGCTCGCACTTTGACACCGAGCACTGCACCTTCCAGCTCGAACCCGTCAGCCATGCCGAGCACGAGGCCCACCAGCACGCCTGAGCCCTAGGACAGCACGTCCTTGGTGGAAAACCTGGCATAGGCGAGGGCGCCGAAGACGGCCAGGTAGCCGCCCTGCAGCAGGGCGTTGGCCGCGAACGAGTCCCAGGCAATGGGCTGGCGCAGCAAGTCGGCGAAGTCGAGCCAGCGGTGGGTGAAGAGCCACGGGTGCAGCCATTCCAGCTGCGGCAGCGCATCCGCGACCTGCGCGACGACGGCGAGCACCACCGTGGCCGCCATCGCGCCGACGGGCACGTCCGTGAGGCTGGACATGAACAGGCCGATCGCGGACAGCCCGACGAGTGAGACGGCCAGGTAGGCGGCGATCAGGAGCAGCCGCCCCAGGGCCCCGGCGGGACTGATCGTGTCGCCGGAGAGCAGGGTCACCGGCCCCACCGGGAAGAGCGCCGCGCCGATGCCGGCCCCGACCAGTGCCACCGTGAGCGGCGCCGCGACGGCGAACACGACGGCGCCGGCGTACTTCACCAGCAGGAGCCTGCCCCGGCCGGCGGGGGCCGCCAGCAGGTACCGCAGGGTCCCCAGGCCCGCCTCACCGGCCAGGGTGTCGCCCGCGACCACCCCGATCGTGAGGGGCAGGAACAGCGGGACGGCGACCAGCATGGCCGTGACGCCGACGAACAAGCCGTTCTGGCTGATCCGGTCCAGGAACGCGGGCCCGCGCCCCGGCGGCACGGCCGAGGAAAGCCGCACCGCCACGGCGATCAGCACCGGGATGGCGGCCAGCGCGAGCAGCATCGCCCAGGTCCGGCGGCGGCGGAACAGCACGCCCAGCTCGGAGCCGAGCAGCCGCAGCCCGGGGACGCCGGCCGCGCGCGGGGCCGTGCCCGCGTCCCGGCCGGGTGCAGGGTTGGGTAGCTTCGGATCACTGGGCAACGTCGAACCCCTCCCCCGTCAGCTCGACGAAGCGGTCCTCGAGGCTGCCCTGCTCCAGGGCGAAGCCGCGGACCCGGACGTCGGCCGCGACGAGCGCAGCCACCACCTGTTCCGGTCTGGGGGCGCTGCCGGCGGCGCCGGCCGGCAGCGGCACGTACAGCACCTCGCCCCCGGCCGCGGCGGTACCGCCGTCGGCCGTCAGCCCCAGGCCGGCCATCACCCGGGCGGCAGCACCGGCGTCGGGGGTCAGCAGCCGGATCCGGGCCTGCCCGGCCGGCCGGAGCTCCGGCAGGGGACCCTGGGCCACGAGGCGTCCGGCGCTCATGATGGCGGCGTGCGTGCAGATCTGCTCCACCTCGGCCAGCAGGTGGCTGGAGACGAACACCGTGGCGCCGTCCGCGGCGAGGGACCGCACCAGGTGCCGCACCTCGCGGGTCCCCTGCGGGTCCAGGCCGTTGGTCGGCTCGTCCAGCACCAGCAGTTCCCGGGGCGACAACAGGGCATTGGCGATGCCCAGGCGTTGTTTCATGCCCAGCGAGTAGGCCCGGACCTTCTTGTCCGCGGCGTGCGCCAGGCCCACCCGTTCCAGCGCCGTGCGCACCCGCGCGCGCCGCGTCCCGGCCGGGGCCTGCGGATCAGCGGCGTCGAAGCGTGCCAGGTTCGCGGCGCCGGAGAGGAACGGATAGAAGGCCGGCCCTTCAACCAGGGCGCCCACCCGCGGCAGCACGGTGCGCAGCTGCCGCGGCATCTCCTCGCCCAGGACGCGCACCGAGCCGCTCGAGGCCGCGGCCAGGCCCAGCAGGATCCGGATGGTGGTGGTCTTGCCCGAGCCGTTGGGGCCCAGGAAACCGAAGACGGAGCCCTTCGGGACGGCGAGGTCGACGCCGTCGACCGCCAGCTGCCGGCCGAAGCGCTTGCTCAGGCCGCGGGTCTCGATGCTCAGTTCGGCGGCCGGCGCGACGGCGGTCACCGGGCGGCGGCCGCGGCCTGGAGCCGCTCGAGGGGAACGGACCCGGCGAAGACGCGTCCGTCGTCGAGGATCAGCACGTTCACGAGTGCACTGGAAAGCAGGCGGCCGCCGGGCACCGGGACCGCCGCCTGGGCCAGCAGCGATGCCGGCGTCCCCGGGTTCGCCGGGCTGCCGGGCCTGGGTCTTGCCCAGGGCGCCGGCCGGAAGCTCGACGACGGATTCCCAGCCGCTTCCGCTGACGTCGGGCTTGTCCTGGGTTCCCGGCCGTTCCCTGTCACCGGCGCCCTTGTGGTCCTGGACCGGGAGCTCCTTGACGGTGGCGCCCGGCGGCGGGCTGAACTGGAAGATGGCTGCGTCCGGGGCCTCGAGCGAGAGCCTGGTGAACGCGACGCGGAACGCCGGCTCGGACTGGCCCCGGGCTTTCACTTCGACGCCGAGGGGCATTCCGCTCTGGCCATCGACGGAAATCGCCACGGAGCCGAGCAGGGTGGCGGAGGACTTCGGCGTGAGCAGCAGCTGGTACGCGGCGCGTCCGGCGACCTGGACGTCCGCGCCTACGGAAACGTCGCTGCTCTTTTCGAGCTTGGCCAGGAGTGTTTCGGCCAGGCGGTCCGGGGTGGGCACGGATTCCTGCCCGGACGGGTGGCGGTCTTTCGAGCCGGCCGGGAGGACGGCATGCGCGGCGGTGTTGTCCTTGGAGTTGTAGAACCAGAGTTCGTCGCCGTGCCGGATGATGTCCCGCTCGGCGAGCCGGTCCAGGACCTGGACGCGGGCGTTGGCGCTGCCGTCGCGGTAGACGCGGGCCGTGTGCGGTCCCGTCAGCAGCTCCAGCCAGGCGGTATCCCCGGACGATGCTCCCGGGCCGGCCTGCGGGAGTTCCGGCAGGCCCAGGCTGGAGGTTTGGTCCAGCGTTCCGGAGAAGGACGTTTCGCGGTGCTGGGCGATCAACTGCAGCACCTGCCCGGGTGATTTGCCAGGCAACGGATCCCCCGCGCGGGCCGGCAGGGATCCCGCCAGCACCCCGGCGGCGATCACGGCGGGAACGGTGGCGGCCGGCAACCAGCGCAGCCAGGTGCGGGTCACCGGGACCGCGCTCCAACTTTGCAGCTCATGAATCAACATTACGCCCGGGAGGGGCCGGCATCACCGTTCCCGGGAAAGATTGCTCCGGCGCCCGTCGGCGCCGGCCCCGGGCGTGGGTTACGAGCCGAGCATGGGACCGAAGCTGGCCCGGTCGGCCAGCCGCGGATCCTCCCGGTCCGGTACCACCATCACGGGGCCCCTGGCGTGGTGCAGAATGCCGTCGGAGGTCGACCCGAGGAGCATCCCGGCGAAGCCGCCGCGGCCGCGGGTGCCCACCACCACGAGTTCCACGTGCCGGCTCGCCTCGACGAGGATATCGACCGGCGAACCGTCCACGAGCTGGGTTTCGACCTCGAGGCGGGGGAAATGGCTTTTGAGCCAGGCCACCCCGGCATCGAGCTGGACCCGGATGTCGGCGAAGAGCGCCTCGCGGTCCATCGGCGCCGGAACCCAGGCCAGCGAGCCGCTGTACTGCGGCACGGCGCAGACCAGCCGCACCGGCGCGGAGAGGCGTTCGGCCTGGGCCGCGGCTTCGAGGACCGCCACCCGGGCCTGTTCGGAGCCGTCCACGCCCACCACCACGACGTTTTCGATCGGCTGGTGGCCGGACTTTTCCCGTTCGGCGCGGACGTGCTTGTCATCGGTGGTCTCGCCCAGCCGGTCGCCGCAGAAGAGCGGCACCGTGACCGTGGGGCATTTGGCGTGCGCGGGCAGCGCGCTGCTGACCGATCCGAGGAGCCGGCCCACGAAGCCACCCCGGCCGCGGGTGCCGAAGACCAGCAGCTCGGCGGTTTCCGACATGTCCAGCAGGACACCGGAGGCGTCGCCGTTCTCCACCGAGGCGTCGACGTCGATGTTGTAACGGGCCACCTTGTCCAGCGCCTGCTTCAGGATGGCCTCGGCGCCTTCCCGGATCACCGAATCGTCCACCGTGGCGTACCCGCCGTCCAGCCCGGAGGCGGCGAAGACGGGCACCGAGTAGGCGGTCACGATGTGCAGCGGACGACGCCGGCGCTCGGCTTCCCGCGCCGCCCAGACCAGGGCGCAATGGCTGTGGTCCGAGCCGTCCACACCGACCACGATCCCCCGGGGAACGTGCCCGCCGGCAGCTTCTCCCGCCGGGTCCGGATGCACCTGTTCTCGGGCCATGGGGTCCGCCTCCTCGCGATACGTGGCTGTGTTGCGGCTATTCTGCCAGAAGTGCCCGGGTGCGGCCTCCATCGGAGCGGCGGACAGGTTTTACCCAGTGTTTACGCGGCGTCCGGCCGGACCGGAATCCGCGGAACGGCGGCTTTCCGTCGCGCGAAACTGTGCAAAAACCGTGTAAATCCGGGAAAAGTCCAAAGTCGGGCCGGCCCTGTTCACAGCCGGCAATTTTGGGTATCCTCTGAGGCGTTGCTGAACCGAGACTCGTCTTTCAGATCGCACTCCTCTACGGAGCGTGCCGGGACGGATCGGCGGAGAGGCGTCCCGGGCACGGGCCCGGGATCCGCATTACTCGAGGAGGGACCCGCAGTGTCGAGCTTGCCTGTGAACGGCGGAATCGAACGGACCAGCACTGTCGTCATCGGCACGGGGCTATCCGGACTGGCGGTCGCCAGCGAACTGCAACGCCGCGGGGTCAACGCGATCGTGGTGGACGGACTCGATCTGCTCGGCGCCGGGAACCCGGCCAACACCTCCTCGCTGCAGCGCTGCGACGCGGCGGACGCGGCCACCCTCAGGGAGCGCAACGAGATCCTGCGCCACCTGCGGAACTACGCCGCCAGCCACAAGCTCGACATTCGCAATGACGTCCGCGCCCTGCAACTGGAGCACCTCGAGGCGGCCGGACCCGGCGCTGGCGGCCAGGACTTCGACGCAGCCGCGCGCCCGCCGCAGCAGTGGGCCGTCAGCACCCCCAACGGGATCCTGTACGCCGACCACCTGGTCCTCACCCGCTGCGCGCACAGCCAGCTGCGCCGCATGCTGGCCGACCTGGGGGTGGCCGCGGGCCAGAACCTGATGGCGGCCATGCACGCGCTCGGCATGTACCTCGTCGGCGTCGGCGAGCTCATCACCCCGACGCCGAAGGAAGTTCTGCGCCAGGCCAAGCTGGTGGGCCAGGCGATTTCCGCCAAGGTCCACCCGGAGGGCATGCCCGCGCTGCTGTCCGGCGGCCTGGCCCTGCCGGCCTAGGAGCCGTCGCCCGCGTTGTTGCCGCCGTCGCCGTCGTTGAGGCGCCGCCGGGCCATCAGGCCCAGGGCCACCAGGATGCCCACGGCCACCGCGACGAACATGACGATGCTCCACGGGAACGGCTGGGAGGCATCCGGCGCAGGCGTCGGCGCGACCGTCGAGCCCGGCTGGGCGGTACCCAGCGTCGGCACCGATCCCGACGCCGGGGCGGTGGTGGCCGCGGCGCCCGTGGCGGCTGCCGCGGTGAAGGTGAAGCTGCCCTCAATCGGGTGGCCGTCGGAACTGGCCACCCGCCACTGCACCGTGTAGGCGCCCGCCGGGGCGCCCGCCTTGAGTTTCTGCGACGCCACGTTGTCCGTGATCGCCACCGCACCGTCGGCCCAGTTGGTGCCGGCGGCGTCGTTGACCTTGATTTGCGTGCCAAGCGCCAGCGGCGGTTCGCTGAGCGTGAGTGACACCGTTTCCGGCGGCGTGGGCACCGTGGCGCCGGCGGCCGGGCTGGTGGACTCCAAGGCGTCATGGGCGGACGCCGGTCCGGCGCCCAGCAGCGCGGTGCCCAGCAGGACAGCGGCCAGCATGATCAGGCCCAGCAGGGCACCCGGAAGTTGTCTGGTCAAAGGCATGGCGGGCCGGCTCCTAGTGTTGGCTTCCTTACAGACTAGGCGAGTTTGGCGGGTGGGCGCCGTCACGCCTAATAGGATTTAGCTAACACCCCTTTTCCCTCCCGGAGGACCAATGCTTAAGCAGGGCTCTGCACTCGACCGGTATTTCAAGATTTCCGAGCGGGGGTCGAACTTCTCGCGGGAGATCCGTGGCGGGTTCGCCACGTTCTTCGCGATGAGCTACATCGTGGTCCTGAATCCGCTGATCCTCTCCGGCCCGGATTCGACCGGCGCCACCCTCGGCTTCCCGGCCGTGGCAGCCGTGACCGCCTTCGCGGCCGGCATCCTGACCATCCTGATGGGCGCCTGGGCCAAGCATCCCTTCGCCCTCGCCACCGGCCTCGGCGTGAACGCGTTCGTGGCCGTCACCGTAGCCACCAACCCGGGCCTGACCTGGCCGGACATGATGGGCCTGGTGGTCCTTTCCGGTGTCACCATGCTGATCCTGGTGCTGACCGGCTTCCGGACCGCGGTGTTCAAGGCAGTCCCGGAAGGGCTGAAGACCGCAATCGTGGTCGGCATCGGCCTCTTCATCGCCCTGATCGGCCTGGTCAACGCCGGCTTCGTCCGCCGCATCCCGGACGTCGCGGGCACCACCGTCCCCGTGGGCCTGGGCTTCGACGGCAAGCTCCTGGGCTGGCCCACGCTGGTCTTCGTTTTTGGCCTGATCCTCACCATCGCCCTCGTGGTCCGCAAGGTCAAGGGCGCGATCCTGATCGGCATCGTCACCTCCACCGTCCTGTCCGTGATCCTGGAATTCACCCTGCACATCGGGCCCAGCTTCGACGGCAAGAACTTCAACCCGCAGGGCTGGTCCCTCGTGGCGCCCAAGTTCACCGAATGGGCCGCCCCTGACCTGTCCCTGATCGGCAAGGCCAACCCCTTCGGCGCGTTCGAGCACCTCGGCTTCGTGGCCGCGACCCTGCTGGCTTTCGTCATCCTGCTGAGCATCTTCTTCGACGCCATGGGCACCATGGTGGGCCTGGCCACCGAGGCCGGCACCATCGACAAGGACGGCAACATCCCCAACGTGGACCGCGTGCTGCAGGTCGACGCCCTGGGCGCGATCGTCGGCGGCGGCGCGTCCGTCTCCTCCAACCAGATCTACGTCGAGTCCGGCGCAGGCATCGGCGAAGGCGCCCGCACCGGCCTGGCCTCGATCGTCACCGGCCTGCTGTTCCTGGTCGCCATGTTCTTCACCCCGCTGATCAACCTGGTGCCGTTCGAAGCCGTGGCTCCGGCGCTCGTCGTCGTCGGCTTCATGATGGTCTCCCAGGTCGGCAAGATCGACTGGCAGGACTGGGGCATCGCGATCCCGGCGTTCCTGACCTTCACGCTGATGCCGTTCACCTATTCGATCGCCAACGGCCTCGGCGCCGGGTTCATCTCCTTTGTGCTGATCCGGCTCTTCCAGGGCCGCGCCCGCGAAGTGCACCCGCTGATGTGGGCCGTGGCCGCCGCGTTCCTGCTGTTCTTCGGGATCGGCCCGATCGAGGCCGCGCTCGGCATGCACTAAGCCCTCCCCGGCCCGCCCGCCCGCCGAGATGGCACGTCGCGGCAGTGTTTCTGGAAAACATTGCCGCGACATGTCATCTCGGCGGCGTTTAACGGGAGGTTTCCGGGATTTCGGACACGGCGACGGCGGCGCTGCTGGTTTTCCGGCCCGCGCTGCGGTGAGCTAGGGGCATGCCTTCTCCCGCCCTCCCCGCCGATGTCCCGCCGCAGCCCTGGACGGGACGGTTCGACGGCGACGGCGCCGAACACCGCCGCTGGTGGCAGGCCGTGACGCCCTACGCCCCGCACCCGCTGCCGGGCGGTTCCTCCGGCGCACGGCCCGCCGTCATCCTCGGCTTCGGCAGCGACGCCGGGGTGCGCCGCAACAAAGGCCGGCCCGGGGCAGCCGCCGCCCCCGCCGCCATCCGCGCCGCCCTCGGCCCGCTCGCCTTCCATCTGGCCCGGGAGGTGCACGACGCCGGCGACGTCACCGTCGCCGGCGATGCCCTGGAGGCCGGGCAGGCGCGTGCCGGGCTGGCCATCACCGGGCTGCTCGACGCTGGCGCCCTGCCGGTGGTCCTCGGCGGCGGCCACGAAACCGCCTTCGCCAGCTACCTCGGCGTGGCCGGTTCCGCCGCGGTCCGCGAGGGCCTCAGGGTGGGCGTGCTGAACCTGGACGCCCACTTCGACCTCCGCGACGAGCCCGTGCCCAGTTCCGGCACGCCGTTCCTGCAGATGGCCCGGGCGGAAGCCGCCGCGGGCCGCGAACTGAACTACGCCGTCGTCGGGATCTCCGAAGCGAACAACACCGGGGCGCTGTTTCAGACCGCGGCGGAACTCGGCGTGGATTACCTGCTGGACGAGGACTGTTCCGCGGATGCCGTCGCACGCCTTTGTGGCGGCGTTCCTGGCCCGGGTGGACGCGCTGTACCTGACCATCGACCTGGACGTGCTGCCTGCGTCGGTGGCGCCGGGTGTGAGCGCCCCGGCGGCCTACGGCGTCCCGTTGCCGGTCATCAGCGCCGTCTGCCGGCAGGTGGCCGGCGAGCGGGAAGCTGCTGCATCTTGACGTCGCGGAACTGAACCCGGAGTTCGACGTCGACGGCCGCACCGCCAGGGTCGCGGCGCGGCTGGTCAATACGCTGCTGCGCTAGCCGGCGGGCCGGACCCCTGGCCGGACCGCGGCGGCGTCAGACGGCGGTGTGCGGCGCCTCGTCCTCGTCGCCGTGCTGCTCCACCGCGCGGCGCTGGCGCAGCCGGTCCAGCCGATTCATTACCGGCGCCGTCGTCGCCCCGTGCAGCACGATGGACATCGCCACCACGAGCCCCACAAAAGCCCAGAGTTCCTCCGCCTGGGCGCCGAAGTTCCCGTGGCCGAGGGCGTAGGCGAGGTAGTAGAGCGAGCCGATACCGCGGATGCCGAAGAAGGAGATGGCGATCCGTTCCCGGGGGCCGGTCTTGCCCCTGGCCAGCCCCAGCCAGCCCGCCAGCGGGCGCACCAGCAGCAGGAAGGCCAGCGCCACCAGCACCTCGGTCCAGCCGATTCCGGCCAGCAGGCCGCGCGCGATCGCCCCGCCCAGGAGCACCAGGATGACCACCGTCAGGAGCCGCTCCAGCTGCTCCACATACGAGTGCATCACCTTGTGGAACCCGTGCGTGCGCTCGGCGGCCCGGATGGTGACGGCGCAGACGAACACCGCGACGAAGCCGTAGCCCTCGATCATTTCCGTCACGCCGTAGGCCAGGAAGGTCGCCGCCAGCGCCACGAAGCCCTCGGAGTGGTTGGACAGCCGGACGCTCTCATGCCGGGCGGCGAAGAAGAGCCGCCCCAGCAGCTTGCCCGTTGCGAGTCCGAGCACCACGCCGATGCCGATCCGCCACAGCACGTCCACGGCCAGCCACTGGGCCAGCCAGCCGGACGGCGAGGCGCCGACAAAGCTGATGGCGATGGCCAGGTAGACGAACGGGAACGCCAGGCCGTCGTTCAGGCCGGCCTCGGACGTCAGCCCGAAGCGGATCTCGTCCTCCCGCTCGGTTTCCTCTTCCTCGTCGGCGGGCTCCCCCACCTGCACCTCGGAGGCCAGGACCGGGTCGGTCGGGGCCAGCGCGGCCGCGACGAGCAGCGCAGCACCCAGGCCCAGCCCCAGGAACCACAGCCCCAGCAGGGTCAGCGCGATAATGCACAGCGGCATGGCCAGGCCCAGCATCCGCCAGGTCGTCGACCACCGCCGGCGGCCGAGGGGCCGGTCCAGCGCCAGGCCGGCGCCCATCAGCGAGATGATCACGCACACTTCGGTCAGGTGGGTGACGAACTCCCCGTGCTGCAGCGGGTCCGGGTCCGGCAGGTCGGGTATCAGGGTGAACGCCAGCATGCCCGCGCCCAGGAACACCATGGGCATCGAGAGGGGCGCGTTGCGCAGCAGCTTGGGCAGAACCGCCGCGATGAAGACGGCGATTCCGGCCGCGGCGAAGACAACACTGGGAGCTTCGAACATGTTCCTGCTTCCTGCCGCAACCGGGATGCGGACCTGGAATGGGTCGGGGCGCCGTTCCAGACAGAACGGCGCCCCTCGCCTAAAAAGATATACCGCTACCTGCACACTATCGGCTCCCGGCGGGTACGCCACGCCGGACAGACTAGAATAGAGGGCGGCCAACCGGCCGGATTCTAGGAAAGACCAGCTAATGAACACACACCCCACGCAGACCCAAAGCCCTGGCGCCACGTCGATCAAGCTTTCGTTTGCCAGTGCCCACGAGGTCCACCACGGGCTCGAAAATGCCGTCAACACCCTGATCGCCTCGGCCGTCCAGGACCGCCGCTGCGGGATCCGGGTGACCCGCCACGAACCCGGCGCCTACACCGTGGCGCTCGACGAGAGCGTGCCTTTCGGCGAGACCCACGAGGACGTCGCCGCCTAGCCTGGGCGGGGCGGAACAGGCCGAGGGCCGGTGCGGGGTGGTTGCCCCTCACCGGCCCTTGTCTTGGCGGGGTGCGCCGCGCGGGAGCCTAGCTCCGCCGCACCTGCACGCCGTCGGACTTCAGGAACAGCTGCGCTCTCCGCCGGCGCGCCCGGCACCAGCCAGAGCACGTTGCCGCTGGCCGAGACCTCTTCGACTTCGCCGGCCGCGAGCAGCTGTGCGTGCTTCAGGATTTCCACCCGTTCCCCCGTCTTGAGGCTCCTCCAGTCGGAGACCGTGGCGGCGAACGCCGTGCGCCTGGACATGACCGTCCCGCGTGCTTTCATGAACTTCTACCCCTTTGTAGGTTCCTGCCACAACATCGTTCGGTGTGGGCTTGATCATATATTTACTACATTTCCCCCGCCCCCGCGGGCCGTGTTGCCGAACATTTCGGGGGCGCCGGGAAATCCCTGCCTGCCGCGTATTTCCTTTGCCGTCAGGCCAGATTTCCGACGGCGGATTCGGCGGCAGCCCGCACCTTGCCCGAGGCCACCAGCCGGTCGGCGGCCTCCAGCTCGGGCGACAGGAACCGGTCGGCGCCCGGGCCGTCGACGACGTCGCGGAGCGCCGCGATGACCGCGGCGCCGGCCGGACCCGGGGTGAGTTCGCCGCCGGAGAGCTGCGTGCGGATGTCCAGGGCCCGGGCCGAGGTCACCAGTTCGATCGCCAGGACGCGGCGCAGGTTCTCCACCGCGCGGCGCAGCTTGCGGGCCGCGTGCCAGCCCATCGAGACGTGGTCCTCCTGCATGGCGGAGCTCGGGATCGAGTCCACCGACGCCGGGACGGCCAGCCGCTTGTTGTCCGAGACCAGCCCGGCCTGGGTGTACTGCGCGATCATCAGCCCGGAATCGACGCCGGGATCGGCGGCCAGGAATGCCGGCAGCCCGTGCGAGCGGGCCGGGTCCAGCATGCGGTCGGTGCGGCGTTCGGCGATGGAGCTGAGATCCGCCACGGCGATCGCCAGGAAGTCCAGCACGTAGGCCACCGGGGCGCCGTGGAAGTTGCCGTTGGAGCTGACGCGGCCGTCCGGCAGGACCACCGGGTTGTCGATCGCGGCGGCCAGTTCGCGCGAGGCGACCAGGGCCGCGTGGTCCACGGTGTCGCGGACGGCGCCGGCCACCTGCGGGGCGCAGCGCAGCGAGTAGGCGTCCTGGACCTTGGTGTCGTTGATCCGGTGCGAGGCCACGATCGCGGAGTCGGACAGCACCCGCAGCATGTTGTCCGCGGAGGCGGCCTGGCCCGGGTGCGGCCGCAGCGCGGCGTGCAGCTCGGGCAGGAACACCTGGTCGGTGCCGAGCAGCGCCTCGACGCTGAGCGCTGCGGTGATGTCCGCCGTCGTGAGCAGCTGGCGGATGTCCGCGATGGCCATCAGGAGCATGCCCAGCATGCCTTCGGTGCCGTTGACGAGGGCCAGGCCCTCCTTTTCGGCCAGGGTGACCGGTTCGATCCCGTGCGCGGCGAGGAGCTCGGCGACCGGGCGGGCGCCCTTGGTGCCGTACAGCTCGCCGTCCGGGCCCGTGGCTTCGCCTTCGCCCATCAGGACCAGGGCGCAGTGCGACAGCGGCGCCAGGTCGCCGGAGCAGCCGAGCGAGCCGAATTCGCGGACCACCGGGGTGATGCCGGCGTTGAGGACGTCCACCATGGTCTGCAGCACCACGGGCCGGACGCCGGTGCGGCCGGAGGCGAGGGTCTTGGCGCGCAGGAACATGATGCCGCGGACCACCTCGCGTTCCACGGCCGGGCCCATGCCGGCGGCGTGGCTGCGGATCAGCGACTTCTGCAGCTGGGTGCGCAGCTCGGTGGGGATGTGCCGGTTGGCCAGCGCCCCGAAGCCGGTGGAAATCCCGTACGCGGGGGTCTCGCTGTGGGCCAGGTCGTCGATGTGGGCGCGGACCCTGGCGACGGCGTCGAGGGCGTCCTGGGAGATGGTCACCCGGGCGTCGTGGCGGGCGACGGCGACGACGTCCTCGGGGGTGACGCCGCTGGAGCCGAGGGTGACGGTGAGCGGCGAGTGGGTGGTGGTGGTCATGGTGTTCCTTCAATCTCATCGATTGCTCCGTGGTGGCCCTTTTCAAGGCTCAAAACGGCGTTTACGGAGCAATCGACGGGGAATTGGGGCGTGGTTAGTGGGTTTCGGAGTCCGCGGGGAGCATCGGGATGCGGACGCCGCGTTCCTTGGCGACCTCGACGGCGCGGTCGTAGCCGGCGTCGGCGTGGCGGATGACGCCCATGCCGGGGTCGTTGGTGAGCAGGCGTTCGAGCTTCTGCGCCGCGAGGTCGGTCCCGTCCGCGACGGAGACCTGGCCGGCGTGGATGGAGCGGCCGATGCCGACGCCGCCGCCGTGGTGGATGGAGACCCAGGTGGCGCCGGAGGCGGTGTTGAGCAGGGCGTTGAGCAGCGGCCAGTCGGCGACCGCGTCGGAGCCGTCGGCCATCGCCTCGGTCTCGCGGTACGGGGAGGCGACGGAGCCGGAGTCGAGGTGGTCGCGGCCGATCACGATGGGCGCCTTGACCTTGCCTTCCTTGACGAGCTGGTTGAACAGCAGCCCGGCCTTGGCGCGGTCGCCGTAGCCGAGCCAGCAGATACGGGCCGGCAGGCCCTCGAACTCGACGCGCTCGGCGGCGGCGTCGATCCAGCGGTGCAGGTGCTTGTTCTCCGGGAAGAGTTCCTTGATGGCGGCATCCGTGACGGCGATGTCCTCCGGGTCGCCGGAGAGGGCCACCCAGCGGAACGGGCCCAGGCCCTCGCAGAACAGCGGCCGGATGTAGGCCGGGACGAAGCCGGGGAACTCGAAGGCCCGGGTGTAGCCGCCCTTGCGGGCCTCGTCGCGGATGGAGTTGCCGTAGTCGAACACCTCGGCGCCGGCGTCCTGGAACTCGACCATGGCCTGGACGTGCTTGGCCATCGAGGCCTGGGCCTTCTTGGTGAAACCCTCCGGGTCGGCGGCGGCTTCGCGGTGCCATTCCGCCAGGGTGATGCCCTCGGGCAGGTAGCTCAGCGGGTCGTGGGCGGAGGTCTGGTCCGTGACGATGTCCACGGTGAGCTCGCCGGCGTTGTGGCGCCGCAGGATCTCCGGGAAGACCTCGGCGGCGTTGCCGACGTAGCCCACGGACCAGCCGCGGCGCTCCTCCTTGGCCTTCATGACCTTGGCGATGGCGGCGTCGAGGTCGGTTTCGACCTCGTCGAGGTAGCGCTTGCCGGCGCGGCGGCGCAGGTGGCTCTCGTCGACGTCGACGATCAGGCAGGCGCCGTCGTTCAGGGTGACGGCGAGCGGCTGGGCGCCGCCCATGCCGCCGCAGCCGCCGGTGAGGGTCAGGGTGCCGGCGAGGGTGCCGTTTTCGTCTCCGGTGAGTTTCCGGGCGATCGCGGCGAACGTTTCGAAGGTGCCCTGCAGGATGCCCTGGGTGCCGATGTAGATCCAGGACCCGGCGGTCATCTGGCCGTACATCATCAGGCCTTCGGCCTCGAGCCGGCGGAATTCGGGCCAGGTGGCCCAGTCGCCGACGAGGTTGGAGTTGGCCAGCAGCACGCGCGGGGCCCATTCGTTGGTGCGGAAGACGCCGACGGGCTTGCCGGACTGGACCAGCAGGGTCTCGTCCTTTTCCATGGTTTCCAGGGTGCGGGTGATCGCGTCGAAGGCGGCCCAGGACCGGACGGCGCGCCCGGTGCCGCCGTAGACCACCAGGTCGTCGGGGCGTTCGGCGACCTCGGGGTCCAGGTTGTTCATGAGCATGCGCAGCGGTGCTTCGGTCTGCCAGCTCTTGGCGGTGAGCTCGGTGCCGCGGGCTGCTTTGACCGGGCGGGCACCGGTGGTGAAATCGGCGGGTGCCATGGGGGCTCCTTGGTTGTCTGGTGGTTCCGGGGAAGCGGGTTCTGCATTAACTAAAGCCTGTCCGAGGCCGCGTAAACAGGGGGTTGCCGCGGGCGCTGTCCGGGATTCCAGACCCAACTGGCTCGCAGTTGGCGTCGATCTGAGCGCCCGTAACGGCAACTGAGCGAGCTGGTTGGGCTGGGGCGCCCGTGGATCCGGGCCGAGAGATCGTCCGCGGCCTTGTTGATCCGCGCGGCCAGGACCGGCCACTGGTCCGCGGGCACCTTGTCCTCCAGGAACGTCACGGCGACGGCGGCCGTCGGCCAGCCCGCGTGGTCCGTGACCGCGGCGGCGATCGAGCCGAAGCCCGGGGTCACCTCGCCGTGTTCGGTGGCGTAGCCGCGCTGCCGGACCTGGTCCAGATGCGCGGACAGCGCGGAGTACTTGGTGATCGGCGATTCGGTCTCGTGCCGGGCGCTGAAGGCCGCGGCGTTCGGGTAGAGGGCACGGACCTGGGACTTCGGCAGCGCGGCCAGGATCGCCCGGCCGCTGGCGGTGAGGTGGCTGGGCAGCCGGACGCCGACGTCGGTCACGAGGGAGGGCCGGTTCTTGGCCCGCTCCTCGACGATGTAGAGCACGTCCCGGCCATGCAGCACGGCCAGGTGCGCGCTTTCGCCGATCACGTCCACGAGCGTCGCGAGCATCGGCCGGCCGAGCCGGGAGAGCGGCTCCTGGCGGGAATAGGCGGAGCTCAGCTCGAAGGCGCTGATGCCGAGGCCGTAGCGCTGCTCCTCGTGCAGGTGCAGCACGAAGCCGTTCGCCTCCATCACGCCGAGCAGGTGGTAGACGCTGGAACGCGGCAGCCCCAGGGAGGTGGCAATGTTCGACGCCGCCATCGGCCCGCGCTTGGAGGCCAGCAGTTTCAGGATCCGCAGGGTATTTTCCGCCGCGGGCACCTTGGACGGCGCCCTGGCCGGCCTCGGCGCGGCGACTGGCGGGGCCCCGGCGGACGGGGTGATGGTGGCGGCTGGCATGTGGTCCTCTTCCATGTCGGGCGGTGTCCGGTATCCCGTACTCAAGCATGCACCCGTGCCGCCGGCGCCGGGGAGTGCACCGCCCCGCGGGTGTCTGAAATGCCAGACTCTGGCCGGGGCCGTGCGGCGTCAGTTCCGGTACAGCCGGCCCAGCGTCGCCGCGGCGGCGTCCCTCAACCGTGCGGGGTGGAGCCCGTCCAGCGGCAGCCCCGCCGTCGCGCCCTCCCAGACTGCGGCCCAAAAAGCGTCAGGACCGGTGGCGGCGGAAGCACCGGGAGGCCGCAGGTACCAGTCGAAGCCGCGCGGGCGCGGCGGCAGGCCGGCATCGGCAAGATAGGCGTCGATATCGTCGTCGATGGACGCCAGGTCCGCGTCGGTCAGGAGCGCACGTTCCCGCGTCTGAGCTCCGTCGCTGAATCCGGTGACGACGACGGTCCCCCGATTGCGGGGCGGGGCCGGGACCCGGACGACATTCCGCGGACCCGCCGACCACACCACGAGCGCGCCCCAGCCGTTCTCCGTAGCCAGGATCCAGCCTTCCGGAGCGACGGGAGCGTCGCGTACAGCCCACGGCTCGTCATTCATGCGGCTCGACGTCCCACGGCATGGAGCACCGGGACCGGCACCCGGGTTGCCCCCTGCCCGGCCAGGCGTGCCCGAAGGAGCGGTTGCAGGGGCAACGCTCGGGGGTGTTGGGGTTCCGGATGACCCGGAAGCGCGGCGGCTTGATGCGGTCGCTGTAGTCAAGCGTCGCCCCGGCGAGGACCGCCCCGGCGGCGGCACTGACATAGAGTTCCGCACCGGGGCAGCCGTACCGGGCGTCCCCCTGCCCGGCCGGTTCCCGGGTGAAAACATAGGTCCGCCCGCAACAGCCGCCGTCCTCGATGTCGACGCGCGCGCTGCCGCCCAGGTGCTCCAACTGGCGGATGGCCGCGGCAGTCACGGCGAACGGCGGAAGGGTCGTCTCACTCATGCGGCCCACCCTAGCCACCTGCGGCGGAAATCGGGGCCTTCGGCGTCGTGCCGCGCGGTCCTCGGTGTGGCGGAGCCCGCCGGGGGTTACCCGCGGGTAAGTAGAATCCGCCCGCGACCCAAGTGGTTTTGGGGCTCCGGAGGGGTAGTTGTTACTGGTGTTACTCACGACGGCGGGCCGTAAAATTGGCGTACGACGTTGCCGGCCCCGTCGGCCGCCTCCGCTGGGGAGGCTCCGATTGGCGCCGGCCGCCGGGGCCCCGCCGCTGACCAGAGCAGCGGCGGGAAGCCCACCGCGCTGAGGTGAGACTTAGCGCCCCGGTCTCAGAAACTGGGCGCCAGGTCCCACCTCGGCAGCAGCGGCTGCAGCCGCCGGTCTTGAAGGGTCCTTATCTCGCGGACCAGCCGCCGTCCATGGTGTAACTGGCGCCCGTGACCATGCCGGCGTCGTCCGAGGCCAGCCAGGCCACCAGGGAGGCAACCTCTTCGGGCTCGACCAGCCGCTTCACGGCCGCCTCGGTGAGCATGATCTTGGTCAGCACCTCGGACTCCGGAATGCCGTGCACCTTGGCCTGGTCGGCGATCTGCGATTCGACCAGCGGCGTCCGGACATAGCCGGGGTTGATGCAGTTGGACGTGACACCGTGGGCGCCGCCCTCCAGCGCGGTGACCTTGCTCAGCCCTTCCAGGCCGTGCTTGGCGGAGACGTAGGCGCTCTTGAACGGCGAGGCCCGCAGCCCGTGGACCGAGGAGAGGTTGATGATGCGGCCGAACCCGTTCGCGTACATGTGCGGCAGCGCGGCCCGGATCAGCAGGAACGGCGCCTCCAGCATGAGCGTGATCAGGCGGCGGAAGTCGGCCGGGTCGAAATCCTCGATCGGGCTGATCCGCTGGATCCCGGCGTTGTTGACCAGGATGTCGCAATCGAGGCTGAGCGCCTGCAGGGCCTCGACGTCGAGCAGGTTCACCGCCCAGGCGGTACCCCCGACCTCGTCGGCGAGGGCGGTCGCGGCGGCTTCGTCGACATCGGCGACCACCACCTTCGCGCCCCTCGCGGCGAGGGCACGGACACTGGCCGCGCCGATCCCGCCCGCGCCGCCGGTGACCAGCGCCTTGCGCCCGTTCAAGCTGCTTTCCATGTCCTGCACTCCTCAAGTTTTGCGGTCGTCAACAGCCCAGAGGAGGTGCGATGCACAGCGCTGAGCAGCTGTCTTGAGTATTGCCGCAGAAAATGGGCGATTCAATGGTCAAACCAGCACCCCTTATGTGCAGAATTGCAGATATGAATGCCAACCCGGATGACCTGCTCATACTGCTGGCCGTTTCGCGCGCGGCCAAATTTACGACGGCGGCCCAGGTGCTGGGACTGAACCACACCACGGTCTCGAGGCGGATCGCTGCCCTGGAGAAGGCCCTCGGCGGCCGGGTCCTGTCCCGCGCCTCCGGCGGCTGGGAACTGACGGACCTCGGCGCCGCGGCGGTCGCCGTCGCCGAGCAGGTGGAAGACGCCGTGCGCTCACTCGAACAGCCGGGTCAGACGCCGGACCCGGTCACCGGCGTCGTGCGGATGACGGCAACCGACGGCTTCAGCGCCTACATCGCCGCCCCGGCGGTGGCGCGGTTGCGCCGCCACCATCCCGGGCTCAGCGTGGAGATCGTCACGGTGACCCGGCGGGCGCTGCAGCAGCGCTCCGGGCTGGACATCGAGGTGGTGGTCGGGGAGCCGCAGGTGCACCGTGCCGAGGCTGCCCGGCTCGGCGAGTACATGCTGGGCATGTACGCCTCGCGGAGCTACCTGGCCGAGTACGGCACCCCGGCGTCGGTGGACGAATTGAAGGAGCATCCGCTGGTCTACTTTGTGGACTCGATGCTCCAGGTGGACGATCTCGACGCGCCGCGCCGGCTGGTGCCGACCATGCGGGACGGGCTGAGCTCCACCAACGTCTTTGTCCACGTGGAGGCGACCCGGGCCGGGGCGGGAATCGGCTTCCTGCCCTGCTTCGCCGCCGACCTGCACCCGGACCTGGTCAGGCTGCTGCCGGAGAAGTTCGCTGAGCTGCTCCCCTACTGGATGGTGCTGCGTCCGGATTCGATGCGCCGGCCCGCCGTGGCCGCCGTCGTCCAGGCCCTGCGCGAGCAGACGGACGCCCACCGGGAGGCGCTGCTGGGCCGCGGCGGATACTCATCGACTGCTCCGTAGGCGCCGTTATGGGGCCGCAAAAGGGCCGTTACGGAGCAGCGGACGACGCCGGCGCTCCTGTCTGCGGGTCCTCCGCCTCCGGGTCGTGCCGGACGGCCGCGCCGGCGGCGAAGGCCCGCACCTTGGCGTCGTTCCAGATGTGGGCCGGCACTGCGCCGCCGAGCAGGCGCCGCGCGAGGCCGGGATCGTCGTCGAACGGCACATCGCTGCCGGCGATGATCATGTTGCCGTAGCGCCGCCCCTTGAGCATGGCCGGGTCGGCGATGATCACCGTGTGCCGGAAGGCCGCGGCGATGGTGGCGGCGTCCTCGCGTGCGTTGCTCAGGGCGGGAGCGTCGCCGGAGTTCACCACGTAGACGCCGTCCGGGGCCAGGACGCGCTTGGCGTGTTCGGTGAACTCGCTGGTGGTGAGCGGACGCGGGGTCAGGGCGCCGGCGAAGACGTCGCGGATGATGAGGTCCCGGGTCTGCGGCGTGAGGCTCTCCGTCACTTCCCGGGCCTCCCCCACGCGCAGGCGCAGCAGCGGCGCCTTGGGCAGATCGAACCAGCCGCGGACGTACTCGGCGAGTTTGCCGTCCAGTTCCACCACCACCTGGCGGGCGTCCGGATAGGCGGCGTGGACGTAGCGTGCCAGTGAGCATGCCCCGCCGCCGAGGTGCAGGGCCCGCAGCCTGGGCCGGGCCGCGGGCGGCCAGCGGGATTCCACCAGCGCGGCGATCCAGCGCATGTACTCGAAGTCGAGGAACAGCGGGTCGGCGAGGTCGATATGGGAACTCATGACGCCGTTGATCCGCAGCAGCCAGCCGGTCGAATTGTCCTGGTCCGGGATGAGCTCGCAGTCGCCGGTGTCGATGTAGTAGACGCCCGCGACCGGCCCGTCCGGGCGGGAGCCCTTCGGCACGTCCACCACTCCCGGCGCCGTGGTTCCGGCGTTTCGGCCGGCCGCCCTGCCCCGCTTGGCCATCAGCCGTCCGCCGTTCCGCTCATGCTTCAACCCTAGCGGGCCGCCGTCCGCCAATTTACGGTTCCACCTTGTAATCGAATGCGAAGCGTGCTTACTATTCAATAGTAATCATGCTTACTATTCGAGTTCGGCGCTGCGGGTTTGCTACCCGGCAGCAGATCTACAAGGAAAGAGAGCGACGATGACAGAGAACCAGTGGCCCCAGGACGGCAGCTACGGCACCCCGACGGTGACGCAGGGCACCGAGCCCGAACTGCGTCAGGCTTCGACGTTCCCGCCCGCCTCCAGCGGGACTTCCACCGGGACGTCCTCGAAGACGGACGCCGCCAAGGGCGAGGCCGGCGAAGTCAAGCGGCAGGCGGCGGACGCAGCCCAGAACGTCACCGAAACGGCGAAGGCCGAAGCGGCAAACGTCGCCGGCGAGGTCAAGAGCAACGCCAAGGACCTCCTGAACCAGGCCCGGACGGACCTCACCGCGCAGGCCGGCACGCAGCAGCAGAAGGCAGCCCAGGGCCTGCGCTCCATCTCCAGCGAACTGCGCACGATGGCAGACGCCCCGGACCAGCCCGGCGTCGCCAGCGACCTGATCCGCCAGGCCGCCGAGCGGTCACAGTCCGTGGCCACCTGGCTGGACAGCCGTGACCCCGGTTCGCTGCTCACCGAGGTGAAGTCGTTTGCCCGCCAGCGCCCCGGCACTTTCCTGCTGGCCGCCGCCGGCGCCGGCATCCTGGCCGGCCGCCTCAGCCGCAGCCTCAGCGCCGGCGCCCCGGACACCGCGTCCGCCGCATCCACGACCGGCGCCCAGTACAACGCCCCGGTCACCCGGGTGCCCGATGCCGGCGTCGCGGTTCCCCCGCCGCCGGTGACCTACCCGGAAACCACGACGGCGTCCGCCGCCGAAACGTACCCGCCCAGCCCGCTTGAGGGCTCCGGCACGCAGGCCGACCCGTGGGCCAATGACCCGCTGGCGGCCGACCCGTACCGGATCGATCCGGCAGTCGACCCCGACCGTAAGGATCCGTTCGACGGAGGCCGTCGATGAGCAGCGAGATGCCCACGGGCACCCCGATGCCTCCCACGGAGGCCCATGTGAAGGCGGAGACCAATTCCCTGGGCGACCTGCTCGGTGACGTCACGCGGGACATGTCCACCCTGATGCGTCAGGAAGTGGAGCTCGCCAAGGCCGAACTGAAGCAGACCGCCGGCCGGGCCGGCAAGGGCAGCGGCATGTTTGCCGGCGCCGGCGTCGCGGGCCACTTCGTCCTGCTGTTCCTCTCCCTCGCCCTCTGGTGGGGGCTGGGAACCCTGATGGGGCTGGGATGGTCCGGCGTCGTCGTCGCGATCATCTGGGGCATCATCGGCGCCGTCCTGGCCTCGATGGGCCGCAAGGAGCTCAAGGCGATCAAGGGCATGCCCCAGACCGCTGAGACCCTCCAGGAAATTCCCCCGACCCTCAAGCCCAGCCACTAGAGCGAGGAAAACACAATGAGTGAAAACCCGGATGCCATCCGCGCCGACATTGAAGCGACCCGCGCCCGGCTCGGCACCAACGTCGACGCCGTGGCCGACAAGGTCACCCCGTCCCACATCGTCCAGCGCCAGACCGACAAGGTCAAGGACGCCGTCTTCGGAGTGAAGGAGAAAGTCATGGGAGCAGCCGACCACACCGCCGGCAACGTGCATTCCGCGGGCGGCAGCGCCGCCTCGCACCTGAACGACGCCGGCTCCGCCGTCGCCGACGCACCGCACCTGGCCAAGGCCAAAACCCAGGGCAACCCGCTCGCTGCGGGGCTCATCGCCTTCGGCGCGGGCCTGCTGGTGTCCTCGCTGATCCCGGCGAGCACCAAGGAACGCGAGGCGGCCGACGCCCTCAAGACGGCTGCCGAGCCGCTCACCACCGAGCTGACCGAAGCCGCTAAGCACGTGGCCGAGGGCCTCAAGGAGCCGGCCCAGGACGCCATGGAGAACGTCAAGGCCACCGCCACCGATGCGGCCCAGAACGTCAAGGGCGAGGGCCAGACGGCCGTCTCCGACGTGAAGGACCGCGCGGCCGACGCCAAGGACAACGTCCGGCAGGCCTAGCCCGACCCGGCAGACGGCCGGCTGCCCTCGCTGACGCGCTGGGCAGCCGGCCGCTGCGCTTAACCCAGAAAGAAGATTCCGATGGCCAAGAACCTCACCAAGGCGGACACTGGCTCCATGGACGACGCCGAGACCGCCAAGAGCAGCACCGCCAAAGCCCGGACCGCGCCCGCGCCGGACGATTCCCGCAAGCCGGACAGCCCCACCGACGTCACCAAGCCGTCATGGAAGTACATTGCGAAAAAGACCCTGCGGGAGTTCACGAAGGACCAGTGCCCCGACCTGGCGGCTTCGCTGACCTACTACTCGGTGCTCTCAATTTTCCCCGCGCTGCTGGCACTGGTGTCCCTGCTCGGTATTTTCGGGGATGCCCAGAAGACCACCTCCGCCCTGCTCGACATCGTCCAGGGCATCGCCCCGGGCGAGACCGCCACCACGATCCGCGGCGTGGTTGAAGAGCTGGCAAGCTCCCCGGCCGCCGGCTTCACGCTGGTCCTCGGCCTGCTCACCGCGCTCTGGTCCGCCTCCGGCTACGTGGGCGCCTTCGGCCGGGCCATGAACCGGGTATACGAGACCGATGAGGGCAGGCCGTTCCTCAAGCTCCGCGGCACCATGCTCGGCGTCACTGTCGTTAACCTGCTGATCGTCGTCGTGCTGGCCGCGATGCTCGTGCTCAGCGGCCCCGTGGCAGAATCTGTCGGCAACCTCATCGGCCTGGGCGGGGCGTTCCTGACTGTCTGGAACATCGCCAAGTGGCCGGTGATGCTGGTGCTCGTCATTCTGGCGATTGCCATCCTCTACTACGCCACCCCGAACGTGAAGCAGCCGAAATTCCGCTGGATGAGCATGGGATCGGCCATCGCCCTGGTGGTGTTCCTGCTGGCGTCCGTGGCCTTCGGTTTCTACGTGGCCAACTACGGCAGCTACAACAAGACCTACGGCGCCATCGGCGGTGTGATCATCGCACTGCTCTGGCTGTGGATCCTGAACATGTCGCTGCTCTTCGGTGCCGAGTTCGACGCCGAGACCGAGCGCGGGCGCCAGCTCCAGGCCGGCATCGAGGCCGAGGAAACCATCCAGCTGCCGCCGCGGGACACGAAGAAGAGCGACAAGCTGCAGGCCAAGGAGGAAGAGGACATCCGCCGCGGACGGGAACTGCGCGAAGAACACAGCCGCAGCGCACCGGCGCGGGACCAAAGCCCCTAGGCGCCCGCGCCCGCACGGGCTGTACTGGGGGGACGCACCGCTGGGGGTGCCACCGTCCGCCTACCGGGAGGATACATGCCGGCACCTGCACCAGCTTCCCGGCCCGCCGCCATCGCCGTCGGCTACGACGGTTCCGAAACCTCGCAGCTCGCCGTCCGCTGGGCCGCCGGCCATGCAGGCGCCCGGGGCCTGCCCCTGAAGGTGGTCCACGCCTGGGTCTGGCCGATGTTCACCAAGGACCTGGGACCGGTCAAGGGCGTGGCCGGCAGCGGGCTCCGGCATTCCGCCGAGGCCATCCTCGCCGAGGGCGTCGCGCTGGCCCGCGACGTTGCCCCGGGAATCGACGTCGACGGCGTTATGGAGGCCGGCCTGCCAGCGCAGGTGCTGCGCCACGCGGCGGCGGGCGCCGCCCTCCTCGTGGTCGGAAGCCGCGGCATGGGCGGTGTGCTCGGACATCTGGCCGGTTCGGTCTGCCTCGAGCTGGCCGGGGCCGCGCCGTGCCCGCTGATGGTCGTCCGCCGCGCACACCTGCCCGGCCGGCCGGTCGTCGTGGGCGTCGATGCCGCGGCCCGCAGTGCAGCCGTCCTCGCCGAGGCCGCCCGGCTGGCCGCCGCGGTCGGGGCCGGGACTGCAGCTCGTCCACGTGGATCCGGGCCGGGGCGGGACCCGCGGGGAACACGGCCGCCACGCCCCGCTGCACGGCTCCGAGCTGCTGGAGAACGCCGTCGCCGAGGCCCGGCGGCTCGCCCCCGGGCTGGCCGTCTTCGGCACGCTGAAGGACGGCCACGCGGCGGCCAAGGAACTGGCGGAAGCGGCCGCCGATGCGGATGTACTGGTGCTCGGCACCCACAACCGCGAGGGGGGTCCGGGCAACACCGTCTCCGCGGTGCTGCACAAGGCTCCCTGCAATGTCATGATCACGCGCTGATTCTCAGGCTCCGGGGTCACCGCCTCCGGAGACCCGATTCAGGAAGAGGAGTCCGGGAAACGGAGGCTCTGTGCGAGCCTGGTGGGTTGCGCAGCCGGGGCCGATAGCTGCCGGCCCGCTGGTCCCGGGCGAGCGCCCGGACCCGGTGCCCGGCCGCGGGGAAGTCCTGCTGCGCGTGCGGGTGTGCGGGGTGTGCCGCACGGATCTGCACCTGGCCGAGGGCGACCTTGAACCGCGGCGGCCCGGCGTCATCCCGGGGCACGAAGTGGTTGGCGAGGTGATCGGCAACGGCCGGGGGGCGGCCAGGTTCCGCCGCGGCGAGCGGGTGGGGGTGGCGTGGCTCGGCGGCACCTGCCGGTCCTGCCGGTTCTGCCTGCGCGGCCAGGAAAACCTGTGCCTGTCCCCCACCTTCACCGGCTGGGACCGCGACGGCGGCTACGCCGAACTCATTACCGTCGCCGAGGACTTTGCCTACCGGATCCCGGAAATCTTCCCGGATGAGGAAGCGGCCCCGCTGTTGTGCGCCGGCATCATCGGCTACCGCGCCCTGGTCCGTGCGGAGCTGCCCATCGGGGGCCGGCTGGGCATCTACGGTTTCGGCGCCTCCGCCCACCTCGCCGCCCAGCTGGCGCTGTACCAGGGGGCCCGGGTCTACGTCATGACACGGTCGCCGGAGGCCCGCCGCCTCGCCCTGGACCTCGGCGCCACCTTTGCCGGCGGGGCCGAGGACGAGCCCCCGGATCCGCTCGACGCCGCCATTCTGTTCGCCCCCGCCGGCGGCCTGGTGCCGCCCGCGCTGCGGGCCCTGGACCGCGGCGGAACCCTCGCCGTCGCCGGCATCCACCTCAGCGACATCCCGCCCCTGCACTACGCCGCCGAGCTGTTCCAGGAGCGCCAGCTGCGCAGCGTCACGGCCAACACACGGGCCGACGGCGAGGAGTTCTTCCGCCTCGCCGCGGAAATCCCGTTGCGCCCGACCACGGTGGCCTACCCCTTCGACGCCGCGGGCCAGGCGCTGGCGGACCTGGCCGGGGACCGGGTCACCGGCGCCGCCGTCATCCGCGTGGCCCCCTAGTCCCCCGCCGAATCGGCGCGGAGGAATTCGTGCTCCTCGCCCGCCCGGAGCAGCACCTTCTGGCCGCCCACCCGCACCAGGACCGGGGCGGCGTCGCCCGGGGCGGCGGCCACGATCAGCCGGTCGGTTTCCAGGTGCACGGCCAGCAGCTGGTCGCGGTAGCGGACCCGGAAGTCGACCCGGTGGAGTTCGGCCGGCAGCCGGGGCGTGAAGTCGAGGGCGTCACGGGTGATCCGCAGCCCGGCGAAGCTGCGCTGCACGACGTCGATCGACCCGGCCATGGCGCCCAGGTGGATGCCCGAGCTCGTGGTCCCGCCCTGGGTGTCGTCCAGGTCCGCGTCCAGGGCCTCCCGGAACGTGGCCCAGGCCTGCTCCGGGTCGCGCTGGGCGAGGACCGAGGCGTGCGCCACCCGGCTGAGCGTGGAGCCGTGCGCCGTCCGGGCCAGGTAGAAGTCCACGGTCGCGGCCATCTGTGCGGGGGTGACGGAGTAGCCCAGCCGGTCCAGGAATCCCACAAGCTGGTCCTCACCCAGGACGTAGAGCAGCATCAGGACGTCGGCCTGCTTGGCGAGCCGGTAGTGGTTGGTGCTGTCGCCTTCGGCCTCCAGGATCAGGTCCAGCCGTTCGATGTTGCGGTAGCTGCGGCGGTAGTGGTTCCAGTCCAGTTCCCGGAGCGCGCCGTAGCCGGCGAACTGGCTGATGATGCCGTCGCCGTGGAACGGCACGAACATGCGCCGGCTCAGCCGCGCCCAGGCCGCGATTTCCGCCGCCGTGACGCCGAGCCGGGCCCGCAGGTCCTCCATGTCGAAGCCCCGCACGGAGTGCATGATCCACTCGGCCTGGTCGAACACCCAGGCGGCCATGATGTTGGTGTAGGCGTTGTCGTCCAGGCCGCCGCCCGGGTTGCCGGGGTTCCCGGTGTGGTACTCGTCCGGGCCCATGACGCCCCGGAGGTGGAAGCGGTCATCGGCGGCGTCATAGTCCGCCATCGAGGCGAAAAGGCGGGCGACCTCGACAATGAGTTCGGCGCCGTGCTGGGTCAGCCAGCCGCGGTCCTGGGTGGCCTCGAAGTACTGCCAGGCGTTGTAGGCCACGGCCAGCCCCACGTGCCGCTGCAGGTGGGAGTAGTCCGGCATCCAGTGCCCGGACAGCTTGTTGTAGAGCAGCTTGGGGGTCTGCTCGGTGCCGTCGCTGCCGCTCTGCCAGGGGAAAAGCGCGCCCCGCAGCCCGGCCGCCCGCGCGGCGTCGCGGGCCGTGCCGAGCCGCCGCCAGCGGTAGTCGATCAGCTCCCGGGCCAGCGAGGGCAGCCGGGAGTTCAGCACCGGCAGGACAAACAGCTCATCCCAGAAGACGTGCCCGCGGTAGCCCTCCCCATGCAGTCCGCGGGCCGGCACGCCCGCGTCCAGCTCGGCGGTGTGCGTCGTCAGCGTCTGCAGCAGGTGGAAGACGTGCAGGTTCAGGATCAGCTGCGCCTGCGACGGGGCATCGGACTCGATGACGAACGGTGCCAGCAGCAGGGACCAGGCCCGCTCGTGTTCCGCCAGCAGCGCCTCGAAGCCGCCCGAGCGCGCCAGCACCGCCTCCGCGCCCGTCAGCGGTGAGGAGACCGCGTGGTCCCGGGAGCTGGCGACCCCCACCGTCTTGGTCACCCTCACCGCGGTCCCGTCCGCCACCGGCACCTCGAAGCGGTGTGCGTAGAGCCCACCCAGCTGCTCGAATTCCGAATTGGCCGGCCCGGACACGTCCGTCCGCAACGCCAGGGCGATGCCGATCCGGCTCTGGCTGGTCTGCACCTGCACGCTCAGTCCGACGGCGCCCGGCCCGCCCGTATTCTGCCCACCGGCGGACTGCCCGCCGGCACTTTCCGTCACCTGCACCGCCGTCAGGTGCCGGTTGGACAGCTGGGCGTCCTCGGGCACGTTGGAATTGGTCACGTCCGTGTCGCAGCCGCTGCGGACGCCGACGCTGCCGCTCCAGCCGTCCGCGGTGAGCACGGTCTCCAGCGCGGCGAGGTGCGGTTCCGCCATCGAGACAAGGCGGCGCTGGACCAGCCGAAGCCGCCGCCCGGCGTCGTCCTCCAGGGTCGCCTCCCGGGTGAGCAGCGCCCGCTTGAGGTCCAGCGTGCGGCGTTCCCGGCGGAGTTTCAGTCCCCCCTCGGACCACCAGGCGCCGTCCCCGATCCGCAGGTCCAGGTGCAGCCAGTCCGGGATGTTCACCATGTGCTCGTCCACGGTCCGCTGGCCCTGCACCACGCTGGGGAGCCGGTTGTAGACCCCGGCCAGGTAGCTCCCGGGATAGTGGATCTCCCCTCCCCGGTGTTCGGGGGCCGCCCCGCGGGTCGCCAGATAGCCGTTGCCCAGGGTGGTCAGGGCCTCCCGGTGCCCCTCGTGCGCCGGGTCGAAGCCCTCATAGACCAGCAGCCAGGGGTGCGTGATGACCAGGCCGATGTCCAGTTCGCTGACGTCTTCGACCACGATGTCCGCGCCGGCGGCTTCCAGCGCGGCCCGCCGGCCGGTCCGGTCAATGCCGACGACGAGCCCGAAGCCGCCCCGGCGTCCCGCTTCCACCCCGGCGACGGCCGCCTCGATCACCATGGCCCGGCCGGGCGGGATGTCCAGCCGGCGCACCGCTTCCAGCGCCAGGGCCGGCGACGGCTTGCCCGGCAGGGCGTGCCGCAGCGCTGCCTGCCCGTCCGCCACGTGGTCGAAGTAATGGTCCAGTCCGACGGCGGCGAGAAGCGCGCCCGCGTTGGAGGCGGACGTGGCGAGCAGCACCGGGATCCGGCCCGCCCTGAGCCGTTCCAGCAGGGCCACGGTGCCGGGGAAGACGCGCGGCGGCCGGCCGCGCAAGAGTTGCCCGAACAGCTCGTCCTGGCGTTTCCCGAGTCCGAACGCCGTCCAGTCGCCCGGGCCGTCCGCGGGTGAGCCCGCCGGGAGCGGAGCCCCGCGTGAGGCCAGGAACGCCCCTACCCCGTCGGCGGAGGTCCTGCCCTCGATGAAGCGGGTGTACTCGGCGTCCGTGAGCGGGTCACGACGGGCGCGCGGCGGGAACCGGGGATCCGCGACGACGTCCTCGAAGAGCCGCTGCCAGGCGGCGGCGCGGACCTCCGCCGTGTCCAGCACCACGCCGTCGAGTTCGAAGACCACCGCGTCGACGGGCGCCAGGGCAGCTGCAACCGTGGGCGACTCCGTCATGCGCTATTCGTACCAGTCATCGGGGCGCGGCGACAGTGGCTGGCCCGGCGGCCGCTCAGCCGAGCAGCGCATCGAGGGTGGTGAAGCCGTAGCCGGCCTGGCGGATCCGGTTGATGAGCTGCGGCAGGGCGTCGGCGTCCAGGGTGCTGCCGTCGTCGGGGTTGGAGCCGATGTGCATCAGGACGATTTCCCCCGGCTGGAGACCGGCGAGCGCCCGGTCGGCGACGATTTGCGCCGTGACGCCGCCGCTGGTGCCCTTCCAGCCCAGGGTGTCGACCGTCCAGCGGACCGGCAGGTAGCCCAGGGCATTCACGGCGGCGACGGTCCGCGCGTCCCGCTCGCCGAAGGGAAAGCGGAACAGCGGGCGGGCATCGGCGCCCCCGGCGGCGATCGCGGCCTGCGCTCCGGCCAGTTGCTGGGCGATCTGGGTGTCGGTGAGGGACGTGAAGCCCGGATGTGTCATCGAGTGGTTGGCCACCCGGTGGCCGGCGGACACGATCGAGGCGACGCCCGCCGGGTTGGCGCTGGCCCAGTTGCCGGTGAGGAAGAAGGTTGCCCGGACCCCGGTGGCAGCGAGGGTCCGCAGAATGCTGGGCAGGCCGGCCGAGTTGGCGCCGGCGTCGAAGGTCAGGGCGACGACGGGTCCCGCGTTGGGGATGACCTCGACGTCGGCTCCGCGGAGCGCCGCGGGAAACGGGTCGGCGGGCGGCGCGGGCGGAGCAGGCGGCGCGGGCGGAGCGGCGGGGCGGGGCCGGGTCACCGGGGGTTCCGTCGCCGGCGGGGCCGGCGGCGGGCGGACGTCGCGCTCGACGTCGGGGCCGGCGTCGGGGTAAGGGTCAGTGAGGGGCTCGGCGTCGGGCTCGGCGTCGCGGCCGAGGGGGTGCCCGTGCCGGAGGCCGCCACCGGCGGCGCCCCCTGTGGCTGAGCGCCGAGGACCAGCGCCGTCACCACCGCGGCCGCCAGCAACAGCAACGCGGCCCCAAGCAAAATCAGCCGGCGGCGGTTCCCGGCCAGAATCGACCACATGATTCACCGTGGCACCACCGGCCCCAGCGTGGATAGGGCTGAAAGGCCCGCCGGCGGTTTCCACCCTCCCCGCGTCGTTCGCGCTCCAGGGAGCGGGCGGGGCGGCGCAGTAGGATGCAGGTAGGCGCAGGCGCCCGGTCTTGCGCGCAGAACGAGGCGGGAAATCCGTGAAAATTGTGCTCCGGTATCCGCTGGTTGCGGGCACGGTCGCCGCCCTCCTGGCGGTGGTGCTGCTGCTGGTCTCGGGCCAGGAAGGCATCGCGCAGATCACGGCCAGCATCTATGCCCTCGCGGTGGCGGCGTACCTGGCCGTCGGCATGGCCCGCCGGTTGATGGGCGGGCAGTGGGGCATCGACATCCTGGCGGTCACCGCCATTGTCAGCACCGTGCTGGTGGGCGAATTCGTCGCCTCGATGATCATCGTGCTCATGATGGCCGGCGGCACCGCGCTCGAGGACTACGCCGCCGGCCGGGCCAAGAAGGAACTGACGTCCCTGCTGGAGCGCGTCCCGCAGACGGCCCACCGGGAACGCAACGGCAACTCCGCCGCTGGCACCCCGCCGCCGACGACACCGCCACCGGAACCAACGCCGGCGGCCAGCACGAGGACGTTGCCGCCACCGACGTCCGGATCGGTGACATCCTCCTGGTCCGGCCCGGTGAAGTGGTGCCCCTGGACGGCATCCTGCTTTCCGAAGCCGGCAGCTTCGACGAGTCCTCGCTCACCGGGGAGAGCCTACCGGTGGAGCGGGTGGCCGGCGAAGGGCTGATGAGCGGCTCCCTCAACGGCGAAGCCGCGGTCCGGATGCAGGTCACCGCCCGGATGGAGGACTCGCAGTACAGCCGGATCGTCGCCCTGGTCAAGGAGGCCGCGGACAGCAAGGCGCCGATGGTACGGCTCGCGGACCGGTACGCCGTTCCGTTCACGGCCCTCGCCTACCTCCTCGGCGCGATCGGCTGGATCGTCAGCGGCAGTCCCGGTCCCGCTTCGCCGAGGTGCTGGTGGTGGCCACGCCGTGTCCGCTGCTGATCGCCGCCCCCGTGGCCTTCCTGGGCGGCATGAGCCGGGCCGCGCGCGGCGGCATCATCGTCAAGTACGCCGGCGTCCTGGAGCAACTGAGCCGGATCAAGACCGCCGCCTTCGACAAGACCGGCACCCTCACCTACGGCCGGCCCTCCCTGGTCGGTATCCGGACGGCGGGGTCCTTCACCGAGGACGCCGTCCTCGGGCTCGCGGCCTCGGCCGAACAATATTCCTCCCATGTGCTCGCTGCCTCGGTGATGGACGCGGCACGGTCCCGCGGGCTGGTCTTCGGGACCGCCACGGAGGCCACCGAATTCGCCACGCACGGCGTCCGGGCGCGTTTCGACGGCCGGGACGTGGTGGTCGGCAAGCCCAACTTCGTGGCGGAGTCCGCCGCCGGGGTCGTGGAAACGGAGCTGGCCAGCGGCGAACTCGCCATCTATGTGGGCGTGGCCGGGGAATTCGCCGGCGCCCTGGTGATGAGCGACCCCATCCGCGGGGAAACCGGCCGCACCCTGGCCGAACTCAGGGACCTCGGCGTCACCCGGACCGTCATGCTCACCGGCGACGCCCTCGCCACCGCCGAACACATCGCGGCCGAGGCCGGGCTCACCGATGTCCGCGCCGAGTGCCTGCCGGCGGACAAGGTCGAAGCCGTCCGGTCCCTGCCGCTGCGCCCGGTCATGATGGTGGGCGACGGCGTCAACGACGCCCCCGTCCTCGCCGTCGCCGACGTCGGCATCGCCATGGGTGCGCGCGGCTCGACGGCGGCCGGCGAGTCGGCCGACGTCGTGATCATCCTCGATGACCTGTCCAAGGTGGCGTCGGCCGTGCGGATCGGCCAGCGCACCATCAGGGTGGCGCTGCAGAGCATCTGGATCGGCATCGCGCTGAGCGTGGCGCTGATGCTCGCCGCGGCCGCGGGCTACGTCCCGGCCATCGCCGGCGCCCTGTCCCAGGAGCTCGTGGACCTGGCCACCATCCTCAACGCACTGCGCGCGCTGAGTTCCGGGGAGCCCAAGGGCAGCACCGCCGGCCGGCCTAGCCCCCGGACGCCAGCTTCTCGGCTTCCGCGATCCGCGGAACGGTCCTGAGGTAGCTGTCCGGGTTCAGCGAGATCGAATCGATGCCCTCGCTCGACCAGGAACGCCGCGAACTCCGGGTGGTTGCTGGGGCGCCTGGCCGCAGATGCCGATCTTGATCCCGGCGGCGTGCGCCTTGCGGATCGCCTCGCGATCATTGCCATGACGGCCTCGTCGCGCTCGTCGAACAGTGCCGCCAGCTGCGCGGAATCGCGGTCGACGCCCAGCACCAGCTGGGTCAGGTCGTTCGAGCCGATCGAGAAGCCGTCGAAGCGGGTGGCGAACTCTTCGGCCAGGATCACGTTGGAGGGGATCTCGCACATCATGTAGACCTGCAGGCCGTGCTCGCCGCGGACCAGGCCGTGCTCCGCCATCACCGCCAGCACCTTGTCCGCCTCCTGCGGCGTGCGGCAGAACGGGACCATCACGATGACGTTGCCGAAGCCGATCCGCTCGCGCACCCGTTTCAGGGCCCGGCATTCGAGCGCGAAGCCTTCCCGGTACCGCTCGTCGTAGTACCGCGAGGCGCCGCGGAAACCCGAGCATCGGGTTCTCCTCGGCCTCGCTCGAAGGCGGCGCCGCCGATCAGGTGCGCGTACTCGTTGGTCTTGAAGTCGCTCAGCCGCACGATCACCGGCTGCGGGATGGTAGGGCGCGGCGATCTTGGCGATGCCGCAGCGCCAGGGCGTCCACGAAGTAGTCCGCTGGGATCGGCGTAGCCGCGCGTCAGCTCCCGGATCTGCGCGGCCTCCTCGCGGATCCGTGACCCGCTCCGGATGGACCAGCGCCATCGGATGGACCCGGATCAGCGTCGCTGATGATGAACTCCATCCGCGCCAGGCCGACGCCGTCCGCCGGCAGCCGCCACCACTGGAAGGCGGCCGCGGGGCTGGCGATGTTGACCATGACCTTGGTGCGCGTCGCCGGCAGGTCGCCGAGGTCGATCTCCTCCGTTTCGAACGCGAGGCGTGCCGTCGTAGACGCGGCCCTGGTCGCCTTCGGCGCAGGACAGGGTCATGGCCTGCCCCTCGGCCAGGATCCCGGTGGCGTTGCCGGTCCCGACGACGGCGGGCACCCCGAGTTCCCGGCTGACGATCGCCGCGTGGCTGGTGGGGCCGCCGTGGTCGGTGACGATCCCGGCGGCGCGTTTCATGATCGGGACCCAGTCCGGGTCGGTCATGTCGGTGACCAGGATGGCGCCGTCGCGGAACTTCTCGATGTCCGCGGCGCTGCGGATCACGCACGCCGTCCCCTGCGCGATCGAGTCGCCGATCGCGGCCCCGGCCACCAGGACGGTCCCCGTTTCCAGCAGGTGGTGGAGGGTGAAACGGGAGCCGGACTTCTGCGACTGCACGGTCTCGGGCCGGGCCTGGACCATGAAGAGCTCGCCGGTCTCGCCGTCCTGGGCCCATTCCATGTCCATCGGCCGGCCGTAGTGCTCCTCGACGGTCACCGCCCAGCGGGCCAGGGTGAGGATCTCGGCGTCGGCCAGGACGAAGGCCCGGCGTTCGGCGTCGGAGGTGTCCACCGTCCGGGTGCGGGCGTGGCCGCCGCGGCTGTAGACCATCTTCCGGGCCTTGGAGCCGAGGGTCTTTTCGATGATCGGGCTGATCCCGTCCGCCGGTCCTCCGCCGCCGCGGCGGCGTCGGTCAGGAGCGGCTTGAACACGAGGTACTTGTCCGGGTTGACGCTGCCCTGGACCACGGTCTCGCCCAGGCCCCAGGCGGCGCTGATCACGGCAGCGCGCGGGAAACCGGAGTCCGTGTCGATCGAGAACATCACCCCGGAGGCGCCGACGTCGGAGCGCACCATCCGCTGCACCCCGATCGAGAGCGCCACGTCGAGGTGGTCGAAGCCCTTGACCTCCCGGTAGCTGATGGCCCGGTCGGTGAACAGCGAGGCGTAGCAGCGCCGGCAGGCGTCCAGCAGTTCCCGGTCGCCGCTGACGTTCAGGAACGTTTCCTGCTGGCCGGCGAAGCTGGCATCGGGCAGGTCCTCGGCGGTGGCGCTGCTGCGGACCGCGACGGACAGGCGCTCCTGCCCGGCGCGCTGGCCCAGGTCCCGGTAGTGCGAGCGGATGGACTCGGCGATGTCCGCAGGGAAATCGCTGGCCAGGAACAGTTCCCGGATGGCCTCGCCGGTTTCGCGCAGCGTGGCGTCACCTGACCGGTAGGCCAGGATCCGCGAGCGCATCGCCGGTTCGATCCCGTTCGCCTCGATGAACGTCCGGTAGGCCGCTGCGGTGGTGGCGAAGCCGTCGGGGACCCGCACCCCCCGGGCCTTCAGGGACTGGATGAGTTCGCCCAGGGAGGCGTTCTTGCCGCCGACCTGGGGGACGTCGCCCATCCCGATTTCCTCAAACCACAGCACGTGTTCGGGCATGCCGGCGCTCCTTGGTGTTCGTCCGCCAATTCTCTGATCCTGCTGCCGGGCGGAGGGCGGGGTCAGAGGCTTTGGACCTTTTAGACGGCCCCGGATGGCGCTAGGCCCCGCGGCCGGCCCGGCGGTGCCGGGCCACCTTGTAGAGCCAGTCGGCGAGCAGGACCGCGGGGATCGAGGCGAGCGCCACGGCCAGTCCCCCGGGCGTCGGCGGGGCATGGCCCAGCAGGGCGGCGACCGGGCCGAGGAACAGGAAGACCGCGAGCAGGCCCAGCTCCGCGAGCACGGCCCAGAGCAGCAGCCTGTTGGTGAACCAGCCCAGCCGCCACGGCGGCGAGGTGGCGCTGCGGCAGGCGAACGCGTTGGCGAGCTGGGCGAGGACCACGGTGGTGAATGCGGCGCCCGAGCCCGCCATGAGCACGTCCGACGGCGGCAGCTGGGCCCCGGGACTCCAGCCCGCACCGAAGAGCACGGCGGTGTAGGCGGTCATTTCCAGCAGGGCCTCCACCGGGCCCAGCAGCCCGAAGACCCGGAACATCAGGGCGCGGTCCATCAGGTGCCGGCGTTCCGGCGGGCGCTTCAGGGCCCCCTTGCTGGGCGCTTCGCTGCCAAGGGCCAGGGCCGGCAGCAGGTCGGTGCCGATGTCCAGGGCGAGGATCTGCAGCACGCTCAGCGCCAGCGGGAACCGCCCGCCGGACATGGCCCAGAACACGAACGGTGTCAGCTCGGCGACGTTGTCGGTGAGGTGGTAGGTCAGGAAGCGTCGGATGTTCGCGTAGGTGGCGCGGCCCTGTTCCACGGCCGCGATGATCGTGGCGAAGTCGTCGTCGAGCAGCACGAGGTCCGCCGCCTCGCGGGCCACATCGGTGCCGCTGAGTCCCATCGCGACGCCGATGTCCGCCTGCTGCAGCGCCGGTCCGTCGTTGACGCCGTCGCCGGTCATGGCCACCACGTGGCCGCGGCGCTGCAGCAGCCTGGCAACCCGGAGCTTTTGTTCCGGCGACACCCGGCTGACCACGACGCCGTCGCGGTCCAGCAGCGCGGCCAGCACCTCGTCGTCCTCCGGCAGGGTGTGGCCCTCCAGCACCAGCTCCGGGGACCCGATCAGGCCGGTCTCACGGGCGATGGCGGCGGCCGTGAAGGCGTGGTCACCGGTAACCATGCCCACCTTGATGCCCGCCTCGCGGGCCGCCTGCAGCGAGAGCCGCACCTCGGCGCGGGGCGGATCGTGCAGGCCGATCAGCCCCAGCAGCGTCAGCCCGGTCTCCGCCTCCTCGAGCCGGAAGCGGGCGCCTGGCAGGCCCGGCAGGCTCCGCTGCGCCACCGCGAGCACCCTGAGTCCGTGCGAGGCCATCTCGTCCACCATCTGCAGGGCGCGGCCGGCGCCGTCGTTGTCGCCGACGCCGCCCGCGCCGCCGCATAAGGGGATCACGGACTCCGGGGCGCCCTTGACGAAGAGCGTGGTGCCGACGATCGCGGACTCCCGCAGCCGGCGGGGGTCGAAGGCGAAGCGGTGCGAGGGCGCCGGCTCCTCCGCCCCGCCGCCGGGGCCGGCCAGCCGGGTGGCGAGCGCGTCGATGGCGGCCTCCATCGGGTCGCCCTCGGCGATCCACTGGCCCTCGTGCGGCACCGCCCGGCCCACCGAGGCGGCCCGCGCGGCGGTGCTGAGCCGCTGCCCCGCCGCAAACGCTGCGGCCCCGGCGGCCGCGCCGCCGTCGCCGGTGACTGTCGCCTCCGGCCCGTAGCCCGGCCCGGTGATGCCGAGCAGCCCGGAGGGCGTCCAGACCTCGACGGCGTTCATCCGGTTCTGGGTGAGGGTTCCGGTCTTGTCCGTGCAGATGAAGGTGGTGGAACCGAGCGTCTCCACCGCCTGCAGGTTCCGCACCAGGGCGTTCCGGGCGGCCATCCGCTGGGCGCCGATGGCGAGCGAGAGGGTGACGGTGGGGAGCAGGCCCTCGGGCACCAGCGCCACCGCCACGCCGATCGCGAAGAGGAACGCGTCGCGCCAGGAGATGCCCACCAGCAGCGACAGCACGAAGAACAGGGCACCGATGCCCAGGGCCACGCCGGCGACGATCCGGACGATCCGTTGCAGCTCCAGGGCCAGCGGGCTCGGCGGCGCCTCGACTTTGCCGGTGAGCGAGGCGATCTCGGCAAGCCTGGTCTGTCCCCCGGTGCCGGCGACCACGCCCTCGGCCGTGCCGATGACCAGGAAGGTTCCGCCGAACACGCTGTCGCCGGGGCCCTTGGCGATCGCCTCGCTTTCGCCGGTGAGCATCGATTCGTCCACCGTGCAGCCCGCAGCGAGGGCCAGGCGGAGGTCCGCCGGCACCCGGTCCCCGGCAACCAGCACGACGGCGTCGCCGGGCACCAGTTCGGTGGTGTGCACCTTGGTGATGCGGTTGTCGCGGCGCACCGAGACCATGGCCGGGAGCAGCTCGCGCAGTTTGGCGGCGGCGTGCTGGGCACGCTCCTGCTGGATGTACGCGAACACCCCGTTCACCACGATGACGACGACGATGGCGACGCCCAGCTGCGGCATCCCGGCGACGAAGGCCAGTCCGGCCGCCACCCACAGCATCACGGCGAAGAAGTGGCTCAGCTCTGCCAGCAGCCGGCGCCAGCCGGGGACCCCCCGGACCTGGGGCAGCCGGTTCGGTCCGGCCCGCTCCAGCCGCCGGGCGGCCTCCGCGGAGCTGAGTCCGGAAATCCCGGGCGCTGGCCCGGCGCCCGCGGCGGGGATCACCGCCCGCAGCCGTTCATGCGCAGCACCCCACCCCGGCACTGCCCAGGTAGCCCATGCTTCCGAGGATGCTCCGGGGCGGCACGGCCGGTTAGGGCCAAAGGTCACCGGAGCCGGGCGGGTGCGGACCGCGGCCGTCGTCCGGGTGTCCCGGACCGGTTCAGCTGCCGGTCAGGTGCCGGTTCAGGTGCCGGTGGCCGCCGGCGGGCGCTGCCGCCCCAGGGACCGCAGGTACGACCCGAAGCCCTGGGGCGCACGCGCCTGGGTCCGGCCGGAGGTCAGCACCCGCATGCTGTCCGTGGCGAGGACGGTGAAGGCGAGGCTCCGCAGGCTCTGGACGAGGGTGCGGTCCTCATGCGATTCCAGTGCGGAGAACCCGCCCGCGGCGAGGTAGGCCGAGGCCCGGACGCCGAAGTTGGCGCCGTAGATGTGCGGGTGGTTTTCCTCGAACGGGTGGCGGTCCAGCCAGCGGCGCAGCAGCTCCGGATCCATGCCCACGGGGTCCGGTTCCACCGAGCCCAGCACGGCGTCCGCCCCCGCGTCGGCGAATTCGAGCTGGCGGACGAGCCAGTTCACCGGGACCTGCGAATCGGCGTCGGTGTTGGCCAGCCAGGTCCGTCCGGGCCAGGGCGGGGGCACGGAACGCTGGCCCGGGGCGCGCCCGGGCCGGCCCAGCACGGCGGCGCGGACACCGGCGGCCCGGCTCGCGCCGGCGCTGCGCAGCCGGACCTCGAGCGCGCTGAAGCGCGGGTCGGCCTCGACGTATCCGGCGGTGATCGCGGCGGAGCGGTCGGTGCAGCTGTCCAGGACCACCGTCACCCGGACGGCGACCGCGGGCCGCTGCCGCTGCAGTTCGTCGGCGGCGCGCTGCACTGCCTGCAGCGCCCGCTCGAGGTGCTGGTCCTCGTTGTGGGCCGGCATGACGACGGCGACGGCGTCGATGCCGGGGCGCCGCTGCGGCGCCGCGGCGGCGGCCGGGCCGCTCACGGGACCGGCTCCGGGGCGCGGAGGATTTCCAGTACGAAGTCGCGCTCCCGGTAGAGGCCGGCGTCGGCCCAGCGAAGCTGCCGGCGCGCGGCGGCGTGGACGGTGTCGCCGTCGAGCTCCCAGCCGTCGATCGGGTGCCGCCAGTGGCAGAGCGCCAGCGTGCCGCCGGGCAGCAGCGCGGCTTCGACCCGGTCGAAGAGCGCCGCCAGCTCCTCCGGCGAAAGGTAATAGCCGACCTCCGACACCACGATCAGGTCGAAGGTCCCCTCCGGCCAGTCGTGCGGAACGGTGAGGTGGCGGGTCTGCGCGGCGGGCAGGTGCGCGAGCCGCCGGGCGGCGTGCGCCAGGGCGGCGCTGCTCGCGTCGACGGCCAGGAAGCTTCCGCAGCGGTCCGCGAGCTCGACGCTCAGGGTGCCGATGGAGCAGCCGATTTCCAGGCCGGCGGTGAAACGCCGGGCGGGCAGCGCGGCGAGGGTCAGCGCGCGTTTGCGGTGCTCGTACCAGCTGGTGGTGTACGCCCAGGGGTCCTCGTTCCGGGCGTGGACGGCGTCGAAGAGTCCCTCGGCGTCCGCCGCGGCGAAGCCCGGGCGGGGGCCGGCGGCGCGGGCCGCCGCTCCGGCCCCCGGATCCTGCGGCGGGGCGGCGGGCCGCTGCCAGGCGAAGGTCTCCCAGTGCCGGGAAAAATGCTCCAGGAACGCCGGCGGGAGGAGCACTTCATCCCCCGGCTGCTCCGAGAGGGCCCGGACCTGCGAGGTGTGCGCCGCCATGGCCTGCGCCTTCGCCTGCTCCTCGGCCGGGCTCAGCGGGAGCCGCAGCCAGGATTGCCAGGCCGGGTCCGCGGGGCCGGCCCAGAGCCAGTACCAGACCGGGTACTCCAGCAGCCCGTAGCCGGCCGCGCCGGCCGCCTCCGCGGCGGCGGACCCCAGGGCGTCGTGGTCGGTGTGGCCGTCGTTCCGGTAGGGCGCCACCAGGACGATCCGGTCCGCCGGCCGGCCGGTGGCAGCCGCGGCCTCGGTGACCGCGGCCAGGACCTGCTCCCGGTGGTCGGCGAGCTTCCCGTCCGGCAGCCCGAGGTACCGCCAGCCGGCAGCCGGGACGAGCCGGCCGAGCGCGCCGGCGAATTCGCGCAGCCGCAGGTCGGCAAGCTGTTCGGGCGTGGTGCTGGGCGAGTCCGGGTGCGAGGCCTCCCCCGCCGTGCACAGCAGCACCCGCACCTCCGCACCGAGCCCGTGCAGCCGGGCCAGCAGCCCGCCGGCGCCGAGGGATTCGTCATCGGGGTGGGCGGCCAGGACGATGAAGGCGGTGGCCGCCAGTTCGGCGGCGTCGAGCGGCAGCTCCGGCAGGGTGGCGACGCCGCTGCGCGCCCAGTCCTCCTCGGGGGTCCCGGCGTCGTTGTGCGTGAAGCTCACCATGGGTGGTCCCCCTTGAACGTCAGGGCGCCGAGCTGGGCGTCGTCGCGCATGGCGTGGTGCTGGCGGATGTAGAGCGAGAGGTCGGCCATGCGTTTGCCGTAGCGTGCGTCGAAGGCCAGCGGGGCCGGCCCGAGGTTCTGGCCCACCAGCGCCTGGATGCGTTCGACGGCGGCGGCCACGGCGCCGCGGACGCGCAGCGCCTCGCCCCATGCGCCGGCTCCGGAGAGCTCCCCGGCGTCGATCCGGGCCGCGGTCCGGGCGAGGTATTGGGTGAGTCCGGTCAGGGTGCGGTCGATTTCGCCGAGGTGGGCGAGGGCGAGCTGGTCCGGGTCGCGGCCGCCGTCGGCCGCTGTTTGCAGGGCGTCCACGTAGCTGCGGGCCACCGCGACGGCGCCGCCGAGCCAGCAGGCGGCGACCCCCATGCCGCCCCAGCCGAAGCCGGGACGCCGGTAGTACCAGCCGGAGCCGCCGAGCGGCACGGCCGGGACGGCGTCGAAGTGCACGGTGCCGCTGGGGACTTCTCGCAGGCCCAGGCTGGTCCACTTGGGGTCCGCGAAGCTGACGCCGGAGGCGTGCAGGTCAACGGCGAAGGCGGCGCGGCCGCCGCCGTCCAGGTGCGCGGTGAGCACGGCGTGGTCGAGTTGCGCTGCGATGGAACACCACGGTTTGGACCCGTGCAGGAGGACGCCGCCGGGGCCGTCCTTGGCTTCCAGCTTGAGCCCGGGCGCCTCGGCGGCGAAGACCCCCCACGTCCCGTCGAACGGGACGGCGGCGGGGGCGTCGGAGGGGGCGCTGTCCGCGTCCGCGGCCCCGCCGGCCTGGGCGAGGATTGCGGCGGCGTCGAGGTGGGGTTCCAGGATCCGGCCGGCAGCGACGTCGACGGCGGTGACCGAGGCGAGGATTTCCCAGAGGAAAGCGGTCCGGCCGGAACCGGGCTTCGGCGCGGTCTCCCCCACTTCCTTGGCCAGGGCCAGCAGGGCCGGGACATCCCCGGCGCCGGCGTCGGCGGCGTCCAGCAGCGGCCCGAGCCCGGCAAGCTCCTGCGGGGTGGAGCTGATCCGCACGGCGCGGGGAGGGCGGGAGTCCTGGGTCGCGTTCATTCGGTGGCCTGTGTCCTTTGCGAAGTACGCCTGGTGCTGTCCGTGCCAGCGGCTGTCGGCCGAAGCCGCCGCCGGGTAAATCTAAGCATACTTAGCAATTGGCCGGTCCGGGCCACCCCGCCCGCTACCGCACTGCACCGTCGCCGCGCTACCGCACGAGCGCAAGGGCGAAGCCGTCCCAGCCCTTCGACCCGACCGTCTGGATCACGGTGGCGTCCAGCCGCGGGTCCTCGCCCATCATCTGCAGCGCCGCGACGATCCCCGGGGCATTGACGGGGTCCAGGGCAGGCTCCAGCACCGCGCCCTCCCAGACCACGTTGTCCATCACCACCGTGGTGCCGGGCCGGCCCAGCCGGATGGCCCAGTCCAGGTACTGCGGGTTGTTTTCCTTGTCCGCGTCGATGAACACGAAGTCGAAGGGTTCGGCGCCCTCGCCCTCCAGCGCGCGCAGCGTGTCCAGGGCCGCACCCACCCGGATCTCGACGAGGTGCCCCAGCCCGGCCCGGTCGAGGTTGGCGCGGGCCACCTCGGCGTGCTTGGGCAGGTATTCGCAGGTGACGAGCCGGCCGCCGTCGGGCAGCCCCTGGGCCATCCAGATGGTGCTGAACCCGGCCAGCGTGCCGATCTCCAGCACCCGCCGGGCGCCCGAGAGCCGGACCAGCAGCTTCAGGAGTTTGCCGGCGTTGGGCGCGACCTCGATGGGCGGCATCCCGGCCTCCCGGGCGGCGGCCGCCGCGCGCCGCAGCGATTGGTCGGGCCGGACCACAACGCCGGAGAGATACTCCTCGACGGCGATCCAGCGGGACGTGGGCTGGTGCTCGATCATGCGGCCCAGTCTTCCAGTCGGTTCCGTCCGGCGGTAGGGCCGGCTCGTCGCACTGGGCGGGCCGCTACTCGCCTAGGGCCGCTTCCAGCCGGTCCAGTTTGCCGGTCAGTTCGCCCGTGTAGCCGGGGCGGATGTCGGCCTTGATCACCAGGGAGACGCGGCTGCCGTACCGGCCCACGGCTTCCGTGGCCCGCTTCACGACGTCGAACACCTCGTCCCAGTCGCCCTCGATCGTGGTGAACATGGAATCTGTCCGGTTCGGCAGCCCGGATTCCCGGACGATGCGCACGGCCTCGGCGACGGCATCGTGGACCGAAGCGTCGTCGGCGTCGGAACCGGCAAGGGCGCCCGCGGGGCGGCCGGAGGGTGCGACAGAAAATGCAAGCAACATGGCTCCAGTCTGCCACGCCCGGCGGTGACCGCACGGGCCCGGATCCGCGGGACGACACGTCACAAAAGGGAGTACCCGCCGGTAACAGGTTTCCTCCACCTCCGCGTTGCTACCCTGAGCAAATGAACCGGGGAGTAGACCGCAGGCCGCTCCGTGCGGACGCCGCGCGCAACGTCAACAAGATCATTGCCGCGGCCCGCCAGTGCTTCCGCGACCACGGCCCCGAGGTCCCGCTGCAGACCATCGCCGTCACCGCCGGGGTGGGCCCCGCCACGCTGTTCCGGAACTTCGCCGACAAGGAAGAACTGGTGCTCGCGGCCCTGCACCAGCAGCTGAAATTGCGGGTCAATCCGGTCATCGAGGAGGCCCTGGCCGGCAAGGACGCCGCGGAAGGCCTGTTCCGCGTGGTCGAGGCCCTGATGGGGGTGGCCAGCGACGAAGCGAACCTCCTCGGCGCAGTGGCCGGCCGCCGCGGCGTGCTCACCGGCATCACCGGGGACCTGATCGAGTCGGTGGCCGTGCTGCTGGGCCGCGGCCAGGGCCAGGGCACGCTGCGCAGCGACATCTCGATGACCGACATGATCCGGCTGCTGGCCATGCTGATCGGTGTGGTGGACACCATGGAAGCCGGCTCGGACGCCTGGCGCCGCCCGGTCGCCCTGGTCGAGGACGCCATCCGCGCGGAACGTCCCGAGCGCCCGCTGCCGCCCCAGTCGCTGGTACCGGGAACCACGTACGGCACCGCATTCGGCCTCGGCTACGGGACTACCTCCGGGACCAAGTACCGTTGACGCCATGACGTGGGAAACCGCTGCCGGCGTGCTCGGCGGCCTGCTGTTGGTCTATGCCGTGCTGCTGGTGCTGCTCTGGGGCTATGCGCGGCGGCACCCCGAGACCGTCACCATGAAGGACGCCCTGCGGCTGCTGCCGGACCTGCTCCGGCTGATCCGCCGGCTGCTGGCCGACCGCACGGTCGCCGTGGGGGTGCGCATCCGGCTGGCCCTGCTGCTGGCCTACCTGCTCTCGCCCATTGACCTCGTGCCCGACTTCCTGCCCGTCATCGGTTACGCGGACGACGTCGTCATTGTCGCCCTGGTGCTGCGCTCCGTGGTCGCCCGGGCCGGCGAGGAGGCGGTGGCGCGGCACTGGCCCGGCACCCCGGAGGGCCTGGGGCTCATCCTCAAGCTGGCGGGACTCGGCACCGCCCGGTGACGTGTCCCACGCTTAGGACGCTTTGCGGAATAGCGCCCTCGATGGCGCCGTTGAGGCTTGCATGAAGGCAATCACTTACAGCGAATACGGCAGCCCGGACGTCCTCGAGTTGACGGACCAGCCCCTGCCGAAAGTCGGACCCGGCATGGTCCTGGTCAAGGTCAAGGCGGCATCGGTGAACCCGGTGGACTGGAAGATCATGGCCGGCTATCTGGACGCAGCCATGGACCTGCAGTTCCCGGCGATTCCCGGATGGGATGTCGCCGGCGTCGTCGAGTCGGTGGGCATCGACGCGCCGCACTTCAAGCCCGGCGACGAGGTCATTTCCTACGGGCGCAAAGACTACGTCCACGGCGGCAGCTTCGCCGAGTACATCGCCCTGCCGGAACGGCTCCTGGCCCGCAAGCCCGCGTCCCTGGGCTGGAAAGAGGCCGCCGGCCTTCCGCTGGCAGGCTTGACCGCATTCCAGGTCCTCACCCGCCTCGGCGTCACTGCCGGCGAGACGGTGCTCATCCACGGCGGCGCCGGCGGCGTCGGATCCCTGGGCATCCAGATCGCCGCTGCCCTGGGCGCCCGCGTGATCGCGACCGCCTCGGAAAAGAACCACGACTTCCTGCGGTCGCTCGGAGCCGAGCCCGTCAGCTACGGGGAAGGCCTCGCGGACCGGGTGCGCGCCCTGCGTCCCGAAGGCATCGAGGTCGTGGCGGACTTCGTGGGCGGGAACCTTGACGCCACGCTGGCTGTCCTGGCCGACGGGGGCCGCCACGCCTCCATCGCGGACAGCGAGGTCGAGCAGCACGGCGGCACCTGGATGTGGGTAAATCCGGTGGGCGCCGATCTGCAGGAGCTCGCCGATCTCGTCGATGAGCGCCAGCTCCGGGTTGAGGTGGCGAACACCTTCCCGCTGGCGAGGGCCGCAGATGCCTTCCGGCTCAATATGGAGGGGCACACACGCGGCAAGATCGTCGTCACGGTCGACGGCGACGCCTGATGACCCGGCGGCGGCCGGTCTCCGGCCGCCGCCGGTCCGCCGGAACTGAACCCTTCAGCGCCCGCCCTGATCGTCCGCCGGCTTTTCTTTCGCCTCGTGCCCATGCTGGGCCGCCTCCTGCAGATGCTGCTGCAGCTTCTCTTCGGCCTCGCGGCGGCGCCGGGCCATGTCGCGCAGTTCCCGGGTGGATTCGGCCCCGGGGGAAACGAAGTGTTCGTGCGGCTTCGATTGGTGCGCCTTGCCAGCGGCCTCCGGGTTCGTGTCCGGGGTCGCCGCGGCCGGATCCGCCGGATTGGGCGCAGCGGAGTTCGGGACATCATTTTCAGTCATCATCCAATGCTCCCACCGGCCGGCCCGGCGCACCAAGGGCTAAAGACCGTTGAGCTTGGACGTCCGGCGGCGGCGCGTCAGTTCCAGCCGAGCAGCCGCAGCCCGGCCGCGGCGCCCGCGCCCGCCAGGACCACCACCAGGAACGGCGCCCGGAACCACAGTGCGATCGCCGCCGCGGCCAGGGCGCCAAGCCGCGCGTCCAGGGCCAGCGACTGCCCGGACGCCATCGTGTTCACAACAGTCAGCGACGCCAGCAGGCCGATCGTCATGGTGCCGGCGATCCGGGACATCCGGGGATTGCGGAGCAGGCTGGCCGGCACCAGGTAGCCCACCAGTTTCCAGGCATAGGCCAGCACGCAGGACAGCAGCAGCCAGAGCCAGAGCGTCATGATCCCTCCCCCGGGTTCCGGCCGGACCGCCGGGCGGCCTCGTGCTCCTCGGCGTACGGGTCGACGTCGGGTTCCAGCCCCTCGTCACTGCGGCCGTGACTGAACCAGCCGACCAGCGCCGCCACGGCCGCGGCGACCAGGATCGGCACCCCGGCCGGCACGAACGGGACGGCCAGGACGGTGGCCAGGGCGCAGACGACGGCGATCGCGACGGGCTCCCGGCCCTTGAGCCGCGGCCACAGCAGCCCCAGGAACGCCGCCACCGCGGCGCCGTCGAGCCCCCACTGCCTCGGATCGCCGAGCGCGCTGCCGGCCAGCGCCCCCACGGCGGTGAAGAGGTTCCACAGCACGAAGATGCCGATTCCCGCCGTCCAGAAACCCCGCCGCTGCTCTGCCGGGTCGGTCTGGCCGGTGCTGGTGGCGGTGGATTCATCGATGGTCACGTGGGCCGCGGCGAACCTTTGCCAGCCCCGCGGCTGCAGCAGGGCGTTGAGCTGCATGCCGTAGATGCCGTTGCGCATGCCCAGCAGGGTGGCAGCGCTCATGGCCGCGACGCCGGAGCCGCCGCCGGCCACGACGCCGATGAAGGCGAACTGCGAGCCGCCGCTGAAGAGCAGCAGGCTCAGCGCCATGGTCTGCCAGAAATCGAGCCCGGAGGTCACGGACAGGGCCCCGAAGGAGATCCCGTAGAGCCCCGTGGCAATGCTGATGGAGAGCCCCACCCGGACGGCCGGGGATTGCGCGAGCCTCACCGGCGCCGCTTCGGTACCGGCCTGGTCAGGCTCCACGCCCAGGCGATGAGCGGCGCCTGCAGCGGCAGGCGCAGGCCGTGGACGCGGCGCCGGGCGGGCGTGCCGGCAGGTCCGTACGCCGTGCGGAGCGCGTGAAGGTGTCCCGCGAGGAAGGCGGTGAACAGGGCGGTGACGCCGCCGGCGGCCGCGCGGCGGGTCGGCGGGATCAGGAGTCCGACGGCGGCGCCGGCCTCGAGCAGTCCGCTTGCCGCCACCCATTCCTCCCGGGACAGCACGGCGAGGGGCCCGTTGCGCCGGCTGCCGGAGTCGTCGCGGCAGAGGTAGTCCGGGACCACCGGGGCGAAAAACCCGGGGTCGCGGAAGTGTTTTGCCGCGCTGGCCAGCAGCAGCCCGCTCAGGGCGGCCGCGGAAAGCGTCTGGGTGGCCCGGGGGGACCAGCGGAAAGGCATGCAACCATGCAACCACAGCCGCGGGGCGGCCGGTAAACGGGGCCGTAACCTGCGGCGCGCACCGCGAAAACGGGACTTTCCGCAGGGGGTCCGGGAGCGCCGGCCGGGAGTACCTTGGTGGTTATGAGCAGTGTCGTGGAGATGACCGGCGTCGTGAAGCGTTTCGGGGCCGTGACCGCCCTCAACGGCCTGGACTTCGAGGTGGCCGCCGGCGAAGTGCACGGCTTCCTGGGTCCCAACGGGTCCGGCAAGTCGACCACGCTGCGGCTTTTGCTGGGCATGCTGCGGTCCAACGCGGGGTCCATCCGGGTGCTGGGACTGGATCCCTGGCGCGATGTCGCGACGCTGCACCGCCGGCTGGCGTACGTTCCCGGCGACGTGTCCTTGTGGCCCAACCTGACCGGCGGCGAGGTGATCGAACTCCTCGGCAGGCTGCAGGGCGGCCAGGACCGGGCGCGGCGGGACCGGCTGCTGGAGCTATTCGAGCTGGATCCCACCAAAAAGGCCCGCACCTATTCCAAGGGCAACCGGCAGAAGGTGGCTCTGGTCGCCGCGCTGGCGACCGACGCCGAGCTGTTCCTGCTGGACGAACCCACCAGTGGGCTGGATCCGCTGATGGAGGACGCCTTCCGCGGCTGCGTCCGTGAACTCCGGGCGCAGGGCCGCACCGTGCTGCTCAGCAGCCATATCCTCAGCGAAGCGGAGGCCCTTTCCGACCGGGTCAGCATCATCAGGGCCGGCCGGGTGGTGGAGACCGGCCCGCTCGAGCAATTGCGGCACCTGACCCGCACCGCCGTCACGGCCGACGTCGCCGCGGTGCCGCCGGGGCTGGACCTGTTGCCCGGCGTGCACGACGTGATGGTCGTTAACCACCGGATCAGCGCCCAGGTGGACCCGGCCGGGCTGGGCCCTTTCCTGCAGGCCCTGACCGGCGCCGGGCTGCGGGCGCTCACCAGCCAGCCGCCGACGCTGGAGGACCTGTTCCTGCGGCACTATGGAGCGGGGAACGGCGGCTCCGGCGACGGCACGGGCCCCCGGGACGCCGGTTCCGACGCCGTCGGCTCCGCCGGGACGGGGGCCGGCCATGCCTGAGACGCTGGCCGGGACCGCGGTACTGGTCCGGCTGGGGCTGCGGCGGGACCGCTGGCTGCTGCCGGCCTGGGTGCTCGGCTTCGCCGTCGTTGCGTATTCGACGGCGCTGGCCGGCGCGGACCTCTACCCCGATGTCGGCAGCCGCATCGAAGCGGCCAACGCCCTCAACGCCACCGCCTCGATGGTGGCGATGTTCGGGCGCATCTACGATCCGGCCTCGCTCGGGGCCCTCTCGCTGATCAAGTACACCGCGTTTATGACCGCCATCCTCGCCGTCCTGATGGTCATCCTGATCGTCCGGCACACCCGGGCCGATGAGGAGGGCGGACGCCTGGAGCTGCTCGGCGGCGGACGGCTGGGACGCGACGCGGCGCTGGCGGCCGCCCTCGTCATCGGCTTCGGCGCGAGCCTGGGAGTGGGGCTGCTCTCCGCCGCCGCGCTGGCCGCCGGCGGCCTGCCTGCCGCCGGATCGCTGGCCTTCGGCCTGGGCTGGGCGGCCACCGGGATGGCGTTCAGCGCCGTGGCCGGCGTCGCCGCGCAGCTGACCGCGAGCGCCCGGGCCGCCACGGGACTCAGCGTCGGCGTCATCGCGGTGACCTACGGCCTGCGGGCCGTCGGCGACCTCGCCGAACCGGGGCCGTCGATGCTGTCCTGGCTCTCGCCGATCGGCTGGAACCAGCAGATCCGGGCGTTTGCCGGGGACCGCTGGTGGGTGCTGGCGCTGCCAATGGCACTCTGTGTCCTCCTCATCCCGGCCGCCTTTGCCCTCCGGTCACGCCGGGACCTTGGCGCCGGGCTGCGCGACGAACGGCCCGGCCCGGCCGTGGGCTCGCTGACCGGCGTCTGGGCCCTGGCCGTGCGCCTGCAGTACCGGGTGTGGCTGGCCTGGGCCGTGGCGTTCGTTGTTTTCGGCGTCGTGATCGGGTCCCTGGTCAGCAACGTCGAGCAGATGCTGAGCTCCCCGAACGCCCAGGACCTGGTCAAGCTGCTCGGCGGCGCCTCCGCGCTGCGGGACGCCTTCCTGGCCGCGGAGATCAGCATCATGGGCCTGCTCGCCGCGGCGTACGGGGTGGCGGCGGTGAACCACCTGCGCGGCGAGGAAGCCGCGGGCCACACCGAGGCGCTGCTGGGGACCGCCACCACGCGCCCCCGCTGGGCGAGCAGCCACTACGCGTTCGCGCTGGGAGGGGTCGCCGTGCTGCTGGCACTGTCCGGGGTGTCGATCGGCGCCGGCGCCGCCGCCGCCGTCGGGGACCCCGGACTGGTCGGCCGCGCCGCCGTCGCCTCGCTCGCCCAGATTCCCGCCGCGTGGGTGCTGACCGGCGTGGCGCTGGCGGTGTTCGGCTGGGCGCCCCGGCTGGCCGGCGCCGTCTGGGGCGTACTCCTTGCCTTCGTGGCGCTGGGCGAGTTCGGCGTGCTGTGGAATGCCCCCGAATGGCTGATGGACCTCTCGCCGTTCCGGCATTCACCGCTGCTGCCGGTGGGTGCGGACGCGGCGCCCGCCCTGGTGGCCCTGACCGCCGTCGCCGCCGGGCTGGCCGCGCTGGGCTACCTGGGCTGGCGGCGCCGGGACCTGGCCGCGTAGCGGCACCATTCGTCGAGGGCCGACTTGATCTGCTCGAGTGACAGGCCCACGCGCTGGCCGGCGGCTATGACGGCGAGCCGCCGCAGGGACATTCGTTTGTACCGGCGCTGGTTGCCACTGTTGCGTTGGGAGTGCACGAGGCCACGTTCCTCGTAATAGCGCAGTGTCGGCACGGTGATGCCGGCGCGGGAGGCGATCTCGCCAACCGACATCAAGGATTCGCTGGTGGTATGAGGCACCGGAGCAGTCTGCCACGCCAGGGATTTGACCTCAAGTCAACTTGAGGTTGTTCAGTTGTTCCTGACAGTGTCGCCTTCGTTGGAAAGCAGGACCATGAAAAACCGCCGCAAGAGCCGCTCCACGACCGCATCACCTGGCGAAATCACCCGCCCCGCAGAAAAAGAGCTACGTCAGCGGCGTCCGTGGGAGAGCCGGTCATTCGATGCGGCCCTGACATCCATGTCGCAATTCCGGTGATCGCGCCCCGGTCCGGCGCCGCCCGGTGGACTTCCCGGGCACCTGGTGAAGGTTTCGCCGGACAGCAGGCCCCTACAGCGGGGCGAGCAGCTGGGCGCGGACCTCGGCGGGGCGGTTGGTGGTGATCTCCTGGATGCCCAGTTCCCGGCAAAGCGCGACGTCGTCCGCCGAATCCACCGTCCAGACCCGGAAGCGGCGGCCCGAAGCGAGCCAGCGCTGGACGGTGCGGGCGTGCCCGCGGACGTAGCCGATGCCGGGCCCGGCCAGGCCCACCTCGCAGTCGTCCAGGATCCGCTCCCCCTCGGTCTGCGCGGCCTTCAGGACGTTGGCGAGGGCGCCGCCGGTGAGGGCGCCGAGTCCCAGTTCCTCCCGGATTTCGTCCACGTTCACGTCGTCCACGAGCTGGCAGACGGCCCAGGCAGGCACGGACTTGAGCAGGTGCTTCACCGAGTCGGGGCTGAAGCTCATGAAGGAGACCCGGACGTTGTCCAGCATGGAGGTGGCCCGGTCCCAGCCCTCGGCCTCGAGCACGGCCAGGACCCGGTCCTCGAGCTTGAGCTGGTACGGGCTGGGGTGCTTGAGTTCGATCGCCAGCCCGATTTCGCGGCCGGCCAGGCGCAGGATGTCCAGCAGCTCGGGGAGGGTCAGGAACTGCTCGGAGGGCGCGCCGTATTCCTCGGGGATCCGGGCGCCCTTCCAGGCGCAGAAGTCCAGCAGCCGCAGCTCCTCCAGGGTGCGGTCCGCGACCGGGCCGGTGCCGTCCGAGGTGCGGTCAAGGTTGGCGTCGTGGAGCAGCACGGCATGCTGGTCGCGGGTCAGGTGCACGTCGCACTCGACGCCGTCGGCGCCGTCGGCGATGGCCTGCAGATAAGCCGCGCGGGTGTGCTCGGCGAAGGCTCCGCTGGCGCCCCGGTGGGCGTAGACCAGCGGGCGGGTGGCGGCGGGCTCCTCGGTACTCATGCTGACACGTTAGCGGACGTCGGTTGCGGATGCGCGGCTAGGCTGGGCACATGCAGGTGAACACTGAACGACCCGCCCGTCCCCTCGTCCCAGCGGCCGCTGCCGGACACCGGCTCTCCGCCGCGGACGCCGAAAAGGCCGCGGCGCTGCGGAAGATGAAGCTGCTGGCCGTGTCGCTGCTGATCGGCATGGCGGTCATTTTCGTGGTGGCCTTCGCCCTGCAGAAGCAGTACCCGTGGCTCGAGTATGTCCGGGCCGCGGCCGAGGGCGGCATGGTGGGCGCCCTGGCGGACTGGTTCGCGGTCACGGCGCTGTTCAAGTACCCGCTGGGCCTGAAGATCCCGCACACCGCGATCATCCCGCGGCGGAAGGACCAGATCGGGGCGTCGCTGGGCGAATTCGTGGAGACCAATTTCCTCTCCGAGCAGGTGGTGAAGGAGAAGCTGGCCAGCGTGGACGTCGCGCGGAAGGTCGGCGGCTGGCTGTCCGGGCCGGGCGGCGCCGAGCGGGTGGCCAAGGAGGGCGCCGCCGTGATCCGCGGCGCGTTCACGGTGCTGAACGACGACGACGTCCAGGCCGTCATCGAGGGCATGGTCCGCCGGCACCTGCTGGCTCCGCCGTGGGGTCCTCCGGTGGGCCGGCTCGCCGAGCGGGTGTTCGACGACGGCCACCACCATGCGCTCGTGGACCTGCTCGTGGACCGCACCGTGGACTGGGTGCGGGACAACCAGGAGACGGTGAACCGGCTGGTCACGGACCGCTCCCCCAGCTGGGTCCCCAACTTTGTGGACGGGCTGGTGGGCGACAAGGTCTACGTGGAGATCCTCAAGTTCACCAAGGCGGTGCAGGCCGATCCGCGGCACCAGGTCCGGCTCTCGATCGACAAGTACCTCAAGGAGCTGGCCCAGGACCTGCAGCACGATCCGGTGATGATCGCCCGCGCCGAAGGCGTCAAGGCCCAGGTGCTGGGCGATCCGGAGGTCCGCGAACTCGCCTCCCGCACCTGGGGCACGGTCAAGGCCGCGCTGCTCGCCGCCGTCGACGATCCGCACAGCGAGCTGACCGTCAGGTTCAAGGCCGCCGTGCACGACTTCGGCACCCGCCTGGTGGTGGACCCGGAGCTGGCCGGGAAAGTGAACACCTGGATCGGCGACGCCGCGGGGTACCTCGTCAACAATTACCGCGCGGACATCGCCGGCGTGATCACCGATACCGTGGCCCGCTGGGATGCCGAGGAGACCTCGCAGAAGATCGAACTCCAGGTCGGCAGGGATCTTCAGTTCATCCGGATCAACGGCACCGTGGTGGGCGCCCTCGCCGGGCTCGCCATCTTCACCGCGGCGCACCTGGTCTTCGGCTGACCGAGCGCGAACGGACACTTGCGGCCCGTTAGGGCTCGGAATCTGGCTCCGATAGGGCCCCACGGCACTGGGAAATGGTGCGACTCGTGCGCGTCTCTCGGCTGCGCGGCCCAGGGTCAGAAACGGATCCCTTTGACGAGGCTGATGAGCTGGTCCTTGGTCTGCCCGGTTGTGGGACCGGCCGGAGAGATCAGGATCTGCGCGGCGAAGATGGCCATGTTTGGGCCGCGGGCGACCATAAGGGACATGGACGTGAGCGGTACGTCACTCGCGGGTCGGAGGGCCTTCGGCCCGCCGGGGTCCGTCCGGACGATGAGGATCGCCCGGTCTCCGACGCCGTCGACGTCCTGCCCGTCCGGCACCGGCCGGGACAGCAATGAGGCGCCGCCCTGATGGAATTCGATGGAGAACACCAGCGAGTCCGGCCCGGGCGTGCCCAACGCGCCGAACGTGTACCGGCAGTTGCCCTCGCCCGGGAGGACCTGCGCCGGGGTTGTCGCGTCAAACGCCCGCTTGACCGCTTCGGCGCTGACCAGGGCACATACGGGATTGTCCGTAGTGGGCTGCGGGCCGACGGGCGGCGCGGACGGAACGCTGAGCGCGCTCCCGTTGCCCCAGCCTCCCTCGACGGCGGCCTGGGCGAGCGCGCGGGCCGTGGCGTTGCCGTCCGGGACGGGGATCCCTGACGTCATCGGCGGCGTCGCCACGACGCGCAGGTCCAGTGACTCGTTGCCGCGGACCGCCTTGAGGACCGTGTTGGCGGACGCCCCGCCGGCCTCGCCGCGGAACCACCCCGTCCATTGGAAGCATGCGAAGTCGCCAATGCCCGCTACGGGCGAGCAGTCCGGCGTCTTCCTCGCCTCGGCAATCTCGGCTGCCGACGCGGGCGAGGTCAACGCCACGGACAGGGCGTTCATTCCTTGATCCGATTTGCTCATGTAGCTACACAGGTAGGCGGGACTCCCCGGTGGTTTGGCTGCCTGGTTCTGGCCCGTGCCTGCGAAGCTCGGGTCGACCTTGGCGGCAATTCCCGGTGTGATGAGGTCGCAGGCCAGGTTGCCGGAAGCTGACGACGGCGACCCGGTGGACGGCGTCGTAACGCCTGGTGCGCAGGCGCCGAGGAGGAACACTAGTGCCGCGCAGAGCGCCAAGCGCTGTTGAGAAGCCCGGATCCGAACGCGCATGCACCAACGCTAGGGACCAGCGGGTTGCAGCGACAGGGCCGACCGGCCCCCGGGACTCTAGTGTCTGTTCGCGTGCGGTCAGGCGAAGGGCTCCAGTTCGACGCCGGCCTGCTCCAGCGCGGTGCGGACGGCCGCGGCCACCTTCACCGAGCCGGGAGTGTCGCCGTGCAGGCACAGGGAATGCGGCGTGAGCGTGACGACGCTGCCGTCGACCGCCAGGACCTCGCCCTTGAGGGCCAGGCGGAGCGCCCGCTCGACGATCTCGTCCGGGTCTTCAATCACCGATTCCTCCTCCAGTCGCGGCACGAGGGTGCCGTCGGGGAGGTAGGCGCGGTCGGCGAAAGCTTCGTGGAACACGGGATTGCCTGCTTCCCGGGCGATCCCGAGCAGGGCGGAACGCTCCAAGCCCAGAATCGGCAGGCCCGGATCGTAGGCCTGGATGGCGGCGATCACGGCGGAGGCCTGCTCGGCGTCGTACACCGTGCGGTCGTAGAGCCCGCCGTGCACCTTCACGTAGTCCACCGAGGCGCCCACCGCGTGGGCCACGCCGTCGAGCGCGCCGAGCTGGTACAGGACGGCCCCGAACAGGTCGTCGAACGTCATGTCCATCGCGCGGAGGCCGAAGCCGGCCAGGTCCGGGTAGCCCAGGTGCGCGCCGACCTTGACGTCGAGTTCGTAGGCCGCGCGGCAGGTGTCGAGCATGGTGACGGGGTCCCCGGCGTGCAGGCCGCAGGCCACGCTGGCGCTCGTGACCAGCGGGAACATCGCCGCGTCGTCGCCCAGGGTCCAGGAGCCGAAGGACTCCCCCAGGTCAGCGTTCAGATCCACGGGTCAGCCTTCAGCTGCCGGAGCCGTGTCCGCCGGGCCGGCTTCCGGGGCGCCGGCGCCGGGCTTCAGCTCGCCGGGGATCGTCTCCGGCATGGGGCCGAAGGCCTCTTTGGCGTTCTCGATCACGGCGCGCCCCATCATCCGGTTGCCGACGCCGCCCACCACTGCGCCGACGCCGAACGGCAGCGCCCGGCCCAGCAGCGCGGTGCCCTGGCGCTTGAGCAGGTTCCGCAGGAACGCCCGCTGGAGCCGCTGCCGCACCGAGCCGAAGCCGATCATCGGCGCGCGGCGCGCGAACAGCGTCCCCCAGGCCTGGGTGGGGCCCTTGCCCTGGCCGGCCGCCTGGCCGCTGAAGGAACTCAGCAGCGCCGTGCCTTCCTCGCCGAGCATGATCGCCATGACCAGGGTGCTGGCCTTCTCCGGGTCCACCATCCGCACACCGTGGAGTTCCGCGAGCGAGGTGGCGTACAGGGCGGTGGCCTCCAGGAATCCGACCGTCGCGACGGCGGAAAGACCCAGGGCGGCCACGGTACCGACGCCGGGGATGACGGCCGATCCGCCGACGAGGGCCCCGCCCCCGGTGACGGCGGCGAGGTAGTCACGCTCCAGGATGGCCGCAAGCTGCGCCGCGGTGGCGTGCGGGTGTTTGCGCTGCAGCCGGCGCAGGTTTGCGACGACCAGCGGGCGCTGGATTTCCACCGCCCGCAGGAGCATGTTGTGGACGCCGGCCTTGGGCTTGCCGTCGGCGTCGAACATTGCGCTGTGGGCGGTCTTCTGGGCAATTTTCATTGCCGGGTTGCTGCGCTGGGCCATCGTCGCCTCTCCGTGAACCATAAGGGTGCTGAACATCTTCCAGCCTTAACACTAGGCCACGGGCCGGCCGGGCGCGCGGCTAGAGCATCCAGGATTCGGCCAGGGCGATGAACGCGGAGGAGGACGGCCCCAGCGGTCCGGGGTAGACCGCGGGCAGGCCCGGCCATTCCACCCCGAATTCCGTGAGCCGCCCGGCACGGCAGGGCAGGTAGACGTTGCTCAGGGCGGCGTTGCCGTCGCCGAGCTGGAAGTTGGGGGCGGCGAACTGCCGGCGGTCCAGGACTCCGTCGATGGCCAGCTCCGCCTTGTGGCCGGTGGCGCGGAAACCGGTTGCGGGGTCCACCTCGACCGTGAACTCGTCGTGGGTATGCCCGACGCCGGTCAGCGGGAACCGCGCGGCCTCGGGAAAATAGCGGGTGAGCTCGGTGGCCAGGTTTTCGGCCAGGGCCTCGTTGGCGCCGTAGCTCCGCCAACCCTGCAGGGTGGCCACCAGCAGGGCGCTGCCGGCACCCCAGCGGGACCAGTCGGCCTGCCAGAACGTGGCGAAGCAGCTCGCCGGCTCGCCGGGAACCTGGGCTCCCCGGGTGTCTGCCGGGTGCAGCGCCAGGCCCGCATTGATTCCCACGAACGCCAGGCTGCGCCGCGCCGGTGCGGTGGCCGTTTTCTCCATGGCAGGAGCCTAACGGGACGGCGGCGGCTGCGGCCGGAAGCTCCCTGCCTCCGGCCGCAGCCGTGTCCCCGCGCGGCCTCAGGCGCCTCTTCCTACAGCTTCACGTCCCCGCAGAGGTGGACCTGCACGCCCAGCTCGGCGAAGAAGGCAGCCTTGGCCTCCAGCGCCTTGTCCGCCGTCCCGGCGTCGGGGGCGTAAACCACCTGGGCGTGGTTGGCCTTGTGCCGGGCCATCAGCTGGTCGCGGCTGACGCCGTCAAGCACCGCGTGCATGATCGGCCACTGCGGGTCGGTCGCCTCCAGCCGCCGCCGGGTCTCCTCCTCCGGGAGTTCGACGACGTGGCCGCGGCCGAGGTCCACATGCAGCCGGTCATCCATGATGAAGACGCGGGACCACACAATTTCGCCCGGTTTGGAGACGCCGCTGAGGGTGCCGCCGCCCAGCGGAAAGAACATCTCAGGCTGGCGCATGGAGTAGGACTTGTCGTAGCCGCCGTTGTGGGAGGCCGGCACGGAGCCGGAGATTTCGAAGACCCAGACGAATTCACCGTCGTAATCGGCACCCCAGCGCACATCGTGCAGCGTGGTGGCGGGATCGAGTCCCATCGCGGTCCAGATCCGGTTGGTGACGAGCGCGTCGACGGCCACCCCCTCGTCGACCTCGTTGAAGTGCGGGAGCGCCTTGCCGGCGAACAACTCGCGGCCGCCGTCGCGGGAGTAGACCGGCGGGCGCTGGACGTTGTTGAGCAGCCCCTCCGCCAGGTCCGAGGCCGGGACGGTGTCCTTGAGCCCCTGCTGGTACTGGATGCCGACGGCGTCGACCCCGTAGTCGTCCGAGATCCGCAGCGCCGCGATGTACATCTTGAGCTGGCTGTGGACCTGGTCGGCGGTCAGTTCCGTCGCAGGGTCGGTGCCGAAATGGAAAGTCAGGCCGGCGTCGTCGAGCCAGTCCTTCACCGCGTCCGCCTCGGCGTCGGGAACCTTCTGCATCTCGGCCACGAGGGCGCTCTGCGAGAGCCGCTCCTTGTAGATGCCCAGCGGGTTGAGCATTTCGTCGTCGATGATGGCGTTGTACATGCCCATGCAGCCTTCGTCGAAGACGCCGATGATCGCCTTGTCGGCCATCAGCTGCTGCGCCAGGGCGCGTCCCAGCCGGACCTCTTCCGTGTCCGCCAGCGGCGGCAGCTCGCGGACGTGGCTGGTGTCGTGGGTGATGCTTCCCGAGGTGAGCCAGGACTTGAGCTTGCCCACCGCCCATTCGTCGGTGAAGTCCTCGCTCCACAGCGCCGAGTAGTCGACCTTGGCCTTGGTCAGGCTCCCGGTCAGGTTGAGCAGCCCCACCAGTCCCGGGAAGTCGCCCGCCCAGTTCGCTACGACCAGGATCGGACCGCGGTGCGTGCGCAGGCCTGCCAGGACGTGGTGGCTGTACTGCCACACGGCCTCCACCACTACTACCGGCGCCGTCGGCGGAATGTTCTTGAAGACCTCCATGCCCATGCGCTGGCTGTCGATGAAGCCGTGCCCGGTCTCCGGGTTGACGCCGTGCGCGCGGACCACCTGGTAGCCGAGTGATTCCACGGCCGCGGAGAAGTGCTCTTCAAGTTGCTGCTGGGTGGGCCAGCACTTGGTGTTTGCGGCGAGCCGCAGGTCGCCGCTGCTGACGGTGTAGACAGTGTTGGCCTCGGCTTCGGGGGCTTCCGCGACGGCCGGGAAAGTGTAGCTGCTCATGATGTGGGTTCCCTTTCAAGGTTATGGGGGCTCAGACGTTCCTCGCGTCCTGCGAGGGCGTGGGCAATGTCCCGGGTGGCGGGGTAAAGCCGCACATAGAGGTCGTACAGTTCGTTGTAGTCCGCGGTCACGGCAGGATTGGGGTGCACGGTCCGGGCCGGCGGGTTCCACTCGCTGATCCGGACCTCGGCAACGGTGCGCGCGGCCAGATATGCTGCGCCGTAGCTGGCGCCGATGGTCTGGCTCGGGATGAGCTGCGGCTGCCCGGTCACGTCGGAGACGATCTGGGTCCACAGCTCGCCCTGGGTTCCGCCGCCGACCGCCACGATGCGCTGGATGTTTCCGCCGGCGCGCTCCATGGATTCGATGTTGTGCCGGACGCCCAGCGCCGTAGCCTCGAGAGCAGCCCGGTACAGATCCCCGCGGGTGTGCGAAAGGGTCAGCCCGGCGATGATGCCGCGGGCCTGCGGATCCGCCACCGGGGTCCGTTCGCCGGCAAAGTAGGGCAGCATCAGCAGCCCCCTGGCGCCCGGACCGGACGCGGCGGCCAGCTCCAGGAGTTCCGGGAAGTCGAGGGACCCGAAGAGTTCCCTGAGCCACGAAGTGACCGCCCCCGACGTGGCCATCCCGCCGGCCAGGTTGCGGGTTCCCTCGAAGGCGCCGACCGTTCCCCACAGCTGGGGGGAAGTGACCCGGTCCGGCACCGTGTTTACGAGGAACATGGTGGTGCCGTACATCAGCATCAGGTCGCCGTTGTTCTGGCTGTCCACGCTGACGGCTTCGCTCCAGGCGTCGATGGTGCCGGCGATCACCGGCACCCCGGCGGGCAGCCCGGTGGCGGCGGCAGCCTCCGGGCTGACGTATCCGGCAGTGTCGCCGGGCCAGAGCAGCGGCGGAAGCTCCAGCCCGGGGGCGATCTGGCCGGCGTAGGGCGGATACCACTCCAGCGTCCCGGTGTCGTAAAGAGGGGTGCATTGGCTGGCCGAGTGGTGGTCCAGCACGTACGCGCCGGTGAGCTGGTACGCCAGCCAGGACGAGGGCATAAAGAGCCGCCGGCTCCGGGCGAACGTCTCCGGCTCGTGCCGGTCCAGCCACGCCAGCTTCGGCCCGACGGCCTGGGTGGACAGCACGGAGCCGCAGCGCTCCATGATGACGTCGTCGCCGCCCAGCTGGGCGGTGAGGGATTCGATCTGCTCGGTCGCCCGGGAGTCGATGCCGTAGAGGATCGCCGGGCGCAGCGGGGTGCCGTGCTCGTCCGTGACCAGGACGCAGGGTCCCATGCCGCTGACCCCGACGGCGACTATTTCCTCGTCCGCGGCGGCGCCGGCCAGCAGTTCGCGGCTGATCGCGGTGAACTCCTCCCACCACAGGCGCCCGTCCATCTCCGCCCAGCCCGGCCGGGGCCGGCTGACGTCGTGGCTGCGCGACGCGGAGCGGAGCACCCGGCCGTCCAGGTCCACAACGACACCCTTGCTGCTGCCGGTGCCGATGTCCACGCCGAGCACCGTCCGGACCGGGGCCGGCCGGCCCGTCACGATACCGGCCTGAGGCGCAGGCCCTGCATGCCGCCGTCGACCGCGAGTGAGGTCCCGGTCGTGGAGCCTGCGGCGGGCGAGGCGAGGTAGGCGATGGCGGCTGCCACCTCGTCGGCCGTGACCAGCCGGCCGTGGGGCTGGCGGGCGTTGAGGGCGGCGCGTTCGGCCTGGGGATCGGCGCTTTGGGCCATCAGGCGGCCGATCCAGGGCGTGTCGGCGGTGCCCGGGTTCACGCAGTTGACCCGGATTCCCTCGCGGATGTGGTCGGCGGCCATGGCCAGCGTCAGGGACAGGACCGCGCCCTTGCTGGCACTGTACAGCGCCCGTTGCGGCAGCCCGGCCGTCGCCGCGATGGAACACGTGTTCACGACCGCCGCTGCCGGCGAGCGCCGCAAGTGCGGCAGTGCGGCGCGGCTGACCCGGACCATGCCGAGGACGTTGATGTCCAGCACGCGGTGCCATTCCTCGTCGCCGTTGTCCGCGACGGTGCCCTGGGCGCCGATCCCCGCGTTGTTGACCACGACGTCGATCCGGCCAAAGTGCTCGGCCACCGCTTGGACGGCCGCGATCACCGAGGCGTCGTCGGCGACGTCGCAGCGCACCGCGAAGTGCCCGGCGGCAGCGTCCTCCGGGTTGAGGTCCAGGACCGCCACCGAGGCTCCGGCGGCGGCGAGCCGCGCGGCCGCGGCGGCGCCGATGCCGGAGGCGCCGCCGGTCACGATCGCGACCAGCCCATCCATCTCCGTTGTCATGATGTTCCTTTCCTAAGACGCGTTTGTCGCGGTGCGTTGTGCCCCGCGGGCGGCGGCACCACCACCGCAGCCGGTTCAGGCCTGCGCGAAGACTTGCCGCTGCCGGCCGAGGCCCTCGATCTCTACCTCGACGACGTCACCGGCCTTGAGGTACGGGAATTTGCCGGAGAGCGCCACACCCTGCGGCGTGCCGGTGAGGACGACGTCGCCGGGTTCGAGCGTCAGGTACTGGCTCAGGTGGTGGACCAGGAAGTCGACCGGAAAGACCATGTCCGCGGTGCTGGAGTCCTGGCGGGGCTCGCCGTTGACCCAGCTGCGAAGCCGCAGACTGCCCGGGTCGACCTCGTCGGCCGGCACCAGCCATGGTCCCAGCGGGGAAAATCCGGGCGAACACTTGCCCTTGGACCACTGGCCGCCGGACTCCTCGATCTGGAAAGTGCGTTCGGACAGGTCGTTGGCCACCAGATAGCCGGCGATATGCGCCGCGGACTCCGCCGGCGACCCGAGGTAGCTGGCGCGCCGGCCGATCACCACACCGAGTTCGACTTCCCAGTCGGTCTTGGTGGAATGGCGCGGGATGAAGGCCTGGTCGTCCGGACCCGCCACGGTGTTGGGCGTCTTGAGGAAGATGATGGGAACCTCGGGCGGAAGCGATCCGGATTCCGCGGCATGCGCGGCGTAGTTCATCCCGACGCAGACGATCGCGGACGGACGGGCGATCGGGGCGCCGACCCGCAGTCCGGCCGCGTCCAGCGGCTGAAGCTCGCCGCGTTCCAGAGCACCGCGCACGGCGGCGATTCCCCCGCCGGAGAGGAACTCTCCGGTGAGGTCCGCAGTCAGCGGAGATAGATCATATGTCTTTTCCGTTCCGGTGCCATCGAAGGCAATGACGGCGGGGCGCTCCGCACCCGCGGCGCCCAGGCGAACTAACTTCACGCTTCCTCCAAATCGGGCAACTCTGCCCGCCGCTGATCCGGCGGCCGGACGGGCCGCGCGGAAAGGTGTCGCACACCACAATACCGTCAGCACCGCCGTTGACAAGTTATACATCCGATGTTTACTGTCGAACACACCGCCCGACCGGGCGAAGCGACATCCCGGCGCTGCCCGGAGCAGGAGGATTTTCCCAGTTGAGTACCATCACCGCCGTCACGGTCACTGACGTCCGCTTTCCGACGTCGTCCTCGCTGGACGGTTCGGATGCCATGAATCCCGATCCGGACTACTCGGCGGCCTATCTGGTGATCGGCACCGACGCCGGCGACGGCGCCGAGGGTCACGGCTTCGTCTTCACCATTGGGCGCGGCACCGAAGTGGTGGCCAGCGCCCTCACCGCCCTCGTTCCCTACCTGCGGGGCCGAAACACCGAGGAGCTCCTCGACGACATGGGGGGCACCTGGCGCTCCATGGTGCACGATTCACAGCTGCGTTGGCTGGGCCCCGAGAAGGGAATCATGCACATGGCCATCGGGGCGGCGATCAATGCCCTGTGGGACCTGAAGGCGAAGCGCGCGGGGCTGCCGCTGTGGCAGCTGCTCTCGCGGTTGTCCCCCGAGGAGCTGGTTGCCCTGGTGGACTTCCGCTACCTCAGCGATGCCCTCACCCCGGATGAGGCCCTCGAGATCCTGCGCAGCGCAGCGGGCGGGCGTCCGGGCCGGGAGTCCGAGCTGCTCCGGGCGGGCTACCCCGCGTACACCACCACCCCGGGCTGGCTCGGCTACGACGACGCCAAGCTCGCCCGGCTGTGCCGCGAGGCCGTCGCGGACGGCTTCCCGCTGATCAAGCTCAAGGTGGGTGCCAACCTCGAGGACGACGTCCGGCGCCTGCGCGTTGCCCGGGACGCCTGCGGTCCGGACATCAAGATCGCCGTGGACGCGAACCAGCGCTGGGACACCGCGGAGGCCATCGACTGGATCCGCGGCCTCGGCGACCGCGACCTCGCCTGGGTGGAGGAACCGACGAGCCCGGACGACATCCTGGCCCACGCCGCGATAGCCCGGGCCATCGCCCCGATTCCGGTGGCGACCGGGGAGCACGTCCAGAACCGGGTGGTCTTCAAGCAGATGCTGCAGGCCGGGTCCCTCGAAGTGCTGCAGCTCGACGCGGCACGGGTGGCCGGCGTAAACGAAAACATCGCCATCCTGCTTCTCGCGGCCAAATTCGGCGTTCGGGTCTGCCCGCACGCCGGCGGCGTGGGGCTCTGCGAAGCGGTCCAGCATCTCTCGATGTTCGACTACGTTGCCGTCTCCGGGCAGCTCGAGGGACGAATGATTGAATTCGTCGACCACCTCCACGAACACTTCGTCGCCCCGGTAGACGTCCACGGCGGCCGCTACTGGCCGCCGGCCGCTCCAGGCGGCGGCAGCGAAATGAAAGCGCGGTCCCTCGCGGAGTTCGCATTCCCCGCCGGACCGGCGTGGGCCGCTCCGGTTGAAGTTGTGGCAGGCTGATCCGATGAGCACAGCCCCGGAACGCATTGCACTGCACACCCGGCTCAAGGCCGGACGCGAGGCCGACTATGACCGGATCCACGCAGAGATCCCCGCCGAACTCGCCGCCGCCATGCGCGGGGTCGGCGTCCACAGCTGGCGGATCTGGCGCAGCGGACGCGAACTTTTCCACGTCGTGGAGGTCGACGACTACGCCAGGATGCGCAGATTCCTGGCTGATCATCCCGCGAACATCCCCTGGCAGGCGGAGATGGCCGAACTCCTCGAGGTCGAGGACGACTACTCCGGCGAAGACCGCGGCATCCCGATGGTGTGGGAGCTTGCACGGCAATGACGCAACCGCCCCTCGGCCGGCTGGGTTACGGCGCCGCCGCTCTCGGGAACCTGTATTCGAGCATGGGCGACGACGCCGCCCGGCGAACCCTGGAGGCCGCCTGGCTCGGCGGAATCCGCTATTTCGACACGGCGCCGCACTACGGTCTGGGCCTCTCGGAACGACGGCTCGGGGACTTCCTGCGAAGCCGTCCCCGGGAGGATTACGTCATCTCCACGAAAGTCGGACGGTTACTGGAGCGGAACCCGGCCTACCGGCCCGGCGCACTGGACAGCGAGGGCTTCGCGGTGCCGGCCACCAGCACCCGCCGCTGGGACTTTTCCGAACGCGGGATCCGGCAGAGCCTGGAGGACTCCCTGGACCGCCTCGGCGTCCCGGGCGTGGACATCCTCTTCCTGCACGACCCCGATGCGTATGACATGGACGCCGCACTCGGGGAGGCCCTGCCGGCCCTGCAGCGGCTGAAGAGCGAAGGCCTTGTCCGGGCCATCGGAGTCGGATCCAACTCCGCGGATGCCCTGCACACACTCGTCGACCGCGCCGAACTGGATCTGGTCATGCTCGCGGGCCGATTTACCCTGCTCGAGCAGCCCGCCCTGACGGCTCTGTTGCCCCGGTGCGTGGAGCGCGGCGTCGGAGTCGTGGCCGCCGGCGTGTTCAACTCGGGCATCCTGGCCACGGCGAAGGTCCCGGCAGGGGCCCACTACAACTACGGCCCGGCGCCGCGGGAGCTGTTGGCCCGGGCCCGGCGGCTCGCCGCCGCCTGCGCCGCCTTCGGCGTGGAACTGCCCGACGCCGCCATCCAGTACCCGTTGCGGCACCCGGCCGTGTGCAACGTGGTCATCGGCGCGCGGGGGGCGCAGCAGATCGGTTCCAACATCGCCGCCATGGACCGGCCCCTCCCCCAGGAGCTCTGGGACACGCTCGAAGCGGAGGGGCTGATCCCTCGATGAGCAGGCTGCCCACGGTCGACTCGCACCTGCACCTGTGGAGCCTCGGCCGCAGCCGCTACCGGTGGCTGGATTCCGTTCCGGAGCTGAAGCGGGACTTCACCGCCGCCCAGGCGCACGCGGAGCTCGAGGCGGCCGGAGTGGCGGAGGCGATCCTCGTCCAGGCCGACGACACGCTGGAGGACACCCGGTTCCTGCTCGAAACCGCCGCGGCGGAACCCTGGATCCGCGGCGTCGTCGGCTGGGTCCAGCTGGATGCGCCCGCCCGCGCTGCGACGCAGCTGGACCGGTGGCTGGAATCGGAGAAATTCTGCGGGGTCCGGCACCTGGTCCATGACGACCCGCGGAACGATTTCCTCACCCTCGCCCCAGTCCGTGAATCACTCGCCCGGCTCGCCGCGGCCGGCCTGCCCTTCGACGTCCCCGACGCATTCCCGCGCCACCTGGGGGCCGCGGCCGAACTGGCGGAGGCGCTGCCGGAACTCACCGTCGTCGTGGACCATCTGGGCAAGCCGCCGCTGACGGATCCGGGGGCAATGATTCAGTGGCGCCGCCAACTGGCGGCGTGCGCGGCCCGCCCGAACACGGTGGCCAAGCTCTCCGGTCTTCGTATTCCCGGGGCGGAATATTCGAGGTCCGCGCTGGAGCCTGTGTTCCACGAGTCCCTTGAGCTGTTCGGACCGGAACGGCTCATGTACGGCGGTGACTGGCCGGTGTCGGTCCCCTCCGGCGGCTACCAGCCGACCTGGCGGGTGCTGCAGGAGCTGATCGGAACGCTCGGCCCGGCTGAGCAGAATCACGTCCTCGCCGCCACCTCGCACCGGGTGTACCGCCGCGGCGCGGCAACCTGATTCTTCGCGCCCGGCCCGGTGATGCCCGGGTCTAAGATGTTCTTCAGGCGTGCCGACGCCGGATGCACAGAATGGCGTTTCCATGACAAACCCCCCAGCCGCGGCCATCGCGGATCCGAGCGACGCTTCCCCGGCCAAGATGGTCAAGGATGCGTCACTGCCGATGTACAAGCAGTTGTGTGACCAGCTGATCCTGGAAATCGCGACCCGCAAGCTCGCCCCGGGGCACCGCCTCCCCGGCGAGCACGGCATGTGCGAGCTGTACGGCGTTTCCCGCACCGTGGTCCGGCAGGCCCTGGGGCAACTCGAGCACGACGGCGTGATCGAGCGGGTCAAGGGCAAGGGCACCTTCGTGGCCCCCCGCAAGGTCTCCGAAAGCCTGGTCCACACACTCCGCGGCCTTTACGCGGACGTGGAGTCCCGCGGCGGCAGCGTCTACAGCGACGTTCGGCGCCAGGAACTGGTCCCGGCCGACGAAGCGGTAGCCGAGGCGCTTCGAATCCCGGCGGGCGACCCCGTCGTCGTCCTCGAGCGGCTCCGCTACGTCGAAGATTCCCCCTGGTCGCTCACCACCACCTATCTCCCCGGTGACATGGCGAAGATCGTGCTCGGCGCCGATTTCCGCAACCAGTCCCTCTACGCCCTGCTGGCCAGCAACGGCATCCGGGCGCACCACGGAATCCGCTCGGTCGAGGCCACGGTGGCGAACAAGACGCAGGCCGAGGCCCTGGGCATCGTAAAGGGCGCGCCGCTCATGCAGCTGCGGAGCATCGTCTATGACGCGGCGGACCGGCCGCTGGAATTCTTCGTGGCCCACCACCGCGGGGACCAGAGCCGTTTTGAGGTGGTCATCGACGCCGTTTCCTCGGCCTCGGGCACGGCCGGCTTCCACCGCGTCACCACCGGCTGAGCCCTCCGGGCCGCCCCGGCCCGCTCCTCGAGGCAATTCCCAAGGACCCGCTTGGCATGTAACCTGTAATTACAGGTTGCCGCTGCGGCAACGGACCCCTTGCCGATCCCAGGAGACTTTTGCCCGTGAGCGACTTCATCACTCCCCCTGTTCCGCCCATGACCATCCGCTTCGATGCGCAGGCCGGCACGCTGTCGCCGCAGGGCCCCACGCTGGAACGCCGCATGTCGGATCTCGAAGGCCTGTTCGCGGACAAGGACGCCTGGACCGCGGCCGTCGCCAACGGCAATCCCGTGGTCTACTCCGTGGTTTCCACCCCGGTCCCGGAAGCGGACCGGGAACTCCCGCAGTCCATCACGACGATCGAGCCCGGCACCACCGCCGGCGAGTTCTGGATGACCAAGGGGCACCAGCACCCGAACCATCAGGGCGAGATCTACCTGGGCATCTCCGGGCAGGGCGGCCTGCTGATGTTCGACGGCGAAAACACCTCCTGGGTGGACATGGCTCCCGGCGTGATCGGCTACATCCCGCCGGGCTGGGCACACCGCAGCATCAACGTCGGCTCTGAGCCCTACAAGTTCCTCGCGGTCTACCCCGGCTGCGCGGGCCACGACTACGGCTGGGTCCTCGAGCACGGCATGGGCCAGCGCGTCTACTCCTCGGACTCGGGCCACGAGTTCGCCCCCTTCTTCGCAGCACAGGCCTAAGACGGAAGGACCGGTTCCATGATCATCGCTCACGACCTGGGTACGACGGGCAACAAGGCGTCCCTGCACGAGGCTGACGGAACCCTCCTGAAGGCCGTCACCATCGGTTACGAGCCGCATTTCGCCGCGGGCGGCCGCGCCGAGCAGGATCCGGAGGTCTGGTGGAACGCGGTGGTCCAGGCCACGCAGAAACTGCTGGCCGAGACCGGCGTCGATCCGTCGTCAGTCCTGGGCCTCGTGGTCGGCGGGCAGATGATGGGAGCCGTGCTCCTCGACGGCAACTACGCGCCGGTCCGGCCGGCCCTGATCTGGGCCGACCACCGGAGCGTCGCCCAGTCCGACGAGCTGGCCGGAGCCTTCGGCGAGCAGGAGGCCTACGCCATGCTGGGCCACCGCATCAACCCCACGTATTCGCTCAGCAAGGTCATGTGGGTGCGGGACAACGAACCTGAGGTCTTCAGCCGCGTCCGCCACGTCTGCCTGGCCAAGGACTACGTAGTGCACCGGCTCACCGGGCGGCTCGCGACGGACCACTCCGATGCCTCCGCCACGAACGCTTACGACCAGCGCACCGGGTCGTGGTCCGAGCCGATGCTGTCCGCTGCCCGGATCGATCCGGCGCTGTTTCCCGAAATCCTCAAGTCCACCGACGTCGTCGGTCCGCTCACCGCCGCCGCGGCGGCGGTGACCGGCCTGAGCACCGCAACCGCAGTGGTGATGGGCGGCGGCGACGGCCCGGTGGCGGCCGTGGGCGCCGGCGTCGTCTCCGAGGACGACCAGGCGTACGTGTACCTGGGCTCCTCCTCGTGGGTGCAGGTCGTCACGGCCGCGCCGCTGATCGACCCGCTCCGCCGGACCATGACGTTCGACCACGTCATCGACGGGAAGTACGTCCCCACCGCGACCATGCAGGCCGGCGGGGCGTCCCTGCAATGGGCCGTCGGCCTGTTCTCCGACCGCGGGGAGAAGGACCGCTTTGACCGGCTCATTGCCGAAGCGGCCGGGGCAACCGCGAGCGAGTCGGGGCTCTACTTCCTGCCACACCTGCTCGGCGAGCGCTCCCCATACTGGAACCCCCAGGCCGCGGGCGCCTTCGTGGGCCTCGAGATGCACCACGGCCGCGCGAACATGATCCGCTCTGTCCTCGAAGGCGTGGCTTTCAACCTCGGGACCTGCGTCAACGCCTTCAATGAGGCCGGTGCCGCCATCAACCGGGTCGACGCCATCGGCGGCGGTGCGGCCAGCGACACCTGGCTGCAGATCATGGCCGACGTCTGGGGCGTGACCGTCCGGCGCCGGAGCATCGTCGAAGAGGCCAACAGCCTCGGTGCCGCTGTGACCGCAAGCGTGGGACTCGGCCTGGTGGATGACTTCAGCGTTGCCCGCGGATTGTCCCGGGTAACCGCCGAATTCCACCCCGACCGCGAAGCGCACGAGCGCTACACAGCGGGCCACCGGACCTTCCTCGACGCCTACGGCCGGCTGGAACCGTGGTTCCCCGCCCGCCGGGGGACGCCCTGATGCCGGTCATCCTCGCCACCTCCCGTTCCTTCTCCTCCGGCGAACAGGACCTGGTCTCCCGCCTGGAGGGCCACGGCTACACCGTCCGGCGGGGCCCCGCGGACCACTCCCTGGCCGCCATCGGCGCCGATCTGGCCGTGGCGGAGGGGTGGATCGCCGGAACCGGCGAGGTCACCGCGGCCCATCTGGACGCGGCACCGCGGCTGAAGGTCCTGGCCCGGTACGGGGTGGGTTTCGAAGCCGTGGACGTCCAGGCCGCGGCGGAGCGTGGCGTGGTGGTCACCAATACCCCCGGCGCGAATTCCAATGCCGTCGCGGAGCATGCCTTGGCCCTCATGCTGGCCGTCCTGCGCACGGTCCCGGAGGGTGACCGCCGGGTGCGGAACCGGGACTGGTCCGTCCTCCGCGGCCGTGAGCTTGGCTCGCTGACCGTCGGGCTGGTGGGTTTCGGCCGGATCGGACAAATCGTGGCCCGCCTGCTCTCCGGCTTCGGTTCCACCGTGCACGCCTCCGACCCGTTCATGGGCCCCGATCTGATCCGGAGCCTGGGCGCCGAACCACTGGAACTGGCGGAGATGGCGGCGAAATGCGACGTGATCTCCCTGCATGCGCCCGGCGGCCAGCAGCTCATCGACGCGGCATGGCTGGCCGGGGCGGCGAAACCGCTCGTTTTGGTCAACACCGCCCGCCCGGAACTCGTGGACGAGGAGGCCGTCGCCGAGGCGCTGCGCACCGGTGCGCTGGCAGCGTTCGCCGCGGACACCCTGCGCGGCGACACGAGCGGGCAGGACTCCCCCGTGCTGGATCCGCAGCTCGCGGCCAGGGTGGTCATCACCCCTCATTTCGGCGCGCAGACCGTGCAGGCCGTCGACGGCATGGGATCCATCGCCGTGGACAACCTGCTAGCCGTCTTGGAAGGGCGGACGCCGCCCAACCCCGTCAGCCCGACTCCTACGAAAGTGAACTAATGGCCGACCTTCTCAAACTCAGGCAGACCGGCATCCTCGCCGTGGTGCGCGCCCCCAACACCGAGAGCGCCATCCGCGGCGCCGCCGCCCTGCTGGAGGGAGGCGTGACCGGGCTGGAGATCACCTACTCCACCCCGGACGCCCCCGCTGTCATCCGGGCCCTGCGCGCCGAATACGGCGACAGTATCTACCTGGGCGCCGGAACCGTGCTCACCCAGGCCCAGGCGGATGACGCCGTGGATGCCGGCGCGGAGTTCCTGGTCAGCCCCGGCACCGTCGCCGAGACCGTCAGCGGCAATGAAGGCCACCGGCTCGCTCGTCATGGCCGGCGCGCTGACGCCCACCGAGATTCTCACCGCGGTGGGCCTCGGCGCCGACGTCGTCAAGATCTTCCCCGCCTCCCTCGGAGGCCCGTCCTACTTCCGGGCGCTCCGCGGTCCGCTGCCGGACGTGCCGCTGATGCCGACGGGTGGAGTGACCCCCGGCAACATAGGTGAATGGCTCGACGCCGGAGCCGTCGCCGTGGGCGCCGGCGGCGACCTCTGCTCCACTGCCGACCTCGCGGCCGGACGCTACGACCTGGTCCGCGAGAAGGCCCTGAACTTCAGCGCCGCGCTGGAAAGGACCCTCGCATGAACGGCTACATGGGGTTTGTCGGAGTGTCCACCTCGGGATCCTCGATCATGAAGATTTTCCCGGAGTGGGCGCGGATCCTCCAGCTGCCCACCGACCGGCTCACCGGCCACGACCTGCCGCTGGGTGCCGCCGCGCGAACAGTACCGCGAGCTCGTCGCCCGGATCCGCGACAACGACGACCACCGCGGCGCCCTGGTCACGACGCACAAGATGGACCTGTACCAGGCCGCCCACGACCTCTTCGACGAGATCGACGAGTTCGGCCGGCTCTGCGGCGAGATCTCCAGCATCTCCAAAAGGGACGGACGGTTGATCGGGCACGCCAAGGACCCCATCACCGCCGGCCTTGCGCTCGAGGAATTCCTGCCGCCGGGCCACTTCAAGGAAACCGGCGCCCACGTGATCTGCCTGGGTGCCGGCGGAGCGGGGACGGCCCTGAGCTGGTACCTGGCCGGCCACCCCGATGCGCCGGAGAGGATCGTCTGCACCGACACCAGCCCGGTGCGCCTCCAGCACCTCGCCGACGTCCACGCCCGGGGCCAGCTGCCCGCCGGGCTTTTCGAGTACCGTCTCATTGAGGGACCCGGGGACACCGCGCGCGTGATGGCCGAAGCCCCGGCGGGCAGCCTCGTGGTCAACGCCAGCGGCCTCGGCAAGGACCGGCCGGGATCACCCGTCCCGGACGGCGTCGACTTCCCCCGGGACGCGATCGTCTGGGAGTTCAACTACCGCGGATCCCTGGAGTTCCTGGCCCAGGCCCGCGAACAGGCGGACCGGCGGCAGCTGACCGTCGTCGACGGCTGGCGCTACTTCATCCACGGCTGGAGCCAGGTCATCGCCGAGGTGTTCGACGTCGAACTCACCGACCAGCTGCTGGACCGGCTGGCCGACGCCGCGGCCAGCGCGAGATGAGTTTCGTCCGCACCGTCCTCGGAGACATCGCGCCGGAGTCGCTCGGACCGACGAACTACCACGAGCACCTGTTCCAGTCCTCTCCGCTGCTCCCCGGGGACGAGCTGGACGACGAGCTGCTTTCCGGGCGGGAGGCAGCCCTGCTGCGCGGCGCCGGCATGGCGGCGATGGTGGAGGCAACCCCGCTGGGGCTGGGCCGCAACCCGGCAGCAACGGCGCGCATTGCCGCCGCCACCGGGCTGCACATCGTCGCCACCACCGGCGCCCACCGGGAAGCCCACTACCCCGCGGAGCACTGGCTCCGCGCCGAACGGGAAGAGCACCTCGCCCGGCGGTTCACCCTGGACCTCACGGCCGGCTGCGGAACACCCGAAGACTCAGCGGACCGCTCCGGCCCCGCCGCCGGCCCCGCGGCTCCCGATGGCGCGGTGCCGGTCCGCGCGGGCCTGCTGAAGGCCGGGATCGGATACTGGTCGATCACGGAGTTCGAACGCCGTGTGCTGGCGGCCGTGGCGGTGGCCCACGCAGTCACCGGCGCCCCGGTCATGGTGCACCTGGAGTTCTGCACGGCGGCCCACGAACTGCTCGATCTCCTGGCTGCCGCCGGCGTCCCGGAGTCGCGGGTGGTCCTGGCCCACGCCGACCGCAATCCCGACGCCGGGCTGCACCTGGAGCTGGCCTCCCGCGGCGCGTACCTGGGCTACGACGGCATGGCCCGCCCCAAGGGCCGCGCGGATTCGGAGATCATCACCCTCGCGGAGCAGCTCATTGCCGGCGGCGGCGGAAACCGCCTGCTCCTCGGCGGCGACGTCGCCCGACGGACCCGGTACGTCTCCTACGGCGGGATGCCGGGCCTGGCTTACCTCCCGGAGCGTTTCCTGCCGCGGCTGGCGGACCGCGTCGGCGCTGCCGCCGTGGCTTTGGCCCTGGGCGACAACGCCGCCCGGGTGCTGCAGTGGCGCACCGGTCCCATATCCGACTAGGCAGGGTCGGCCCGCCGGCCGTCACGGTTCGCCAGCGCATCCGAAAGAGGCCCCGGAATTTTCCGGGGCCTCTTTCGTGTGCGCGCCAGCGTCGGCGCAGGGTACTGCCGGGGCGCCTTACTGGTAAAGCACCGCGGCGATCTTGGGATCGTCCATGTTCTTCTTGTCGTACCAGTAGAACGGGGTGTCCGTGACCTTCTCCAGGGACTTGCCCTTGGAAGCGTCAATTGCGGCCTGCACGGTGGCGGCACCCATGCCGATCGGATCCTGGGTGATGGCGCCGGCCATCAGTCCGCTGCGGATCGCGTCCAGCTGGGCCTTGCCGGAGTCGAAGCCGATGACGGTGAGCTGGCCCGGCTTGAGGCCGAGTTCCGTGACGGCGTTGACGACGCCGACCGCCGAGCCTTCATTGGTGCCGTAGAGGCCCTTGAGGTTCGGGTGGGCCTGGATCATCGCCTTGGCAATGTCAGCGGACTTCAGGTGGTCGCCGTCGCCGTACTGCACGTCGACAACCTTGATGTCCGGGTACTTGGCCTTGATCGCTTCGAGGAAGCCGTCGCGGCGTTCCACGCCGGTGCTGTTGATCTGGCTGTGGCCGACGACGGCGATCTCGCCGCTCTTGCCGATCAGTTCGGCCATGTGCTCGGCTGCCATGGCGCCGGCATCCATGCTGTTGGTCTTGGACAGGTTCACCGGGTAGTCGCTCTTGCAGCCGGCGTCGAACTGGACCACGGGGATGTTGGCGGACTTGGCCTGTTCAAGGGCCGGAACGCAGGCTTCCGGATCCAGCGCGGCGTAGGCGATCGCCGTCGGCTTCTTGTCGATGGCGGCCTGGAGCATCTGAAGCTGGGAATCGACTTCGGTTTCGGCAGCCGGGCCCTCGAAGGTGATCTTGACGCCGAGCTCCTTGGCCTTGTCCTCGGCACCCTTCTTCACGGCCTGCCAGAACTGGTGCTGGAAGCCCTTGGAAATCATGGCGACGTAGGGGGTGCCGCCGTCGCCCCCGCCGCTGGGGGTCGCGGTGCCCGAGCCGCCGCCGCAGGCGGTCAAGGAAAGAGCTGCGGCGAGGACGCCCGCCGCGAGGGACTTTTTACCGAGTTTCATGTAAATCTCCATCCAGTGAGCGGGCCGGCAGCATTGCGGGCCCTTGATCATTGTTGTTGGTTTCGAACGTTAAGTACAGGTAGATACAAGTTATTTTTGGAACTGGTTTTGCCCGTGGCCCCGGGTCCGCTGCACGGCGGCGCCGGGGCCCCGCCTACGCCTCCCGGCGGCGGCGCAGCGAGTCGGTGAAGACAGCCACGAGGATCACGATTCCCACCACGACGGTCTGCCACTCGGTCTGCACCGACATGATGCGCAGTCCGTTGATCAGCACGCTCATGATGAGGGCGCCGATGAGCGTGCCCAGAACCGAGCCCCGGCCGCCGAGGAGCGAGGTTCCGCCGATGATGACGGCCGCGATGGCCTGCAGTTCGTAGCCGGATCCCAGTTGCGGCTGCGCGGAATCGAGGCGGGCCGCGATGACGACGCCGGCCACACCGGTGAAGATGCCCGCGACCGTGTAGACGAGGATCTTCCACTTGCCGGTGTTGACGCCGGAGATCTTGGTAGCTTCCTCGTTGCTGCCGATCGCGAAGATATAGCGGCCCAGCAGGGTCTTCCCAAGCACCAGGTACGCCGCGATGCCGGTCAGGACCAGGATCAGGACGGCATTGGGCAGGCCCGGGATGAGCTGGCCCAGGGCAATGTCCTTGAACCCCGTCACTTTGCTGAAGTAGATCGGCCGCACGCCGGAAAGGACCAAGGCGAGGCCCTGGGCGATCAGCATCATGGCCAGCGTGGCGATGAACGGCGGAAGCTTCAGGATGGAAACATTCAGGCCGTTAATCAGACCCATCAGCGCGCCGGTTGCGATGCCGCCGAGCACGCCGATGTACAGCGGCAACTGGAAGTTCACCAGCAGCAGGCCCGTGACCACCGAACACAGCGTCATGCCGGTGCCGATGGAGAGATCGATGCCGGAGGTGATAATCACCAAGGTGGTACCGAACGCCAGGATGCCGATGACCGCGGTGGACAGCAGGATTCCGGAGATGTTCGTCCAGGTGAAGAAGTTGTTGCTGGCCAAGGAGAAGAAGACCAGCAGGACGATCAGGGTTCCGAAGGCCAGCGACTGCTGCAGCCGCTGGCGCAGGAAGGATCCCTTGGGTGATTCGCGCTTGACGGCGCCCGCAGGCGCCTGCGCGCGCGGTTCAGACTTTACTTCGCTCATTTTTCCGCTCCCTGCTGTTCCACCCGTGTGGCGTAGTCCATGATTGTTGCCTGATCAGCGCCGTCGCTGTCGATTTCCCCGGTGATGCGGCCGCCGGCCATGACCATGATCCGGTGGGACAGCCGGAGAACCTCCGGCAGTTCCGAGGAGATCATGATGATCGACTTGCCCCGCGCCACCAGGTCGTTGAGCAAGCGGTAGATTTCTTCCTTCGCACCGATGTCGATGCCGCGCGTCGGCTCATCGAAGATGAGGATGTCGCAGTCGCGGGCCAGCCATTTGGCGATGACGACTTTCTGCTGGTTGCCGCCCGAGAGGTTTTTGGTGGTCGCAAACATCGACGGGGTCTTGATCCGGAGTGAGTCGATGTATTTCTGCGAGGTGCCCTTGCCCGAGCCCGACCTCATGAAGCCGGCCGGGTTGGTGTAGTTTTCGAGCGACGACAGCAGGATGTTGGTGTTCACGTCCCGGTCCAGCAGCAGGCCCAGGCTCTTGCGGTCCTCCGACAGGTAGCCGATCCCGTGCTTGACGGCGTCGGCAGGCTGGCCGATCTTCACCTCCTTGCCGTTGACGAAGATCTGGCCCGCGGACATCCGGTCCGCGCCGATGATGGCCCGGGCCAATTCGGTCCGGCCCGCCCCCATCAGTCCGGAAAATCCCAGGATCTCTCCGCGCCGCAGCTCGAAGCTGACATCCTTGAGCAGTTTTCGGGTGCTGAGGTTTTCGACCCGCAGGACAACGTCGTCCTCGTTGTCCCGGCGGACGTTCTCCGGGCGGGCGTTCTCGTCGATCTCGCGGCCGACCATCAGCTTGATCACCTCATGCTGGCTGGCCGTCGCGGTGTCCATGGTCGCGATGTACTTCCCGTCGCGGAGGATGGTGATGCGGTCGGTGATCCGCTTGAGCTCCTCCATCCGGTGCGAAATGTAGATCACGCCGACTCCACTGTCGCGGAGGTCGCCGATCAGGCGGAAAAGGGTTTCAGTCTCCGAGGTGGTGAGGGCCGACGTCGGCTCGTCCATGATGACCACCTTGGCGTCGAAGGACAGCGCCTTGGCGATCTCCACCATTTGCTGCTTCGCCACGGTAAGGTCTTCGACCAGGTCGGTCGGGGCGAACTCCTTGATCCCGAGCCGGTCAAGCAGCTCGGCGGTCTGCCGGTTCAGCTTCTTCTCGTCCAGCAGGAGACCACCGAGGCGCCGCGGCTCCCGGCCGATGTAGATATTCTGGGCCACCGTGAGGTGGGACATCAGGTTCATTTCCTGGTGGACGATGATGATGCCCAGCTCCTGGGCGTGGCGCGGGCCGTCAATCTGGACCGGAACGCCCTCGAGATAGATGGTCCCGGCATCCTTTTGGTAGATGCCGGACAGGATCTTCATCAGGCTGGACTTTCCAGCGCCGTTCTCGCCAACCAGGGCGATGACCTCGCCCTTATGGACGTCGAAGTGGACATCACTCAGAGCCTGGACGCCGGGAAAGCTCTTGCTGATCCCCTCGACCTTCAATAGTGGTTCACCCACTGTCTCACCTACTTCTTCGGAGATAACGCTGGTGCCTTTCGGCCGGTGCTCGCGGATTAGGATGACAACCGGCAGCACTGCCAGCCCTCAACTTGTATCTCGATGTATCTATCCTTGGTCCATAACTAGAGTAAGGTCAAATATGACCTAAAACACACCCTTTGGTCGGATGTTTAGAAATCGTTATGGGAGAAACATATGATGATTGGCTGCCACAGCTTGGTCTGGAACGGTTCACTGGACCCCGTGTCCTTCGCCGAATCGGCGCGGATGACCCGCCAGGCCGGCTTCGACCTGCTCGAGATCCCGCTGATGGACCCCTGGTCCTTCGACCCGAAGCAGGCCTCCCGCTCCCTCAATGAACATGGTCTGGCCGCCGCCGCCTCCCTGGGCCTGACGGCGCAGACCGACCTCAGCAGCGAGGATCCGTCCGTGGTCGCCAGGGGCGAGGATACCCTGAACAAGTGTCTGGAAATCGTGCACGACCTCGAGGCGGACTACCTGTGCGGCGTCATCTACAGTGCCATGCAAAAGTACTCCAGGCCCGCAACCGAGGCGGGCCGGCGCAACAGCGCTGAGGCCCTGCGGCGGATCGCGGAGCGCGCCGGTGAACTGGGCATCCGCCTCGGCCTGGAGGTGGTGAACCGGTACGAAAGCAACCTTCTCAACACGGGCAGGCAGGCCTTGGCGTTCATCGATGAGATCGGACACCCCAACGTCTATCTGCACCTGGACACCTACCACATGAACATCGAGGAACCGGACCTGCTGAGCCCCGTGCTCGCGGCGGGCCGCAAGCTAGGTTACGTGCACATCGGGGAGAGCCACCGCGGCTACCTCGGCTCCGGCAGCGTGGACTTCGGCGCGTTCTTCCGCGGCCTCGCCCTGATCGGCTACGACGGCCCCGTGGTCTTCGAGTCCTTCTCCTCCGCCGTGGTGGACGAGCACCTGAGCAACACCCTCGGCGTGTGGCGGAACTTGTGGGACGATTCGGCCGCCCTGGGGGCCCACGCCAACGCTTTTATCCGCAGCCAGCTGGCGTCGGTCTCCTCCATCGAAAAGCACTAAACATCCGATCTATAAGGACCAACATATGACAAACACGAGCCGAACCGGCCGAGAAGGCGTCATCATCGTCGGCAGCATCACCGCGGACGTCACGACTTTTTCGAAAAGACTGCCGAAAAGAGGCGAAACCATCCTCGGCGAGGAGTTCACCCTGCTGCTGGGAGGCAAGGGCGCCAACCAGGCCGTCGCCAGCGGGCTGGCCGGCGCGCCCTCGTTCATGGTGGGATGCGTGGGCAACGACCTCTTCCGGCCGCTGGTCACCGGCGGGCTCCAGGACCACGGCGTCGACACCAGCGAGCTGCGGGTGGTCGACGCGCCCACCGGCATCGCCCACATCAGGGTGGACGACTCCGGGGAAAACGACATTGTGATGGTGCCGCTCGCCAACGACCACCTTGGGCCGGAACAGATCAGCGCCGCGATCGCCCGTCTGGCGCCACGCGCATCGGTGCTGCTCACCCAGCTGGAAATCCCGCGCGAGGCTGCCGCGCACGCGGTCCGGGCCGCCCGGGCAGCCGGACTGACAGTCATCCTGGACCCTGCCCCCGCCGCGGCGCTCGACCGGGACACCTGGGCGAGCCTCGACTACGTGACCCCCAACGAAACGGAAGCCAGCCTGATCACCGGAATCCCCGTCACGGACCAGGCCAGCGCCATTCGCGCCGGGAAGTGGTTCCTCGCCCAGGGAGCCGGGGGTGCCATCATCACTTTGGCCTCCGCCGGGGCCGTCCTCGTCACCGCAGACCGGCAGGCCGTCTTCGAGTCCTTCCCCGTCACCGCCGTGGACACCACGGCCGCGGGGGACGCGTTCTCCGGCTACCTGGGCGCCTCCCTCGCCTCCGGCATGCCCATTGACGACGCCATCCGGCGCGCCATGGCCGCGGGCGCGCTGGCCGTGACCAAGAAGGGGGCATCCCCCAGCCTGCCCTCCGCGGCAGACGTCGAGCTCTTCCTTTCCGACAACGTCCCGAGCCTCTAGGAGCACCCGCATGAGAAAGAATCCAGGAATCCTGAACGGGCAGCTGTCACGCATCGTTTCCGAGACCGGCCACACAGACACCCTCGTGGTCACCGACGCGGGCCTGCCCATCCCGGCCGGGGTCGAGCGCGTGGACCTGGCCTACTTCCCGTCCGAACCGCCATTCCTCGGGGTGCTCGACGCCGTGCTCGCCGAGGTGGTGATCGAGGGCGCAACCCTGGCCGAGGAGCTCCGCGAGGCAAGCCCGGCCATGCTGGCGCAGATCCTGGAACGCCTCGACGCGGCCGGTGTTGTCCCGGAGTTCGTTCCGCATGCCGAGTTCAAGGCACGGACCTCCGGAGCCCGAGCGGCCGTGCGCTCCGGCGAATTCACCCCGTACGCGAACGTCATCCTGCATGCCGGTGTCGCATACGGCGCCGGCCGGGACTAGGGGCAGACGTGTATTTCTATCTGGACACGGCGTCGCGGACCGAAGCCGAACCCCTGTTGCGCAGCGGGCTGTTCGCCGGTGTAACCACCAACCCCAGCATCCTGGGCGGCGCCGGGGTGCTGAACCGGCAGATCCCCGAGCTGGTTGACTGGGCAGGGGCCGCCGGGGCCGGCACGGTGTTCGTCCAGGCCTGGGGCGCCACCCGGGCCGAACTGGAGGACCGGGGCGCCTGGATCCACGCCCTGGGCGAAAACCTCGTGGTGAAGGTTCCCGCCACCGCAGAGGGCATCGCTGCCGCCAAGGCATTGACAGCCGGGGGCGTGCGGGTGCTTGTCACGGCCGTCTACGCGCGGGAGCAGGCGCTGCCCGCCATGGCCGCCGGCGCAGAGTTCCTGGCCCCGTATCTGGGCCGGATGAACGACGCCGGCCGTGACGGGACCGCGGAAATCGCCGCCATCCAGCAGTGCATCAGCGCCGGGGCCTCTCCGATGAAGCTCCTCGTCGCAAGCCTGCGGGAGACGGCGCAGATCTCGGCGTTGGCACAGCTGGGGGTCTCGCATTTCACCCTGGCCCCGGCCACCTGGCGCAAGTTCTTCTCGGACCCGCTGACCGCCGCCGCCGTCGAGGTCTTCGAGGCCGAATCCGCGCGGATGGGCGCTGACGGCTAGCGGCCGGGGCCGGTCCTATTTGGCCGGCAGCGAGCGCTTGAGCCAGTGTTCGACGCCGCTGACGTGGACGATCGTGAGCGCCCGGGCCAGGTCAGCGTCGTGGTTGGCCAGGGCGTCTGCGATCGCCCGGTGCTCTGCGAGCGTCCGGGCGACCGCGTCTTGCTCGGTCAACGCACGCCACACCCGCGCCCGCACGGTGCGGCTGTTGAGTCCGGCCAGCAGGCTGGCCAGATAGGAGTTGCCCGAGGCCTCGGCGATCAGCGCGTGGAAGGTGAGGTCGTGTTCGACCAGGTTTTCCGCGGAGTCGACGTCGACGTCGTCGATCTCTTTGTGCAGCAGTGCGAGCTGCTCCGGCGAGATAGCCTGCGCCGCGAGCGACGCCGCCGAGGCTTCCAGGATTCGCCGCACCTCGAGCAGTTCAAGGACCGACGAATCACGGCTGAGGTCCACCATGAACGCCACGGATTCCTTCAGCAGCGCCGGCTCGAGGCTCGTGACGTAGGTCCCGTCACCGCGCCTGACATCCAGTACCCTGATGGTTTCGAGAGCCTTCACGGCTTCCCGAAGGGAACTGCGGGAGAGTCCGAGCTTTTCACTCAGTTCATTTTCCGGAGGGAGTTTGTCTCCGGGCGACAACTCGCCGGTGAGAATCATGTCCTTGATTCTGGCGATCGCATCATCCGTTAGGGCCATTCGCCCAGCATAGTTCACCCCCGGAATGGCCCGACGCAGCCAATTCGGTCCGCACACCGAGGAAAGGATCAGCGGGTGCAAACCATCGTCCGCAGCCAGGTAATTGAGCTCGAGGCGGTCTTCTGGGATCTCGACGGCACCCTCGTTGACACCGAACGCCACTGGACCGCGGTACAGGCCGAACTGGTCGCGAGCTTCGGCGGGACGTGGACCGAAGCCCAGGCCCTGTCGATCATGGGCCGGTCCCAGGCGGATTCGGTCAAGGTCCTGCAACGCGCTGGTGTCCGGCTCCCCTTCGAAGAGATCGCCCGGCAAGTCACGGCCGGCGTCCGCGACCGGGTCAGCGAAAGTGTCCATTGGCGGCCCGGCGCCGCGGAGCTGCTGGCCGGCCTCCGGGAGCACGGCGTTCCCTGCGTGCTGGTGACCATGTCCCACCGCCACATCGTTCGCGACATCCTCGACCACTTTCCGGCCGACAGCTTCGAATTCGCCGTCACCGGGGACATGGTGTCGGAGGGCAAGCCGCATCCCGAGGCGTATGAGACCGCGTTCCGCCACCTCGCGCGGGGCCTGCCGGGGCTGTCCAGCCGGAGGGTCCTCGCCATCGAGGACTCGCTGCCCGGGACGCGTGCGGCACTGGCCGCCGGGCTCCCGACGCTGGGTGTCCCGCACCTTGCGCCGCTCGCGGCCGCCGAGGGGCTGACCATTTGGCCGACCCTGGAAGGCCGCGGCGTCCGGGACCTGCACGCGCTCATCGCCGCCCCTGCCCACGACCGCGCCGGCGGCGCCTAGGGTTCGAGTGCCGCAGCCGGGGTCAGCCAGCTGAGCCGGGAGCCGTCTTCCTCGATCAGCCCGCCCAGCTCGGCGTTGAAGACCTTGCTGTGCTCCGCGGTGATGTGCGCCTGGAACGCTTCCTCGTCGCGGTAGATCTCATACACAAAGTAGGCATTCGGATTTTCGCGCCGGACATGCGGGTCGAAAACAAGGTTTCCGCTCTCGCTGCGGACCTTGGCGGTCAGTTCAGCCATCATGTCCGCGACCCGCTCCTCCGAACCGCTCTTGACCGTGAATTCTGCATACAAAGCAACAGCCACTGGCATTCCTCTCCCTCGGTGGAGTCGACTCTAGCCGCCCGCGCGGCCAGACCGAAGCACCGGCGCCGCTCCCCCGGGCGGCGTCGTGCCAGGGCCCCGGGCCGCCGCGCCCCCCGGAGACCCGGCGCCGCTACACTGGGCGCATGCCCGCCCCGCGCGCCCTGCGCCCCTTTGTGCACCGGGAGTACCGGGTGCTGATCACCGCGCTGGCCATCTCGATTTTCGGCTCCGGCATGTGGGCCGTGGCGATGGTCTACCAGGTCATCCACCTGGGCGGCGGCCCCCTTGAGCTCTCCCTCGTGGCCGCGGCGGGCAGTGTCGGGCTCGTGGCGTTCGTCCTCGCCGGCGGCATCGCCGCCGACCGGGTTCCGCAGCGTGTCCTGATCATCGGCGTCGAGGGCGCCAACCTGGCCGTCATCGCAAGCATCAGCGGCCTGGCCCTGGCCGGCTGGCTGCAGTTGTGGCACCTCGCGCTGGGCGCGTTTGTGCTCGGCGTCGGGGCGGCGTTCTTCTTCCCCGCCTACTCGGCCATCCTGCCCCGGATCCTGCCGCCGGAGGATCTGCTGGCGGCCAACGGCATGGAGGGGACCATGCGCCCCATCCTGCAGCAGGCCGCGGGCCCCGCCGTCGCGGGCGTCCTGGTAGCCGCCCTGTCGCCCTCGCATGCCGTCACGGGGGTGGCCGCCTGCCACCTGCTGGCCTTCGGGATCCTGAACTTCCTGGGCCGCGCCCAGCCTCCCGCCGCCGTGGCGGAGGACGGCCGGGCGCAGGGGAAATCCTCCCTGCTGCACGATCTGCGGGAAGGCGTCGGCTACACGGTCCGGACTCCCTGGCTGCTCTGGACCCTGCTGTGGGCCTGCGTCTCCGTGCTTTTCTTCATCGGCCCCATCGAGGTGCTGATTCCGTTTGTGGTCCGCGACCAGCTCGGCGGCGACTCCAGCACGTTCGGCTTCCTGCTCGCGGTGATGGGCGTCGGCGGCGCCGCGGCCTCGCTGGCCACGGCGTCGTTCCCGCTGCCGCGCCGGTACCTCAGCGTGATGATGGTGTGCTGGGGCGCGGGAAGCCTGCCGCTGGCCGCCGTCGGGCTGATGGACAGTTTCTGGGCCCTGGCCGCCGCGCTGTTCGTCTTCGGCGCCACCGGCGGGGTGGGAATGGTCATCTGGGGCACGCTGCTGCAGCGCCGCGTCCCGCCGCACCTGCTGGGCCGCGTCTCCAGCCTGGACTTCTTCGTGTCCCTGGCCCTGATGCCGGTGTCCATGGCCCTGGCCGGGCCGGCCGCCGAGGTCCTCCCGGTCTGGCTGATCTTCCTCGTGGCCGGCACCGCGTGCCCCCTGATGACCGTCGTGGCCATGATCGCGGCCCGGATGCCCGCCGATGAAATCGCCCACCCGCTGGATCCGGGCCCGGCCGCGGACGGGCACACCGCCTAGCGACGGCGCGCCAGCCTGCGGCGCTGACCGGCGGCGCTAGTTAACGGCGCGCACCACCGGGATCGACGCCGTCGCCGGTCCGCCCGGGAACACCGTCGGCGGTGGACTCGCCACGGTGTGCAGCGGCACCTGTACCGGCTCGCTGCCCACCGTGAACCGCTCGCCGCGGACGTCGACGTCCAGCGGCGCGCCGTGCCGGACGGTCAGCCGGAGCTCCGTGCGGTCCAGTTCGACGTGCAGCAGCCCGCCCCGCAGTTTCAGGTGGAACTCCAGGGCGTCCCATTCGGCGGGCAGCCGCGGATCGAAGTACGGCACCGCGCCCTGGTCCCGGAGCCCGGCGAAGCCGCTGACCAGCGAGCTCCAGACCCCGCCGGTGGAGGCGATGTGCACGCCGTCGATCGTGTTCCCGTGGGTGTCGTCCAGGTCGATGTACAGCGCGTGGATGAAGTGTTCCAGCGCGGCCTTGCCGTAGCCCACCTCGGCGGCCATGATGCCCTGCACACAGGCGGACAGGGTGGAGTCGCCGGTGGTGATGGGGTCGTAGAAGTCGAAGGCGCGGCGCTTTTCCTCCGCGGTGAAGTCCTGCCACTGCAGGAACATCGCCAGCACCGTGTCTGCCTGCTTCAGGACCTGGTGCCGGTAGATCACCAGCGGGTGGAAGTTCAGCAGCAGCGGGTACTTGGACCGCGGTGTGCTCCAGTCCCACGGCTCCAGGGTCATGAAGTCGTTGTCCTGCGAGTGGACCTGGAGGTCCTCGTCGTAGGGCAGCTGCATCCGGTTCGCGGCCTGTTCCCAGAGCTCCCGCTCGGCGTCGTCGATCGCCGGGTGGTCCAGCGCCGCGGCCGCGCGCAGGTTAAAGCGGGCCATGACGTTGGTGTAGAGGTTGTCGTTGACGACGGCGGTGTACTCGTCCGGGCCGGTGACGCCGTGGATGTGGAACAGCCCGTCCTTGCCGAAGAAGCCCAGCGAGGCCCACATCCGCGCCGTCTCGATCAGCAGGTCGGCGCCCAGGGTCTCCTTGAACTCCGTGTCCCCGCTGGCCCAGATGTAGCGGTTCGTGGCGAAGGCGATCGCGGCGGCGATGTGGAACTGCGCGGTGCCGGCGGCGTAGTAGGCGCTGGCCTCCAGGCCGTTGATGGTGCGCCAGGGGAACAGGGCGCCGTCCACGCTGAGCTCCTTGGCGCGGACCCTCGCCTCGGGCAGCAGGTCGTGGCGGAACTCAAGGACCTGGCGGGCGTTGCCCGGGTTGGTGTAGGTGAGGTAGGGCAGCAGGTACACCTCCTGGTCCCAGAAGTAGTGCCCGTCGTAGCCGGAGCCGGAGACGCCCTTGGCCGGGATGCCGGCCACGTCGGCGCAGGCGGTGGCCTGCGCCAGCTGGAAGAGGTTCCAGCGGATGGCCTGCTGCAGTTCGGCCTGGCCGCCCACCACGATGTCGCTGGTGGTCCAGTAGTCGCGGTAGTGCGCCTCGCTCTGGGCGAAGATCTCGCCCACGGACAGCAGGGCCGACTCCGCGGTGTCCACGAGGTCCTCGTCCGTGGCCCGTCCCACCGCGTAGCTGACGCTTTTCTCCAGCACGAACGGCGCGTCGGCGCTGACGGCGAGGACGTAGCGGACAGTGCTGTCGTCCTGGTCCACCTGGGTGTCGAACGGCTGGACTCCGGCGGAGGTCCAGTGGTCCACGGCCATGCCGAGCCGCTGTTTGGACTCGGCGGCTTCCCAGGACAGCCGGAGCGAGCCGTCGCCGCCGTCGAGCCGCACCGGGAGCAGCACGCGCCCGGCGTGCCGGCCGGCGCGGCGCGGGTCGTGGGCCGAGTGGTCCTCCACGGGCTGGTCCTGCCGGTTCACCACGGCGGAGGTCACGTCGGCGGAAATGTCCCGGTCGGCTGCGACTTCCAGCGAGATGCCGAGGGCGCCGCGGGCCTGGTAGCCCACCGCGCGGCGTTCCGTGGTGGTCACGGTGGCCCCGGACCGGCACTGCCAGACGATCCGGCATTCGTAGACGCCGGTGGCGAAGTCCACGCTCCGCCGGTAGTCCAGGACCGTGGATTCCTCGAGGCTGAGCATCTCGCCGTCGACGACCACGACGAAGTTGTTGGCGTCCGGAACGTAGAGGATGCGCTGGCCGGTGCGGGCGAAGCCGTACGCGTTCTCGGCGTGCTTGATGTCCCAGATCTCGTGGAACCCGTTGATGAAGCTGCCCGGAAGCTCGGCGTCGGCGGCGGCCCAGTGGGCGCCCCTGATGCCGAGGTGGCCGTTGCCGAGGCTGAACAGGGTCTCGAGCGTTCCGGCGCTGCCCGGCAGGTGGACGGTTTCCACGAGCTGCCAGGGGTCGTTGGGGAACCTGGCGCGGTCCGAGGTGATGAGAGCCATGGTGGGGGTCCTTTGGCGGTGACGGTGGGGTGCGGGTGGGCGGTGGCGGCCGCCGGCGGTGGTGGCGGCCGGCGGGCTAGAGCAGTTCGGCCAGGTCGCCGACGACGATCGTGGCGCCCGCGTCGAGCAGGGTCTGCCGGCCCGCTCCGCGGTCGACGCCGATGACCGAGTGGAAGCTCCCCGCGCTTCCGGCCTGGACACCGGAGACGGCGTCTTCGACGACGACGCATTCTTCGCTGGGCAGGCCCAGCAGCCGCGCGGCGTATTCGTAGGTGGCCGGGCTGGGCTTGCCCGGCAGGCCTTCGGAGACCGCGACGAGGCCGTCCACCACCACCGGGAAATAGTCCGAGAGCCCGGCGGCCTTGAGCACCGGGACGGCATTGCGGGAGGAGGAGACGACGGCGAGCTTGAGTCCGCCCTCCAGCGCGGCCTCAATGAAACGGACGGAACCCTCGTAGGGCTTCACGCCGCCGGCCGCGACGATGTCGTTGAAGACCTTGTTCTTGCGGTTGCCGAGGCCGTGCACGGTGTCGTTGGCGGGAGAGTCATCGGCCGGGCCCTCGGGCAGCACGATGTTCCGGGAGGCCAGGAAGTCGCGGACGCCGTCGAACCGGGGCTTGCCGTCGATGTGGTCGAAGTAGTCGCTCTCGCGGTAGCCCGGCGCCTCCGGCACACTCTTGAGGAAGCCGTCGAACAGTTCCTGCCAGGCACGCTCGTGCACCACCGCGGTGGGGGTCAGGACGCCGTCGAGGTCAAAGAGGATGGCGGCGGCGCCGGCGAGCACGCCTGCCGGGCCGCCGTGGTCGTTGAAATTGTCAGCGTGGTGGGAAATCTCAGTCATGGAGCGAAGGTCCTTTCAGACGGTGGCATGGAAAGTCTTGGGAAAGCCAGGGGCCCGGGACCGCGCCGGGGCTGCGGTTGCGGTGGGCGGTGGCCGGCATCAGCGTCGGCGGCGGGTGCTCCGGCGCTCCACCAGCTTGGTCTCGAGCAGGTGGGCGGCGGGGGGATTCGGAAGCCCCGCGCGGTGGAGCCTCTCGATCAGCAGGTTGGCGGCGAACGCTCCCTGGTCGGCAACCGGCTGGGCAATCGTGGTCAGCCCGAGGAACCAGCTCATCTGGTGATCGTCTATTCCAATGATGGAGACGTTCTTGGGCGCTGACAAACCGAGATCGCGCAGGGCCATCAGCGCGCCGAAGGCGGTTTCGTCGCAGCCGGCGAACACCGCGGAGGGCATCCTGCGGTTTTCGATCAGCTCGGTCATGGCCCGGCGGCCGCCCTCGATGCTGGATCCGGCGTCGAGCACCAGGTCGGGATCGACGGTCAGTTCGTGCTCGGCCAGGGCCAGTTCGAAACCGCGCCGCCGCGCCTCCGCGGTGACCACGGAGCGCCCCTCCGGCTCTCGTCCGGCCAGCATCGCCAGGTCCCAGTGGCCCAGTCCGAGCAGGTGGCCGGTGGCCCGGCGGGCGGCCTCCTCGTCGTCGATCCCCACGTTGTCCCACGGCACGCCGTGCATGCCCACGCTCGCGACGGCGAGCCCGGACGCCTCGACGGCGGCCAGCTCCGCGGCGTCGAGGGCGAGATTCAGCAGCAGGACCCCGTCCACCCGCTGGGCCAGCCCGGCCAGGTCGCCGAAGATTCTGCGCTGCACGCTGGGCCGGTTCCGCAGGCTGATCAGGACGGTGTCGTAGCCGCTGTCGGCGAGAACTTCCTCCGCGGCCTCAACGGCCTGGGCAAAGTACCAGGCCGTCGCGGTGGGGACAATGATGGCCACCGCACCGGTGGTTCCGCCGGCCAGCCGGGCAGCAGCGGAGGACGCCTTGTAGCCCAGCTTGGCGGCCGCGTCGCCGACCTTCGCCTGGGCCTTCTCGGACACGTTGGGGAGGTGCCGGAGGGCCCGGGAGACGGTGCAGATGGAGAGCCCGGACAGGGCGGCGACGTCCTGGATGGTCACGCGCGGAGCCTTAGCCATGCGACACGGGCCTGGACCTTTCTTCCCCCTGCAGTAGTGGGCCGATCAAAATGGCCAAAATAAACTGTAAACGCTTATAAATTGGGCGCGCAAGTGGCGGCGGTTTTCCATCGAATGGAATTGCCCGGAGGCGCCCGGCGCCGGTGCCGGGGCTGCCGTGACCGGCTCAGCGCAGCACGTAGTGGCGCAGGAACGCGCCGACATCCACGAGTTCCGCCGGGGAGATCGAATGGCCCATCCCGGGGTAGCTGCGCGCCGTGAGCTGCGTGTGGCGGTGCAGCCACTCCTCGGTGTGCGCCGTGGCGGCGTCATTGATCACGGGGTCCGCTTTGTCCCTGCCCCAGAAGAACGGCGGCCGCGCCGCGAAGGACTCGCTCATGGCCAGCAGCTCGTTCTCCAGCACGAAACCGGACAGCCCGACGACGGCGCGGAACGCCTCAGGCCGCAGCCGCAGCAGGGTGCTCGCCATGGCCATGCCCTGGGAGTAGCCGAGCAGGCTGACGCTGCTGTGCCGCGCCTTGACCGCGTCGATCCAGGCGAACACCGAGTTGGTGGCGGAGATGACGTCCGCGAAGTCGTGGGTGAGGAAGTAGTCCAGCAGGAACCAGCCGTAGTGGTCGCCGATCACCTTCGGCCCGCGGAGGGCGGCGCAGCTGAACTCGGGCGGCAGGCTCCCGAAGAGGTCCGCCATGCGGGCCTCGTCCGTCCCGTAGCCGTGCAGCATCACCAGCAGCGGCGTGCCGGCGCGTTCGGCCTCCGGCTTGGACCAGACGACAGTCTCCATGGAGACAGCCTAGCCAGCCGCCGCCCCTCCCCCCGCTGCCGCCCTTCCGCGGCGGCCCCGGTTTCGCCCCGCTTCTGGATTTCCGCGCGAATCGCGCCGCACGCCCGGGCCGGCCGCGTAAACCTGCGGATTTTCCGGCGGGGCGGGGCCGCGATCGTTGAAACGACAGGTAACGGGCTGTAGCGTGACGCTGGACAGCATGCTTAGCAATACCTATCGGTCCCACCGGACACCAAGGAGCAAGTCATGAGAATCGGTTCCTCCATCTTCCTTATCGCCCTCGGCGCCATCCTCGCCTGGGCCATCGCGCCCGGCCTGATCCCCAACGTCGACCAGACCATGATCGGCTACATCCTGATGGTTGTCGGCGTGATCGGCCTGATCGCATCCCTGATCCTGGCCTCCCCCGGCCGCAGCCGCACCCGCCGCGTCAGCGAAACGCGCTCCGTCGTGGACCCCAACACGGGCGAAACCATCACCCGCAACGAAAGCCGCGACGCCGGCATCTAAGCCGCCGGTACTCCCCCGGCGCAGCGATGCGCCGCAGCAACACCACCCGGACGCCGGGCCGGACCGTAAAGGGTCCGGCCCGGCGTCCGCCGTTTAATTTGCCCTCCCGGCAGCGGCTCCTCCTCCGGACATGCCCAACCCCGGGTGCGGCGAATGGGCATAAGCCCGAAGTGCCCACTCCCCGGCCCCAGGAGTGGGCATGTCCTGTAGCGGGAACGCAGGGCGGACATGCCTCCTCCCCGCCCCGTTCTGCGTTCATGTTGTTTTCCATTGACAAACCCAGACGAACACAGATAAAGTCAATCAATTCCACTTCCTGTGATGGGGGTCACCGAAGCCAGGGATCCGCAGTAGCTGAAGTAGCAGCACCCGCACTAAACGTCGCAATGGAGGGCATGTGTTCGCCGAGGAACGCCAGCAACTGATCGTCGAACTCGTCGCCGCCAGCGGCCGGGCCAGCGTCACCGACCTCGCCGAGCGCTTCAGCATCACCACCGAAACCGTCCGGCGCGACCTGGCCGCCCTTGAGATCGCCGGCACCGTCCGCCGGGTCCATGGCGGCGCGGTCTCCCCCGAGCGCATCAGCACCACGGAGGAGAGCATCCTCGAGCGCACGGTGCAGCGGCAGTCCGAAAAGACCCGGATCGCCAAGGCGGCCCTCGCCCTCATCCCGCAGGGGCACTCCGGCAGCATCCTGATCGACGCCGGTTCCACCACCGAGGCCCTCGCGGAACTGCTCCCCGCCCGGACGGCGGGGGCAAGCCCCCGCACAGGCGGGAACGGGCCCGGGGCAGCCGCCGGCGACGCAGAACTCGTCGTCATCACGCATGCGCTGCCCATCGCGGTGAAACTCTCCGGAGAGCCCGGCATCGCCCTGCACCTGCTCGGCGGCAAGGTCCGCGGCCTGACCCAGGCCGCCGTCGGCCAGTCCACCGTGGAAGCTGCCCGGCGGATCCGGCCCGACATCGCGTTCATCGGCACCAACGGCATTTCCGCAGCCTTCGGGCTGAGCACTCCCGATCCTGAAGAAGCAGCCGTCAAGGCCGCCTTCGTCCATTCAGCGCGCCGCATTGTGGTGCTGGCTGACTCCTCCAAGCTGGACGCCGAAACGCTGGTCCAGTTCGCCTCCCTGAAAGACCTGGACACCGTGATCACAGACGCCAACCCCAGCCCGGCCCTCGCCGCGGCCCTCGCGGACGCCGGAGTGGAGGTGGTGGTCGCATGATCGTCACCCTCACGGCCAACCCGAGCCTTGACCGCACCGTGGCGCTGCCCGGCCCCCTGCTCCGCGGCGAAGTCCAGCGCGCCATTTCCGTCCGGCAGGAATCCGGCGGCAAGGGCGTCAACGTCTCCCGCGCCCTCGTGGCCTCCGGACTCAAGACGATCGCGGTGCTCCCCGGCGCCGCGGCCGACCCGGTGCTCGCCGGGCTGCGGGACAGCGACGTGCCCTTCGCCGCCCTCCCGATCGGCGAGCCGCTGCGCAGCAACGTGGCCCTCACCGAGCCCGGCGGCGTCACCACCAAGATCAACGAACCCGGCCCGGTCCTGGACGCGGAACAGCAGGAGGCCCTGATCGGGCTGCTGCTGGATTCGGCCCGCGGGGCCAGCTGGGTCGTTCTGGCCGGATCGCTCCCGCCCGGAGTCCCGGCCGACTTCTACGCCACCGTCACCCGGCGGCTGCGTTCCCTGCACGACGGCACCGAGGCACCCCTCATCGCCGTCGACTCCTCCGGCGAACCGCTCGCCGCCGCAATCTCCGGGGACGCCCTGGGGAGACCGGACCTGCTCAAACCCAATGCCGAGGAACTGGCGGAACTGGCTGCCGCAGCCGGGTTCGCCACGGACAAGTCCGCCGAGGAACTCGAGGCGGACCCGGAGGCTGCCGCGGCAGCCGCCGCCGCCGTCGTGCGTTCCGGAGTGGGCGCGGTACTCGCCACCCTCGGCTCCAGGGGTGCGGTGCTTGTGACGGCCGACGGCGCGTGGCTGGCCACGCACCCGCCGGTCAAGGCGGTCAGCACGGTCGGCGCCGGCGATTCGTCGCTGGCCGGCTACCTCCTCGCCTCCAGCCAGGGCGCTGCCCCGGCCGATTGCCTGCGTCAGGCGGTGGCCCATGGTGCCGCCGCTGCCTCGCTGCCCGGCTCCACCGTCCCGGCAGTGGACCAAACCACCCCCGACGCCGTAACCATCACGGCCCTGAAAAAGGATTGACAGTGACCCAGCTCATTACTACCGACCTGGTCGAGCTCGACCAGAATCTAGGCAATACGCCCGAGGACGTGATCCGGCACCTGGCAGGCAGAGTTGCGGCCAACGGACGCGCCACCGAGGTCGAAGGCCTCTTCGCCGACGCCTTCGCCCGGGAGTCCAAGACCGCCACCGGCGTCCCGGGCGGCATCGCCATCCCGCACTGCCGCTCGACGGCGGTCACCGAAGCGACGCTGGCCATGGCGCGGCTGTCCCAGCCGGTCGATTTCGGCGCCAAGGACGGACCCGCGGACCTTATTTTCTTCATCGCGGCCCCCGAAGGCGCGGACCAGGAGCACCTCAAGCTGCTCTCCAAGCTGGCCCGCTCGCTGATCAAGAAGGACTTCACCGCCGCCCTGCGCGCCGCCGGTTCGGAAGCCGAGGTCGTGGAGCTGGTCGAGGGCGCCCTGGCGGACAAGCCCGCGGCCACGGCAGCGACGGCCCCGGCCGGTGCCGCCGCGGCATCGGCAGCGGCACCGGCGGTGCCGGCCGGCGTCGGCGGTCCCACCGCAGCACCGGAAGCCGGCGCTCCCCGCGCCAAGCGCCTTGTTGCCGTGACCGCCTGCCCCACCGGCATCGCCCACACCTACATGGCCGCCGACTCGCTCGTGGCGGCCGCCAAGGAAGTGGGCGTGGACCTGCAGGTGGAGACCCAGGGCTCCTCCGGGGCGAAGGCCCTGGACCCGGCCGTGATCGCCGCGGCCGACGCCGTCATCTTCGCCGTCGACGTCGACGTCCGCGGCAAGGAGCGCTTCGCCGGCAAACCCGTGATCAACGCCCCGGTCAAGCGCGGCATCGACGAGCCGGGCAAGATGGTCCAGGAGGCCCTCGCCGCGGCCGACAACCCCAATGCCCGGCGCGTGCCGCACTTCGGCGCCGAGGAACAGGCCCAGCACGAGGCCGAGGAAAAGGGCGAGCACATCGGCCAGAAACTCAAGAAGGCACTGCTCACCGGCGTCAGCTACATGATCCCGTTTGTCGCCGGCGGCGGCCTGCTGATCGCCCTCGGCTTCCTGATGGGCGGCTACCTGATCACCGACTTCGCGGACACGATCGTGGTGGACAACAGCCTCTTCAACCTCCCCACCGAGTTCCCGGACAACGCGTGGGGCCCGCTGGGCGCCTACCTCGGCGCCGTGTTCTTCAAGATCGGCGCGCTGTCCCTCGGCTTCCTGGTCCCGGCGCTGGCCGGTTACATCGCCTACGCCATCGCTGACCGCCCCGGCATCGCGCCCGGCTTCGTCTCCGGTGCGGTAGCCGGGTTCATGGGCGCCGGCTTCCTCGGCGGCATCGTCGGCGGCCTGCTCGCCGGCTACATCGCCCTCGTGATCGGCCGCCTCCAGGTGCCGCGCTGGCTGCGCGGCCTGATGCCGGTGGTCATCATCCCGCTGCTCGCCTCGATCGTCGCTTCCGGGCTGATGTTCCTGATCCTCGGCGGCCCGATCGCCGCGGTCACCGTGGGGCTGAACAACTGGCTGTCCGGTCTCACCGGTGCCAGCGCCATCGCCCTCGGCGTGATCCTGGGCCTGATGATGTGCTTCGACCTCGGCGGACCGGTCAACAAGGTTGCGTACTCGTTCGCGGTCGCCGGCCTCGGCGCAGCGACCCTGGACAACCAGGCGCCCTGGCAGATCATGGCGGCCGTGATGGCGTCCGGCATGGTGCCTCCGCTGGCCATGGCCCTCGCCTCGACCGTGCTGAACAAGAAGCTGTTCAGCCTCGCCGAGCAGGAAAACGGCAAGGCGGCCTGGCTCCTCGGGGCTTCCTTCATCTCCGAAGGCGCCATCCCCTTCGCCGCAGCCGACCCGTTGCGCGTCATCCCGGCCAGCATGGTCGGCGGCGCGGTAACAGGTGCCATGTCGATGGCCTTCGGTGTCGGGTCCAAGGCTCCGCACGGCGGGTTCTTCGTCTTCTTCGCGATCGACAACTTCCTGATGTTCGTGGTGTCCATCGCGGTCGGCACGGTGGTCACCGCCTTCGCCGTGATCGCGCTCAAGCGCTGGGCAGTCAAGAAGACCGTTGATACGGTTGAACCGGTTCCCGTAACCGTCTGAGCCGGCCCGCCACACGTCTTCCCACGCTGATTACCCCAAGCTGAATCCAAGGAGCAGAAATGACCGAACGTAACGCCACCATTGCCAGCCGCGTCGGGCTGCATGCCCGCCCGGCCGCCATCTTTGCCGAGGCTGCAGGCGAGTTCGATCTCGAAATCACCATCGCCCGGCTCGGCGAACCGGAGGACGAGGCCATGGACGCCGCCAGCATCCTGTCGCTGATGAGCCTGGGCGCCTCGCACGGCGAGGTTGTGGTGTTGCGTGCCGAGGGCGACGGCGCCGACGCCGCCCTCGAGCGCCTGGTCCAGATCCTCGAAACGGACCACGACGCCGAGTAGCACCACCCGCGCGGCCGCCGGCCCGCTTCCCCTCCCGGGGCGGCGGGACGGCGGCCGTACGTCGTTAACGCCCGGCCCTCATCGCACCCGGTGGGACATGCCCAGTCCTGGCCGCGACGGATGGGCATAAGGGCATTCTGTCCACTGCCGGCCCCGACGGATGGGCATGTCCCGAGGATTCTCCCGGCACCAACTTCGGGAAAGCGCATGTCCAGTCCTCGAAGAAACCAACTAGGAGCATGCCCAGTCCTGGCCGCGGCGGATGGGCATATGGGCATTCTGTCCACTGCCGGCCCCGACGGATGGGCATGTCCCGTGGTTGCACCGATCACCAGGTCCTCCCCGCCCCGCCCGGCCCGCTACCCCGCCCGGCACCGTGCACCGCCCGACGCCGGGGGTGCGGCAAATGCTTGTCACGGCTGGCAGCCACGGATAGTTTTGAATCCGCGGCACCTCCACGGAGCCATCATCGTGGGTCGCCGCAGGACCCCGTCCCCGCCCCGAAGGAGATCACCGCGTGGCAAGCGTGCAGGAAAGCATCGAAGTCGATGTCCCCGTGTCCACCGCGTACAACCAGTGGACCCAGTTCGAGACCTTCCCGGAGTTCATGAAGGGGGTCGAGGCCGTGGAGCAGATCGACGAGACCTCACTCCGGTTCCGCACCGACATCGCCGGCGTGCGGCGCGAATACCTGGCCCAGATCACCGAGCAGACACCGGACCGCAGGATCGCCTGGGTCAGCACGGACAAGCCACGCAATGCCGGCACCGTCACGTTTGAATCCCTCGGCGCCGAGCGAGCCCGCGTCGGCGTCGAACTGGAGTGGGAGCCGGAGGGCGTGGTGGAGCAGGCCGGTTCCGCCGTCGGCGCGGACAGCCGCCAGGTCAGCGCGGACCTGCGGCGTTTCAAGGAGTTCATTGAGTCCCGCGGCGTCGAAACCGGCGAGTGGCGCTCCTCCGTTGCCCGCGGCGAGGTCGACGACGTCGGCCCCGCCGGTCCCGCGACCGGCGGGCCGCGGTAGCCGTGCCTGCGAAGAAGGGTGCGCCGCAGGGTTCCGAGAGCCCCAGCATCAAAGACCCCGAAGTCTACGAAGCGCTGCTGGAGGACGGTGCCTCGAAACAGAAGGCGGCCCGTATTTCCAACGCCGCGGCCAAACGCGGCCGGTCCTCCGTGGGCCGCAAGGGCGGCAAGTCCGGCGACTATGAGGACTGGACGGTCCCGCAGTTGAAGGAAAAGGCCAAGGAGATCGGCCTCAAGGGCTATTCGGCCAAGAAGAAGAGCGAACTGATCTCCGCTCTGCGGAATTCCTGAGCCGATGACGGCGGGGCCGCAGGCGGCGCACCCGGGCGCGCTCTCAGGCGCCCTTGCGCGCCGTCGTCTTCGCGGCGGCCTTGGGCGCGGCAGCCTTCGCGGCCGGCTTCGCGGCACCCTTGGCTGCCGGCTTGGACGCCTTCCCGGCGGCACCGGCAGCCTTCGAGGTGGACTTGGGATCGGCCTTCGGAGCCGCCGCGGACCGGGGCGCCTTGCCGGCGCCAGTCTTGGACCCGGTGCCAGCCTTGCTCCCGGCCGGCGCGGAGGCCGCGCCGGCACCATCGGAGGCCGCACCACCACCGGAGGCCGCGCCGCGCTTGCGCTCGATGCTGCGCTTCAGCGCGTCCATCAGGTCGATCACCTCACCGGTTCCGGCTTCGGCCGCCGGGGCGCCGAAGGTCTCCTCCGTGTCCAGCGACTCGCCCTGCTCGATCTTGGCGTCGATCAGCTGGCGCAACTGCAGCTGGTAGTCGTCCGTGAACTGCTCCGGCTCGAAGTCGGCCGCCATCGAGTCGACCAGGGCGGCGGACATTTCGCGTTCCTGCGCCGAGATCCGCACGCTGGTCTCGAGGGCGGGGAAGCTCGCCTCGCGCACCTCGTCGGACCACAGCAGTCCCTGCAGCACCAGCACATCGCCGCGGATCCGGAGCGCCCCGAGCCGGGTCTTCTCCCGCAGCGCGAACTGGACAATGGCCACCCGGTCGGTGTCCTCCAGGGCCCGGCGCAGCAGCACGTAGGCCTTGGGCGACTTGGCATCGGGTTCGAGGTAGTAGCTCTTCTCAAACATCATCGGGTCCAGCTGCTCGGCGGGCACGAACTGCACCACCTCGATCTCGTGGCTGTTCTCCGCCGGGATCGCCTTGAGCTCCTCGCGGCTGAGGATCACCGTGCGGCCCTCGTCCTCGAAGGCCTTGTCGATGTCCTCGTAGTCGATGATCTCGCTGCAGACCTCGCACCGGCGCTGGTAGCGGATCCGGCCGCCGTCGGCGTTGTGGACCTGATGCAGGCTGATGTCGTGGTCCTCGGTCGCGCTGTAGACCTTGACCGGCACGTTGACCAGCCCGAACGCTATTGCGCCTTTCCAAATGGCTCTCATGGCTCAAGTGAACACCAGAGCCGCACGGAGGTGAAGTGTTTTGGCTGACAGCAAGGAACGCGTCCGGGTCGACGGCCGGGAACTGGTGCTGACCAACCTGGACAAGGTCATGTACCCGGAGACCGGGACCACCAAGGCCGACGTCCTGGCCTACTACGCCGCGGTGGCGCCGGTGCTGATCCCCGCGGCGGCGAACCGGCCGGCCACCAGGAAGCGCTGGGTCCACGGCGTGGGGACCGCCGAAGCGCCGGGCGAGATGTTCTTCCAGAAGAACCTGGACCACTCCACGCCGGGCTGGGTGCCGCGCGCCTCCATCACGCACAAGGAACGCACCATCCAGTACCCGCTGGTCAACGATCCCGCCACGCTCACCTGGCTGGCCCAGATCGCGGCGCTGGAGATCCACGTGCCGCAGTGGCGGGTGGACTCCCGCGGCGACGCCCTGCCGCCGGACCGGCTGGTGCTGGACCTGGATCCCGGCGACGGCGCCGGCCTGGCCGAATGCGTGGAAGTCGCCAAGCTGGCCCGCAGCATCCTCCAGGACGTGGGCCTGGAACCGGTGCCCGTGACCAGCGGCAGCAAGGGCATCCACCTCTACGCCGCACTGGACGGGACGCAAAGCTCGGACCAGGTCTCGGACTTTGCGCACGAACTCGCCCGGGCGCTGGAGGCCGACCACCCGGAGCTCGCCGTCAGCGACATGAAGAAGACCCTGCGCACCGGCAAGGTGCTGGTGGACTGGAGCCAGAACAACGCCGCGAAAACCACCATCGTGCCCTACTCCCTGCGCGGCAGGCTCCGGCCCACGGTGGCCGCTCCGCGGACCTGGCGCGAACTCGCCTCGCCCTCGCTGCGCCAACTTGACTACCAGGAGGTAATGAAGCGGGTGAAGGCCGGCAAGGACCCCTTCGCCGCCATCTCCGGCGGAGCGCACGACGGCGGCCCCGCGGCCTCCGAGCGTGCCGCGGCCGCCGGCGACGGCGGTGACTCCGACCCCCGGCTGGCGGAATACCGCACCAAGCGGGACGCGGCGGCCACGCCGGAGCCGTTCACGGCGGAACAGCACCGCAGCAGGAACGACGGCGGCACGCTCCGGGAGAGCTTCGTCATCCAGGAACACCACGCCAGCCGGCTGCACTACGACTTCCGCCTGGAGCGGGACGGCGTGCTGGTTTCCTGGGCGCTGCCCAAGGGGGTCCCCACCACCAAGGCCAAGAACCACCTCGCGGTCCAGACCGAGGACCATCCGATGGACTACGCGGACTTCGAAGGCACCATCCCCAAGGGCCAGTACGGCGCCGGCGACGTCAGCATCTGGGACCGCGGGCACTACGAGTGCGAGAAATGGATCGCCGGCAAGGAAGTCATCGCCACCCTCACCGGGCAGGCGGACGGCGGGCTGGGCGGCACCCGGCGGTTCGCGCTGATCCACACCGGCCAGGCCAACGACCAGTGGCTCATCCACCTGATGGACGCCCCGGGGCAGGGCCACCAGGCACCCGCCGCGGAATCCCCGCCCGCGGCCGGCGCGAAAACCCCGGCCGGCGCCCCGGACGCCGGCACCGCTCCCGCCCCGGATCCGGCGGAGCTCGCGCCGATGCTGGCCAGCCCCGGCACCCCTGCTGACCTGGCGGACAAGGACTGGCAGTTCGAGCTGAAATGGGACGGCGTCCGGGCGCTGGTGCTGGGCGACGCGGAACGGATCCGGCTGATCAGCCGCAACGGCAACGACATGTCCGCCAGCTATCCGGAACTCACGGACCGCAGCTGCTGGCCGCCGCAGGATTTCGCCGCCGACGGCGAGATCATCGCCGTCGGGCCGTCCGGCCGTCCCGACTTCGGGCTGCTGCAGGGGCGGATGAAGCTCAGCAAGGCCGCCGACGTCGCAAAGGCGCAGGCCGCCACCCCGGTGCGCCTGATGCTCTTCGACCTGCTCACCGAGGGCGGCGAGGACCTGCGGCGCCGCCCGCTGAGGGAGCGGCGGAACCGCCTCGAAGCCTTCATCCGGGCCGCCAACCGGAAAGATTCCTGCCCGGTGGAACTGTCCGAGGTGATCGACGCCGACGTCGGGCATCTCCTGGAAAGCGCCGAGGAACTGGGGCTCGAGGGTGTGATGGCCAAGCGCACCGGCGGGCGCTACGTCGGGCAGCGGAGCCGGTCCTGGCTCAAACTGAAGTTCGAGAAGACCCAGGAGGTGGTGGTCGGGGGCTGGCGGCCCGGCAACGGAGGCCGCCGCGACTCCGTCGGGTCGCTGCTGCTGGGCATCCCGGACGGGCCGAAGCTGCGTTACGTGGGCCGGGTGGGCAGCGGATTCAGCAGCCGCGAACTGAAGGAACTCCGCCAGCAGCTGGACGCCATGCCGCGCAAGACGTCACCCTTCGCGGACGTCCCGGCGGAAGACGCCGCCGACGCACGGTGGGTCTCCGCCAAGCTGGTGGGCGAGGTCACCTTCGGCGAGTGGACGTCAAGCGGGAAGCTCCGTCACCCGGTCTGGCGGGGCTGGCGCCTGGACAAGGCACCGGCCGAGGTCGTCGTCGAACATGGCTGAGGGCCCGCCGTAGCGGGCCCTCACTGTGCTTAGTCGTGGTGCGGGATCTGGGGGCGGCTTTGACGGTGGATGGCCCCTTCGGCCACCTGCTGCGCCTGCTGTCCGCGGACCACATCGCGATCCTTGGGGTGACGGTGCTTCCCGCTGCCGTCCGGCCACTCATGGCCGTCGGCGGGCGAGGGCGGTTCGGGTCGCTTGCTCTCCGGTCCCGGGACCTCGTCCATGGACTCCGCAAGGTGGCTGGCAACCTCAGGCTCGATCTCTTCCTTCGAATGATGATCCGCCATGGCTCTTCCTTTCTGCGATGAAATGAAGCGTCCCCCAATCGTAGGTCGGCGCCGGGGAGATGTCTCTAGGTCCTACCAGCGGACTTTCTTCTGCGCGGGACCCTGTTTGCCGCTGGCGTGCGTCGGCTTGTGGCTGCGGCCCACACTGGGCAGCCCGGCGCCGCCGCGGGATTTGCTCGCGAGCATTTCCTTCTGGGCATCGGTCAGGCGGGACTTGACGCCCGGGGCAGGCTTTGCGGCGGCCCCGGTTCCCTCCGCGGGCGTCTTAGGTTCCTGCTTGCCGCTCTTCTCAGTCATGGGAGTCTCTCCTCGGCTCGGCTCGAATGGACGCCGGCGACGGCACCGGCGACGGTTCCACCATAGGCAGTCGCCGCACCGCCTGAACAGGGGTTCGACGGCGGCGCAGGCGCGAAAAGTTAGGCTGGGGCATGGATTACACGCTTCGCCACGCCACTGCCGACGATGCCGATGCCTTGGTTCGGATGCACACCCTGGCGCACGAGCAGTGCTACGCATCCCAGCTTCCCGCGGCGTTCTTTGAAGCCCGGCGCGCCAACCTCCTTGATCGGGTAGAACGGCGCCGGCCCCACTTGGACAGTGCCGAGCCCCGGATCATCGCCGTGGACGCCGGCGACGAGATCATTGGATTCGCCGACGCCGGACCGGGGCGGGACGCGGACCGGCCCCGAGAATTGGAGCTGTACTCCCTCTACACGCTGACCCGAGCCTACGGCAGCGGGCTCGGCGCCGCCCTGCTGAAGGCAGCCCTCGGCGACTCCCCCGCGTACCTGTGGGTGCTCGAAGACAACCCCCGGGCCCGGGCTTTCTACGCCAAGCACGGGTTCCAGCCCGACGGGGAACGCAAACTGCTGCCGGCCGACTGGTACGAACTGCCCGAAATACGTTTGGCGCGGCCGGCATCGGCCGCCCTGAAAGCGGCCGAATAGGTCCGAAAAGCACCCAAATCCGGTCCGGCGCGAAAAATTTTGCCGGAAAGTTTCCGGAAGCCCCTCCTCCCTAGGAACGGCGCGGATAAACCGCGCCCCGATTCGGTGCGGAGGGCGCCGCAGAAGCGGCCGAAACGGCGGATCATACGGCACCAAAATCGGAAACGCCATGGAAATCGCGTAAAATTTAAAGCCTGCCCGGAGCGGGGCAGCTACAAGTCGCAAGCAAATGACCTCCACAGGAGTTGCCCAAATGCCCAAAGACCGAAGCACGACCGACTCTTCAGCTGGCGTTTTGAACGCCGGCGGAACCAACCAAGGCGCACCCAGGGGCGTCAAGAAACCAAGGCTACGCCGCCGTCGGCTCCGCGAGTCCGACGTCAACGTTGTCGACCAGCCGATGCTCAAGAAGGCACTCGGCGGCACCATCGTGGGTAACACCATGGAATGGTACGACGTCGGCGTGTTCGGCTACCTGATCACCACCATGGGACCGGTGTTCCTGCCGGAGGCGGACAAGTCCGTCCAGACCCTCTTCCTGCTCGGCACTTTTGCCGCCACCTTCATCGCCCGCCCCCTCGGCGGCGTCGTGTTCGGCTGGCTCGGCGACAAGATCGGCCGGCAGAAGGTCCTCGCCGCCACGCTGATGCTGATGGCTGCGAGCACGTTCGCCGTCGGCCTGCTCCCCGGCTACGCGCAGATCGGCATGTGGGCTGCTGCCTTGCTGGTGCTGCTCAAGGTCGTCCAGGGCTTCTCCACCGGCGGCGAATACGCCGGTGCCACGACTTTCGTGAGCGAGTACTCCCCGGACAAGCGCCGCGGTTTCTTCGCCAGCTTCCTGGACATGGGCAGCTACCTCGGCTTCGCCCTCGGCGCCGCCCTCGTTTCCGTGCTGCAGCTGACCCTGGGCCAGGGCGCCATGGAGGAGTGGGGCTGGCGGATCCCGTTCCTCATTGCCGGCCCGCTGGGCCTGATCGCGGTCTACTTCCGCAACAAGATCGAGGAATCCCCGCAGTTCCAGGCCACCCTGGATGCCCAGGAAGAAAACGCGAAGGACGCCACGTCCTCCGACGCCACCGGCTCCAAGGGCCCCGTGGGCATCGTCAAGGCCTACTGGCGTTCACTCATCGTCGCCATGATCCTGGTCGCAGCCGCGAACACCGCCGGCTACGCCCTGACGTCCTACATGCCGACGTACCTGACCGAGTCCAAGGGCTACGACCCGGTACACGGCACCCTGCTGACCATCCCCGTGCTGGTCATCATGAGCCTGTGCATTCCGCTGACCGGCAAGCTGTCCGACCGGATTGGCCGCCGCCCCGTGCTGTGGATCGGCGCGCTCAGCACCGTGGTCCTGGCTGCCCCGGCATTCATGCTGATCGGCATCGGCGAAATCTGGTCGACCCTCCTGGGGCTCGGCATGATCGCCTTCCCGGTGACGTTCTACGTGGCCAACCTGGCCTCGGCCCTGCCGGCGCAGTTCCCGACGGCGAGCCGTTACGGCGCCATGGGCATCGCGTACAACTTCTCGGTAGCCATCTTCGGCGGCACCACCCCGTTCATCGTCGCGGCCCTCATCTCGGGCACCGGCAACGACATGATGCCCGCCTACTACCTGATGGCCACCTCGGCGATCGGTGCCATCGCGATCTACTTCCTCAAGGAATCGGCCCAGATGCCGCTGCCCGGCTCCATGCCGAGCGTGGACACCCAGGCCGAGGCCCGCGAGCTGGTCGCGACGCAGGACGAGAACCCGCTGATCGACCTCGAGCACATGGACATGCCGCTCACCGCGGCAGAGGCCACCGACGGCGACGCCGGCAAGGTTCCGGCCCGGGCCTAGTCCGAACGCAACCCGGCCGCCCAGCGCCCCGCCCGTAGAGGCCCGTCGCGCGTGCTTTCCCCGTGGGGGAAGCGTGCGGGGCGGGCCTCTGGCGGGTCCAGGTCCGGGCTCCAGGCCGGCGTGCGGCCGGCCCGTTGCCCTACTTCGCGCGCCGCGGCGGGCCCGCCACGAGCCGCGCCGGCAGCACGCGCGCCGCCGCGGTGAGGACCTTGTAGCGTTTGCTCGGAATCGAGACGGCCTTGCCCTTGTCGTTGTCGGCAAGGCCCTCGCGGACCACCTGTTCGGCCTGCAGCCACATCCAGCGCGGGGCCACCGTCTTGTCCATGCCCATCCGGTCGTGGAATTCGGTGTGTGTAAAGCCCGGGCACACCGCCGTCACCTTCACCCCGCGCCCGGCGTAGGCGAGGTTGGCCCAGCGGCTGAAGCTGAGCAGCCATGATTTCGCGGCGGAATACGTTTCGCGCGGCAGGAACGCCGCCACGGACGCCACATTGATGACCCGGCCAGAGCGTCTTTGCACCATCCCCTGCAACGCGGCGTGGGTGAGTTCCATGGCCGTCTGGACGTGCAGTTTGAGGTGCCGCTTCTCCTCGGCGATGTCGTTGTCCGCGAAGGACTGCAGCAGCCCCATCCCCGCGTTGTTGACCAGGATCTCCACCGGCCGCGCGGGGTCCCTCAGGCGTTCGACGACGGCAGCCACGCCGCCGTCGTCCGCCAGGTCGGCGGCCAGCACCTCCGCGCGGACGCCGTAGCGGTTCTCGAGCTCCGCCGCGCGCGCCTGCAGGCGTGCCGCATCGCGCGCCACCAGGACCACGTTGTGTCCCTGCTCGGCGAGCTGGCGGGCGAACTCAGCCCCGAGGCCGGCGGTGGCGCCGGTGATCAGGGCGGTGGCGGCCGTGGCCGGGGATCCTTCGTCAGGCGTGTTCATAGCCACAGCCTAGCGGCGCCGCCTGCCGGGATTCAGGCCAGGGCCGGCCCTGCGGCGAGTTCGCCCTCCGCCGGGCCGTCCGTGGCAGCCGGCGCGGCGCCGTCGCCCTCCGCGACCCGGCAGCGCAGCTGGAGCTCGTCGGCGGCAAGCTCGTACCAGGTGTGGGCCCCGAAGGCGGGACTGGGGGTGTCGAGGTGGCGGTACAGGGCGTCGGCAAGCTGCCCCAGCGCGGCGTCGGAGAGTGCCTGCACGGTGGCGGCGGGATCCATCGTCCCCTCGAAGTAATCGGAGAGCTCGAGGCCCTCAATCAGGTCCGGACCGCCGGCGGCCGGGTCGGCCTCCGCGCCGCCCGGGCCGTTGACGTCCGCGATGAGCTGGCCATTGACGGTACCGGTGATCTCGCCGTCCAGGTCTGCCAGGACTTCGCCGTCCGAGCCGACGTGCAACAGGCAGATCGGCAACTCGGCCGGCTCCTGGAGGATCAGGCGGAAGCTTTCTGCCTGGGCGGTCCCCGCGCCGGGCGCCGCCGGCTCCGGCGTCGCCGCGAGCTGCCGGAGGTAGAGCAGGATCTCCGGGTCAAGGTGGGAGGCGCCGTGCAGGTCGATGCTGACGTCCGCGCCGGCGGCAAGCCGGCTGGCGCGCCGCATGATGTGCAGCAGGGTGGGGTAGTTTGCCTGGCTGAGGCAGCCGGTGACTTCGAGATTCACTTGTCCGGGATCGACGTCAACACGGACTAGCACACGCAGTTTGTGGTTCACGGGGTTCTCCAAATGACACGTCCTTGAGCCAACTGCATAACTCAAGCTAAACCATACGAGGTTGTTGCCCGGCCCACAAGCGGTCAGGCACCGGCGGGTTCCTGCTCCGGCCAGTCGATGCACTGGTTGTATGCGTCATGTTTGCGGAGGTAGCGGTAGATGTACGGGCAGTGCGGGATGATCCGCTTCCCCGAGGCCACGACGTCGTCCAGGGCGAAGTGTGCGAGCACCCCGGCGAGCCCCTGGCCCTTGAACTGTTCGGCCGTCTCGGTGTGGATGAAGTCCACATGGCCCGGCCGGTCGATGTAACGCACCTGGACCGCGAGCCTGCCGCCGACATGCAGTTCATAGCGGTGCAGGGCGTCATTGCGCGTGGTGGAGACGTCCGGGGCGAACGTGTCTTCAGTGTCTACCGAGTTCTCCGTCATGGTTCGACATTGGCACTTAATGGCGGGCGTGGCAATGGCAGTCCAGACCCGCTCCCGCCGGCACTCCGGGCCGGAACGCGGCCCAGCAGGAGCACGGCGAGCGCGAAGCAGGCCGCCCCGCCGCCGAGCAGCCCCACCGTCAGCCCGTTGAGCGCGGCGTCGGTGACCGGAATGAAGACCACGACGCCGGCCGTCACCACGGCGGCCGCCGGCCGCGCGCGCGGGTTGCCCGGCGACGTCGGCCGCTCCTCGAGCCGCCCGAACAATGCGAGCACCGGCAGCAGCAGGACCACGACGCCCACCAGCACCAGCGGCCGGGTCCACCACCATGCCGCGGTCCCTCCGGCCGGCTGCGGCAGATCGGTGAGCAGCAGCAGGCCGGACATCGCCGCGAGCAGCGGAAGGTGCCACAGGTAGACGGTCATGGAACGCCGCCCCGCCCCGGCCAGGAGCGTTCGGACCGGGCCGAGGGCTGCCAGCCGGGCCAGCAGGGGCCGGAGAAGCTGGAGGGCCGCGGCCTGGGAGACGGCCAGCAGGAAGAGGGTCAGGTTGGGCGGGTTGAGGTTGACGAGCATGTTTCCGGAATACAGCCGCAGCACCACCAGCAACCCGAGCACCAGGTTGCCCGCGGCCACGACGCCGAGGAGTCCGGCGGGCGGCACACCCTGCAGCTTGCCGTCGGCGACGAGGAAGCCCAACTGCTGGACTGCGCACCACAGGAAGACCATGTTGGCGTACGCCAGCCCCGGCAGCGCGCCGCGGAGGCAGTCCACCGCCACGACCAGCGAGACGAGGGCGGCGAGGGTCAGCCACGGCGCCCGGTCATGGAGCGCCGCCAGCCACGGCAGGTTCAGCTGTGCGGCCAGGTAGGCGGCCAGGAACCAGAGCGGCATGCCGGCACCGCTGGCCAGCAGCTGCACCACCTGCGGGTCCACGCCGCTCAGCCGCGCGGCCCACAGGCCGGTGAACATAACGGCCAGCAGGACCGCGGCCGGGCGGATCAGCCGCAACAGCCGGCCCTGGGCGAATTCGAAGGCATTGCCGCCCAGGGACCGCAGCCGGCGCCACGAATACAGGCCCGTGACCCCGCCGGCGACGAAAAACAGCGGCATCACCTGCAGCACCCAGACCACAGGTTCGAACCATTGCTGGTTCCCCAGGGTGTTTTCGGAGCTCACGGTGCCGTCCGGGTGCAGGACCGGGCTCACCATCATGGTGTGCGCCACGACGACCAGCGCCAGGCAGAAGAGCCGGGCAAGGTCCAGCACCAGGTCTCGCTCCGGCACGGCTGCTGCGCCGGCTGCGGGCTGCTGCATGGCGCTCCTTACCGTGCCGGCAGGGCCGAGGGGCCGCTTTTCCCTCCATTGTGGGCCCTGCCGGCGGGAACGCAAGAGGCCGGGATCATCAGCTGATCCCGGCCTCCTGCAAGCCTGCTCAGGCGAGCGACAGGAAAAGCTTCTCCAGCTCGGCGCGGTCCAGGCTGGGATCCTCCTGCTGCATGCACTGCTGCAGGCCGGTGGCGATAATCGAGAAGCCGGCCTTGTCCAGGGCGCTGGAGACGGCGGCAAGCTGCGTGACGACGCTCTTGCAGTCCCGTCCTTCCTCGATCATGCGCGTGACCGCGGCGAGCTGGCCCTGGGCGCGGCGCAGCCGGTTGATGACGGACTTCATGTCTGCAGGATCGAGTTCCATGGGTTGCCTCCCGAAGTAAATGGATTCCCTACTATGATATACCCCCCTTGGTATTCCCCCTACTCCCGGTGGTACAAGGGGCGTTGTTACGGGAAAGCGCCGCCGCTAGGGACATAAGGACCTAGCGGCGCCGCCCAATCCGGCGTATTGCTGGGGATGTGAACGCGGCCAGCTTCATCACTCCGGCAGTCGCTCGACACGGTGCCCAGGCCACCGGTCCCGGGCCCTGGAAACGCTACGTCGCACTGGGAGACTCGTTCACCGCCGGCCTCGGCGATCCCGACCCCTCGAACCCCGGCGGCATGAGGGGCTGGGCGGACCGGATCGCCGAGGAATTCGGCGCCGCGCGCCGCGATTTTGCCTATGCCAACCTGGCCGTCAGCGGACTTGTGCTCCAACAGATCGTGGACCAGCAGCTCGGCCCGGCGATCGCCTTGAAACCGGACCTCGTCACGCTCTCCGCGGGCGGCAATGACCTGGTGTTCCACCGGCGCGATCCCGACCGGCTGGCCGCCCGCCTGGAGGAAGCGGTGGCGGCCCTCTCCGCCACCGGGGCGACCGTCGTGCTGTTCACCGGCCCGGACTGGGGGGACACCCCGGTCTTCGGCCATATCCGCGGCAAGGTCGCCGTCTTCAACGAGAACATCCGGACCATCGCCGCCCGGCACCACGGCGTGATCGCCGACTTGTGGACGCTGCGGCAGTTGAGCGACCCGCGGATGTGGGATCCGGACCGCCTGCACTTCTCCCCGCTCGGCCACCATACGATCGCCGGAATGGTGCTGGACACGCTGCACGTCCCTCACGGCCTGCAGCCGCTGCAACCAAAGCCGCTGCCGGCCGGCAACTGGCGGGCGACCCGGGCGGACGACCTGGCCTGGGCCACGCACTACCTGCTGCCCTGGATGATGCAGCGCGTCCGGCCGCGGGTCGACGCCGGCCCGCCGGCCCCGAAACGGCCCGAGCCCGGGCCGGTCTTCGGCTCACCACCGCATGCGGCGCACCCCTAGTCCGGCCGGGATCTGTCGGCTAATCTGCAGGGACGGCCCCGGCCACCGGCCGGAGACAGCAGACCGATGACCATCACGAGGAGCGAAGTTGTCTAATCACACCTACAGCATTTCTGAAATTGTCGGCACCTCGAATGAAGGCGTCGACGCCGCCGTCCGCAACGGCATCGCCGAGGCCGCAAAAACGCTGCGGAACCTGGACTGGTTCGAAGTCAAGGAGATCCGCGGGCATCTCGAGAACGGCCAGGTAGCCGACTGGCAGGTAACGATCAAACTCGGGTTCCGGCTGGAGCGCTGACGTCCGGGAGGACCGCCCATGCAGTACAGCCAGCTGGGCCGCTCCGGCCTGAAAGTGTCGCGCCTCTGCCTGGGCACCATGAATTTCGGGCCGCAGACCGAGGAGTCGGCGGCCCACGCGATCATGGATGCCGCGCTGGACGCCGGCATCAATTTCTTTGACACCGCCAATGTCTACGGCGGCTCCAAGCAGCGTGGCTGGACCGAGGAGATTCTGGGCCGCTGGTTTGCCAAGGGCGGTGGGCGGCGGGAGCGGACGGTGCTCGCCACCAAGGTTTACGGCACCATGGCGGACCGGCCCAATGAGTCCAGGCTTTCGGCCCTGCACCTCCGCCGCGCCCTCGACGCGAGCCTGATGCGCCTGCAGACCGACCATATCGACCTGTACCAGTTCCACCACGTGGACCGGAACACCCCGTGGGAGGAGATTTGGCAGGCCGTTGACGTCGCGGTGCAGCAGGGCAAAGTCATTTACTCGGGCAGCAGCAACTTCGCCGGCTGGCATCTGGCCCAGGCGCAGGAAGCGGCGTCCCGCCGGCACTCCCTCGGCCTGGTCAGCGAGCAGTCCATCTACAACCTGCTGACCCGGAACGCGGAACTTGAAGTGATCCCGGCCGCGCAGCACTACGGCCTGGGCCTCCTGCCGTGGTCGCCGCTGCACGGCGGGCTGCTCGGCGGGGTGCTCAAGAAGGAGCACGAGGGCCTCCGCCGGACCCAGGGCCGGGCGCTCGAGGCCCTGAAGAAGCACCGGAGCCAGATCCGCCGGTACGAGGACTTCGCCGACGAGCTCGGCCAGGAGCCCGGGGCGCTGGCGCTGGCGTGGCTGCTGCACCAGCCTGCCGTGACGGCGCCGATCGTCGGCCCACGCACCCGGGAGCAGCTGGACGCCGCGATCCAGGCCCTCCAGGTGAAGCTCGACGCCGAGGCCCTGACGCGGCTGGATGCGATTTTTCCCGGCCACCGGACCGCGCCGGAAGACTATGCCTGGTGAGCCCCTCCGCGGCCTGCTACGGGACATTTCCGGGCGCCCCGCCTAAGGTAAATTCCGCGTTAACTCGGGGATTTTCGAAACTTTTCGGCGCGCCGAGTGGCATTTTGATAGTAAGCATGATTAGTATTTAGGCAGAAGGATGAAGCGCACCCGGCAACCCGGGTGTCTCCTCAACGAAAGAGAAGGGCCGATAAAAATGGGTTTTTTCGCATTTCTGATTCTGGGTCTTATTGCCGGCGCAATCGCTAAGGCTATCCTGCCGGGTCGTCAGGGCGGTGGCTGGGTCATCACGCTGATCCTCGGCGTCGTAGGCGCCCTGCTGGGCGGTCTCATCGGTAGCGCAATCTTCGGCACCGGACTGCAGGAATTCTTCTCGCTGACGACGTGGCTGCTGGCCATCGGCGGTGCGATCATCGTACTGCTGGTCTACGGCATGATCACCAAGCGCTCGCACCGCTAAAACGGTGTGACCGGAAAGCCGGTCCCGGGATTATTTCCTGGGGCCGGTTTTTTGGTCTCAGGCCAGTATTCGATCACGACTTCCAGAGCACCAAGAGCAGGAGTACAGCATGAAAGCCAAACTTCTTTTCGGCACCGGCCTCGCAACCGGTTATGTCCTCGGATCCCGTTCGGGGCGGGCAGCCTACGAAAAGCTCAAGACCCGGGCCGCGGGCCTTTGGGAGAGCAAGCCAGTCCAGGACAAGGTGGCGGCCGCGACTGAAGCGGTCAAGGAGAAGGCCCCCGAAGTGTCCAGCCAGCTCACCGAAGCCGCCCGCCGTGCGGGCACCGTCATCAGCTCCGCCGTCCGCCGGGACGATGCCGGGTCCGGGAGCCAGGCACCCGCGGCGGCATCGGGCGTGCCGTCCGGTGGCATTCCCGCGCACAGCACCCACCCGGGAACGGCGAACCTGGGCACGTCCGGCGGCGCCCACGCCGCCTCCGACGTTGCCTCGGATCCGGCCCTGAACGATGAGACCGGGCAGGACTGGTCGGACGAAGGCGGCGCTACGCCTGCCGGCCCGGCCACCAACGTGAACCCGGAGAAGCACTGACGGGTCCGGACACCGGAACCCTCAACGCGGAGTTCCGGCAGATCCGCCGGCACGGACGCTGCCGAGCACCACGGTGGCGTCCAGTCTTTGGGAACTGAACACCCGGCCGGAGAGTCCGTTCCCGGCCAGGATCCCGACGGTCTGCGGCGCCTGCCGCCGGCTCGTTTCGATCAGCAGATGGCCGCCCGGCGCCAGCCACCCTGGCGCCGCGGCGGCCACCCGCCGTTGTAGCTCCAGCCCGTCCGGCCCGCCGTCCAGACAAGCCCGCGGTTCGTGCAGCCGCGCCTCCGGCGGCATGGTGTCGATCATTCCCGACGGCACATAGGGGGCGTTCACGGCCAGCAGGGTCACGCGTCCGCGGAGCCGTTCCGGCAGCGGCCCGTACAGATCCCCCTCATGGACCTCGCCGCCCAGCGGGTGCAGGTTGCGCCGCGCACAGGCCGCCGCGGCGGGGTCGACGTCGGCAGCATGCAGCTCCAGCGGCCCGGCCAGGACGGCGAGCGCGGCGCCGACGGCCCCTGAGCCGCAGCAAAGATCGACGACAACCGGCATCCCGCCGCTCCTGCGCGCCTGCAGGAGCCGCACCGCCCGCCGGACGAGGTACTCGGTGCGGCGGCGGGGCACGAACACCGCAGGGTCCACGGCGATGCGGAGGCCGCAGAATTCCGCCCAGCCCAGCACGTGTTCCAGCGGCAGCCCGGAAACCCGCCGCCGAACGAGGGCCTCAAGTTCCCCGGCGGTGGTGGCTGCGGCGCCCAGCAGCGCGGCCTCTTCCTCGGCGTACACGCACCCGGCAACGCGGAGCCGCCCGATCACATCGGGCCGCGGCGGCGGAACGGCCGGCATGAATCACGCCCTTCCCGCCGGAGTTCACGGCCTCGGGTCCTGGAAGGCCCATGCTACCCAAGCGGCACGCGGACACCGCTGGGCGCCTGCTGGAAAAACCCTGTGCAAGCGCTTACCGTTGTGACTTGGCTCTCAGTAGCCGGTCTCCCGCATCCGTCCCTTCGTCGAGGCAACGTCGCTCACCCGGAAGGTCTCCATCGTGTACACCCGCAGTTCCCGCCTGCCCTGGCCGCCCCGTTTGCGGCGCGGCGCAGGGCGCCCCCACCCCGCCCGCGCCGGCCTGGCACTGGCGGCGGCGCTGGCCGTCGCCGCCGTCGGCGTCGTCCCCGCCCACGCCGCCCCGGACCCCCGGGGGCCGGGTGCGCCGTCGGCCGCGCATTCGCTCCGCGGACCGGTCACGGACGAGCGGTTCTACTTTGTGATGGCGGACCGCTTCAGCAACGGCAGTACCGCGAACGACCACGGCGGCCTGGGCTCCGATCCCATGGTGTCCGGCTTCGACCCGACGAAGAAGGGCTTCTTCAACGGCGGCGACCTCAAGGGCCTGCGGGAGAAAATCGACTACATCCAGGGCCTGGGCACCACCTCGATCTGGCTGACGCCCAGCTTCAAGAACAAGGCCGTCCAGCCAAAGGACCAGTCCGCCGGCTACCACGGCTACTGGGTCACCGACTTCACCCAGATCGACCCGCACCTCGGCACCAACGCGGAACTGAAGGCGCTCATCGACGAGGCGCACGCCCGCGGCATGAAGGTCTACTTCGACATCATCACCAACCACACCGCCGACGTGATCGGCTACGAGGAGGGCGCGCGCACGGCGTACAAGTCGAAGGACGCCGCGCCCTACCGCACGGCCGCCGGCGAGCCGTTCGATGACCGCGACTACGCCGGCACCGGGACCTTCCCGAAGCTGGATGCGGCCACCTCGTTCCCGTACAGGCCAAAGCTGGCGCCCGGCGATGAGAACCTCAAGGTCCCCGCCTGGCTTAACGACCCCACGCTGTACCACAACCGCGGCGACACCACTTTTGAGGGCGAGAACTCCTTCTACGGCGACTTCTTCGGCCTCGACGACCTGTTCACCGAACACCCCGTCGTGGTGGACGGCATGGCCGACATCTACGAGAAGTGGATCGGCGACTTCGGCGTCGACGGTTTCCGGATCGACACCATGAAGCATGTCAACGACGAGTTCTGGCAGCAGTTCGGCCCCCGGGTCCTCGACTACGCCAAGGCGCACGGCAAGGACGAGTTCTTTATGTTCGGCGAGGTCTTCGACACCTCCAAGAGCTTCACCTCGCAGTTCACCACCCGCAACAAGATGCAGGCCGTGCTCGATTTCCCGTTCCAGGACGCCGCCCGCAACTTCGCCTCGCGCGGCCAGGGCGCCAAGGACCTGGCGTCCTTCTTCGACGGCGATGACTGGTACACCGACGCCGATTCCAACGTCTATGAGCTGCCCACCTTCCTCGGCAACCACGACATGGGCAGGATCGGCAGCTTCATCGCCGCGGACAACCCGGACGCGGACGACGCCGAACGCGTCGCCCGGGACCGGCTCGCCCACGAGCTGATGTACTTCTCCCGCGGCAACCCGGTGGTCTACTACGGCGACGAACAAGGCTTCACCGGCCCCGGCGGGGACCAGGACGCCCGGCAGACGATGTTTGCCAGCAAAGTCCCGGACTACCTCGACGACGACCTGCTTGGCACCGACGCGACGCATGCGGGTGACAACTTCGACACCGCGCACCCGCTGTACCGGGAGATCAGCCGGCTCGCGGCCCTGACCACCGAGCACCCGGCGCTGCGCAACGGCGCCCACCAGAACCGCTACGCCTCCGACGGGCCGGGCATCTACGCCTTCTCCCGCACCGACGCCACGGACCAGCGCGAATACGTGGTCGCGGTCAACAACAGCACGCGGGCCCAGACGGCCGCGGTCCCCACCTATGTGGCCAAGCGCAGCTTCGGTCGGATCCACGGCGACGCGAGCGCCGAGGCCAAGACCGCGGCCGACGGCACGCTGACCGTGACGGTCCCGCCGCTGTCCGCCGTCGTCTACGCCTCCGCGGGCCGGATCCCGCTCTCCAAGGCGGCCCCGGCCGTGACGCTGCAGGAACCGGCCGCCGCGGCGGCGGACAACAGCCGCGTCCGGGTGGCGGCCGACGTCGACGGCAGCTCCTTCTACGAGGTCACCTTCCAGGCCCGCACGGCCGGCGGCGAGTGGGCTTCGATCGGCACGGACGACACGGCGCCGTACCAGGTCTTCCACGACGTCTCCGCGCTGCAGGCCGGCTCGGCGGTCGAGTACCGCGCCGTCGTGCTGGACAACGGCGCCCACACCGCCGTGAGCCAGCCCCGCAGCGGCACCGTCCCCGCCCCGGCGCTCAGCATCGTCAACCCCAAGGAAGGCAGCAGCGTCCGCGGCAAGGTGGAGGTCGGCGCCGTCGTGAGCCCGGACAGGGCCGACCACGTGGTCCGGTTCGAACGCAGCGTCGACGGCGGTGCCTGGACGAAGTTCGGCGAGGACAGCTCCTCCCCCGCCTACACCGCGGTGGACGACCTGGCCGCGCTGCCGCTGCCGGACGGCACGCAGCTGCGCTACCGCGCCCTGATGACCGTCCCGGGCGCCGGTGAAGTCATCAGCGGCATCCGCACGGTGGTCGCCGGGGACCTCCCGCAGCCCGACCTCGGTCACCGTAGCGGGCAGCCTGAACTCCGAACTGGGCTGCCCCGGGGACTGGCAGCCGGGCTGCGCCGCGGCCTTCCTGAAGCTCGACCCGGCCGACAAGGTCTGGCGGCTGACCGTTCCGGAGCTGCCCGCCGGCAGCTACGAGTTCAAGGCCGCGATCAACGGCTCGTGGGATGAGAACTACGGAGCAGGAGGCGGGGCGAACGGCGGCAACATCGTGCTGAACCACCCCGGCGGTGCGGTGACGTTCCGCTACGACCACAGCACCCACGTGATGAGCGCCGTCTACGCCTCCGATCAGCCGGCAGCGGTTGCGGCGGCCGGGGACCTCGACTCCGAACTCGGCTGTGCGGGTGACTGGATGCCGGACTGCCCGCAGGCCCAGCTCACGCTGGACCCGGCGGACCTGATCTGGAAGCTGACCTTCCCGGACCTGCCGGCCGGCAGCTACTCCTACAAGGCCGCCCTCAACCGGTCCTGGGCCGAGAATTACGGCGCGGGCGGGGTTCCGGGTGGCGGCAACATCAGCCTGGTGCACGACGGCGGCCCGGTGACGTTCCGCTACGACCACTTCACCCACCTGATCAGCGCAGGATAGGAACCGGGTCCCGGCCGCCCGAGGGCGGAGACCCCGAAGGCCGGCCTGCACGGGATATGTGCAGGCCGGCCTTCGTTTTCAGCGGGAGTCGGGCAGCCGGCGCCTCAGCCGACCAGCCGAAGCGGCGGGACGGGCCGGGCGAGCCTGGTTGCCAGTTTGTAGGCCGCGGCCGCCGAGGGACGCGCCGCGGGATCCATCGCGGTCATCGCCGTTAGCAGGGAAGCCCAGCCGGCGCCGAGTTCGGCCGGGATTTCCGGGGCGCGCAGGGTGCGGGCTACGAGGGATTCGACTGGCGTCCCGGGGTAGGCCTTCGCGCCGGTGAGGCACTCGAGCAGCACCAGCCCCAGCGCGTAGATGTCCGTGGAGGCCTGGAGAGGCTGCCCGGCCGCCTGCTCCGGACTCATGTAGTGCACGGTTCCCGACGAGTCGCCGGGTTCCGGCGCGGTGCCGGCCGGCGTGGCGATCCCGAAGTCGGCGATTCGTACCGAACACCTCCGGAGCGCACTGAGCAGGATGTTCGCCGGCTTGATGTCCCGGTGGACCAGCCCGCGCCCGTGGACATGTCCAAGGCCGGAGAGCGCCGCGGCGGCCCAGGAGGCCACCTCCTCCGGGCGGGATGCCCCGCCGCGGAGCCTCTCGGCGAGGCTGCCCCCGTAGGCGAATTCTTCGACCAGGAACGGCCGGCCCGCCCACTGGTCACCGGCCGGCACGGTGCCGGCGGCAATGAAGCTGACAACGGCCGGGTGGTCCAGCGAGGCGAGCACGCGGGCCTCCCCGTGGATCCGGCTGGCGTCCTTCTCCGTCGGGCCTTCGGCGACCTTGATGGCCACCGGACGGTCATTGGAGAGGTCGGTGCCCCGGAAAACGGTGGCCGTCGCACCGCGGCCCAGGAGTTCGTGGACCAGGAAGCGGCCCCCGGGGGCGTCCGGCGCCGGCAGGATTTTGGCATCGAGGCCGGCGGCGGACGCTGCCGGCGCGGGCCGGAGGCCCACCGCGGCGAGCACTGGCTGGGCGCTCACGAAAGTGCGGCCAGGGCGTTGGAGGTATGAACGATCCCGTCGAGCTGGAACCCGCAGGAGCAGCGCCACACGGGCGGCAGCTCGGCGGTGCCGGCGTCGAACGAGTAGGCGGACATGGTGTTCAGGGCCGGGGCGGTCCACTCCATCGGCGCACCGCAATGACTGGGCGCCGGGCTCGCAGGGTTGGTGGGCAGCGCGGGCGTCGCGGCGCCCGACTCTTCGGGCCAGCGCGCAGCCGACGGGGACGCACCGGCTCCCGGGGTTCCGGTGATCGTCAACAACTCAGCCACGACTCCTCCACGCAAACGATTATCTGACACAAGTAGTAAGCATACATATCACTAGTCCAACTAGCTAGTTGCTAGGCGCAGATATTTTCGCGGGGCCGGACGCGTCGCCTCAGTGGCGTTCGGTGTGATCGTTGAGCGCCTCGGTCATGCGCCGCAGGAAGGAGACGATGACCCGGCTCTCCTCCACACTGAGCTCCTCGGCCACCGCCAGCATCCTGCGGTGCATTTCCCCGAGGGTGGCGCGCACTTCCGAGTCTGTCACCGACGTCGGGACGATCACGAGGGACCGCCGATCCGTGGGATGCGGCTCACGGCGCACGTGGCCGCTGCCCACCAGGCGGTCGATCAGCGAGGTGGTGGAGGCCGTCGTGATGCCAAGCATGCGGCTCAGGTCCTTGGGTCCCATCCGCTCCCCCGCGGCCTCCGCACGCAACAGGTACCTCAGGGCCAGCAGGTCCGTCTCCCCCATCCCCATCGAGTCACGGGTGGATCGGCGGGTGGCAACCTCGGCCGCCCGGTATCCCCGCAGGGCCTGAAGCACGGCGGTGGGCGGGTCGAGCCGTTCATCCGGGCCGTACCAGTACCCCGAGGCTGCTGCGGTGTCCGAGTTCATCCGATAATCCTAGCCGAACTAACTACTAGGCAGACTTCCCTTACCGCGGAGTGGTCTGCGCGGGCGCCGTGCCCCGCGTTTCCGTTGCCCCGACGCACAAAAACCCCCGGCTTCCTGTCGCCAGGATGCCAGGGGTTTTTCCACTCTTCGCTAAAAGAGTGGGCCCTGTGGGGCTCGAACCCACGACCCACGGATTAAAAGTCCGATGCTCTACCAACTGAGCTAAAGGCCCCAGCCGACAGCGTCGAACGGCGGATAATCCGCGTTTGACAGACACGTCGGCCCAGTCCATTTCTGGACGTTAACACTGTACCCCAGACGCAGGCGGGCTTTGTCACCCGGCCCGGCACGGCGCCGTCGTCCGCTTCCTGCGCCGTCTTCCGGCTGCGGGGGCCATGCTCGATTCCCGGAATGCACAGGAGTAGCGTGGGGGCATGAACGAGCAAGCAGGAGCCAGCAGCCCCGGTCCGCACCGCCACCATAAGCCGAAGCCCTTCGCACCGATCGACTTCGAACCGTTCGCCGGCGGCGCGGATCCGGCGCGGGTGTCCGAGGCGGCGCACCTCGCCGCGCAGGCGCTCGTGCGCCGCGGGCGCGACAGCGACGACCCCACGGTCACCCGGCGGCTGGTCAAACTCGCCGACGAACAAGGCCTGGATGCCATCGCCGAAATGTGGGCGGAGAGCCCGGCACGGTCCCTCCCCGGCGCCCTCTGGCGGCTCTACGCCCTCCGTGCCGCGACCATCCGGGACCCCGAACGGATTTCGGTTTACTTCAAGGCGGGCAAGGACACTGCGCAGGTCTCCCATGTGGTGGCCGGCGCGGCCGAGCCTCCGGGCGCCGAGGAAATGAAGTCGATGGCGGACGCCATCCTCTCCGGAGCATTCGACGGCGAGTTCGACGTCGCGCTGGAGCGCTCGGCGGCGTTCTGCCGGGTGGTGGCGCTGGGCCAGGCCACGCTCGCGGACGGCGCGGAGCACAGCAACGCGAACCACGCGAGCAAGCTGACGCGGAATTCGCACCTTCTGGTCAAGACCGCCGAGGACCTTGAACACGCCGCCAACGCCTGGCGGCTGGGCGAGTTGGACTGAGCTCCCGTGCGGCCGCGCGAGGCCGGATTCCGGCCGTTTCGCCCCGTAGTGGGGCACCGTCAATACGCACGGCGGGGCCCCACTGTCAATGTTGACTTGGACCGGCGGACGTAGAAAACTAAAGGCGGTGCCGAGCCGCGAAACCCCCGGGCTTCAACAATTAGCCGCCTAGAGCGGCCTACCGCCGAGAGGCGTATCCGGTTCGGCACCATTTTCATGCCCGGTCCGCGCGGTTCCCGGCGGCCCAGGTGCGGGCGGTAAAGTAATCCCCATGCGCGGGTCATCGTCACGTTCCAGGGCCGGCAGACAACACCCGTGTACGCCTCGTCCGGAGACCGGTAACCCCACGTGAAGCTGCGCCTTTTCCCCCAGGAGCCCGCCGGGCTGAACCTGCTTTCCCAGATGGCCCACCAGATAGCCCTGGCCACGGGAACCCTTTCGGAGATCCTCGGCGCCCCCGCCAGTGAGCATTCGCGCCTCGTGGAGGACATGCACGACCACGAGGCGAAGTCCGCGGAACTGCACTTTGCGCTCCTGACGCACATGCGGACCAGCTTCGTGAACCCGCTGCCCCGCGAGGACATGTACGCGCTCTCCCGTTACCTCAACGAGGCGATGGAGAAACTGGACGCCGCCGCGGACCTCGTCTCCCTTTACAAGCTGGAGCGGCTGCCCAAGCGTGCGGCCGACCAGTTGGAAATCATCAGCCGGCAGGCCGAACTGACCGTCGAGGCGATGCGCCAGCTGAACAACCTGGACGACCTGGAGGATTACTGGATCGAAGTCCTCCGGCTCACCAAGCGCGCGGAGCGCACCCACCGGGTCTGGGTCGCGGACATGCTCAAGGACATGAAATCGGCCCAGTACGCCCGCAACCGCGACATCGCGGACCAGCTCGTGGAAGTCACCAAGGACATGCGGCGGATCGCCACCCAGGTCGGCAGCATCATCGTCAAGGAATCCTGAGGTGTCCCTCGCCCTCTTCGCCCTGGTGGTTGTCTTCGCCGGGGCATTCGCCTTCCTCAACGGCTTCAGGGATGCTTCCTCCGCTGTTGCCGTCGCGGTCCGGACCCGGGCGCTGACCCCCACCGTCGCGGTGCTCCTGGCCGGGCTGTTCAACTTCATCGGCGCCGCCCTCAGCGCCGCCATGGCCCTGGAGGTCAGCCGGTCCTGGGTGGTCCTCCCGGCCGGCGGCAACGGCCTGACCATCCTGATCGCCGGACTGCTCAGCGCCGTGCTGTGGGGCGTCTACACCTGGTGGCGCGGCATTCCCTCCTCCTCGACGCACGCGCTCGTGGGGGGCCTGGCCGGGGCCGGCGTCGCCAGCGTGACGCTGGGCGGAAACTCGGTCCTGGGCGCGGACCAGTCGCTGCTCTTCCAGGTGGTTCTGCCCCTGCTCATCTCCCCCGTCATCGCCTACGTGGGCGCCTACCTGCTGGTCTGGCCCGCCACCCGGGCGGTCCGCTACACGCCGCCGAGCGTCGTGAACAGCAGGTCCCGGCGGGCCCAGGCCATCGCCTCGGGCGCCGTCGCCTTTGGCCACGGCCTGCAGGACGGCCAGCGTACGAGCGCCGTGCTCATCCTGGCGATGCTCGCCGCGGGGCTGCCCGTCGGCGGCTCCACCCCGGCATGGGTGGCCCTCCTGACCGCCGCCATGCTGACCGCGGGCACACTCGCGGGCGGCTGGCGGATCTCCTACACGATCGGCTACCGGCTGGTCCGGATCGATCCGCTGCGCGGCTTTGTCGCCCAGCTCGGCAGCGCCGTCATCCTGCTGGTGGGCGCGATCGGCCTGCACTGGCCGGTTTCCTCCACGCACACGGTGACCTCGGCCGTGCTGGGGGCGGGCGCGAACCAGAGTTACGCCGGAACCAACCGGCGGCTGGTGCTCCGGGTCCTGGCCTTCTGGGCGCTGACCCCGCTGGTCACGGCAGCCGCGGCCTTCGTGCTGGAACTCGCGCTTTCGCCCCTAACCGGGCCCTAGCACCCGTCGACTGCTCCCTAGGTGCCCTTTTGAGCGCCCACAACGGCACTTGCGGAGCACTCGATGAGGACGGGCTTATCCGAAGCGGCCGGAGACGTAGTCCTCGGTGGCCTTCACGGTGGGGTTGCTGAAGATGGTGTGGGTGTCCCCGTATTCGATCAGCTTGCCCGGCTTGCCGGTGCCGGCGATGTTGAAGAACGCCGTCTTGTCCGAGACGCGGGCGGCCTGCTGCATGTTGTGGGTCACGATCACCACGGTGTATTCGTCCTTGAGCTCGTTGATGAGGTCCTCAATCGCGAGCGTGGAGATAGGGTCCAGCGCGGAGCAGGGCTCGTCCATCAGGATCACCTGCGGCTCCACAGCGATGGCACGGGCGATGCAGAGCCGCTGCTGCTGGCCGCCGGACAGTCCCGAGCCGGGCTTGGCCAGGCGGTCCTTGACCTCGTTCCAGAGGTTGGCGCCGCGCAGGGAGCGTTCCACGAGCGAGTCCGCCTCCCCCTTGGAGATCTTCTGGTTGTTCAGCTTCACGCCGGCCAGCACGTTGTCCCGGATGGACATGGTGGGGAACGGGTTGGGCCGCTGGAAGACCATGCCGATCTGCGAACGCACCGTGACCGGATCCACGCCGGGGCCGTAAAGGTTGTCGCCGTCGAGCAGCACTTCGCCTTCCACCCGGGCGCCGGGGATCACTTCGTGCATCCGGTTCAGGGTGCGCAGGAAGGTGGACTTGCCGCAGCCGGAGGGGCCGATGAAGGCGGTGACGGACTTGGCGTCGATGCTGATGTTGACGTCCTCGACGGCCAGGAATTTGCCGTAGTAGACGTTCAGGTCTTTGACGTCGATGCGCTTAGACATGCTGTTCCTTCACTTGTGGAGGTAGGGACCGGGTGCCGGCGGTGGCCTAGCGGCCGGCCTTCGGGGCGAAGATGCGGGCCACCAGGCGGGCGGCCAGGTTGAGCAGCATCACGAGGATGATGAGGACCAGGGCGGCGCCCCAGGCACGCTGGTCGGAGGGACCCGGGTTGGACGGGGAGGTCGGGTTGAGGATCTGCGTGTAGATGAAGGTGGGCAGCGACGCCATCCAGCCTCCGAACACGTTGTTGTTGATCGAGGTGGCGAAACCGGCGGTGACCAGGATCGGGGCGGTCTCGCCGATCACGCGGGCGATGGCGAGGGTGACGCCGGAGGCGATGCCGGAGATCGCCGTCGGGATGACCACCTTGAGGATGGTCCGCCACTTGCGCACGCCGAGGGCGTACGCGGCTTCGCGGAGCTCGTTCGGGACGATCTTGAGCATTTCCTCGCTGGAGCGGACCACCACCGGGATCATCAGCACGGAGAGTGCGACGGCGGCGACGGCACCGGTCTTGGTGCCCGGGCCGACGACGGCGAAGAAGAACGCCGCGGCGAAGAGGCCGGCCACGATCGAGGGGATGCCGGTCATCACGTCGACGAAGAACGTGATGGCACGGGCCAGCGCACGGTCCTCGCCGTACTCGACCAGGTAGATCGCGGTGAGCAGGCCCACCGGGACGGAAATGACGGTGGCGAGCAGGGTGATCTGCACGGTGCCCAGCAGCGCGTGGTAGATGCCGCCCAGCACGGGGGTGCCCTCTTCGACGCTCTTGTTGTCGAACGCGCCGGTGACGCCGTTCATCGAGGTGGCCAGGAAGCCGGGGTCCACCAGGCCGGGCAGGCCCTTGACCAGCACCGTCCAGACCACCGAGATCAGCGGCAGCAGCGCCACCAGGAAGGCGCCGACCACGAGGCAGGTGGCCAGTTTGTCCTTGGCCTTGCGGGAGCCTTCCGCGACGGCGCTCCAGCCGACCAGTCCGGCCGTGAAGAGGATGGCCGAGGCGATGCCCCAGCCGAAGACGTTGAAGCCGATCAGGGCCAGGATGGCCGCACCGATGACGAGCGCGAGGGCCAGGACGATGTACGGCGCAGCCTTGGGCAGCTGGCCCTTGGTCAGGGCCGAGCGTTTGCGGACCGGGGTCAGGGTGGAGGTCATTTAGTTGGCTCCCGAGAATTCTTTGTGCCGGGTGATGATCCACCGGGCAATCATGTTCACGCCCAGCGTGATGACGAACAGCACCAGGCCCGCGGCGATCAGCGTGCTGACCTTCAGGCCGCTGGCTTCGGGGAAGTTCAGGGCGATTTCGGCGGCGATGGTCTGGTTGCCGGACTGGATCAGGCTCGCCGTGAGGGCGCCGGAGGAGAGCACCAGCGCCACGGCCATGGTTTCGCCGAGGGCGCGGCCCAGGCCCAGCATCACGGCGCTGACGATGCCCGGGCGTCCGAACGGCAGCACGGCCATCCGGATCATTTCCCAGCGGGTGGCGCCGAGGGCGAGGGCGGCCTCCTCGTGCAGCTTGGGGGTCTGCAGGAAGATTTCACGCGACAGCGAGGTGATGATCGGCAGGACCATGACGGCCAGCACGATGCCGGCGGTGAGGATGGTCTTGCCGGTGGCCGACGCCGGGCCCTGGAAGATCGGCAGCCAGCCCATGTTGCCGGCGAGCCAGTTGTAGGCCGGGGAGATTTCCTTGGCCAGGAACGCGGCGCCCCAGGCGCCGTAGACCACGGACGGGATGGCGGCCAGCAGGTCGATCACGTAGCCGAGGCCCGACGCCAGCCTGCGGGGGGCGAAGTGCGAGATGAAGAGCGCGACGCCGATTGCGATCGGGGTCGCGATCACGAGGGCGATCACGGCCGCGATCAGGGTGCCGATCACGATTGGCCAGATGTAGGCGAAGAAGCCTTCACCGCCCTGGATCTTGTCCGGGGATGCCACCAGGGCGGGGATGGCCTGGATGACAAGGAAGAGCGCCACGCCGAAGAGCACGGCAAGGATCAGGCACCCTGCGGCCAAGGTGGCTGCGGAAAAGACTTTGTCTCCGGCGCGGCCTGCGCCCCGGGACTTGGTCAGGGAGGTGGTGGTCACTTCACGATCCTTCAGCTTCGATCTGCACCGGCGGCCCCGCATATCTGCGGGCCGGCGGCGGTGAATCTTTGGTACTTCGGACAAACGCCTAGGTTCCCTGCCCCGGGTGGACGGTCAGAGACCGCCTTCTCGGAACAGGGAACCTTGGTCAGGCTGGTGTTTCCACTATGCCTTGCGGCGCAACGTATCCCTAGGACTTGGCCTTGATGGATTCGATGGACTTGATCGCCTTGTCCTGCAGAGTCTTGGACAGCGGCGCGGACTTGGCGGCCTCGGCGGCGGCCTTCTGGCCGGCGTCGGAGACTACGTAGCTTTCGAAGCCCTTGACCAGGTCAGCGGTTTCCTTGGTGTCGTAGGTGCTGCAGACGACGTGGAAGGAGACGAGCACGATCGGGTAGGCGCCTTCGATCGTGGTCTTGCGGTCCAGCTTGATGGAAAGGTCGTTGGCGCTGCGGCCCTCGACCGGCTTGCCGGCGTCGACGGCCTTGGCGGCGGCCTCGGCGGAGATCGTGGTGAAGGAACCGCCGACCTTGATCTGGGCGACGCCCAGCTTGCCGCTGACCGCGGAGTCATCGGCGTAGGTGACGGCACCGGGGGTGTCGGTGACGGTCTTGACGACGCCGGAGGTGCCCTTGGCGTTCTCGCCCTTCAGCGAGGAAGGCCACACACCGTCGGCCTCGTCCTTCCAGACGGCGGGAGCCGCGGCGGCGAGGTACTCGGTGAAGTTCTTGGTGGTGCCGGAGTCATCCGAGCGGTTCACCGGGGTGACCTTGAGGTCCGGCAGCTTGGCGTCGGGGTTCAGCGCGGCGATGGCCGGGTCGTTCCACTTGGCGATCTCGCCGCGGAAAATCTTGGCGACGGTGGGCGCGTCGAGCTTGAGCTCCTTGAGGTCGGGCAGGTTGAAGGCCACCGCGATCGGGGAGATGTAAACCGGGATGTTCAGGGCGCCGTCGGGGCCGCACTTGGCCTTGGAGGCGGCCAGCTCTTCGTCCTTGAGGTACGCGTCGGAGCCGGCGAACTGGGCCGAGCCGTCCACGATCGCCTTGCGGCCGGCGCCGGAGCCGTCCGGGGAGTACTGCACATTGGCGCCCTGGTTGGCGGAGGCGAAGTTGGTCTTCCACACGTCCATGGCTGCACCCTGCGCGGAGGAACCGATGCCGGTCAGCGTGCCGGTGACCTTGGGGCCGGTGGCAGACTGGGTGCCCGCAGCGGTGTTGGTTGCGTTGTCGGAACCGCAAGCGGTGAGCGCGAGAGCGCCGGCTGCGATAACAGCGATGGCCGCGTTGCGGCCGAAGCGTGATGCCTTCACTAGATGTACCCCTTCCAGGGTTATTCAGATGCGTGCCGGACCGGAGACGTCCGAACAAAAAGACGGTGGATACGTTTTGTACCTTTACCGAAGTTAGGTGCCCCAAGTGAAGAGAATTGCGGTCCAAAGTGAACGGGAGGTTAACGACTCCCGGCCATTCGCTGACATCTGACGGGTTGCGGTTGCGTTGCCTGCGTCACAGCCGTAGGGGCGCGGCCTGCGGTTCTGGCACCGCGGAGAGCAAATAGACTGGTGGGCATGGCCTCCGCTACTGGATTCACCTCTTGGGCTCGGTTCCTACGCGGGCGGGTCCGCACCGGGTTTGTCCGGAGCCGTACCTCGCTCCTGCCGGCCATCCAGATGACGGCCTGCGCCGTGGGGGCCTACGCCTTCGCCGAGTATGTCCTGGGCCATGCCGGACCGTTGTTCGCCGCCACCTCCTCCCTGATAGCCCTGGGCTTCTCACGGGACCCGCGGCTGCGCAGGGTTGTGGAGGTGGGCCTGGGCTGCACCATCGGCATTGTGGTCGGCGACCTGCTGCTGCACTGGCTGGGCGCGGGGATCTGGCAGGCCGCCGTCGTACTCCTCTTCTCGATTCTACTGGCCCGCTTCCTGGACAGCGGAACTATTTTCACCACGCAGCTCGGCCTGCAGTCCCTGCTGGTGGTGCTGTTGCCGGCCCCCGCGGGCGGGCCCTTCACGCGCAGCATCGACGCCGTGGTGGGCGGTGTGTTCGCGCTGCTGGTGACCGTCCTGATCCCGAAGGACCCGCGCCGTGAGCCCCGCAACGACGTCAAGAAACTGCTGCATGAGCTGGCCGAGGTGCTCCGCGAATGCGCCTCGGCCCTGGCCGACAGTGACTCCACCCAGGCCTGGCATGCGCTGATCCGCGGCCGCAACTGCCAGCCGCTGGTCGACGCGATGCGCCAGACGCTGCGATCCTCCGGGGAGGTCGCCACCCTGGCCCCCGCCTACCGCCGCTACCGGGACGAGCTGGACCGGCTGGCGCAGTCGGTGGACTTCATCGACCTGGCCCTGCGCAACAGCCGCGTGTTCGCGCGCCGGCTGACCAGCGCGATCAACCATGCCGCGCTCTCGGACGAGGCCACCGAGAACATCGCCGAGGTCCTGCAGGAGACGGCCGCCGCGATCGATGAGCTGGGGCTGGGGCTGGCGGAGGTGCACGAGGGCGCGCGGCGCGCCCATCTGCGCACCGCCAGGGTGGCGCTGAGCGAGACGGCGGGGCGGCTGCACCCGCGCCTGCTCGACGTGCAGCGGCTGGAGGGCGAAACCGTGGTGATGCTCTTCCGCCCGCTTATGGTGGATCTGCTCGAAGCCGCCGGCATGGACCCGGACGAGGCCCGGGACATCCTGCCCGCCCTCTAGAAGCCGGGGCGGCTCCCCGGTCGCGGGCGCCCGGCAGTGCTAGATGCAGGAGTGGTCGTAGTCGAACCCGCCCGAGACATATTGGGTCAGGGTGACCGTGCCGCCGGCGGTCAGCGGGGCGTCGGCGCACTTGCGTTTGGCCAGGGCCAGGGACCTTGCGCCGGCGAGCCAGCTCGGCAGCGTGTAGAGGCTGCTGGACGACGGCACCGCTCCCACGATCTGGTCCCACTGGCTTCGGGTGGAGTAGAGGCCCGTCCGGGCTCCGATGCTGGCGAAGTAGGCTGCCATCCCCTCCAGATCCGCACGGTTCGCCAAGGTATCCGTTGACCAGCTGTTGCCGGTCTCCACGTCAAGCCACCACATGTAGGATGCCGGGTTGGTGACGCCCCGGATGGTGGCGTTGTCGTAGGCCTTCGCGTACCCGTACATGTAGGAGCAGGCCGCCCCGTAGGACCGCTCCGTGCACTCCCCGTACGGATTGGCCACCGTGGTGCCGCCGTAGGTATTACTGGCGGGCCACCAGGATCCGGATGCACCGGGGTTTGCGGTGTTGACGTACAGGGCGACCAGCGGCTGGCCCGTTCCGCCCCGCGACGTCCCGGCCCAGGTCAGCTGGGTGCTGAGGCAGGGGTTCGTGGTGTTGGCCAGGCCGTTGTTCACGCCGACGATGCCGAAGGTCTGGCCTTTCGGCAACGCTTTGCCGCACTGCGGCCATGACACGTCGTTGCCGGGGCCCACGGTTGTGGCTGCCTCGGCCGGCAGGGAAACCAGGGTCAGGAGCGCCGCCGCGGCAGCGGCCACGACCATCCGGAAACGCCTGGGGGAACCAGCTGCGGTACGGGGGGACATCATCGGCCTTCCGGTTGGGCCTTCAGGGCAAGACAGAACCCCAGCATGGGCGGAACGGGGAGCCACCGTCAAGGCCCTGCCGCCGCGGAACGCCTTCCGTGCCAGCTGGCCCGGGCCGGAATGTCGCTGCCCCCGGTTAGGGTGGAGCAATGGCAACCAAGACATCCCGCGCCGCCAAGGCGCCGGGCTATAAATGCGCGGAATGCGGCTGGACCACGGCCAAATGGGTCGGCCGCTGCGGCGAGTGCCAGGCGTGGGGCACCGTCGAGGAAACCGGCGCCGCGGTGGCGCGCACGACGGCGGCGGCCACCGTCCTGGAGCCGGCCCGCCGGATCGCCGACGTCGATGCCACGACGGCCGCGTTCCTGCCCACCGGGGTGGACGAGCTGGACCGCGTGCTGGGCGGCGGCCTGGTCCCCGGCGCGGTGATCCTGCTGGCCGGCGAGCCCGGCGTGGGCAAGTCCACGCTGCTGCTGGACGTCGCCGCAAAGTTCGCCCGCACCGCCCAGGACGTCCTCTACGTCACCGGCGAGGAGTCGGCCGCCCAGGTGAAGCTGCGCGCGGACCGGATCGACGCCGTCGCCGAATCGCTGTACCTGTCCGCCGAAACGGACCTCGGCCAGGCCCTGGGGCAGGTGGAAAAGCTCGAGCCGAGGCTGCTGGTGGTGGATTCGGTCCAGACCTTGAGCAGCGCCGACGTCGAAGGCAGCGCCGGCGGTGTCTCCCAGGTCCGCGAGGTCGCCGCGTCCCTGATCGCCGCGGCCAAGCGCCGCAACATGACCACCCTGCTGGTGGGGCACGTGACCAAGGACGGCTCCATCGCCGGGCCCCGGCTGCTCGAGCACCTGGTGGACGTGGTCTGCCAGTTCGAGGGCGAACGCCACTCCCGGCTGCGGCTGCTGCGCGCCGTCAAGAACCGCTACGGGCCCACCGACGACGTCGGCTGCTTCGACCTGAACGAGGACGGCATCGTCGGCCTGGCCGACCCCAGCGGACTGTTTGTCTCGCGCACCAAGGAACCGGTGTCCGGCACCTGCATCACGGTGACGCTGGAGGGCCGCCGGCCGCTGCTCGCCGAGGTGCAGTCCCTGCTGGCCGAGAGCGCCAACGCGCAGCCGCGCCGGGCGACCAGCGGGCTGGACAGCTCCCGGGTGGCGATGCTGCTGGCCGTGCTGCAGCAGCGCGCCGGCTGCCTGCTGCACAAGGACGACTCCTACGTGGCCACCGTGGGCGGGGTGAAGCTCAGCGAACCCGCCACGGATCTCGCCGTGGCGCTGGCCGTCGCCTCCGCGAAGGCCAAAAAGCCGCTCCCGCAGCGGCTCATCGCCTTCGGCGAAGTGGGACTGGCCGGCGAAGTCCGTCCGGTCCCGGGGATCAACCAGCGCATCCAGGAAGCCCACCGGCTGGGGTTCACGCATGCCGTGGTGCCGGCCAGCCCCAACGGGCCCGGTCCGGTTCCGGCGGGCTTCTCGGTCCGGGAGGTCGGCCACCTGGCCGAAGCCCTGGGCCTGCTCATCAGTTGACGGCGCCGTCCGCCGCGGCGGGGGCGGCATAGGACCCTAGCGTTCCCGTCCCCGCGGGCGCACCATGGGACCAGGGGCTTCCAGCGGCGAAGGGACCGGTCATGATGTGGGGATACGGGCAGAACCTGTGGTGGATGTGGCTCTGGGGCATGCTGCTCCTGGTCGGAATCGCAGTGCTCGTACTGCTCGCAATCCGGGTCTTCGGCGGCCCCGGCCGCGGCGGGCAACCCGGACCGGGACATGCCGGGCCCTACGGCACGCCGGGAGTCCCGGGCCGGAGCCCCGGAACCGCGGGCGGCAGGAGCCAGGCCCGGCTCATCCTCGATGAGCGCTTCGCGAAAGGCGAGCTGACGGCGGAGCAGTACCGCGAGCACGTAAAGGAACTCGGCGAGGGGCCGTAGTGCCGCCGATCAGCCGCCGGAACGCCCTGCTGCTGGCCGGGCTCGGAGTGACCGGAACCGTCGCCGGTGGCACCGGGCTGTGGCTGTCCCTCAACGCCGGGCCGACGCCGGTCACCGGGGAGGACCTGGGCCAGCCGGCGGCGCTCCGCAGCGCGGGAGGCGTCCTGGCCACCAGCCTGGAGGCAGCACCGGGACGGTTCCCGCTGGCCGGTCGGCCGGCCGGCGCCCTGGCCTACAACGGCGGCATCCCTGGCCCCACCCTCAGGCTCCGGGCCGGGGAGGTGCTCAGGCTCAAGCTGGTGAACAAACTGGCCGAACCCACCAACCTGCACCTGCACGGACTCCACGTTTCGCCCCGGGGCAACGGCGACAACGTGTTCCTGACCGTGGACCCGGGCGCCAGCTTCGACTACGAGTACCAGATCCCGGCCGGACACCCGCCGGGGCTCTTCTGGTACCACCCGCACCACCACGGCCGCGTTGCCGCCCAGATCTTTGCGGGCCTCTTCGGCGCCATCATCGTCGAAGATCCCCAGCCGGTGCCCGCGGGCGCGGAACGCATCCTGCTGGTCTCGGACACCAGCCTCGACGGCGCCGGGAACGTTGCCGACGCCGCGCAGCCGGAACGGATGGCCGGACGCGAGGGTGCGCTCGTGCTGGTCAACGGCCAGGCCAATCCCCGCCTCGCGGCGCGGCCCGGGGAACGGGAACGCTGGCGGATCGTCAACTGCTGCGTGTCCCGGTACCTCCGGCTGCGGCTGGACGGGCAGGGGATGCAGCTGCTGGGAATCGACTCGGGCCGGTTCCAGTCGCCGTCGGAGGTGCGGGAAGTGCTGCTGGCGCCGGGGAACCGGGCGGAGTTGTTGGTCACGGCCGCTGCCGGTGAATCCTCGCTGCGGGCGTTGCCTTACGACCGTGGAAGTATGGCCGGCATGGCCGGGCGCGGGATGGGGCCGGCCGGGCCTGCGGAGCGGGACGGGCCGGCGGATCCGGCCGGCACCGCCCTGGCGACGCTGGTGGTCTCCGGTGATCCTGCCGCGGCGGCCCCGGCCGTTGCGGCCGGCCCCGCGACGGCGGACCTGCGTTCCGCCGCCGTCGCCGCGCGCCGGCAACTGGTGCTCGCCACCCCCATGGGCGCGGGGATGGGGGCGGGGATGGGAATGATGGGCTTCACCATCAACGGGCGGGTCTTCGATGAGCGCAGGACGGACACCACCGTCGCTGCCGGGACGGTCGAGGAATGGACCCTGGTCAACCGCAGCCCGATGGACCACCCGTTCCATCTGCATGTGTGGCCGATGCAGCTCATCGCGGAAAACGGCCGGCCCGTGGAACCCGCCGCCCTGCGGGATGTGGTCAACGTGCCGGCGAACGGGCAGGTAACGGTGCGGATCGCGTTCCGGGACTTCTCCGGCCGTTCCGTCTATCACTGCCACATCCTGGATCATGAGGATCTCGGCATGATGGGCGTGATCGAGGTGCGCTGACCCGCGCGCCAGCGGGCCGGCAGCCGGCAGGGCGACGGCCCGGCTGCGCCCTAGGAAGGCCTTGCCATCCATACCCCCCGGGGGTATGTTGGGAACTGGAATCAAGGCCAGCCGAGACTTCTCCGAAGGCAGGAACCATGGAACACCAGCACAGCGGACAGACAGATCAACTGCGGGCCGGCGCCGGCCACGTCGGCCACGACCGGCCACAGCCCGGACGGGACGACGAGCACCTGGTGCACAGCCAGGGCCAGCACGCCGGGCACAGCGTGGCGATGTTCAAGAACAGGTTCTGGCTGACGCTGGCGCTGGCGGTTCCGGTGGTGCTGTTCAGCCCCATGTTCGGGCATCTGCTCGGCTACGTGCCCCCGGCGTTCCCCGGCTCGGCCTGGATCCCTCCGGTGCTGGGAACCGTCATCTTCTTCTATGGCGGGCAGCCCTTCCTCAAGGGAGGCCTGGGTGAACTGAAGAGCCGCAAACCGGCCATGATGCTGCTGATCGCGATGGCCATCAGCGTCGCTTTCATCGCCTCCTGGGTCACGAGCCTGGGGATCGGCGGTTTTGACCTCGACTTCTGGTGGGAGCTGGCCCTGTTGGTGGCGATCATGCTGCTGGGCCACTGGATCGAAATGCGGGCCCTCGGCTCCGCGCAGGGGGCGCTGGATGCCCTGGCCGCGCTGCTGCCGGACGAAGCCGACCGGATCACCGCAGCGGGCACGGAAACCGTCAAAGTCAGCGAACTCGTGGCAGGGGACACCGTCCTGGTGCGCTCCGGAGCCAGGATGCCGGCCGACGGCGTGGTGGTCGGCGGCCAGGCCGAGGTCGACGAGTCAATGATCACCGGCGAATCCAAGACCGTCCTCCGTTCCCCGGGCGACAAGGTCGTCGCCGGAACGGTCGCCACGGACAACACGGTCCGCGTACAGGTCACCGCCGTCGGGGATGACACCGCCCTGGCCGGGATCCAGCGGCTGGTGGCCGAGGCGCAAGCCTCCTCGTCCAGGGCCCAGGCTTTGGCCGACCGGGCCGCAGCGTTCCTGTTCTACTTCGCCGCCGGCGCCGGTGTCATCACGTTCATCGTCTGGTCCCTGCTGGGCAGCATTCCCGACGCCGTCACCCGCACCGTCACCGTGCTCGTGATCGCCTGCCCGCATGCCCTGGGGCTGGCGATCCCGCTGGTCATCGCGATTTCCACCGAACAGGCTGCCCGCGCCGGAGTCCTGATCAAGAACCGGATGGCGCTGGAACGGATGCGGACCGTCGACGTCGTCCTCTTCGACAAGACCGGCACGCTCACGAAGGGCGAGCCCGCCCTCAAGGACATCGCGGCCGCCGAGGGCGTGGACCGGGACACTCTCCTGGCGCTGGCCGCAGCCGTCGAAGCAGACAGCGAGCACCCGGTGGCACGGGCCATCGTCCGGGCCGCGCAGGAGCGGGGCCTGCGGATTCCGCCGGCTACCGACTTTTCGTCCATGACCGGCCGCGGCGTCCGCGCCACGGTCGACGGCAGGATCGTCCACGTCGGCGGACCGGCCCTGCTTCGTGACCTCGATGCGGTGGAACCACAGGCCCTGGCCAACGCCACCCGGGCGTGGATGGACCGCGGCGCGGCCGTGCTGCACATCATCGACGGGCAGAAAATCCTGGGGGCGGTAAGTCTCGAGGACGCCGTGCGCACCGAGTCCCGGCAAGCCGTCAAGGCCCTGCAGGACCGTGGCATCAAGGTCGCGATGATCACCGGCGACGCCGGGCAGGTCGCCCGCGCCGTCGGTGAGGAACTCAACATCGATGAGGTGTTCGCCGAGGTCCTGCCGGCCGACAAGGACAAGAAGGTCGCCGAACTCCAATCCCGGGGCCTGAAGGTGGCGATGGTGGGCGACGGCGTCAACGACTCCCCTGCGCTGGCCCGGGCCGAAGTCGGCATCGCGATCGGCGCCGGTACGGACGTGGCCATGGAATCCGCCGGCGTCGTCCTGGCCGGCAACGATCCACGGGCGGTGTTGTCCATGGTGGACCTTTCCCGGGCCAGCTACCGGAAGATGTGGCAGAACCTGGTCTGGGCCACCGGTTACAACATCATCGCCGTGCCGCTGGCTGCCGGGGCCCTGGCCTTCGCCGGGATCGTCCTGTCCCCCGCCGCCGGGGCCGTGCTGATGTCCGCCTCGACCATCGTGGTGGCACTGAACGCCCAGCTGCTGCGGCGCCTGAAGCTCAACCCGGCCCAGGTCCGCTGAGCGGAGGGATGGCCATGGACGCCGATGCGCACGCCCCGTCCTTCGGGCGTTCCTATGCCCGCGTTGGCCCCCGGATGGACGCCCGCGGGGCGGCAGCCCACCGCCGCCGCCTGGTGGCAGCCTCGCACGGCGCCGTCGTCGAAATCGGTGCCGGCTACGGCGCCACCTTCCCGTTCTATCCCCCGGCGGTCTCGGGGGTGCTGGCGCTCGAACCGGACCCCACGCTGCGGGCCCTGGCGCTGGCCGCCGCGGCGACAGCGCCGGTGCCGATCACGGTACAAAAAGGGGTCGCGGAGTCGCTGCCGGCGGCGGACGCCTCGGTGGACGTCGTCGTCTCCAGCCTGGTGCTGTGCAGCGTCTCCGAGCCGGCCGCCGTCCTGGCCGAGGCCCTCCGGGTCCTCAAACCGGGCGGCCTGCTGCTGTTCTACGAGCATGTCCGCTCCACGCACCGGGTGCTGGCGGCGGCCGAGGACCTGCTCACGCCGCTCTGGAGCCGGCTGGCCGGCGGCTGCCACCCCAACCGGGACACCGCCGCCATCATCGAGGCGGCGGGCCTGACCATGCGGGCGCTGGAGCGCTTCGGCTTCGCGGCGCTGCCCGGCAACCCGCCGCTGGCGCACGTTCTTGGGGTGGCGGTCAAGAGCTGAGCCCGCCCGCTTCGCCGGTAAGACGATGCGGGCGGGCTCAGCGGAGACTCCGGGCCTAGGCCTTCTTGGGCGGCAGGGCCAGCTTGAAGATCTTGGCCCAGGTGGAGCCGACCTGCTTCCAGATCGGGCCCGTGGTGTACGGCAGGCCGTAGCGCTGGCAGATTTCCTGGACCTTGGGCGCCACCTCGGCGTAGCGGTTGGACGGCAGGTCCGGGAAGAGGTGGTGTTCGATCTGGTGCGAGAGGTTGCCGGTCATCAGGTGCATGAACTTGGAGCCGGAGATGTTGGCCGAGCCGATCATCTGGCGCACGTACCAGTCGCCGCGGGTTTCGCCGTCGACCATTTCCTCGGTGAAGGTGTCCGTCCCGTCCGGGAAGTGCCCGCAGAAAATCACCGCGTGGGCCCAGACGTTGCGGACCGCGTTGGCCGTCAGCGTGCCGTAGAGGGCCTGCTTGCCCGAGCCGGTGAGCATGGCGACGGCGGGCGTGGCGGCGTAGTCCTTGGTGAACTGCTTGAGGGCCTTGCGGCCGAGCGCTTTGAGGTCCCGGGTCATGGCCTCCTTGCTCTTTTTGCCCTCCTTGTAGTCAGGCATTTCGAGGTCGTAGAGCGCGATTCCCCATTCGAAGACCGGCGCCAGGATGGCGTTGTACAGCGGGTTGCCCAGGTTAAAGGGCTTCCACTCCTGCTGCGGGTCCATCCGCAGCAGGTTGTACCCGATGTCGTTGTCCTTGCCCACGACGTTCGTCCAGCGGTGGTGCAGGTCGTTGTGGGTGTGCTGCCAGGAGCGCGTCGGGGTCACGAAGTCCCAGTCCCAGGTGGTGGAGTGGATGTCCGGGTCGCGCATCCAGTCCCACTGGCCGTGCAGGATGTTGTGTCCCAGTTCCATGTTTTCCAGGATCTTGGCGAAGCTGAGCATCGTCGTGCCGGCGACCCAGGCGGCTTTGTGCTTGCTCACCAGGAGGGTGGCCCGGCCGGTGATCTCGAGGCCGCGCTGGACCTTGATCACCCGGCGGATATACGCGGCGTCCGCGGAGCCGCGCTTGGCGAGGATGTCGTCCTTGATGGCGTCGAGTTCACGGCCCAGTTCGGCGACCTGCTCGTCGGAAAGGTGCGCCGCGGCGGGCGGACGGATCAGCGGGCTGCCCGTCTCGGCCAGTGCCCCGGGCCGCTTCTTTACGGCGGCGGGCGCCGTGGCGGCGTCCTCGGATACGTCAGGCTTCTCGGAAACAATCGTCATGCGGTGCACTCCTCAGAGGTCGAGGTTAACGGGTCCGGCGGCTGCCGAAACACACGTCTGGATTAGTTGGCCGGGCTCGCCGTGGACTTCGTCCGTGCGCAGGTCACGGACCTGGCCGGCCCGGAGGGGGATAAGACAGCTGTGGCAGATGCCCATGCGGCAGCCGCTGGGCATCAGGACGCCGGCGTCCTCACCGACGTCGAGCAGCGGGCGTGTCGCCGTCGGCTTCGACTTCGCGGTCCGACGCCTCGAACGTGACCAGGCCGCCGTCGTGCCCCTCCCCGCCGGCGAGCTTGGTGCTGAAGCGTTCAATGGTGAGGGTGGCGACCGAGGGTTCCGCGGCGGCGGTTTCCGCCTCCCAGAGGGACTCGGCGTCGTCGAGGAAACCTTCGGGGCCGCAGGCGTAGGCGGCACGGTTGCGCCAGTCCGGGCACAGCCGGTCCAGCGCCTCCGCCGTGCCGAAGTCCAGCCGCCCGCGTTCGCCGCTGAACCAGTGGGTGACCTTGAAGTTGGGGAATTGGTCGGCCAGTTCGGCCAGTTCCTCGCGGAAAATCGCATCGGCCGCCGTCCGCGCGGTATGGATGAGGACGACGTCGGCGTCCGGGCGGTGCGGGACCAGCGTGCGGACCATCGACATCACCGGCGTGATGCCGCTGCCCGCGGTCAGCATCAGCAGCGGGCGCGGACGTTCCGGCAAAACGAAGTCGCCCTGCGGCGGCGCCAGGAAGAGGACGTCGCCGGGCTTGGTGGTGCGCACCAGGGTGCCGGACACGGCCCCCATATCCGTGACGGTGATGGCGGGGTCCTCGCCGGCGGGGGCGCTGAGCGAATAGGAGCGCCAGTGCCGCACGCCGTTGAGCTCGACGCCGATGCGGGCCCACTGGCCGGCGCGGTGCGCTTGCCAGCCTCGGCCGGGACGGAAGAAAATGGTGGCGGAATCGGCCGTTTCTGGAACCACCCGGGTGACCACGCCGCGCAACTGGCGGGCAGAAAACACGGGGTTGAACAGCGACAGAATGTCTTCTGGAGCCAGGGGGGTGGTCAGTAGAGATGCGGCACGCGCCAGCTTACGGAGCCGGATCATTCATCAAGCTTATGTCGGACTGCGTCATAATTCTTCACCCAAGGCATACGATCTAGTTCTACAAACTATCGCCGCACAACAACTTTTTGGATTCCCGCCATGGACGCTCCCCCCGCCGGCCACCCCGGCCATCCCGCCTACGACCCGCCCTGGCTGGCACTGCCGAAGGAAGTGTCGGACATGCTCAGGCCCAGGATGCCCGGCATCGTGGAGGCCATCATCGAGGCCGTGCCCCAGCTGGTCCCCTCCTACGCCCGGCCGATCGAGGGCCGCTTCGGGCGGGGCCTGCGGCGCGGCGTTGCGACGGCCCTGGACCGCTTCCTGCAGCTTCCCGGCACCACGCTGCCGGCGCTCTCCGAGGAGAGCCGCCAGCTCGTGGCGGGGCTGGGCAGCGGCGAGTTCCGGCAGGGCAGGAGCATGGACGCGCTGCTGAGCGCCTACCGGATGGGCGCCCGCGTGACGTTCCGCGAAATGTCGAAGGTCTCGGTGGAGCACCACCTGGGCCAGAACGTGGTGGTGGACCTGGGCGAGTCGATCCTGGCCTACATCGACGAGCTCTCCGCGGTCAGCGCCGAGGCCTACGCCTTTGAGCAGTCCGAACGCGCCGGGGCGGTGGACCGGCGCCGCACCGAACTGCTGGACCTGCTGCTGCTGGGGCAGGCGGACGAGGCGGCGCTGCGCCAGACGGCGGCGATGGCGGACTGGTCGCTTCCCCAGCGGATGTCGGTCGTGACCCTGCCGGTGGACCGGGCCGCCGGGCTGCGGTTGCGGCTGGGGCCGGGAACCCTGGTGATCGAACGGGAGACCGACGCGGTGGCGCTGGTCCCGGCGCGCCCGTCCAAATCCGCGCGGGAGGACCTTGAGAAGGCGCTCCGGGGCCGCGGCGCCTCCGTGGGGCCGGCCGGCGGCTGGGAGAAGGTTCCCGAATCCCTGCGGCTGGCCGTGCTGGCGGCGTCGATGCTGCCGCACCGGGACGGGCCGGAGGACCCGCCCATCTGGGCGGATGAACATCTCACGGCGGTAATCCTCGGCGCCGAGCCCTCCGCCATCGCGGAACTGGCCGACCGCCGGCTGGCACCGCTGGAAGGGCTGCGCCCGGCCCAGCGCGAGCGGCTCGCCGAAACGCTGCTGTCCTGGCTGCGTCACTGGGGCCAGCGCGCACCGGTCGCCGCAGAGCTCGGCATCCACCCGCAGACCGTGGGCTACCGGGCGGCCCAGCTGCGCGAGCTGTTCGGTGACGCGCTGGAGGACCCGGAGGCCCGGTTCGAACTGGAACTCGCGCTGCACGCCGGGAGGCGCTAGGCAGACGGCGGCGGGGGGCCCGCCCGCGCCGGCGGCGACTTCAGGCGCGGCGGCCTCAGGCGGCGATCGCCTCGCGGCTCTGCAGCCGCAACTCAAGGTCGTGCATGACGATAGCCGCCAGGTCCTCGAGCGTGCCGATGTCCTCAGCGGTGAACACGCGCGGTTCCCGGTCCAGGATGCAGAACGTGCCGAGGTTGAAGCCGTCCGGGGTGCGCAGCGGGACGCCGGCGTAGAACTGCAGCCCGAACTCCCCCGCCACCAGCGGATTGGTAAGGGTCCGCGGGTCGGTCGCGGCGTTCTCGATGACCCAGGGCCCGTCCTGCAGGATCGCCGAGGCGCAAAGCCCCGGGTCCCGGCCGATCTCGGTGACCTCGGTGCCGTGGTGGGCCTTGAACCAGATCCGGTCATGGTCCACGACGCTGACGATCGCCACCGGGACGGAAAACAGCCGGGCCGCGAGCGCAGCGATCCGGTCGAAGGCGCCGTCCGCGGGGGTATCGAGGATGCGGTACCGTTCGACGGCGCGCATGCGGCCCTCCTCGTCGTTGGCCTCCGCCGTGCGGTCCAGCCGGTGGCGGGCCGCACTGTTGATGACTTCCTGCCGCAGCGCGAGTGAGACTTCCCGGGCGTGCGGCCGGGCGGCGGGGTCGCGGGACAGCATGGAGGCCAGCAGCGCCACCCACATCGGGGCGAGCTCCTCCGGAATCTGGGGGTCACGCAGCAGCCGCGCGACGGCGGACTGGACCGGCGCGCCCGGGTAGGCCATCTTTCCGGTCAGCCCTTCGAGCAGCACGAGTCCGAGCGAGTAGATGTCGCTGGCCGGCCCGGCGGGCTCGCCGGCGGCCTGCTCGGGGCTCAGGTAGGCCGGAGTCCCGGAAGTGCCGCCGTCGTCGTCCGCACGGTTGTGCCCCAGGATGGCCGCGACGCCGAAGTCGGTCAGCTTGGCCCGCGGGCGGCGGTCGTCGTTGCTGTAGTCCACCAACAGGATGTTCGCCGGCTTGATGTCCCGGTGCACGATGCCGTGGTGGTGGATGTAGGACAGCCCGTCCGCGAGGTCATAGCCAATGTGGGCCATGTGGACGGCGGAGAGCGGGCCCTGGATGGACCGGTGGCGCAGGTCCTGCCCGCGCACGAGTTCCATCACCAGGTAAGTGAGCCGGGACCCCGGATCGCTCAGGTCGGCTCCGGCGTCGAACAGCGTCACCAGGGCATGGTGGTTCATCCCCGCGAGGATCCGCACTTCCTGGCTTTGCTGGCGGGTGCGCTCCAGATCGTCCGCATCATTGCGGAAGAGCTTGACCGCCACCTCGCGCTGCAGCAGTTCGTCAAACGCGCGGTAGACGGTCGATTGGCTTCCCCTGCCAATGAGGGTTTCAATCCGGTACCGTCCGCTCAGCAGACGGCCGGATTCCATAACTATTGTCAACGGGTAACTTGTTCCCTCAATACGGGTCCGCACGTGGAATCGGACAGATCAGTCCTCAAGCCGGCCTGACTGGCCAGCGCCCGCGAAATTAGCAAGGTTACTTATGATAACCCGGAATGCGGATTCAGGAAGCCCCCGCGGCGGGAATTTTCGGGCTCCCGGGCGGTGGCTGTTCGGCAGTGGCTATTTGGCGGGGTTGTGGGTGCCGATCGGCACCAGCGTCAGGTCCGGGTGGTTCTTCTCGATCCGGCGCAGGGCCCAGACATCGTTGAACAGTGCCAGGTACTCGCCGTCGGAGCGCAACAGCACCTCGGCGCCCGGCACGTTGGCCAGCGCCGGCATGGCGTCCGCCGTCGTAATCCGGGCCAGCGAGTAGGGCAGCCGCTCGAGCCGCATCGGGGCGCTGAAGTCGTGCGCCATCCGGTCCTCGACCACCTCGAACTGCATCGGGCCGACGGCGGCCAGCACGGGGGCCTGGTCGCCGCGGATGTCGGAACGGAGCACCTGGATGACACCCTCGTGCTCGAGCTGTTCGATGCCGCGGCGGAACTGCTTGAAGCGGCTGGGGTCCTTGGAGCGCGCCACCTGGAAGTGCTCCGGGGCGAACAGCGGGATGGCCGGGAACTCCACCGGCTGCTCCAGGAACAGGCTGTCCCCGACGCGCAGCGAGGAGGCGTTCACCAGGCCCACGACGTCGCCGGGGAAAGCCTCGTCAATCACCTCGCGTTCACGGCCGAAGACCTGTTGGGCGTACTTCGTGGCGAAGGACTTCCCGGTCCGGCCCTGGGTGACCACCATGCCGCGTTCGAAGACACCGGAGCAGACCCGGATGAACGCGACATGGTCGCGGTGCGCCTTGTTCATGCCGGCCTGGACTTTGAAGACGAAGCCGGCGAACGGGGCGTCCACGGGCCGCGGGGTGCCCTCGACGTCGGGCCGCGGGGCAGCGGGCGGCGCGAAGTCGACGAGGGCGTCGAGGATTTCCTTCACGCCGAAGTTCAGCGCGGCGGAGCTGAACAGGATCGGCGTCGCCTTGCCGGCATGGAACGCGTCGACGTCGAACGCGAGGTTGGATTCGATCACGAGCCCGGCCTCGTCGACGGCGTTGGACCAGTCCCCGCCCTGGCTGGCCGCCGCCTGCTCCGGGGTGAAGTACTCGGTGAGGGCGATGTTGGCGCCGGCGTTGTTGCGCTTGAACTGGGCGAAGCGGTCGTTGCGCAGATCCCAGACGCCGCGGAAGTCACCGGAAATGCCCACCGCCCAGGTCAGCGGCATGGGCTGCAGCCCGGTGCGCTCGGTGATCTCATCCATCAGCGCCAGCGCGTCCAGGCCGGGCCGGTCCCACTTGTTGATCACGGTGATGATGGGCAGGTTCCGCTGCTTGCAGACCTCGAAGAGCTTCATGGTCTGGGTTTCCAGGCCCTTGGCGGCGTCCACGAGCATCACGGCGCAGTCGACGGCGGCCAGCACCCGGTAGGTGTCCTCGGAGAAGTCCGCGTGGCCCGGGGTGTCCAGCAGGTTGATGACGGTGTCCCGGTAGGCGAACTGCAGCGCCGCGGAGCTGATGGAGATGCCGCGGTCCTTCTCCATCTGCATCCAGTCGGAGACCGTTTCCTTGCGGTTGGCCTTGCCGCTGGACGCGCCGGCGGTGCCGATCACCTTGGCGTGCAGGGCGAGCGCCTCGGTCAGCGTGGACTTGCCGGCGTCGGGGTGGGAGATGACTGCGAAGGTCCGGCGCCGGGCTGCCTGCTTGTGAATCTCCTGGACTCGGGCGGGGCTGAGGACTTCTTGAGACACGGTGCTACTTTCGCTGCGGCTGTGGACGGGTCACGGCGCGGAGAGCCCGCGGTACACCCAAGGCTCCAAGTTTATCGCAGGCGGCGGCGCGTCCCGGGCCCGGTGCCAAAAGTGCGGTTTCCGCGCACGGGTCCACGGCCATCCGCCGGGCGCCCCGGCCCGGGCCGAAACGGGCCACTTTGAGGCTTGACCGTGCGGAAACGGCCCGCCGGTGCCCCTATGATGGTGCATACGGGAAACCGGGCATTTTTGTTCTTGCCGGCCAACGATCGAAAACCGATGGAAACCGGCGTATTTGCGGGCAGCGGCCCGCACCTTTGAAGGGAAAACCTATGGCTCGGAGCCCCGAAGATGCACTCAAGGCGACTCTGGCCAGGGTTGCACCGGGGACGGCCCTGCGGGACGGGCTGGAGCGCATTCTCCGCGGACGCACCGGCGCCCTGATCGTGCTGGGCATCGACCGGACCATCGAATCCATCTGTTCGGGCGGCTTCGAGATCGGGATCGATTTCTCCCCCACCCGCCTGCGCGAACTGGCCAAGATGGACGGCGCGATTGTCTGCGACAAGGACGCGAGCAACATCCTGCGCGCGGCGGTCCAGCTGGTGCCGGACTCCAGCATCGAAACCCAGGAATCCGGCACCCGGCACCGCACCGCCGAACGCGTAGCCATCCAGACCGGCGTTCCGGTCATCTCGGTAAGCCAGTCCATGCAGATCATCGCGCTCTACGTCAACGGCCTGCGCCACGTCCTGGAAGGCTCCGAGAAGGTCCTGGCGCGCGCCAACCAGGCGCTGGCAACCCTGGAGCGCTACCGCTCGCGCCTGGACCAGGTCACCAGTTCGCTCTCCGCCCTGGAAATCGAGGCCATGGTGACGGTCCGCGATGTTGCCGTGACCCTGCAGCGCCAGGAAATGGTCCGGCGCATCTCCGAGGAGATTTCCCAGTACGTGCTGGAACTCGGCGAGGACGGCCGGCTGCTCTCGCTGCAGCTGGACGAGCTGACGGTGGGCCGCGGACCCGGCAGCGACGTGATCATCCGCGACTACTCGGGCCCGCACACCTCGGCCGAGGACATCGAAAAGGCCGTCAAGGCCCTCGTGAACCTGGGTCCCACCGAGCTGATCGACCTTGGCAAGATCGCCGGGATCGTCGGCTTCGCCGGCGGCGAGGCGAACCTCGACGCCGTCGTCCAGCCGCGCGGCTACCGTCTGCTGTCCGGCCTCAAGGCGGTGCCCAAGGCCGTCGCCGACCGCCTGGTGGACCACTTTGGCGGGCTGCAGTTCCTGATGGCGGCCACCATCGACGACCTCATGACCGTGGACGGCATCGGCGACCAGCGCGCCCGGACCGTCCGGGAGGGCCTCAGCAGGATGGCCGAGGCCAGCCTGCTGGACCGGTTCCTCTAGCCCCCGGACCCCGTCGGCCCCCGGACCCCGTCGACTGCTCCGTAGCGGCCCTTTTGGGGGCTCAAAAGGGCCGCTGCGGAGCAATCGATGAACCCGGTCAGCCGAGCTGGAAGACGGCCTTCGGGCTGGTCTTGTTTCCCAGCCGGGCGGTGAACACGTAGGTTCCGCCCGCGGGCTGGGCGGCGACCGCGGTGCAGCCCTCCACCGTGCGGTTGCGGCCCCACACGAAGTTCGCCGTCTCGCTCCGGCCCGGTGCAAGCGTCTTCACCAGGTCCTTGCTCTCCGCCTGGCAGTCCCTGGAGGAGAAGATCCGGTCCGAGCCGCTCGTGATCACGTACTCCATCTGCGACGTCCCGATGTTGACCTCGCACGGGACCCGGTTGCCGTTGGTGACCTTCAGCGTCAGCAGCGGTTTCTGGCCCGGGGCGTAGGCGGGCTTGTCCGTCGCTGCGGTGACCGTGACAAGCTTCCCGTCGCAGCCCGGCCGGCTGGGCGTTGGCCCGGCCGAGGCCGTCGGGCCGGCGGACGGGGCGGCGCCCGGCGTTCCCTGCCGGGCGGCGTCGCTGGCCGTGGCCGGCGGCGTCGCACCGCTGAGGGCGTTGGAGATGGCCACGAATCCGCCGACGGCGAGGGACAGCACCAGCAGCAGGATGGCCCCGACGAAGAGCCGGCGGCGGCGGTACACGGGGCTGACCGGTTTCCGGGCCGGTTTCCCCCTGGTCTTTGCCTTGGCGGACGCCTTCGGTCCCGAACCGTGCGTGCCTGAGTTGCCTTGCCTGACCATCCTTCTAGGCTAGAGAACGCGGCGGGTTATGCCGGCCAACCACGCCGCTGGCCGGACTATGGTCCCCGTCTCTATTAAGCTGGTTCGATCAAAGCCTTAGCCGATTCCCCCGCCCTGCCGGCCGTTCCGGCCGTTCCGCTCGCCGAACTGCACGCCGCCCTGGACTCCTGGTTCGAGGAAACCGCCCGGGATCTGCCGTGGCGGGCGGCTGACTGCTCCGCCTGGGGTGTGCTGGTCAGCGAAATCATGCTGCAACAGACCCCCGTGGTCCGGGTGCTGCCGGTGTGGGAGGAATGGCTCCGGCGCTGGCCCGCCCCGGCCGACCTGGCCCGGGAGCCTGCCGGCGAGGCGGTCCGGTCCTGGGGACGGCTGGGGTATCCGCGGCGGGCGCTCCGGCTGCACGCGGCCGCCGTCGCGATCGAGGGCAACCACGGGGGCCGGGTGCCGGGCGGCTACGCGGAACTGCTGGAGCTCCCCGGCGTCGGCAGCTACACGGCGGCCGCCGTCGCCGCGTTTGCCTTCGGCCGCAGGGAGACGGTGGTGGACACCAACATCCGCCGGGTCCACGCCCGGCTCGTCAAGGGCGCCGCGCTGCCGGCGCCCGCCCTGACGGCGGGAGAAATGCGGCTGGCCGCGCAACTGCTGCCCGACGACGGCGCCGCCTCCGTCCGCTGGAACGCCGCCGTGATGGAACTGGGGGCACTGGTGTGCACCGCCCGGGCCCCGAAGTGCGGCGAATGCCCCGTCCGCGGCGCCTGCGCCTGGCTCGCCGCCGGCGAACCCGCGCCCACCTACACGCCCAAGGGGCAGGCCTGGCACGGGACGGACCGGCAGGTGCGGGGAGCCGTGATGGCCGTCCTGCGCCTGGCCGAGTCGCCGGTGGCCCGCGAACTGCTGGAGCGCCCCGCGGCGGACCTGGGCTTCGCTGCCGAGGGCATCGGTGTTCCGCTCGCCGCGCTGCACCGGTTGAACTCGGCGCCCGAGCAGCTCGAACGCGCCGTGGCCGGGCTGCTCAGCGACGGCCTGGCCGAGCTGCACGCCGGCGGCCTGCGGCTTCCGGGCTGAGTCAGGGCTCCCCGAAGCCGGCCTTGATCAGGCCGCCGAGGTAGTCCACCGCCTTGCCCGCGTCCGGCCCGCTGGCCTCGACGTGCAGCACGGTCCCCTTGACGGCGCCGAGCATCATCAGTTCCGTCATGGACGCGCCGTCGGCCCCGTTGACGGTGACGTCGGCCTCCATGCCGGCCAGGCCGCCGGCAATCCTCGCCGCCGGCCGGGCGTGCATCCCGGCCTGGTTGACGAGTTCGAAGTCGCCCTGGGCATCCGGCGGCTGCTGGTGTTCGTGCGCGGGCCCGTGCGGGTGGGCCGGGGGGCGGTAGACGGCTTCGGCCGCCTCCTTCACCGTCTCGGCGTCGGCCCCCGCCTGGGCGGAGACGGCCGCGGCGACGAGCCCTTCGATGAGGGGGGCGTCGGCGAGGTGGATGGACTCCGGGTCGGCGGCGAATTCCACCGCCGATTCGGCTGTCATGACGGCGGAACCGAGATCGGTCAGCACCACGACGCCGCCGCCGGCCGCCTTTTCGAGCGCGGCCATGACCTTCTCCAGGCTGGTTCCGATCCGGCCGTCGTCGGTGCCGCCCGCGGCGATGATCAGGACGTCCGGCGCCATTTGCGCGGCCAGTTCGACGGCGCCGTCGGCGATCTTTTCGCTGTGCGAGACGACCACGAGCCGGACCGTCATCCGGCGGCCCCCGCCGCGGCTCGCAGGATCAGGGCGCTGGAGACCGCGCCCGGGTCGCGGTGGCCGATGCTGCGCTCCCCCAGGTAGCTGGCGCGCCCCTTGCGGGCAAGCATCGGGTCGGTGGACACGGCACCGGCCTCGGCAGCCTCTGCCGCTGCGGCCAGGACCTTGCGGACATCGCCGTCGCCGGCCGCGGCCGCCGAGGCATCGACGGCCGGGGTCCAGGCGTCCACCATCGTCTTGTCCCCGGATTCGGCCTTGCCGCGGGCCACAATCCCGTCGCGGGCCGCCTGCAGGGCCGCGGCCAGCGTCGCGGCGTCGATCTCGGCGGCGTCCCCGAGCGCCGTGGCGGCACGCAGGAAAGCCGTTCCGTACAGCGGCCCCGCGGCGCCGCCCACCTTTGACATCAGGGTCATGGCGGTCAGCTTCAGCGCCGCCCCGGCCGTTTCCGGCGGTGCTTCGGCGAGCTTGTCCATCACCGCCTTGAAGCCGCGGTCCATGTTTTCGCCGTGGTCCGAATCGCCGATCGGCCGGTCCAGCTCAATGAGTTCAACCCTGTGCTCGGCCATGGCCTCGGCGGACAGCGTCAGCCACCGCACCGCCCAGTTGACGTCCAGCCCCACGTTCAGACGCCCCAGCGAAGGGCCGCCGTGTGGACGGGCGCGTCCCAGAGCCCGGTCATCTCCTCATCGAGGCGCAGGACGGTGATGGAGCAGCCCTGCATCTCCAGGGAGGTGATGTAGTTGCCCACCAGTGAGCGGGCCACGGTGATGCCCTGCTCGGCCAGTTTTTGCGCGGCCCGGCGGTACACGATGTAGAGCTCGCTCTGCGGTGTCCCGCCCATGCCGTTGACGAAGAGGAGGACCTTGTCCCCCGAGGCGAGGCCGAGGTCGCTGACGACGGGCTCCAGCAGGCGGTCCGCGATGCCGTCGGCGGCCTCCATCGGAATCTTGTGCCGGCCGGGCTCGCCGTGGATGCCAATGCCGATCTCGATCTCGTTTTCCTCGAGCTCAAAGCTCGGCACCCCGGCGTGCGGGACGGTGCACGCGCTCAGGGCGACGCCCATGCTGCGCACATTCTGGTTGACGCGGTCGCCGATGGCGGCGACGGCGTCGAGGCTGTCGCCGCGCTCGGCCGCCGCCCCCGCGATTTTCTCCACCAGCACGGTTCCGCCCACGCCGCGGCGGCCCGCCGTGTAGAGCGAGTCCTGCACGGCCACGTCGTCGTTGACCAGCACCGTGCGGACCTCCACGCCCTCGGCCTGCGCCAGTTCGGCGGCGGTCTCGAAATTCAGCACGTCGCCGGTGTAGTTCTTCACGATATGCACGACGCCGGCGCCGGAGTTCACCGCGAGGGTGGCCGGCAGGATCTGGTCCGGGGTGGGCGAGGTGAACACCGCGCCGGGTACCGCGGCGTCGAGCATGCCCATTCCCACGTAGCCGCCGTGCAGGGGCTCGTGGCCGCTGCCGCCACCGGAGACGAGGCCTACCTTGCCGGTCACCGGGGCGTCCTTGCGGACGATGAATTTGGGATCGGGATGGACGGTCACAAGGTCGGCATGGGCCAGCCCGAACCCCTCCACTGACTCGTCGACCACGGCTTTGGGATCGTTGATGAGTTTCTTCATGGCTGTGCTCCCTGGATGGTGTCCTGGCTGCTTGCTTAGACCCTACTACCGGGGCCCTGCCAGCGGTAGGCTCCGGATTCAACCGCCTGCGGAGGCTCAGTGCCGGGGTGCGGCCTGCGGTGTGAAGCTTGGCCAGGCGTCGGCGCCGAGCGCGTCCTGGGGCCGCAGCCTGCGCGCGGAGGCGCCGCCGGTACCACCGGCACTGCCGGCACCGCCGTCGTCGCCGGCTGGGTCCGGCGGTACCGGCGCGGCGTCGACTGTCATTTGAAATGCGGAGAAATCTGGAAAAATCACGCGATTGTGCAATTTCTGCCTCCGGAAGCTGGCGGCCCGCCCCACCGGGCCGGGATCAGTTTATCCACCAAGTTGATTTAGCGGAAGCCCCCATCCGGGCGGGGGCAGCGGGGCCTCACAGAGTCAGGATCATCCGGGTGTTGCCCAGCGTGTTCGGCTTGACCCGCGCGAGGTCCAGGAATTCGGCGACGCCCTCGTCGTGCGAACGCAGGAGCTCCGAATAGACCGCCGGGTCCACCGCCGTCTGGTCCGCCATCACGTCGAAGCCGTGCTTCTTGAAGAAGTCCACCTCGAAGGTCAGGCAGAACACGCGGGAGACGCCCAGCGCCCTCGCGTCCGCCAGCAGTCGCTCCACGAGCAGGTGCCCCACACCCTTGCCACGCCAGCCGTCGGAGGTGGCCAGGGTGCGCACCTCGGCCAGGTCCTCCCACATCACGTGCAGCGCCCCGCACCCGATGACCTCGCCGTCGGCCGCCTCGGCGATCCGGAACTCCTGGAGGCTTTCGTAGTACGCCACGGTTTCCTTGGCCATCAGGATCCGCTGATCGGCCAGGGGTGCCACCAGGGTCTTGATGGCGGCGACGTCGGACGTGCGGGCAGGGCGGATGCGGATCGACTCAGTCACAGCCCAATCCTACGGCGCGGACCCGGGGCTCCCGGCGCCCCGGGCCCCGCTGGCGGGCGGGGATCAGAGGCCGAGCTCGTCCGGCACCGGGATGTCCTTGTCCAGCAGGTTCTTGGCGAGGAAGTGCTCGACGACGCCGTACCAGACCTTGGCGTGCTGCGGCTGCAGGATCCAGTGGTTCTCGTCCGGGAAGTAGAGGAAGCGGTGGTCGGTCTCACCGTTTTCGTCGGCCGCCAGCTGGGACTTGGAAAGCAGCTCGTACCAGAGCCGCAGCCCCTCCCCGATCGGCACGCGGTAATCCTTGTCACCATGGATGACCAGCATCGGGGTGCGGATGTTCTCCACGTGCAGGTGCGGCGAGTTCTGCGCGGCCATCTCTGCCGTCATTTCCTTGAGCCAGTACTGCGCCGAATCCGTGGTCGGGCCGAACTGGTCCAGGGCCCACAGGCTCGCGTGCGTGACGATCGCCTTGAACCGGTCCGTGTGCCCCGCCACCCAGTTCGCCATGTAGCCGCCGAAAGAACCGCCCATGGCCGCGGTGCGCGTCTCGTCGATGTCCGGCCTGCGCACCACGGCGTCGGTGATGGCCATCAGGTCCAGGAAGGGGGCCTTGCCCCACTCGCCCCAGCCGCGCTGGATGTGCTCCTGGCCGTAACCGGTCGAGAGGGCGGGGTCCGGGAGCAGCACCGCGTAGCCCCTGGCCACGAGCAGCCACGGGTTCCAGCGCCAGGTCCAGGCGTTCCAGGAGCCCAGCGGCCCGCCGTGGATCCAGAGCAGCAGCGGGGCCGGGTTTCCGGCCGAGGCGCCTTCGGGCAGGGCCAGGTATCCGGGCACCCGGTCGCCGCCCGGCGAGGTCGCCTCCACCCGCTCGAGCGTGCCGCGGTAGGCGGGGCGCTCGGCAGGGGCCGGAAGCCGGGTGACGTCGCCGCTGGCCAGGTCGATCCGCACGGCTTCGGCCGGGAACTCGTAGGAGCTGCGCAGCGCAAAGGCGCTGCGGCCGTCCGGGGCGACGGCGACGTCGGTGTAGGCGGCGCTGTCGGCGGTCAGCCGCACCGGCTCCGCGTTCCCGCCGGCCGCGCCGGGCACATCGATCCGGAACACCGGCGAGGCCCCGTCCTCGTCCGCCGTCACCAGCACGGCCGATCCGTCCGGCAGCCAGGCCGCCGGGTGCGGCCAGCGGTCCCAGTCCGGCGCGAGCGGCGTCAGTCCGGCGCCGCCGTCGCCCGTGACATCCAGGAGGTGCAGCCCCACCCGGGGCGCCTGCTCCGGGGTCGTGTCGGTCTCGCTGAGCACCACCAGGGTCCGGCCGTCGGGGCTGACCGGGCCGGGGAAGTAGCTCATGCCCGCGGTGTCCAGCAGCACCCGGCGGGTGCCGCTGGCGACGTCGACCGCCACCAGCACGGTGCGGGAGTCGGCGTTGGCGAGCGGTTTGGCGAAGCTGCTGTAGAGGGTCTTCCCGTCCGGGCTGACCACGGTGTCGGCCTCGCGGAGCCCGCTTCCGGCGTCGGGGGTCAGGTTGCGCAGCCTGACCGGCGGGACGGCGTCGACCGTCGCCGGCTTGCCCGGCTCCGGCTCCGCGCCGGGTTCGACGGCGAACAGCCGGGGCTGCGCGGGTCCCAGGTCCGCGTCCCAGTAGCGCACCGGATAGCCGCTGTGCAGGATCGCGGCCACCTTGTTGTCCTTCCGGGCCTTGCGCCGGTCCTCGTCGTTGTCCTCGTCAGTGGAACCGGCGAGCACGGATGCCGTCACGAACAGCGCGTCGGCGTCCTTCGCGGCCAGGAGGCCGTTGACGCCGCCGGCGCGGGAGAGCGCGACGCGGGCCTCGCCGCCGTCGGACGGCAGTACCCAGAGCGCGTTAACCGCCTCGGCCTCCGGGCTCTCCGGGTCAGGGCGCGCGGAGGTGAAGTACAGGCTGCCGTCCGCGGCGAACACGGCGCCCGCCTCGCCCTTGGCGCTGCGCGTGATCCGCCGGGCCGGCTTTTTCCCCTCCGGGTCCAGCTCCCACAGCGCGGTCCGGTATTCGGTGCCCTTGTCGTTCAGGGTGGCGACGGTGGTGACGAGCCTTCGGCCGTCCGGGCTCAGGGCCAGGCCGCTGACCTTGGGGATGGCGAGGTAGTGGTCCAGGTCGTGGAAAGGGGTCTCGGGGTGTTCGCTGAGGGTCTGCGCATCGGTGGAAGCCATGCCCCCGATTCAACACCCCTTGTGCCCCGGATCACACCCCGTTCACTCAGAGTGAAACACTGCTTTCAGATAGTCGCGTTGCGAAGGCCGTTCCGGACGGCGATGACACTTGGCATGATGTGTCCATGAACCCTGACAAGTCCTTGCCCCGACGATCCATCCTGCTCGGTGCCGGCGCCGTGGGCGGCGGCGCCCTGGCCCTCTCGGCCTGCACCGGTTCCGCCACGGAGGCCCCGGCCTCCACGGCTTCGACGGCGGCCGGCCCCTCCGTCCCGGCCGGCACCGCGGTGCGGGTCGGCAAGCTCAGCGACGTGAAGGTGGGCGGCACGGCCACCGGGAAGGTCAACGGCAAGACGGTGGTGATCTTCCGGCCGGATGACAAGACCGTCCTGGCCTACGACGCGACCTGCACCCATGCGGGCTGCACGGTCGCCCCGGCCGGGGAGAAGTTTGACTGCCCCTGCCACGGTTCCTCGTTCAAGGGCGCCGACGGCAGCGTGGTCACCGGCCCCGCCAAGTCGCCGCTCGGCAAGCTGACGGCCGCCGTCGACGGCGAATGGATCACCGTCAGCGCCTGACACCCCGACCCCGACGACGAAGGCCCCGGCCGCCTCCTTGAAGGAAACGGCCGGGGCCTTCGGCGTCGGGCCTGCGCGGCGGCTGCCTAGACGCTCGGGGCGATTTCCGGGATGCGCGGCTTGGCGTTGCCGGCGAAGGTGAACTTCGCGTCGTCGCCTTCGCCTTCCACATCCACCACCACGATGTCGCCGGAGTGCAGTTCGCCGAAGAGGATCTTCTCGGAGAGCTGGTCCTCGATCTCGCGCTGGATGGTGCGGCGCAGCGGCCGGGCACCCATCGCGGGGTCGTAGCCGCGGGTGGCCAGCAGCACCTTGGCCGCGGGCGTGAGCTCGATGCCCATGTCCTTGTCCTTGAGGCGCTTCTCCAGGCGGTTGACGAAGAGGTCCACGATCTCGATGATCTCGTCCTGGGTCAGCTGCGGGAACACCACCACGTCGTCGACACGGTTCAGGAACTCGGGCCGGAAGTGCTGCTTGAGCTCCTCCGTGACCCGGGCCCGCATCCGGTTGTAGCCGGTCTGGGTGTCGGTGCCGGACTGGAAGCCGGTGGCGACGCTCTTGGAGATGTCCCGGGTGCCGAGGTTCGTGGTCATGATGATCACGGTGTTCTTGAAGTCCACCACGCGGCCCTGCGAGTCGGTCAGGCGGCCGTCTTCCAGGATCTGCAGCAGCGAGTTGAAGAGATCGGCGTGTGCCTTCTCCACTTCGTCGAACAGGACCACGGAGAACGGACGACGCCGGACCTTCTCGGTCAGCTGGCCGCCCTCCTCGTAGCCCACGTAGCCCGGAGGGGCACCGAAGAGCCGCGAGACGGTGTGCTTCTCCGAGTATTCGGACATGTCCAGCGTGATCAGCGCGTCTTCCTCGCCGAACAGGAACTCCGCGAGGGCCTTGGCGAGCTCGGTCTTGCCGACACCGGTGGGGCCGGCGAAGATGAACGAGCCGCCCGGACGCTTCGGGTCCTTCAGGCCTGCACGGGTGCGGCGGATCGCCTGGGACAGGGCCTTGATGGCCTCGTTCTGGCCGACCACACGCTTGTGCAGTTCGTCTTCCATCTTCAGCAGGCGCGAGGACTCTTCCTCGGTCAGCTTGAAGACCGGGATGCCGGTGGAGTTCGCCAGCACCTCGGCGATGAGATCCTCATCCACCTCGGAGATGTCGTCCATGCCGCCGGTCTTCCACTGGCGTTCCTTCTCGGCGCGTTCGGCAATGAGCTTCTGCTCCTTGTCGCGCAGCGAGGCGGCACCTTCGAAGTCCTGCGCGTCGATCGCGGATTCCTTCTCGAGCTTCATGGCCGAGATCTTCTCGTCCATGACCTTGAGCTCCGGCGGGGCGGTCATCCGGCGGATGCGCAGCCGGGCACCGGCTTCGTCGATCAGGTCGATCGCCTTGTCCGGCAGGAAGCGGTCCGAGATGTAGCGCTCGGAGAGGCTGGCCGCGGAGGCGAGGGCGCCGTCGGTGATGGTGACGCGGTGGTGCGCTTCGTAGCGGTCACGCAGGCCCTTGAGGATCTCGATCGCGTCCGCGACGGAGGGCTCCTTGACCTGGATCGGCTGGAAGCGGCGTTCCAGCGCGGCATCCTTCTCGATGTGCTTGCGGTACTCGTCCAGCGTGGTGGCGCCGATGGTCTGGAGCTCGCCGCGGGCCAGCATGGGCTTCAGGATCGAGGCCGCATCGATGGCGCCTTCGGCGGCGCCGGCACCCACCAGGGTGTGGATCTCGTCGATGAACAGGATGATGTCGCCGCGGGTGCGGATCTCCTTGAGGACCTTCTTCAGCCGCTCCTCGAAGTCACCGCGGTAACGGGAGCCGGCCACGAGGGACCCGAGGTCCAGGGTGTACAGCTGCTTGTCCTTGATGGTCTCCGGCACGTCGCCGCGGACGATCGCCTGGGCCAGGCCCTCGACGACGGCGGTCTTGCCGACGCCGGGTTCGCCGATCAGCACCGGGTTGTTCTTGGTGCGGCGGGAAAGGACCTGCATGACGCGTTCCATTTCCTGCTCGCGCCCGATCACGGGGTCCAGCTTGTTTTCCCGGGCGGCCTGGGTCAGGTTCCTGCCGAACTGGTCGAGGACGACCGAGCCGGCGGGGGTGCCTTCGGCCTGGCCCGGGCCGACGCCCGCACCGGTGGTTTCCTTGCCCTGGTAGCCGGAGAGCAGCTGGATGACCTGCTGGCGGACGCGGTTCAGGTCCGCTCCGAGCTTGACCAGCACCTGGGCAGCCACACCTTCACCCTCGCGGATGAGGCCGAGCAGGATGTGCTCGGTGCCGATGTAGTTGTGGCCCAGCTGCAGGGCTTCGCGCAGCGAGAGCTCCAGCACCTTCTTGGCGCGCGGGGTGAAGGGGATGTGGCCGGACGGGGCCTGCTGGCCCTGGCCGATGATCTCCTGCACCTGCTCGCGGACGCCGTCGAGCGAGATGCTCAGGGACTCGAGGGCTTTGGCGGCAACACCTTCACCCTCATGGATCAGGCCCAAGAGGATGTGTTCGGTACCGATGTAATTGTGGTTCAGCATGCGTGCCTCTTCTTGGGCAAGCACAACTACGCGACGGGCACGGTCCGTAAATCGCTCAAACATTTCGCCACACTCCTAGCTACGACGTACTTTGATGCTACGTGGCAGAGATCGAGATTTGGGGCTTGTTCGCCACGGGGGAAACCGGGACGGGTCCGTGGCGCCATCCCGGGGGTCCGGGCGGCCGTCCCTGTGAGGGCAGCGGCCCGGGTCCCGCTGCGCTCCGGCCCAGTTGTTCCTTGCAAGACCTGCCCTTTCCGGCGTGTCACCGGGATTTGGCGGCTCCCACGGCCGGCAACCGGGCTGGAACGCGCCGGATCCGCGGGCACCGGCGCGGTCGCACATGACGAAGCCCCCGCCGAAAGGCGGGGGCTTCGTCATGGTTAATTGCGCCCGGACGCTAAGTCCGGGCCGCGGCATGGCCTGCCGTTGACGCTAGGAATTCGCCTTTTGGTAGGCTTCCTGAATTTCGGCCTGGATACGGCCGCGGCTGTTTACCGCGTAACCGTTGTCCCGGGCCCACTGGCGGATCTGGGCCGAGTCCTGATTGCGGCCGCTGGAGACTTTAGTCCGCGTTGCCCGGCCGGTTGATGTCTTTCGTCCGCGGTCGACGTACCGCTCGAGTGCCGAGCGGAGTTCCGACGCATTGCCGGACGAAAGGTCAATTTCATAACTGACGCCGTCCAGGCCAAACCGGACAGTTTCGTCCGCGGATCCCCCATCCAGATCATCAACGAGGATGATTTTAACTTTCTGTGCCATAAAAACTCTCTTTTCAAAAGGATGAGTATTTAGAAAAGCAGGATGTAACTGTGAAAAGTATCCATCCTTTTATGGCCGCGAGTCAAAGCGGAAAATAGCCTTCCAAAGAAAATCCACAGGAAGGAATAGCTCCGGCTTTTAGCGCTGTTCGGGAGTTTGCCCGTTCTCCGGGGCGGGATGCTGTTCCGGGCCGCGGGCTGCCGCCTCCGCCTGGGCACGGGCTTCGGCCTGCCGCTCGGATTTGTCGGCATTAAAGATCGCCTTCATGGCGAACCAGAAAATGAGTCCGACCACCACGGACGGAAGCAGGACGGCGACGTATTCCATGCTCAGTGGCCTTCCGGCTTGAGCAGCGGGAACAGGATGGTCTCGCGGATGCCCGCGCCGGTGAAGAGCATGACCAGCCGGTCGATGCCCAGCCCGATGCCGCCCATCGGCGGAGCCCCGTATTCGAGGGCGCGGAGGAAGTCGTCGTCCAGTTGCATGGCTTCGACGTCGCCGGCGGCCGAACGGCGGGACTGCTCGGTGAGGCGTTCGCGCTGGATGACCGGGTCGATGAGTTCGGAGAACGCGGTGCCGCGCTCCATCCCGCCGATGATCAGGTCCCACGCCTCGATCAGCCGGTTGTCCTCACGGTGGTGGCGGGCCAGCGGCTGCGCGGAGGGCGGGTAGTCGTAGACGAAGGTGGGGTTGAGCAGGGTCGGTTCGACCAGCTCGCCGAAGAGCTCGACCACGAGCTTTTCGGCGTCCCAGCCGGCGTCGACCTTGACTTCGTGCTTGGCGGCGAGGGCCAGCAGCTCCGCGGCGGGGGTCTCCGGGGTGATGTCCTGGCCCACGAAATCTGACAGGCCCGGGTACACGGCCATCCAGGCCCAGTCGCCGTCGAGGTTGATTTCGCCGGCCTCGGTCTGCAGCACGCGGCCCACGCCGGCGGCGTCGGCGGCGTCGAGGATGATCTCCTTGATGCGGTCCGCCATGACGAACTGGTCCGCCCAGGCCTCGTAGCTTTCCAGGGTGGTGAATTCGGGGCTGTGGGTCGAGTCGACGCCCTCATTGCGGAAGACGCGGCCCATGTCGTAGACCCGGTCGATCCCGCCGACCACGGTGCGCTTGAGGTACAGCTCGGTGGCGATGCGCAGCGTCATCTTCTGGTCGAAGGCGTTCATGTGGGTTTCGAACGGGCGGGCCGTGGCGCCGCCGTGGACCAGCTGCAGCATGGGGGTTTCCACCTCGACGTAGCCCTGGCGGTGCAGGGTTTCGCGGATGGAGCGGGTGATCGCGGCGCGGGTGTAGACCATTTCGCGGGCCTCGTCGCGGACGATCAGGTCCACGTAGCGCTGGCGGACGCGGGTTTCCTCGTTGAGCTCCGCGTGCAGCACGGGCAGCGGCCGCAGCGCCTTGGACGCCATGGACCAGGATTCGGCCATCACGGAGAGCTCGCCGCGGCGGGAGGAGATGACCTCGCCCTTGATGAAGACGTGGTCGCCGAGGTCAACGAGGGACTTCCAGTCCGCGAGCGCTTCCTCGCCGATGTTGGCCAGGCTGAGCATGACCTGCAGCCGGACGGCCTTGCCGTCGAGCCCGCCCTCCTGGAGGGTGGCGAAGCACAGCTTGCCGGTGTTGCGGATGAAGACGATGCGGCCGGTCACGCCGACGACGTCGCCGGTGGTCTCGTCGGCCACGAGGTGGGCGTATTTTTCGCGGACTTCGGTCAGCGAATGCGTGCGCTCGACCCCCACCGGGTAGGCCTCGATGCCGCGTTCAATCAGCCGGGCGCGCTTCTCCATGCGGACCAGCGTCTGTTCGCTGGCGTCGGAGTGCTCGGCGGCGGTGTGCGGGGCGGGGGTGTTTTGGGAAGTCACAATTCCCAAGTTTACCGGGCATTCGGGGGCCGCCGGTGCGGGAGGGCCGGGAATAGACTCACGGCTATGGAGACGTGGACGATTCGGACCGACGACGGCGAGGGGCACCTCGGGCTGCACACCTTCCGGCCCGCGCCGGTTGCGCCGGTTGCGGCGGCTCCGGCGACGCCGGAAGCGGCGGCGGGGACCGGCGTCGTCGTCGTGCATGGGACCTTGGTCACGGATGCCCTGTACCGCCCGTTCGCCCGGAGCCTGGGCCGGCTGCTGGGACGCCCGGTGCACTGCTACAACCGGCGCGGCCGGGCCGGTTCCTCCCCGCAGCCCGCGGACTACGCGGCGGCGACCGAGGTGGCTGACCTGGCCGCGGTGCTGCGGCAGACCGGCTCCACGGACGTCGTGGCGCACAGCTATGGCGGTTTCGTGGCGCTGCAGGCGGCGCGCAGCGTGCCGATCCGCCGCCTGGTGACCTACGACGCGGCCGTGTCCCTCGCCGGGAACCTGGCCAGCCGCTGGCGGCCCGAGCTGGAGCGTTCGGTGGCGGCCGGGGAGCTGGACCACGCGTGGGCCCACCTGGTCCAGGGGCTGGAAACCGCCGGCCCGGTATCCAAGCTGCCGCTCGGCGCCCTGCGTATGCTCAGCATCCTCTCGGCCCGGACCTCCCTGGGCGCGGAGATGCGGGAGCTGCTGCCCACGGCCGTCGCGGAAATGCGCGCCGTGCTGGCCGCCGACGCCGGGCTTGCCGACTTCGCCGCCGTCACCACGCCCACGCTGATGCTCACCGGCGGCTGGAGTCCGGGCTACTTCGCCGAAACCGGCCGGCAGCTCGCGGCGGCAGTCCCCGCGATCGAGTTCGCCGTGGTGCCGGGCCAGCTGCACGAAGGCCCGATCCGTCCCGGGAACCGCCGGCTGGCACTGATGGCGGCCAGGTTCCTGTTTGGCGGCGACGCTTCCGACCCGGCGCGGCCCGGCAGCCGGCGGCGGCTGCGGCCGGGTCGCTGACATCTGGCACTGGAAGTCTGGCACTAGAATCGGGGGCGACCTAAGTCGAAAGGACCCCCTTGGCCAAGCTCTACTTCCGCTACGGCGCGATGAACTCCGGAAAGTCGACGGGCCTGCTGCAGGCCGCGTTCAACTATGAGGAGCGCGGCCAGAGGGTGGTGCTCGCCAAGCCGGACATCGACACCAAGGGCGACGCCGACGTCGTGTCCCGGCTGGGAATGACCCGCTCGGTCGACTTCCTGATCCCCGCCGGCGCCTCCGCCCGGGAGCTGTTCTCGGCGCACGCCCACGGGGACGACCCCGACGCCCTGCTGCAGCACGTGGACACGCCGCCGGTGGCCTGCCTGCTGGTGGACGAGGCCCAGTTCCTCGAGCCGGAGCAGGTGGACGACCTCTTCCGCATCGCCGTCCTGGACAACGTGCCCGTGCTGGCCTACGGCATCCGCACCGATTTCCGGACGCGCGCCTTCCCCGGCTCGCTGCGGCTCCTCGAGATCGCGCACACCCTGGAGGAGCTCAAGACGATCTGCCGGTGCGGCCGCAAGGCCATCTTCAACACCCGCCGGATCGGCGATGAGGTGGTGTTCGACGGCGACCAGGTGGCGATCGACGGGCAGGACGCCTGGTACGAGTCGTTGTGCGGCTCCTGCTATCTCGAGATCTCCGGCGGCAGGCTGGGCTAGCCCGCCGCCTGCTGTGCGGTTCCGGGTGCCTCGGCTAGGCTCGGAGCATGACCCGCGAGAACATCCGAACCCCCGACGGCGGAACCCTTGAGCTTTTCAGCACGGGCGCGGAGCTTGCCTCGGCGGGTTCCGGCGTCGTCGTCGTGCCCGCCTCGATGGTGACGGCCGCCGACTACACCCGTTTCGCGCAGAAGCTCAGCGCCGCCCTGGGCCGGCCGGTGCACACGTTCAACCGCCGCGGCCGCGGCTCGTCCTCCCCGCAGCCGGAGGATTACACGCTGGACGTGGATATCCGGGACCTTGACGCCGTGATGAGGCACACCGCGAGCACCGACGTCTTCGGCCACAGCTTCGGCGGCGCGGTGGCGCTGCACGCCGCGCGCACCCTGCCGGTGGAGCGGCTGGCCGTGTACGACCCGGCCGTCTCGGTGAACCACAGCGTCACGGCGGACTGGACGGGCGAGTACGAGCGCCTGACGGCCGCCGGCGACGACGACCGCGCCCTCGCCGTGCTGGTCCGCGGGCTGGAGACCGGAAGCGCCCTGTCCCGGATGCCGCTGTCCATGCTGACGCTGGCGAACAAGCTCACCGCCGGCACGCCCGTCGGCAAGCAGCTGCGCGAGCTCATGCAGACCGGGGTCCGCGAGATCAAGGCGATCATCGCCGCCGATATGCCGGCCGAGCCGTTCCTGGAACTGCCGCTCGAGACGCTGATCATCGTGGGCGAGAAGAGCCCGGCGTACTTCGGCGTGGCCTGCGGGCAGATCCACGACGTGCTGTCCGGTTCCAGCTACATGATCCTGCCGGGCATGGGCCACGACGGCGTCAACAAGGCGCCGGACAAGCTCATCTCCGAACTCAGCGAGTTCTTCGCCGGCTAGGCGGCCGCACCCTCGGTCTTGCGCATCAGCACGGACAGCACGACGGCGGCGAGCGCTATTGCTGCCGCGGTCAGGAATGCCGCGTGCATGCCGGCGACGATCCCGGCGCCGGCCGATACGACGGCGAAGATTGAGACCAGCAGGGCGGTGCCGGCCGCTCCTGCCACCTGCTGCAGCGTGCTCATGATGGCCGAGCCGTGGGAATACAGGTGCGGCGGCAGCGGGTTCAGCCCCGTGGTGAAGGCCGGCGTGAACAGCAGCGCCAGGCCCAGGCTCAGGGCCACATGCAGCGCGATGATCCAGCCCACCGGCGTCTGGGCGTCCAGCCGGGAGAACTGCCAGAGTGAGAGCACCATGAGGGTCGAGCCCGTCACGGTCAGCGGCAACGGGCCAACCTTGTCGAAGAGCCGGCCGATCACCGGGCCCAGCAGGCCCATCGCGAGCCCGCCGGGCAGCAGCGCGAGGCCCGTTTCCAGCGACTTGAGGCCGCGGATCTCCTGCAGGTACAAGGGCAGCAGGATCACGGCGCCGAACAGCGCAATCATCGCGACCACGAGCAGCAGCACGGAGACGGTGAACATCCGGAACTTGAAGGCCCGCAGGTCCAGCAGCGGCGCATCGGATTTCTGCAGCCGGAGCTGGCGCAGGACAAACGCGAGCAGGGCCACGACGCCGACGCCGAGCGCCGCCACGGCCGGGGCCGCGGGCCCTCCCCCGCCGCCGCCGATCTGGCTCAGGCCGTAGACGACGCCGCCGAAGGCCGGCACGGTCAGGATCACGGAGAGCGCGTCGAGCCGGGTCTTCTCGTTTTCGCCGATGTTCCTCAGGAACCTGGCGCCGATGCCGAAGGCCAGCAGGGCGATCGGCAGGACGAAGACGAACATGAACCGCCAGGAGAAGTGCTGCAGGATCAGCCCGGAGACCGTGGGGCCCATGGCCGGGGCCACCGAAATTGCGATGCTCACGTTGCCCATCACGGCGCCGCGGCGGGAGACCGGGACCAGGGTCAGGATGGTGGTCATCAGCAGCGGAAGCATGATGGCGGTGCCGCCGGCCTGGATGATTCTGGCCAGCAGCAGGACTGCGAAGCCCGGTGCCAGCGCCGCCAGCAGCGTGCCTCCGGAGAACAGCCCCATGGCCAGCATAAAGACGGCCCGGGTGGACAGCCGCTGCAGGATGAAGCCGGTGGCGGGAATCACCACGGCCATGGTCAGCATAAAGCCGGTGGACAGCCACTGCACGGTGGGCGCGTCAACCCGCAGATCCACCATCAGCCGCTGCAGGGCGACATTCATGATGGTCTCGTTCAGGATCACCACGAAGGTGGCCACCAGCAGGGTCGCGATGATGGTGACGGACTCCCGGGACAGCTTGTCCGGCGCGGCTGCCGCAGGGCCGGCATGCTCCGGCGCTGCAGCACCGGCCGCGTCCGTGCGCAGTGGCTGTGCGAGGCCTTCCCTGACGTTGGACGGGGCATCTGCTGGCATGGGGATCCCCTTGGGAGTCGACGTGGGTTTCGGCGAACCAGGTCGCCACTGTGATTTCCAACCCGGGACGCGCGGCAGTAATTCCCGGTGCAGCTAAAAACATCTGGCCACGGCCGCAGTGAGAGCCGGGATCAGGAGCTCAGGGGCACGTTGTCGATCAGCCGTACCGGGCCGACCTTGGCCGCGATCAGGGCCAGGCCCTCGCCGCGGAACGGGGTCTCCCGGCAGTTTTCCGCGAGCGGATCCAGGGTGCGCGGATCCACGACGTCGAAGTAGTCCAGCTCCACGAGGGGCTGGGATTCCACGAGCGCCCGGGCGGAATCCAGGTCCAGGGGCTCGTGGGCGTTGGCGCGCTCTTCGACCAGCCGCAGCGCCCGGGAGAGCACCAGGGCGGCTTCCCGTTCCCCGGCCGAGAGGAAACGGTTGCGGCTGGAGAGCGCCAGCCCGTCCGGGGCCCGCACGATCGGTACCGGCACGATTTCCACCGGGAAGTTCAGGTCCGCCACCATCCGCTGGACCAGGGCCAGCTGCTGGGCGTCCTTCTGGCCGAAATACGCCCGGTAGGCGGCCTGCCCGGCGCCGGGAAGGCCGTAGTGCAGCAGCTTCGCGACCACCGTCAGGGCGCCGTCGAAGTGCCCGGGCCGGGACGCGCCCTCCCACTTTTCCGCCAGCACGCCGGAGGTGATCCGCACCATGGGTTCCCCGCCGGGATAGACCTCCTCGACCGCGGGCGCGAAGGCGAGGTCGACGCCTTCGGCTTCGAGCAGGGCCAGGTCCGCGTCCAGGGTACGCGGGTAGCGCTCGAGGTCCACGGCCTCGCCGAACTGCAGCGGGTTCACGAAGATGCTGGCCACCACGACGTCGTTTTGCGCGACGGCGGTGCGCGCCAGTTGGGCATGCCCCTCGTGCAGGGCGCCCATCGTGGGCACGAGCCCCTGCGAGGTTCCGCGCTTGTCGGTGAGCAGGCGCGCACTTTCGGCGCGCAGCTGGGCAGCCGTCGTCACGAGCTGGATTGCCATGTCAGGGTCCTTCCTCAGGAAGCGGGCCACCGGCGCCGGGGCCCTCGAGCGCCCGGCTGATGCCGTCGATTTGCTCCGGCCTCAGCAGCCCGCGGCTGCCTGCTCGGCGGGCGGTTGCGCGCGCCATGGCCAGGTACGCGTCCAGAATATCGCCGCCGGAGCCGCCGTCGAGTTCGCGCAGGGCCTCGGTGTGCGCGGCGACGGTTCCCACGTCCCCGCGGGCCACCGGCCCGGTCAGCGCCGACTCCCCCGAGGCGAGGGCATTCTCCAGGCTGGCGCGCAGGAGGGGTCCCAGCATGCGTTCGGGGGCGTCGACGCCCACCTCGCGCAGCAGTTCGGACGCCTGGGCCACGAGGGTGACCAGATGGTTCGAGCCGTGGGCCAGTGCCGCGTGGTAGAGCGTGCGGTCGCCCTCGGCGACCGCGACCGGTTCGGCGCCCATCTCCACCACGAGGGCCTGCGCGATCGGCAGCATGGCCGGGTCGGCCGTCACGCCGAAACTGCAGTCCAGCAGCCGGGTGAGGTCCAGGCTCATGCCGGTGAACGTCATGGCGGGGTGCAGCGCCAGCGGGATGGCCCCCGCGGCGCGCACCGGGTGCAGGATGCCGACGCCGAAACGCCCCGAGGTGTGGGCCACGAGCTGGCCGGGCTGCCAGGCGCCGAGCTTCGCGAGGCCCTCCACGAGCGGGCCGAGGGCGTCGTCCGGGACGGCCAGCAGCACCAGTTCGGAGCGCTCCACGATGTCCTGCACCTCGAGGATGGGGACGCCTGGCAGCAGGGTTTCGGCGCGTTCGCGGCTCGCGTCGGAAACGGCGGATACCCCGACGACGGCGTGCTCCGCGGCGCGCAGCGCCGCCCCCAGGACGGCCCCCACCCTGCCGGCTCCGATGATTCCGACGCCGAGGCGTCCTGGCTTAGCCATGCTGCGGGCCTTCCTGTGGTGCGTGTTCGAGGGGTGCGTGTTCGAGGGGTGCGTGTTCGAGGTGCTCGGCCGAGGCGAGCCAGTGTTCGCTTCTCTGCTGTTTCCGCGCCGTCCGGGCGCGGGCCGCCTGCGCGTCGAGCAGGGCCCGGCCCTCGTCCAGGCCGGCCTGGACCAGCCGCGGCGCCACCGGGCCGGCGGTGGTGTGCAGGACCAGGTCCGCGACGCGGAAGCGCCGGGCCAGCGGGCCCTGCTGCAGCGCCATCGACTGGGTGCGCTGGTGCGGGACCAGCACGAGGTGGCGCCACCAGCGGCCGGAGCGGATCAGCAGCGCGGTGTCGGTGGCGGCGAACCCGTTGCGGCGCCAGCCCAGCGGGGCGAGCAGGCGGGCCCGCCTCGGGGTGGTGGTGAAGCCGCCGTCGTCCGGGCCGGCGGAGCCCCCGGAGGCCGGCGCGAGCCCGTTCAGTCCCGCGCTGAAGATGCGCACCGGGTCCGTGGTGCCGGGATCGGGCAGGACCAGCGACAGCATGGCGAGCACCTCCGCCAGCGTCCCCACCGGCAGCAAGGTAGTCCGGGAGGTGCCCCCGCCGTCGCCGCCCGCCGCGCCGTAGCCGGCCACGTTGACCTGGATCCGGTACCAGCCGAACAGGCGCCACAGCGGCGGCTGGCTGACGCGCAGGGCCTGGATCCGTCCGGGCGGCAGGGTCTGGGCCTGGGTGTCCAGCAGGCCGTAGCGGAGCCGGATGCCGTCGGCGGAAATGGCGGCGGTGAAGTTGTAGCCCTTGTTGAAGGAGTTCCAGTACGCCGCGACCAGGCCCAGGCCGGCCGGGATCAGGTAGAGGTAGAAACTGCGGTTCTCGGTGACGGCGGACAGCAGCACCGAGGCCGCGGCGGCGAGGACGATGAAGACGCTTTGCTCGCTCAGCACCAGCGATCCGGCCAGGCGCGGCGGGGGCACGGTCAGCACGGTGTGCTCCGGCGCCTCCACGGCGGCCGCCGGCGGCAGGCCCGGCTCCCCCGGCAGGCCCGGCTGCCCGGGTGCCGTCGCCGGTTCCGGCGGCGGTGTCCCGCGTGCGGCGCCGGCGGCGCTGGCAAGGATGGTCGCGCGAAGCTGGCGGGCCTCGTCGACGCGCAGGTAGGCCAGGTGCACCGCGGACTGGCCGGCGTCGGCGACCTCGAACCTCAGTTCCGCGAGCCCGAAGATCCGGGCAAGCAGGGGCTGCACAACGTCGATTGCCTGCACGCGGTCCAGCCGGGCCTGGCGCTGCTGCTTGAACAGGAACCCGGTGTTGACGCGCACATAGCCGTCCGCCACCTGGTAGCGGGTGAAATACCAGGTCAGGACAAAGCCCAGCAGGGTCAGCAGCAGCACCGCGCCGCCGCCCAGCAGGAGCCAGGGCGCCCGCCCGGCGAGCCGCTCGTCAAAGACCGGGCCGCCCTGGAGCAGGCGTTCGAAGGTGTCGCGGCCAAAGAAGAACAACAGCGCGGCCAGCGCCACCCAGCCCCGGACAAAGGGCGACGCCGGGTGCACTCGCCGCCAGCCGTCCCGGGCGGCCGTCACAGCCCGGCCAGTCGGGCCTCGCCGCGGGCGGAGAGCTGTTCGCGCAGCCGCGCCCCTTCCGCGGCCGGCAGGCCCGGGATCTCCGCGCTGGTTCCGGCCGAGGCGGTGTGCAGCTTGACGGTGCACAGGCCCAGGCTGCGTTCCACCGGCCCGGCGGCGATGTCCACATACTGCATCCGCCCGTACGGGACCACGAGGGTGCGCTGGAAGAAGATGCCGCGGCGGATCAGCAGGTCGTCCTCGCGTTCGGCGTAGCCGATGGACCGTACCTGGCGCGGGATGAGCACGAGCCGCCAGAGGGCCAGCAGGAAGGCTGCGGCGGGCAGGGAAACCGCGAGCCACAGCGGCGGCCAGGCCCAGGCCCCGGCCAGGACCAGCATCAGCGGCAGGGACAGCGCCGCGACGGCGATGAGGTTGCCCAGCGCCCAGCCCAGTACCCGCACCGTGACGTACTTCGGCGAGACCCGCAGCCATGCCACGCCCGGCGGGTCAATCGCCTCGGTACGCATATTCGCCTTCCGCCTTCGGTTTGCCGCGCTTTCCCTGCAGCCCCGGGGTCCCCTCGGCGTCGCCGTCCTCGGGCGGAATCCGGCAGAACCGCTCCACCACCAGGCCCACCACAATCATGGCGAGGCCGCCGCCGGCCATGGTCAGGGTCTGCCAGGTGAGCGCCTGCCCGCTGCGGACGTTCCACAGCCGCAACTGGTCCAGGAAGATCCCGGCATGCCAGCCCAGCAGCATGGCCCCGGTGTAGGCGCAGGCCTGGGCGAGGACCAGGGTCCAGGCGGCCAGGATCGGGTTGAGCATTTTCTTCTTTTTGCCGTTGCGCCAGCGCAGCACGCGAATCCCGAGGATCAGGGTGAGGACCACGATCACGCCCATGGTGACCAGGCCGGTCAGCGGCAGCACCGGGGTGGCCAGGCCGTAGCGGCTGGCCATCAAAGTGGCGAACCAGCCGGCGGCGGCCAGACCGACGCCGATCACGAGCAACAGGAGGGGGTTGGTCAGCTTCACGGAGCCTCCACCGCCCCCGCCCCGGGCACGCCGTTGAGGCCTTCGAAGCCGTCGAAGGGTGCGAGGTCGGGGAAATCGGCGGCCCTGGCGGCCAGCTCCCCCACCCGTTCGCCGTTGAGCTCCGCCGCGGGGTCGATCAGGGACCACGGGTACAGCACGAAGGCCCGCTCCGCGGCGCGCGGGTGCGGGAGCGTCAGGTCGGGGTCGGAGCTGACCAGCTCGCCGTAGGTGATGATGTCCACGTCGAGGGTGCGCGGGCCCCAGCGGACCTCACGGACCCGCAGATGCTTCTGTTCCACCGCGTGGCAGTGCCGCAGCAGTTCCTCCGGCGACAGCGAGGTTTCCACGGCGATCACCATGTTCAGGAAGTCCGGCTGGTCGGGCGGGCCGCCCACGGCCTTGGTCTGCACGATCGGCGAGATGGCCAGCAGCCGCACTTCGGGCGGGTCGACGAGGTCGGCGACGGCGGCGGAGAGCGTGTCGTTGCGCGCGCCGAGGTTGCTGCCGAGCGCGATCACGGCGCGCGTGTAGGGCGCGGTGTGGGGGTTCATGGCCTTTTCCGGTGCACGCTGACGGACACATCACCGAAGTCGACCTCGATCGGGGCCTGGGGCTTGTGCACGGTGATGTCCACCGCGGCGACCGGGAAGCGCTGCAGCACGTCTTCGGCGATCCGCACGGCGAGGGCCTCAATCAGGTTCAGCGGCGCACCGGTGATCCAGCCGCGGATGCACTCGGCCACCTCGCCGTAGTGGGCGGTGTCGCGCACGTCGTCACTGGCCGCGGCGCGGCTGAAGTCGAGGTGCAGCACGGCATCGACGACAAACGGCTGGCCGTCCCGGCGTTCGAAGTCGAACACCCCGTGATGCCCGACGGCGGTGACGCCGCTCAGCGTGATCCGGTCCATGGCGCGGCCGGTCAGTTGTTGCCGGGCGCGGCCGGCGCCGCAGGGCGGGGAACCGGGGCGATGCGGGCGGCGACTTTGACGGCGTCGAGGCTCGGGCCGACGTCGTGCACGCGGACCGCCCAGGCGCCGCGGAAGGCGCTGATGGCGGTCACGGCGGCGGTGGCGGCGTCCCGCTCCGCGGGCGGGGCCGACTTGCCGGCGACGGTCAGCAGGCTGCCGAGGAACCGTTTGCGGGACGCCGCGACCAGCACCCTGTGCCCCATGCCCTGCAGCACATCAAGGTTTTGCAGCAGTTCCCAGTTCTGCGCCTCGGTCTTCGCGAAGCCCAGGCCCGGGTCCAGGATGATCTGGTCCGGGGTGGCACCGGCAGCGTAGAGCTTGTCCCGGACTCCGGCGAGCTCGGCGGCGACGTCCTGGGCCACGTCGCGGTAGTCGGTCAGCGAGTCCATGGTGCTGGCGTCGCCGCGGCGGTGCGTGAGGACGTAGGGCGCCCCGCTCCGCGCCACCAGTTCGGCCATCTCCGGCTCGATCGTGAGGCCGGAGACGTCGTTGATGATCGCGGCGCCGGCGGCCAGCGCGGCCTCGGCCGTGGCGGCGTGCGTGGTGTCGATGCTGACCAGGGCGCCGGCCTTGACCAGCGCCTCGATCACGGGCAGCACCCGGCGCTGTTCCTCCTCGACGCTGACGTCGGCGGCGCCGGGGCGGGTGGATTCCCCGCCGACGTCGATGATGTCCGCACCGGCGTAGTACATCCGCAGGCCGGCGGCGATGGCGGTGTCCGCCGTCGCGTGCCGGCCGCCGTCGCTGAACGAATCCGGGGTGACATTCAGGATCCCCATAACAAGCGTCCGGTCCGTGGGCAGGTCCTTGAAGCTCGCGGCCGGGCGCGGCTTGCGCAGCACGGGCAGCGGCGAGGTGGCAGGTCCTGTTCCGGGGGCTGCGGCGAGGGAGTCCATAGTGTGTTGTTCTTACCTTCCGAGGATGAGGCTCATGGCTTCGGCGCGGGTGGCCGGGTCATGCAGTTGCCCGCGGACCGCGCTGGTAACGGTCCTTGCGCCGGGCTTGCGGATCCCGCGCATGGACATGCACAGGTGTTCGCATTCGATCACGACGATCGCCCCGCGCGGCTTCAGGTGGGTGGTGAGGGCCTCGACGATCTGGGTGGTCAGCCGTTCCTGCACCTGCGGGCGGCGGGCGAACATGTCCACCAGCCGGGCCAGCTTGCTCAGCCCGGTGACCTTGCCGTCGTGCGAGGGAATGTAGCCGACGTGGGCCACCCCGTGGAACGGCACCAGGTGGTGCTCGCAGGTCGAGTAGAACGGGATGTCCTTGACCAGGACCAGTTCCTCGTGGTCCAGGTCGAAGGTGGTGGCGAGGATTTCCGCCGGGTCGTGGTGCAGGCCGGCGAACATTTCCGCGTAGGCCTTGGCCACCCGCTTCGGGGTGTCCACCAGGCCGCTGCGGTCCGGGTCTTCGCCGATGGCGAGCAGGATCTCGCGGACCGCCGCCTGGATCCGGTGGCGGTCCACTTTGGTGGCGCCGTGGCCGGCGGTGGCGGGAACGTCGTCGTCGTCGAGGTAGGAAGTCACAGAAGAAGCCTAGCCGGGATGGCCGTCGGGCCCCAGATCCGTCACACCGCCCTGGAAGGGCTCCTGTCCGGGGACGCCCTGGGCGTGCGGGGGCCGGGTGTCCAGCGGCTCCTCGAGCCGGGCCTCCTTGGCTTCCTCCTGGGCTTCGCGTTCGGCCTTTTCGCGGCGCGACTCCACCGGGCCGACGGCCTGGATGGGCCGGCTTTCCTTGGAGAGCCAGATCTCGCGGAAGTCGCGTTTGCGGATGTTCGTGAAGACCTGGGCGATCTCGTTCTGGTTCAGGGTTTCGCGTTCCAGCAGTTCCAGCGCGAGCTGGTCCAGGACGTCGCGGTTCTCGGTCAGGATGGCGTAGGCCTCGTCGTGCGCGCCCTCGATCAGGCGGCGGACTTCCTCGTCCACGACGTAGGCGATCTGGTCCGAGTAGTTGCGCTCGTGGCCGGCGTCGCGGCCCAGGAAGGGCTCGCCGCCGCCCTGGCCGAGGCGCACGGCGCCGACGCGCTCACTCATGCCGAACTCGGTGACCATCTTGCGGGCAATCCCGGTGGCCTTTTCGATGTCGTTGGACGCGCCGGTGGACGGGTCGTGGAAGACGAGTTCCTCAGCCACCCGGCCGCCCATGGCGTACGCCATCTGGTCCAGCAGTTCGTTGCGGGTCACGGAGTACTTGTCGTTCTCCGGAACCACCATGGTGTAGCCGAGGGCGCGGCCGCGCGGCAGGATGGTGATTTTCGTGACCGGGGCGGAGTTCCGCAGCGCCGCGGCGACCAGGGCGTGGCCGCCCTCGTGGTAGGCGGTGACCTTGCGCTCGTGTTCCTTCATCACCCGGCTGCGCTTCTGCGGGCCGGCCATGACCCGGTCGATCGCCTCGTCGAGGGCGCGGTCGTCGATCAGGTTGGCGTTGGAGCGGGCGGTGAGCAGGGCGGCCTCGTTGAGCACGTTGGCGAGGTCGGCGCCGGTGTACCCGGGGGTCTTCTTCGCGACGGCCTTGAGGTCGACGCCGGGAGCCATCGGTTTGCCCTTGGCGTGGACCTTCAGGATCTGGTCGCGGCCGATCAGGTCCGGGGCCTCGACCGAAATCTGCCGGTCGAAGCGGCCGGGGCGCAGGAGGGCGGGGTCGAGCACGTCGGGGCGGTTGGTGGCCGCGATCAGGATGACGTTGGTCTTGACGTCGAAGCCGTCCATTTCAACCAGGAGCTGGTTGAGGGTCTGCTCGCGTTCGTCGTTGCCGCCGCCGATGCCGGCGCCGCGGTGCCGGCCGACGGCGTCGATCTCATCCACGAAGATGATGGCCGGCGAGTTGGCCTTGGCCTGTTCGAACAGGTCGCGGACACGGGACGCGCCCACGCCGACGAACATTTCCACGAAGTCGGAACCGGAGATGGAGAAGAACGGTACGCCTGCCTCGCCGGCGACGGCACGGGCCAACAGGGTCTTGCCGGTGCCGGGCGGGCCGTAGAGCAGCACGCCCTTGGGGATCTTGGCGCCCACGGCCTGGAACTTGGCGGGTTCCTGCAGGAACTCCTTGATCTCCTGGAGTTCCTCGACGGCCTCGTCGGCGCCGGCGACGTCGCTGAAGGTCACCTGCGGCATGTCCTTGTTGACCATCTTGGCCTTGGATTTGCCGAACTGCATGACCTTGGAGCCGCCGCCCTGCATCCGGGAGAGCAGGAACCAGAACAGCACGCCCAGCAGCAGCACCGGGACCAGCAGGGAGAACAGGCCGGAGAACCAGTTGTTTTCGACCGGCTGGTCGGTGAATCCGCTTGGCGGCTTCGAGTCGGTCACGGCTTTGACGACGTCCGCCGCGCGGGCGTTGACGAAGTAGAACTGGACGTTCTTGCCCTTGTCCTGGCCGTCGATCTGCAGGTTTTCCTTCAGGACCAGGTCCACGCGGTTCTCGGCGTCGAAAATCCTGGCCTGCTCGACCTTGCCGCCGTCGGTCAACAGCGCCAGGCCCTTGTCCGTGTCGATGCGGGCCGAACCGCCCGGGGCCAGGGTGGCAAAGGCCAGCAGGAGCATGCCGATAACAACGACAATCCAGATGCCCGGGCCCTTGAAGAAACTCTTAGCTTTCATTCGATCGGGGGCTGGCCCCGTCCCTCCTGGTAGTGCTGCACGGCGACCGATCTGCGCGCGTGGGTGCTGCGTCAGGTTCTAGCTATACACCGTCGCAGTGACTCACGCACGGTCAAGGCCAAAAGTTCCCTGTCGGCGTAGCGGAGGGCTGTACGGGTGCAGGACTGACCCGCCGCCGGGCCGGAGGGAGAACGCTTGTTTACTCGTAGACGTGCGGCGCGAGGGTGCCGACGAAGTCGAGGTTGCGGTACTTCTCGGCGTAGTCCAGGCCGTAGCCGACGACGAATTCGTTGGGGATGTCATAGCCGACGTACTTGACGTCGATCTGGACCTTCGCGGCGGTGGGCTTGCGGAACGCGGTGCAGATCTCCACCGAGGCCGGGCCGCGGGACTCCAGGTTGGTCTTAAGCCAGGAGAGCGTGAGGCCGGAGTCGATGATGTCTTCGACGATCAGGACGTCCTTGCCCATCAGGTCGGTGTCGAGGTCCTTGAGGATGCGGACCACGCCGGAGGACTGCGTGCCGGAGCCGTAGGACGAGACGGCCATCCAGTCCATGGAGACGTGGCTGTGCAGCGCACGGGCCAGGTCGGCCATGACCATGACCGCACCCTTGAGCACACCGACGATCAGCAGATCGCGGCCTTCGTAGTCCTTGTCGATCTGGGCAGCGAGTTCAGTGATCCGGGACTGGATCTGCTCCTTGGAGTAGAGAACGTGCTTGAGGTCTGCCTGGACGTCGTTTGAATCCACGAAGGGCTCCTGTGTAGATGCGGGTGCGACTATTTTCGGGGCGGTTTTTGAGGCCGGAATACAAGCTTCCCACAGCGGGCGCCCTCGCGGGGAACGCCGGCGGCGGCGGACTGCCCCGTCCCGGACAGCTGGGCGAGTGAGAGCCGGTAGACGCTCACGCCGCCGGGCAGCTCCACCGGCCCGGCGGAGCCCTGCCGGCGGAGCAGCGCTTCGGCGGCGAGCAGCCGCTGGTAGCTGGGCTGTTGACCGCCGACGGCGGCGGCGGCCTTGGCGATCACCCGGAACCTTACCGCCGGCGCCAGTTCGCGCAACGCGGCTTCGGGCAGGCTGAGCTCGGCGCCCGAGCGCTCCTGCAGGCGGCGATAGGCCTCGTCCGCCACATCTTCGAGGTAGTCGGCGTCGAGCTGCAGGATCGACGCCGTCCGGGCGAGCGACTCGGCGACCCCCGGACCCAGCTTGTCCTCCAGCATCGGCAGCACCTCGACCCGGGTCCGGGACCGCGCAAAGGAGGGGTCCTCGTTGCTCGGGTCATGCCACGGGTCCAGCCCCTCGACGGCGCAGATTTCCAGGGTTTCGGCCCGGCGCAGGCCCAGGAACGGCCGCAGCAGGCGGCCGCGGACCGGCCGCATCCCGGCCAGCGAGCGGGTTCCGGAGCCGCGGGCCAGTCCCAGCAGGACCTGTTCGGCCTGGTCGTCCAGGGTGTGGCCCAGCAGGATTGCCGCGGCGCCGGCGTCGTCGGCGGCGGCCTCGAGGGCGCCGTGCCGGGCGTCCCGGGCGGCGGCTTCGGGTCCCGCCCCGCCGGGGGCGACGTCGACCGTCCGGATCTCGACGGAGGCCAGGCCCAGCTCCCGCAGCGCCGCCGCGGCAGCGGCGGCGACGGCGGCGGAGCCGGGCTGCAGCTGGTGGTCAACCACGACGGCGCCGACCCAGACGCGGTGCCCGTCCACGTGCCCGCGGCGTGCGAAGTAGGCGGCGACAGCGGCGAGCGCGAGCGAGTCGGGCCCGCCGCTGCAGGCCACGAGGACCCGCGCGGGGTAGCCGGCGTCTGCGAGGGCGTCCCGCAGCATTTTCCGCGCCGTGCCGACGACGGGCGCCAGGCGGCCGGGCCGGCGTCGTCCGCCGGAAGCCGCCGGAAGGTCCGGGTGGGTGGTGGCCGGCACGCGGACTAGAGCCCCATCCGCTCGAGCCACAGCTTCGAGTCGTGGATTTCGGCTTCGGTGGGGAGGTGGTCGGCGGACACCCAGACCTTGTTGAAGCCCTCCATCCCGGCGGCGTCGACCACTTCGCGGACGAATTTCGAGCCGTCGCTGTACTGCCGCATCTTCGCGTCCAGGCCGAGCAGGCTGCGGATGAACTTCTCGACGGCGCCCCGGTCCTTGCCGCGGGCGTTGAAGCGCTGCCGGATGGTTTTGACCGAGGGGACGATGCTGGCGTCCACGGCGTCCATGACCACGTTGGCGTGGCCTTCCAGCAGGCTCATGACGGCTGTGAGGTGGGAGATCGCCGCACGTTCCTCGGGGTCCTGCAGCAGGTCCAGGATGGCGCCGCGCCCGGGGGCCGACCCGGGGCCGGTCCGGTCCTTGAGGGATTTCGCGGCGGCGGCGGCACGTTCCATGATCGAGTCGACATTGCCCAGCAGGTGGGCGCTGAGGTTCTCGATCTGGTCCAGCATGTGGTGGCGCAGCCACGGGGCGGCAGCGAACTGCACGCGGTGGGTCTGTTCGTGCAGGCACACCCAGAGCCGGAAGTCCTCGGGCGCCACGTTCAGCTCGCGTTCCACCGAGATGATGTTGGGCGCCACCAGCAGCAGCCGGCCGGCGGCGGGAGCGGTGGAGTTCTCCGCCAGGGCCGAGAACGGGTCGTACTGGCCCAGGACCTTGCTGGAGAGGAACGCCAGGATCGCGCCGAGCTGGCTGCCCGTGATCGCGCCGCTGACGCTGGCCGCGCCCGGGGCCACGGTTCCGCGGCGGCCTTCGAGCATTTTCTCGATGGCAGGTTGCAGCATCACGGCGAAGCTCTGGGTGTTCGCCTTGGCCCACGAGGCCCGGTCCACCACCAGGACCGAGGAGTCCCGGAGGTCGCGGGCGGCCTCGAGCCCGGTGATGTCGTGGACGTGCGGCACGGAGATGTCCGCCATGAGGCGCAGGTTTTCGACGGCGGCGCCGATCTCCGCGGATCCCAGCGACGGACCGGCCGGGGTCAGGCGCGCGGCCGTGGACGCCGCCAGCTCCCAGTTGATGAGGGCCTGCGCCCGGGCGGCTGTCTCGGGTGATGTCTCGCGCGAAGAGGACTCCATAGCCCCCATCAGATCACAGCGGGCCCGGGATCCGCCTTAAGTTCGTCGGCGGGCGAAACCTCGCAGCGGCCTGATCGCAGCCGTCCCGGCCATCCGCTGCTCCATAACTGCCGTTTTGGGGCTCCAAAAGGGCCGTTACGGAGCAGTCGATGGATGGCAGTCGATGGACCGTCGGGGTCCTCGAGCCTCAGCGGCAGCCGCAGGCGGCCAGGACCGACGCTGTCCGGTCCAGGGCTGCCTTGTTGCCGGCCGCACCGGGCGTCAGGCCGTTGCCGATGAAGGAGAAGACCAGCAGCCGGCCGTCGGCGTCCACCACGTAGCCGCTGAGCGCGATCACGGTGTTCAGCGTTCCGGTCTTGGCGCGGACCAGTCCGGCGCCCCGCGCGGTGCTGGTGTCCGTGTACCGGCTGCCGAGCGTTCCGGTCAGCCCGGCCACCGGGAAGCCGGCCAGGGCGGAGCGGAGCCGGCTGTCCGTTCCGGTGGTCATCGCGCGGACGACGGCGGAGAGCTGCCGGGCCGAGACCTGGTTGTCCAGGGTCAGTCCGGCGAGATCGGCTGCACGGAGGGTGGCTGCGGGGATCTGCAGCTCCTCGAGCTGCTGCAGCACGGCGGCGATGGCGCCGTCGTTGCTGGCGGGTTTGCCGCTTGCCGCCGCCACCATCCGGCCCATGACCTCGGTGAGGTAGTTGTCCGAGGTGCGCAGCAGCAGGTCCACCTGCTGGCTGACGGTGGCGGATTCGACTTCGGCGAGGACCTTGCCGGACTGTTCACCGGCGTCGTCCGGGGCCTTGGCGGCGGGCGGCACCCGGGCGACGCCGGGGGCGACGGTGAGTCCCGCGGCGGCGCCGGCCGAGGCGAGCCGGGCGGCGAACACCTCGGCGGCGGCCATCGCGGCGTCCCGGGGGCGGGGGCCGGTGGTGGTGCCGGGCTCGAAGCGGGCCGAGTTGAGGGCCAGCGGGAACAGCGGGGCCACCTCGCCGGCGGCCACATCCTCCGGGCTCCAGGCCGGGCTGAGCGGCGGGCCGGTGAAGAGGGAATCGTCCAGCAGGACGGACACCGGCCCGGAGACACCCGCCTGCTGAAGCGCCCGGACGGTGGACCGGGCGAGGGTGGCAAGCCCGGCACGGCCCAGGACTGCGTCCGGCACGGACTCCCCTGCGCCCAGGAGCACGTCCCCGCCGCCGGCCAGGACGACGGTTCCGGCCGTGGCGCCGGCCAGCACCCTGGTGCTGAAGCGCCGGTCGGGGCCGAGGGTGCGCAGTGCGGCGGCGGCGGTCAGGAGCTTGATATTGGAGGCCGGGGCGCGGACCTCGTCGCCGGCCCGGTCGAACAGGACTTCGCCGGTGACGGCGTCCTGCACGATCCCGGTGAAGGAACCGGCGCCGTCGGTCTTCAGGGTGGCGTTGAGCTGGGCGGCGAGGACGGCGGCGTCCGGCACCGGGGCCGTGTCGCTGAGCGGCCGCATGCCGCCGCCGGTTCCCGCGCCGTCCCCGGCGGGTGCGCTCAGGGTGGCGGGCGGCTGCTGCCAGGGGCCGGCGGCGGCGGGTTCCGGCGGCCGGGCCGGGCCGAGGAATCCGGGGCTGATCGCCAGCGACGCGGGAACGGCGAGCGCCACGGTCAGGAGGGTCAGGAGCAGCATCGGGACGATCCGCCCGAACCGTCCGGGCGCCGGAGCCGTGCCTTCGCGGCTCTTTCTGCGTGTCATGCTGCTGTTGGTCCTTAGTCCCGAAATGTCCCCACTAGTTCCTGAAACCAGGGCCTGTCGCTATATCCTCAATAGTAGTCGGCGGCACCGGCACAGCTTTTTCTGGGCCTCCCCCGTGCCGCGCACCCCCTGAATCCGTCGAGGAGCATTCCATGAAGCATGACGTGACCATCGAGATCCCCAAGGGATCGCGCGTCAAGTACGAAGTCGACCACGAGACCGGCCGCGTCCGCCTGGACCGTGTCCTGTTCACCTCCATGCAGTACCCGACGCACTACGGTTTCTTCGAGAACACCCTGGGCGAGGACGGCGACCCGCTGGACGCGCTGGTGCTCCTGCAGGACTTCGATCTGCACCCCGGCGTAATCGTTGAGGCCCGCCCGATCGGCGTCTTCAACATGACCGACGACGGCGGCGGGGACGCCAAGGTCCTCTGCGTGCCGGCCGATGCCCGCTTCGACCACATCAACGAGATCAGCGACGTCAGCGAATTCCTGATCAAGGAAATCGAGCACTTCTTCACCCGGTACAAGGACCTGGAGCCCGGCAAGTGGGTCAAGGCCGAGGGCTGGGGCGACCGCGCCGCGGCCGAAGCCGAGCTCGAAGCCTCGATCAAGCGCTACGTCCCGGGCGCCGGACACTAGTCCCTCCACGCGCGAACGTACACTTGAGGCCCCCGAATCCGCGGATTTTGGGGGCCTCAAGTGTACGTCGACGCTTTGCCAGCCGCGGGTCAGGAAGGTGTGAAATTGTTGGTTCATGAACGCCGAGCCAGTCTTTAGCCCGCCCTGCGGCCCGGTCGCCGGATGGCGCGACGGCGACGTGCTGCGCGCCACGGGGATTCCCTACGCCACCGCGGCGCGTTTCCAGCCCCCGGTGACGGCACCCGACCGGGCCGAGGTCTTCGCGGCCACCTCCCTCTCCCCCGCCTGCCCGCAGGCCCCGGTTCCGTTCCTGGATGACATCCTCGGCACGCGCTACGGGGAACTTCCCGGCAGCGAGGACTGCCAGCGCCTCTCGATCACCCTCCCGAACGACTTGCGCGACGGCGAACGGGTTCCGGTCATGGTCTGGCTGCACGGCGGCTCCTATACCTCCGGCTCCGGTGACCTCGCGATCTTCGATCCCAAGGCCCTGGTGGCCGAGAACCGCGTCATCGTCGTCTCGGTGACGTACCGGCTGGGCCTGTTCGGCTACCTGGCCACCGGCACCGGCCGGCCCGCGAACCTCGGCCTGCTGGACCAGCTCGAGGCGTTCCGCTGGGTGCAGCGCAACATCGGCGCGTTCGGCGGCGATCCGGGCAATGTCACGGCGTTCGGCCAGTCGGCCGGCGGCGACGCCGTCGTCCACCTGATGTCGACGCCGGAGGCGCCCGCCCTGTTCCGGCGGGCCATCATCCAGAGCGCGCCGCTGGGCATCACCCGGGGCCGGGAGAAGATGAGCGCCGCGATGGGCATCGCGGCCGAGGCCGTCACCGAAGACACCCCGGCGATGGACGTCGTGGAAATCGAAGGGCACGTCTCCCAGGTGGCGCGGAAGTACGGGCTGATCGCGGCCATGCCGTTCGGCACCCAGTACGGGCACGCCCCCTTGCCGGAGGAATCCGCGGTGGAGGACGCCTGGAACACCACGGCCCCCGGCATCGAGGTCCTGATCGGGCACACCTCCGAGGAGGCCCGGATGTTCCTGCCACGCAACCGCGCCGTCAGCCGCGCCGCCGGGATCCCGGTGCTGGGGACCGCCGTCGTCAAGGCCATCAACTGGGCCGTGACCGAGGCGGTGTACGGCAGGGCGGCCCGGAAGTTCGCCCGGCGGCACGCCCGGGCCGGGGGGACGGCCTACCGCTACGTGCTGTCCTGGGCCGCGCCGGGCAACTTCTACGGCGCCGCGCACACGGTGGACCTGCCGCTGCTGTTCGGCAACGAACAGACGTGGGCGGGAGCCGGGCTGCTCGCCGGCGCCAGCTGGGCGGACATCAACGCCCAGGGGCGTGAACTCCGCGCCCTCTGGGCCCGTTTTGCCTCCGGGGACGGCCTGGCGAGCAGCGGCGGGATCCCCGGCACCCTTCGCTACCGCGCGGTCTGAGCCGTGTCCAGCCCCCTGCACTCACGCCCGGGCGGACCGCGGTGAGGACCCTCGGCGTCGACCTCGCCGCGGCCACCAGGAAGACCGCGGCCGCCGTCCTCGAATGGGGCGACGGCACCGCCCGCCTGGCACACCTGGCCCTCGGCGTCGACGACGACGAGATTGTGCGGCTTTTCGGCGCCAGCGACCTGACCGGGATCGACTGCCCGGTGGGCTGGCCGGACGCGTTTCTGCCCTTCCTGGCCGGGCACCTGGCCGGCGACGCCCATCCCGTGCTGGACCACGACGGCATCGAAGGCCGCCGGCTGCTGGCCTACCGGGACACCGACCGCTTCGTCACCGCCCGGACCGGGCTGATCCCGCTCAGCGTCTCCGCCGACCGGCTGGCGCACCCGGCAATGCGCTGCGCCGTCATCCAGGCCAAGATCGCCGTGGCGCACGGGCCCCAGGCCAAAGACGGCAGCGGCCGGCTGGCCGAGGTGTACCCGGCGGCGGCGCTGAAGTCCTGGGGCCTGCCGGCCCGCGGCTACAAGGGCCGCGGCGGCGCCGAGACCCAGCGCCTCGGCGAGCTCCTGGGCGCCCTGGGGCGGGCAGCCCCCTGGCTGGACCTGGCCGGTCACGAGGACCGGCTGGCCGGCTCCGATGACCTGTTCGACGCGCTCATCGCCTCCCTCACCGCGCGGGCGGTGGCCCTCGGCAGCACGGTCCGCCCCGACGCCGCGCACTCCCGCGCCGCCCGGACCGAGGGCTGGATCCATCTGCCCACCGGCGGGCTGGACGCGCTCACCGGGCCTTAGTCGGCCCGCGGTGCGCGGCTGCTCCCCGGCCCCGTACGCGGCTAGTCAGAGCCGAGGGTCCAGCCGCTGATCTCCTTCGAGTCCTCGCCGTGGGCCCTGGTGTGGTTGTGTGCCCGGATGCGGCGGTCCTGCAGCGACTGGCGCAGCAGTGAGTGCCGCTCCGCCAGCCCGGGCACCCGGTCGATCGCGTCGATGGCCAGCTGGAAGCGGTCGATCCCGTTGAGCATGGCCATGTCGAACGGCGTCGTCGTGGTGCCCTCTTCCTTGTAGCCGCGCACGTGCAGGCCCTCCTGGTTGGTGCGGCGGTAGGCCAGCCGGTGGATCAGCGAGGGGTAGCCGTGGTAGGCGAAAATGATCGGCTTGTCGGCGGTGAAGATGCCGTCGAAGTCCCGCGATGTGAGCCCGTGCGGGTGTTCCGCGGCGTCCTGGAGCCGCATCAGGTCCACCACGTTCACCACCCGGATCTTCAGCCCGGGAGCCCCCTCCTTGAGCAGTTCGGCCGCCGCGACGGTTTCCACCGTGGGGACGTCCCCCGCGCAGGCCAGCACGACGTCGGGCTCCTCGCCGGGGACCTCCGAACCGGCGAATTCCCAGATCCCCAGGCCGCGCTGGCAGTGGTGTGCCGCGTCGGCCGGCCCCAGCCAGGTGGGTGAGGGCTGCTTGCCGCTGACGACGATGTTGACGTAGTCCCGCGAGCCGAGGCAATGCTCCATCACCGCGAGCAGGGTGTTGGCGTCCGGCGGCAGGTAGACCCGGATGACCTCGGCCTTCTTGTTCACCGCGTGGTCGATGAAACCGGGATCCTGGTGGGAGAAGCCGTTGTGGTCCTGCTGCCAGACGTGGGAGGAGAGCAGGTAGTTCAGCGAGGCGACGGGGTGGCGCCAGGGCAGCTCGCGGTGGACCTTGAGCCACTTGGCGTGCTGGTTGAACATCGAATCGACGATGTGGATGAAAGCCTCGTAGCAGCTGAACACCCCGTGCCGGCCGGTCAGCAGGTAACCCTCCAGCCAGCCCTGGCACAGGTGTTCGCTGAGGACCTCCATCACCCGGCCGGCGCGTGCGAGGTGCTCGTCGAGCTCCTCGATCCGGTACTGCCAGACCTTGTCGGTGACCTCGTAGACGTCCTGCAGCCGGTTGGAGGCCGTCTCGTCCGGGCCGAAGAGCCGGAAGGTCTCCGGGTTGAGCGCGATCACGTCCCGCAGCCACGAGCCGAGGGTGACCATGGCGCTGACCCGCTCCCGGCCCGGCTGCGCGACCTCCACCGCGTGGTCCGTGTAGCCGGGCAGCTTCAGGTCGCGCAGCAGGATGCCGCCGTTGGCGTGCGGGGTGGCGCTCATCCGCAGCTCCCCGGCGGGGGCGTTCGCGGCGACGTCCGGCCGCAGCCGGCCCGCGCCGTCGAACAGTTCGTCCGGGCGGTAGGACTGAAGCCACTGGCCGAGTTGCTCCAGGTGTTCGGGGTTGGTGCGGACCTCGGAGAGCGGCACCTGGTGGCTTCGCCAGGTGCCTTCCACCTGCAGCCCGTCGACCATTTTCGGGCCGGTCCAGCCCTTCGGCGAGCGCAGCACAATCATCGGCCACGCGGCGGCGGGCGTGTCATCGCCGTTCGCACCGCCGGCTGCTGTTGCGTCCCGGCGTTCGGCCTGGATGGCGCGGATTCCGGCGAGGCAGATGTCCAGGGCGGCGGCGAAGTCCCGGTGCGCCGCCGCGGTGTCCTCCGGATCCGCGACGGTCACGAAGTGTGGTTCGTGCCCGTAGCCGCGGAGCAGCTGCTCCAGCTGGGCCTCGGGCATCCGCGCCAGGATCGTGGGGTTGGCGATCTTGTACCCGTTCAGGTGCAGGATCGGCAGCACGGCGCCGTCGTGCACCGGGTCCAGGAAGTTGTGCGAGTGCCAGCTCGCGGCAAGCGGCCCGGTCTCCGCCTCGCCGTCGCCGATCACGACGGCGGTGACCAGGCCGCGGGTTGTCGAACACCGTGCCGTAGGCGTGGGCCAGCGAGTACCCGAGTTCGCCGCCTTCGCTGATGGAGCCCGGGGTTTCCGGGGCGGCGTGGCTGGGGATGCCGCCGGGATAGGAGAACTGCCGGAACAGTTCGGCAAGGCCGTCCGCTTCGGGACCGACGTTGCTGTAGATCTCGGAATAGGTGCCCTCCAGCCAGGCGTTGGCCACCACCGCCGGTCCGCCGTGGCCGGGCCCGGCAACGAACAGCATCTCCTGGGCGTCGCGGCGGATGACACGGTTCAGGTGCGCGTAGACAAAGTTCAGCCCCGGGGTGGTGCCCCAATGGCCGAGCAGCCGCGACTTGGTGTCCCCGGCGCTGAGCGGTTCGCGCAACAGCGGGTTGGAGCGCAGGTAGATCTGGCCCACGGAGAGATAGTTGGCGGCCCGCCACCACCGGTCCACGAGCCCGAGCTCTGCGGCGTCGGCCGCCTCCGCCGACCGACGCCCGGCCATTTGATCCAACCCATCAGCCACGTGTGTGCTCCGCTTCCGTCCGTGCCGCCGGCGGCAGCGTCTTCCCCCATCGCAACATTTCCCGGCGCTGGAGACAAGCCCGCCGGGGCTCCCTGCGGGGGCTGCGGCGGGTCCGTTACGGGGCCGGGGCCTGGGTACTTGCCTCCGCTTTGGCACGCGGTAGTGTGGCATCCAGTATGTTCACGCTGACCATCAACCAAACCGACAGCCGGCGCGACGGCGACCGCGTGCCGCAGCTCCTCAAGGACCTGCGGCACATTCCGGCGCGCCTTGATTTCGACCGCTCGGTGGAGGACGAGGTCCAGGGCATCCTGGACTGCCCGCGCCAGGCCGTGGAGGCGGCGCTGATCGCCCTGCGCACCGGCGCCTGGTACGTCGGGATCGGCGTCGGCCCGGTCAACGAACCGCTGCCGAACCAGATCAAGGACGCCTCCGGCCACGGCCTGGTCTACGCCCGCCGCGCCGTCGACCGGCTGCGGAACGGCAAGGAGCGCGTGCCGGTGGCGGTGGAGGGGCCGTTCGCGGACCTGGCCGCGGAAGCCGAGTCCGTGCTGCGGCTGCTGGGCCACATCGTGCACGACCGCAGCGCCGCCGAGTGGCGGGTGCTGGACCTGCTCACCCCCGGGGTGCGCGGGCAGCAGAAGGCCGTGGCCGAGGAACTCGGCATCACCACCCAGGCCGTCAGCAAGGCCGTGGCGCGGGCCCAGTGGAATGAGGAGCATGCGGCCCGGCCGGCGGCGGCCCGGCTGCTGGGCCTGATCCTCGAGGTCCGCTGAGGCCCACGCGGGGTTGCTAGCGCAGCAGGCTGCGCAGCACGTGCGCGGCGCCGTCGTCGAAGACGGAGTGGGTGACCTCGTCCGCGGCGGCGATGACCTCCTCGGGGGCCTGGCCCATGGCGACGCCGCGGGCGGCCCAGGTGAGCATTTCGATGTCGTTCCGGCCGTCGCCGACGGCGACCGTGCGGTGCGCCTCGATGTCCAGCCGGCCGCGGAGGTGCTCGAGCGCACTCGCCTTGGTGACGCCGGCGGCGGCGATGTCCAGCCACGCCGTCCAGCCCACCGAGTAGGTCACCCCGGCCAGGCCGACGTGCCGGATCGCTGCGTTGAATTCCTCGGGGGTGTTCTCGGAGCTAAAGACGACGACGCGCACGGCGGTGGCTTCCAGCATGGTCTGGAAGTCGACGCCGATGGCTTCGACGCCGAAGCTGGCGTCCTGGAACCGCTCGGTGGAGAGGAAATTGCCGTTCTCGTCCTCCAGCGCGTATTTGGCCGAGGGGAGCCGCTTGCGCAGGGCGCGGAGAGCGGGGCCGGGGTCGAAGGTGGCCTTGTGCACGATCTCGTAGCCGTCGGACAGGTTCGAATCCAGCCGCAGGGTGACACCGCCGTTGGAACACACCGCGTAGCCGTTTTCGATGCCGATGTGTTCGATGATGGGCAGGGTCGCGTTCAAGGACCGGCCGGTCGCGATGGTGACGTGGTGGCCGGCGGCCACAACGTCCTGGGCGGCTTCGCGGACGGGAACGGACATGTGGCCGTCGTGGTCCACGAGGGTGCCGTCGACGTCGAGCGCCACCATCAGCTTGTGGGCTGCGGTGTTGCTGTTGTTCTGGGTGGTGTCTCGCCGGTCATCGTTGCCGGCGACTGAGGTTTCAGTCAATGTTGTCATCCAATAAGTAGAGCAGACACCCCCGTCAGCCGCTAGGACGCAGGCCACAGCGCGCGGTGAAGCGGGGATGAACAGCTGTTGACGCCCGGACTGGCGGCGGCCGGCTGCCGACGGGGCCGCTGCGCGCGGCGCCGGCGGCCGGGCCTAGAGGACGGGCAGGACGGTCATGCCGCCGAGGTATTTTTGCAGCGCGGCCGGGACGTTGACCGAGCCGTCCGGGTTCTGGTGGTGCTCCAGGATGGCGACGATCCAGCGGGTCGTGGCGAGGGTGCCGTTCAGGGTGGCTACCGCCCGGGTGCCCTTGGGCGCACCCTCCTCGTTCAGCACGCGTTCGCGGATGTTGAGCCGGCGCGCCTGGAACGTGGTGCAGTTCGAGGTCGAGGTCAGCTCGCGGTAGGCGCCCTGGGTGGGGACCCACGCTTCGCAGTCGAACTTGCGGGCCGCCGAATTGCCCAGGTCCCCCGCGGCGGTGTCGATCACGCGGTAGGGCAGCTCGCACTTGGCCAGCATTTCCTCTTCCCAGGCCAGCAGGCGGGCGTGCTCGGCGGCGGCTTCTTCGACCGTGGTGTAGATGAACATCTCCACCTTGTTGAACTGGTGGACGCGGATGATGCCGCGGGTGTCCTTGCCGTGCGAACCGGCCTCGCGCCGGTAGCAGGAGCTCTGACCGGCGTAGCGGATCGGGCCGCCGCTCAGGTCCAGGATTTCGTCCGCGTGGTAGCCGGCGAGGGCCACCTCCGAGGTGCCCACCAGGTAGAGGTCGTCCTCGGCCAGGCGGTAGATCTCGGCGTCGTGCTTGACGTCGAAACCGGTGCCCTGCATGGTTTCGGGCCGGACCAGCGTCGGGGTGATCATGGGGACGAACCCGGCGTCGATGGCCTGCTCCATGGCCATCTGGAGCAGCGCCATTTCCAGCCGGGCACCCACGCCGCGCAGGAAGTAGAACCGCGAACCGGAGACCTTGGCCCCGCGCTCCATGTCGATGGCGCCGATCAGCTCGCCGATTTCCAGGTGGTCCCTGGGCTCGAAATCGGGGAATTCGCGCGGCTCCCCCACTGTCTTGACCACCACATAGTCATCCTCGCCGCCGGCGGGGACACCGTCCTCGACGAGGTTGGGGATGCCGCGCAGGAGCTCCTCCTGGGCGGACTGGGCGACGTCGGCCTCGGCCGAGGCTTCCTTGACGGAGGCCGCGAGCACCTTGACCTCGGCAAGCAGCGCCTGCTTCTCCTCGCCCTTGGCCTGCGCCACCTTCTTGCCGAAAGCGTTCTGCTCGGCGCGCAGGTTTTCGAAGCGGATCAGCGCCGCACGCCGGGCCGCGTCCGCGGCGATGATCGCGTCCACCACGGATTCGTCGGCGCCGCGGGCGCGCTGGCTGGCACGGAACTTGTCCGGATTTTCGCTGAGGTCTTTTACGTCGATCACCAGATAAGAGTATCGAATCCGGGGGGTGCCCTTTGGCCGTCCTGCCGCGCCGCACGGGCGGGATAGTGTTGGAGCAACATGCGCGACTGGCTGCTCTACCTCGTCATCGCTGGGGCCCTGGTATTTGCCGTCTCCAGCTGGTGGGGAGTGCGCCGGTTGAAGGCCAAGCACACCCGCAGCGCCGTCTGGGAAGAAACGCACACTCCCGGCCTGGCCAGGCAGAAGGTCGCGGTGGTGCTGAACCCGATCAAGTCCAGGTCCGCGGAGGCCCGGGTCCTGGTCGAAAGCGCCTGCCTCGCGGCCGGCTGGGAGGCTCCCCGGTTTTTCGAAACCACCGCCGAGGACCCCGGCTTCTCCCAGGCCCGGGCCGCCGTCGAGTACGGGGCCGACGTCGTCCTGGTGGGCGGCGGCGACGGCACCGTCCGCGTCGTGGCCGATGTCCTCGCGCACACGGACATCGCCATGGGGCTCCTCCCGCTGGGCACCGGCAACCTGCTGGCCCGCAACATCCATCTCGATATCGGGGACCTGCACGGCTGCGTCGAGATCGCACTGTTCGGGCATCAGCGCTTCATCGACACGGCCCGGATGACGGTGGAGAACGCCCGGACCGGCCAGTCCGCCGAGCACGCCTTCCTGGTGATCGCCGGCATCGGGATGGACGCCGAGGTGGTGGGCGACACCAACGACGGGCTCAAGAAGGCAGTGGGCTGGCTCGCCTACACGGAGGCCGGCGTGCGGCACCTTCCGGGGCGGCGCAAGCGGGTCGCCATCTCACTGGACGACCAGCCGGAACAATCGCGGAAGATCCGCAGCGTCCTGTTCGCCAATTGCGGGCTGATCCCCGGCGGAATCGACTTCATCCCGCAGGCGATGATCGACGACGGCATGCTGGACGTGGTGGTCATGAGCCCGCGCAGCGCGATCGGCTGGCTGGCGATGTACTGGAAGATTGTGCTCAAGCACAAACGGAACCTGCCGGTCATGACGTACTACCGCTCGGGCAAGATCGTGATCAAGTGCGCCGAACCGATGCCTACACAGGTCGACGGCGACCCGTCCGGCGAGGCCACGACGGTCACCGTCCAGGTGGCGCCCGGCTCGTTGCTGGTCCGGGTCAAGGAAGACGCAGTGGCTGCCTAGCTGGCTTCCTTCTTGGCGGCTTCCTTCTCCGCGTCGGCGGACTTTTTCGCCTCCGCGGCTGCCTTGGCGGCGCGGGCTTCGGATTGCTCGCGGATCATCGCCTGCTCCTCCTCGAAGCGCAGCCGGTCCGCACGGTCGGCGTCGTCGCCGTCCCAGTCCTGGTTTTCAGCCGTCGGCTTGGGATTGACGATCATTCCCTGGCCGTCATTTTCTGTGCTGGTGCCTGACATGGCCCGCTCCTTCCGGTAGAGGACTACCCCAATGTGAATCAGGCAAGCATACGCCAGTTTCCAAGGGGCGGAAGGGCGCGGCAGGGCATTTATCTACGCTGTGGGCGAAGCCTCCGGGTTATATTCCTGCACCGCAGATGCCCCGGTGCGTATGCCTTCGACCCAGGCATGGGCCGCCCGGAATGCTTGGTCCGAGGTGTGCGGGGCCACCTCGGCGCGCTGGCCGTCCGCCCGCCCGTAGGAGCCAAGGAAGCGTGTGGCCGGGCTGATCCGGTGCAGCCCGGCGAGCGCGTCCGCTACCCGGGCGTCGGCCACGTGGCCGTCCGCGTCGATGCTGAAGAAGTAGTGGCCCAGGTACTGCCCGGTGGGCCGGGACTCGATCCGGCTCAGGTTCACGCCGCGGGTGGCGAACTGGTCCAGGATCTCCATCAGGGCGCCGGGCCGGTCCTCCGGCAGCGGGACCACCACCGTGGTCTTGTCGGCGCCGGTCCGTTCCGGCAGGACGCCCGGGCGGCCCACCAGCACGAAGCGGGTGACGGCCCCCGGGTTATCGCCGATGTTTTCGGCCAGCACCGCCAGGCCGGGCTGCTCGGCGGCGACAATCGGGGCGCAGATCGCGGCGTCGTAGTGCGGGTCGCCGTCCAGCAGGCCCATCGCGGCCGCCGCCGTCGAGGAGCCCGGGATATATTCGGCATCCGGAATATTCGCGTCGACCCAGAGCCGGCACTGCGCCCAGGCGTGCCCGTGGGTGGAGATCCGGCGGATGTCTGCGATCCGGACGCCGGGACGGGCCACCAGCACGAAGCTGATGGGCACGAGGGCCTCGCGGAGGATCCGCAGCTCCTGGCCGGTGGCAATCGCGTCGAGGGTGGCCGTGACCCCGCCCTCCACGGAGTTCTCGATCGGCACCATCGCCGCGTCGGCCGATCCGTTGCGGACCAGGTCCAGCGCCGTGTTGACGTTCGAGGAGGGGACGCGGACGGCCTCCGCGGCGCCGGGCACCTGCATCAGCGCCGCCTCGGTGAACGTGCCTTCGGGGCCGAGGAAGGTGTAGGTGACAGGGGAGGCGGGCATCGGCTTTTCCTTCGCTTACAGGATGACGGGCTTGAGCCCGCTCTCGGAGACCAGCGGCAGGCCGTTTTCGAGCCATTGGTCCATGCCGCCGGCGACGTTCAGCGCGGAGTAGCCGTGGCCTACGAGCCACTGCGCGGCGCGGAAGGAACGTCCGCCGGTGCGGCAGATGACGTACAGGTCCTCGTCCGGGTCAAGTTCGTCGAGCCGGGCCGGGAGCTGGTCGAGGGGGATGTGCACGGCACGCTCGGCGTGGCCGGCCGCCCACTCGTAGTCCTCGCGTACGTCCAGAATCCGCGCCGCTTCGGGAATGTCGGAAACGGTCACGGTGTCGATGTCGCTCATGGTCGTCCTTTCCGCTGAAACCAGGTCTGCCCCCAGCGTATCGCCAGCGCTCGGAGGCGGGCCCCAGCACGCGGCACGTTACGCTTCTGGAGACCGCAAAGGAGCCCCTTGGCAGAGATCCACGAACTGTCCGCCGTCGCCCTCCGGGACGCCCTGCGCTCCGGCGAGCTCTCGGCCCGCCAGGCCGCGGCGCACTTCCTGGACCGCATCGCGGACGGGAACCCGCACCTTGGCGCTTTCATCACGGTCACCGCCGAACAGGCCCTCCAGGACGCCGCGGCCGCGGACCAGCGCCACGCCCGAGCCGGCACCGACGGCGGGGCGGCCCTGCCGCCGCTGCACGGCATGCCGACCGCGTTCAAGGACCTGACCGACGTCGCCGGCGTCGTCACCACGCACGGCAGCGCCGCCCTGGAGCGCAAGCCGGCCCCGGCCGACGGCGCCCTCGCCGCCGCGCTGAAGGGTGCCGGCGTCGTCTCACTCGGCAAGACGCAGGTCCCTGAATTCGGGCTGACGGCCTACAGCGAGAACCGGATCGCCCCGCCCTCGCGCAACCCGTATGCGCTGAGCCGCAGCTCCGGGGGCTCCTCCGGCGGCAGCGCCGCCGCCGTCGCCGCGGGGCTGCTTCCCTTCGCCCCGGGATCCGACGGCGGCGGCTCCATCCGGATCCCCGCCTCCGCCTGCGGACTGGTGGGCCTGAAACCGGGCCGGGGTCTGGTCCCGGCCGGGGAAAGCAGCGGCGACCCCGCGGGGCTGGTCGTGGCCGGACCGCTGGCCCGCACCGCGGCGGATGCGGCCCTGCTGCTCGACGCGCTGGTCCCAGTGCAGCCGCCTGCGCATCCGTCCGGGCACTCCACCGGGCACTCCGCCGGGGCCCGGCACAGCTACCTGCAGCTCGCCGGGCAGGATCCACCCCGGCTGCGGATCGGCGTCAGCCTGGACAGCCCGTGGCAGGCGGTCTTCCCCATCACCGCGGACCGCGAGGCCCTGGACGCGCTCGAGGCGGGCATCAGGCTGCTGGAGGCGGCGGGTCACGAGACCGGCGAAGCCGCCATCCGCTACGACAACCGCTACGCCGGCGCGTTCACGACGGCCTGGACCGCCGGCGTCGGCAGCGCCCGCATCGCACCGCAGCGCGAAGCCCTCCTGACCCCGCTGACCCGGACCTTCCGGCGGCGCGCCCAGCAGCGCAGCGCGGCAAAACTGAACGAGTCCCTCGGGTTCCTGCGGCAGTTCGAGCGGGACACGGTTGCCCAGTACGCGGCCTGGGACCTGGTCCTGAGCCCCGCGCTGGCGCAGCTGCCGCGGCCGGTGGGCTGGTTCACCGGCGCTACGCACGGGGACGGCTACTGGCCGGCGGCCGAGTGGGCCACCGACGCGGACGAGGACTACCGCAAGCAGTGCCAGTTTGCGCCCTGGTCCTCCCTGGTCAACGTGTGCGGGCTGCCCGCGATCAGCATTCCGGTGCACTGGACGGGCGGCGCCCCGGGCACCGGCCTGCCGATGGGCGTCCAGCTGGTCGGCCCGAGGGGGTCCGAGGCGGTGCTGCTCCAGGTCGCCGCGCAGCTCGGCTTCTAGGCAGCCGGCGGCCGGGATTTCCCGGGCCGTGCCCGCCTGGGGTTTACTGGTGCCGAAGCGGTAAACGACAGGAGAGGGATCGATGAAGATCACCGGTGCAGTGCTTGAGGAAATCGGCCGGCCCAGGCCCTTTGCGCAGTCAAAACCCATCAGCATCGCTGAACTGGAGCTTTCTGCCCCCGGGCCCACGGAAATCCTCGTCCGCCTCGAGGCCGCCGGCATCTGCCACTCGGACCTCAGCGTCGTCGACGGGAACCGGGTGCGCCCGGTGCCCATGCTGCTGGGCCACGAAGCCGCCGGACGGGTCGTCGAGGTCGGTGCGGACGTCACCGACCTGGAACCCGGCCAGCGGGTCGTCATGTCCTTCCTGCCACGCTGCGAGAAGTGCGCGAACTGCGCCGCGGACGGCCGGCTCCCCTGCACCGCGGGCTCGAAGAGCAACGGCGAGGGCAGCCTGCTGCACGGTTCCATGCACCTGAGCCGCGGCGGCGAGACCATCTACCACCACCTCGGCGTCTCCGGTTTCGCCAGCCACGCCGTCGTGGACCGGGCCTCGGCAGTGCCGGTGGGCGACGACATCCCGGCGGACATCGCCGCCGTCCTCGGCTGCGCCGTGCTCACCGGCGGCGGCGCCGTGCTGAATGCGGCCAAGCCCATGCCCGAGGACAGCATCATGATCGTGGGGCTCGGCGGCGTCGGCATGGCCGCGCTGATCACTGCCGTCTCGCAGGGCGTCTCCCGGATCGTGGCCGTGGATACCCTGGCGGAGAAGCTGGAGCACGCCCGCCGCCTCGGCGCCCACGAAACGTATACCCCGCAGCAGCTGGCGGACCAAGGCGTCAAGGCCAAGTTCGTTGTCGAATGCGCCGGCAGCGCCCGGGCCTTCGAGACCGCCTTCGCCGCCACCGACGTCGGCGGCACCACGATCACGGCCGGGCTGCCTTCCCCGGACTCCCGCGCCCAGCTGTCCCCGCTGACCATCACGGCAGAGGCCCGCACGATTGTCGGCAGCTACCTCGGTTCGGCGGTGCCGGCGCGCGACATCCCCAAGTACGCCCAGCTCTGGCGGGACGGGAAGCTGCCGGTGGAGGAGCTCATTTCGTCCCGGATCGCGCTGGCGGACATCAACCAGGCGATGGACCAGCTCGCCGACGGCAAGGCGGTCCGCCAGGTCATCATGTTCGACGCCGAGTAGCCTGGCCGCCGGCCCGCTTGCCCTGTCACTTATGGCTGCCAACAAGGGTTCAGAACAGCCATATCTGATAGCGCAACCGGGCGGCAGCGGCGGGCGAAACACCTTTCGCTTGACTTGCCCCGGGCCGCCGCGGATGTGACAATCGCGCGCCGCGGTGTCAGCATTAAGTAAATGAGCACAACTCATTTAGCCAATCCCCCCGCTACAACGCCGGGCGATACCTCGTTTTTTGGCCACCCGAAAATGCTGGCCAGCCTCTTCTCCGTAGAAATGTGGGAGCGCTTCTCCTTCTACGGAATGCAGGGCATCCTCCTCTACTACATGTACTTCACGGCCGCTGAAGGCGGCCTGGAAATCAACAAGGCCCTCGCTGCCAGCCTGGTCGGCGCCTACGGCGGCGGTGTCTACCTTTCGACAATCCTGGGCGCCTGGCTCGCGGACCGGCTCTTCGGCTCCGAGCGTGTGCTCTTCGGCTCCGCGATCCTGATCATGGCCGGTCATATCGCCCTGGCCCTGATCCCCGGGATCCCGGGCCTGATTGCCGGCCTGGTGCTGGTGGGCGTCGGATCCGGCGGGCTGAAGGCCAACGCCACCGCCCTGGTCGGAAGCCTGTACCGCGAGAAGGATGAGCGCCGCGACGCCGGCTTCTCCATCTTCTACATGGGCATCAACGCCGGCGCCCTGATCGGCCCGCTGGTCACCGGCTGGCTGCAGGAAAGCCAGGGCTTCCACTGGGGCTTCGGCGCCGCCGCCGTCGGCATGGCCGTGGGCCTGGGCATCTACGCCCTGGGCCGCAGCAAGCTTCCCGAGGAGGCCCACCGGGTGCCCAACCCGCTGCCCGCCGCGGAACGCACCCGGTACGGGCTGATCTTCGCCGGCATCGCCGCGGTGATCGCCGTGCTGCTCGCCACCGGCGCCGTGAACGCGGACAACCTCGCCATGTCGATGGCCTACGCCGCGATCGGCGCCTCCGTGCTGTACTTCGTGCTGATCTTCAGCAGCAAAAAGGTCAACGCCACCGAGCGTGGCCGGGTGGCGGCGTTCATCCCGCTGTACATCGCCTCCGCTGCGTTCTGGGCGCTCTTCCAGCAGCAGTTCACCTTCATTGCCGTGTACTCGGAGGAGAAGCTGGACCGGAACCTGTTCGGCTGGGAAATGCCGGCCGCGTGGGTCCAGTCGATCAACCCGGTGTTCATCATCATCTTCGCCGGCATCATGGCAGCCCTGTGGACCCGGCTGGGACGCAAGCAGCCCGGCTCGGCGCTGAAATTCTCGATCGGGCTCTTCGTGATGGGGCTGGCGTTCCTGGCCTTCATCCCGCTGGCCGGCGAGGGTAAGACGCCGCTGCTGGCACTGGTGGGGATCCTGCTGCTGTTCACGCTCGCGGAACTGTTCCTCTCCCCCATCGGCCTGTCGGTGACCACCAAGCTGGCCCCCAAGGCCTTCCACACCCAGATGGTGGCCTTGTTCTTCCTCTCGGTCTCGCTCGGCACCACCCTGGCCGGCATGCTGACGGGGCTTTACAACCCCGACGACGAACTGCCGTACTTCATCGGCGTCGGCGGCACGGCAATGCTCCTGGCCGTCGGCCTGGCCGCGGCCTCGCCTGCCATCAAGAAGCTCATGGGCGGCGTACGCTGAGCTGAATGAGCACCCGAGATCGCCCGCCGGTTGAGGCGCGCGTCTACGTCCCCGCCCCCGGCGAGGCGTCCGACGTCGAACTCATGCCGGCGGGCGATGTCACTGAGGGCGTGGTGCGGGTGGGCGGGACCATCCGCCGCCCGCACCAGCCGCAGTCCCTGGCCGTCGCCGCATACCTCGACTGGCTCGAAGACGCCGGCTTCGACGGCTCCCCGCGCTTCCTGGGCCGGGACGGGGACGGCAGGGACGTGCTGACCTTCCTGCCCGGACGGTGCGCCGGGCCGGTCCCGGAGGCCTGGGTGCAGTCCGAGGACCTGCTGGCCTCCGTGGCGCGGCTGCTGCGCCGGCTGCACTCGGCCTCTGCCGGGTTTGTGCCGGGCGCCCATCCCTTCCCGCCGCGCTACATTCCGGCGGGCGCGGTCCGGCAGGACCCGGCAGAACTCGTGTGCCACCTTGACGTCACCCCGCAGAACGTGGTGGTCCGTGACGGTCGTGCCGCCGGGCTGGTGGACTTCGACCTCGCCGGCCCCACGACGGCGCTCAAGGATTCCTTCAACACCGCCATGCACTGGGCGCCGCTCCGCGACCCCGCCGACGCGTGGCCGGGCTGGGAAGGCACCGACCCGTTCCGGCGGCTCCGGATTTTCGCCGACGCCTACGGCTGGGGCGATGAGGAACGACGGCGCCTGCCCGCGTTCGGCATCGAGGCCACGTCACTGAGTTACGAGCGGATGCAGCACAACGCGCGGGAACTCGGCGGCGGCTGGGCCCGGATGTGGGACGAGGGCGTGGGTGAGCTGATCCTCCGCCGCCGCGACTGGCTCGAGGCCAACGCGGGGCGGTTGGTGGACGCGCTTACCTGGAGATGAAGTCCACGTTGGAGAAGGCGACCCCCAGGATGACGACCACCAGCACCGTAATGGCAATCGCGGCATAGCCCAGGACCAGGCCCGCGACCGCCATGCCCCTGCCGGCCGGCTCCCGGTTCAGCGCCAGGTGCCCGAGGACGACGGCGGCCAGCTGCGGGAGCAGGAAGAAGCCGAACCCCAGGAAGGCCGCGATGCCGCAGCACAGGCTCGCGATGCTCAGGGTCTTCGGCGCGGCGGGCACCCCGTAGTAGTGCGGCTGGCCGTAGGCATCGGCATACGGGCCGGCCGGCGGCTGGCCGTAGCCGCCATAGTTGCCGTAGTTGCCGCCCGGGGTGCCGAGGTGCGGTGCCGACGTCGGCATCGGCGGGACATGGCCGTCTGCCCCGTACGGCGGGCCCCACGGCGGCTGGTAGCCGCGTTGCGCCCCGTCGTCGCCGTGCCTGGACTGCTCGGTCATGGAAATCCCCTCTGATGCGTGTTCGTCCAGATTACCGCCGCGCCCATTCGCGGACAGGCTGCGCGCGTCACAGCAGCCCGATTCCGGCGAAACGTGTTGCCCGCGCCCCCTCGTCTGGCATGCTGGAGCCATGGCTAGCCGCGCGGGCACAGTTGCCCAACCCCAAGACCTTGTTGATCTCACTGCGCTCCTGGACGCGTACTACGACGTATCGCCGGATCTGGGCGACCCCGGCCAGCGGGTGGCGTTCGGGACCTCCGGGCACCGGGGCTCGAGCCTCAAAGCGTCCTTCAACGAACCGCACATCCTCGCCATCACCCAGGCCATCGTGGAGTACCGCGCGGGCCAGGGCATCACCGGCCCGCTGTACCTCGCCAAGGACACCCATGCCCTGAGCGAACCGGCCCAGAACTCCGCCCTCGAGGTCCTGGCCGCGAACGGCGTGCACGTGCTGATCGATGCCCGCCACGGCTACACGCCCACCCCGGCCCTGAGCCACGCCATCCTGACCCACAACAACAACTCCGCCGCGGGCGCGCCGCAGGCCGACGGCATCGTGGTGACGCCCAGCCACAACCCGCCCGGCGACGGCGGCTTCAAGTACAACCCGCCGCACGGCGGCCCGGCCGACACCGACGCGACCGGCTGGATCGCCAACCGCGCCAACGAACTGCTCGAAAACGGCCTGCGCGGGGTCAAGCGGGTCCCCATCGCCGACGCCATGGCCGCCGGCACCACCGGGAAGTTCGACTTCCTGTCCAGCTACGTCGATGACCTGCCCTCCGTGCTGGACCTGAACGCGATCCGCGAGGCGGGCGTCCGCATCGGCGCCGACCCCATGGGCGGCGCGTCCGTGGACTACTGGGGCGAAATCGGCGAGCGCCACCACCTCAACCTCACCGTGGTGAACCCGACCGTGGACCCGCAGTGGGCCTTTATGACGCTGGACTGGGACGAGAAGATCCGGATGGACTGCTCCTCGCCGTCGGCGATGGCCTCCCTGATCAACCGGATGGCTGCTGGTGCGGACGGGTCCGCACCCTTCGACATCGCCACCGGCAACGACGCCGACGCCGACCGGCACGGGATCGTGACGCCGCTTGTCGATGGGCACGGCGGGCTGATGAACCCGAACCACTACCTCGCCGTCGCAATCGACTACCTCTACCGGCACCGCAGCGGTTGGAACCCGCAGTCCGTGATCGGCAAGACCCTGGTGTCCTCCTCGATCATCGACCGGGTTGCCGAGAGCCTGGGCCGGAAGCTCGTCGAGGTGCCGGTGGGCTTCAAGTGGTTCGTGCCGGGACTGCTGTCCGGCGAGGGCGCCTTCGGCGGGGAGGAATCCGCCGGGGCTTCGTTCAACAAAATGGACGGCAGCGTCTGGACCACGGACAAGGACGGCATCCTGCTGGCGCTGCTGGCCTCCGAGATCACGGCAGTCACCGGCAAGTCCCCCTCGCAGCTGTACCGGGGACTCACCGAGCAGTTCGGCGACCCCGTCTACGCGCGCATCGACGCCGCCGCCACGCGGGAGCAGAAGGCCGCGCTGGGGAAGCTGTCGCCGTCGGACGTCACCGCGACGGAACTGGCCGGCGAGACCATCACCGCGAAGCTGACCGAGGCGCCGGGCAACGGCGCGGCCATCGGCGGCCTCAAGGTGGTCACCGAGAACGCCTGGTTCGCGGCCCGCCCGTCCGGCACCGAGGATGTGTACAAGATCTACGCCGAGTCCTTCAAGGGCGCGGAGCACCTCAAGCAGGTGCAGGCGGAGGCCAAGGCCCTGGTGGACGGGGTTATTTCCTAACCGGTGCCCGGTGCCCGGGAACCGGTCCGGCAGCTCAGGCGGTCTGTTCCTCGCGGAGGCTGGCGGCCAGCACCGACCGGTCCCGGCCCTGCGTCTTCGCGCGGTAGAGCGCGGCGTCGGCCGAGGCAACCAGGTCTTTCAGGTCGACCCGGCCGGGGCCGGTCGAGGCGATCCCGTAGCTGACGGTGGGGAGCCGGGCTTCCACGGTCGGCTGCGCCTCCTGCAGCCGGCGGCTGATGGCGGCGGCCATCTCGCCCGCGCGCTCCGGGGTGAGGCCGGGGAGGAGGAGGACGAATTCCTCGCCGCCGTAGCGCCCCACGAGGTCGGTCGAGCGGACGGACGCCGTGCACGCGGCGGCGAAGGTCTTCAGCGCCTCGTCTCCGGCCGCGTGCCCGTACTGGTCATTGACGGCCTTGAAGTGGTCCAGGTCTGCCAGGACAAGCGCGGCGGAGGTCCGGGCGCCGCTCAGGCGGCGCAGCTCGTTCTCCGCCAGGTCCATGAAGGCGGTGCGGTTAAGGAGTCCGGTCAGCCCGTCGACCGTGGCGCGCGCCCGGAGGTCCCGGGTCAGTTGTTCGTTGCTCAACTCCGCCATGGTGAAGGAGGCGAGCACCAGCACCATCGACGTCAGGAGCGTCGTCACGACCGAGCCGAAATAGGCGACGAAGACCGGGCCGTCGGGGCCGTCGAGAAGAAAAGCCGTCAGGCGGCCGAGGTAGTACAGGGCCAGCAGCGCAGAGCCGTAGGCGAGCGGGCGGTGCACCCGGGAGTAATTGACGTCGAGCGCGAAGAGTTCGCGGGAAGAGAGTCCGATCATCAGGCCCATCAGGGCGAGCAGCACGGGGCCGCCGGACCAGTCGTTGGTGGCCGGGTGGTCGAGCATCGACGCCACCGCGGTGACACTCGGTCCCACGAGAAGATAGCCCACCCTGGGGCTCCTGGCCCGCAGCGATCTGGCACCGGCCCACATGGCCCCGGCCCCGCCCACCAGCAGGGTGTTGCCGAGCGGGTTCGCCCACGCCTGGTGGACGGTGCCGTCCAGCAGGTAGGAGGCGGATCCGGTGAGGAAAAGCAGCAGCGCCGCGCACCACCAGCCGCTGAAGTTCGAACGGGTCCGCCGGTAGGTGATGAAGTAGAAGAGGCAGAGCAGCGTCAAGGTCACGACGGCCAGGGCGACACGCAGGGTGGAGGTGTCAAGCATCATCTTGTGGTTCCCCCAGCACACACCCAGTGACCCGACTATTAATCGGTGTCAGACTCTCAATTTGACCCCAGTATGGCACCTCGGAGTGGAAATGAAGAGGTTCATTCACAATGTGGCCGCCCAAAGCTTGAGCACGCGCCGCGTGGCGTGGCCGCCGTCGGGCGCCATGTCCACCAGGGCGATCCGGTCCAGGACCAGCTGCCCGCCCGCCCGGGGCGCCTTTCCGCCCCGGTGGGAGACATGCGGACGGTACCCCTCCATGGTGTAACCCGGGGTGGCGATCCGGCCGGGCAGCGCGGCGACCACGTCCACGAGGGCCTCGTGGAGGGTCTGCAGCGGGGCAGCGGGCTCGATCAGGCTGACCGGAATGGAGCCGCCGCGGCCGAATCCTGCCTCACCGCCTACGGTGACGGTGCTGCCCAGCGCGGCACGGACCGGCGCGTCCATGAGCCCGGCCACCCGGGCGGCCAGCGCGTCACCGGCGGCGGGGGCAGCGTCGCCGTCGTCATCCCCCTCCGGAAGCGGCCCGACGACGTCGAACTTCACGACCGTGATGTGCAGGGGCCAGGCGTCGCGGGGAAAATCCATCCCCTCGGCGACGGGCTCCAGGAAGGCGACCACGATCAGGTTCCGCATGGGCCCAGTCTGCCACCGCCCGCCGACGCCGGGCGCCTGCCGGCGGGTTAGACGGTGCGGACCACGTCTTCGTAGGCGAACTTGGGCTTCGGTGCGCCCCAGGCGTTCTCGGCGGGCCGGCCGATGTTGACCACCATGAAGCTCTTCTGGCTGCCGTCCGGGAAGAAAGCGGCGTCGATCTTGCCGAAGTCGGCGCCGGTCATCGGGCCGGCCGAAAGTCCCAGCGAACGGACGGCGAGGATGAAGTAGCCGGCCTGGAGATGGGCGTTGTTGTTGCCGGTGGCCGCGGCGAGGTCCGGGGCGGCGTCGTACATGGCCTTGGGGGCGTTGTAGCCGGGAAGGAATGTGTCCCACTGCTCGTGCCAGGCGGTGTCGGTGCTGAGGACCGCGACGAGCGGCGCGGAAGCGGTCTTGGCGCGGTTCCCGGCGGACAGCGCATCCACCAGCGTGGCGCGGGCTTCGTCCGAGCGGACATAGGTGACACGCAGCGGCTGCGAGTTGAACGCGGTGGGACCGAACTTCGTCAGCTCGTAAATGGCGCGGGCCTGCTCGTCCGTGACTTCGCCGGTAAAGGCGTTGGCGGTGCGCGCCTGGGCAAAGATGGCGTCCACCGCTGCGGCGTCGATTACTGCTTCTTCGTGGGCGATCGTCATTCGCGTCCCTTTCGCTGGGGCCGCCCCGTCCGGGGCGCTTCTGCTGTCCCAAGGTTCAACCGGGGCGCGGGTCGGCAGCTTCCCGGCACGCGGAGTGACGTCACCCACAACGGGCCGGCGGGCCGTTCTACCTCCGGCAACTCCAGGCGACCGTGGGGGCGCCGATTTCCGCCGGGTTCCGCCGGGTTCCGCCGGTTTCAGGGTGACGTGCCCGCCGTCACCGCAGCATGCCCTGTGCGCTGGATGTCGAGTTCCTCCGGAAACGTCTTCCAGTGCCTGAGCGGCGAGGAGATGACCGGGAGCGCCGAGGATGCCGCGATGAGGGCCCCTGCCCAGAGGACGGGGGCTTCGCCTGCGAGGAGTGCGAGGAAGCCTCCGGCGAGGCTGGCCACGGGCATCACCCCGAGGGTGACGAGGCGGTAGCTGGACATGGCCCTGCCCATAAGGTCCGCCGGGACGAGCCGGGCCACGATGCCGGCACCCGCCAGTCCGGTCAACACGACGAAATAGGACCAGCCGAAGCCGGAGAGCCCGACCCAGAACACGGCCGGCAGCGCCAGGGCGGGGGCCGCGGGAACCAGCACCATGCAGCAGGCGCCGGCCACGCTGGCGATGACCTTGGTCCTGCCGATTCCGAAGCGCCGGGTCACGCCGGTGGCCATCAGGGAGGCCAAAAGGCCGCCGGCGGCGGAGACGGCGCCGAGCGCGACGACCTGGTCCACCGGTATCCGGAGGGTGTTGAGGACAAAGACGACTTTCGCGCCGGCGCCCCACATACCGGCCGCGTTGACCAGCGCCACCGAGCCCATCAGGCCCCGGACGACCGGGTGCCCCAGCGTGAAGACCAGCCCGTGGCGTGCCTCCGCCCAAAAACCCGTGGGCCCTGGGGACCTGGCCGCCCGCACCTCCGGCAGCGCGCACGTCACCGCGGCGGAGAACAGGTAGGCCAGGCCTGAAATCGCCAGGACGGCCGGTGCAGCGGCGATCCGGATCAGCACACCGGTGATTCCAGGGGCGGCGACGGCAAGGCCGCTCTGGACGGTCTGCACGCGGGCGTAGCCCCTCGCGAGCTGGTCTCCCGCCAGCAGCGTGGGCATCACCGCCGAATGCGCCGAGGTAAAGAAGACGTCGGCGGCGCTGATGACGGCGGCGACGAGGAAAAGGTGCCAAAGATGCAGGGTGCCCGCGGCATAGGCCAGGGGCACGGTCAGCACCGCGGCGGCCCGGACGAGGTTGGCGCCGATCAGGACCGGCTTCCGGGGCCAGCGGTCCACGAGAACGCCGGCCGGCACGCCGAGGACCAGGAAGGCCGCCATGCCCAGCGCATTGAGGATCCCTGCTTCGAACGCCCCGGCACCGAGGACGGCGACCGCAACAACCGGCAGCAGAGCCCGGGCGACGTCGTCGCCAATCCCGTCCCCGATGCCCGCAATGAAGAGCCACCGGAATGGTCCCCGCAGAAGCGGGCCGGAAGGGGCGGCACCCGGGCCCTGCCTTTTGCCGGCGGGGCCGCTACTCTGGGAGCCAGACGATGTGCGAAAGGTCACACGCGAGGGTGTCAGGTATCGCCTGACGTTGTCAACGGCGCCGCGCACTAAGGGGCAAAGATGGTCGACGTCGATCCAGGGCAGCGCTATTGCTCTTTCTGCGGCCGAGCCCGGACCGCGGACCGTCGGCTCGTGGCCGGCCCGGGCATCTCAATCTGCGAGCACTGCGTGGGCGCCGCCCAGGAGCTTCTGGACGCGCCCGGGCAGGCTTCCGGGGCCGGCTCGCTGGGGCCCGACTGGGAACAGCTCAGCGATGAGGAAATCCTGGCGCGTTTGCCGGAGATTTTGCGCGTCGGCGCCCAACTCGAGGAGCAGTTGCGGCTCTGGGTCGGCGTTGCCAGGGCGCGAGACATCAGCTGGTCCCGAATAGGCGCCGCCCTGGGCATCACCCGGCAAACCGCGTGGGAACGGTTCAGGACCGTCCCCTGAGCCGAGCGGCGGCGGCGCCGGCGCGGCGCGACGGCGGCGGGCGCCTAAGCGTCGTCGTACTGCAGGGAGGACGAGAGTTCACGGTGGGCGCTGGCCTGTTCCAGCAGCTCGGCGGCCTTGCGCTCCGCGGTCTCGACGGCGTCGGCTCCGGCGAGGAAGCGCACCGGCGGTTCCGCCAGGGCGCTGAGGGTGACCAGGGCCGCGGCGAGCTTCGCGGGGTCGCCGCCCTGCTTCCCGTTCATCGACTTCCACGCGGTGATCGTGTCCCGAGTCCGCTGTTCGTAATCCGCGATGGACAGCTCCGGCCAGATCGAGGAGGCGCCTTCGACGAGGAGTTCGGTGCGGAAGAAGCCGGGCTCCACCACGGTGGTCTTGATGCCGTAGGGCTCGACGTCGAGGTGCAGGGTCTCCATCCACCCTTCCAGGGCGAACTTCGAGGCGGCGTAGGCGGAGCAGAAGTCGACGCCGGCCAGCCCGGCGGTCGAGGAGATGGTGATGACGTGGCCGGAGCGCTGGGCCCGCATGGCCGGGAGGATGGCGCGGGTGACGTTGAGCGGTCCGAAGAAGTTGGTGTCCATCTGCCGGCGGTACTGCTCGGGGCTGATGACCTCAAAGTAGCCCGCGTAGAAGTTTCCGGCGTTGTTCACCAGCACGTCGATGCGGCCGAACCGGGCCAGCGCGGCCTCCGTGGCGGCCTTTGCGGCGTCGGGGTCGGTGATGTCCAGGGAGACCGCCAGCAGGTTCTCGCGTTCCCCGAGGACCGCGGTGACCTTGGCGGCGTCGCGCGCCGTCGCTACGACGGAGTGGCCGGCGTCGAGGGCGGCGCGGGCAATGTCGATCCCCATGCCGCGGGCGGCTCCGGTAATGAACCAGACGGTGTTCTCACTCATGGTGTTCCTCTCGAAAGACTGAACGGCAGCACCTTCTGCCGCTTTGATTCCATTCAAGACGTTTCGAAAAGGACGAGGCAGAGCCTGTCCAGAGGGTTAACACGGGGGACCCCCAAAAGGGCTCCGGGCGGCGTAGCGTCGAGTGCATGGAGAATGGCAACGAGATCCAGCAGTTTCTGGCGAGCCGCCGGGCGCGGCTGACACCGCAGCAGGCCGGCCTGCCCGACTATGGCGGCCGGCGGCGGGTGCCCGGGCTCCGCCGCGAGGAGGTCGCCCTGCTCGCGGGCATGAGCACCGAATACTACGTGCGGCTCGAGCGGGGAAAAGCCAAGGGCGTTTCCGAAGGAATCCTCGAAGGGATCAGCCGGGCGCTGCAGCTCGACGACGCCGAACGCGCGCACCTTTACGGCCTCGTCCGCGCCGCAAACACCACCGCCTGGTCTGAGGTCCGGCGCGGCCGGCCGGCGAAACGGCAGGAAATGCGCCCCGGCGTGCAGCAGCTGCTCGACGCCATGACGCTCGTCCCGGCGGTGGTCCAGAACGGCCGCCTGGATCTTGTGGCGGCGAACCAGCTCGGCCGTGCCCTCTTCTCCGAGCTCTACGCCCAGGCGCGCTCCGCCGGCCGGGCCGGGCAGCCGGCCAACTTCAGCCGCTTCCTGTTCCTCTCCCCCGCGGCGAGGGACATGTACCCGGACTGGGAGGAGGCAGCCCAGCAAACGGTGGCCCTGCTGCGCGCGGAAGCCGGACGCGTCCCCGACGACCGGGCACTCAGGTCCCTGGTGGGCGAGCTGTCCACCCGCAGCGACGATTTCCGTGCGCTCTGGGGATCCCACGACGTCCGGCGGCACAGCACCGGCACCAAACGCCTCCGCCACCCCGCCGTCGGGGAGCTGGAGCTCAACTACGAAGCCATGCCGCTCTCCGCCGACAGCCCGTTGCTGTTCCTCGCCTACACCGCCCGGCCCGGAACGCCCTCCCACGACAACCTGCAGCTCCTGGCCAGCTGGGCGGCCACCGCCGGCCACGCCCCGGTCGCGGAGTCGCCGTCTCCCAGCCGCGGAGCGGATGGGCGTTGACGACGACGGCGGGTGCCTATGTCCGGGGGCGGCAGTCCTCACCCGCCTGTACCCTCACCGGGACCGTCCCTCTGCCCGGATTTCGTTCAGTCGCCGGCTGGCCGGTCTGGCGGGAGTCCCTGGACGCTGGCGTCCTCTGGAGGGGCGGACGAGGCGGGTTGAGCGAGTTGGGCGATAATTTCATCGGTCCAGCCGTCGACCGCCGCCCAATCGCGCAGGTCTCCGAAGCGGCCGCCGGTGAGCCGGAACAGGAGCCGGAGCGGCGTCGGCATCTGGCCAGCCTCGTAGACACCCGAGAAGACTTTGTGGCCGCGGAGCGGAATGTCCGGAAACTGGGATCGTTCCAGTCGTTGCTGCTGCAGTAGCGCACCGCGCTTGCGGAACGGCTTAGGCAGGGCGTCGGACATTCCCACGCTGAACGCCCAGAGCAGGTCGCATCGGCCAGTTCGTCCCCATGCTGTGAGACGAACAGCAAAGCCGGGGGCAGCCACGCCTGGTTGTGGATCGCGCTGCCCACCACGACAGCGTCGTAGCCGGAGACAGACTCGATCTCCTCCACGGACCGGCACTCGACCGGGCCCAGCGCAACGGTCATGTGGTCAGCTATATGTTGAGCGATTTCCCGGGTGGACCCCAGAGCGCTTGCATAGGCAACGAGAACCCTCATGGTTAAGCCTCCTACCTTCCTCGCTCCAGTCTGGTGGAGGCTGGGGCGGTTGGAACCTGCCAAAGGTCCCGCGAGGGTCAGGGCAGTATGTTGGTCGTAAGTCCGTGGGATTTCTAGAGGAGGAACCGGCGAATGACGTTTTCGGAGCTAACCGTCCGTCCGGCCGCGCCGGAGGACGCAGGCGAGGTTCGACGGCTGTCGATCGCTTTCACGCCTGGCGCCCGGGATCTGCCGCAGCAGGAACTTCGACAGCCGTTACGCGACCGCCGTCTGCGAAGCCACCTGGTGCATTGCGGTGGCCCAGTCGGGCAGCGGCTGCTCGGCTACGGACTTGGCCCAGGACTTCGGCCCGGGTCTGCGCACAACCTTTACTACGGGCCGGGTGCATGACCTGTACGTCGAGCCGGAGGCGCGTCGGTTCGGCGTGGGCAAGGCGATCATGGACTTCATCTTTGCGTGGGCGAGAGCTCGGCCCCAGCCGATGATTCTCGACTGGCAGGCGAGCCCCTCCGCCGTGGGCTTCTACGAAGCGCTGGGGTACCAGGCCGATCGTGTGGGCGACTATCCGGACTATCCGGGTTTCACTCTTGACCTGCGCGAATAGGCACGGCGGATAGGTGTAGTCGGAGCGCACAGCTCCCAGGCACTGGGTGCTCCAAATAATGTCTGAGGTCTCTGATGAACTTAGTTCATGGGAATCAGTGCAGCTCTCATCGCTCGTCCGGCCGGCAGGCCGGATGGTGATGGGCGCGGCGCCGCCCCTGATTTTGACGGGGTCCTTGGCCAGCTCCGGGATCTGTGTGCGACGGCGGCCGCGGACGCGGCGCTGCTCGGGCCCGGGGAGGCGGCGGAGTTCGCCGGCCAGGTCGAGGAACTCTCCCGGGCCGCGGAATACCTCCAGATCGTTGCCGCCGGGGCGGTGGACCGGACCCGCCGGGAGGCCGCGAACGATGGCTCCCCGATGGTCGATGACGGTTACCGCAAGACCGGGGAGTTCCTGCGGGACCGGTTGCAGATCAGCGCCGGCGAAGCCCAGCGGCGGCTCTCCCTGGCCGGGGAGGTGCTGCCGCGGACCGGGATCACCGGCCAGCCGCTGCCGCCGCTGCGCGAGGAACTCGCCGCGGCCGTGGCCGCCGGGACGGTCCCGTCGAAGTCGGCGACCATCATCACCCTGGCGTTGGGCCGGGTCCGGCCGCTGTGCGACGCGGAGACCATGGCCCGGGTGGAACACGAACTGACCCGCACCGCGGCCGAGCACGACCCGGACTTTTTGGCCCGGATCGCGCGGCGCTGGATGGACGGACTCGACCAGGACGGCGCCGAACCCTCCGAAGAGGTCCTGCGCCAGTTACAGGGCGCCTTCATCCGCAAACCCAAGCACGGGCTGCAGCACCTGGAAATCTTCGCCACCGCCGAACAATTCGAACACCTGGTGACCGTGATGAACACCGGCACCAACCCCCGCACCGGCGCGGCCGGAGCACCCGGCGAGCGGCGACGGACGGAGCACCGGCGGCGCCGACGGATTCGTGCCGAACCAGCTGGACCGGCGGTCCCGGCCGCAGAAACAACTCGACGGACTCGTCGGCGGCTGCAAAGTCGCCACTGGCCTCCGGCGGGCTGCCCGCAACCGGCGGATTCCGGCCCCAGGTCATGGTCACCATCGACTACCGCGACCTCCTCGAACGCCTCAACCGGCTGACAGACACCGGGGACGGCCGCCCAGAACCCCGGCGCGGGCCCGCTCGGGTTCACCGGCACCGGCACCCTGGCCTTCACCGGCCCCATCACCGCCTCAACCATCCGCAAAATCGCCTGCGACGCCGACATCATCCCCGTCCTGCTCGGATCCCAGGGCCGGATCCTGGACATCGGCCAAACGAGCCGGATCTTCCCGCCCCACATCCGCAAAGCCATCACCGCCCGCGACCAGGGCTGCGCCTTCCCCGACTGCACCATCCCCGCCCCCTGGTGCGAAGCCCACCACATCACCTACTGGTCCCGCGGCGGCACCACATCCACCGACAACGGAACACTCCTCTGTTCACACCATCACCACCTGATCCACAAAGAACAATGGACCATCCAGCCCCGCAACGGCATCCCGTGGTTCATCCCGCCACCCCACCTCGACCCACACCAAACACCCCGAAGAAACCACTACTTCAGATCGTGAAACGTTGCCGGTCCGACAGCTGACCCGGGGCACGCAGCGCAGAGCGTCACCCGCGGAGGACAAACATCCCGTCCGTGCGGTCGACCTCGCGCGCAGCGTCGCGAATGGCCGCATCACGTCGGCTTTATCCGCGGTGTTCGCAACCCCTCGTCGGTCGGGGCCGAAGCCTCCTGTTCGACTCTGAGGTAACGTTCCCTCACGCCCGGCAGGATCGAGTTTAGGTTCGTCTGACACCGGTGAGTTCGGCGGCCCAGCCAGGCGGGTCAGGGGGCACCAGTTGAATACGTGGGTACTTGCATAGCCGCTCACGATCACGGCTCAGGTGTGGAGACGAGCGGCGTGACGACTCGCTCGTCCCGTCTGCCACCCACCACGTTTAACTCGGAGCCGTTCGCCGAAGTCACCTGTAGAGTTTGAGCATTAGAGGCCGGGACGCAAACCCCGGCGTGGCAGCACGGAGGGCATGATGAACGAGAAACTGCATCTAACCCCGGACGACGGCTTTCCCGAGGAGCTGGCCGACGTCGAAGATCAGCAGCTGCAGGTCCTCGATAGCCAGATCCAACGCCAGCTCGATTATGAGGTCGTTGCGGAGGGCGAGCCGAACCCGGAGACGGAATTCCGGCACTACGAGCTCGACGAAGAGTTCCGAACCCGCGACGATCGCTAGCGCTGCCAGCGATACGGCGTCGTTGTAGACACCCGAACCAGGCCATAGCGTTCCAGGATCGGCCGTGAATATTCGGTGGAGTCGCTGTGGATGAGCCTCTTGCCCAGCAACAACGCCGCGCGCGCCCGGGCTGCGGTGACCGCGCGGTAAATTCCCCGGCCGCGCCACTCTTCGCGCGTCGCCCCGCCCCAGATACCCGCGAAGTCCGTGTCCGGCACCGGCTCGAGACGGCCTGCACTGATGATCACCCCTTGATATTCCGCCACCCACAACTCCATCCCGTCGTCCGTGGCCATCCGACGCAGGATCGCTTCAGCGTTTCCGTCCGAGACGGGACTGCCAAAGACTTCATCCTGCATGGCGCTCATGGCCCGGATGTCCGGTTCCTCCGACACGCGCCGCAGTCTCACTCCGGGCGGCAGGGCCACGTCGACGTCGAGCGCACTGGCGGCCCCGATCATCACCGACTCGGTCTCGTCCGGCTCAAAACCGTTCTCCAGCAGCGCCTCGTGCAGCCCGGGCGCATGGTCGTGGCCTCGGGTCTTCCATTCAACCCGCGCGATTTGCGGATCGGCGCGGTAAAACGCCACGGTTTCGGCCACCCACCGCGCGATCACGTCTGCGCCGGCTCCAGCCAGGTCCGGATAGGTCACGAATCCGCGGCCGCCCGCGAAGGTCACGAGCCGCAGGGGGCCCAGCCGCTCGACGGCGACCGCGCTCGGGGTCTCGGCGTCGGTCCGGAGCTGCTGGTCGTACGCCGCCAGGAGTGTCGAAGTATCCATCGGACCCACGCTACAGCGGCACGCGGTCCGGTCGGCGTCGAAATCTGTCCTTGCCAGGTCGAGTAGTACGGTAAGCGAACCGGGAACGGGAATGGCTCTCGCCGAAATGATCCTCGCGAAGAGGCCCCGCGTTCCTTTTCCGGAGAACTGTGCATAGCCATAATCTGGCTCCAAGAATGAATCAGCTGGCTTTTAGGTTGAGATCGCGGCGATATGGAGAAATTCGCGTGATTGCCGTGGATAGGGTGACAGGCATGGAACCAGTTCTGAACTTCGTACGGCGTTGGGGCGCCCCCGTGGCGGCCGTCATCTTTTTCTCCCTCTGGTGTGTGGCTGAGGAAGGCCGAATGGGAGGATCCTGGCTGACGTGGTCAGGGAACTGGCCGCTGGTGCTGATGACGTTGGCGGTTGCCACGGCCTCATGGCAACCGCTGGTGTCCCTCGGGTTCACCGCGGCGCTCCTCGGCGGTCAGCTGAGTCTGGCATTGCCGGCGATGTACGCCAATCACTGGGCCATCTACCTGGGCTCCTTCATCGCCCTGGGCTTCACGCTTTGGACCGCAACACCGCGGATGCGGTACATCGCTGCGGCCGCGAACCTGGTCTTCGTGGCCCTCATGACCTTCCTGATGCTCTCCTGGAGATACGGCGGAGGGGTCGGCTGGTTCCTGCCCATGTATTACGGCGACCGGCCCATGTTCCTGCGGTACGGCTGGCAGCTTTTTGCGCTCCTCCTGCTGATCGCCGGAGCCTGCGCCGCCGTCGGGCTCTTGCTGGCGCTATACCAGGAGCGCGGCAGCCTGTTTCGTGCCCGGGAACTGGACCGGCACAGCCTGCAGGAAGCTGAGATCGACCTGATCGTGGAGCAGGAACGAACACGAATCGCCCGCGATCTGCACGATGTGCTCGCCCATTCCCTGGCGGTCATCGCCGCGCAGGCCGACGGCACCCGGTACCTGAGCAAGGACCAGCCCAAAGCCGTCCTCAACGCCTTGGACACCATCGCCCGGTCGGCACGCAGCGCGCTCGTGGACGCCCAGCGCGTCATCGAGGGGGTCCGCGATGACGGCCTGGTGACACCCCAGCCCCGACTGAGCGACATTCCTGCTCTCATTGAAGGCATGCAGCGGGGCAGTTTGGAGATCCACCCCAGCGAATCCGGGGCACCGGTGGACCTCTCCACAGGACAGCAGGTGGCGGTGTTCCGCATCGTGCAGGAATGCCTGACCAACGCGCTCAAACACGGCGGTCGCGGCACTGACGTCCGGCTCCACTTCGACTGGAGCGGCCCGGGCCTGACCCTGCACGTAGCCTCGGAAATAGCCCCCATCGGCCAGGAACAGGCCGCGGCTGCGGCCACGCACCGGGCCGGGCGCGGGCTTCCCGGTATGCGCGAACGCGCCCACCTTGCGGGCGGATGGCTGACCGCCGGCCCGGACGGCGAAAACTTCCGCGTAACGGTCTTCATCCCCTTCGGAAACCGCGAGCCCAGGGCCTCGGAATCAACCGCCGGCGCGGAAGCCGGAGACAGCCTCGGCGATGCGTTCGGGGTCGAACCTGAGCTGGTGCCGGCCCGGCGGGGCCTTCCCCTGCCGGCGCCGGCCACGCCGAAAGCGGACGATCGTGGCTGATGCCGGGGCGCGCATCTCCGTTGCCCTGGTGGACGACCAGCCCCTGTTCCGCGCCGGTATCCGCATGCTCATTCAGAGCCAGGAGGATATGGAACTTTCCGGAGAGGCCGACGACGGCGAACAGGCAGTGGCGCTGGCAGCCGAACTGTGCCCCGACGTCTTGCTGATGGACCTGCGCATGCCGGTCATGAACGGCGTCGAGGCAACCAGGCGTATTGTGCAGCACGCCGCGGCTGAAGGCACCGACAAGCCCAAGATCATCGCGCTGACCACCTTCAACAGAGACCAGGCGGTGGTCGAGGCTGTGCAGGCCGGCGCAAGTGGTTATCTGCTCAAGAGCGCCGAACCGGAATTCCTGCTGGCAGCCATCCGCACCGTCCACTCCGGGTACTCGGTCATCGCACCGGGATCCATCCACTCTCTCTTTGAACACGCCGCCCGCAATGCGCCAGCGGCCGGCCCGGACCTTTCCATCCTCAATGTCCTGTCGGTGCGCGAACGGGACGTTTTCCTGCTCGCAGCGAAGGGCCTCAGCAACGGGGAAATGGCGGAGAGCCTGTTCGTCTCCGAAGCGACCGTCAAGACGCACCTGCGCAGCGTGTTGGACAAGTTGGAGCTCCGTACCCGGCTCCAGTTGATCGCCTTCGCCCACGAACGCCGCCTCCTCGGCACCTGAACGCGCCCGGTGGTGCTTACCCGGCCGCGCGTGCAACGTCGGTTTGCAATAATGCAGCAATGACGGCCCACTTCGAATGCACGACCCGGACGACGATGCATCAGCACCAGCTCTTCGATCTGTCGCGAAGCATTGACGCGCATACCAGCTCGATGGCGAAGTCACGGGAGCGGGCCGTTGCGGGGACGGTCACGGGTCTGATCGGGCTGGGCGAAGAGGTCACCTGGCGTGCCTGGCATTTCGGCGTCCCAATCCGGATGACCAGCCGGATCACGGCGATGGACGCTCCACGGTCTTTTGTCGACGAACAGGTACATGGGCCCTTTAGGCACTTCCGCCACGTTCACGAATTCTCCCCCGTCGAAGGCGGGACAGTCATGACGGACCGCATCGAATTCTCCGCCCCCTTCGGTCCGCTGGGACGAATAGTCGAAAAGTTGGTTCTGACCCGGTACCTTCGGTCGCTGATCGAAACCCGCAACGCCTATCTCGCGGAAACGGGAGAATGACGCCGGCCCCGGAGACCCAGGATCGGTACGCTCGGGCAATGGGAAACTCCGGGAACCTGGCCCGCGTCCGATCCGCCTATGACACGGTGGCCGAGTCTTATGCGGAAGTGCTCGCGGACACCGGCTTCGAGGCCCCTCTTGATATGGCCATGATCGAGGAGTTCATCGCCAGGCTTCGCGCCGCCCCTGGCCGGAAGGTGGTCGACGCCGGGTGCGGCGCCGGACGACTGAGCGCCCACCTGAGCGGTGCAGGCCTGGACGTCACCGGAGTGGATCTCTCACCGGGGATGGTCCGGGTCGCGCGGCGGCATCATCCCCGGCTCTCGTTCGAAGTGGGCGAACTGGCAGACCTCCCGGCAGCAGACGCTGCCGCGGACGGCATCCTTGCCTGGTACTCGATCATCCATTCAGCGCCGGCGGAGTTGCCAGCGATTGCCCGCGAGTTCTGGCGGGTGCTCCGGCCCGGCGGCCTGGCCCTTGTCGCCTTCCAGGCCGGCGGCGGCCACCGTACTCTCAAGCGCGCCTATGGGCACGACGTCGAACTCCGGGCGGAACTGCACACTCCCGACGACGTCGCGCTCCGCTTCACGGAGCAAGGCTTCGTGCTGGAAGCGCAACTGGTCCGGGCGGCGCGGGAATCCGAGAAACACCCGCAGGCGGTCCTGCTCCTGGGCAAACCGTAGCCGGCGCGAGGAGGCCGGCGCGGTAAAGTGGCACCGGAAGATTCCTTCCCGGCCCCACCACACATTCTTGAAAGGCTCACTGCCATGAGCATGCTCGGCACCAAATGGAAGATCCACGGAAACGGCAAGTCCATCCGCCCCGGCGAGGTTGTCCGGCCCGATGAGCGCCTCGCGTGGCCCCTGACCATCGGCGTGGGCATGCAGCACGTGGTGGCCATGTTCGGCGCCACCTTCCTGGTCCCGATCATTACGGGCATGCCGCCGGCCACCACCCTGTTCTTCTCCGGCATCGGCACCCTGCTGTTCCTGGTCATCACCAAGGGCCGGGTGCCCAGCTACCTCGGGTCCAGTTTCGCGTTCATCGCCCCGATCATGGCCTCGCAGCAGCAGTACGGCGTCGCCGGCGCGCTGGGCGGCGTGGTGCTGGCCGGCGTCGGGCTGGCCATCATCGGTGCCGTCGTGCAGAAGTTCGGCGCGGGCTGGATCAACCGGCTTATGCCGCCCATCGTCACCGGCGCCATCGTGGGGCTGATCGGCCTGAACCTGGCCCCGGCCGCCAAGAACAACTTCGACGCCGCCCCGATCACCGCGCTGATCACCCTCGCCGTGATCATCGTGGTCAGCGTCTTCTTCCGCGGCATCCTCGGCCGGCTGAGCATCCTGGTCGGCGTCGTGGTGGGCTACCTCGTCGCGATGATCCGCGGCGAGGTCAACTTCGCCAAGGTCGACGCCGCCGCGTGGGTCGGGCTCCCGCACTTCCAGACCCCCGAATTCCACCTCGGCGTCGTCGGCCTGTTCGTGCCGGTGGTGCTCGTGCTCGTGGCGGAGAACATCGGCCACGTGAAGTCGGTGTCCGCGATGACCGGGCAGAACCTCGACGGCGTCTCCGGCCGCGCGCTGATGGCCGACGGCGCCGCGACCGTCCTCGCCGGCCTGGGCGGCGGCTCCGGCACCACCACCTACGCCGAAAACATCGGCGTTATGGCCGCCACCAAGGTCTATTCGACGGCGGCCTACTGGGTGGCCGGCATCTTCGCCGTCGTGCTCAGCTTCTCGCCGAAGTTCGGCGAACTGATCGCCACCGTCCCGGCCGGCGTGCTCGGCGGCGCCGCCACCATGCTCTACGGCATGATCGGCGTCCTGGGCGTGAAGATCTGGGTGCAGAACAAGGTCAACTTCTCGAACCCGATCAACCTCACCACCGCGGCCGTGGCACTGATCGTCGGCATCGCGGATTACACCTGGACCATTGGCGACCTCAAGTTCACCGGCATCGCGCTGGGCTCCGCGGCCGCCCTGGTGATCTACCACGGCATGAAGGCCATCGCGAAGGCCCGCGGCACCGTCGCCGAGCCGGAGACCGAGGAGCCCGCCCCGGTCGCGGCCGCCAGGGGTGCAGCCAGCGCCGCGGCCAAGCGCGCCCCGAAGAAACGCCGCTAGGCGCCCGCGGCACACAAAGGCCGGCGCCCCGCCACCTGACGGTGGCAGGGCGCCGGCCTTCGGCGTATCTGGCCCGGTTTAGCCGGCGTCGAACGATTCCGCGTCGTCCCGGCCGCGGTCCTTTGGTGACTTCTCGTCCGGCAGGTCCGTGCCGCTGCCGTCGGGGATGCCGGCGGCGTCCTGGCCGGATTCCGAGGAGAACGGCCGGCCCGGCTCGGGCTCTTCGGTGTTGGCCGCATCCATCTCCGCGTCCGAGGAGGGCACCGCGCCGCCACTCTCGGCTGCCGCGTTGTCGCCGTGCTCGAATCCTGCTTCGGTGCTTTCGTTTTCCGCGTTCATCTGTTCCTCCGTTCCTCCGAAGCGTCCGGCTCCGGGTTCTCCTGCACTGTCCTGGTCTTCGGCGCCGAACTGGCTTAGATCCGGAGCGCCAGCCGGGTACGTCTCGCCGTCCGGGCTGTCCTGGTTGAGGCCCGCGGCGTCGAAGGCCTCCTCATCGCGGGGCTGGGCGAAGGTCTTCGCGTCCCCGTCCGGCAGTTCCTGTTCCGCGGTGGGGGTTCCGTAGCCGCCCGCCTCTTCCTCAACGGCGCGTTCCTGCTGATTTTCCTGGGACATGTCGTTCCTCCTGCTTTCTGGCATTTGGCCGGTCGGATCTGGATGGTCGAACCTTGAGGGGGCGTCAGAGGCCCTTGCCGCCGGTGACGGGCAACACGGCGCCGGACATGTAGGAGCCGTGGTCGGACGCCAGCAGCACGTACGCCGGGGCGAGTTCTGCCGGCTGGCCGGCCCGGCCCAGGGGCGTGTCCTGGCCGAAGCTGGGGAGCTTGTCCGGCCACTCGGTCGCGGGAATCAGTGGCGTCCAGATGGGGCCGGGGGCCACGGCGTTGACCCGGATGCCCTTGGGTCCCAGCTCCTGTGCCAGGGCCTTGGTGAACGCCACCTGGGCTGCCTTGGTCATGGCGTAGTCGATGAGCTCCGGCGAGGGGTTGAAGGCCTGGATCGATGCTGTCGTGATGATGGACGCGCCGGCCTTCAAGTGCGGCACCGCGGCGCGGGCGGTCCAGATCAGGGAGTACAGGTTGGTCTTGAAGACCCGGTCGAACTCCTCGGTGGGCAACGTTTCGAAGCTGTCCCGGTTCTTTTGGTAGGCCGCATTCAGCACCACGACGTCGAGCCGCCCGAACTCCGCCAGCGCGTCCTGGACGATCCCGGCCGCGAAGTCCTCGCTGCGCCCGTCGCCGGGGAGCAGGACTGCCTTGCGGCCGGCTTTCCGGATCCACGCGGCGGTGTCCTGGGCATCGTCCTCTTCCTCGGGAAGGTAGGAGATGGCGACGTCGGCCCCTTCGCGGGCGAAGGCGATGGCCACGGCTTTGCCGATTCCTGAGTCTCCGCCGGTGATCAGCGCGGCCTTGCCTTCGAGGGCCCTGCTGCCCTCGTAGCTGTCCTCGCCGTGATCGGGCTTGGGGTTCATGGGCGCTGTCAGCCCGGGCTGTTCCTGGACCTGCTCGGGGAAAGGTCCGGCGTGGTAACCGGCCCTGGGGTCTTCCGGCTGGTCCTGCTGCTTAGAGTTAGTCAATAGTCCACCTACCCAAATGTGTCGGTTTTCCTGTTCCTCCACCGTACCGGAAAATCGTCAGTAAGCTTAGTACCAACTTAAATGCGAGTTAGGAGCGCCGATGGCACACGCGAATGAGTCCCGCAGTGACGACCGGGACGAGTCTTTCGACGAGAAGATGGACCGCAACTGGGCGGAGCTGCTGCAGGAACTCCGGGTGCTTCAGACCGGCGTGCAGCTCCTGGCCGGCTTCCTCCTGACCCTGCCGTTTCAGAGCCCGGTTCGAGACGCTGGACGACTTCCAGCGCACGCTGTACCTCGCAAACGTCGTCCTGGCGGCGCTGACCACCGCGGTGATCCTGCTTCCGGTCAGCGCGCACCGGCGGCTGTTCCGCAAGGGCCTCAAGGACACCCTGGTATCCACCACGGACACCATCGCGAAAGTGGCCCTGGCCGGCGTCGCCCTCCTGAGCGTGGGCACCTCGGCGCTCGTCTTCGACGTGACGGCGGGACGGACGGCCGGTCTCACCGCCGGGGCCGCACTGCTCGCCGCACTGGTAATCCTGCTGGCCGTGATTCCCAGCTGGCTTCGCCACAAGGCTGCACGCGACTAGGACATGGCGGGCACCGCACTCACGCCAACCATCCCCACTCAGGAGCAAAGATGCGCAAATGGGCTAAGGAACACGGGCTGCTGCTGGCCAACATCGGACTTTTCCTCGTCTTCTTCGGCGGCATGGTCGTCAGCGGGACCGCGGACTACAGCGAAGACCAGATCGTCCCACGGCGAGTCCGCCGTCGGAATCCTCGAGTACCTCGGGACCGGCGCCTTCCTGGAGGCGACCTTTGAGAACTGGGAGTCGGAGTTCCTGCAGATGGGCATGTACGTCATCCTGACGGTGTTCCTCTTCCAGAAGGGGTCCTCGGAGTCCAAGCCGATGGGGAAGGAGGCCCCGCAGGATGAGGATCCGCGGAACGCCACGATCAAGGCGGCCACGCCGTGGCCGGTGCGCCGCGGCGGGTGGGTGCTCAAGCTCTACGAGCACTCCCTCTCGGTCATGTTCCTGCTGCTGTTCCTGGCGTCCGTCGTGCTCCACGCCGTCGGCGGCAGCGAGGAGTACAGCCAGGAGCAGCAGGCCCATGGCGGGCCTCCCGTCAGCGTGCTGGGCTATCTGGCGACGAGCCGGTTCTGGTTCGAGTCGTTCCAGAACTGGCAGAGTGAGTTCCTCGCCGTCGCGGTGCTGGTCGGAGCCTCCGTGTACCTGCGGGAAAGGGGCTCGCCGGAGTCCAAGCCCGTGGCCGAGCCGCACTACGAAACCGGCGCGTAGGCCGCACGGCGTTCCGGCAGGGCGCGGCGTTGCGGCGGTGGTTGCGACGTTCCGGCGGCGCCCTTGTATAGCGTGACCGATGTAAGCAGACCGTGACGGAGAAGGAGATTTCGATGGCCCAGGGTGATATCGAGACGTACTACGAAGACGGCACCTGGAAGAACAAGCGCGAAGGAACCAGCCGCGCTTTTTCGACCGCGGGGACCAAAGACGAAGCCGTGGCCGCAGGACGGGAAGCCGCCCAGCGGGACAAGGTGGAGCACGTCATCAAAAACCAGGACGGGCAGATCGCCAGCAAGAACAGCTACGGCAACGACCCGAAGAACATTCGAGGCTAGCAGCCGCCGGCGCGTAGGCCGCCGCCGGTTTCCTTCGGCGGCTTACGCCCCTTCGAGCACCTGGCTGGTGGTCCAGGCCAGGTACTTCGCGGCTTTCGCGATCGCCTCGGCCGGGCTCGGCGCCACGTCCAGCAGCTGCGCCGCCGCGACCACCCCGTGCCGCGCCAGGTCCTCGGGGGTAACGAGTGATCCTGCCGGCGACCATGATCACCGGGATGCCCAGCCCGCGGGCGGCGTCGGCCAGGGCAATGGGCGCCTTCCCGGTCAGCGACTGGGAGTCCAGCGAGCCCTCCCCGGTGATCACCAGGTCCGCGTCCGCCAGCTTTTCGGCCAGCCCGGTGAGACCGGCCACAAGTTCAAAGCCGCCCTCCAGCGTCGCGTCGGTGAAGGCCAGGAACGACGCCGGGAAGCCCCCGGCCGCGCCCGCGCCCGGGACGTTGACGTCGCGGCCGCTCGCCTGCCGCAGCACCGAGGCCCAGTTGCGCAGCCCGGCGTCGAGCACTTCCGCGGCCTCCGCGTCGGCGCCTTTCTGGGCGCCGAAGACGTGCGCGGCGCCGTCGGGCCCGTAGAGCGGATTCTGCACGTCCACGGCAATCCTGATCTTCACGGCGGACAGGCGCGGATCGAGGCCGCCGAGATCCACGGCGGCCACCTCGCCGAGCGAGCCGCCGCCAAGGGGCACCACGTTCCCGGCGGCGTCCAGGGGCTTGAGCCCGAGCGCGCGCAGGGCGCCGCTGCCGCCGTCGCTCATGGCCGAGCCGCCCACGCCCAGCACGATTTCGGTCGCGCCGGCATCCAGCGCGGCCGCGATCAGCTGGCCGCACCCGTAGCTGTGCGCGCGCAGGGCGTTCGCGGGGGTCGGCTCCATGTGCGCGAGCCCGGACGCCTGGGCCGTCTCGATCACGGCGGTGGCGCCGCCGAAGGCGTCCGGGCGGATCGCCCAGGCCGCGCCGACCGGCGCCAGGATGGGGCCGACGACGGCGTTCAGGCGTTCCTCATACCCGGCGGCGATGGCCGCCTCCAGCGTCCCCTCGCCGCCGTCGGCCACCGGAAACTGGACGGTCTCGGCCTCGGGGTAGACGCGCAGGGCGCCCTCGGCCATGGCGGCGGCGGCTTCGGCGGCGGTCAGGGAGCCCTTGAACTTGTCCGGGGCGATGAGGATACGCATGGCTCCATCCTGCCAGCCGGCAGCGACTTTCCCGGACCGCGACAGGGCCGCGGCGCGGTAGTAACGTGGGCACTTCCGGAAAACCCGGGAACCTCCCGCGGACGGCCGTGGCAGTTTCGGCCCTCCCGCGGACCAGAGCACAGGAGGCACAGGTGAGCAGCAACGGACACGCCGGCGGCGGCCGGCCCGGCATCTCGGGACTGGTCCTGGTCCGGCACGGCGAAAGCGAAGGCAACGTCGCCGCCACCCTCGCCCATGAGACGGGCGCGCACGTCATCAACGTTCCGGCGCGGGACGCCGACGTCGGGCTCTCCGGCACCGGCCGGGACCAGGCGCTGGCCCTGGGCCGGCTGCTGGCCGGGGTCCCCGAAGAGGGCCGCGGCGCCGTGTGGTCCTCGCCCTACGCCCGGGCCCGCCAGACCGCCGAACTCGCCGTCCAGACGGGCGGGTGGCGGCGGCAGATCCGGCTCGATGAACGGCTCCGCGACCGCGAACTCGGGATCCTGGACATGCTGACCTCCGCCGGCGTGGAGGCGCGGCTTCCGGAGGAGGCCCAGCGCCGGCGGTGGCTGGGGAAGTTCTACTACCGGCCGCCGGGCGGCGAATCGTGGGCCGACGTCGTGCTGCGGCTCCGGTCGCTGCTGGCCGACCTGGACCGGGAGCACCCCGGCGAAGAGGTCCTCCTGGTCTGCCACGACGCCTTGATCGTGCTGTTCCGCTACATTCTGCAGGGCCTCACGGAGGCCGAACTGCTGGACATCGCCGCGACCACCAGCGTCCTGAACGCCTCGGTCAGCCGCTTCGTGCGGACCGACGGGACGGGGGCCTGGGAGCTGGAAAGCTTCAACATGGCGGACCATCTGACCGAGCAGGGCGTGGCCGTCACCGAGCACGCGGGAGATGCCAATGTCCACCCGCGCTGAGCCCCCGGTACAGCTGACACCGACCCTGCTGCGTGGCTGGCCGTTGCCCGGCGGCGGTTCCGGCAAGGATGACCGCGGCTCGGTGCTGGTGGTCGGCGGCGCCCGCAAGACGCCGGGCGCCGCCCTGCTCGCCGGCGTCGCGGCCCTGCGTTCCGGTGCGGGCCGGCTGACGCTGGCGGTGGCGGAGTCGACGGCGGTGCAGCTGGCGGTCGCGTTCCCGGAATCCGGGGTGGTGGGGCTGCCGGAGACGGCCCGCGGATCGGTCAAGGGCTCCGCTGCCTCGCTGCTGGCCGACGAGGTCGGTGCCGCCGATGCCATCCTCGTGGGCCCCGGCCTGGACGACAAGGACGAGACCCTGGCCCTGCTGCGCGGGCTGCTGCTGCCGGGGCGGGGCCGGCCGAAACGCGGCCCCGCGGTCGTCCTCGATGCCTACGCCCTGGGCTGCCTGCCCGAGCTCGCCGGCGAGCTGAAGCCCTGGGCGGGCCGGCTGATCCTGACCCCCAACATCACCGAGGGCGGCATCCTGCTGGGCCGGGACATTGAGGACCTCAGGCGGGACGTGGCGGAGATCGCCGGGACCTACCAGGCCGTGGTCAGCTGCCAGGGCGTGATCGCGGAACCCGGCGGAAGCGTCTGGGAAATCACCACCGGGCACAGCGGCCTGGGCACCTCGGGAAGCGGCGACGTGCTGGCCGGCGCCATCGCGGGGCTGCGGGCCCGCGGCACCACCGACGCCCAGGCTGCCTGCTGGGGCTCCCACCTGCATGCCGCCGCCGGCGACCGGCTCGCCAGCCGCCTCGGCGGGCTCGGCTACCTGGCGCGCGAACTCTGCGACGAGCTGCCGGCGCTGATGGTGGAACTCAGCAGCTGAGCGGCACGGTCTGCAGGCGGCCGGACCTCAGTCCGGCCACTGGCCGCGCTCCTGCAGGACGGCCTTGAGCAGGTCGGCCCGGTCGGTGACGATCCCGTCGACGCCGAGGTCCAGCAGCCGGCGCATTTCCGGCGCGTCGTTGATGGTCCAGACGTGGACGTGCAGGCCGTGCCGGTGGGCGCGGCGGACGAACCCGGCCGTCACCACCGGGATGGCCCCGTAGCGGACCGGGACCTGCAGGGCGTGGACATCGCGGAGGGCGCGGCCGGCCACCCGGCGCAGCAGGGCCGCCGGAAGCAGCGGCCCCAGCAGCACGAAAAGGGCGTTCGAGGCCATGCCGGCGGAGCTTGCGGTGGGCCGGCTGAGGCGGCGCAGCACCGCGCGGCGCCGGCGGTCCGAGAAGCTGGCAATGAGGACCCGGTCGTGCAGGCCGTGCTGCTCGATCGCGGCAGCCAGCGTGTCCACCGAGTTCCAGTCCTTGACGTCCAGATTCAGCCGGACCTCCGGGAACTCCGTGACGAGTTCCTCCAGCAGCGGGACCGGCTCCGCGCCGGCGATCCTGGCCCGGGCGACCGTCTCGGCGGACAGTTCGGAAATCCGGCCGGTGCCGTCCGTGACGCGGTCCAGGGTCTCGTCGTGGAAGAGCAGCAGGACGCCGTCGGCGGTGGTGTGCACATCGGCTTCAAGGTAGCGGTAACCGAGCGCGACGGCGGCGCGGAACGCGGCCATCGAGTTCTCGGCGCCTGCCGGCGAGAAGCCGCGGTGGGCCATCGCCACGGGCTCGCCGGCGGCTCCGCCGGGGGCGAGGAAAGGGTGCGGTGCGGTCACTCCTGAAGCGTACCGGAGCGGCACACGACACCAACTGACTGGCAGCTCGCCGCCGCGGACCCCGGCTCAGCCGTGCGGCAGGATCTCGACCCCGTCGCTGCAGTGCAGCAGCGTGCGTCCGCCGCCGTCGAGGTCCACCCAGACCGTGGTGTGGTCCCCCGTCAGCGCGTCCACAAAACCGCCGGTCTCGTACCCCGGGGCCAGGCGCACGCGCACGCGGTCGCCCTGGCGCAGGCTCTGCCAGTGCGCGTCCGGGGCCACCCGCCGCAGCGGCTGCTCATCAAGATGTCGGTTACCGTTCCTGGCCATGATTGCCCCACCCTCAGTCATACGTTCCGTTCGGTGCTGCCAGCCTAGGAGGCCAAGGTGAACGGCAGTTGTCCGTCAGCTGGGAATCCCGTGCCCGCCGGGCCGGGCGCTCATACCCCTTACGGGAGACGGACGCCCAGCTCGGCGAGCTTGGCCTCGAGGATCTGGGCGACGCCGTCGTCGTCGAAATGCGGCGCCTGCTGGCCGGCGGCGCGGATGGCCTCCGGGTGGCCGCTGGCCATGGCGTACCCGTGCCCGGCCCAGCGCAGCATCTCGATGTCGTTGGGCATGTCGCCGAACGCCACCACGTCCTGCGCCTGCACGCCCAGGGACGCCGCGTACTCGGCGAGGGTCACGGCCTTGTTGACGCCGGGCAGCGAGAGTTCCAGCAGCGCGACGTTCGGGGCGGAGTGCGTGGCGGCGGCCAGATGGGCGACGGCGGGAGACACCTCGGCCAGGAACTCGTCCGCGGTTCCCTCCCGCACGATCGCGAGGAACTTCACGACGGCGTCGTCCGCGCCGAGCGTGTCCCGCAGCGGCGCCGGCGTGAATTCGGCGAGCAGGCCGCTGGAGCCGGTTCCGAGGAATCCCGGCTCGAGGTGGAAGCCGGTGAGGGTTTCCGCGGCGAACAGGGCCGAGGGGCGCAGCCGCTGGATGATCCGGCGGGCTTCGAAGACGGCGTCGAGCTCCAGGGCGCGGGCGGACACCATACGGTCCGCCTCCAGGTCCCAGACCACCGCGCCGTTGGAGCAGATGACGGTTCCGGTGTGGCCCAGCTGGTCCTGGAGCGGGTGCAGCCAGCGCGGCGGGCGGCCGGTGACGAAGACCAGTTCCACCCCGGCGTCGCGGCAGGCGTGGAACGCGCGCACGGTCCGGTCACTGATTCTGCCGTCGTGGCCCAGGATCGTCCCGTCAATGTCACTTGCTACCAGCCGCATGCTGCCAGTCTACGTGGGCGCCGGCCGTTCGACGGTTCCGTGCCCATCGAGAGGGCTCAGGCGCTGCCGTTCGTAGAGCCCGGTCAGGCTCGCCCGGGCCAGGATATGGGGCCCGAGCTTGGCTTCCAGCTTGGCCGGGGACGCACCGGCGTCGAGCCCTGACGTGTCCACATTCAGGGCGTGCACCGTGATGACGTAGCGGTGCGGGCCGTGGCCCTTGGGCGGCGCGGCCCCGAGGTACCCGGCGGAGCCGCCGTCGTTCCGGAGCTGGAAGGCACCCAGCGGCAGGCCGCCGCCGTGCCGCGCTCCCGCGCCGGCGGGAAGCGAAGTGACGTCCGCCGGGATGTCCAGCACGGCCCAGTGCCAGAAGCCGCCGTGGCCCGGGGCGTCGGGGTCGAACACCGTGACGGCGTAGCTCCGGGTGCCGGCCGGCGCGCCGGTCCAGCTCAGTGGCGGCGACTCGTCCTTTCCGCCGGGTCCGGTGGCGGCGCCGCGCTGGGCGGCCGGCAGGATCTGGCCGTCCTCGAAGGTGTCGCTGCGCAGGGTGAAGGTGGCCATGGCTTCCTCTCAGTTGCTGGTGAGGCCCGCACTTTCAGGGTCGATTTCCATCCGGTTGAGTTCGGCGCGGGTGGGCGGGTTGGCGCCGGCGCGGGAGACCGTGACGGCGGCGGCCGCTGCGGCGTGGGCGAGGAGTTCGCGCAGGCTTTCCGCGGAGAGTTCGCGCAGTTCCTTGCGGTTCTGCGCCCCGTTGAGGCCCAGGTCCACGATGCCGGAGAGCAGCGCGGCCATAAAGGAGTCGCCGGCGCCGACGGTGTCCGCGACTTTCACCGCCGGGGCGGGGACGTGCGCCTCGCCGGCGGCGTTGACGGCCCACGGGCCGGCCGCGCCGCGCGTGACCACCACCATGGCGGGCCCTTCCGAGCCGCCGAGCGAGAGCCACCGGCGGGCGGAATCCAGCGGATCGGCGCCGGGGTAGAGCCAGTCGAGGTCTTCGTCGGAGGCCTTGACCACGTCCGCGAGGGTGACGAATTTTTCGGCCTGGTGGCGGGCGTAGTCGGCGTCGGTGATGATGCTGGGACGGCAGTTGGGATCGAAGCTGACCGTGGTTGAGGGATGGGCATGTTCGACGGCGGCCAGCACCTCCGCGGCGCCCGGCGCCAGCATGGTCGCGATCGAGCCGGTGTGCAGCAGCGTGCTGCCCTGCAGCATGAACGGCAGCCGGTCCGCGAGGCCGGGGAGCGCCCAGGCGAGGTCGAAGGTGTAGCTCGCGGCGCCGTCGTCGTCGATCAGGGCGGTGGCTACCGAGGTCGGCAGTTCATCGGGGCCCAGCGGCAGCAGCACCGAACTGGACTTCAGATGCGCCGCGACGGATTCGCCGTACGCGTCCCGGCCGTAGCGGCCGATGAACTGCACCGGGTGGTCCAGCCGGGCCAGGCCCACCGCGACGTTCAGGGGGCTGCCGCCGACGTGGGCCTGGATACCTGAGGAGCGCTGGACAACATCAACCAGGGCCTCACCAATGACTGTGAGCATGGTCATACTCTGCCAGAGAACGCAGCCCGGCGCCCCTGTACGGGATGATGTGACCGCGGGGCGGATGCGCGCCGGCCGCCAGGCGTCGCTGTGCCTAGGACTCCGCGGCGTCCTGCTGGTACACGTCCGGGATACCGTCCTGGTCCGAGTCGCGCCGCTCTTCTTCCTCGGCCAGCCGGTACTGCCGGTTCCGGGTCTTGAGCACCGCCGTGGCCAGCAGGGCCGCGAGCAGCGAGGCCGCGAGGATGCCCACCTTGGCGTGGTCGTCCTGGGGACTGCCCTGGCCGAAACTGAGTTCGGCCACGAGCAGCGACACGGTGAAGCCGATCCCGGCCAGGATCGAGACGCCGAAGACGTCGATCCACTTGAACGAGCTGTCCAGCCGCGCCCTGGTCAGCCTGGTGAGCAGCCACGTGGTGCCCAGGATGCCGGCCGGTTTCCCCAGCACGAGCGCCAGGATGATGCCGACGGCGACCGGGTCCGTCAGCGCCGAGCCGAGCCCGTCCCAGCCGCCCACGGCGACGCCTGCGGAGAAGAAGGCGAAGACCGGCACGGCGACACCGGCCGAGATCGGCCGGAAGCGGTGCTCGAAGATTTCCGAGAGCCCCGGTCCGGCCTCCGGCCCTCCGCTGGCCTGGGACCGGAGCACCGGGATGGCGAAGCCGAGCAGGACGCCGGCCACCGTCGCGTGGATGCCCGAGGCGTGCACGAGGGCCCACGTGGCCAGGCCGAGGGGAAGCAGGATGAGCCACGCCGCGGGGGCCTTCAGCCCGAAGAAACGCCGGTACCGGTGCGCCAGGTAGGTGTACAGGCCCAGCGGCAGCACGGCCAGCAGGAGCGGGAACCACTGGAGTTCGCTGGTGTAGAAGACGGCGATGATGGTGATCGCGATCAGGTCATCCACCACGGCGAGGGTGAGCAGGAAGATCCGCAGCGCGCTGGGCAGGTGCGAACCGATGATCGCCAGGACGGCGACGGCGAAGGCGATGTCGGTGGCGGTGGGGATCGCCCAGCCGCGCAGGGTCTCCGGGCTGCCCAGGTTGACGACGGCGTAGATCACCGCCGGGATGACCACCCCGCCGGCGGCCGCGGCGACCGGCACGATCGACTTGTTCAGCTGGCGCAGGTCTCCGGCGACGAACTCGCGCTTGAGCTCCAGGCCGACCAGGAAAAAGAAGATGGCGAGCAGGCCGTCCGCGGCCCACGCCCCAAGGCTGAGGTTCAGGTGCCAGGGCTCGTAACCGATTTTGAGGTCCCGGAGGGCGAAGTAGCTCTCCGACGCCGGCGAGTTGGCCCAGATCAGGGCGGCGACGGCGGCCGCCACGAGCAGGGCGCCGCCCACGGTTTCCTTGCGGAGGATTTCGCCGATGCGCAGGGACTCGGCGTAGCTGCCGCGGCCCAGGATCGTGGGGCCCGGGGTGCGGGGCAGGGGCGTGGGCGGTGGGGTGTGGCTCATGCGGAAGTTCCTCAAAATGGGGTCGACTGAACTATGCCGACCAGACTTCCCGGCGCACCTGCCCCCAGTCTACGGGCTTAGGGCATCGTGCTGAACCGTTCCGCCTGCGACTTGGCGCCCTGAACGATGATCTGGTCTTCCTCGTAGAGGACCGTCTGCGCCGTCGTGTGGCCCCAGGTGCCGCCCGGGCGCTTGACGGCCACCACGGTCACCGCGTACTTTTCCCGCAGTCCGACGACGCCGAGCGGGCGGTCCCGGGCCACGGCCGGCGGGCTGGTCCGGATCATCACGAAGTCGTCTTCGAACTCCACGTAGTCAAGGATGGAGCCAAGGACCAGGTGGGCCACCCGCTTGCCCATGTCATGCTCGGGCCGGATCACGTGTTCGACGCCGAGCTGGGCGAGGATTTCCGCATGGGGCTCGCTGATGGCCTTCGCCCAGATCTGGGGCCGCTGGAATTTCAGGATCCGGGATGTCGTCAGGATGCTGGCTTCGATGTCCGACCCGATCCCCACCACCGCACGGTCGAATTCGTGGACCGAGAGCTGGCGCAGCGCCTCCTCCTTGGTTGAGTCGGCCCGGACCACGTGGGTGAGGCGCCCGTTGTAGGACTGGACGATGTCCTCGCTGGCGTCGATGCCGAGCACCTCCGTACCTTGCGCCTCCAGTTCCAGGGCCAGCGAACCGCCGAAGCGGCCCAGGCCGATGACCACCACCGAGGACGCCTTGTCACTGACGGCAGCGGAGTGGGACGAGAAAATGTTCCTAGCCAATGAGGGGCCTTTCCTTGGGGTATTCGTAGAGCAGGGGTCGTTCGCGCAGGGCCAGGGCCGCGCCCAGCGTCACCGGCCCCAGCCTGCCGACGAACATCAGCAGGATCAGGACCAGCTGGCCGGCCGGCGGCATGGCAGCCGTGATTCCCGTGGACAAGCCCACCGTCGCGAAGGCGGAAACAACCTCGAACAGGATCCGTTCCTGTCCAAAGTCGGTGATCAGCATCAGGAACATCGTGGAGCCGGTAATGAGCGCGATCGCCAGCAACACCACGGTGATGGCCTGGCGGTGCACCGCGCGGGACAGGCGTTTGCCGAAAATGTTCACGGCCGTCCCGCCCTGCAGTTCGGTGCTGAGGATGAAGAACAGCACGGCGAAATGTGGTGATCTTCAGGCCGCCGGCAGTACCGGCCGGGCCGCCGCCGATGAACATCAGAATGTCCATGCCCAGCCACGACACCGGATTCATCTGGGCGATGTCGATGCTGTTGAACCCTGCGGTACGGGTAATGACAGATTGGAAAAAGCCGGCCAGCACGCGCTCGGCAGGGTGGAGGCCGCCCAGGGTCGCCGGGTTGGCCCACTCGACGGCGGTCAGGAACACGGTCCCGCCGGCCACGAGGATGGCCGAGCCGACGAGGACGAGTTTCGTATTCATGCTCCAGTGGATCGGGCGCCGGTACTGCCGTCCCAGTTCGAACAGGACCGGGAATCCGAGGCCGCCAATGATCACGGCGGCGGCGATCGGCAGGCAGATCCAGGGATCGCCGACAAAGCCCATCAGGTTGTCCGAATACAAGGCGAAGCCGGCGTTGTTGAAGGACGAGATGGAATGGAAGACGCCCTGCCAGACGGCCTCGCCCAGCGAATAGCCGTACCCGGCCATAAAGCGGAGGGTGAGAATCAACGCCAGGGTCGCTTCCACGACGACGCTGATCAGCAATACGCCTACCAGCACGCGGCGGACGTCGCCGAAGCCGCTGCTCTTTGTCTCGGCAGCGGCGGAAATCCGGGATTTCAACCCCAGTCGGCGCGCCGTCAAAACGCCGAGCAGGGTGCCGAAGGACATCACTCCGAAGCCGCCGATCTGGATCAGGACCAGGATGACCACCTGGCCGAAACCGCTCCAGAAGACGGGGGTGTCCACGGTGATCAGGCCGGTGACGCAGACCGCGGAGGTGGCGGTGAACAGCGCCTCGAGCAGGCTGGCTCCGCCCGCGCCGTTCTTGGCTACCGGGAGCAACAGCATGCCCGTTCCGGCGGCGACGGCGGCCGCGAAGCCCAGCACGATCACCTGGGCCGGATGGCGCGGCGCGAACGCCCGGGTGAACCGGGTGAGGCCCCCAACCAGGGCACGCAAGACCGGGGAAACTTCGACTGGCATAGGCGTCACGCTACCACCGGGCTCCGCCGCGGCGGAGCCCGGTTCAGCCCAGCAGCTGCAGGACCAGCTCGCGGCACTTCCGGTACGCGGCCGCCTTCGGCTCGATCAGGGCGAAGTGGTCGCCCGGGACCTTGAGGAACTGGACCGGGGCGCCGCCGGCCTTGGCCGCCGCGGAGTAGGCCTCGGACTGGCTCATCGGCACGGTGTCGTCCTCGGTGGCGTGCACGGCGTAGACGGGGACCCGCAGCGGTACAGCGCTCATCGGGTCCGCGAACTTATGCCGTTTGGGGTATTTTTCCGAGGAACCGCCCAGGAAGTTGCTCACGGCGCCGTTGCTGAGGTTCAGCCGGTCGGCCTCAGCCAGGTTCAGAAGACCCGACTGGCTGACCACCCCGGTGAGGTGCACCGCGTCGTCGTCGTCCTTGCGCTGGAGCTGGCGGTCCGCATCCGGGGCGCCGAGCAGGCCGAGCCGGCTCCGGCCGGCCGCCCACACCGCCAGGTGGCCGCCGGCCGAATGGCCGAGGGCCACGACACGGTCCAGGCCGAGGCTGTGTTCGCCGGCGATGTCGCGGAGCTTGTCGATCCCGGCGAGGACGTCGGCGAAGGTGTGCGGCCAGCCGCCGCCGTTGCCGGCCCGGCGGTACTCGAGGTTCCAGGCGGCCACGCCGTGCGCGGCAAGGTCCCGGGCCAGGGGTTCGCCGAGTTCGGCCCCGTACTGCGAACGCCAGTAGCCGCCGTGGATGACCACCGCCACGCCCTTGGGCTCGGCCGCGTCGGGGAGGAAAAGTTCGCCCCACTGGCTCGGGTCGTCGCCGTAGTGGTACTTCTGCCGCTTCACTGTGTCCTCCTTGGGGCCCGGTGAACAGGCGGTGGCTGCCCCCAGTGCCACCGCCGCTGCGGCCGCGAAGAAAGCCCGACGCCGCACATCAGCCATGTGCAGAGCCTACCTTGGGCGCGGGGCGGCACCCCGGAAGGCGGCGCTGTATTGCGGTCACCCTCAGGCCTCAGCGCGGAGCGCCGGGGCCCAGTGTCACAGCTGCGCCGTAAGCTAGGCCCATGGCTAGCAACTGGGAGCGGCTGGACCCCGCGCTGCGCGAGTCCGTGCAGGACAATGTGGAACTCTACGAGCGGGTCCGTCCTGCCCTGAAACTGGTCACCCGCGAGGTGCTGCTGACGCTGCGCGCCATGCTCAAGGGCACCGAGGTGACGCCGCTGTTCGTGACCGGCCGGACCAAGACCGTGGAATCCTTCCGCGAGAAGATCTCCCGCACGGAGGAGCCGCTGGAGCCGGGAGGCCCGCCGGTGCTGAAGTTTCCGGACCCGTTCCGCACCCTCAATGACATGGTCGGCATCCGCGTCATCACCAAGCTCCCGGCCGAAAACGCCGTCGTCGCCAACCTGATCAAGCGCCAGCGCCAGCTCTTCGACTGCCGCGGCGACCGTGAGAAGGACATCGGCTCGATCGAGTCGGGGACCTACGGGTATTCCAGCCGGCACCTGATCCTGCGGACCATCCAGAACGAGGCCGTCAAGGAATACCAGCAGGCCTTCAACCCGGACGCGCAGCCCAACGGCAGCTACTTCTTCGAATGCCAGATCCGCACGGTCTTTGCGCACGCCTGGAGCGAGATCGAGCACGACATCCGCTTCAAGGCCGAGGATCCGCGCGCCTGGACCCCGCACTTCGACCGCCAGTTCACCGCCACGGCCGCCATGCTGGAGACCGTGGAGGGGGCGTTCGCCGACCTGCACGAGCGCTACGAGGAGGTCCGCAGCTACTGGGACATGGACGGCGAGGGCGCCGCGCAGCTCACGCCCAACCGGATCCGCGACGTCTGGCGGACGCTGCTGCCGCACGTGGACCGCAAGGTCGACGACGACTGGGGCTGGGCCGCCGAGCTGATGGCCGCGCACGGCCTGAACCAGACCATGCAGCTCGCCGGCCTGCTGAGCGCCAACCGGATCACCGAGGTCCGCAAGGCGCTGGACCACCGCTACTCCCCCGGCCCGGACCGGCTGCTGGACGACCTGCTGCTGTGGCAGTACGGCACCACCCACATCGACCTCACCGCGGAGCCGGCCGACGCCGTCCCGCACCCGAGGCGGGACAGCCTGCTGCGCCGGCTCAAGCAGATCGAGCGCTACCGGCTCACGCAGGGGTAGGGATGCCCTTACAGCGAGGTCGGCTCGAGCCGTTCCTCGCAGACTGCGCCGGTACCGTCCCCTGACCGGTCCAGCGTCACGCGGTAGGCGGCTTTGCCTGGTGATTCCGTGACCGCTGCGGCCAGTTCGGTGCCCCGGTACAGCAGGCCCACGCCGTCGTCGGTGCAGTGCGTCTCGCCCAGGGTTCCGTCCGCGACCAGACGGTGGACAGTGGGCCGGCGGGCCGCTTCGGAGTCGTAGTGGACGCCGTTGTCGAACGGCAGCAGCCCCAGCCCGTTGCCCACGGCGCGAAGCTCGGGACCAAATGAATCCGTGGTTCCGCCGTTGAACCAGCAGATCGAACCGGCCGACACGCCTGCCAGCACTACTCCTGCCTCCCAGACGCGCCGAAAGATAGCGTCCAGCTCATGGGCGCGCCAGACCGCAAGCAGGTTGACGACCGACCCTCCGTTGACCCATACGACGTCCTGTTCGAGCAGGTACTCCTCGATGTTTTCCACGTTCGGCATGGTGAACAGGTTCAGGTGGGTGAGGTTGAAACCGGCCAGGCGCCCCGCCTCGCTGATTTCGTTGTTGAACCACCGCTGGTCGCCGCTGGCCGTCCCCACGTGGGAGACCCTCGGCGCGCGCCCGGTGACGCCGGACAGGTCCACCGCGTGATGCGCCAGTTTGTTGAATTCCAGGCGCGTCCGCGAGCCTGGCCGGTAGCCGCCCGAGGTCGCAAGGATAGTCGGACCATCGGCAGCCATGCGAAATTCTCCTAGGTAGGGGCGGCAATCTTTGAGTTGAGCCTACCGAAGCCGCCGGGCAGCCCGCTGCGCGTCAGGCAGCCGCACCGCCGAACCGCGCCACGTAGCGCCGCTGCCAGGGGGTCTCCACCGCGCCGCGCCGATAGTTCCGCCGCACGAACCCGACGGCTTCGGCGGCCGGGACGCCGTCGAGGACCGCGATGCAGGCCAGGGCGGTGCCGGTCCGGCCCCGCCCGCCCCAGCAGGCCACTTCAACCCGTTCGGTTTCGGCGCGCCGCCAGGCCTCCCGGAAGGCGTCGAGGGCGTCGGCGTCGTCGGCGGGCACGTGGAGGTCCCGCCAACGGACCCAGCGGGAGTCCCACTCCACCGGCCGCGGGCGCCGGCCCAGCAGGTACAGTCCGAATTCCGGCCGCAGCCCGGCCGGAAAGGGCGCCAGGAGGCCCCGGCCGCGGATGAGGCGTCCGGAAGGAAGACTGAGCACACCGGGCCGGCCCGGCTCCCACGTCTGCGCCATAATCCCGAGCGTAGCCCCTGCCCCGGACCCGTTGAAGGGACCCGGGCGCCCGCCGCGCGGACTGTGCCCCGAACTAGGGCCACATGGGTCTGGCGGTGACGGATCCCGGTCCTTAGAGTGGCCCGGAACTCCAAGAACCGCTGAAGGGAATCCACGGATGTCATTCCAGGCGTACCTCGACACCATCGAGGACAAGACCGGCCTCACTCCCCGCCAACTCCTCGAGATCGCCCAGCAGAAAGGATTCGACGACGCGTCCGTGAAGGCCGGGGCGATCCTGGACTGGTTGAAGGCCGACTACGGGCTGGGCCGCGGCCACGGCATGGCGCTGGTCCACGTCATCCGGCAGGGACCGGGCATCAGCAGCAAACACGTCGGGACCACCGGCGCGCACAGCGACGAGTCCGATACCCTCTGGCTCGACGGGAAGGCGTCGAAGCCCGCCTCCTAGTGCCCCGCCGCTTAGTGGCCGGCGCCGAGTTTGCCGCCGAGGCGTTCGCGCATCAGGAGGCTGGCGTCGTTGAGGCCGACAATCTTCACGTCCTTGCCGTGCTGGCGGTACTTCTCGGTGATCGCATCCAGGGCAGCGATCGTGGAGGCGTCCCAGAGGTGCGAGGCGTGCATGTCGATGACGACGTGCTCGGGGTCCAGGGCGTATTCGAACTGGGTGTAGAGGTCGTTGGAGGAGGCGAAGAACAGTTCACCGTCCACCACGTAGGTGGCCGTTTCATGGCCGCCGACGGTCGTGACGGAGCGTTCGACCGTGACGAAGTGCGCGACGCGGCGGGCGAACATCACCATCGCGACCAGGACGCCGACGCCGACGCCGATCGCCAGGTTGTGGGTGGCGACGGTGACGATGACGGTGGCCACCATGACCGCGGTTTCGCTCTTGGGCATCATCTTCAGGGTCCGCGGGCCGGATGCTGTGCCAGTCGAAGGTGGCCACGGAGACGAAGATCATCACGGCCACGAGTGCCGCCATCGGAATCAGCGAGACGATGTCGCCGAGGACCACCACCAGGATCAGCAGGAAGACGCCGGCGAGGAACGTGGAGATCCGGGTGCGGGCGCCGGAGGCCTTGACGTTGATCATGGTCTGGCCGATCATCGCGCAGCCGCCCATGCCGCCGAAGAAGCCGGTGACGATGTTGGCCACGCCCTGGCCCCAGGCCTCACGGGTCTTGGGCGAGCGGGTGTCGGTGATGTCGTCGACGAGCTTGGCCGTCATCAGCGATTCGAGCAGCCCGACGAACGCCATCGCCAGGGCGAAGGGGAAGATGACCTGCAGCGTCTCGAGGCTGAGCGGCACGTTCGGGCATGAACAGTGTCGGCAGCGAGTCCGGGCAGGTCGCCCTTGTCACCCACGGTCGGGACGGCGACGGCGGCGAAGCACGGTGATGAGGGTCAGCACCACGATCGCCACCAGCGGGGCCGGGACGGCCTTGGTCAGCTCTCGGCAGTCCGAAGACGATGACCAGGCCCAGCGCGGTGAGGGGGTACACCAGCCACGGGAACGCCGAGCAGTTCCGGGACCTGGGACAGGAAGATCAGGATGGCCAGGGCGTTGACGAAGCCCACCATCACGGAGCGGGGAATGAAGCGCATCAGCTTCGCGACCCCGGAGAGTCCCAGGATGATCTGGAAGATGCCGGCCAGGATCACCGCGGCGATGAGGTAGTCGACGCCCGTGGGACTTCACCAGCGGGGCGATCACCAGGGCGATCGGCGCCGGTGGCGGCGGAAATCATGGCGGGCCGGCCGCCGACGAAGGCGATCGTGACGGCCATGGTGAAGGAGGCGAAGAGCCCGATCCGCGGGTCGACGCCGGCGATGATCGAGAAGGCGATCGCCTCCGGGATCAGGGCCAGCGCAACGACGAGTCCGCCCAGGACCTCGGTCTTGAGCCGCCGCGGGGACCTCAGGGTTCCGCGCACGGATTGCAGTTGTTCAGGGGTGAACGCCGGGGCATCCCCGGCGGTTTGGACGGCCATTGCTGGCTCCGTTCATGGTCAAGAAGACGCGCGGCAGCGGCTTCGTTTTCAAAGAATGAGGGGCGCAGCGTCGCGCCGGGAGGTGGGGGAATTAGCCCTGAAGGCTCCCGTCCCACACATCGAACCCTACTGGCAGAACGCACCGGCTTCCTCTCGTGAGGGCGGAGATTCCTCTCCGGGCCGACGGTCCGCCCGAGCCGCGCGCCGCGGCCATAAATCCGACATACTCGCCTGCCCGCCGGTCATAAAGTGGCCACACCGCAGACGCCGGTGGCACCATGCTTGGATGCTTGAGGCAACCAAATCCCCAGAGTCCGCGCCGGAGTCCGACACCCGACCGGACGCCCCGGTCAATCCGGCCCTCGCCGCCGAGGCGAAGATTGCGCGCGTCGCGGTCACCGTGTTCCCGCTCCTCGTGGTGGTCGCCGGCGTCGCCGGCTTCCTGCTCCCGGGCGCCTTCAAACCACTCGCGCCCAGCGTGCCGTACCTGCTGGGCATCATCATGTTCTGCATGGGCCTGACCCTGACCCCGCCGGATTTCGCCTCCGTGGCCAAGCGCCCCTGGGCCGTGGTGCTGGGCATCGTGGCGCACTACGTCATCATGCCGGGTGCCGGGTGGCTGATCGCCCAGGCGTTGCAGCTTGAGCCGGAACTCGCCGTCGGCCTGATCCTCGTCGGCTGCGCGCCGTCCGGCACGGCGTCGAACGTGATGGCGTTCCTGGCCAAGGGCGATGTGGCACTCTCCGTCGCCGTCGCTTCCGTCTCCACGCTGATCGCCCCGGTGGTCACGCCGCTGCTGGTGCTGTTCCTGGCCGGGTCCTACCTGCAGATCGACGCCGCGGGCTCCCCTTCTCCCATCGATTGCTCCGTAGACGCCGTTTTCAGGCCTCATAACGGCGATTACGGAGCAACCGACGTTTGAAGTGCGGGCGCCGGCGGGCTGACAGCCGTAGCGTTGCGTGACGCGGCGCGAAGCCAACCTTGCGGTGGACGCGCAGGGTCAGCAGGATGAAAGGACCGGCTTGGGGGCAGGGCAAGGAGGCGGACCGCTGATGGACGACCAGTACACAACAGAACGCGACAATTTCGGCAGGCTGCTGGCGGACCGGCAGGTCTGGCGGCAGGCGACTTCGATCGCGGCCGCCGGCGAACTGACCGCCCGGTGGCTGGAGGGCCGGAGCCAGTACCAGCCCGGCACGTTCACGCCGGGCATTGACGCGGAGACCGAGGCGATCGCCGGCGAACTGGCGGCGCTCAACCGGAACGGGCTGTTCACCAAGGAATCGCAGCCCGGACTTCACGAGGCAAGCATCGCCCAGCGGGCCTACGTGACCGGGTTCTGCACGCCGGAGTCGGCCGGCAGCCTGCTGGAGCTCTCGGCCCGGACAGACTTCGTGACGGTCGCCCACGCGCCCGGCGAGATGAGCCGCGCGTCGATTCCCGTGACCCTGCAGGACACCGAGATCGTCACGGTCCTGGGAACGAGCGAGAGCCCGATCGAAGCGGACCAGCTCAAGGACTGGTCGGCCGAGGCCAACGAATCGCTCGCCCTGGTGCTGGCCGAGTCCTGGTATGTCGAGATCCTCGACCCGGTCTGGGGGCGCGACGGCGAGCTCTTGGCGGCGGTGCTGGAGGCGCTGACGTCGGGGTGAACGACCCCGCGCAGGCCCGGGGGCCTCAAGTGTACGTTCGCGCCCCGAACAGGGGGCGTGGCCCGCGGGGCGGGCCGGCGGCCGTGACCTGGCGCGCCAGGTGCTCGCTCAGGCCTCGGCGGCGGGCTCCGGGGCGCTGCTGTCCGCCCAGCGGAAGCGGATGGTCCCGCCGATCGGGACCTGCCCGGCGAGGTCCAGCTGCGAATCGACGACGACGGCGATCACCGGGTAGCCGCCGGTGACCGGGTGGTCGGCCAGGAAGAGCACGGGCAGGCCTTCGGGCGGGACCTGCAGGGCACCGGCAACGGTCCCCTCGCTGGCCAGTTCCCCGTCCCGGGTGCGTTGCAGCGGCGTTCCGTCCAGGCGCATGCCCACCCGGTTGGACTGCGGCTTTCACCTGCCACTCCTGGCGGATGAGGGACTCCAGCGCCTCGGCGTCGAACCAGTCCGCGCGCGGGCCGGGCACGACGTCCAGCACCGTCACCCCGGTGCCGGGGAAGTCGGGTTGCAGTTCCGGATGCCCGACGACGCCGGACTCGGAGTCGCCGCCGGAGGCCAGGAGCTGCCCGGCGGCCAGCGGCGCGGGGCCGATCCCGGACATCGTGTCGGTGGACCGGCTGCCCAGGATCTGCGCCGCATCCACGCCGCCGCGGACCGCGAGGTAGCTGCGGAAGCCGCTCTCCGGCGCCCCGATGCTGAGGGTCTCGCCGTCGAGCAGGGCGAACGGGGTGGCCATCGGGACGGTGCGGCGCCCGGGCTCTGCCTCCGGGCCTGCCGGGGTGGTGATGGCCAGTTCGGACGGCGCCCCGGCGACGGCCAGGACCTGGTCCCCGACGGCCTGGACCGTGAGTCCGCCGGCGACGGTCTCGATCGCCGCGGCCGACGGCGCGTTCCCGACCAGCCGGTTGGCGCGGCGCAGCGAGGCACGGTCCAGCGCCCCGGCACGCGGAGACGCCGAGGCCGGAGTGGCCGTGGCGTCCGAGGTCCTGGACCAGGCTCTGCAGCCCGGGCGAGACGATCCGGAGTCCGGAGGCCACCTCCGGCGCGGGGACTGTCGGCGCGCGGTTCCGGCGCCAGCGACACGGTCTCGCGGACCGCGCGGAACTGGATCCGGGCGGCCGGGTGCGGCGAGGGCGGGCTGCTCGCGGTCCAGGTCCCACATCCGCGCGGCGGTGCGGCCGATCAGCTGCCAGCCGCCGGGCGAGCGGCGCGGGTAAACGGCCGAGTAGTTTCCGGCCAGCGCCACGGACCCCGCGGGCACGGCGGTGCGCGGCGAGCTGCGGCGGGGCACGTTGAGGCCGTCGTTGTCCCCGACGAGGTAGCCGAAGCCAGGGGCGAAGCCGGCGAAGGCCACGGTCCACGGCTGGCCGGTGTGGGCGGCGATCACGGCGTCGATGCTCAGGCCGGTCAGCTCCGCAACTTCGGCGAGGTCCTCGCCGTCGTACACGGTGTCGATCACCACGAGGCCGCCGTCGCGCCGCACGGGTCGGTGAGGTCGAGCCGCAGCAACTGCCCGGCGATCCGGCGGGCGGCGGCGGGCGAGTCGGCCGTGACCAGAACCGTCTGCGCCGCGGCCACGACGTCCAGCTGCCCGCGCAGCGGATGTTCCAGGAGCAGTGCCTGCAGCGCCAGTACGTCCTGGCTGCCGGTGAGTTCGGCGAGCACCGCGCGGGTGCCCACGGCCCGCACCGCGTCCACCTTGTGGACGGCCCCTGCCGCGCTGCCACCGTATCCATTGCTGCCTCCGTCATCGCTGCCGCCGCCGGGTGCCTAGATAAAGGGGGCCGTGCCGATGCCGGCGGCGTTGAGCGCCTCGCGGACGGCAGCGGCCATGGCCACGGCCCCCGGGGAGTCGCCGTGGACGCAGATGCTTTCCGCCCGGATTTTCAGGATGGAGCCGTCGATGGTGCGGACGGCGGAGTCGGCGGCCATCCGGAGCACGTGTTCGGTGACCTCGGCGTGGTCGTGCAGCACGGCGCCGGGGAGGGTGCGGGACACCAGGGTGCCGTCCGGGTTGTAGGCGCGGTCCGCGAAGGCCTCGGTGACCGCGCGCAGCCCGGCCGCCTCGGCCAGGCGGAGCACTTCCGAGCCCGGCAGTCCCAGGATGGGCAGGTCGGGGTCGACGGCTTTCACGGCGTCGACGACGGCCTTCGCCTGCGCGGTGTGCGCGACGATCGCGTTGTACAGCCCGCCGTGCGGCTTGACGTAGGTGACCCGGCCGCCCTCTGCGGCCGCCAGGGCCTGCAGCGCACCGATCTGGTAGACGACGTCGTCGGCCAGTTCGCCCGGGTCGATGTCGAGGAAGCGGCGGCCGAAGCCGGCCAGGTCGCGGTAGCCGACGTGGGCGCCGATCCTGACGCCGGCGGCGACCGCCTCGCGGCAGGTCTTTCGAATGACGGAAGGATCCCCGGCGTGGAAGCCGCAGGCGACGTTGGCGCTCGACACCGAGCGGAACATCGCGGAATCGTCGCCGAGGCTCCAGCGTCCGTAGGACTCGCCGACGTCGCTGTTCAGGTCGATAGTGTTCAGCCCGGTGGTGGCCATGTGTGATCCTCGTCTCAAAGCTCGATCCCTACAAGGATGCATCATCCCGCCGGATTGTTCAACAATCCGACGATTCCTTCTTGGGACAATCGTGTAGATTCGGCTCCATGACGACTTCCGACGCCGGCCCCCGGGCCCTGGCTGCCGCGGCGCGGCTCCGTGTCGCCGTGCCGTCGGTGGCGGACCGGGTCGCTGCCGAACTCCGCCTGCAGCTGGCCGACGGCGTGCTGGTTCCGGGCACCCGACTGACCGAGTCGACGATCGCCGAGGACCTCGGCGTCTCCCGCAACACCGTGCGCGAGGCCTTTGCCGAACTCGCCGCCGAACGGCTGGTGGTCCGGCACCCGAACCGGGGCGTCTTTGTGGCGAGCCTGGCCCCCGGCGACATCCACGACGTGTACACGGTGCGGCGCGCCATCGAGGTCGCCGCTCTCCGCGGCGGTGGCAGCCCGGATCAGGTGGCCGCGGTCCGCGCCGCCGTCGAGGAAGGCAGGGCCGCGGCCGCCGCCGACGACGAGGAGGCCCTGGGCACCGCGAACCAGCACTTCCACCGCGCGATCGTGGCACTGGCCGGCAGCCGGCGGCTGGACACGATCATGTCGCAGGTCCTCGCCGAGATGCGGTTGTTCTTCCACAAGGCCACCGTGGACGCGCACTTCTACCGCAGCTACCTGGACGACAACGAACAGATCTGCGCCGCGCTGGAAGCGGGCGACCCCGACCGCGCCGCGAAGCTCCTGCTGGCCTACCTCGACCGTTCGGAACAGAAGCAGCGCGCCGTCCACGGCGAGTGAGCCCGCCCGCGGGCCCCCGGGCCAGGCCCGCAACCGGTCCGTCCGGGCGCCCTTGCTACGCTGGAGGCATGAAACGTACCCTCGCCGCCGCGTCCCTTGCCGTCCTCGCGATCGCACTCTCCGGCTGCGGCCAGGTGCAGCAGGCCGCCGAAAAGGCCGTCAGCGACGGCGCCTCGCAGGTCGCCACCGCAGCCGGCAGCGAGATCAAGAAGCAGGCGTGCTCCCTGGTGGAAGACGGCCTGGTGAGCGTCCAGGACAAGCAGGCCCTGGCCGGCCTCGTCGCCGGCGCCCAGAGTGCCGGGGTGCCCGCGGAGATCACCACGCCGCTCAAGCAGATCGCGGACTCGGGCGACCAGGTGCCGGCCGAATCCGTCAAGGCCCTCCGGGACGCCTGCGCCAAGTAGCCCGCAGTTGGGGCTAGCCGGCTAGCGCTTCCCCTTTTTCCGTGACCCCTTGCCGCGGCCCTTGTCCGGGTTCGGCGCGTACCGCTGCGCCACCTTGGGCTTCTTGACGGCCGGGCCGCGGCGGTCCGGTTTCGGTTCGCGCTTGGGCTTCTCCTGCTGCGCGGAGGGCTGCCGGGAGCTGGCCGCGGTGCGGCCGCGGACGATTCCGATGAACTCCTCGATCACCTCGTCGGTGGCATCGCTGGGCCAGGCCAGGGCGATCCCGGTGGTGGGGGCACCGGTGAGTTTCCGGGCCACCGTGTCCTTGACGTTGAAGTGCCGGGCCACGGACATCGGCAGGACCACCAGGCCGGCGCCGCTGGCGACCACCTGCAGCGCCGCTTCGGGTCCGCCCAGTGCGGCAACCTCCAGGAACGTCTCGGCGGTCAGGTCCGCCAGGGCCACCTCCTCGAAGACGGAGATTTCGTGGCCTTTCGGCGCCACCACCACGGGCTGTTCCTCGTAGAGCGGGATGACGCTCAGGCCCTCGCGCTCCACCGGCAGCCGGACGAAGCTCAGGTCCGCGGAACCGTCGCGCAGCACAGTCAGCTGCGCGCCGTCGTCGGACATAAAGGAGTGCAGCGGAACACCGGGCATCCGTTCTTCCCAGCGGCGGATCCACTTGCCGGGCGTCACTCCGGCGACGTATGCGAACGTCAGTTCCCGCGTCTCGGGGACGGAATCGTCGTGGGGCTGGGCTGTTTCTTCTTCTGCGGACACATGTTCACAGTACCGTCAGTGCCGCCGGACGCCCCCGCCCCGGCGGCCGTTTGGTGCTGTTTTGGTGCCCTGCGGGCCGGCCGCCGGATACCCTTGAAGCATGACCTCTGCAAACTCCCAGTCCATGAAGCCGGCCACCGTTGCCAAGAAGCTTGGCATCTACCTGCCCGCAACACCCCAGGAGTTCCAGGATTCGGTTATCACCCGCGCTGATTTCGCCGAGCTCCAGGCCAACCCGCCGGAGTGGCTTGCCGAGCTGCGCCGCACCGGCCCGCACCCCCGCCCGGTCGTCGCGCAGAAGCTGAACGTCTCGATCAGCGGCCTGGCCCGCGGCGGCGTCGAGGAGGCGCTGACGACGGCGGAAATCACCGCGCTGCTGCAGGCTCCCCCGGCTTGGCTGGTGGCCGAGCGCGCCACCCACGCCGCGGTCCGCGCCGAAGCGCAGCGCGTCAAGGACGAGGCTGCCAAGAAGGACGCCAAGAAGGCCCGCGCCAAAGCCGAGTAGCCGCTGCCGTTTCGACGGGCGCAGAATCCAGCGGGGCAACCCCGGCGCTTAGTCCTGGTGCAGCTGGACGTAGTTCCCGCAGCCGTCGTCCAGCACCACCGTCGTGCCGCCGGGGCCCTCCGAGGGTTCGCCTTGGAAGATCACGCCCTTGGCCGCCAGCCGCTGGTACTCGGCCCGGACATCCGGCACGCCGAAAACGATGGCGGGCAGGCCGGCGTCGTGGCAGGCGTTCATGTACGCCGCGCCGATCGGATTGTCGCTGGGCTCCAGCAGCAGCCCCACCGAGCCGCCCCCGGCCCCGTCCGGGTCCTTGACGATGTAGAGGTTGTGTTCCGGCAGCGCCATGAGCGTTTCGAAGCCCAGGATCCCGGTGTAGAACTCGTGGGCGGACGCCGGATCCTTGACGTGGATGCTGCACATTTTTAGTCGCATGGGCCCTAGGCTACGCCAGCGCGGCCCGGGCGGGAATCAGCCATTGACGGCCTGCCCGGGATGGATTCCAATGGAATCAGCGGAACGGCGCCCGCCCGGGACACCTTCCGCAGGAGGTGCGCGATGCCGTCACTTACAGAATCCGGCCCGTTCGGGGTCTGGCAGTTCCTGTTTCTGGCCCTTCTTGTCGCGGTTGCCGTGGCCGGGTCCGTCTATCTCGCCCGGAAGCACCAGGCGTCCGACGGCGGGCTGCCGGATGCGGTGTTCTGGGACGGTTTCGCAGGACTCGCCATCGTCACCCCCGCAGTCCTCCTGCCGTCACTGGCCTCCCCCTGGGCCGGGCTGGGTCTCGCGGCCGTAGCGGTCACAACGGCCGCCGCCAGCTACCGCTGGACGCCGGGGGTTTTCCGCTGGCAGGAGGCCCGGCGCGCCGCCCGCGACGCCGCTGCCGCCGATGCTGCCGCGGCCAGCCGGCACCGCGCGGCCCTGGCCCGGTGGCAGCGCTACGAACTGGACCCCGCCTGCTGCATCGATTTCCCGGCGATGAGCGATCCGCGCCGGCCGGAGACCGCTGCCCTGCTTAAGGCGATGAAGGCGGCCGAGCAGGTGCGCCGCGGGGCCGGCCCCGGCGTCCCGGCCGCCGGCGGTTACAGCGCCGCCGTCGACCGGCTGGAACAGGCCCTGGCGGACGCCGAAAGCGCCGCGGGCGCGCTGCACATGTCCGCTGAAAGGGCACGATGACTGACATCACGATTATCGGCAGCGGCAACATGGCCCGGGCGATCGGCCTCCGGGCCATAGCGGCGGGGCTGACCGTGCAGGTCCTGGACCGGAGCCCGGACAACGCCGCCAGACTCGCCGCGGAACTGGGTTCCACGGCGGCGTCCGGGGGCCTCGGAGAGGTGCCGGAGGGCGACATTGTGGTCCTGGCCCTCTACTTCGAACCGGCGAAGGAGGTCGCCGCGCACTACGGCGACACGCTCAGCGGCAAGACGGTGGTCGAGATCAGCAACCCGATCAACATGGAGACCGGTGATTCGCTGGAGGTCGAACCGGGGACGTCCGCGGCGGAGGAAGTGGCCAGGCTCCTCCCCGGCGCCCGGGTGGTGAAGGCGTTCAACACGACCTTCGCGGGCACCCTGGCGGAGGGCTCCGCAAAAGGCATGCAGCTCGATGTTTTTATCGCCTCCGACTCGGAGGCGGCCCGGAACCAGGTGGCGGCCTTCGTTACCAAAGCGGGGCTCCGGCCCCTCCAGGTCGGGGCGTTGCGCCACGCCCGCGAGCTGGAGGGGATGCAGCTGCTGGTGGTCGGGCTGCAGCTGAACCCGGCCTACGAGTCCTTCGATTGGGGCACGGCGCTCAAAATCATCGACTGAGCAGCGGCGCCGGCGGAAGGGCAGCCGGGCTGCGAACCGCTAGAGGTCGACTGTGCCGCTTTCGCCGACGCTCATCCGGCTGTTGGTAACCTTCGACTTCACCCACTGCAGGACGGTGGCGGCCGTTCCGCCCGGGCTGGTCCAGTACTCGGCGGAATCGGAGTCCACGCGCAGCAGGACCACCTCCGGGGTGTCCGGGCCGTCCGGGAACCATGCCTCGACCGCCTGGTTCCACCGGTCACGGATTTCCTGCCGGTCCGTGACGACGGCTGCCGTGCCGGCCACGGAAACCCATTCGGTGCCCTTGCCGAAGGACACGTTGACTGCCGGATTCGCCGTGACGTGCGCCACCTGCGAGGTGTCGGCCGAGGTGAAGAACCACAGGTCGCCGTCGTCCTCGACGTCCTGGACGGCCAGCGGCCGGCTGACAAGGGCGCCCTGCTCGTTGATGGTGGTGAACATCCCGATCCGCGAATCGTTAATGATCCCTGTCACCTTGCTGATGTCCTGTGCGTCCGACATGTGTCCACCTCATCCTGGGTTTAACGGAGGAAGGTCCTCCTGCCGCCAGCCTAATAATAAGCGTGCTTACTTTTCAAGCGCTGGCTGGCGGCCGGAGGACCCCCGGAGGTGCAAGCTCAGTGGCCGCGGGACAGCACCTGGCCGCGGAAGAACTCGGGGCGCAGTTTGGCCATGACCAGCATGAGCACGGCTCCCAGCAGGATCACGCCCATGCCGAGGATGAAGACCAGGCCCAGTCCGCCGACGGAGGAGCCGGAGCCGTACTCCGGGTCCATCGAGTCGTAGGCGGTCTTGAAGAACATCACCAGCAGGATGACGCCGCCCAGCAGCGGGGCAAGGAACTTGAAGAAGAAGGACTGCGCCCCGCTGAAGGCCTCTGCGCGGAAGAACCAGACACAGGCCAGGGCCGTGATGCCGTAGTAGAAGCAGATCATCATGCCCAGGGCGGTGATGGTGTCCCAGAGGGCATTCTCGGACAGGGTCCGGGTGACGACGTAGAACGCGGCGGCGGCCACGGCCGAGGCGATGGTGGCGTAGCTCGGCGACTTGTAGCTGGGGCTGATCCTGCCGAACTTGTGCGGCAGCGCCTTGTAGTGGCCCATCGACAGCAGGGTGCGTGCCGGGGACACGAAGGTGGACTGCAGCGATGCGGCCGAGCTGCTCAGGATGGCCAGTGACATCAGGATCGCGAACGGGCCCATCACGGGGCCGGCGAGGACGGCGAAAATGCTGCCCTGGTTTTCCGGGTTTCCGGCGCCGAGGCCTTCTTCGCCGATGCCGGCGAAGGCCAGGGTGGACAGCGCGACGGTCATGTAGATGATCACGATCACCAGGACGGTGACGGTGGCCGCGCGGCCCGGCGTTTTCTGCGGGTTCCGGGTCTCCTCGTTCATGGTCAGTGTGACGTCCCAGCCCCAGTAGATGAAGATGGACAGCGAGACGCCGGCGGTGAAGGCCGAGAATGACTCAACGGCGAAGGGGTTGAACCAGTCCGGCGAGATCGCGGTGGCGTCAAAGGCTGTTCCGTTCGCCACGTGGCTGAAGGCGGCGACGGCGAACCAGCCCAGGACGAACAGCTGGAAGGCGACCAGGACGTACTGGACGGTCTTGGTGGTCTCCATGCCGCGGTATGAGATCCAGCACGCCAGGGCAATGAAGACCAGCGTCGTGGCGATGTTGAGCGGCAGGTTAAGGGTCAGGTCCGCCAGCTCCGGGTTGCCGAACAGCTGCGCCAGCATGAGGTAGAAGAAGTCCACCGCGACGGCCGCCAGGTTGGACAGCACGATGATGGTCGCCGCGATCAGCCCCCAGCCGCCCATCCAGCCGATCCACGGGCCGAACGCCCGCGAAGCCCAGGTGAAGGAGGTGCCGGCGTCGGGCATGGCGTTGTTCAGCTCCCGGTAGCCGAGCGCCACCAGCAGCATCGGGATGAAGCCGACCAGGAAGATCGCCGGCAGCTGCACCCCGACTTCGGAAACGGTGGGGCCCAGGGCGGCGGTCAGGGTGTAGGCCGGGGCGATGCAGGAGACGCCGATGACGACGGCGCCGATCAGCCCCACCGATCCGGCTTTCAGTCCTTTCTCGCTCAGGCCGTGGCGCTGCTGGGTGCGTGCGGCGTTGGACGTCGCGGGTTCGGTGCTCATGCTCGTGCCTCTCGGGAGGTGTCATTCGACGTTGAATGGGACTGGCGCTTCAGTTCGTAGTCGCTGGGGACCACGATCATGGGCACCGGCAGGGCGCGCAGGATGCGGTTTGCGGTGCTGCCCAGGAAGATGGAGCGGTTCCGGGCGAGGCGGCTGGATCCGATCAAGAGGACCTCGCCGGCCTCCCAATCGAGCCGGTCCACCGCCTCTTCGACGCTGCGGCCCTGCGCCACCTCGACGTCGGCCTTCAGGGCCGGTGCCGCGCCCGGGGAGCCGGACGGAAGGGCTGCCGCGAGGTGCTTTTTGGCGTACTCCCGGGCGGCGTCGGCGGCCTCTGCCGAGTCCCCGTCGTCCAGGGTCAGCAGCGAGACGATGCGCAACGGCACCTCCCGGTTCGCTGCCATCGAGACGGCGAAATCGAGCAGCTTCTCCGCGCCGGCCCGGTCCCCGAGCCCGCAGCTGACCCGGGTCAGTGCCTCGCGGCGGTGGTAGCCGTGCGGCGCCAGTGCCACCGGGACAGTGGCGGCATGCAGCAGCGCGCTGGCGACCGAGCCGACGGTGAAGCGCTTGAACAGCCCGTTGCTCGTGGCGCCGATGATGAGCATGTCCGCCTGGAACTCGTCACAGGCCTCGATCAGGGTCTGTGCGTCGGATTCACCGCTGCGGATGTGTGCCTGCGCCGGGACGTCCGCGGGCACCAGGGCAAGGGCTTCATCGAGCCATTCCCCCGCCTGCCGGTGCAGGTAGCTGTCATAGCCCGCGGCGGGCGCGTGGGCCGCGTTGAACGGTCCGGCGTCCGGAATGGCCACCACCAGGTCCAGGGCCGCTCCGCGGCCGCGGGCCAGGGAGACGGCCAGGTTGACGGCATCACGGCCTCTGGCATTGGCTGAATACCCCACTACGTAACGCATCTGGCCGACCTCTCTGGTTCTTTTGGATAGGGGTTTGTGGATAGGGACTTGGGTGCCGGGCGGCTAGCGGGCGGCCGGGGTGCGGTCGGCGGCGGCGACGATCCGGGCCGCCGTCGTCCGTCCCATCCGCACTGCGCCGTCCACGTGCTGGTAGCCCTCGGCCGCGAGGTCCGAGCAGGCCCAGTAGATGGGTCCGACCGGCGCAGTGCTGGTCCTTGCCGTAGCGGTGCAGGCCGCCGAGGTCGTAGCTGGCGGCGTACGCGCCGCGGGTCCATTCCTCGGAGCCCCAGTCGGACTCGTAGTAGACCTCCGGTTCGAGGGCCTTCTCGCCCAGGAAGCCGGCGATTGACTCGAGGATGGCGCGGCGGCGCTCCTCGGCGCTGAGCTCGAACATGGCGTCCGCTTTTTCGTCCGAGACGAAGCCCACCAGGGTGCCGCGGGGATCACCGTGGTTGGTGTTGTCGTAGACCTCCTGGACCAGGGCGTCCGCGCCGAAGCAGGTGCCGGACAGTCCGTCTTCGCGCCAGAACGGGGTGCTGTAGACGGCGTGCACCTTGATCACCAGGCCCAGCGACTGGTGCTGGTGCATCTGGTGCTGGCGGCGCGGCAGCGGCGGGTTGTAGGAGACCCGGGAATAGAGGTTCGGGGGGACGGCCATGACCACAAAGCGGGCATTCACCGTGGCGCGCTCCGAAACCACGCTCACCCGGTGTCCGGCGGCGGCCTCGTCTTCCTCCCAGTTGATGGTGCGCACCGGGCTGGAGAGGACGACGTCGTCGCCCAGTTCCGCTGCCTGCAGCAGCGAGACCTGCTGCATGCCGCCGACGACGCGCTTGTCCAGGATGAAGTCCTCATCGGTGAGGTGGGTGAAGGAACCGGCCGACGCCGCCATCAGGACCGCCTGCAGGGCGGAGAAGGCGTGTGCGGGTTTGGTCAGCATGCCGCCGGCGATGAACAGGCCGATGTTGTTGCAGGCTTCCTCGTCCGTGGAATTCGCGCGCAGCCAGTGGTGGAAGGAGATGGTGTCGAGCTCACGGGCCTTGGGATGCGCCCAGGGCTCGGTGGCGCCGATTTCCGCGGCGAGGGAGTCCAGCAGCGCCGTGAGCTTGTCCATCTCGGCGGCGGTGGTGGCACTGACCGGAAAGGTATCGCCGGAGTACAGGGTGCGCTTGCCGTCGGCGCCGATGTAGACCGACTGACCCTCGCGGTAGCGGTCGTAGGTCTTCAGGCCCAGCTCGTCGAGGAGTCCGAGCAGCGCCGTCTGGTCCGGTGAGACCCACTGGCCGCCGATCTCGAGCATGGCGCCGTCCACGGTGTCCGTCCACGTGCGGCCGCCCACGCGGTCGCGGGCCTCCAGCACGGCCACACTCAGGCCGGCCTTCTTCAGTTCCCGGGCTGCGGTCAGGCCCGCGGGCCCGGCTCCGACGATGACGACGTCGCGGTCAAGTTCCAGCATGATGTCCTCTCTGTGGCCGCGGAAGTGATTCGGACCACTAAATGAATGCCATTCATTTAGGACGACTATAGCGCTAACGTTGGAAAGTGGGAAGACCCCGGCGCAAAACCGCATCCGGTGGAATAATCCAGTGAAACAATCCAGGGGACAGCCCAGTAGAAAGGCCCGGAATGCCGGCAGCCACCAGCGCCACCGCGGAGCCGCACCGCCCCGACGCCAAGCCGCGCCGCCGGGTGGGACGGCCCGCCTCGGCCGTCCTCGACCAGGACGGCATCACCGCCGCCGCCCTGCAATTGGTCCGCAAGAGCGGCTACGACGGTTTCACGATGGCCGCCCTGGCCCGCACCCTGAACGTGGCGCCGTCGGCCCTGTACAACCACGTGTCCTCCAAACGGGAGGTGCTGGTCCTGGTCCAGGACCACCTCACGTCATTCGTGGACGTGTCCGCCTTCGAGACCGCGCCGTGGGACCAGGCGGTGCGGGACTGGGCCTGGAGCTACCGCGACGTCTTCTCCCGGCACACGCCGCTGATCCCGGTCATTGCGGTGCTTCCGGTGGCCGATGCCCCCAAGACCCTCGCCATGTACGAGGCCGTCAGTGCGGGGTTCCGCCGGGCCGGTTTTCCGCAGGAGCGCATCATTTCAGCGATCGTGGCGCTGGAGTCCTTTATCTTCGGTTCCGCCTACGACGTGACGGCCCCGGCGGACATCTTTGATTCCGGCAGCCTGGCGGACTCGACGCCGAACTTCTCCGCCGCCGTCGCGAGCCTCGGCGGGCAGGGCTACGCCAACCAGGCGGACGCGGCCTTCAGCCTGGGGCTCGAGGCGCTGGTCGCCGGCTTCGGGGCGCTGCGCACCTAGGGCAGGGTCCGGGCGGCGCGGCCGTACCGCTACCAGATCCGGGCGGTCGCCGCCGAGTACCTGACCGCCGTCGTATATCCGGCCTTCGACCCGACGACGCGCAGGCTCAGGGTGTCGTAGCGGTCAGCCCAGACGATCCGGTAGTAACGTCCCGTGGCGCCGGGGATGGCACGCCGGACCGATACCACTGGTACCGGAACGTCGTCCCTGCAGTCCAGGCGCCGGGGTTGGCGGTGAGGGTGTAGCCGTAGCGCGCGTAGCCGCTGATCCAGGGCCGTCCCGCGGCGAGGGTGCCCGCAACGATGGCGCTGGTGGTGCCGGAGTCCCGGGAGAGGGCCGAATAACCTGCCTTCATGCCGGTGACGCGGACCCGCATAGCCCGTCCCAGGTCGGCAGCGGCCAGCGTGTACTTGGATCCCGTGGCCCCGGTGACGGCAATGCCGGACCGGTACCACTGGTACTTCAGGGCCGTGCCGGCAGTCCAGGTGCCCGGTACGGCGCTCAGCACGTAGCCCACCTTCCTGGTGCCGCCGATCAGGGGCGTCGAGGACGTGAGCGTTCCGGCGGCCACCAGGAACGACGGGGAATCCTTGACGAGGGTGGTGTAGCCGGTTCTGGTGCCGGTCACCCGCACCAGAACCGTCTTGCCCAGGTCCGCGGACGTGAGCGTGTAGGACGGCTGATTCGCGGTGCTGATCGGGGTCCCCGAGCGGAACCATTGCCAGGTTTTCGTGACGTCGAGCCGCCAGCTCGGCTCGGCGGCGGCCGCCGTGAGCGTGCCACCGACCTTAGCGGTACCCGTCATCGTCAGGCGCGGATCGGCCTGCGTACCCGCTACGACGGCGGCGGTCGGCGCGGAGACTTCGGTCGCAGAGTCAGATCCGTCCCTGGTCCCGGTGACGGACACGGTGAGGCTCTGGCCAAGATCAGCTGCGTCCACGGTATAGGAGCCGGCAGTTGCGGCGTCGATGGCGGCTCCGCCTCGGTGCCACTGGAAGCTGAACGTTGTGTTCGGTGCCCAGCTGCCCGGATCGGCAGCCAGTACCGAGCCGACCTTCGCCTCGCCCCGGATCGACGGTGCACCCGCCACGGTGGGTGCGGGCGCCGGTTGCTGCCAGTCGGGATTTGCGGCCTGCACCGCGGCACCGGCGTCGACCAGGCCGGCACCGCAGCCTCCGGTCCCGCACGTGCCCGGCAGCGGACGGGCCGTACTCTTGAGGATCTCCTCGACCCGGGCCGGGGCCAGGTCCGGGTTGGCGGTCATGATGAGGGCCGCCGCGCCCGCGACATGGGGTGCCGCCATCGAGGTGCCCTGCATATAGCTGTAAGTCCCGGCGCCCGGGACCGTGGCGCCGTCGTTCCAGGTCGAGAGGATGGTGTTGGCACCGCCGGTGGAGCCGTCGCCGCCGGGGGCGCTGACATCCACCTCGGGACCGTAGTTGGAGTACTGGGCCAGGCTGCCCTCCCGGCCGGTGGCGCCGACGGTAATGACGTTGTTGCAGTTCGCCGGGGTGGAGTCGGAGGCGGGAAGGGCTTCGTTGCCGGCGGCCGCGACGACTGCGACCCCCTGCGCGGCGGCGAAATCCAGGGCGGACTGGAAATAGGCGGTGCACTGCCCGGACCCGCTGAGGGAAAGGTTGATGACCTTGGGGCGGTAGTTGGAGGCCGGCACGCCGGAGACGGCCCCGCCGGCGGCCCACACTACGCCGTCCGCGATGTCGCTCAGGTATCCCCCGCAGGCACCAAGGGCCCGGACCGGGAGGATGCTGGACGAGTAGGCGACGCCGGCGATGCCCAGGCCGTTGTTGGCCGCCGCTGCGATGGTTCCGGCGACATGCGTTCCGTGCCAGGACGACGGCGCGCCCTCACAGTAGTCCCCTGCATCGGTGGCGTCGCCATCGCGGGCGTCTCCGTCGTTGGAGATGGCAGAGTCGGAGATGAAGTCGTAGCCCGGCAGGACCTGGCTGAGGTCGCTGTGGGGCGTGATGCCGGTGTCGATGACGGCGACGACGGTGCCTAGCCCGGTGGTCATGTCCCAGGCCGCGGGGACGCGCATCCCCGCCGTGGCCTCGAAAAGGTCCCACTGCTTCGGGTACAGCGGATCGTTCGGGGTGGCTGACGGACGGACGAAGGTGTCCGCCTCGGCGGACTCGACGTTGGTCTGCGCCCGCAGTGACGCAAGGACTCCGGCGCTCTCTCCGGGGGTAAGGGTCTCCGTGGCCTGGACGACCGTGCCGCCGGTCGCCGTGGCGCGCAGTTCCTTGACCGAAATGCCGGCGCTCCGGGCCGCCTGCCCGTAGGCCTTCGCCCGCGCGGTGGCGGCACCCGGCGCCCCGGCCTTGAACTTGATGACGAACCTGCCGGCGGCCGCTGCCGGAACCGGCCGGGTGGCTGTCGAGGCCGGTGTGACCGGGCGTGCGTCGATGGCCGGGTGCTGGACCGCGGCGGCGGGGACGGCGGACAGCGTGCCGAGCAGGACGGCGGCGGCGCTGAATGATGCGACGGCCTGGGACAGGCGCGATGCGGTCATGTGGGTCCTCGGGGGCATGGCCGGGGTGAACCGGCGGAGGGGCGAGAGCGGGAAACACTCGCGCTCAAACAGCCCGGGCCCCCGCCAAGAACTTTAACCTGGAAGTGTCCGGCGCGCCGGATAATTGCGCTGACCCTGCGCATTTTCTGCAGGGAACCTGCCGGAGGTGACCCTGCTGGTGCGGTAGGGGCGCATCCCGCCCAGTGAGGCCACCCACGTCAACCCGAGGGTTAACGAAAAAAGAACCCCGGTCCGAAGACCGGGGTTCTTTCATTTGCGTGCGCGAGGGGGGATTTGAACCCCCACGCCCTTTCGGACACTGGCACCTGAAGCCAGCGCGTCTGCCGTTCCGCCACTCGCGCGCAACTTCTTCCACCCGGCTGCGGCCCGGATTCCGGACCATCAACCTCGTAAAAGCAGCGAGATCAAGCATAACGGACAATGGCGGGAAAACACCAATCGGGGTTCCGGGGGCAGTCCGCGGCCCGGACATCTGCGCACGTCAGCGCGGGTCCGGGGCAAATTTCCGGGCCGCAGCGGCGGGGCTCATTAAGGCCATTCCCAGCCTTGCCCAGTAGTATCTGATGTAGGAGTGCCCGAATACGGCGGACTCCCGCAAATGTTGGAAACCGAGTTCCGGAACAAACGCTGCCCCGCAGCCGCCAGGAAAGGAGAAGGACCATGGGCTTGCTGGACAAAGTCGAGCGCGGCATCGAAAAGGCCGTCCGCGGAGTCTTCTCCACCGGTTCCCGCGCCCAGGTTGAGCCGGTCGAGATCGCCAGCCACCTCCGCCGCGAAGTCGACAACAAGGCCCTCACCATCGCCGCGGGACGCACCCTGGCTCCCAATGTTTTCGATGTCCTCCTCAGCGGCGACGATTTCCAGCGCGCCCAGGAATGGGGCACGCCCCTCGCGGAAGAGCTGTGCGACGTCGTCATCAACCACGTCCGCAGCCAGGGGTACACCCTCCAGGGCCCGGTGCGCATCAGTTTCCGCCGCGACGAAGAACGCCGCGCCGGGGACTTCGAAATCAAGTCCCGGACCGAAAAGGCCGGCGGCGCCCCGGCGCAGCCCGGAACCCACGGTGCCATGCCGGCAGCCCCGGCCCGCCAGCCCGGCCGCCTCCAGCCCGTACTGGATATTGACGGCCAGCGCTATTCCCTGAACGCACCGTCGGTGGTCCTGGGCCGCTCCTCCGAAGCGGACATCCTGATCGACGACACGGGGGTGTCGCGCCGCCACCTGGAAATCCGCACCGGCCAGGGCACGGCGCAGGCAATCGACCTGGGCTCAACGAACGGCAGCTATGTGAACGGCCACAAAGTCGTGGGCAATTCGGAACTCACCGACGGCGCCACGATCACGATGGGACGGACCAAAATCATTTTCCGCCTTCTGCCCGCCAACCCAGGCGGCCGCCCGTGAGTGAACTGACCATCACCGCCCTGCGCTTTGGTTTCCTGATTCTCCTCTGGGTGCTCATCTTCAGCATCGTTTCGGCCATGCGCCGGGACCTCATGATCGGCCGCAAAGCCGCCGCAGGAGCCCCCACGGCACGCCAGGTGCGCCGGAATCCCGCACTGGCCGAGCCAGCCCCGGCCCCGGTAAAGCAGCAGGCCCGCCAGCTCGTCGTCACCGAGGGCCCGCTTGAGAGGCACCACCCTTCCCCTGGCCGCGAGCCCTATCCTGCTCGGCCGCGCACAGGAAGCCACCCTGGTCCTGGAGGACGACTACGCCTCCGGCCGGCACGCACGACTGTTCCCGCAGGGCAGCCGCTGGTTCATCGAGGACCTCGGCTCCACCAACGGCACGTATCTGGCAGATCAGCAGCTGACCCGGGCGCTTCCGGTGGAGCTGGGTGTCCCCGTGAGAATCGGCAAGACGGTCATTGAATTGAGGCCGTAGCCATGGCTGCCCCCGAAACTCCCGCAGACAAGGCAGCAACTGCCCCGAAGCGGCCGCTCATCATGCGCTATGCCGCGCGTTCCGACGTCGGCCGCGTGCGCTCGAAAAACGACGACTCGGCCTACGTGGGCCGCCACCTCGCCGTCGTCGCGGACGGCATGGGCGGGCACGCCGGCGGCGACGTGGCATCGGCGGCCACCGTGCTGGACATGCTCCACCTCGACCGCGACGACTACGACGCCGACGCCGGCGAGGCGGACACCGTCCTGGCCGACGAGATCCAGACCGCCAATTCGCTGCTCTCCGAGCTGGTCCACACGAACCCGAAACTGGCCGGGATGGGCACCACCGTCACTGCCCTGCTCCTCGCCGGGGGCAAGCTCCACTTCGCCCACATCGGCGATTCGCGCGCCTACCGGCTGCGCAACGGCACGTTTGAACAGGTCAGCGTGGACCACACTTTCGTCCAGCGGCTCATCGACGAGGGCCGGCTGCGCCCCGAAGAAGCCGAGACCCATCCGCACAAGAACGTCCTGATGCGTGTCCTCGGCGACGTCGACGCCAGCCCCGAGCTCGACCTCGACGTTCTCGACGTCGAACCCGGGGAACGCTGGCTGCTCTGCTCCGACGGGCTGAACTATGTGGCCGGCCACGTGGTTGAACGCACCGTCCGCGAGACCGCGAACCTGCGGGAGTGCGCCGAGAAGCTCGTTGACCTGACCCTCGAGGCCGGCTCGCCGGACAACGTGACGGTCGTGATGGTGGACATCGCGGAACAGACGCCCGACGACGTCAACACCGCCGCCGTCGAGGTGGTCCCGGCACCGGCGGCCGTCGCCGCAACGGCCCTGGCCCCCCGCGCCGCTGCCGCGCCGCAGCCGGGAAGCACCTTTGCCGGCAAGGCCACCGGGGGCGACGCCGCGGACACGCCGGACAAGGCATCCGGGAAGGGCCCGGAGAACGCCCCCGACCGGGCAAAAGAACCCGAGCCCTCCACCGATCCGAACCTCGGCGAGCATCTCTCCGCCGAAGTCCTGCGCGAGGAACTCTCCACCCGCCCCCACGAACTCGTGGGCGCGGCAGCCACCGCCGCCGCATCAGGTTCGATTCCTTCCATCGCCGGCCGGACGGTGGCCCGCCGGGCCGCCACCGTGTTGACGCACAAGGCCGAGCAGGCGAAAGAAGAGGCCGAGGAGTACAAAGCTCCGGTCAAACGCCGGCGCTGGCTGACCGTCTCCATCGCCGCGGCCATCGTCGCCGTGCTGGGGATCGGCCTCTGGCTTGGCTACGCCTGGACCCAGACCCGCTACTACATCGGTGAGCATGACCAGCGGGTCGCCATTTTCAACGGGGTCTCCCAGCGCCTGGGTCCCATCCCACTTTCCACCCTCGAGACGGTGACCGAAATCCGAATGTCCGACCTGCCAGAATTCTCGCAGCAGCGAGTGCGCCAGACGGTACCCGCGCGGGACCTGTACGACGCGCAGCGGATCGTCAAGAACCTTGAGCGCACCGGCACGACGGCGCCGGCGGACGAGTGCCTGACCCCCTCGCCCGCGCCGAGCGCCAGCGGCCAGGCGCCGACGCCCACCGCCGCCGCGCGCTCCGGATCGCCCACCGCTTCCGCACGCCCCGGAACGGCCGCCGCTGCCGCGCCCTCCGGGTCCGCCACGCCGTCGCCCGCCCCGACCAACTGCGAGGGGGGCAAATGACGCCCATCGACCCCACCCCCCGGCCGCGCCGGAACGCCGAGCTGGTCCTGCTGGTCCTCGCCCTCGCGGTGGGCATCGGCGCGAACGCCCTCGTGGGCATCGACCGGAAGAGGGCGTTCGACACCGACTTCTGGTTCCAGTCCGGGCTGCTCGCCGCCGCGGCACTGGCGTTCCATGTGGTGCTCCGGCTGCGCGCTAAATATGCCGATCCGGTAATACTTCCGCTGGTGGTGGCCCTCAACGGGCTCGGCCTGGCCATGATCCAGCGCCTGGACCGGGTCGGTGAAGACACCGGCAACAACCAGCTGCGCTGGACCCTTGTGGCCATGGCCGTGGCCATCGCGGTCATCTTCTTCCTCAAAGACCACCGCCTCCTGCGCCGCTTCACCTACATTTCGCTCGCGGTCAGTGCCGTGCTGCTGATTCTTCCGCTGGTTCCGGGCATCTCCGCCGGCGAGATCCTGGGCGCCAGCGTCTGGATCAAGCTGGGGTCCATGACCTTCCAGCCCGGCGAAATCGCGAAGATCACCCTCGCCATCTTCTTCGCCGGGTACCTGTCCTCGAACCGGGACCTTATCCTGCTCGCCGGCCGAAAAATCGGCCCCCTGCAGTTCCCCCGGTTCAAGGACATGGGCCCGATGATCACAGCCTGGCTGGTGAGCATCGGCGTGCTGATCTTCCAGCGCGACCTCGGAACATCGATCCTCTTCTTCGGCCTGTTCCTGGTGATGATCTACGTCGCCACCAGCCGGATCAGCTGGGTGATCATCGGCGTCGTGCTGATGGTGGGCGGCGGTTTCGTCGCCTCGAGGGTCTTCTCGCACGTGGCGCTCCGGATCGACGGCTGGCTCAACGCCTTCACGCCCGAGGTCTACGACCGCGAGTTCGGCGGCAGCCGGCAGATCGTCGAAGGTCTCTTTGGCATGGCCAACGGCGGCCTCGTCGGCACCGGACTGGGACAGGGCCGCCCCAACCTCGTCCCCTTCGCCAACAGCGACATGATCGTCGCCTCCTTCGGCGAGGAACTGGGACTGATCGGCGTCTTTGCGATCGTACTGATGTACCTGCTGCTGTTCACCCGCGGTTTCCGGGCCGCGCTCGGCACCCGGGACGCCTTCGGCAAGCTGCTGGCCACCGGGTTGTCCTTCGCCATCGCGCTGCAGTGCTTCGTGGTGATCGGCGGCGTCACGCGCCTGATCCCGCTCACCGGGCTGACCACTCCCTTCCTGGCCGCCGGTGGCTCGTCGCTGCTGGCGAACTGGATCATTGTCGGGTTGCTGCTGATGATCTCGCATGCGGCCCGCGGGCCGGTGGACACCACCCCGCTGCCGCCGGGCCAGGACCCTGACGCGAAGAAGGACACGCCGCCCATGCCGCCGAGGCCTGCCACGGCTCCGGCCCGCGGCACCCCGACCAGTCCAGACGCTCCCACCGAGGCGGTGAAACACCTGTGAACCAGGCCATTCGCAACTCCTGGATCGCCGCGATCGCCATGTTCGCGCTGATCTTCGGCGCGCTCAGCTACGTCCAGGTGGTGGGCGCGGACGAGCTCAAGGCCAACGCCTGGAACAAGCGCACCCTGCTGCAGAACTACTGCAACGACCGCGGCGCGATCATCGTCGGCGGCACCCCCGTGGCGCAGTCCGTGGCGGGCAGCGAGAGCTGCCAGTACCAGCGCAGCTACACGCAGCCGGAGCTGTATGCGGGAATCACGGGCTATTTCTCCAAGAACTATGGCCTGACCGGCATGGAACTGGCGATGAACGAACAGCTCGCCGGCAGCTCCGACCAGTTGTTCCTGGACCGCGTCGGGCAGTTGTTCCTCGGCAACCAGCCCAAGGGCGCCTCCGTTGAGCTCACGCTGGACCCGAAAATCCAGAAGCTCGCCTACGACCTCATCCCCGAGGGCCAGCGGGGGTCGATCGTGGTGACCAACCCGAAGACGGGCGCGATCCTGGCGATGGTGTCCAAGCCCTCCTACGATCCCAACCTGGTCGCCACCCAGGACGCCGACGCCGAAGCGGCCAACATCACCGCGCTGAACAAGATCCCCGGCATCAACCTGAACCAGTCCGTCAGCGGACCCACCGGCGCTCTGCTGGCCCCCGGCTCCGTTTTCAAGATCGTCGATACGGCCGCGGCCCTCAGCTCGGGCAAGTACAACAAGGACAGCGTGCTGCCCAACCCGGCCGAGATGCCGTTCCCGGGCATCCAGTACAAGCTGCCGAACTACGCCGGCGGCAACTGCTACACCCGGAACACCGCCACGTTCGCCTTCGCCCTGCAGCAGTCCTGCAACACCCCGTTCGCCCGGATCGCCCTCGACCTGGGGCAGAAGGCGATCGGGGACCAGGCCGCCAAGTTCGGCTTCGGCCAGGACTTCGGCGACCAGCTTGAGCTCGAGTCCGCCAAGAGCACCTTCCCGAGCGAGCCGCTGGACGATGCCAGCCTCGCCCAGTCGGCCATCGGCCAGCGCGATGTCCGGGCCACGCCGCTGCAGATCAACCTGATGACCGCCGCCATAGCCAACGGCGGCGTCCAGATGAAGCCCAGCCTGGTCAAGGCCCTGCGGTCCCCCGACCTGCGGATCCTCAACGAACCGAAGCCCGAGCCGCTCCGGACCTCCACCAGCCCGGAAATCGCCCGCCAGATCACCGAGTGGATGACCAGCGTGGTCAGCGAAGGCATCGGCCGCGGCGCCGCGGTGCCCGGCGTCGAGGTTGCCGGCAAGACCGGCACGGCCGAGCTCGGCACCGGCCTGAACAATTCGTGGTTTACCGGGTTCGCCCCGGCCGACGACCCGCAAGTGGCTGTCACGATCGTCATGCAAGGCGTGGACATCACCACCGGCGCACAGCTAACCAGTCCGAATGCGAAGAAGATTTTTGAGGCGGTGTTGAATAAGTGAGGCCTACATCGGGAATCACCCTCGGCGGCAGGTTCCAGCTGACCACACGCATTGCGATCGGCGGCATGGGCGAAGTCTGGAAGGCCAAGGACCTGATCCTTGGCCGGATCGTCGCCATCAAGGTCCTCAAGGAGGAATACACCGGCGACCCCGGTTTCCTGCAGCGTTTCCGGGCCGAAGCGCGCCACACCGCCCTGCTGAACCACGTGGGCATCGCCAATGTCTTCGACTACGGCGAGGAGGAAGGATCCGCCTACCTCGTCATGGAGCTCGTGCCGGGCCAGCCGCTGAGCAGCATTATTGAGCATGAACAGGTGCTCTCACCGGACCGCACCCTGTCGATGATTTCCCAGACCGCACGGGCCCTGTCGGTCGCCCACGCCCAGGGCCTGGTGCACCGCGACATCAAGCCGGGCAACCTGCTCATCACCCCGGAGGGCCGGGTCAAGGTCACCGACTTCGGCATCGCCCGGCTGGCGGACCAGGTCCCGCTGACCCAGACGGGCCAGGTGATGGGCACCGCCCAGTACCTGGCCCCGGAGCAGGCCACCGGACAGACGGCAACCGGCGCCTCCGACATCTACTCCCTCGGCGTCATCGGTTACGAATGCCTCAGCGGCCACCGCCCCTTCTCCGGCGAATCGCAGATCGCGATCGCGCTGGCCCAGGTCAACGACGCCCCGCCGCCGCTGCCGGATACCCTGCCCAAGCCGGTGCGCGCCCTGCTGATGTCAATGCTGGCCAAGGACCCCAAGAACCGCCCGGCTGACGCGATCAAACTGGCCGAAGCGGCCGACGCCATCCGCAACGGCGACATCGCGGCCGCCCACGCGGCCGTGCCGGGCATGCTGCTCTTCGAAGCGGCGACCGGTCCGATCACCGCGCCGGTGGATATGCCCACCGCCGCCACCGGCGTCATCGGCGCCAGCGCGGCAGAGGACAAGTCGACGTCGGCTCTGCCGGTGGTGGGTGCCGCGGGCGCCGGCGCCGCGGCCGGGCTGGCCGCGGGGGCCGCCGCGGCCAGCGGCTACGGCGCCCGCAACGCCCTGTCCCGGGCGGATGCGCTGGCCGCCGAGCGCAGCTGGGTCCAGGAGGAAGAAGACTACGACGGCTACGAGCCGGAGGACGAACCGCGCCGCCGGGGACGCAGCCCGTGGACCTGGCCGCTGGTCGCCCTGATCCTGTTGGTGCTTTTCGCCCTGGTGGGCATTGTCCTTTCGCAGGCCGGGATCCTGTTCCCGTCCACCCCGGCGGCCACCAGCTCCAGCGCCAAAGCCAGCACCACCACGGCGCCTCCGACGTCCAAGAGCCCCAGTCCAAGCCCCACCAGCAGCTCGGCCACACCCACCGAGTCGACGCCGCCGGCGATCAACCTGTTCCCGGACGCTTATAAGGGCCGCCCGTACGAGGAAGTTCGCGCGGAACTGAACGGCATGGGCCTGCAGGTCAAGGGTGCGCCGACCAACGATCCCGCCGCGCCCGGGACGGTTCTCGATATCGACCCCTCCGGGCCGGTCCAGCCCGGTGAAACCATCACGGTCAGCTACTCCAAGGGACCTGAGATGGTCACGGTTCCCACGCTGGAGCAAGGCGCATCCGAGGCCGACGTCCGGCAGGCGATCGAGGCCGCCGGGCTGCGCTGGCAGAAGGGTGACCCGGTCCCGGGCAAGGGAAACCAGGCGGAGGGCACCTTCGTGAGCTCCGAGCCCGACTCCGGCGCCAAGGTACCGGCCGGGTCCGAGGTCGTCTACCACCTTGCCGAGGCACCGGCTCCGCCTTCACCGAGCAACAGCCCCAGCAAGTAGGCCACCGTGTCGACTTCACCCCGCACTCCATCGCACCGGGAGGACAACAGCCCGGTGACCACCCAGCGCGTCCTCAGCGGGCGCTATGAGCTGGGTGAGCTGATCGGCCGCGGCGGCATGGCCGATGTGTTCCGCGGGATCGACACCAGGCTGGGACGGACGGTGGCCATCAAGCTGCTCCGCCCGGACCTGGCCCGGGACCCGCAGTTCCAGGCCAGGTTCAAGCGCGAAGCCCAGGCCGTCGCCGCGCTGAACCATCCGTCGATCGTGGCCGTCTTCGATACCGGGGACCATGCCGTCCCCGGTGGCCACGATGACAGCGTGCGCGTGCCGTACATCGTGATGGAGTACGTCGCGGGCAAGACGATCCGGGACCTGATCAGGGCCGGCGAGGTCAGCATCGACCAGGCCGTGGATTTCACCCTCGGCGTGCTGTCGGCCCTCGATTACAGCCACAAGGCCGGCATCGTGCACCGCGACATCAAACCTGCCAACGTGATGTTCTGCCCGGATTCAAACAGCGTCAAGGTGATGGACTTCGGGATTGCCCGTGCCATGGCGGATTCCTCTGCGACCATGACCCAGACGCAGGCCGTGGTGGGGACGGCCCAGTATCTGTCCCCCGAGCAGGCCCGCGGCGAAACGGTCGATGCGCGCAGTGACCTGTATTCGGCGGGCTGCCTGCTCTACGAGATGCTGACCGGGCGCCCGCCGTTCATCGGTGACAGCCCGGTTTCGGTGGCCTACCAGCACGTGCGCGAGATCGCCGAGCCTGCCAGCAGCCTCAACCCCGACGTTTCCGAGGCACTGGACAGTGTGCTGGCCAAGGCCCTGCAGAAAAACCGCGCCGACCGTTTCCAGGATGCGGCGGCCTTCCGGCGCGCCCTCCGGGCGGCGCGCAGCGGCGTCCCCGTGGCAGCGCTGCCGCGCAGCGAAACCCCCACGGACCCGAACAACACCGTCGCGTCCCCGGAACGGATCCCGCCCACGGCCGCTTTCTCCCTGGCCGGAGCCGCTTTCCTCGACGACACCGCGGCCGGCGTCCCGCCTGAGGACGGCCCGGGCGACGACGGGCCGCTCACGGCCGTGTCCGGCAACTACAAACAGCCGGACACCGGCAGCCTGCCGCTGAGCCTTCCGGCCGAGCGCGAACCCACCGGCCGGCAGAAAACCCGCCGCCGGATGTGGATTGCCACGCTCGTGATCTTCACCCTGCTGGTGCTGGCGGGGGGCGGCCTCTGGCTCTACAACATGGTCAACCAGCAACCGCCGCCGGTGGCCAAGGTGGACGTCCCCGTGGTGGCGTCCCTGACTGAATCCGAGGCCCTGCAAAGGCTCTACAACGCGGGGCTCAAGCCGCAGATGAGCCGCATCCAGCATGAAACCGTCCCCAAGGGGACCGCCGTCGGCACCGTGCCCTCGGCCGGAAGCTCACTGGAACGCGATTCAGAGATCACGCTGAACATCTCCGAAGGCCCCAGCGTCATCACCATCCCCAAGGACCTGCCCGGCCGGACCGAGGCCGACGCCAGGGACGTGCTGCGCCGGACAGGCCTGACCGGTGCGCCAAAGACGACGCTGAGCAACAGCCCGAAGGTGCCTGCCGGCATCGTGATCACCACCAACCCCGCGCCGGGACAGAATGTGGCCGTGGGGAGCACCGTGGAAATCATTGTCTCCACCGGCAAGGTGGCCGTGCCGCAGCTGGTCGGCCTGCGGCGGGCGGAGGCAGAGGCGGCCCTGAAGAAACTCGGGTTGGTTCCCGGCATCAAGGAAGTCGAAAACTCCCAGGTCGAGCCCGGCAAGGTGACGGCGCAGAGCGATCCCGCGGATGCCCCGGTGGAACAGGGCAAGACCATCACGGTCACCGTGGCGAAGGCTCCGCCGCCCCCGCCTGCGCCGTCCCCCTCGCCGTCGGCGACCAAGACCAAGTCCAACGCCAAAGGCAGCGTCGACGATCTGTTGGGCGATCCCGCCTCACCCTAGGCGCAGTCCATTTCGGCGCGTTCCGTCTGGGCGGCGCGCCGGACGTGGCCGGATCAGTGCTGGATGAGCGGGCTCAGCGCCGCGGCCCGCGCCGCGGCACCTGCCATTCCCAGGGACTCCAGCCAGTTTCCGAGCATGAGGTAGCCCCCCTCGGTCAGCACCGATTCAGGGTGGAACTGCACCCCGCACAGCGGTGCCGTGCGGTGCTGCAGTCCCATCACGACGCCGGTACCCGTCTCCGCGGTGATCTCCAGGTCCCCGGGGATGCTTTCGCGGACGGCGGCGAGCGAGTGGTAGCGCGTCGCGGTGAACGGCGACTGGAGACCGGCGAAGACACTTGTCCCGTGGTGCTCCACGAGCGAGGTCTTGCCGTGCATCAGTTCGGGGGCGTGGGTGACCCGGCCGCCGTAGGCCTCCGCCAGCGCCTGGTGCCCGAGGCAGACACCCAGCATCGGCTTGTTGTGGCTGCCGCACCACTTGATCAGCTCGATGCAGACCCCCGCCTCGGCCGGTGCGCCGGGGCCGGGCGAGACCAGCACGCCGTCGCGCGCTTCGGCCATCTCGATCGCCTCGGCCAGCGTCACGTCATCGTTGCGGACTACCGTGGTCTCCGCACCGAGCTCCTGAAGGTAGCCGACCAGGGTGTAGACAAAGCTGTCGTAGTTGTCTATGACCAGGATCTTCGTTGTGCTCATGGGTGCCTTGCTGTGCCAATCGTCGGGTCAGGGAACGGGCTGAACTGCGCCATCGAAGGAACAGGAACTGGTCCGAACTACAGCTAGAATTGGCTGCGATTAGGATTTCAAACCTGACCAGGAGCGCGAGGACCGCCGGCTTTTCCTACTTGCAGGATACCAAGCCGAGCCACCCGCGTTTCATCCAGCCCGCCAAGGAGGACCCGTGCCAGAGTCGAAGCCGCGAAAGAGGACTGCCCGCGTGGAGCAGCAGACTTCTGCGACGCAGGCCTACAAACCCAATCCCGTGTGGTTCAAGCCGGTGATGTTCGGCCTGATGATCATCGGACTGCTGTGGATCATCACCTTCTACATCAGTGAGGGTGCCCTCCCGGTCAGGGACTGGTCCTCGTGGAACATCGTCGCCGGCTTCGGCATCGCCATCGTGGGCTTCCTGATGACCACGCGCTGGCGCTCCTGATCCGCCCCATCCCGTTCGCAGCAGGCCGGCACACCCCGTGTGCCGGCCTGCTGCGTTAAGTCCGCATCGGCCCGACGCCGCGGGGCGATAATGTCCGAAGGCAACTCTCTCCAGCAAAGGATCCCAGATGACCCCCGACGCCAGCGGCTGCATCATCGGCGACGACGGCTTGGCGCGGCCGGCCTGGGCGGCCGGCGACCCGCTGCTTCGCGACTACTACGACAACGAGTGGGGCCTCCCGGTCCGGGACGAACAGGGACTGTACGAACGGATCAGTCTTGAGGCCTTCCAGGCGGGCCTGTCCTGGGCCACGATCCTCCGCAAGCGGCCCGCCTTCCGCGCCGCGTTCGCGGACTTCCACCCCGAGACAGTGGCCGCCTTCACCGAGGACGACGTCGAGCGCCTGCTGAGCGACGCCGCCATTGTGCGCAACCGGCTCAAGATCCGGGCGGCGATCACCAACGCCCGGGCCACCCTCGAGCTCCGGAGCGACGGCGGGCTCGTGGAGTTCGTCTGGGGCTTCCGGCCCGACACCACCCCGGAACCCACCACCCTGGACCAGATCCCCACCCGCTCACCGGAGTCCGTCGCGCTGTCCAAGGCGCTGCGCAAGCGCGGCTTCGTGTTCGTAGGGCCCACCACGATGTATGCGCTGATGGAGGCCATCGGGATGGTCGACACCCATCTGCTGGCCAGCCACCGGCGGGGCACCTCGGGCGTCTGGCTCCGCTAGAGCCCGCCCCGGCTGGCGCACGCGGGTCCACAGCTGTGCACAAGCGGCGCCAAATTATCCACAGCCTGTTGACGGTGTTTGCGGCAGGCAAGCCCGTCCGGGCCGGCAAACTGCCTGCGGCTGGCCCCAGACGGCACCCGATCCGGGACGGCCGCGCCGGAATCCGAGTGAATTACGGCCCTGTAAGTTATTAACAAATGTGGATTATCTGTGGATAACCCTGTGCCGGCGAACGGCGGCTGGCCACGGACCGACCGGGAGCGTCCTGACCGGCGGCCGCCCCCGCCCGGCGGTCGGCCCCGGAGGCCGGCCGGGGGTTATCCACTTAATAACACTCCGCTACCCACAAGTTATCCACAGCTGGGGATAAACCCTGCCGGTTCACGGCTCCGCCGCCCCGGAAAGAGCGGGAACGGTGTGTTTCTGCGGCCGATGCTCAGAGGATCAAGTTATTAACACTGTGAACAACGCTGTGAATAACGGTAATGAAATCAGATAAGTACCGTCAGGAGCGCGTGGTCGCGGTCCCCGGCGCGGTACGGCAGGCCGCGCTGGACGGCCTGCAGCGGGGTCTCTCCGCCCCGGGCTCCGGCGGCGGGCGGGGGTAGCGTCCCACGCGCCCGCGGACCCAGGCGGGCTCCTGGTGCAGGCAGTCCCGAAGGGTCAGAGGGGACTGACCTGATCCGGCCGGAAAGTTGTCCACTTAGCCACAGGTCGTCCACCTCGAGTTATCCACAAGTGTGGAGAATCCTGGGGCGCGGTGCCGGAAGTTGCCTGCTGTGGCCTTCAGATCCGGGATGCCGGCATGAACTACAGGCATGTAAGTTACCAACAGTGTGGATAACCCCTGTGGAAAAGGGTTCCCCAGGGAGCCACGCGGAAGATGGCCGCGGCGGATCCGGAAAAGTGCGGCGGTTTCAGACCGGGGCACCCCGGACCCGGGCCGCGCCCGTCCGAAACCGTAGCGGAGAAGGAAGAGGCCCGGGCGGCGCGGAAGCTAGGCCGGCAGGGCGGTGGCGGCGACGCGCAGGGCGGTGGCCGCAATGAGCAGGCAGACCACGAGGGCGAGCCCGGCTGCCTGGATGAGTCCCCGGCGGGGGCCGCGCGGTGCATAGGCGAGCACCGCGGCACACAGCGCCCCGGTGATGAGGCCACCCAGGTGGGCCTGCCAGGCGATCTGCGGGACCACGAAGCCGATGACGCCGTTGATGGCGATCAACACCCAGAGTTGCCTGGTGTCGCCGCCACGGTGGCGCTGGACCACCAGCATGGCGCCGAACAGGCCGAAGATGGCACCGGAGGCACCCACGACGCCGCTGAGGGGCTGGCCCGGGATGTAGCCGGGCGTCAGCAGGAGATAGCCGACCGAACCGCCAACGGCGGACAGCAGGTACACGGCCAGAAAGCGGATGCGCCCGAGAAGGGGTTCCAGCGCCTGGCCAAACATCCACAGCATGTACATGTTCAGCACAATGTGGAGGACAAACCCCTGGGAATGCAGGAACGCAGACGTCAGCATGCGCCAGGGTTCGAAGACGCCGTACTCGGGGCTGGCATAGACAGTGGCGAAAGCCAGGTTCTGGTAGATCCCGTCCCGGGGAACTATCCACTGCAGCACGTAGAGCAGGGCACACGCGGCGATGATCCCGAAGGTGACCAGCGGTTTCCCCGCGGCAAGGGCGCCGCCGTACACCGAGCGCGGCGTCGGCGTCGTACGTTTGGTTTCGTTGACGCAGTCAACGCACTGGAATCCGACGGCGGCCGCCCGCTGGCAATCGGGGCACGCAGGGCGTCCGCACCGCTGGCACCGCACGTAGGCGGGACGGTCCGGGTGCCGGGGGCACACCGGGATCTGCGCGGACGGCTCTGCCGCCGGAATTCCGTAGCTCATGGCCTGGGCTAGAGCTGTTCTACGTCAATGCTGTTGATGACGACATCCTCGACCGGGCGGTCGCCCATGCCGGTGCGGACACCCTCAATCGCGTCGACGACCTTCTTGGAGTCTTCGTCCGCCACCTCGCCGAAGATGCTGTGCTTGCCCTGCAGCCAGCCGGTGGGGATGGTGGTGATGAAGAACTGGGACCCGTTGGTACCGCGGCCCATCTGGATGCCGGCGTTGGCCATGGCCAGCTTGTAGGGCTCGTTGAAGGTCAGTTCCGGGTGGATTTCGTCGTCGAACTTGTAGCCCGGTCCACCGATGCCGCGGCCCAGCGGGTCGCCGGCCTGGATCATGAAGTCCTTGATGATGCGGTGGAAGATCGTGCCGTTGTACAGCGGCGTGCCGGTCTTGTCCTCGCCGCTTTCCGGGTGCGTCCAGGCCTGCTCGCCCGTGGCCAGGCCGACGAAGTTCTTGACGGTCTTGGGCGCGTGGTTGCCGAAGAGGTTGACGACGATGTCGCCGAGGCTCGTGTGGATGGTTGCTTTTGCGGTTGCTGTGGCAGTCATGGCCCCATTCTTCCACGGCAGCGCCGGCGGTAAAGGGCCGCGCAGCCAGTTCCGCGCTGGGTGAAATCGGGCCCAAATCGGCCCCAAGAATGGCCGGTGCGGTCCCGGACCCGTAGGCTAACAGCAGAACCGTCACATTAATCGGGAGGTAGTTGTGAAGAAAACGGATCGTATTGCCCGTGAGCTGGAGCAGTCAGTCAGCACCGCGGTAGAAAACGCCAAGGACTGGGCCGCCCCGCGGGTTGAAGCAGCAGTCGACTGGGCCGTCCCGCGCCTGCAGCAGGGCCTGGACACCGCTTCTCCCAAAATCCAGGAGGGCCTGAAGTCGGCGGCCCACAATCTGGCCGACGGCGTTGCCACGGTGACCCCCCGGATCCAGGACGGCCTGGCCCAGCTCGCGCCGAAGATCCACGACGCCGTCGAGGGTGCCACCCCGCGGCTGCATGACGCGCTGGACAAGGCGACGCCGGTGATCGCCAACGCCCGCGACCGCGTCGTCGTCGAGTACCTGCCCATGCTTTCGGACCGGATCGGCCACGCCTCCGACGCCGTGCACCGCACTCTCGAAGGCGCCCCGGCGCACGTGGATGCCGTGGCACAGCGCCTGGTTGACTCCGGTGTTGTCCACAACATCCAGGAGCAGGCGCAGTCCGCCGGGGCGCAGATCAAGGCCGCGGCGGCCGAGGCCAGCCGCGCCGTCACCGGCGAGCTCGCCAAGCCGGAGAAACCCAAGCACCGCGGTTTCCTGATCTTCGGCGTCATCGCCGCCGCGGTGGCCGCCGGCGTCGCGGCCTGGAAGGCCTCCAAGCCGATCGAGGATCCGTGGAAGACCCCCGCGCCCGTCTCCCCGGCCACTCCGGCTCCGGTACCGGCCACCACGGTCACCGACGTGAAGGAAGCTGTCAAGGACACGGCCGACGACGCCGCTGCCGCAACCGTCGCGGCCGCTGACAAGGCTGCCGAGGCCTCGGCTGACGCCGCCGACGAAGCGGCTGCCAAGTCGGGGGATTCCTCCCCGAAGGTCGCCACCGACGCCAAGACCGCGGTACGGAACATTGCCTCGAGCCTGAACGGCGAAAACAAGGCGAAGTAGCCGCCTGCCGGCCGGTGCATGAACCGGCCGCCGCAGCCCAGCAACACCAGGAGGGATTCCGCCGCCGGCGGGGTCCCTCCTTGTGCTTTGCCTTTTCCCGCCCCAGGAGCAGTCAAGGGGCGGCCAAAAGCGTTGCGGGTGCTAAATTTGGGGGGATGTCACCCGAAAAATCCTCCGAGGATTCCCTACGCGATGCTGCGCTGCCTCCGGCCGTCTCCATCGTGATTCCGGCGTACAACGAGGAAAGCGTCATCCGGCAGTGCCTGATCGCCGCCGTCTACCAGTCCGTGCCGGCCCACGAGATCATCGTGGTGGACAACATGTCCAGGGACCGCACCGTGAAAATCGTCCGGCAGATGCAGCTGGAGTACCCGGAGAGCCCGATCATCCTGCTCAGCCAGGACAAGGACCAGGGCCTGATCCCGACACGGAACTTCGGCCTCGACCACGCCACCGGCGACGTCCTGGGCCGGATCGACGCCGACTCCGTGCTGGAACCGGACTGGGTGGAGCAGGTCCAGAAGGCGTTCGCGGACCCGGCAGTGCACGCCGCCACCGGACCCGTGGTGTACTACGACATGCCGATGCGCCGCTTCGGGCTCAAGGCCGACGACAAGATGCGCCAGCTCATGCTCAAACTGGCCAAACACCAGTACCACTTCCTCTTCGGCTCCAACATGGCGCTGCGCCGCTCGGCCTGGGAGACGATCCGGCTGGAAACCTGCCGGGATGAGAAGGACGAGATGCATGAGGACATCGACCTCTCCCTGCACCTCGCCGACCACGAGCTCCGGATCCAGTACTGGCCGCAGATGGTTTCCGGTATGTCGGCGCGGCGGCTCGAGGATTCGCCCCGCGACTACCGCTACTACGTCACGCGGTTCGACCGCACCTACAAGGCGCACAACGTCAAGAAGATGGCCTTGAAGGCGCCCATGGTGGTGTTCTTCTCGGTCTACTTCCCGGCCAAGCTGCTGCGCGCGATCCACACCGTCAACACCGCGCAGCCTGCCCGGCGCGGCGGCCAGTAGGCCCTCCGGCCCCGGCCGCCGCCGTCGTCAGTCGGTTCCCAGCTCCGCGAGGCGGGCGGCACCGCGCCGCACCGCCCGGGAGCGGCGCTGGCCCGTCACGACGACGGCGAGCCCGACGAGGATCATCGCCAGCCCGGCGTAGGTTCCGGCCGGCAGGGTCTCACCCAGGAACGCCGCCGCCAGCAAAGCCGCACCAGGGATCTCCAGCAGGATGATCATCGAGACCAGCAGCGGGCTCATGGTCGCGAGCAGGTGGTTGAACGCGGTGTGGCCCACCAGCTGGGCGCACACGGTGATGGCCAGGATGCCCAGCCAGCCGGTGGCGTCAAAGCCTGCCAGCGGCTGTCCGGCGACGACGGCCAGCACGGCGACCACGGCCGCACACATGCCGTAGCAGAGCGTCGTGTACACCCCGGTCCCCATGGTCTGGCGGGCCCTGCCGCCGGCCAGCGTATAGATACCGGCCAGCACACCGCCGGCGACGGCGAGCAGGTCCCCCGCCAGGGCCTCCGGGGAGCTGCCCATGTCGAAGCCGGTGATGGCCACCACGCCGCCGAAGGCGAGGCCGAGGCCGGCAAGGACCTGCCAGCGGTGCCGGACGCCGCGGAAGAGCTGGAAGACGGCGATCCAGCCCGATTGCAGGCAGACCAGGGCGGTCGCGGCCGCCACCGAGGTCAGCTGCAGCGAGGTGATGAAGCACGCGAAGTGCAACGCCAGCGCGACGGCGGCGGCGAGGGACCAGCGGAACTCGCTGCCCGTGACCCGGCCGAACTGGCGGGGCTGTCGCACCAGCACGGGACCGGCCATGACCGCTGCTCCGATCGCGTTGCGCCAGAAGGCGATCGCGAGGGCGCTTACGGAGGTGGCGCCCAGGGTGGCGGCGATCAGGGGGCCGGACGAGGCGACGCCCAGCACGCCCAGGGCCGCGAGGAAGAAGTTCACGGTTCAACAGTAGTGGGCCGCCGGAGCCGTCACCGTCCCGGGCGGTCCCATGACGCCGCGCGCCAAGGGGGCGCAACGCAAAAGGTCCCGGGCAGCGTTTCCGCTGGCCGGGACCTTTTCCTATGGTGGAGGCACGGGGACTCGAACCCCGAACCCCCTGCTTGCAAAGCAGGTGCGCTACCAATTGCGCCATGCCCCCATAAGAAGCAACCCGTCAATCATACCCCAGTGCCGGATGGCCGTTGCCAGCCTCCCTGCCGGGGATCCGGGCTAATCAACCGTGTCGGTCGATTCGCTCCAGACTGCCTTCCGGGCCTCGGATTCCTGCACTTTCCTGTAAAGCAGGACGCCTGCGATCGTGGCTGCGACTACCAGCAACTTCTTCACATGCACCCCGTTCCGGACCAGTTTTACGTGGACCTTACAGGAACCAGTACAGGTTCCGTGGGCGTACCAGGACTTGAACCTGGGACCTCTTCGTTATCAGCGAAGCGCTCTAACCGCCTGAGCTATACGCCCCGATGCCTCATCGGGCCGAGATATGACTTTACAGCACATCCCGGCCCGATCTCAAATCGAGGCATTCCCCGGGGATTTGCCGGGGAAAAATCGGGTTCTAGTCGTCCGTGAGGGTGACGCCGATGCCGCCCACCAGGGTGGCCGCAATGTTGTAGAGCACCGCCGAGAGCATCGAGAGGGCCGTGAGCAGCACCACATTGATCACCGCGATAATGACTGCGAACGAGGAGACCTGGCCGAGGGAGGCGACCTTCTTCAATTCAAAGCCGCCGCTTTCGGAGCCGGCCAGGGTGCCGAGCAGGCCATCCACCTGGTCGAAGATGCCGGTCAGGTCCAGGACGGTCCAGAGCACGATCGCGGCAACGACGGTCACGATGCCGAGCGCCACCGAGAGCAGGAAGGCCATCTTGAGCACGGACCAGGGATCCACCTTGCTGACCAGCAGGCGCGCACGGCGGACCTTGGCCTTCGGTGCCGGCTTGACGAGGCCCGGCTGCGCGGGCCGCTGGCCCTGGGCCTCGGGACGCTGGCCCGGCACTGCCGGGCGCTGGCCCGCCGCGGCAGGACGCTGGCCGGGTGCTGCGGGGCGCTGGCCGGAGCCGACGACTCCCGGGCGCTGCTGCGGACGCGAGGGGGCGTTCACCCGCGGGGCGGCAGCCGGCTGCCGCATCCCGCCGGGACCGCTGCTTGACTTGGGATATGAGTCGGAATTACTCACGCGTTACCTCCGGTGTTGTCTTCGTCCAGCTCGGCATTGCCTGATGACTCATCTGACTCCGGGGCCGGTACTGATTCTGTCGCTGCGGACCCCTCGTGTGATCCGGTTTCTCCAGCCAACGTTACGTCATCCTGGTCCGTAGCCGGACTTTCGGCGCCGCTTTCGAGGGCTGATTCGTCGGTCTCGAGGCCGCGTTCGCTGTTCCGGGCCACCGCGATGATGCGGTCGTTCTTGTCCGGCTTGGCAAAGATCACGCCCATGGTGTCGCGGCCCTTGGCGGGGACCCCGGTGACCGAGGACCTGACCACCTTGCCGCCCTCCATGACCACCAGGACCTCGTCCTCCTCGTGGACGATCAGGGCGCCGACGAGGTCCCCGCGTTCCTCCTGGTATTTGCCGACCTTGATGCCGAGCCCGCCGCGTCCCTGGAGGCGGTATTCCTCGACCGCGGTGCGCTTGGCGTAGCCGCCGTCGGTGACGATGAAGACGAACGATCCGTCCTGCACGACGTCGGCCGCCAGCAGTTCGTCGTCCTCGCGGAACTTCATGCCGGTCACGCCGGAGGTCGCCCGGCCCATCGGGCGCAGCGCCTCGTCGGTCGCGGTGAAGCGGATCGACTGGCCCTTGCGGGAGACCAGCATCAGGTCGTCGGTCTCGGACACCAGCTGCGCGGAGACCAGCTCGTCGCCGTCACGCAGGTTGATGGCGATGACGCCGCGCGGAACGGTTCGTGTCGTAGTCCTCCAGGCGGGTCTTCTTGACCAGGCCGCGCTTGGTGGCGAGCACCAGGTACGGCGCGTGCTGGTAGTCGCGCAGGTCGAGCACCTGGGCGATGTGCTCGTCCGGCTGGAACGCCAGCAGGTTGGCGACGTGCTGGCCCTTGGCGTCGCGGGCCGCTTCCGCCAGCTCGTACGCCTTGGCGCGGTAGACCCGGCCCAGGTTGGTGAAGAACAACAGCCAGTGGTGGGTCGTAGTCACGAAGAAGTGCTCGACGACGTCGTCGCCGCGCAGCTGGGCGCCCTTGACGCCCTTGCCGCCGCGCTGCTGCGAGCGGTAGTTGTCGCTGCGGGTGCGCTTGACGTAGCCGCCCCGGGTGATGGTGACGACCATCTCCTCTTCGGGGATGAGATCCTCGATCGACATGTCGCCGTCGTAGCCCATCAGCACCTTGGTGCGGCGGTCGTCGCCGTACTTGGCCACGATCTCGGCGAGCTCGGTGCTGATGATCTCGCGCTGGCGCTCCTCCGAGGCGAGGATCGCGTTGTAGTCGGCGATCAGGGCCTCGAGTTCGGCGAACTCGTCCTGGATCTTCTGGCGTTCCAGGGCGGCGAGCCGGCGCAGCTGCATGTCCAGGATGGCCCGGGCCTGGAGTTTCGTCGATGTCCAGCAGTTCCATCAGGCCGTCGCGGGCCGCGTCGATCGTGTTGGACGCCCGGATCAGGGCGATGACCTCGTCGAGCGCGTCCAGCGCCTTGAGCAGGCCGCGCAGGATGTGCGCTTCCTCCTCGGCCTTGCGCAGGCGGTACTGGGTGCGCCGGACGATGACGTCGATCTGGTGCGTGACCCAGTGCCGGATGAACGCGTCGAGGCTGAGCGTGCGCGGCACGCCGTCGACGATGCGCCAGCATGTTGGCGCCGAAGTTGTCCTGCAGCTGGGTGTGCTTGTAGAGGTTGTTCAGCACGACCTTGGCCACGGCGTCGCGCTTGAGCACGATCACGAGGCGCTGGCCGGTGCGGCCCGAGGTCTCGTCGCGGATGTCGGCGATGCCGGCGATCTTGCCGTCCTTGACCAGCTCGGCGATCTTGATGGCCAGGTTGTCCGGGTTGACCTGGTAGGGCAGCTCGGTGACCACGAGGCAGGTGCGGCCCTGGATCTCCTCGACCTTGACGACGGCGCGCATCGTGATGGAGCCGCGGCCGGTGCGGTACGCGTCCTCGATGCCCTTGTGGCCGAGGATCGTGGCGCCGGTCGGGAAGTCGGGGCCCTTGATGCGCTCGATCAGCGCTTCGAGCAGCTCCTCGCGGCTGGCGGTCGGGTTCTCCAGGTACCACTGCACGCCGTCGGCGACCTCGCGCAGGTTGTGCGGCGGGATGTTGGTGGCCATGCCGACGGCGATGCCGGCGGAGCCGTTGACCAGCAGGTTCGGGAAGCGCGCCGGCAGGATGGTCGGTTCCTGGTTCTTGCCGTCGTAGTTGTCCTGGAAGTCGACGGTCTCCTCGTCGATGTCGCGGACCATCTCCATGGCCAGCGGGGCCATCTTGGTCTCGGTGTACCGCGGCGCGGCGGCGCCGTCGTTGCCCGGGGAGCCGAAGTTGCCCTGGCCCAGCGCCAGCGGGTAGCGCAGCGTCCAGTCCTGGACGAGGCGGACCAGGGCGTCGTAGATCGCCGTGTCGCCGTGCGGGTGGTACTGGCCCATGACGTCGCCGACGACGCGGGCGCACTTGTTGAACGACCGGTCGGGGCGGTAGCCGCCGTCGAACATCGCGTAGAGCACGCGGCGGTGCACCGGCTTGAGGCCGTCGCGGACGTCCGGCAGCGCACGGCCCGACGATGACGGTCATCGCGTAGTCGAGGTAGGAGCGCTGCATCTCGGTCTGCAGGTCGACCTGCTCGATGCGGTCGGTCAGCACATCGGCGTCAAGGACGTTGCCTTCGAGCACGGTTTCCGCACCGGACTCGGCGGGGACCTCGGGTGTTTCGTCACTCATAGTCTATGTTTTCCGTTTCAGGTATATATCGGTTCTGGAATATTCAGCGGCTGAGCCGCTAGATGTCGAGGAACCGAACGTCCTTGGCGTTCCGCTGGATGAAGTTGCGGCGGGACTCGACGTCCTCGCCCATCAGGACGGAGAAGATCTCGTCGGCCGCCGCGGCGTCATCCATGGTGACCTGCAGAAGGGTGCGGTGATCCGGATCCATGGTGGTCTCCCAGAGTTCCGTGTAGTCCATCTCGCCGAGACCCTTGTAGCGCTGGATGCCGTTGTCCTTGGGGATACGGCGGCCGGCCGCCTGGCCGCGAGAGCAGCGCGTCGCGTTCGCGGTCGGTGTAGACGTAGTCGTGCGGGGCGTTGGACCACTTGATCCGGTACAGCGGCGGCTGCGCGAGGTAGACGTAGCCGTTCTCGATCAGCGGCCGCATGTAGCGGAACAGCAGCGTCAGCAGCAGCGTGGTGATGTGCTGGCCGTCGACGTCGGCGTCGGCCATCAGGACGATCTTGTGGTACCGGAGCTTGGCGAGGTCGAAGTCCTCGCCGATGCCGGTGCCGAACGCGGTGATCATGGACTGGACCTCGTGCGTTGCCGAGGGCCTTGTCCAGCCGGGCGCGTTCCACGTTCAGGATCTTGCCGCGCAGCGGCAGGATCGCCTGGGTCTCGGGGTTGCGTCCGCGCTTGGCCGAACCGCCGGCCGAGTCGCCCTCCACGATGTAGATCTCGCACTTCTGCGGGTCCTTGGAGGAGCAGTCGGAGAGCTTGCCGGGCATGCCGAAGGACTCCAGCAGGCTCTTGCGGCGCGCGTTGTCGCGGGCCTTGCGCGCGGCCATGCGGGCCTGGGCCGCGGAGATGGCCTTGCGGATGACGTCGCGGGCCGGGCCGGGGTTGCGCTCGAGCCAGTCGCCGAGGCCGTCGGTGACCACGCGCTGGACGAAGCCCTTGACCTCGGTGTTGCCGAGCTTGGTCTTGGTCTGGCCCTCGAACTGCGGCTCGGAGAGCTTGACCGAGATGACCGCCGTCAGGCCTTCGCGGATGTCGTCGCCGGTGAGGTTGTCGTCCTTTTCCTTGATGATGCTCTTCTCCCGCGCATACTGGTTGACGAGCGAGGTCAGCGCGGCGCGGAAACCCTCTTCGTGCGTTCCGCCCTCGTGGGTGTTGATGGTGTTGGCGTAGGTGTGGACGCTCTCGGAGTACGCGTTCGTCCACTGCATCGCCATTTCCAAGGCGATGTGCCGTTCCGTGTCCTCGGTTTCGAAGGCGATGACGTCGTCGTGGACGACGTCGACCTTTTTGCCCGAGTTCAGGTGCTTCACGTAGTCGAGCAGGCCGTCGTCGTACTGGTAGACCACCGTGTGGAACTCGGCGGGGACTTCGCCTTCGGTCTCGACGACGTCGAGGTCCAGGTCCTGGTCCTCGGACGGTTCCTCGGCGGCGCGGCGTTCGTCGGTCAGCGTGATGCGCAGGCCCTTGTTGAGGAAGGCCATCTGCTGGAAGCGGGCCCGCAGGGTCTCGAAATCGAATTCCACGCTCTCGAAGATCGTGGCGTCCGGGTAGAACGTCTGCGTGGTCCCGGTTTCGGACGTTTCCTCGCCCTTGACCAGGCTGCCCTGCGGCTTGCCGCCGTCGGCGAAGGACATCCGCCAGACGTGACCCTGGCGGCGGACCTCGGTGTCAACGCGGCTGGAGAGCGCGTTGACCACGGAGATACCGACGCCGTGCAGGCCGCCGGAGACTGCGTAGCCGCCGCCGCCGAACTTTCCGCCGGCGTGCAGGATGGTCATAACGACTTCCACCGTCGGCTTGTGCTCGGTGGGGTGCATGTCCACGGGGATGCCGCGGCCGTTGTCGACCACCTTGACGCCGCCGTCGGCCGTCAGGACGATCTCGATGTGTGTGCAGTAGCCGGCCAGCGCCTCATCGACCGAGTTGTCCACGACTTCATAGACCAGGTGGTGCAGGCCGCGTGGCCCGGTGGAGCCGATGTACATGCCCGGGCGTTTCCGGACAGCTTCCAGGCCCTCGAGCACCGTGATGTCGCTGGCACCGTATTCGCGCGGCGTCACGGCCTCCGCGGCGGCGTCCGCCGCAGCGTTTTCCGCCGTTGTGTCCACTGCCGGGAAATCTGTATTGTCGTTAGCCACAGGCGCTTTCGACTCCTCTATGTTCGTTGAAGGCCGGCCGTCGCCGTGTCCCGGAAGAGGAACGGTTACCGCCAACAGGCACGTCACTGATGGCGCCGGCAGTACCGCTCGGCAGAGCCAGTCTCCGCACATAGAAATGCGTCGGAAACGGACTCAGTCGACGTTTCACCGGCGCCCAGTTATCTACCCCGATTCTACCGTGTTATAGGGCGGAATCCCGCATTCCGGGGGCCTAAACGGCAGGCAAAGTGCCGCTGGGAGGCCGTTGGCCCCGCCTGCAAGGCTCCAGGGGTGCTCCCGCTGGGTTCCTATACGGATCCGGGGCGTTCAAGCGCCCTACACGGCGTTTGCGGATTTTTCAAGAGTTTTGGAAGAAGTGCTTCATACCCTGGGCCCGCGACGTCCAGGGGCTACCCATAGGTGTCGCGGGGGCCGCGGCCGTTCACCGTGCGCGCGCCCTTTCGCCAGCTCGGCGCCGCGGGGCCAAGGACCTGGATGCTGGTCACGACGCCGTCGCCCAGCTCCACACGGAATTTCTCCAGCAGACTCAGGCTGAGCAGGCGCAACTGGGTGGCCCACGCCGTCGAATCGCAGCGCACATGCAGGGTCGTGTCGGTGAAGCTCTCCGGTGTGCAGTGTGCGGAGATTTCCGGGCCCACCAAGGCGGGCCACTGGGCCATCACGGATCCGACGGCCACCGGAGAACTCCAGCCGCGTTCGGCCACCAGCCGTCCCACGACCTTGCCGAGCCCCAGCGGGTCACGGCCCGTGCCGTGAAACTGCGTGAAACCGCGGGTCCCGGCGCCGCGGGCCGGCTTCTGGGTGCTGCCGGGTCGCGGTGGCGCCTTTCGGCGGATCTCCCCGCGGGCCGCCGCGGCATCGCGCATCCGGTTCAGGGCCGCCTGGGCGGCGTCGATGTCGTCGGGGTCGCGGCCCGGCTGCAGGCCGCCGTCGGTATCCTTATTCATCGCTTGTCCGGCTCATCGATTCCTCCCGGAATGACCTTCACCCGCCGTCCGGCCAGTTCGGCCGGGATGTCGTCCTCGACGGCGGCGGTCACCAGGACCTGTTCCGCGCCGGAAACTATTGCCGCAAGTTTACGCCGCCGCTGGACGTCGAGCTCGGCAAAAACGTCATCCAGGATCAGGATCGGCGCCGACCCGCCGGTGCGCGCATCGTCCAGCATCACGTAGTACGAGGCCAGGCGCAGTGCGAGGCACATGGACCAGGTTTCCCCGTGCGAGGCATACCCCTTTGCCGGGGCCTGCCCCAGGATCAGGTCCAGATCGTCCCGGTGCGGGCCCACCAGCGAGATGCCGCGTTCCAGTTCCTTCCGGCGGGAGGCCGCGAAGGCCCGGACATAACGTTCCGTGAGCTCCTCGACGCTCAGCTGGCGGAGGTCCTCGAGGCCGTCGGCCGGCACGGCACCGGACGACGAACCGGGGGCCTCGTCGTCGTCGACCGCCCCCTGCAGCGTCGAGCGGTACACCGCGCCGGCGGCCTTGGACCCGTCGGTGAGCTGGGCGTAGGCGTTGTTGAGGTGGGGCTGCAGCCGTTCGACCAGTTCGAGCCGCGCGTGCAGGAGTTCCGCACCGGCCCGGGCCATGTGCTGGTCCCAGACATCAAGGGTTGCTTCATGGCCGGCGGTGAATTTTCCGGCACGGCCCGATTTCAGCAGGGCGTTGCGTTGCTTCAGCACCCGGTCGTAGTCGCTGCGGGTGGCGGCGTGCCGCGGGACAAGGCTGACCAGCAGCTCGTCCAGGAAACGGCGCCGGTTGGACGGATCCCCCTTGACCAGGGCGAGGTCTTCCGGGGCAAAGAGCACCGTCTGGCAGATTCCCAGGATGTCCCTGGCCCGCACCGGGTTGCTGCGGTTGATCCGTGCACGATTCGCCCTGCCGGCATTGATTTCCAGTTCCAGCACGGTGGACTGCTCACCGCGGACCAGCTTGGCCCTGATCATGGCCCGTTCGGTGCCGAAACGCAGCAGCGGCGCATCGGTACTGACCCGGTGCGAGCTGAGCGTGGCGAGGTACCCGATCGCTTCCATCAGGTTGGTCTTGCCGATGCCGTTGGAACCCACGAGCACGGTCACCCCAGGTTCCAGGCTGAGGTCCACCTGGGCGTAACTGCGGAAATCCGTCAGCGAAAGTTGTTCTAGGTACACGCCGTTTTCAGGATTCCAGGGGCTACTTGGCCGGCCGGGTGGCGTGGCCGCCGAACTGGTGGCGCAGGGCGGACACCATCTTCATGGCCGGTGAGCTGTCTTCGCGGGAGGCGAAGCGCGCGAACAGCGCCGCGGTGATGGCCGGCGCCGGCACTGCATTGGCAATTGCTTCCTCCACGGTCCAGCGGCCCTCCCCGGAATCTTCGACGTAGTCGTCGATGGATTCCAGCCCCGGATCCTCGTCGAGGGCCTTGACCATCAGGTCCAGCAGCCAGGAGCGGACGACGGTGCCCTTCTGCCAGGCCCGGAAGGTTCCCGGCAGATCGGTGACGATGTCCTTGGCCGCGAGGAGTTCGTAGCCTTCCGCGTAGGCCTGCATCAGCCCGTATTCGATGCCGTTGTGCACCATCTTGGCGTAGTGACCGGCACCCACACCGCCCACGTGCACGAAGCTGTCGGCACGGTCGCCTTCCGGACGGAGCGCATCAAAGACCGGCAGTGCCCGTTCGATGTCGGCCGCGTCGCCGCCGGCCATCAGCCCGTAGCCGTTCTGAAGGCCCCAGACGCCGCCGGAAACGCCACAGTCGGCGAAGCGGATACCCTGTTCCGCCAGTGCGGCGGCGTGCTTCTGGTCTTCGGTGAAGCGGGAGTTTCCGCCGTCGATCACGAGGTCGCCGGTATCGAGCTTGCTGCCGAGTTCGGTGATGACGGCGTCGGTGATGTCGCCGGCAGGGACCATGACCCAGATCAGCCGGGGCGCCGGTACGGCGGCGATCAGCTCGTCAACGCTGGCGACGTCGGTGACGTCCGGGTTGCGGTCGAATCCGGTGACCTCGATTCCGCCCTTGCGCAGCCGTTCGCGCATGTTGAAACCCATTTTGCCAAGGCCGATCAGTCCGATATGCACGGTGTGAACTCTTTTCGAGGCGAGGGTGGCGGTGGTGACTAGTTGGGCAGGCGGACCGGCATGACCAGGTAACGGTAGTCGCCCTGGTCTTCGCCGTCGGCGTCCTGCTGGGCGGTGATCATCGCCGGCTTCGGGGCCGTGGTGAAGGAGAACCGGACGAACTTGGTCTCGATGACGCTCAAGCCTTCGATGAGGTAGTGCGGGTTGAAGGCGACCGTGATGTCTTCACCGGTCAGCTGGGCCTCAAGCTCTTCCGAAGCCTGGGCATCCTCGCCGGTTCCGGCGTCGAGGTGCAGCTGGCCCTGCGTAAACGCAAGCCGCACGGGGGTGTTGCGTTCGGCCACGAGCGAGACACGGCGCACGGCTTCGACCAGTTCCTGGGTCTGCACGGTGGCGTGGATCGGGGTGGAATCCGGGAACAGCGAGCGGATCTTCGGGTAGTCGCCGTCAACCAGGAGCGACGTCGTGGTGCGGCCGCCGCTTTCGAAGCCGATCAGCCGGCTGTCGTCGTCGGCGAGGGCCAGGTTGATGTCGCCGCTGCCGCCGAGGGTCTTGGCAACTTCGTTGAGGGTCTTCGCCTTCACCAGGGCGCTCGTGGAAATGCCCGGCGTTACGGGCTTCCACGGCACTTCGCGCATGGCCAGCCGGTAACGGTCGGTGGCCAGCAGCGTGATCAGGTCGTCCTCGATTTCCATCCGGACGCCGGTGAGGATGGGCAGCGTGTCGTCCTTGCTGGCCGCGATGATCACCTGCGAAACGGCCTGGGCGAACGAATCCCCCGGCACGGTGCCGCTGATCGGGGGAAGGGCGGGCAGCGGCGGGTATTCCGCTTCCGGCATGGTCGCCAGGTGGAAACTGCTTCGGCGGCAGCTCAGCGTGACCTTGTTGCCGTCGGTTTCAATGTCGACCGGCGCGGAGGGAAGGCTGCGGCAGATGTCGGCGAGCAGGCGGCCGGAAACCAGGATCGTGCCCTCGGTGCTGATGTCAGCGGGGATTTCCAAGCGTGCCGACGTCTCGTAGTCAAAGCTCGAAAGGCTGACGGTGCCGGCTTCGGCTTTGAGGAGCAGGCCGGAAAGTACCGGAACGGGCGGCCGCGGAGACAACGACCGGGCGGTCCAGGTCACGGCTTCGGCCAGGACGTCCCGTTCGACTCTGAACTTCACGGAAGGGTGCCGCCTTTCATTGCTGCTGACATCACTAAAAACCACAGGGCCTCGGCGGTCCGGCACGTGGTGCCGGATCCGTCAAAAAGGTAAGTGCATGCATCCCGGGCTCCTGGCCGTCCTGCCCTGGTTGCCGGGGAACGAATGACAAGAGAGCGTCCGGGACGGACGCACTGCAGACAGCTTAGCCCCAAGAACGGAGTTCTCCCATCCCCGGGTTACACGAGTGTGGTTCCCGGCCGGTGTTCGGCGCAGCCGGTGGCCGGCCGGCGGAGGGTCGAGAAGAAACTGTTGTTTGAGGGAATTTCATTTTCTTGGGATTAGTAGTGTTAATAACTGCTGTGGAAACTGTGGATAACTCGGTCTGGCCGTGCGGTTCCGGGGTTAAGCCCTGTTCATGGACTGTGGGTGGAGCAGGTTTTAAACAGGGTGTGGATGGGGACAACATTTTTGGCCGAATCGCCGATCCACAGGCGCCTTAAGGGTTTTAAGCCCATTAACCGCGGTTGTCCCCTTAACTATCCACAGGGTTGTCCACAGTGCCTTGTTAATAAGGTAAGAGTGCGCGGCGCGGGTGCTCAGGAATTGCGCTGCTGCTGCTTGATCCGGTTGGTCAACTCAGTCACCTGGTTGTAGATCACCCGGCGCTCTGCCATCAGTTCACGGATCTTTCGATCGGCGTGGATGACCGTGGTGTGGTCCCGGCCGCCGAGTTCCTGGCCAATCTTGGGCAGCGACATGTCCGTGAGTTCGCGGCACAGGTACATGGCGATCTGCCTGGCGGTGACCAGGGTCCTGGTCCGGGACTTGCTGCAGAGTTCTTCCATGCTGAGCTTGAAGTAGTCGGCGGTCTGGGTGAGGATCTGCGCGGAGGTGATTTCCTGGGCGCCGTCATCGGTGATCAGGTCCTTGAGCACCATCTCGGCCAGGGCTACATCCACCGGCTGACGGTTCAGGCTTGCGAAGGCCGTGACACGGATCAGTGCACCTTCAAGCTCACGGATGTTGCTGGAAATCTTGGAGGCGATGTATTCCAGGGCGTCGTCCGGAGCGGACAGGCCTTCACTCAGGGCCTTCTTGCGAAGGATGGCGATGCGGGTTTCGAGCTCCGGCGGCTGGATATCAGTCAGCAGGCCCCACTCGAAGCGTGACTTCATGCGGTCCTCGAAGCCGGCCAGCAGCTTGGGCGGCTGGTCGGAGGTGATGACGACCTGCTTGTTGTTGTTGTGCAGGGCGTTGAACGTGTGGAAGAACTCCTCCAGCGTCCGGTCCTTGCCGGCGAGGAACTGGATGTCATCGATCAGCAGCACATCGACGTTGCGGTAGGTCGTCTTGAAGCTGGTGCCCTCATCGTCGCGGATCGAGTTGATGAAGTCGTTGGTGAATTCCTCGGAGTTCACGTAGCGGACCCGGATGCCGCTGTAGAGCCGCCGGGCGTAGTGGCCGATCGCGTGCAGCAGGTGGGTCTTGCCCAGGCCGGAGTCGCCGTAGATGAACAGCGGGTTGTAGGCCTTGGCGGGTGCCTCGGCGACGGCGACGGCGGCCGCGTGGGCGAAGCGGTTGGAGGAACCGATGACGAAGGTATCGAAGACGTACTTCGGGTTGAGCCGGCCGAACTCGTGCGAAGTGCTCGGGAGCATCGGCTGCGGCTTCAGTTCGACGAGAGGGTCTGCCACCAGGGACAGTTCGGCGGCGGGTTCCGGTTCGGTGTGGAGCGGCACCAACTCGGTGTCGACATCAATGGCGCAGCGGATTTCGTCGGAAAAGACATCCCGCAGGGCGTCGTCGAGGGCGTCCTTGACCTGGGTCTGGAGGACCTCACGGGTGAGTTCGTTGGGGACGGCCACCAGCAGGGTGGAACCGATCAGGCCCTGGGCCTGGGCGAGGATCACGAAGCCACGCTGCCGGGGTGTGACCCGGTGGTCGTTCTCGAGAAGGCTGACAACCCGGCGCCAGGAACTTCCGACGGTGTTGGCGTGGTTGGCTTCGTCTACCGTCATCAATCAGTTCCTCAAACCTTGCTTGCCTGCGTTACCTGCAGCCACAGGACCCGGACCAGGCTGCTGGTCCCGGGCTAATCCACAGGGTTGTGCACAGTCCGTGGATAATCGGCTACTGGGACACTCTAGGGGATGAAAAGCCTAGAAGATAGCTGGGATCAGCCCTGTGGATAATCACACCCGTGTAGTTCGAAATCGGACCGCGTGGCGCACTTCATCCACAGGCCGGCGGCAGGGTTAACCACAGCTGGGGACAGACTGCGGAGCAGCTCCCGGTTTGACTCGGGAGGCGTTTTTCCCCTAACGTTGTGAAGTCCTTTGTGTCCGCTTTTCGCCTCATTGAATCTCTCCCCGACGCCTGCGTCTTGCGAGTCGAGGGTGGCGGCACATACAAAACTTAGCGTCGGCCAGTTCTTCCCCTTTTTTGATCGGGTGGGCGCACCTTTGATCCACTGGAGTAACTAACGTGAGCAAGCGGACTTTTCAGCCGAATAACCGCCGTCGAGCCAAGAAGCACGGCTTCCGCCTTCGTATGCGTACCCGTGCCGGCCGTGCCATCCTGGCAGCCCGTCGTGGCAAGGGCCGCACCGAGCTGTCGGCCTAAATAACTGACTCGTCGGTCACCATCCCTATGCGAGTTGAACGGTGCTAGCCACCCGGAACCGTCTGAGGACCCCTACCGATTTTTCAACAACTGTACGTTCCGGCGTCCGCAATGGACGCCGGAACTTAGTGTTATATACGGCAGCTCTGGCTGCCGATGAACCAAGCCGGATCGGTTTCATCGTTTCCAAGAGTGTTGGGAACGCTGTTGTCAGGAACCTCGTTAAGAGGAGACTAAGAGAAGCCGGCGCCTTGTCGCTGCAGAAATATCCCAGCGGGTTCGCTATCGTGGTCCGGGCACTGCCCGCCTCGGCGGCAGCCGGCTGGGATGGACTGTTGGGTGACTATGACGCCGCCTTGGAGACGACCATGAAACGGTTGGGCAGCCGCCTTCCCCAGGCCGCTTCTACAGTTTCTTACGAGACAACACAGGAAGGGACCCCGCGTGCGTAACTCAACTGCCGCCGTCGTCCCTGTTTCCGGATCTCGTCTCAAAGCCGCCGCAGCATGGCTCGGCCGGGCACTCTGGAACCTGCCCCGCAACATCCTGATCCTGCTGCTCATGGCGTACCGCAAGGTCGTCTCGCCGCTGTACGGCCAGGTTTGCCGTTTTTTCCCCAGCTGCTCGGCGTACGCGCTGGAAGCGGTCACGGTGCACGGCGCCGTCAAAGGAAGCTGGCTCGCGGCCCGGCGCCTCTCGCGCTGCCACCCATGGAATTCCGGCGGTGTGGACCACGTCCCCGCCGGGCACCGGGAGTGGCCCGAGGGCCACACCCCCAGAATTGTTGTGCTGAACAACCCGGACAAGTACCTGGCTGCTCAGCCTGATGGAGAAGGCCGCTCGGCGGCCTGACGAATAGGGATATCGTATGGACTTCTTTGAAACAATCATGTTTCCGTTCAAGTGGCTGGTATCGGCCATCATGGTGGTCTTCCACGATGGCCTGAGCGCTATCGGCATGCCCGCCGCCAATGGCTGGACATGGACGCTGTCCATCATCGGACTGGTGCTGGTCATCCGTGCCGCCCTGATTCCCGTGTTCGTCAAGCAGATCAAGGCCCAGCGCGGCATGCAGCTGCTGCAGCCTGACCTGAAGAAGTTGCAGGACAAGTACAAGGGCAAGACCGACCAGCTGTCCCGCCAGGCCATGGCCCAGGAACAGATGGCCATGTACAAAAAGCACGGCACCAACCCGTTCTCGGCCTGCTTGCCGATGCTGATCCAGATGCCGTTCTTCTTCGCCCTCTTCACGGTCCTGTCCGGCATCACCGCGGCCGCTACCAGCGGCAAGGGCATCGGCGCCCTGAGCCATGAGCAGGTGGTGCAGTTCGACAAGTCGAGCATCTTCGGTGCCCCGCTCTCCGCGACCCTGCTGCACGGCACCCCGCCGGGCGGCAACGAGGTCGCCGTGTGGATCCTCTCGATCGTGATGATCCTGGCCATGACGGCCTCGCAGTTCATCACGCAGAAGCAGATCATGGCCAAGAACATGTCCGAAGAGGCCATGGCGAGCCCGTTCATGAAGCAGCAGAAAATGATGCTCTACATCCTGCCGGTTGTCTTCGGTGTGGGCGGCATCAACTTCCCGATCGGCGTGCTGATCTACTGGACCACGACCAACCTCTGGACGATGGCGCAGCAGTTCTTCGTCATCCGCCGCATGCCGACGCCCGGTTCGCCCGCCGCCAAGGCCCTGGCCGAGCGCCGGGCGGCGAAGGGCCTGCCGGCACTGCCCCTGACCGGAGCAAAGAAAGCCGACGCCGAAGCCGCCGAAGCTGCTGCTGCCGCCGCCGTCGTGGCCAAGAGCCAGCGCGTCCAGCCACAGCGCAAGAACAGGAAGAGGAAGTAATGTCCGCCGAGAGCACCGAACACGCTATTTCCGCCGAAACCGCTTCGCAGGCCGACCTTCGGGACGACGTTTTGGAAGACGGCGCAGCGGAGGACCCGACTGCCTCCGAGGACGCCGGCAGCGCCTCCGGGAAGGGCTCCTCGGCCAGCCGACTGGAGGAAGAGGGCGACGTCGCCGCGGACTACCTCGAGGAGCTCCTGGACATCGCCGACATCGACGGCGACATTGACATTGAAGTCCGCAATGGACGCACCTACATTTCCATCGTTACCGAAGAGGAATCCTCCGGTCTGGAAAGCCTCGTTGGCCGCGACGGCGAGGTCCTCGAAGCCCTTCAGGAGCTGACCCGACTCGCCGTGCTCTCGGCCACGGAGAACCGTTCCCGCCTGGTGCTGGACATCAACGGCTACCGTGCGGACCGCGCCGGCGACCTGCAGCAGATTGCCGAAGACGCCATCGCCTCGGTCAAGGCCACTGGCCAGGCCGTTGCATTGGCCCCGATGAGCGCGTACGAACGAAAGATCGTTCACGACGCCGTGGCTGATCTGGGATTTGTCAGCGAGTCCGAAGGCGAAGGTGCCGATCGGCACATCGTTGTCTCCGCAGACTGAATCCGCGGGGTAGCTTGATGGTGGAAATTACTGCGGCCGAACTGAAGGCCGCTGAGTCGATATTTGGTGACCGGCTGGACCTCGCCAAGCGCTACGTCGAGCATCTGGCGACGTCCGGCACCGAACGCGGCCTGATCGGGCCCCGCGAAGTGCCCCGGTTGTGGAGCCGGCACGTGCTTAACTGCGCGGTTATCGAGCGCGAGATCGCCCACGGAAGCCGCGTTGCCGACGTCGGCAGCGGGGCCGGATTGCCGGGCCTCTGCCTCGCCATAGCAAGGCCGGACCTCGAACTCACCCTGATCGAACCGCTGGAACGCCGGGTCATCTGGCTCCAGGAGGTGGTCGATGATCTCGGACTGGAAAACGTCACGGTCATGCGGACCCGGGCGGAACTGGCCGTAGGCCAGGTGACGGCCGACGTCGTCACCGCTCGCGCTGTCTCAGCCCTTTCCAATCTCGCCGGACTGACCATTCCGCTGCTCCACGGCAAGGGCGAGGTCGTCGCCATCAAGGGGCGGAGCGCCGGGGAAGAGATCGAGAAAGCGGCGAAAGTGATCCGTAAGCTCGGCGGCGTGGAGACCTCTGTGGTGGTGGTCGGCGAGGACCTCCTCGAAGAACCCACAACCGTTGTCCGAATCGTTGTGAACAAGCCTCGAAAGATTGCGTAGCACCAGCCCGGTGCCCCCGGTCTTTTTCGGGAAGAGGTTAGGCTAGTGACCGGCAGTAAACGCCGAATGAGAGTGAGAGTGTCAAGTGAGCAGTAGCGAAGCCTCCACACAACGGATTCCCCCCTTTGTGTCCCTGGGGTCAGCGCGCGCCTTTTTGGCGCCGGCTGTCGCTCACACCACTTCGGCAACTCAAACAACACCGGTTGCAAACGCAGCGGTCGCCGGCGTTTCACGTGAAACCTCCGCCTCCTCGATCGGCAACGTGCTGGACTCCATCGACGATTCAAGCCCGATCGCCCGCGAGCTTGCGCACGAGAACAAACGCCGGGAGCGGCTGCTGGGACGCGAACTTCCGAAGCCGGAAAAGACCCGCATCTTTACCGTGTCGAACCAGAAGGGCGGGGTGGGCAAGACCACCACCACCGTCAACATCGCTGCCGCCCTGGCTGCCGCCGGCCTCAACGTGCTGGTGATTGACATTGATCCGCAGGGCAACGCCTCTACCGCGCTGGGAATCGAACACCACGCCGACGTCGACAGCATCTACGATGTCCTCATCAACGACGTGCCGCTTCAGGATGTTGTGGCACCGTGCCCCGACATCGCCAAGCTGATCTGCGCCCCCGCTACGATCCACCTGGCCGGTGCCGAGATCGAGCTCGTCAGCCTGGTGGCCCGCGAGCAGCGACTGCGGCGCGCCATCGATGTCTATGCCAAGGAACGCGCCAAAAACGGCGAGGAGCGGCTGGACTACATCTTCATCGACTGCCCGCCCAGCCTCGGGCTCCTCACCGTCAACGCCTTCTGTGCCGCCAGTGAAGTCCTGATCCCGATCCAGTGCGAGTACTACGCGCTGGAGGGGCTGAGCCAACTGCTCAAGAACATCGAAATGATCCAGAAGCACCTCAACGCGGATCTGGTGGTCTCGACCATCCTGCTCACGATGTATGACGGCCGCACCAACCTCGCGGCCCAGGTGGCGGCGGAGGTCCGTGAACACTTCCCGGAGCAGGTTCTCGGGGCCGTGGTTCCGCGTTCGGTGCGGATTTCAGAGGCGCCAAGCTACCAGCAGACCGTGATGACCTACGACCCTTCCTCCAGCGGTGCCCTATCCTATCTTGGAAGCCGCAGCGGAAATTGCTGAACGTTAGAATCTTCTCAACAATTGCACTAGCCAGAGCCGGAGTATGCCGGGCTCTTCCAATGGAGGGATTTATCCATGAGCGATAAGCGACGCGGCCTTGGCCGTGGACTTGGCGCGCTGATTCCAAGTTCCGCCTCGGCTAACGCCTCCGGGAACGGCTCTGCCCCGTCCCGGCCCGTGGATCTGTTTTTTCCTGAAGCCAGGAAGCGGACCCCGGACGCGGCGCTGACGGAAGAGACCACAGCGGAGAACGAAGCGCCGGCAGCGGAGACGACGGCGTCTTCCGCACCGGCGGTAGCTGCGGAGCCCGCCGACCGCAGCGCAGCCGAGGCGCCTGTGCCTGCAGTCGCGCCCGCGAAGCCGGCGGCCAAAGCCGCAAACACCAAGGGCCCGTCGGTCGAGGCCCCGCGGCCGGCCGCCAAGAAGGCGCCCGCCCGCAAGGCAGCGGCGCCGGACCCATCCGACGCCGTCGACCGCCCCATGGAGCCGACCTCGTCGGACACTGCTAACGGCAGCGACAACGGTGTGGACCTGGTGGAGATTCCCGGTGTCCGTTTCGCGGAAATCTCGGTGACGGACATTCATCCCAACCGTAAGCAGCCGCGGTCAGTCTTCGATGAGGACGACATGGCGGAGCTTGTTCACTCCGTTCGTGAAATCGGTGTCCTCCAGCCAATTGTGGTGCGGACTTCAACCGAAGAAGGTGGCGAGCCCTACGAACTCGTCATGGGCGAGCGGCGCTGGCGTGCCGTACAGGCTGCCGGGCTGGATACCATCCCCGCGATCGTCCGCGACACCACGGATGACGACCTGCTGCGCGACGCCCTGCTGGAGAACCTGCACCGCAGCCAGCTGAATCCCCTCGAAGAGGCTGCTGCCTACCAGCAGCTGCTGGAAGACTTCGGAACCACCCACGAGCAGCTTGCTGACCGGATCGGCCGTTCCCGGCCCCAGGTGTCGAACACCCTGCGCCTGCTCAAGCTGCCGCCGCTGGTGCAGCGCCGCGTGGGCGCCGGAGTCATCTCGGCCGGACATGCCCGCGCGCTGCTGGCGCTCCCGGATGCTGCTGCGATGGAGCGACTCGCCCAGAAGATCGTGGCCGAGGGAATGTCGGTCAGGGCAACGGAGGAAGCCGTAACGCTGTACCAGAGCCCTGCCGCAGCGACGAAGAACAACATTCCCCGCCCGGGTGCACGCCATGAGCGTCTCGACTACCTGGCATCCTCGCTGTCGGACCGTCTGGACACCAACGTGAAAATCTCCCTGGGCGCCCGAAAGGGTCGTGTCAGCATTGAATTTGCCAGCGTTGAGGATCTCAACAGGATCATGGAAGTCCTCACCCCGGGCAACCCAAACTAGGGTCCTAACGAACAATTATTCAAAGCAGGGTCCGTTTCACGTGAAACGGGCCCTGCTTTTTCTTGCTGCCGAGCCATTCTTGGCGCGCTGGTCCCTGCTTGTCCCCGCTGGTCCCTGCTGGTCTCTGCTCTGAACGGCCACACCCTAACCCTTCCTTGTACCGAGTGGGGCTCCCTGGCGCCCCCATAGGAGCTTCGGGTGGCTAGAGGCTGTCCCTGGCCCATGGCTCCAGGCTAGGGGCGCTGAGCCGCTGTGGACGAGGCGCAGGACCGCTACAGCTCCTGTGGAACGGCGGAGATGGACTGGGGACGGGCGCGTTGCTGCTCCGCGGACGGGAGATTGGCGGCGCGTGCGCACCGGCGGACTCGTGCCGGCCACGATGTTGTACCGGACTCACCCGGACGGTACTCAGGTGTTGTTTTGGCTAGGTTTCACCCTGGTGCGTACTCTGGTGCGTCTGGTGGGCGACTCCGGGGCTGTTTCGGTGCAAAACGTTCGCGCCCCAAGGGTTTCACGTGAAACGTTGCCGCTCTCACCTCGAGGAAGTGAAGACCATGGACGGCCCATTCCTTGAACGGGGCATGCCTTCCGTCCTGCGGATCGGCCACACACCAGATGGTGTGCAGCACATTCGAGGGACCACCCGGGGGCGCGGAATGGGCGCGGCCCCCGGTTCACGGCGCCGTTACCGCTGGCTGGACAGTCGCATCGCCCACTTTGTTCCCAAGGTGATCGAGGGCGCGGTGCCGCAAGTTTGATGCCGCATACGCGCACCCTCCTTGCTGTTCCAGCTGTGTCTAGACCTGCCTCCGGGTGAGACTTCGAGCTTGGGGTGCGGCCGACGACGGTTTCACGTGAAACAGTGCCCCGCGTAGCCGGATCAGCACCTCGATCTCAGGTGTTCCGGGGCCGCAAGCGGACTGGTATCAGTGTCGATCGATGGGCACATTCCGCATGGCCGGCTGGCACCCACCGGACTGCCCGCTGGAAGACCATTGTTGACCCCACGAGGCGATGTTCGCTGGGCATCGTCAGCCTGGGCCACGGCCCCTGGTCGCAAAGCCCCGTTCGGCTGGCACACATCCCATCGCCCCATGAGATCCACGGCGTGGTGCTGCGCGATCCTCTTGCCGCGGTACAGGCGTTTCCTGCTCGTCAGGTGCCGGCAGTGCCGGTGGGTAGCGCATTCCGCCGTAGACTCCCCCTAGGGGTACGGGAGGTCATATGGGGCGCCAACCGGCCAGCCGGGGCTCCCCCGGGCGCGCCGCCCCCGACGGCCCTGGCCTGGTCCGTACGTTCGCGTCTGTCTCCGACGAGCATGGGTAGAAGCGCGGTCGAGACGGAGGCGGCGGCAGAGGCGATGACGTCGGGGCGGTCGGATGCGCACTCCCGGGCTGAGCGTCGCGGTGGGAAGGGACTGGATCGAAGGGGCGCTGCTCCGGCCCGCGGTTAGGACGATGACCGCCTCGCTGGCAGTCTCCTCGCTGCTGTGGCGCATGCGGTGATCTGTCCCATGGTGCGCGCCGGCTGTGACGGGACGGCTATCGCGGGAGGCCCGGTAGGAACTCCACGCTCAGTCCCCCGCTTGTCTTCCTCCCAGGCTCACTCCCGGGCCATGACCATCCGACGCTGACACGATGTTCACATGCCGTCGCTACCCGGTTTGTCCGCGCGCATCGAGAGCTTCGTCGCCCATCTCCCGCCGGCCCGTTGGACGCCTTCCGTGCTGGAGGCATCATAAAAAACAGCAGGACGCGGCCCTGACGGCGCGCGGACCCCGGTCCGTGGCACGGTGAAGGAGCGGTGGATATCGCTGTGGATAACTTTGTGGATTTCTCTCACCCCAGCGTGCATTGTCCCCGACCGGGTGTGGTCGCTCCGACCGTGCCCCCCACGTGGGCGAATGCTGCTGGCCCGAACGGCCCACGATGTTTCACGTGAAACGGCCACGCGCTCACGGCCCTGCCGTCGCCTGAGCCCGTGTGGGCTGTAAAAATCGACGTCGAGTGGTTAATTTTCCGCCGCCTGGACCCGCTTCCAAGCGACCATGCTCTTCCTACGGTTCGGCACCGTCGACGGTCCGGTTCTCCGAATCGTTGCGACGGTGGCGGATCCCCTTTGTTGGCCGGGGGCGGTGCGTCCCCCTACCTGTGGATAGAGCTGTGTGTAATCTCTCAGCGCCCTGTGGAAAACCATGTGTATAACTTCTGTGGAAAGATGGCCCGTTTCCACCGTGGTCGAGGCTGCGCGGGCCTATCTCGGACCTGGTGGGTGGTCGCGGTGCCCGATGGTAGGGCAGGACGCCAGACCCGAAAGGTACGGAAGAGTTGGCTGAAGCCGGGGACTGAATGCGGACGTCCCGGCGTCGATCCCGAATGAGACCGACCCATGCACGCTCGGGAAGGCTGCTGCAGGATTGGGGAGCTGCTGTCTGTCGATGAGCCTGCCCGGCCCGTGGCCGTGGCTCCTGGTCCTCTGCGGCGTCGAAGTAGCGGCATCAGTAGCCACAGACTGGGCGGCGGCCGCTGGCTAGGACCGTTGTCTGGCGGCCACGACCCCACAGGTGCTGGTCCGACGCCCGGACTGGAGGCGACAGCGAGTTCGACGGCCCGCGCTAGGAGAGCGGCCCCTCCGCAGCGTCCAATGCTCCTTCACGGCTTTCAGCATCCCCCGGTGCGCGCGATACCCCACCCGGCCCAAGAAGCGCCGGAGTGTACACGTCCAGCCCGGCCCGTCACCATCGAGCCGCCGCGCCAGGGAAACGTAAGGGGTGATGCGGCGCCGCCGATACCTAGCGATCCCCTGCAGCAGCGACGCCGCGTCGTATGGATCAGCAGCACCTCAGACAGTCCAACCCACCACGCCCCCGCCGACGACCTACCCCTGCACCAGCCCGCGACACGGAAGCAGCCGGCCCGCCGCCTGGGCCCGCGCATCGCACCGGGACGAGTCGGCATCCGCGTCGTGAGAAACATGCCCTAGCCTGTTGCAGCCCAGCACCATCATCTGGAAACAGGCCCCCTTGTACTCGAGGCCTACGGCCCAGGGCTGCGACGGAGTTCTCGTATCCCCCAACTCGTGCGTGGTAGCAGGACCTCTTCCACCCCTGGTGCGCTGGGTGCACAGCGTTAGCAGGCTGGAAGGTGTACTCAGGGGTTTACACCGCAAGGTTTCACGTGAAACACGGCGCTCCGGGATACGAAGACGGCAGGCGGTTCGTCGGCCTGCAGAGAGTGGGGCTTATTCCACGAGGATGCGGGAACTGCCAGGGGCCGCTGGGAAGGCCCGCGGCGACGCGACGCCTCGACGTGGGACCGACCGCGACCGTCGCTTCCGGCAGGAGCCTTTCGCTCCTACCTAAATGTGGGCGGAGATACGCGGCCGGACTGTTCGGGCGGGATATCAAATGACAGGACGCCGTTGTCTCGGCTTCTCGGCAGCGGCATGGATGTATCTAGTAGCTGACTATCGATAAGGGACGCTGGTCGCCTGCAGAGCGTCGAGTCAATGATGCTGGCTGCGGCGCAACGTGGAATTATCCAGCTACAAGCCCCACCGACGTGTTTCACGTAAAGCGGGCAGTGTTTCACGTGAAACGCCCGGTGATCCAGGCCAGACTCCAGCGGCCAAGCCTCCGGGAAGAGGCTCATCTGGCATCACTGCACGCCATTTATGGAAGAATCCGGTTGCAGGCCAAGGCTTTGCCTTGCATCACTGCACCCCATTTACAGAAAATTCCTGTTGCAGGCCTAGGCTTCGCCTGCGTTCCTCCGCAGTAGGTGACAGCCGGACGCGATTTCACGGCCGCTCGGCGGAAGGGGCAGTTCCTGACCGATTGTGCCCTGGCAATGCAAAGAGACGCGTCCAGACAGATCATGCAGTCCCCAGAAGACCCCCAAAGGGCCCAGAGACTGCATTAGAAGCTCCAGCCGCGGAGTTCGGAGGCCGGAGTAGGTGCAAGGCTACGCGTACGGCGCAGTAGGCCGGTAACGCGGCGCGGGCGCTTTACGAAGTGTAGCGGTCAGCTCACGCGGGTCCGTTTCACGTGAAACAATGCGTGGCCCTCATGGACACCCGAACAGCACAGGCAGGCAGGGCAACTGGGTGAACTCTATTCCCCGGAGCGGCCACCGCACGCCTTGGAGATCCCTCCGGCGTGTGCCGCCGGGGTGAGGAGCGGATTGCGTGGGCCGCCGGGCTGCGGGAGCAGTATGGCGTCGGACGTGTCCCCCCGGTGGGTGCAACCGAGTCCAGCAACGAAACCTCCTCATCCCCGGCGCTGGTTTCCCACACACGGCTCGGTGGACCCGGTGTCTTTTCGAGTCTTTCGAAGTCTCTTCGAAGAGTGGGCGTCGATCAGCCCAAGATCGTTTGATTGTCGCGGTCTTGTGTGATCCCAGGCGGAGGCGCGGCCGTTCTGCATCCTGGGGCGTGGGGGTGACGTCGCACCCTGCAGGCCAATGTTTCACGTGAAACTTCGGTCAACCGGGGAACACGGCAGCTGTCCCCTGCCGTCCCTCCAGAAAGTGAGCCAGTTCCACCGGACTCGAACAACAGGCCGCTCCGCAAAGACAGGCGGCCGAGGCGGACGCCGATAGGGTGCCCGCCACTCCTCCGTCGCCGCCTCCATTCCCTGCTGTCGTCCCGTCGCCGTCGCGGGACGCTCGGGGCGCTACCCTAGACCCACCGCGCACGTGAGGGACAGCCAGCGCCGTTCCGGCACCTTAGCCATGAAACTCAACCAAATAACGTTTCAACCGCGGATTGGGGCGGCCTGAAGGGTCCATATGCCCGCCCACGGGCAGCGCCCGGGACAGCCGCGCAGTGCAGACGCAGTGCAGACAGAGGGCAAAAAACGGTGGCCCCCTCTGTTCGAGGGAGCCACCGTTGGGGAGGCCGACTACGGGGCCACCCGGAAGATGTGTTGCCGGCTAGGACAGAACGTCCGCAAATTCCTTTTCGAAGAACTGCTTCGGCCTGGCCCCGATGACGGTGCCCTTTACTTCCCCGCCGTGGAACAGGTAAACGGCGGGGATGGAGGTGATGCCGTACTCGGCGGCGATGGCCGGGTTGTCATCGACGTTGACCTTGACGACGTCGACCTTCTCGCCGTACTCGACCGAGATCTCGTCCAGGATGGGGCTCAGCTTGCGGCAGGGACCGCACCATTCGGCCCAGAAGTCCACGATGACCGGCTTGTCAGCTGCCAGCACGTCGGTGCTGAAGCTGGCGTCTGTAACGTCTTTAGCGTTGCTCATAACCTTTGTCTCTCTCTTGGGTTGATTGCCGCGCGCTGATTAGGCGTGGAGGTCTGCGAGGTAGTGTTCGACGTCGAGGGCGGCGACACAGCCGGACCCCGAAGCGGTGATGGCTTGGCGGTAGGTCGGGTCAATCACGTCTCCGGCGGCGAAAACGCCCTTGACGCTGGTCTTGGAGCTGCGGCCCTCGACGGCGATGGTGCCTTCCGGCGAAAGGTCCAGCTTGCCCTTGACGAGGTCCGTACGGGGATCGTTTCCAATCGCGACGAAGACCCCGGTGACGCTGAGTTCGGTCTCGGTGCCGTCCAGCAGGTTCTTCAAGCGGAGTCCTGTGACCTTGTCGCCGCCGAGCACGTCCTCCACGCCGCTGTTCCAGATGAAGTTGATCTTCTCGTGGGCCAAGGCGCGGTCGGCCATGATCTTGGACGCGCGCAGCGTGTCGCGGCGGTGCACCACGGTGACCGATTTCGCGAACTTGGTGAGGAACAGCGCCTCTTCCATTGCCGAGTCGCCGCCGCCGATAACGGCGATGTCCTGGTCCTTGAAGAAGAAACCGTCGCAGGTTGCGCACCAGCTGACGCCGTGGCCGGAAAGGCGCTTTTCGTTGGGCAGGCCGAGCTCGCGGTAGGCCGACCCGGTAGACAGGATGATGGACCTGGCCCGGAAGCTCTCCCCCGTGGCGATGGTCACGGTCTTGATGTCGCCTTCGAGGTCCAGTTCGGTGACGTCCTCGAACTGGATCTCGGTGCCGAACCGGGCGGCCTGCTTCTCGAAGTTCTCCATCAGGTCCGGGCCCATGATGCCATCCGGGAAACCCGGGTAGTTCTCGACGTCGGTGGTGTTCATCAGCTCGCCGCCGGCGGTGACGGATCCTGCCAGGAGCAGCGGCTTCAGGTTGGCGCGCGCCGTGTACACCGCGGCGGTGTAGCCCGCGGGGCCGGAGCCGACGATGATGACATCACGTACTTCGGACGCGGTGTTTTCTGCGTTGCTCACTGAACGGTGAACCTCTTCCTTGTCGATGCGCCCGCCTGGATGGCCGGCCACATGGCACAACTAATGCGGGGACCTGAATATTCCGCCGACGGCGTGAGGGCCGAAGCCTACTGGATCCGGATCTCGGCCAGGCGCAGCCCGAAGCCATAGCGGGTTTTGGGTGCGGCCAGCTTGGGCAGGCTCTTGATGGAGACGATCACGTACTGCGCGGTGACGGGTTCCTGCAGCGGCATCGTGAGCTCCGGGGAGGTGAAGCTGTTGCTGCCCACCTGCTTGGCTCCGTCCAGCGAGGGCCGGTCATTGGTGAAGACGCTGATGTTGCCGCCGGAGGCACCGAGCTGGCTCAGGGTCACCGAGGAGACCTGGGCCGGGCCCTTGAGCTTGACGACAAGCGGAACGCCCTCGGGTGCGAAGCCACCCCAGCTGTCGCTGGCAAACTCCATGTCGGACCAGTAGCTGGCGGCGTTCCCGTCGAAGGTCTTCACCAGGTCACCGTCGTAGGTCGCGGCGAAATCGAAATTGCCCTGGCGGGTGACGGACTCGATGGCCGGCGGAACGGCGGCCGGCGGCGCGCTCTTGCTTTCGGAAGGGGTGGCCGACTGTTCCGGCGTGCCGGTGGAGGCCGTGGTTTTGGCGGCTTCCGGCGTGCCGCCCGAGAAGAGGCTGCCAAGGTTGGTGACGGCGAAGATCAGTCCGATCACCAGCACGGCGGCGAGCAGGGCGCCGACCAGCCAGCGCAGGGACCGCGGCTCGCGCCGGGGCTCGTCGTCGTTCTCGTCGTCGTCGTAATCGACGTAATCATCATCCGGCGTACGCTTCTTGGCGAAGGCCGGGAAGCTCCCTGCTGCCCGGCCGGTGCCCTTCGAGCCCGCCGTCTCCGTCGACGTTGGCCGCTGCCCAGGCTCGGCGTAGTCGTAGTTTTCGTCCTCCCAGAGGGACACCTTCGGCGTCTCGGCAGCCGGGGCGTCCTTCGCCGCGGGCTGCCCGGGCTGGACAGGGTGGGCGGCCGTTGGCTGTGGTGCCGCTTGCTGCGGCGCGGTCTTCGGGGCCCTCGGAGGGTTCGCCGCCGCGGTTCCCGCCGCAACGCCGGCAGCCGCGGCAGCCGCAGCCCCGGCCGCGCCGGCTCCCCGGGCACCTGCACCGTGGTTCCCGGCGGCCGGAGACGCCGCCGGCGGGGCAGGAACCCGCTGCGCAGGCGCAGGGGCCGACGGCGTCGTGGGCCGCTGTCCGGCCTGGCGCTGCTGCTCCCCGTAGTTGATGTACCCGGCGTCGACTTCCTCGTCGTCGTAGAGTCCGTCATAGGTCTCAGGCTCGGTGGAGCGCGGCTGCCCGAAAATTTCACTGCCCAGCGTGTCGGTGAAGAACGGTTCCACGTAGGGCGGGTTGGAACTGACCACCAGGTCCAGCAGGTCAGCGGCCGAGGTGTGGTTCGTGATGAGGTAGGTCGCGGCGTCGCTGACCCCGAGGTCGAGGATCTGGACGTGGCCGGGTCGCTCGCCGGTTGCCACCTCGCGCGCGCTTTGGGCCACCTGGTCGGCGTTTCCCGGGCCGGCGACGAGGATGCTCACGGGACGGTTGAGCACCTGGTCCACACCGTCCAGCACCAGATCCTGGTCATGCGAGGTCAGTACCGTAGCTGTGACCTTGTAGCGGCCGCCGAGTACTGATCCGACATCGATCGGGTGGGACACGTGTTCCTCCTAGACTGTCCGGGAACTGCCGGCCTTGATGACATCAACAGTCACCGCAGGCCCCCCGGTAAAGCCGGTGGACCCCAGGTCTGCAACTCCCCTTGTTAGTCTTCGATCCTAGCCGATACAGTGTCGGCGCCGCGTGATCCCGGCAGCCGGAGGCACAAGCACGTCATTTTTTCTTCCGCCGGCCGAAGGGGAAGTACGGGTTGTGACCGGCCTGGCCCTGGTAGGTCCGTCGGCCCGGCAGCGGAATCTCGGGCCGTCCCTGGCTGCCCTGGGCGGTGCTGGGACGATCCTCTTCGGGGAGGTAGCCGCCGTCGGCTCCCCAGCCCGGGGTGTCCTCCCCGCGGAGGTCGGGGCCCGCCCGGAAGGAAGCGGCGTCGAACTCGCCCGAGATCCTGGGGATCAGTCCGGTATCCACCGAGGTGGTGGCGCGCTCCGGCGTCCTGCGGGCCGGAACCTCGTGCGCAACAGCCCCGCCGCTGCCGGGTTCGGGCGCAGTTTCGGGGCCTTCGGCGGGGGCGCGCCGGAGGCGGCCCAGCAGCGGCTGCAGCAGGTCCTGCAGTTCCGTCACACGGAGGGCCTTGAGCAAAACGAAGTAGACGGCGAGCATGACCGGCCCGACGACGACGACCGTCACCAGGGCCGCGAGCCTGCTGCTCCAGGCGAAGCCGTCGGCCCGGTAACTGCCCATGAGCCACAGTGCTCCGGCGCCGGCCAGCGCGGAGCCGAGCGCCGCGTAGCCCATGCGGATGTAGGAACTCGCCACACGCGGTCCGTCGAGGTGCCCGAGGAGCCGGCGCAGGAAGAAGGCACTGACCATGACGGAGAGGATGTTGCCGCCGGTATAGAGGATGGCGATGGCGAAGATGATCTGGTCGAAGGGCAGGAACTGGATGAAGAAGGCGGCCACCACGTTGACGAAGGCAAGCACCAGCTGGATGAAGAACGGGGTCCGGGCGTCCTCGTTGGCGTAGAACACCCGGGACATCATGAAGTTCGCGCTCATGAACGGGGTGCTGAGGGCAAGGATGGTGAGCGTCTGGGCCAGCATGACGCCGTCCTGCTTCTCTCCGCCCGAGAAGAACATGCCCAGCGGCCCGGCGAGGGCGAAGAGCGCCAGCGCACCGAACACGGTGGCCACGGCCATGGTCCGCAGGCCGTGCGAGAGCGCCCTGCGCAGCTCGGCCCGGTTGCCGTCCTGGGAGGCACGGGTCATGCGGTTGAAGAGCACCGTGGCCAGCGAGAGCGCAATGATCGAGTGCGGGAGCAGGTAGAGCTGGCTGGCCACTTCCAGCACGGCGTTGCCCGGCAGGGTGGCCGCCGCGGCTTCGTCGCCTGCGCGTTCGAGCCGGAGGCGCTCGGCACCCGGGATCGTGGCGATGCGCATGACATAGAGGAACGCCAACTGGCCCACGGCGGCGGTGGCCAGCGTCCACACACTCAGCCTGGCGGCCTGGCCCAGGCCCACGCCTCGCCAGCCGAAGCGCGGCCGCAGGCCCAGCCGCAGCCGGAAGACGGGAATCAACAGGATGGCGGTCTGCGCGACCACACCGATGGTGGAGAACCCGGCCACCAGGAAGGTCTGGAAGGAGCCCCAGTTGTCGAGCGTGTGCGGATTGCTCGCGTTGGCCCCCAGGATCCAGATGAACATGCCCAGGCCGGCAATCGCGACAACATTGTTCAGGATCGGCGCCCACATGGCGGGCCCGAAGGCGCCGTTGGCGTTGAGCACCTGGGTGAGCAGGGCATACAGGCCGTAGAAGAAGATCTGCGGGAGGCACCAGAACGCAAAGGACACGGCCAGCGATTTCTGCTGCGGTGAATAGCCTTGCGTCGTCAGCTCAATCACCCAGGGCGCGAGGAGCGTCACCAGCAGGGTCAGGGTCAGCAGCACCACCACGGCCAGGGTCAGCAGGCGGCTGATGTAGTCCGCGCCGCGGTCCGGCCCCTTGCTGGCCTTGATGATCTGGGGTACCAGGACGGCGTTGAACACGCCGCCGGCCACCAGCAGGAAGATCAGGTTCGGCAGGTTGTTGGCGTTGATGAAGGTGTCGGTGACCGTCGAACCGAGCCCGAGAGCGGCCCCCAGCATCCAGGTCTTCCCGAAGCCCAAAAAGCGTGAAACCAGGGTTCCGGCGGCCATGACGGCGCTGGAACGCGCCTCTCCGGGCTCGGCGGCCTGGGCGGCGGCTGCCCCGGAGGAGGCGGGCTTTTCTGAGGGGGGCTGGGCTGCAGACATCGCCTTCATCGTCTCACCCGGGCGTGCCTTTGTGCGCAATCCGGCCGCCGGGACGGTCCGGGTCCCGGCGCGGCCGGTGTGCCGGCGGCCCCGGGGACGGCCTCAGCGGTGTTCGGGCAGGACTTCCCGGGCGAGGTCCGCGATGCGGCGCTCATTCGGGAAGGACAGCTTGCGGGCCAGTTCGTGAAGGGGGACCCAGGCGACGTCCACGGCTTCCTGGTCCGGATCGTTCTCGATCGTCAGTTCGCCGCCGGTGGACTGCAGCAGATAGTGGTGCACGGTCTTGTGCACGCGGTGGCCGCTGACGGTAAACCAGTAATCGATGCTCCCGAGCGGCGCCAGGATCTTGCCTTCGATCCCGGTTTCCTCCGCGATTTCACGGACCGCGGCTTCCTCGTTGCTTTCCTCGCCTTCGGGGTGGCCCTTCGGCAGGCACCATTCAAGGCGTCCGCCGCGGTTAAGCCGGGCGATGATGGCCACCCGCAGTTCGGCGTCGGAGGTGTCCACCACCACGCCGCCCGCGGAAACTTCCTCGACGGTCGGCAGCGAGGCCTGTCCCGGGTGCTGCGCGGGCGCGACGTTGGCGCCGATTGCCGATGGCAACGGCGCGTTTGTCCTCCTGCCGGGAGCGCTCGGTACGGGATGGGCCATGAACTCCACTCTAACGACTCTTGCCCGGACTTGATGACCTAAACATGACCGGAACGTGGCCGGGCGGAAAACCGGACCGGTGCCCCCGCCGCTCCGGGCCGCGGGCACCGGCGGATCGTGGACCGCCATGGTGTGGTGCTGGCCGGGATTTCTGACAAGCTTAAGAGACTATGGCGCACGCACATCAGCAGACTGACTCCCACACCGTCGACTTCCAGGTGGACCCGGTGGTGCTCGAACTTGGGCAGCGCTTTGTCGACGCCGGGCATGAGCTTTCCCTCGTGGGCGGGCCGGTGCGTGACCTCTTCCTGGGCCGGGTCTCCCCGGACTTGGACTTCACCACGGACGCGACGCCGGATGAGACGGTCGCGCTGATCAAGAAGTGGGCCGACAACTACTGGGAGATCGGGCGCGCCTTCGGGACGATCGGCATGCGCAAGGCCGGGTTCCAGATTGAGATCACCACCTACCGCGCCGAGGCCTACGACCCGGAGTCGCGCAAACCCGTGGTGGCTTTCGGATCGTCGCTCACCGACGACCTGCTGCGGCGCGACTTCACCATTAACGCCATGGCCCTGCGGCTGCCGGCGTTGGAGCTGGTGGACCCCTTCGGCGGTGTCCGGGACCTGCACTCCTCCACGCTCGCGACGCCGGGTCCGCCGGAGGATTCCTTCTCCGATGACCCGCTGCGGATGATGCGCGCGGCCCGCTTCGCGGCCCAGCTGGGCGTGACGGTGCACCCGGACGTGCGCCGGGCCATGACGGCCATGGCGGAGCGGATCAAGATCATCTCGGCCGAGCGGGTGCGCGACGAGCTCGTCAAGCTCATCTGCGCCGCCCGGCCGCGGACCGGCGTGGACCTGCTGGTGGATACCGGGCTGGCGGAGTTCGTGCTGCCCGAAGTCTCCGCCCTGCGCCTCGAAGCCGATGAGCACCACCGCCATAAGGACGTCTACCAGCACTCGCTGCAGGTCCTCGAACAGGCCGCGGCGCTGGAATCCGATGCCGACGGGCCCGTGCCCGGCCCCGACTTTGTGCTGCGGTTCGCTGCGTTGATGCACGACGTCGGGAAGCCCGCGACGCGACGCTTCGAGCCCGGCGGAGCGGTGAGCTTCCGCCACCACGACATGGTCGGCGCCAAACTGACCGCCAAGCGGATGAAGGCGCTGCGCTTCGACAACGACACCATCAAAGCCGTGGCCCGGCTGGTGGAACTGCACATGCGCTTCTACGGCTACGGCGATGCCGGCTGGAGCGATTCGGCCGTCCGCCGCTACGTCACCGACGCCGGACCGCTCCTCGAGCGCCTGCACCGGCTGACCCGATCCGATGTGACCACCCGCAATCAGCGCAAGGCGGAGCGCCTTGCCTTCGCCTACGACGACCTCGAGGCGCGCATCGCCGCGCTGCGCGAACAGGAATCCCTCGACGCCGTCCGCCCCGACCTCGACGGCGGCCGGATCATGGCCCTGCTGGGCCTCAAGCCGGGCCCCGTGGTGGGCCGGGCCTACAAGTTCCTGCTGGAAGAACGGATGGAGCACGGACCGCTGGAGCCGGCCGTGGCCGAGGCAAAGCTGCACGCATGGTGGGCGGCGCAGCCGGAAGCTGCCGCCGTCGACGATTCCCCAACAGAGGAGCCCTAAGTGATTGCACCGTCCAACGGCCCCCGCCCGCAGCTCTGGATCCTCCGCCATGGCGAAACGGAATGGTCCAAGAGCGGGCAGTACACCGGCCTCACCGACCTGCCGCTCACGGTGGAAGGCGAGCAGCAGGCCGTGGAGGCACGCAAGGTGCTCGACGCCGTCGACTTCGACCTGGTGCTGACCTCCCCCCTGCGCCGCGCCCGCCGCACGGCGGAGCTCGCAGGATTCCCCGACGCCCAGCAGGAACCGCTCGCGGTGGAATGGGACTACGGCGAGTACGAGGGCATCAGTTCCGACCTGATCCGCAAGGACAACCCCGACTACCTGATCTGGACCCACGGCGTGCCCAACGGGGAAGCCCTCGACGACGTCGCCGCCCGCGCGGACAAAATCGTTGCCCGGGTGCTCGAATCCGGCCTGGACAACGTGCTCATTGTGGCGCACGGCCATTTCTCCCGGATCCTGACCGCGCGGTGGCTCGGCCTCGACGCCCACGAGGGCCGGCATTTCGTGCTTGGCACCGCGAAAGTCTGCACCCTGGGCTGGGATAAAAAGACCCCCGCCGTCGTCCGCTGGGGCCTATAAACCCCGCTGGGAAAAGTTTTTCCCGGAATCTTTATGAATTCGATGGTCAAGCACCGCATTCATGGTGTATTTTTATTCCTGACCCCAGAGCGACTTGCCGGGGTCACGGCGCGCGTCGCCCGGCCAGTCAGCCGGAGCCACGGCAGAACAGAAAAGGAGGTTGGGAAAATGATTACTTTGACTAGCGGATGGATGTACACCTTCACCGCCACCCCGGCCTCTGACGCTGCCGCGCGCCCGAACGTCGGACTTCCCGCCTGCTGATTCCCCCGCTCCCGGCCTGAGGCCGGAGCCCGGAAGTTGCCGGGCCTCCCCTTGGGGACGGCCTGGGCGGAATGTCTGACCCAGCGGAACCACGCGGTTGCGCAGTCTCCCCATAGTTCGGAACCCAGCTTCTTGTTGGGGCTGCGGCGCTGTTGCGTGCGGGGGCCATTCTTTTTTCTGCGGGGATGCCATCCCTGCGAAATCATTCGATTAATGCCGTGCATTTGTTGCGCCCAATTTAGGGCTCTTCATCCATTTCCGGGGCCTTATTTGCCGCGCCCAATTACTTTCCATTTCCGAAAACAACGAAAGGTCCACCGTGACAATCGCAACGAGTTCCACCGCCCGCGCCGCCACACGTCGGAGCCGGCGGAACCAACGTCTCCACCACGACCGCCGGAGGGAGGTGACCACCATGATCCGGAAACTGCACAACGTCCTGATCTTCAATCCCCGGCCGGTGCGCCGGGACAAGACACAGTTCAACGCCCGCCTGCTGGAGCAGCGGCGCGAAGACGCCTTCCTCGCAATGCACCAGCTGGGACTCCTCCGCTGATGCCGCGGCGCTTCGGCCCGGACGTTCGCCCGGACTTTGGCAGCGGACCGCGCCCATCGAAGGAGGAACTGATGACAGCCATCGGAACCGATCCGCAAGGAGCCCACGCGGCGACGCGTGGGCTCCGCCGTTAAGCACCGCGTTCCCGGGCCGCCGTCACAGGCGCCCGGTTTGGCCCCCGGGTCCTGCCGCGGCGCAGCCCGGCCACCCCGGTAAGCTCGAGGCATGCAGGAGACAACGCCGCCGGAGCACCGCAAGCGGACCCGACTGGTAGTCCCAAGCCGCAGTGACCTGCTGTTGCGGAACTTCACCGAACTCATTGGCGGCCCGCTCGGCCGCCGCACGGCTCCCGGCGTCGTCTCCCCCGGACTCTTCACCGTCGAACGGGTCCTCGTCCTGCTCACCGTCCTGGCCGCCCTGCTGGGAATCCTGCTCAAGGGCTACTGCCGCGGCAACGGCTGGGAATCCCCCGGCCAGTTCTACGCCACCTGCTACTCGGACTTTCCCGAACTCTTCCGGAACCGCGGCCTCGGCGACGGCGCCTTCCCCTTCGTCACCGCGGGCAGCTTCTTCGAATACCCCGTGCTGATGGGCTTCATCGCCGGCGCCACGGCCCTCCTGGTCCCCGGCGAAGGGGTCGGCGATGCCCGCGTCCTGGCCTACTTCGATGTCAACGCCACCCTGATTGCCGCCGTCTGGATCATTACCGTGCTGGCCACGGCCCGCACCGCCCGACGCCGAGCCTGGGACGCCGCCATGGTGGCGCTGGCCCCGGGCATCGTCCTGGCCGGCTTCATCAACTGGGACATGTGGGCTGTTGCCCTGCTGGCCCTCGGCATGTACTTCTTCTCAAGGAACAAGCTGCTCCTTGCCGGGCTTTTCATCGGCCTCGGCACCGCAACCAAGCTCTACCCGCTGCTGATCCTGGGCGCGGTCCTGCTGCTGGCCCTCCGCACCGGCAAGATCCGGGCCTTCCTGGTCACCGCCGGGGCCGCCGCCGCGACCTGGCTGGCCGTGAACCTCCCGGCCGCCGTCGGCGACCCGGCCGGCTGGAAGTACTTCTACGAGTTCACCGAGTCACGGCCGGCGGGCTACAGCTCCCCCTGGTTCGCCTACAACCTCGTGGCCGGGCGCCTGGGCTGGAAGCCGATGGAGGCCGAGGCCATCAACGCCCTGGCGCTGAACCTCTTCCTGGTCGCCTGTGTGCTGATCGCTGCCCTGGCCCTGGCGGCGCCGCGCAGGCCCCGGCTGGCCCAGCTGGTGTTCCTGATCGTGGCCGCCTTTATCCTCACCAACAAGGTCTACTCGCCGCAGTTCGTGATCTGGCTGATCCCGCTGCTGGCCCTGGCCCGGCCCCGCTGGCGGGACTTCCTCCTGTGGCAGGCAGTCGAGGGGCTGCACTGGGCCGCCATCTGGCTGTACCTCGGCCAGGTGACCAGCGGGGGTGCCACCCAGCACAACATCGATATGCCGTACTACGTCCTCGCGGTGCTGGCCCACATGCTCGCCACCGGCTACCTCGTGGTGCGGGTGGTGTGGGACATCTGGGACCCGGGCTACGACGTCATCCGCCGGCACGGCATGGACGATCCGCACGGCGGCCCCTTCGACCGCGCCGCGGACTGGCTGCGGGTGGACCTCCTGAACCCTGCCGCGTCGGTGCTGCCGTGGCGGCGGGCCCGGGCGGAGGCCTGATTCCGGTGCCTGACGTCGCCGTCGTCGGTTCCGGGCCCAACGGGCTGGCGGCTGCGGTGACCATGGCGCGGGCGGGGCTGGCGGTGCACGTCTATGAAGCGGCCGGCTCCGTGGGCGGCGGGCTGCGCACCGCGGAGCTCATCGAGCCCGGACACTTCCACGACGTGTGCTCCGCGGTGCACCCGATGGCCCTGGCCTCGCCGTTCTTCCGTGAGTTCGAGCTGTCCCGGCGGGTCCGGTTCGAGGTGCCGGACCTTTCCCACGGCGCACCCCTCGACGGCGGGCGCGCCGCTCTGGGGTACCGTTCGCTGGAGCGCACCGCCGCGGCCCTGGGGCGCGACGGCGCCGCCTACCGGCGGCTCATGTCGCCCCTGCTGGCACGTCTGGACGGCATCACTGATCTCACCCTGAACCAGCTGCTCCGGGTGCCGCGGGACCCGGTGGCGGCCGCCGTGTTGGGACTGCGGACGCTCGAGCAGGGTACGGGCCTGTGGGGCCTGAGGTTCCGTGACGAGCTGGCGCCCGCCCTGCTCAGCGGGGTCGCCGCGCACGCCGTGGCTCCGCTCCCGGCGCTGCCCGCGGCGGCAGCCGGCCTGCTGCTCGGCGCGCTGGGCCACGCCGGCGGCTGGCCGATTCCGGTGGGCGGCTCGGCGGCGATCGCCCGGGCGATGGTGGCCGACATCGAGGCCCACGGCGGCGTGGTGCAGACCGGGACGCGGATCGGCTCGCTGGCCGAGCTGCCCCCGGTCCGGGCCACGCTGCTGGACGTCGCGCCGCCGGGACTGCTCCGGATCGCCGGCAACCGGCTTCCGTCACGGTACCGCCGCGCGCTGGAGTCGTTCCGCTTCGGCAACGCCGCCTGCAAGGTCGATTTCATCCTGTCCGGGCCGGTGCCGTGGGCCGCTGCCGAACTCGCCGGCGCCGGCACCGTCCATGTCGGCGGGACCCGGGCCGAGACCGCCGCCGCGGAACACCTGGTGGCCGCCGGGCGGCACCCCGAACGGCCCTACGTCCTGGTCTCGCAGCCGTCCGGTTTCGATCCGGGGCGCGCCCCGGCCGGCCGACAGATTCTCTGGACCTACTGCCACGTCCCCGCCGGATCGACGGTGGACATGGGCGAGGCGGTCACGGCCCAGCTGGAGCGCTTCGCCCCGGGCTTCCGGGACCTGGTGGTCGGCTGCCGGGTGACGACGGCGGCGGAACTTGCGCGGTACAACGAGAACTACGTCGGCGGGGACTTCAGCGCCGGCGTGATGGATCTGCGCGGCCTGCTCCGGCGGCCCGTGCTGCATCCGGTACCGTGGCGGACTCCCCTTCCCGGTGTGTATCTGTGCTCCTCGTCGACGCCGCCCGGACCCGGCGTGACCGGGATGCCCGGTCAGCACGCGGCCAGACATGCCTTGAAGGACATGTTCGGACTGCCCGCGCCGGCGCTGGGACGCTAGGACGCGGCCGCCAGGCTTCCTGCCGAGAGGCGGCCGTCCCGCATGGTGGCCACGGCGTCGGTGAAGGAGACCAGCGCGGTATCGTGCGTCACCATCAGGGTCGCCACGCCGAACTCGTCCGTCACCTGGCGGAGCAGCCGGACAATCTCCTCACTCCGCCCGCGGTCCAGCGCCGCCGTCGGCTCATCAACCAGCAGCACCGCCGGGTTGGCCATCAGCGCCCGTGCGATGTTCACGCGTTGCCGCTGGCCGCCGGAGAGCTGGTGGGGGCGTCTGTCGAGTACCGGTTCCAGGCCGACGCGTCCCAGCAGCATGGCGGCCTTCCGCCTCGCCTCGCGGAGCGGCTCGGCCCGCAGATGGGCGGCGACGAGGAGCTGTTCAATCGCGGTAAGGGACGGCAGCAGGTTCGGCTGCTGGAAGATGATCCCGATGCTGTCCCGGCGCAGCGACGCCCGCCCGGACTCCGGGAGCGCACCGGCGTCCTGGCCCGCGACTACAACGGATCCTGCCGTGGGCCGGACCAGGGTCGCGGCCACGGCCAGCAGTGACGACTTTCCGGAGCCGGACGGCCCCAGCAGGGCGAGGAATTCGCCCCGGCGGAGTTCCAGGCTGACATCGTCCAGGGCGCGGAGGGTCCCGTCACCGTCGGGGTATTCCAAGGTGACGTTGCTGAGCTGCAGGGCGGTTTCCATAAATATGCCTTTCAGGGAATGTTTGAGTGCCGGCGGCAGCGCCGGCAGGACGGCAGGGTGCTCAGTTGCCGCCGAGCGCCAGGAGCGGGTCGATGCGGGCAATGCCGCGCACCGCCAGCGCGGCGCCGGCCAGGCCCAGGACAACGATCCCGGCCAGGGGCAGCAGGGTGGTCTGCGCGGTGATGAGGAAGGGTGCGGCGCGGCTGGCCAGCAGCCCGCCGAGCAGACCGGCCGCCCCTCCGGCAGCAGCCCCGGCGACGAGGACGACCGCGGCCTGCACCATGGCGTCCCTGAGCACGTACGCGGAGGAGCCGCCCAAGGCCTTGAGGACGGCAATGTCCCGGGTGCGCTGCACTGTCCATACGGTCAGAAACGCCACGATCACCAGCGCCGAGATGCCGTAGAGGAAGGCCTGCATGAGCATCAGCGAGCCGTTCTCGCTGCGGTAGGAGCCGAGTGCCTGGAAGGATTCCTCCCGGCTGGTGCTGACCGTGCCGGCAGCCTGGTCGGCCGCCGCGACATCAACGGCGGCGCCGTCCTCGAAGCTGGCCGCGATCACGGTGGCGACGGCCTCTGTTCCGGCCAGGCGCGCCAGCTTCCGCCAGTCCGCCAGCGTGGTCCAGACGACGCCGGTGTGCGAGTACCACTGGTCCTCGACGACGGCCGAAACCGCCAGTTCGGTGCCGCCCACCGACACCCGGCTGCCGACGGCGAGGCCGAGTTCCCCGGCGAGCCCGGACCCGATCACCACGGTGCCGTCGCGCACCGGTGCCGGGGCGAGGCTGCCGCCGGCGTCGACGCCGAAGACGGCCACATTGGCCGTGCCGGCCGGAGCGCCGCCGGCCCCGAGGGCCTGCAGGCGGCCCTGGCTGATGCCCAGGGCCTCGGCCCGGCTGACGCCGTCCCGGCCGGCCCACCCCGCCAGTTGCGCGCCGGTGACTTCGGACTCGGTGAAGGAGGCCTTGGGGCTGCTGCCGGCGGGTGCGCCGAATACCAGCCGATCGGCCGGCAGGCCCGCGAGGGCGGAGGTGGACTGGTTGCCGAGCCCCGCAGTGAGTCCGGAGAGCATCACAAGCAGCACGGTGATGAGGGCGACGACGCCGCCCATCAGGGCGAAGCGGCCCTTGGCGAAGCGGATGTCGCGGATGGCGAGAAACATGGGTGTCCTTTGCGGTGGTTGTTGGCCTCCTTCCACCTTGGCGCCACGCGCCCGGGGTTCCATCGGGGATCCGGATGGTCCGCGGCGGACCTCCGGTTGGTCGGCCGGTCAACCAAAAGGTTGATTGTGGCCCGGAGCGCGCGGATTACCGGCCAGCCAGCCGGGGCCCGGCGCTAGGCTGAAAGCATGGACGACACAAGCCGCACGGCGGAGCGCGATCCCACCGGCGCCGCCGTGATCCTGCGGGTCCTGCGGGTCAGCCTGCACGTGGGCTTTGCGGTGCTGCTGCTCGTCGCCCTGGCCCGGCTGCTGGCCGCGGGGGTCAACGGGGCGGAATGGTCCGGTGTCGGCCTGGCCCTGTGCCTTGCCGGCGTCTACCTCGCGGGCACGGTACTGGAGAAGCGCCACTCCGCCCGGCCGGGCCGCTTCGACCCCCGGCCGTACTCCCGGTGGTGGCTGGCCGCGGTCTGCCTGCTCTGGCTGCTGCTGGTCTGGGGCAGCGCCGACTTCGTCTGGCTGGCCTTCCCGCTGTTCTTCCTCCAGCTGCACGTGCTGCCCCGGGGTGCGGCGCTGGCAGCCATTGCGGCGAGCACAGGGATGGTGGTCGCGGCGCTGTGGTTCCACAACGGGGGCCCGGCCGGCAACCCGCCGCAGCTGCCGATGGTCCTCGGGCCTGCCTTCGGCGCCGCGTTCGCCGTCGTCACCGGCCTGGCCTACCGCGCGCTGTACCTCGAAGCGGAAAATCAGCGGCTGGCGGCCGAGGAACTCCGCCGTACCCGCGCCGAACTGGCCCGCAGCCAGCACGACGCCGGGACCCTGGCGGAACGGACCCGGCTGGCCCGCGAAATCCACGACACCCTGGCGCAGGGCCTTTCCAGCATCGTTTTGATGGGACGCTCGGCCGAGCAGGCGCTGGAAGCCGGCGACACGGGGACCGCCCGGAGCCGGCTCCGGACCGTCCAGGAAACGGCGGCCGCCAACCTCGCCGAGGCCCGGAACTTCGTCCGCGGCCTGCAGTCCCCCGACCTTGAACAAAGCCCGCTCGTGGACAGCCTGCGCCGGCTGTGCGAGCAGACCGAAACGGAGGCGGCCGCCCGGGGCACGGCCCTGCGCTGCCGCCTCGAAATCGACGGCACCCCGGCAGAGCTCCCCAACCCGTACCGGACCACCCTGCTGCGGGCCGCCCAGTCCAGCCTCGCCAATGTGCGGACCCACGCGCACGCCGGCACCGCCGTCGTGACCCTGTCCTTTTTGGGGTCTGAGGTGGCGATGGACATTTACGACGATGGCACCGGCTTTGACCCCTCGGCGGTGGCGGACCGGGCCGACGGATCCGGCTACGGGCTGACGTCGCTGCGGCACCGGGTGGCGGCGCTGGCCGGAACCCTCGATCTTGAGTCCGCACCGGGTGAAGGGACCGTGGTGGCCATCCGGCTGCCGCTCGAGGGCGGCGCGGCCCCGGCCGGCGCATCCGGGAAAGAACCACAGTGAACGGGATCCGCGTCCTCCTCGTCGACGACCACCCCGTCGTCCGGGCCGGCCTGCGGGCCATGCTGACGGACTTCGACGGCATCTCGGTTGCCGCGGAGGCGGCCGACGGCGCCGCCGCGCTGGCCGCGCTGGTGCGGCTGCACACCCTGGGCCAGCCGGTCGACGTCGTGCTGATGGACCTGCAGATGGGCGCCGGCATGGACGGGGTCACGGCGACCGGCAGGATCAAGGCCGGCGAGGCGGGGACACCCGCGCCGCCGGTGCTGGTTCTCACGACTTTTGACTCGGACGCGGACATCCTCGCCGCGGTGGAGGCGGGCGCGAGCGGCTACATGCTCAAGGACGCGCCGCCCGAGCAGATCCGCCGGGCGGTCCTTGCCGCCGCTGCCGGCCAGACGGCCCTGGCACCGGAGGTCGCCGCACGGCTGCTGGGCCGGATCCGGAACCCCGAGCCGGCCCTTTCCGGCCGGGAGATCCAGCTGCTCGAACTGCTGGCCACCGGGCTGGGGAACCGTGCCATCGCCCGGCAGCTGTTTATTTCCGAGGCGACGGTGAAGACGCACCTGGTGCACATCTACGGGAAACTCGGCGTGGACAACCGCACGGCCGCCATCGCCGTGGCCACGAAGCGGCGGATCATCCGGCGGGGTTAGGGCGGCCTCCATGACCTCACGAATGTCCCCGGCACAGGGCATAATGACGCGAATGGGGAAAATTCAAAAGCTTTCACTGGGCCTGGTGGGCCTCATCCTTGGCGCTTCGCTGGTGGCCTGCGACGACGGCAAGGCGGGCGCGCAGGACGCCGCGAAGCAGCTCGCCTCCGCGGTCGCCGCGCTTGACGTCGGCTCCGTCCCCTTCGAGGGCAAGGACTCCGGTGCGGCGAATGAGCAGCTCAAGGAGGTATTCAAGGCGCTGGACCCGGTCAAACCCGCCGTCGACCGCCGGCGAGCTGAAGCTGGAAAAGGACACCGCCACGGTCCCGCTGAACTACAGCTGGAAGATCGGCTGCCGGCGAGTGGAAGTACACCGTCTCCGCCGAGTTCAAGAAGTCCGGCGACAAATGGCTCACGGTCTGGAGCCCGGCGACGCTCGTTCCCGGGCTGGCCGAGGGCGAAATCCTTGGCACCTTGTCCGAGTCCCCGGCGCGGGCGGAGATCCTGGGCGCCGGTGACGCCAAGCTCGTCACCTACCGGTCGGTCGTGAACGTCGGCATCGACAAGCCCCAGCTGGGGTCCGCAGATCCGGCGGCGTCCGCCACAAAGCTCGCCCGGCTCGTCGGAGTGGACCCGGCCGCCTACGTCCAGCAGGTCGAGGCGGCGGGCCCTGAGGCCTTCGTCACCGCCATCACGCTGCGCGAGGACGGCAGGACCATCTCCGACAAACAGATCGGCGCGATTGCCGGCGCCCGCGCAATCCGCGACTACCTCCCCCTGGCACCCACCCGCACCTTCGCCCGCGCCCTGCTGGGCACCGCAGCGGAGGCGAATGCCGAACAGATCGAGAAATCCGGCGGAGCACTCAAAGCCGGGGACACCACCGGAACCGGCGGCCTGCAGCAGCAATATGACGAACAGCTGCGCGGGAGCAACGGAACCCAGGTCTTCGCCGAGAAGGCGGGCCTCACACCCGAGGAACGCCAGACCTTGCTCAACGGCGGCCGCCGCGCCCTCTTCCAGGTTGAGATGAAGGTCGGAACCCCGCTGAAGACCACCCTGGACCCGCAAGCTGCAGCAGCTGGCCGAGGACGTCCTGGCCAAGGTGGGCCCGGCGTCGGCGATCGTCGCGCTCCGGCCCTCCAGCGGCGCCGTCCTGGCCGCCGCCTCCGGACCGGGAAGCAACGGCTACGACACCGCGATGCTGGGCCAGTACGCCCCCGGTTCCATCTTCAAAATCGTGGATTCCCTGGCCATGATCCGCAACGGAATGACCCCGGATTCCACGGTGGACTGCCCGGCAACCCTGACCGTCGACGGCCGTACTTTCAAGAACGCCGAAGGCTACCCCGCCTCCTCGCTCGGCTCCGTGACGCTCGCGCGACGCCTTCGCGCACTCCTGCAACACTGCGTTCATCAACGCCCGCGACACCGTCAGCCAGGCGCAGCTGGAATCCGCCGCCACCTCCCTCGGCGTCGCCGTGGAAGCCCCCGCCCTGGGCGCAGGCGCGTTCCTCGGCTCGGTTCCGGGCGACGCGTCAGGGACCGAGCACGCCGCCTCGATGATCGGCCAGGGCAAGGTGCTGATGTCCCCGCTCACCGCGGCCGTCATGGCCGGCTCGGTCGCCAAGGGGGCGCCGGTCTCGCCGGTGCTCGTGCTGAATCCCGACGCCGGCGACGCGGCTGCAGGCACCGAAACAGGCGCCGCAGCCACCCCGTCAGCGGGTTCGACGGCCACCTCCGCCCCCGCGACGTCGTCCACCCCCGCCCCGGCCGCGACCTCCGGCACGCCGGTCACCGCAGCCGAGGCCGCCGCCCTGGCGGACATGATGCGCGCCGTGGTGACCTCGGGCCACACCGGATTCCTCGCCTCCGTCCCGGGCGCCCCGGTGGCGGCGAAGACCGGAACAGCCGAATTCGGCAAGGAGAATCCGCCCAAGACGCACGCCTGGATCGTGGCCGTGCACGGGGACCTCGCGGTCGCCGTGTTCGTCGAAGAAGGCGGGCTCGGCGCCACCGTCTCCGGTCCGCTGCTGAAGGAGTTCCTCACCGCAGCGGGCTGAGGGCTCCCACGGCCGGGCAGTCCGGCCGTGGGAGGATGGAAGTGTGGCTCATATTGACGTTTCCAATATCGATTACTTCCTCTCCGACGGCACCCAGCTGCTCAACGGCGTGACCTTCAAGGTCCCGGACGGCACCAAAACAGCACTGATCGGGCCCAACGGAACCGGCAAGACGACGCTGTTCCGGATCATCTCCGGGGACCTCGTTCCGGACGAAGGCGTGATCGGCCGCTCCGGGAACATGGGCATCATGCGCCAGTTCGTCGGACAGGTGCGGGACGAATCGACCGTCCGCGACCTGCTGGTCTCCGCCGCGCCGCCCGCGCTGGCGGCGGCCGCGCGTGCGGTCGACGAGGCGGAACTGGCAATGATGGAGCACGACGACGAGCCCACCCAGATGAAGTACGCGCAGGCCATCGTGGACTGGGGCGACGCCGGCGGGTACGACGTCGAAACCGTCTGGGACGAGGTCTGCATGGCCGCCCTCGGCCTGCCCTTCGACCGCGCCCAGCACCGGCCGGCGTCGAGCCTCTCCGGCGGCGAGCAGAAGCGGCTGGTGCTCGAGGCGCTGTTCGCCGGGCCCGACGAGCTGCTGCTGCTCGACGAGCCGGACAACTACCTCGACGTGCCGGGCAAGCGCTGGCTCGAAGCCAAGCTCAACGAGTCGAAGAAGACCGTGTTCTTCATCAGCCACGACCGCGAACTGCTCAACAACGCCGCTGGCCGCATCGTGACCCTGGAACCGGGCATCAACGGCGCCGGCGCCTGGATCCACGGCGGCGGCTTCGGCTCCTACGTGGACGCCCGGGCGGACCGCAACGCCCGCTTCGAGGAACTCCGCAAGCGCTGGGACGAGGAGCACGTCAAGCTCAAGGAACTCGTGAACATGTACAAGAACAAGGCCGCGTTCCGCTCCGACATGGCCAACCGGTACCACGCCGCGCAGACCCGGCTGGCGAAGTTCCTCGAGGCGGGCCCGCCCGAGGCGCTGCCGATCGAGCAGAACGTGCAGATGCGGCTCAAGGGCGGCCGCACGGCCAAGCGCGCCATCGTGGCGGAGAAGCTGGAACTCACCGGGCTGATGAAGCCGTTCTCCACCGAGGTCTGGTTCGGCGACCGCGTCGGCGTGCTCGGCTCCAACGGTTCGGGCAAGAGCCACTTCCTGCGCCTGCTCGCCACCGGCGGCACCGACCCGGAACGGGAGCACCTGCCGGTGTCCGACGTCGACATCGCGGAGGTCCCGCACGAGGGCACCGTGAAACTCGGCGCCCGGATCCGGCCCGGTTTCTTCGCCCAGACCCACGTCCGGCCCGACCTGCTCGGCAAGACCCTGCTCGAAATCCTGCACCGCGGCGACGAACACCGCTCCGGGCTGGGCCGCGAGGCCGCAGCCGGCGCCCTGGACGGCTACGGCCTGGCCTCGCAGTCGGAGCAGAAGTACGAGTCCCTCTCCGGCGGGCAGCAGGCCCGGTTCCAGATCCTGCTGCTGCAGCTCTCCGGCGCCACCCTGCTGCTGCTCGACGAACCCACGGACAACCTTGACCTGCACTCGGCCGAAGCGCTGGAACGCGCCATCGACCACTTCGAGGGAACCGTCCTGGCCGTCACCCACGACCGCTGGTTCGCCCGCACCTTCGACCGGTTCCTGGTCTTCGGCTCCGACGGCCGGGTCTACGAATCGGCCGAGCCGGTCTGGGACGAAAAACGCGTCGAGCGGGCCCGCTGATTGCCGGTCCGGCAGCACCTGACCGGCACGCCCAACACTCGGTGGAAGTAGTGATTGCATGACCAGGACGGCAACCCGCCCGCAACTGAAGGCCGCTGCCGCGGCGACGTTCCTGATTTTCGGGATCAACGGACTCGTCTTCGCCAGTTGGGCCGCCCGGATCCCCGCGGTGACGGAGATCCTGCAGATCTCCTCGGGGCAGATGGGGACCCTGCTGCTGTGCGTAGCGGTGGGCTCCCTGATTGCGCTTCCCACCGCCGGGTTCGTCGTGGGCCGGATCGGGACGGCCAACACCGTCCGGGCTGCCGGCATGGTCGCCGCCGTGGCCGGCGTCGGTGTTGCGCTGGCGCTGCTGGCGGAGTCCGTCCCCGGCACGGCGGTCGCGCTGTTCTTCTTCGGCATCGGGATCGGGCTCTGGGACGTCTCGCAGAACATTGAGGGCGCCGACGTCGAACACCGGCTCGGGCGCACCATCATGCCGCAGTTCCACGCCGCCTTCAGCGGCGGCGCGTTCCTGGGCGCCCTGATCGGCGCGGGCCTGGCCGGGCTCGGGGTCGGGCTCCCGGCGCACCTGCTGGTGATCGCCGCCGTCGTCGCCGTTTTGACGCTGTTCGCGCCGCGCTACTTCCTGCCGCACGCCCCCGCCCACGCCCGCGTGGCCGGGGAAACGAAGGAAAGCCGAGGCCGCTCGGCGTGGACGGACGGCCGCACGCTGCTGATCGGCGTCGTGGTGCTGGGCGCGACGCTCACCGAAGGTGCCGGCAACGACTGGATCGCCAAGGCCGCCGTGGACGGGCTGGGCGCCACGGAGTCGACCGGCGCGCTGTTGTTTGCCGCCTTTGTCCTGGCCATGACCGCGGTGCGGTTCTTCGGCGGCCGGGCAATCGACGTGTACGGCCGGGTGGCCGTGCTGCGCGCCAGCATGGCGGCCGCCGCCGCAGGGCTGGGGCTGTTCGTCCTGGCCGGCGACCTCTGGCTCGCCACGGCCGGCGCGGTGCTCTGGGGTGCGGGGGCTGCCCTCGCGTTCCCGATGGGGATGTCCGCCGCGGCGGATGACCCGAAGCACGCGGCCGCCCGCGTGTCGGTGGTCTCCACGATCGGGTACGTCGCGTTCCTGGCCGGCCCGCCGCTGCTGGGCTACGCCGGCGACCTGGCCGGGATCCGGCCGGCGCTGCTCGCTATCGGGGTGCCGATTCTGGGGGCGCTGCTGCTCGCCGGCGCCGCGAGGCCCTTGCGCGCCAGCTGAGCAGCCGCCGGGCGTCGGCATTCTCCCTGACGCAGACCTCCTGGTAGCCGAGCCAGAGCAGCAGCACCACCGGCGCGGCGAGGCACACGGCACCGACCGTGTCGGTCAGCCAGTGCGCCGACAGGTAGGTCCTGCTGATCATCATGGCCACGGTTCCGGCCGCGGCCAGCAGCCAGGCCCAGGCTTTCGCCATGAGGAGGGCCAGCACCAGGACGAAGGCCGTTGTGCTGGCGACGTGCCCGGAGGGGAAGGACCCGGTGTCGGTCAGGACCACCGTGTTGCGCGGCCGTTCGCGCAGCAGGCCCGCCTTGAGCAGCTGGGTCGCAATGATCACGGCCAGGCCGGCGGCGGCGGCGAAGACGGCGGCCCGCGGGCGCCTGCGGGCCAGGAGCGCCACGACCAGCAGCCCGTGCAACACCAGCACCCCGCGGTAACCGGCGATGTTCAGGATCGAGTTGGCGCCGTCCCAGAAGGGGCTGCGCAGTCCGGTGATGAAGCCGGCCCAGCCGTGGTCGATGCCCAGGAACGGCGGCCTGGCGACGTCGGCGAGCAGCAGGCCGCCGAGCACCGCCGCGACGGTGAGCATCACGGTGCTCGCCGCGAGCAGAGGGCCCGCGGGCACACGCCGGGGATCCAGCACTCGGGTCATCGCCTCATCCTAGCCGCGCCGCGCAGTAGGGTGGGGAAATGCGAAGCGTGCTGAGAAAAGCCCCGGGCCGGCTGGGGAAGCTGGACCGGAAACTGGTCCGGGCCGTTTCCAGGCTCCCGGGCGGACGCCACGACGAGTTCTTCCGCCGGCTCTCCTGGGCCGCCAACAAGGGCAAGCTCTGGTTCGGGATTGCGGCCCTGATGGCCCTCTTTCCCGGCAAGACCAGGCGCGCGGCCCTGCACGGGGTGCTGGCGCAGGGTGTGGCCTCCGCCGTGACCAACCTGGTCTTCAAGACCCTGCTGCCGCGGGCCCGTCCGCTGCCCGAGCACCTGCCGGTCTTCCGCTTCGTCCATCCGCAGCCGACGAGTTCCTCCATGCCCTCGGGGCACTCCGCCTCGGCGGCCGCCTTCGCCCTCGGCGTGGGGCTGGTCCGCCCGGCGCTCGGCGCCGCGCTGGCACCGGTCGCCGCCGGCGTGGCGTACTCCAGGGTGCACACGGGGGCGCACTGGCCCTCGGACGTTTTTTTCGGCTCCGCGATCGGGTCGGCCGCGGCCCTCGTGACCAGGAAGTGGTGGCCGGTCCGTCCCCCGTTCCCCGCGGTGCGGCGCACGCCGGTGGCGGCCGCGGCGCTGCCCGACGGCGAGGGACTCGGCATCGCGGTCAACACGCTGGGCGGTTCCTACGCCGACGAAACCGCCGATGCCCTGCGGGAAGTATTCCCTAAAGCGTATATAAGGCAGATTGACCCGGACGAGGATGTCACGGCCGTCATCGAGGCGGTGGCGTCGCGGCCCGGCGTCGCCGCCCTCGGCGTCTGGGGCGGCGACGGGACCGTGGGCACCGCCGCCGCGGCCGCCGTCGAACATTCCCTCCCCCTTCTGGTGCTGCCCGGCGGCACCCTGAACCACTTTGCCCGCGACGCCGGGACACCCACCCTGCAGGCCGCCGTCGAGGCTGCCGCAACCGGGCAGGCCGCGCGCGCCGACATTGGCCACGTCGCGGTGGAACGGGGGCTGCCGGACAGCCCGGAGCGGCTGGAACTGACCATGCTGAACACCGCCAGCATCGGCCTGTACCCCAACCTGGTGCGGCGGCGGGAGCAGCTCCAGCCGGCCCTGGGCAAGCCGCTGGCCGGGGTCGTGGCCATGTTCCGGACCTTCGCCGCGGGCACTCCGAGCACCCTGGTCGTGGACGGCAGGCGGCACAAGCTGTGGATTCTCTACGTCGGCCGGGGGCGCTACTATCCCCGCGACCACGCCCCGCTGCTGCGCCCGGTGCTGGACGACGGCGTGCTGGACCTGCGCATGATCACCGCGGACGAGTCGTTCGCCCGCCTGCGCCTGCTGTGGTCAGTCCTGACCGGCACGGTGGCCACCTCCCGGATCACCCACCTGCGCGAGGCCAGCCGGATCCGGGTGGAACCGGGCGACACGACCATGGTGCTGGCGGTGGACGGCGAAGTCATGCCCGGGGTCCGGGCGGTGGAATTCTCGGTCAAGCACGGCGGCCTGGTCTATTACTCCCCGCAGCCGAAGGACTGACCCCGCGCTGACCGTCGCGGGTGACCCTGATTCACCCCTGAATCATCCCTGAGAACGGCGAATTCACGGGGCCGCGTCGGTAGCGTGGGGCGTACACAACCACACGCAACGCAAAGGAACGCTTCCATGATCGAAGCACGAGGCCTGACCAAGGTGTACGGCGAAAAAACCGCCGTCGCCGGAGTCAGTTTCACCGTCGAGGCCGGCCGGGTCACCGGCTTCCTGGGACCCAACGGCGCCGGCAAGTCCACCACCATGCGCATGATCACGGGCCTGGACCGGCCGACGTCGGGCTCCGTCACCGTCAACGGCCTCCCGTACAACCGCCACCCCGCGCCGCTGCGCGACGTCGGCGCCCTGCTGGACGCCAAGGCGGTGCACACCAGCCGCTCGGCCTACAACCACCTGCTCGCCATGGCCGCCACGCACGGCATCCCGAAGAAACGCGTGCACGACGTCATCGAAATGACCGGACTGGCCGAGGTTGCCCGCAAGAAGGTGGGAGGCTTCTCGCTCGGCATGGGCCAGCGGCTGGGGATCGCGGCGGCGCTGCTCGGCGACCCGCAGACCGTCATCCTGGACGAGCCGGTCAACGGCCTGGACCCGGAAGGGGTGGTCTGGGTCCGCAACCTGGTCAAGTACCTGGCCGCCGAGGGCCGCACCGTGTTCCTGTCCAGCCACCTGATGAGCGAAATGGCGGTGACCGCGGACCACCTGATCGTGATCGGACGCGGCAGGATCATCGCCGACGCCCCGATCCAGGAGATCATCAACGGCAAGGGGCAGGTCCGCACCCGCGTCCGCACCGACCAGCCGGAGCACCTGATGCGCCTCCTGGCCGGCGACGGAGTCTCCGTGGAAGTCCAGGAGAGCGAACTGCTCGAGGTCACGGGCCTGGAGCCGCGCCGGATTGCCCGCGCGGCCCTCGACAGCCACGTCATGATCTACGAACTCACCCCGCTGCAGGCCAGCCTCGAGGAGGCCTACATGGAGCTGACCAAGGATGAGGTCGAATACCACTCGCTGATCACCACGGGCGACACCGCCCCCGTCCCCTCCGGAGGCAAGTAAGCCATGAGCTCGACCACTCTCGAACCCAATCCCTCCCGCCGCGGGGCGCACGCCGGCACGGACGGCGGGCAGCCGGCCACGGGCCTGAGCAACGGCCCCGGCCCGAGCTTCCCGCGCGTACTGAACTCCGAATTCATCAAGTTCCGCACCCTGCTGTCCACGCTGATCCTGCTCGGCTGCACCGTCCTGGTGGTGGTGGGCTTCGGTGCGCTCTCCGCCTGGGGCACCGGACAGTTCGCCGAGGCCGCCGCCACCGACCCGGACGCGGCCGCCGCCTTTGCCGCCCAGGGCGGGGACCTCGCCGTCGGCGTCCCCACCTCCGGCATCGCGTTCGCCCAGCTGATCCTGGGCTCGCTCGGGGTACTGCTGATGAGCTCCGAGTTCACCACCGGCATGGCCCGCTCCACCTTCGCGGCCGTACCGAAGCGGATCCCGGCGTTCGCCGCCAAACTGCTGGTGGTCATGGCGACGGCGTTCGTCCTCACCGCGGCCTCCGTGTACCTGGCCGGCCTCGTGTCACTGCCGATTCTCGGCAACTACGACCTCAAGCTGGACCTCGCCAGCTCCCAGTCGGTGAAGATGCTGCTCGTCAACAGCCTCTACGTCGCCGCCGTCGCCGCCATCGGCATGGCCCTGGGGACGATCGTCCGCAACTCCGCCGGCGGGATCATGAGCCTGGTCGGGCTGTTCTTTGTGGCGCCGATCGCCTTCCAGCTGATCCCGGGCGACTTCTTCGTCGAGGCCCGCAAGTACCTGCCCGGCAACACGGTCGAACCGATGATCGCCGTGAAGCACCTCCCGGACACGCTCGAAGCCTGGCAGGCCGCCCTGGTCCTGGGCGCCTGGGTGGTCATTCCGGTGGTGCTGGCCGGCATCCTGCTCAAGCAGCGGGACGTCTAGCCGGGTCCGGCGCCGGCGGAACGGGGACCGCCGGGCGGGCCGCGGCAGTGGTTTCCGGCACATGTCGGAATTGCCTGGGAAGCATCAACCTTTGCCCAGGAGGCCCTCCACCTGGAGTTCCGCCCCAAACCGGGTGGCGTAATTTGTTGGACTGCACAGAACATCACCCGCCGCCCGCCGTCTAGGGTGAAACGACATTGTGGTCCGCCGCACATCCGTCCCTGGCCCGGCCAGGGACGGAGCGCGGGCCGCCACCACCCACAAAGGACGGCGCTTCATGCAGGCTGACCAGCAACTCTCCAAATCCCTGAAACCCCGGCACCTGTCCATGATCGCCATTGCCGGCGTCATCGGAGCAGGGCTCTTCGTTGGCTCCGGCGCGGCCATCCAGCAGGCCGGCCCCGGCATCCTGGTCGCGTACATGGCGGCAGGACTCGTGGTCATCCTCGTCATGCGCATGCTCGGCGAAATGGCGGCGGCCAATCCGGAAACCGGCTCGTTCTCGAGCTACGCGGACAAGGCGCTGGGCCGCTGGGCCGGCTTCAGCATCGGCTGGCTCTACGCCTGGTTCTGGATCATCGTGCTCGGGATCGAGGCGACGGCGGGCGCCGCGATCATGCACCGCTGGGTGCCCGGCATCGACCAGTGGGTGTGGGCGCTGGCCCTCATGGTGGTGCTCACCCTGACCAACCTCGGTTCCGTGAAGTCTTACGGCGAGTTCGAGTTCTGGTTTGCCTCCATCAAGGTCGCCGCGATCGTGCTGTTCCTGCTCTTCGGTGCCGCCGCCATCCTCGGCCTGGTCCCCGGCGTCCCGGCGCCCGGCCTGGACAACCTCATCGGGCAGGGCGGCTTCATGCCCAACGGCCCCGGCGCCGTGCTCGCCGGCATCCTGGTGGTCGTGTTCTCCTTCTTCGGCGCCGAAATCGCCACCATCGCCGCCGGCGAATCCGAGAACCCGGTGGACGCCGTCAAGAAGGCCGTGAAATCGACGGTCTGGCGCATCCTGGTGTTCTACATCGGCTCGATCGCCATCGTGGTGACGCTGCTGCCGTGGAACTCCGCCTCCGTCGCGAAGAGCCCGTACGTCGCCGTGATCGAACTCTTCGGCATCCCCGGCGCCGGCACCATCATGGACATCGTGGTGCTGACCTCCGTGCTGTCCTGCCTCAACTCGGGCCTCTACACCGCCAGCCGGATGCTCTTCTCGCTCTCCCGCCGCGGCGACGCGCCCCGCTCCTGGATGCGGGTCTCCAAGCGGGGAGTCCCGGCCGGAGCGGTACTGTCCTCGACCGTGGTCGGCTTCATCACCGTGGGCCTGAACTACATCGCCCCGGACACCGTCTTCCTGTTCCTGGTCAACACCTCGGGGGCCATCGCCCTGTTCGTCTGGCTGGTCATTTCCGTCTCCCAGCTCATCCTGCGGCGCCGGATGGGCACCGCCGCCCGGGACCTGCAGCTGAAGATGTGGCTGTTCCCGTACCTGACCTGGGTCGCGATCGTCAGCATCGTGGCGCTGCTGGTGGGCATGGTGGTGCTGGACACCACGCGTGAGTCACTGTTGCTCTCACTCGCCCTGGCCGCCGTCGTGGTCGGAATCGGACTCTTCCGCTACCGCAACCACCGCGCGGCCCCGGCAGCCGCCGAGCAGCCCGGCGACGCCGACGCCGACGCCCGCAGCGAGGAGGCCGCCGCCGGCGTCGGCCCGGCGTCGTAACTCCGCTGTAGCTCCGCCCGCGCCCCGTAAGGCCTGCTGCCTGACGACCCGCTCCCCCGTAGGGTCGGCTGCCTGTACGACCTGCCAGCAACGGACATGCCCATCGTTCGCGACGAGCGTTGGACATAGTGCCACTATGTCCATCCGCCGCCACCAGCGGAGGGCATGTCCGGAGCGGGTGGCCGAGGGCTTGTCCGGTGCGGGGAGGGCGAGGGCATGTCCGGTGCGGGGGTATGTGGGTGCTGGGGGACGTGGGTGCGTGGGGAGGCCGGGCCCGGCATCCCGGTGCAGCCGCGGGGCTAGACTCGGAGCCATGCCTTCCTCCGCCACTGCCGCAGACCACATCCAGGACCTCGGCGCGTACGTCAGCGCGTCGCCGTCGAGCTTCCACGCCGTCCACGAGGCCGCCCGGCGGCTGGACGAGGCGGGGTTCACCGGCCTCGACGAGCTGGAGCCCTGGACCGGTGGCGGCCCCGGCGGCCCCGGCCGCGACCGGCAAGTTCTATGTGATCCGCGACGGCGCCCTCATCGCCTGGGTGACGCCGCAGGGCGCCGGACCCACCACCGGCTTCAACATCCTCGGCGCGCACACCGATTCGCCCTCCTTCAAGCTGAAGCCCAAGGCCACCACCGGCAAGTTCGGCTGGCTGCAGGCCGGCGTCGAGGTCTACGGCGGCCCGCTGCTCAACTCCTGGCTGGACCGCGAACTGCAGCTTGCCGGGCGGCTGGTGATGCTGGACGGAACCCAGCACCTGACCGCCACCGGCCCGCTGCTGCGCTTCCCGCAACTGGCCATCCACCTGGACCGTGCCGTAAACGAGGGCCTGGCCCTGGACAAGCAGCAGCACATGAACCCGGTCTACGGCCTGGGCGACCCTGCCGGCGCGGACCTCCTGGGCCTGCTCGCGGAGCGGGTGTCCGGCGCCACGGTGGATCCCGCGCAGATCGGCGGCTACGACGTCGTCATCGCGGACACCCAGGCGCCCGCCGTGTTCGGCGCGCAGGGTGAATTCTTCGCATCCGGCCGGCTGGACAACCTCTCCGCTACGCACGCCGGGCTCACGGCGCTCATCGCGCACGCCTCCGGGACGGTGCCGGCGGAGGGCCCGATTGCCGTGCTGGCCGCCTTCGACCACGAGGAGATCGGCTCTGCCTCGCGCTCCGGGGCCTGCGGCCCGGTCCTGGAGGACATCCTGGTCCGCATCTCCGACGGGCTCGGTGCGACGGCGAGCCAGCGGCGGCAGGCGTTCGCGGCGTCGTTCTGCGTCTCGGCCGACGCCGGCCACGCCGTGCACCCCAACTATCCGGAGCGCCACGACCCGGCCAACCGGCCGGTCCTGAACGGCGGCCCGCTGCTGAAGATCAACGCCAACCAGCGCTACGCCACGGACGCCGCCGGTGCGGCCCTCTGGGCACGGCTCTGCGCCGGCGCCGGGGTCCCGTACCAGGAGTTCGTCTCCAACAACGTGATGCCCTGCGGGTCGACGATCGGCCCGCTGACCGCCACCCGGCTCGGGATCAGGACCGTCGACGTCGGCGTGCCCCTGCTGTCGATGCACTCGGCCCGCGAGCTGTGCGGCGTCGAGGACCCGCACCGGCTGGCGGCGGTCACGGAACTGTTCTTCCGCACCGCTTCGCAGGACACTCCCCCGGACCCTTCCTAGGAGCCGGCGAGGCCGATCACGAGGTTGATGGTCGCGGCCAGGATGACGGTGCCGAACAGGTAGGACAGCAGGCTGTGCTTGAGGGCCTCGGCGCGGATCGCGTGGTTTTTCAGGGCGGTGTCCGACACCTGGTAGGTCATCCCGAGGCTGGTGGCCAGATAGGCGAAGTCGGTGTACTGCGGCGGCTCGGCCTGGTTGAAGTCGATGCCGCCCACCGCCGCGCCCGCCCGCGGCGCGGTGCTGTAGTAGAGCTCGGCGTAGCGCACGGTGAAGAGCGTCTGCACCAGCAGCCAGGCCAGCGCGACCGACGCCAGCGCGAGCAGGCCGCCGCCCAGCCGCGAGCCGCCGTCGCTGCTGTGCGAGTCGAGCACGACGGCGGCCACCGCCGCCAGGCTGGCGACGTTCGCGGCCAGGATCATCAGGTCGGTGACGCTGCGGGACGGGTCCTCAGCGGTGGCGTGCGCCCGGGTGCCGGCGGCGTCCAGCGGGCCGATCACGATCCACACCCACAGCACGTACGTCAGCGAGGCGCTGCTCCAGCCGACCGCCGGGGCTTCCACCCAGTGTCCGGAGAGCCCCGCGGCGCCGCCGGCCAGGAACCCGGCCAGCACCATCACGGCGAAGCGCAGCCGGCTCCGGTGGACCGGGGGCGGCGTGGAACGGGAGGGCGCACCGGTGCTCATGCCCCGATCATGGCACACGCACCCGCACGGGGTTATCCACATGCCGGGACGGGGCGCTTCCGCCGCCGCCGGCACGGCGCCTAGGGTGGGGGATAAGAAATCGCCGAAACCCGCCCGGATGCACTAAGCTATTGAAGTCTGTGCTGCGCCCTGCCTCCGTTCCGGGGGCAATGCACCGCACGGGCACCGCAAATGAACCTCCTGTTACGGAAATGCCGTAACCGCTTAGCCCAAAGGAGGTGGGTTCACATATGCGTCCTTACGAATTGATGGTAATCATCGACCCCGAGGTCGAAGAGCGTACCGTTGAGCCGTCGCTTCAGAAGTTCCTGAACGTCATCACCAACGATGGTGGAACCATCGAAAAGGTTGACATCTGGGGCCGTCGTCGACTGGCTTACGAAATCCAGAAGAAGTCCGAAGGTATCTACGCCGTGGTGAACTTCACCGCCGAGCCGGCTACCGCCAAGGAACTTGACCGCCAGCTGAGTCTCAATGAGACCATCATGCGCACCAAGATCACCCGCCCCGAAGAGCAGAAGGTTGTTGCTGAGTAATCAGCTCCACCCCTCAATCTTTATCCCCGCAGGAACGAACAAGGAGGCAGTAGATGGCAGGCGAAACCACTATTACGGTCATCGGTAATCTCACCAATGACCCCGAACTGAGGTTCACACCGTCAGGTTCGGCAGTAGCGAACTTCACCATCGCTTCTACGCCCCGCACCTTCGACCGCCAGTCCAATGAATGGAAGGACGGGGAAACCCTGTTCCTCCGCGCATCGGTCTGGCGCGAAGCGGCCGAGAACGTTGCCGAGTCCCTCACCAAGGGCATGCGCGTCATCGTTTCCGGCCGCCTGAAGAGCCGTTCCTACGAAACCAAGGAAGGCGAGAAGCGCACCGTTATCGAGCTTGAGGTCGACGAAATCGGCCCCAGCCTGCGCTACGCCAACGCCAAGGTCAACCGCACCCAGCGCTCCGGCGGCCAGGGTGGCCAGGGTGGCTTCGGTGCCGGCAACAGCGGCGGTTTCGGTGGCAACTCCGGTGGCAACTCTGGTGGAAACCAGGGCGGCAACTCCGGCGGAAACTGGGGCGGCAACCAGCCCGCACAGCAGGACGATCCCTGGGCCACGCCCGGGGTCAGCAATGCAGGCGGCTGGGGCAACGGCCCGGATTCCGAACCTCCCTTCTAAAACAACATCTAAGGTCCGACGTCGGGACCCGCGAGGCAGCCGCACGGCAGCCACGCGACGACCGCCGCGGATCACCACCATCCCGTGGATCAATATCCACGGGCTCCATCGAATAGGAGCTCCACGATGGCTAAGGCTGAACTCCGTAAGCCCAAACCAAAGTCCAACCCCTTGAAGGCCGCTGACATCACCGTCATCGACTACAAGGACGTAGCATTGCTGCGCAAGTTCATCTCCGACCGCGGAAAGATCCGCGCCCGTCGCGTCACCGGCGTCACGGTGCAGGAACAGCGCAAGATCGCACAGGCAATCAAGAACGCCCGCGAAGTTGCTCTGCTGCCTTACTCCGGCGCTGGCCGCGGCTAAGGAAGGGATTAACTAACATGGCAAAGCTCATTCTGACCCACGAAGTAACCGGTCTCGGTGCTGCTGGCGACGTTGTCGAGGTCAAGGACGGTTACGCACGTAACTACCTGCTGCCCCGCAACTTCGCCCTGACCTGGTCCAAGGGTGGCGAGAAGCAGGTTGAGTCCATCAAGGCTGCCCGCGCTGCCCGCGAGCACGCTTCCCTGGAAGACGCTCAGAAGCAGGCCGCTGCACTGCAGGCCAAGCCGGTCAAGCTCGTTGTCAAGGCTGGCGAGACCGGACGCCTGTTCGGCACCGTCAAGCAGGCCGACGTGGCTGACGCCGTTGAGGCCGCCGGCCTCGGCCGCATCGACAAGCGCAAGGTTGAACTGCCGGCTCACATCAAGTCGACCGGTTCCTACCAGGCCAACGTCCGTCTGCACGACGACGTTTCCGCTGTGATCGAACTCGACGTAGTGGCAGGCAAGTAGTCTTTTCGACTGCCTGAACTGCGCAGCGGGCCCCCGCCTCCGGATCCCCCAGGGAACCGGACGCGGGGGCCCGCTGCGTTAACTCCGGCGCGGGGTCACTCAGCCGTGGTGCAGGACCGACGTCGCGTGCCGGTAGCCGTTGCGCACCAGCTCCGCCAGCACGGCGGCGTCGACGTCCTCGAGCTTGTTGATGTACAGGCAGCCGGCACCCGTCCTGTGCTTCCCCAGCCGGGCAAGCAGCGCGCCGGCGTCCGGCCCGTACGTCAGCCCGTACAGCGAGAGGCTGCCTTTCCGCGGCGAGAAGCCCACGGCGGGAGCGTCGCCTTCCCGCCCGCTCGCGTACTTGTAGTGGTACCGGCCGAAGCCGACAATCGTCGGGCCCCACATCTGCGCGTCCTGTGCCGTAATGTCCGCCATCAGTGCCAGCAGCCGGAGCCCGTCCGCGCGCCGCACCGGGTGCTCGACGGCGGCGAGGAACTCCTGCACGGACGCACCGGTTGCCTGGGTCTTGTTTTCAGCCATGCCGGAAGTCTCGCAGATGGCGGCAGCGCTGTCAGCCGCGGCAGCCCCCGGTGGTAGCCTGCTGCGGTGAACGCCATGCCCCCCGCGCCGCCCCGCCTGCGTCCCTTCAACCAGGTGGACGTCTTCTCCGCCGAGCCGTACCGCGGCAATCCGCTGGCCGTCGTCGTCGACGCCGAGGGCCTCGCGGCCGGGACCATGCAGCAGTTCGCCAACTGGACCAACCTCGCCGAGACCGCGTTTCTGCTGCCGCCCACGCACCCCGACGCCGATTACCGGGTGCGAATCTTCACCGGCAGCGAGGAGTTCCCCTTTGCCGGCCACCCCACCCTGGGTTCGGCGCACACCTGGCTGGAGACCGGCGGAATACCGAAGCGCGACGGCGTGGTGGTGCAGGAATGCGCGGCCGGGCTGGTCAGGGTCAAGCGCGACGGCGGACGCCTCGCGTTCGCAGCCCCGCCGCTGACCCGGTCGGGGCCGGTGGCGGAGGCGGACCTGGTCCGTATCGCCGCCGGCCTGGGGTTGCCCCGGGAAGCGCTGCTGGACGCCTCGTGGCTGGTCAACGGCCCCCAGTGGATCGGTGTGCTGCTCGAATCGGCGGAGCAGGTGCTGGGCATCACCCCGGACTATGCGGCGATGGCCGGGCTCAAGATCGGCGTCATCGCCCCGCACCCGGACGGATCCGACGTCGACTTCGAGGTGCGCACGTTCATCCCCGGGGACGCCGCCGCGGAAGACCCGGTCACGGGCAGTTTCAACGCGGGGGCCGCCCAGTGGCTGATCTCCGGCGGACGCGCCCCGGCGTCGTACCTCGCGGCGCAGGGGACTGCCCTGGGCCGCGCCGGCCGGATCCACGTCGAGGCCGCCGGCGGGGACATCTGGGTGGGAGGGGCGTCCGTGAGCTGCATCGAGGGGTTCGTCCTGCTGTGAGCCCTGATGCCCTATCACTTATGGTGGCCATTCCGGCGGCGGAAGGACCAAAAGTGATGGCGCAACGACGCCGGGAATAAACACGGCCCGCCCCCGCTTCCCTAGGTAGATGCAAATGCATATAGTCATAGACCTTGTGGAACAGCTACAGGAGCACACCGTGGAAACCCGCCGTATCACCGTTCTCTCCGCCGGACTCGGCGTCCCCTCGTCCAGCCGCCTGCTCGCGGACCAGCTGGCGGCGTCGGCCGAACGCCAGCTGGCGGCCGCAGGCTACGGCGTGACGGTCGACGTCGTCGAGCTGCGGGACCTGGCGGTGGAAATCGCCAACAACTTCGTGACCGGCTACGCCGCACCGCGCCTGGCCGGGGTCATCGCCGGAGTGGAGGCCTCGGACGGCATCATTGCGGTCAGCCCGGTCTTCAGCGCCTCGTACAGCGGGCTGTTCAAGTCATTCATCGACGTGCTGGACCCCACGTCGCTGGACGGCAAGGCCGTCCTGCTGGGCGCCACGGGAGGCACGGACCGGCACCAGATGGTGCTCGACTACGCGATGCGGCCACTTTTCAGCTACCTGCGCACCCGGACCGCCGCCACCGGCGTCTTTGCCGGCCCGCAGGACTGGGGAACAACCGGCGAGGGCGGCACGCCGCTCTCGGCCAGGATTGAGCGGGCGGCGGGGGAGTTCACCCGCCTGCTCGAGGGCGCGCAGCCGCGGCAGCAGCAGGCGGCGCCGGCGTCGCTGCCGTTCGAGCAGCTGCTCGCGGGGATTTCCGCCGGCAGCTGACGCCGGCGGGGAGGGGCCGAACTTATTCGCGGTCCGGTTCGTTGTGCGGGACATGAAATGTCCTGTGGATTCCGTAGACCTGGTAATGACCGAACGAAGCGGCGTGGAGATCGACTACTGCCCGCAATGCCGCGGAGTGTGGCTGGACCGCGGCGAGCTCGACAAGATCATCGACCGCGCGGCGGACAACTTCGCCGGCCCCGCGCGGGCCGCTGCCGCTCCGCCGCCGGCGCCGACCCCGCCGGGGCATATTCCGCCGCCGCTCTACAGCACGGACCCGCGCCGGGACGACCGCCGCCCGGACGAGCGTCGCTTTGACGACCGGCGCCACGATGAGCGGCGCGACCGGCCGCGCTATGACCAGCCGCGCTATGACGACCACCGCCGTCCCAAAAAGAAGGAAGGCTGGCTGGGGGACCTCTTCGACTTCTAGGCCTGGCCCGTCGGAGTGCTCCCGCTCAGTCCTCGAGCAGCGCGATGAACTCGCGGGCCTGTTTCAGGGAAATGTCCGAGTGCCGGGTCAGCACTGCCGCGGCGCCCTCGGTGTCCCCGCTCCTGGCCAGGGTGCGGATCCGGCCGTAAATCTCGTCGTTCAGCATGTTGCTGCTGACCTCGCGCGTGACGTCGCCCTTGCTGGCAATCGCCCGGTACCGGTACGGGAAGCGCTGCGGCGCGTCCTCGTCGTCGTGGGCGGGCTGCTCGGGCGCCTGCCGGGGCCGGTACGGCTGCGGGTGGGCCGCCAGCGCGCCCACCGCGTCCCGGGAGGCGCGGAGGCCTTCACCGGTCGCCTCCAGGTAGAGCTTGATGGCGGCCATGGCCTGGCCCTGGGCGATCAGGGCGTACAGGCGGCGGTGCTGCTCCTGGTCCAGCCGCGCCGCGGCGGTGCGGGCAAGTTCCGCCGAATTGCGGATGGGCTGCGGGACCTGGTCCTGCAGGCGGGCCGGCCGGCGGTGCGCCAGGGCGCGTGCGGCCAGCACAACGGCGACTCCCACGAGCACGAGGATCAGGAGCGGGACTAGCAGGGCTTCCATGGACTACAGCCGATCTACGTAATTCTTGGCGGTCAAGAGGTCTGAGTGTGTGGCCTGGCGGAGCAGTTTGATCGCCTGCAGCTTGTGACCGGAGCGGGCCAGTGACTGCAGTTCCAGCGTGAACTGGGGACTCAATTGGCCACCGGGCAGCACGCGCGCGCCCAGGGCCGCGCGGGCGTGCTCCTCCTGCTGCGAATGCTGCTGTTCATTCTGGCTGGGACGGGTTGAGGCCTCCACACGGGCCCGCGCTGCCATGGCGGCTCTGACCTGGGCCTCGTAGTGGGCCCGGGAGCGCATCGCCAGGTCAAGCTGGTACCGCTCAGCGTCGGAGATGCCGAAGTTGCGTGGTTTCAGTGCCGCGGAGACCCCCCACAGCACTGCCGCCAGGATCAGGGCAGGCAGTATGACTATCAGTACATCGCCCATGGCCAAAGCTTATGCCAGATAGCAGTTGTCCACAGCATATTCGGCAGCTCGCATACAGCCGCCGGGCGGGGGCGCCCGCCGCGCCCGGGTCCGGCGGTCAACATCACAAAATTCGCATATTCGGGCCCGGGTGTGCCTGTTTCAGCGGGGGAGTATCCCCAGCCGGCGGCCGCGGGCTGTGGATGACGACTTGCGAAAAATTGTTTCTGTCCACAGGCCTCGGGCGGTGTTTGCGCAGGTCAGACGCCGAATGTGGGCCAAGGAAATCTTCTATCCACAGACGTTCCCACAGGCTGTGCACAAGCAGCGACCGCTAGTCCACACCTTATCCACAGGGGCGCGGGGATGCCGGGTTGGAGCCTGCCCGATCGGGGGCTAACGTTGCGGGTGACCAGCTGGGCGGCACCGGCCCGGCGCCGGACCGGCTTTGGATTGCAACCCCGGCCAGGACGCCGCCGCACCGGGAGCAGGGCAAAGTGTCGGCGCCCACTGATAGACAGTAAACGGTGGATGCCTGCCGGGCGCGCGGCACCGGACACCACACCACAGGGCTTAAGCGCCGGCGGGCACCGTAAAACCGCCGGCACACAATGAAGGACGGCAGTTTTGTCAGTAACGCATCTTGACTCGGTCGAGGGCACCCGGGGCGCCGAAGGCAGCCGCAAGCCGCCGCAGGACATTCCGGCGGAACAGTCCGTGCTGGGCGGCATGATGCTGTCCAAGGATGCCATTGCCGATGTCGTGGAAATCCTGCGCGGCCAGGACTTTTACCGCCCGGCGCACGAGACGATCTACGAGGCCATCATTGACCTCTACGGCCGCGGCGAGCCCGCCGACGCCGTCACCGTCTCGGATGAGCTGACCAAGCGCGGCGAAATCAACCGGATCGGCGGCCCGGCCTACCTCCACGAGCTGATCCAGACCGTCCCCACCGCGGCCAATGCCGGCTACTATGCCGAGATCGTGGCCGAACGGGCCGTCCTCCGCCGGCTGGTCAACGCCGGCACCAAGATCGTCCAGCTCGGGTACGGCCAGGACGGTGAGGTGGAGGACCTGGTCAACCAGGCGCAGGCCGAGGTCTACGCCGTGGCCGAGCGCCGCACCGCCGAGGACTACGTCGTCCTCAAGGACGTCATGGAATCCACGGTGGATGAGATCGAGGCGTCCGGGCACCGCGGGGAAGGCATGGTTGGCGTTCCCACCGGCTTCTACGAACTCGACGAACTGACCCACGGCCTGCACCCCGGTCAGATGATCGTGATCGCCGCCCGCCCCGCCGTCGGCAAGTCCACCTTCGCGCTGGACTTCGCCCGCTCCGCAGCCATCAAGAACAACCTCGCCACCGTCATGTTCTCCCTCGAAATGGGCCGGAACGAGATCGCGATGCGCCTGCTGTCCGCAGAGGCCACGATTGGCCTGCAGGACCTGCGCAAGGGCACCATCAAGGACGAGCAATGGTCCAAGATCGCCACCACCATGGGCCGGATGAACGACGCTCCGCTTTTCATCGATGACAGCCCCAATATGTCGCTGATGGAAATCCGCGCCAAGTGCCGCCGGCTGAAGCAGCAGCATGACCTCAAGCTGGTCATCCTCGACTACCTGCAGCTGATGAGCTCGGGCAAAAAGGTCGAATCGCGCCAGCAGGAAGTCTCCGAATTCTCCCGCGCCCTGAAGCTGCTGGCCAAGGAGCTCCAGGTTCCGGTGATCGCGCTTTCGCAGCTGAACCGTGGCTCCGAGCAGCGCCAGGACAAACGCCCCATGGTCTCGGACCTGCGCGAGTCCGGCTCGATCGAGCAGGACGCCGACATGGTCATCCTGCTGCACCGCGAGGACGTCTACGACAAGGAGTCCCCGCGCGCCGGCGAAGCGGACATCCTCATCGCCAAGCACCGTAACGGCCCCACCAAGGACATTGTGGTGGCGTTCCAGGGCCACTACTCCCGCTTCGCCAACATGGCTGGGGACACCGCCGGCGGCGGCGGCTTCTAGAGCAGGTGGTTGGGCAGCCGGTTTCCGGGTGCCCGGCCCCGGATCTCCAGCAGCTCCCGGGCGTGGGCATGCAGCCGCTTGTCCTCCCCGGAGACCGGCACCCACTGCGGGATCGGCACGGAGGTGCCGGTCTCGTCGCGGGCCACCATGACGGTCAGGCAGTACGTTGTGAGGTTCAGTTCGTGGCCCTTGGGGTCGCCCGAGCGGACGTGGACGGCAATGTGCATGCCCTTCGTCCCCGTGTAGACCAGCCGGGCCTCCACCTCCACCAGGTGGCCGATCAGCAGCGGCCGGTAAAACCGCACGCCGCCGGAGAAGACCGCCACCGTGTCCTTCCCGCAGTAGCGCGAGGCGCAGACATAGGCTGCCTCGTCGATCCACTTCATGACGATCCCGCCGTGGACTTTCCCGCCCCAGTTCACGTCCGTGGGGGCGGCCATGAACCGCAGCGTGACGCGTTCGGCGGTTCCGGCGTCGGTGTATTCCTGCCCGCTCATGGCCTGGACGATGTCCTCGCGGACCTTGATCCGTGCCAGCGCGTGCTCCCGCTGCTCGATTTCCTCCGCCGTCACCGGTTCAAACTGCGGCACCGGAGTGGGCTTGCCGTCCTCGCCCACCGCCACGAAGATGACCATGCACTGGCTGCGCATCGTGGCCTGGCCGCCCCTGGGATCGCCGGAGGAGACGACCGTGCGGATGTGCATCGAAGACCGGCCGGTGTAGACGATGGTGGCCTCGACCTCCACCATGTCGCCGCTGTTGACCGGGTCGGCGAAGTGGATATTCCCCACATAGGCGGTCACGCAATAGGACTTCGCCCAGCCGACGGCGGCGGCATAGGCTGCCTTGTCCACCCACTCCAGCACCGTCCCGGCGTCGACCGAGCCGCTGTGGCCGACGTCGGTGGGGGCGGCGAGGAAGCGCAGCGTGACGGCATTGGCGGAAGTCTCACTCATGCAAGCGAGTGTACTGACCCACCGCCGAACCGCCGCGGGCTGCCGACACAAACGCGGCGCCGGCCGCCATACGGGGCTGCCGCGGGGCACCGGACTTCCACGCACGACGGCGGGCGGCCACCGAAAGGTGACCGCCTGCCGTGGGACGCTGCCGGGGGAGCCGGTCCTAGGCCAGGGCGCTGAACCTGGATCCGGTGCGGCCAAAGAGAGCCTTGTCCACGGAGAGCCTGCCGGCGCCGACCAGGGCCACGGCCAGGGCCGCGGTGGCCAGGATCAGCACCAGCTCATAGCCGCCGCTGGCGACATATATGCCCGCCGAAGCATGCACGAGGAACAGGGCCCCGAGCATGTCCAGGGCGAGCAGCGCGGCGAACACGCGGGTCAGTACGCCCAGGACCAGTGCCACCCCACCGACCAGTTCCAGCGTGGCGATGACCGGGGCGGCGAGGTTGGCGGCCGGAACACCCATCTGCGCAAAGGCGGCCTGGGTGCCGGCGATGGTGAACTCGTTGAATTTCTGCCAGCCATGGGCGGCGAACAGGAAGCCGGTGACGATGCGCAGGATCGTGCGGGCCGTGGTCGTGAGGGTGGGCTGATTCATGACATACCGTTCTGGGTCTCGGGAGGCGGGCGCGGGTCGCCGCCTATTTCGTTGAAGCTTCAACTTCCACTATTCCGCTACTTGGTTGAATAGTCAACTAATGCGAAGCCGTGCGTCGCCCAGGTGCCGCTAGGGTGGTTCCGTGCCAGCATCAGCCCCGACCCCCGCAACACTCAGGTCCCCGGCCGGCCGCCGGCGCGAGATCCTCCGCCTCGCCGTCCCCGCGTTCGGTGCGCTGGTCGCCGAGCCGCTGTTCCTGCTCGCGGATTCCGCGATCGTGGGGCACCTGGGCGTGGCCCAGCTCGCCGGCGTCGGGCTCGCCTCGGCGGTGCTGCATACCGCGGTGGGGCTCATGGTGTTCCTCGCCTATTCCACAACCCCCGCCGTGGCGCGCGCGATCGGCAACGGCCAGCTGCCCAAGGCCCTCGCGGCCGGGCGCGACGGCGTCTGGCTCGCCCTGCTGCTGGGCGCCGCGCTGGCCGCGGCCGGATTCGTCGCCGCCGAACCGCTGCTGGACCTGCTGGGGGCCCGCGGCGAGGTGCGCACCTTCGCCGTGGACTACCTGCGCTGGTCCATGCCCGGGCTCGTGGCCATGCTGCTGATCTTTGCCGGCACCGGGGTGCTGCGGGGCCTGCAGGACACCCGGACCCCGCTCGCCGTGGCCGCGGCCGGTTTCACCGCCAACATCGTCCTGAACCTGCTCCTGGTCTACGGGCTGCAGCTCTCCGTCGCCGGCTCGGCGCTGGGCACCAGCATCGCCCAGTGGGCCATGGCGCTGGCCTATCTTGTGATGGTCCGGCGCAACGCCCGCAACCACGGGGTGTCCCTGCGCCCGGACTGGCGGGGCATCCGTGCCCTGGCCCAGGTGGGCTCGTGGCTGATGCTGCGGACGCTCAGCCTGCGCATCGCCATCCTCGCCACCGTGGTCGTGGCCACCGCCCAGGGGCCGGTCAACCTGGCCGCCCACCAGCTCGCGATGACCGTCTTCACCTTCCTGGCCTTCGCCCTCGACGCCCTCGCCATTGCCGCCCAGGCCCTGATCGGCAAGGAACTCGGCGCCTCCCGGCCGGCCGCGGCCCGGGAGCTCACCGGAACCATGGTCCGCTGGGGCATCGGCGTCGGGGCACTGGCCGGGGTCCTGCTGGCCGCCGCGGCGCCGTGGGCGGGGCTGCTGTTCACCGCCGACGACGGCGTCCGGTCCGCCCTCACGCTCGCCCTGTGGGTGCTGGCCGCGGGACAGCCAATCGCCGGCTACGTCTTTGTCCTGGACGGGGTGCTGATCGGCGCCGGCGACGCCCGGTACCTGGCGATCGCCGGCGTCGTGAACCTCGCCGCCTACCTGCCCCTGCTCCTGGCGGTCCGGCTTTCCGCCCCGGCGGTGGTCCGGCGCTGCTCTGGCTCTGGGCGGCCTTCTCGCTCGGCTACATGCTGGCCCGCGCCCTCACGCTGGGGCTGCGGGCCCGCACGGACCGCTGGATGCTGCTCGGCTCCCGCTAAACTGGACGGGTGACTCTCCCCGCAGCCCCCCACGCCCCGACCGCCGTGCCCGCCGCTCCCGAGCTGTGGAAGCCAGTACTGGTCCGGGCCGCCGTCGCGCTGGTGTTCGGCGCCGTCACGGTGTTCTGGGCGGCTCCCTCCGTCGCGGGCATGGGCTGGGCGGGCGGGGCCTACCTGCTGGCCACCGGTGTGGTGCTGGCCTGGAGCGTCAAGAAGACCGGGCTGCCGGCCGGGTCGGGCGCCGCCAAGGTCCTCGCCGCCGCGGGCGCGGTGCTCACCGGAACCGGGGCGGCCGTCGGACTGGTCTCCGGAAGCCTCGTGTTCGGCATCGTCGGCGCCCTCGGCCTGGGCCTCGCCGGCGCCGCCGAGCTGTACCTGGGCCTCGCCACCCGCCGCCGCTCCGTGCTGGCGCGCGACTGGATCGCCTCCGGCGTGGTCGGCCTCGGCACTGCCGCGGCGCTGCCGTTCTTTATTGGTCTCGGCCCGCACGCGCTGCTGGGCGTCGCCGGCGGGGGCGCGATCATCAGCGGCGTGCTGTGGACCCTGGCGGGACTGACCCTGCGGCACGATGCGCGGGGCGTTTCCGCGGAGGCCGTAAACTAGTAGGGACAGGTTCTACCCGGCGTAGAACAACCGCGGTATCACGACTGCCACGCCTGCCCGGCGCTGGCGGCAGGAGGAAAGCACCTTGGCAGAGCAGAAATCAGGAGCACACCGCAGCCTGCGGACCTCGGTCAAGGGGCCGCTCATGTTCTCCGCGTTCTGGGCAGTGCTGGCCTTCGTCGCCGTCCTGATCTTCGCCTCCGGCGGCAGCGCCAAGGCGCCCCGCTTCGATCTCGCCTTTACCGGCGCGGGCATCGCCTTCATCGTCACGCTCGTGATCGCAGCCATGCTCTCGATGAGCTACAAGGACAACGCCGAGCACCTCGGCAAGGGCTCGGGCGTCAACCTGAGCTCCAAGCGGCCGGCGTCGTCCACTGACGGCTACAGCGCGCAGCCGGCTCCCGGCGCCGGCGACCCCGACGTCCGCTAGGACGCCGCTTTCCGGGCCCGATACGCCGCGACGTGCGCGCGGTTGGCGCAGTTTCCGGTGTCACAGTAGCGCTTGGAGCGGTTCCGGCTGAGGTCCAGGACGACGGCGTCGCAGTCGTCCGCGGCGCAGGTCAGCAGCCGCTCCATTTCCTTGCTCCGGATCACATCCACCAGGGCCATCGCGGCTTCGGTGCTCATCCGGTCGGCCAGCGGAGCCTCCGGGGTGGTTGCGTGCAGGTGCCAGTCCCAGCCGTCGTGCTTGATCAGCTGCGGCAGCGCCCGGGCGTCGCGCAGCAGGCGGTTGACGGTTCCCACGGCGGTGCCCTCATCGGCCAGCCACAGCGCGGCGAGCTCGGCGCGGAGCCGGTGGACGCTCGCCAGTTCCGCGGCGTCCCGGCTCCGTGATCCGCTGAAGGCCTCCGCCGCGAGGAAGCGGTCCAGGTCCGCGATGGTGGACAGCTGCTCGTCCCCGTTGGCCGCCGTGTTGATCAGGTTGACCACGGACCGGAGCGCAATTTCCGTGTCAGGGGCAAAAACCATCTTGACTCCTTACGTCGCCGGAGCGTACTGTCATGACCATAACCCCACCTTACTCCTGACAGGAGGCAGCCCGTGTCTGCCGCACGCCGCCCCGCCGGGGCCCCGGCCAAAAACCAGACCGCCCTCCGCGGCGCGGAAACCAGGAAGCCCGAAGCGCCGGGCTTCCTGGCCTCGGGCCTGGGGGTGGCCTTGTTCTCCTCCGCGGTGTTCGGGCTCTCCGGCTCCTTCGCGAAGGCGCTGCTGGAGACGGGCTGGACGCCGGGCGCCGCGGTGACGGCCCGGCTCACCGGGGCCGCGCTGGTCCTGGCCTTCCCGGCCGTCGTCGCCCTGCGCGGCCGCTGGCATCAGCTCCGGGACAACTGGCTCACCGTGCTGCTGTTCGGTGTGGTCGGCGTCGCCGCCTGCCAGCTGTTCTATTTCAACGCCGTCGCCCGGCTCTCGGTCGGCGTCGCACTCCTGCTCGAGTACCTTGCCCCGGTCATCATCGTGCTCTGGCTCTGGGCGGCCAGCCGGAAGCGGCCGCGCCCGCTGACCATCGCCGGCACGCTGCTCTCGCTCGCGGGACTGGTCCTGGTCCTGGACCTCACCGGGGCGGTGAAGATCGACTTCGTCGGTGTGCTGTGGGGGATCGCGGCCGCCGTCTGCCTGGCCATCTACTTCTTCATCACGGCCAAGGAGAACGACACCCTGCCGCCGATCGTGCTGGCCTCGGGGGGACTGATGGTGGGCGCCCTCGTCATGTGGCTGGCGGCAGCCACCGGGCTGCTGCCGATGGCCGCCGGCACGGCCGACACGCGGCTCGGTCCCTGGCTGATGCCGTGGTGGGTGGCGCTGGGCGGCCTGGTGGTGCTGGCCACCGTGCTCGCCTACGTCTCCGGCATTGTGGCCGCGCGGGCGCTGGGCTCCAAGGTGGCGTCGTTCGTCTCACTCACCGAGGTGCTGTTCGCCGTCATCTGGGCCTGGCTGCTCCTCGGCGAGCTCCCCGGGCCCGTCCAGCTCCTGGGCGGCATCCTGATCGTCGGGGGCGTGGTGCTGGTCCGGCTCGACGAACTGCGCCTCCCGGCCCCGCTGCCCGCCGCGCTCGACCACGCCAACGACGTCGAGCCCGTGCCTTAAGCGCAACGGCCCGGACGCGGGTGCGTCCGGGCCGTTGCGTGAAGCCGGTGTGCCTAGCGGGAGGAGGCGCTCTCCTGGTCGGCGGCGTTGCGGCTGGCCTGCTGGCTGGCCTGCTGCAGGGCCTGCGAGACCCGGGTAAGTGCGGCCACGTGCTCGCCGTTCCACTCGTTGCGGAACTTCTCGGCATCCGGACCCATCCACTGGGTTCCGGCCAGGACCTTGGTCAGCATCGCCTTCTGGTTGTCGATCTCCTGCGAACCGGCCTGCAGCTTCGTCCCAAGAGTCTTGAGCTGAGCAACATCTGCACCCCAAATAGCCATTCGAAAAACTCCTTAGTTCACCGGACCCGAACCCTGTCGGCGTCCCCAGCGGCCCCCGGCTGATCCGGAAGATCCATTGCCTAGAACCTACCTTGCCCCGCAAAAAAATGTCGATGGGCAGCACTCCCCATCCGCGGCGGGGCTACTTGCCGAAGCTGCGCAGCCGCAGCGAATTGGCCACCACCAGCACGGAGCTCGCCGCCATCGCCGCGCCGGCGATCATCGGATTGAGCAGACCCAGTGCGGCCACCGGGATGCCGACCGCGTTGTAGAAGAAGGCCCAGAAGAGGTTCGTCTTGATCGTGGCCAGGGTCCGGCGGGACAGCTCGATGGCCTGGGCGACCTGCCCCAGCTCGTTGCCCATCACGGTCAGGTCCGCGGCTTCGATCGCGACGTCGGTGCCCGAGCCCATCGCGATGCCCAGGTCCGCCTGCGCCAGGGCCGCGGCGTCGTTCACGCCGTCGCCGGCCATTGCCACGGTCGCGCCGCCGGCCTGCAGCTTCCGCACCGCCTCGACCTTGCCCTCGGGCCGCACGCCCGCAAAGACGTCCTCCGGCGGGATGCCGACGGCGGCCGCGACCTGGCCCGCCACCGCGGCGTTGTCGCCGGTCAGCAGGATGGGCCGCAGCCCCAGTTCGCGGAGCCGGGCGATGGCTGCGGCGGAACCCGGCTTCAGGGTGTCGCGCAGGCTGATGATGCCGGCTGGTTCCCCGTCCACGGCCACCCAGATCGCGGTGGCTCCGGCGTCCTCGGCGGCGGCCAGGGACCCCTGCTGCGCTCCGGAAACGGCAACGTTGTTCTCCTGCAGCCAGCCGGAACGGCCCACCGTGACGAGGCGCCCGTCGACGGTGCCGCGGACGCCGCCGCCCGGGGCGGAGCGGAAGCCGACGACGGCGGGCAGCCGTGCGGCGTCGTCGGCCCGCTGCTCGGCGGTGAGGGCCGCCGCCGCGATGGCCCGGGCGACGGGATGCTCGGAGGCGGCCTCCACCGCCCCCGCCAGCGCGCAGGACCTCGGCCTCGGTGAACGGGGCGAATGCCGCGGTCCCGTCCACGGCCAGGTGCCCGGTGGTGACGGTCCCGGTCTTGTCCAGCAGGATGGTGTCGACCGTGCGGGTGTCCTCGAGGACTTGCGGCCCCTTGATCAGGATGCCGAGCTGGGCGCCGCGCCCGGTGCCGGTGAGCAGGCCGACGGGGGTGGCCAGCCCGAGGGCGCAGGGGCAGGCGATGACCAGGACGGCTACCGCGGCGGTGAAGGCGGCACGGAGTTCGGCGTCGCTGACGGCGGGGCCGGCCGCCAGCAGCCAGGCACCGAAGGTGACGGCGGCGATGACCAGGACCACCGGGACGAAGACGGCGCTGATGCGGTCGGCGAGCCGGGCGATCGGGGCCTTCGCGGTTTGCGCCTGGGAGACCAGCCGTCCCATCTGGGCCAGGGTGGTGTCGGCGCCGACCCGGGTGGCGCGGACCAGGATCCGCCCGGAGGTGTTGATGGTGGCCCCGGTGACCGGGCTGTCCGGTCCCACCTCGACGGGCACGGATTCCCCGGTGACGAGCGAGGCGTCGACGGCGGATGAGCCCTCGATGACCACGCCGTCGGTGGCGATTTTCTCGCCGGGGCGGACGACGACGACGTCGCCGACCCGGAGCCGGTCCGCGGGCACCTTGAACTCCAGCCCGTCCCGGAGCACGGCAGCATCCTTGGCGCCGAGGTCCAGCAGGGCCTTGAGGGCGTCGCCCGCCTTCCGCTTGGCGTTGGCCTCCAGATAGCGGCCGAGCAGCAGGAACGTGGTGACGACGGCGGCGACCTCGAAGTACAGCCCGCCGGAACCCATCCCCTCCATGCCCGGGTGCTCGGTGAGGCCGGGATCGGCCAGGAGCTGCCACGCCGAAAACGCGTACGCTGCCGTGACGCCGATCGACACCAGGGTGTCCATGGTGGACCCGAAGTGCCGGGCGTTCACCGCGGCGGCCCGGTGGAACGGCCAGGCCGCCCAGCTGACCACCGGCAGCGCGAGGGCGCCGGCCACCCAGCCCCAGTTCGGGAACTGGAGGGCCGGGACCATCGAGATCAGGAAGACGGGGACGGTGAGGGCGGCCGCGGCAACCAGGCGTGGCTTCAGCTTCACCGCCGGGCTCTCCGCCGGCGCCCCGCCGGCAGCTGCCGGGTCCCGGGGTGCCCGGACCGTGGCTTTGTAGCCGGCGGCGGCCACCGTCGCGGTGATCTGCTCGTCGGTGACGTGGGCCGGCACGGTGACCTGGGCGGATTCCAGCGGCAGGTTGACCAGGGCTTCCACCCCGGCAATCTTTCCAAGCTTGCGCTCGACCCGGCCGACACAGGACGAACAGGTCATGCCCTCGATATCGAGTTCAATCACCCGATGGTCGGGCTGGCCTAGAAGCTGGTTGCTGCTCACTGTCTGTTTCCCCTCGGTGCTGCGCGCCGGTACTCGGCGAAGTTGGTTCACGTCGCGCCCGGCGGCGGCCGCCGGGCGAGGGCTCAGGCCTCGTTTGCGACCACCAGGTAGCCGGCTTCGGCGACTGCTTCGCCGATTTCGGCGGGCGAGAGGGCCTTGTCGGAGGTGATCGTCACGGTGGAGACGCCGCCGGCGTTGAGGTCGACGTCGACGCTTTCGACGCCGGCCAGCGATTCGAGTTCCTCGGAGACGGAGGACACGCAGTGCCCGCAGGTCATGCCGGCAACTTCGATGGTGGTGGAAACGGTGCTCATGGCTTGCTCCTTTGTGGGGGACTGCTGGTGGTTCATCAGTCCGATGGTGTGGTGGGTGGTGTTGCCGCTACCGCAGCAGGCGCCCGATGGCATCGGTGGCCTCCTTGACTTTGAAGTCGATGGCTTCAGCCCGAAGTTCCGGATCCGGCTCCGAGGCCGCCCCCACCACACAATGGCCGATGTGCTCCTCCACCAGCCCGAGGCTGACGGCGTGCAGGGCCTTGGTGACGGCGGCGACCTGGGTGAGGATGTCGATGCAGTACTTGTCCTCATCGACCATCCGGGCAATGCCGCGGACCTGTCCCTCGATCCGCTTAAGCCGCTTGAGGTAGGCATCCTTGTTGGGGGAGTAGCCGTGCTGCGGGGCTGCGGCGCCGTCCGCGGGTACCGTGACGGAGGCTTCGGGCTCGTTCATGCCCCCAACATATACCCCCTAGGGGTATCTGGCAAGTACCCTCCGGGGGTACGGTCCGGGCGGAGTCCGGCCGGAAATTAAAGAGCTCCGGAGTGCGTTATTGGGGGATACGCACTCCGGAGCAGCTATGGGGTAGGTGGTTTCCCGCCTACGACTACAACCTTACTGGGCGGTAGCGAGGATGCGCCAGCACCTCGAATAACTACTTTCGCTTTATTTTCCCGGCGCCGGCGCGGGCCTGAATTTCCGGGCGGCCGGGGCGTCCGGGGACAGCTGGCCGGCGTGGAAATCGAAGTGGTCAATCGGGTACGCGTAGACGTCAGCCAGGGACATCGTCGGCCGGAAGAACGGATCCCAGCGCTCCGGGAAGGACATCCTGCGCTCCAGGCGCCGGTCGGTCTCCCCAGCCAGGCGGCGCTCCAGGGCCGACGTGAGCCGCCGCAGCCTGGCGGCCATCCTGCGGTGGTTGTACACCCGGGCGCCGGCTTTGGCGCCCCAGTAATTGACGACGTCGAACGGGGCCGTCCCGGCGTCGAGCAGCCGTGCGAAGCCCCGGTTGACGGGCAGCGGCAGCCGGCCGAAGAGGCGCACCAGCGGCAGGAGCGCCAGCACCACCGTGTAGCCGAACACCATGTGGTAAAGCAAGTTCCTCGTTGTTCCAGCGGGTTCCCGCGCTGCGCCGCCGCAGCCACTCCGGCGTCGCGGCCGCCAGGCAGGACTCCAGCTCGGCGCAGTTCCGGCGATAGCCGGCCGCCACCGCCGCCCGGTCAAGTCGATTGCCGGGGCCGCCGCCGGGAGCCGCCGCGTCAGGAGCCACGCCGGGTCCCGCCCGGTCCGGCGGCCCGCACCGGGACGATCAGGATGGGCCGGTCCTGATGATGGCTCAGCCAGGCGGCCACCGACCCGTTGAGGGCGGCGGTGATCCGGTGCCCCAGACCGGGGGCGGGGGTACCCACGACGATCATGGCCGCACCGGCGTCCGCCGCCAGCCGCCCGAGCGCCCGGGCGGGGTCCCCGGCCAGGGTCCGCAGGGTCCATTCGACGCCGGCGCCGTCGCAGACGGCGGCGATCTCGGAGCGCAGGCGCTCCGTCTGCGCCCGGATCTCCGCGTTGTCCGCTTCCGGGTGGAGCGACAGCCGGTGGGCGGAACGGGCCGGATCCCACTCCACCAGGTAGCTGGCCTCGTCCACGTACGCGCAGACCAGCGGTGCGGCAAGGCTCCCGGCCAGGGCCGCGGCGGTTTCGAGCACCTCCGGAGCCTGCCCCGGAAGGACGCCGACCACCAGCGGTGCAGGATTCGTGGGCTCGGCAGGCATACTCCATTCTTGGCCCGGGCGCCGGCCCCCGCTAGGGCCTTCCTCCCCGTCGGCGCCCTTGATCGGCCGCCGCGCCGGGCCTACGGTTGAAGGACACGGGAAGGCGGACAGCGTGGAAATCTATATGTGGTGGCTGGACCTGGACCTCGCCAGCAAGGAATGGCTGCGCGAGAACCTGCGGGCCGACGAGTTGCCGCTGCCGGTGCTGCAGGGCATCGCCGAAGCCGGCGGACCGCACCCGGACAAGGCCACCGGCGTGCTGAGCCCCGCCGACTGGGACTTCATCGAGACCCAGTCCGAATTCGTCGACTGACTGGCGAAAAACCATTGCGACCGCCGGGCCGTGGTGGTTGCATGTAGGGCATGGCTACCGCAGAGAGTTATGTCCTGGCGATCGGAACCAAAAAGGGCCTGTGGCTGGCGACCAGCCCGGACCGTCAACAGTGGTCGCTTTCCGGCCCGCACTTCCTGATGAGCGAGATCCCCAGCATCGGCATTGACACCCGCGAGGGCCGCACGCGGATCCTGGTCGGGGTCCGCTCGGAGCACTGGGGGCCCACCGTGTTCCACTCCGACGACCTCGGCGAAACCTGGTCCGAGCCCGACAACGGCGCCATCCGCTTCCCCGAGGGCACCGACGCCGCGCTGGAGCGCGTCTGGCAGATCCACCCCGACGCCGAGTCCCGCCCCGGCGTCGTCTGGGCCGGCTGCGAGCCGATTTCGGTCTGGAAATCTACCGACGGCGGCGAGCACTTCGAACTCAACCGCGGCTTGTGGGACCACCCGCACCGCGGCGAATGGGGCGCCGGCTACGGCGGGGCCGCGGCCCACTCGATCGTCGTCCATCCCGACGGCGAAAAGGTGCACGTCGCGATGAGCACCGGCGGCGTCTACCGCTCGCTCGACGGCGGCACCTCCTGGGAGCCCCGGAACAAGGGGATCTCGGCCTACTTCATGCCCGATCCCAATCCCGAGTTCGGCCAGTGTGTCCACAAGATTGCGGCGGCCGTGGACGGCCGGCTGTACGCGCAGAACCACCACGGCGTCTACCGCAGCGACGACGACGCCGAGACCTGGGAGTCCATTGCCGGGGGACTGCCGGCCGACTTCGGCTTTGTCATGCTGACGCACCCGCACCGGGCCGGCACCGCCTGGGTCATTCCGCTCAAGGCCGACGGCGAACGGATCCCGCCGGGCGGGAAGCTGGCCGTGCACCGGACCGACGACGCCGGGGCGAGCTGGAAACGGCTCGACGCCGGCCTGCCGCAGTCCGAGTTCAATGCCGTGCTCCGCGACGCGGCCTGCGTCGACGGGGCCGAACCCGCGGGCGTCTACTTCGGGACCCGCGGCGGCAGCGTCTACGCCAGCGCCGACGAGGGCGAACACTTCACCGAGGTGGCCTCCCACCTGCCCGACGTGCTCTGCGTGCGGGCCGCGGCGGTGACCGGCGTCCGGGTTCCCGGGGCGCAGCCCGCCGCCGCGGCTGCCTCCGCCTGAGGCTGCGCCGTGCCGGAGATCAATGTGGTGCTTCCCAGCGTCCTGCAGCCACTCGCCGGCGGGCAGTCCGTCCTGACTGCGCCCGCGGACGGGGCCGTGACGGTCGAGGGGCTGCTGGACTCAGTGACCGGGGCGTTCCCCGCCCTGGCCAGGCGGCTGCGGGACGAGACCGGTGCCGTCCGCCGCTACGTGAACATCTACGTCAACGGGAATGAGATCCGGCGGCTGCAGGGCCTGGGTACGGAAGTGTCGCCGGGCCAGGAGGTCCTGATCATCCAGTCCGTCGCCGGCGGCTGACGCCTCAGGCCACCCGCCAGAGGCTGCATTCGTCCGCGTTGACGGCCTTGCGCGTGCCCGAGTTGCGGTCCAGGATCCAGACGACGCCGATCCCCGGCGCCGTTTCCTGCACGCTGCCGCGCCGGATCACGACGTCGTCGTAGTTCGGGCCGACGCGCAGCCGGGCTTCGATCTCGTCGCCGCGGTGCAGCTGGTCGAGGTCACGGACGCGGGTTATCCGGGCTTTGGCTTCCTTCAACATGGCGGGCCTCCTGGACTGGAGCTGGTGCCTGCTCTTGCCGGCACTTCCAGTGTCCTGCGCCATTGTTGCCGCCGCGTTTCGGCCCGGTAAGCGGTGGGTTAGTTTTGCGCGCCGCCACGGTTGCGCGTCTGCGGGGCGGCGGCGCTCAGGGGCTTAGCCGGTCCTCCGGGTGGTGGATCCGGAACCAGCGGTAGCCGTAGCGGTCCAGCTCGAGTTCGAAGCCGCCGTCGTCCTGCAGCGGGATGTCCTCCCCGTCCAGCAGATCCTGCAGCACGGCGCCGGCGTAGGAGCGGCCCGGTTCCTGCGCGGAGGCCGCGTTGGCAGTGACCGAGGCCGGTTCCGCGCCGAAGTTGTGGGCCAGGAGCAGGGCGGAGCCGTCCCGGCCGCAACGGTGCACCAGCACCCTCGCGACCGGCTGCTTGACCAGTTCGAACCGGCCCCAGCCGAGCTCGGGACTCTCGCGGTAGCGCTGGATGAGGACGGCGACGAAGTTCCACAGGGACTCCGGATCCCGCTTGCCGGCGGCCGCGTTGATGTTTTTGGGGCCGAAGTAGCCGTCCACCACCTGGGCCACCAGCTCCTGCTCGGGCGCGGTGGAGAAGCCGGCGTTGGCGGTGTCATTCCACTGCATGGGGGAGCGGACCGCGGAGCGGCCTTTCGCCCGCAGGTCTTCGCCCATCCCGATCTCCTCGCCGTAGAACAGCACGGGGGTGCCGGGGAGCGAGAACATCAGCGAATAGACCATCCGGATCCGGGCGGGGTCGCCGTTGAGCATGGTGGGCAGCCGGCGGCGCAGGCCGCGGCCGTACATCTGCATGTCCGGGTCCGGCCCGAACGCGGCGAAGACTTCCTCCCGCTCCGTGTCGCTGAGCTTGTCCAGGGTCAGTTCGTCATGGTTGCGGACAAACATGGCCCACTGGTTGTCCGGATGGATCTCCGGCCGGGAGCCCAGTGTCCTGGCCAGCGGCCGGGCGTCTTCGCGGGCCAGGGAGAGGTACATGTTCTGCATGGAGAGGAAGTCGAACTGCATGTTCAGTTCATGGCCCGCCGCGCCGCCAAAGTACTTCAGCTGTTCCTTGTAGGGCAGGTTGACCTCGCCGAGCAGCACGGCGCTGCCGTGCCGCCGGTTCAGGAAGCTGCGCAGGGCGCTGAGATACTCGTGCGGATCGACGCGGGCCTGCTTGTCCTTGGGCTCGCCCCGCAGTTCCAGGAAGAACGGGACCGCATCCAGCCGGAAGCCGTCCAGGCCCAGCTGCAGCCAGAAGCCCATGGACTTGGCGATCTCGTCCCGGACCCGCGGATTCATCACGTTCAGGTCGGGCTGGTGTTTGGCGAACATGTGCAGGTACCACTCGCCGGTGGCCTTGTCCTGGGTCCAGATGGACGTTTCCTCGCCCGGGAACACCACCTGGTCCGAGGTGTCCGGCGGGGTGTCCTTCCGCCACACGTAGTAGTCCCGGTAGGGGTTGTCCACGGATTTGCGGGCTTCCACGAACCACGGGTGCTTGTCCGAGGTGTGGTTGATGACGAAGTCCGCGATCACCCGGATGCCGCGGTCGTGGGCGGTGCGGATGAATTCCACGAAGTCGCCCAGGTTCCCCAGCCGGGGGTCGACGCCGTACATGTCGGTGACGTCGTAGCCGTCGTCGCGGTCCGGCGAAGGGTAGAACGGCATCAGCCAGATGCAGGTGACCCCCAGGGCGGCCAGGTAGTCCACGCGCTGGGTCAGGCCGGCGAAGTCCCCGGTGCCGTCGCCGTCGTCGTCGAAGAAGGTCTCCGGGTCGAGGCAGTAGATCACGGCGTTCTTCCACCACAGGTCCGAGGTCTCGGCGATCCTCACGCGGTCACCCCCTGCGGCCGGCTGCCGGACCGCAGCTGGGGCAGCACCCGTTCGGCGAAGGCGTCGATGAACGGCGCCTGGTCCTGGCCGACAAAGTGCAGGTAGAGCTCGTCGAAGCCGAGGTCCAGGTAGTCGGCCAGCCACTGGGCATGTTCCCCGGTGTCCGCCGAGATGTTGACGGCCTTCCGTACCTGCTCCGGGCCGACGTCGGCGCTGACGCCGTCGAAGTGCGCGGCGCTGGGGAGGTCCCAAGGGATCGGCGGGCTGAAGACGTTGCTGCGCCACTGGTCCATGGCGGTCGCGAGGGCCGCCTGTTCGGTCGGGGCCCAGGACAGGTGGACCTGCAGCACGGCCTTGCCCCTACCGCCGGCGTCCCGGTAGGCCGAGAGCATGTCCCGGAGCTTGCCGGCCGGCTGGTTGATGGTCACCAGCCCGTCCGCCCACGCCGCCCCGCGGCGGGCGGTTTCCACGCTGACTGCCGGGGCGATCAGCGGGGGTTTGATCTCCGGCACGTCCCACAGCCGGGCCTGTTCCACCGTGACCAGGCCGTGGTGCGTGACTTCCTCGCCGGCATGGAGGCGGCGGATGATGTCCACGCACTCCTCCAGCCGGCGCTGGCGGGTTTCCTTGGCCGGCCAGGGATCCCCGGTCACGTGCTCGTTCATGTTCTCGCCGCTGCCGGGTGCCATCCAGAAGCGCCCGGGGAACATGTCGGCCAGCGTGGCCGAAGCGTGCGCGATGATGGCCGGATGGTAGCGCTGGCCCGGGGCGGTCACCACGCCGAAGCGCAGGCCCGTGGTGGCCAGGGCGGCGCCGAGCCAGGACCAGGCGAATCCGGAGTGTCCCTGCCGGGCCGACCACGGCTCAAAGTGGTCCGAGCACATGGCGGCGTCGAATCCCGCCTGCTCGGCCAGCCGGACGTCCTGGAGCAGCTGGCCCGGGCTGATTTGTTCGTGCGAGGCGTGGAATCCGATGGTAGCCATCGTTAATGTCTACCGTCCGCTGTCGGGTCTGTCGAGGGAATCCGCGCGGCCGCCAGGCCCTGCCGGGGCGAGGTGGGGGTCGACGCGGGCCTTACCCCGCGCCAGAATGGGCGCTATGCGACTGCCGCTGATGCCCCCGATCGCGCCGATGCTGGCGAAGGCCGTCGGCGCCCTGCCCGAGGGGCCGATGAGTTTCGAACCCAAGTGGGACGGCTTCCGCTCCATCATTTTCCGCGACGGCGACGAGGTGGAGATCGGCAGCCGCAACGGCAAGCCCCTGACCCGGTACTTCCCGGAACTGGTGGAGGCGCTGAAAGCCAACCTGCCGGCGCGCTGCGTGCTGGACGGGGAGATCATCCTGGTCGGTGCCACCGGGGACCGGCTCGACTTCGACGCGCTCCAGCAGCGGATCCACCCCGCCGCGAGCCGGGTGCGGCTGCTCGCCGGGCAGACCCCGGCAAGCTTCGTCGCCTTTGACCTGCTGGCCCTGGGCGAGGAGGATCTCACCGCCCGGCCGTTCGAGGAGCGCCGCGCGGCCCTGGAGCGGGCGCTCGCGGGCAGCGCCGCGCCGGTGCACCTGACCGCGGCAACCAGGAACCGGGACACCGCGGCGCTGTGGTTCCGGCAGTTCGAGGGCGCCGGCCTGGACGGGATCGTGGCCAAGGCGCTCCACTCCAGCTACCAGCCGGACAAGCGCACCATGTTCAAGGTCAAGCACGAACGCACCGCCGACTGTGTCCTCGCCGGGTACCGGGTGCACACCTCCGGCCCGGACCGGATCGGTTCGCTGCTGCTGGGGCTCTACAACGACGACGGCGTCCTGGCCAACGTGGGGGTGGTGGGTGCGTTCCCGATGCAGCGCCGGAAAGAACTGTTCGAGGAACTCCAGCCGCTCGTCACCGACCTCGCGGACCACCCGTGGGCGTGGGCCAGACAGGAGGAGGGCGCCCGGACGCCGCGCAACGCCGAAGGAAGCCGCTGGAGCGGGGGCAAGGATCTGGGTTTCACCCCGCTGCGGCCCGAGCGCGTGGTGGAAGTGAAGTATGACCACATGGAGGGCGAACGGTTCCGGCACACCGCCCAGTTCGTCCGCTGGCGGCCGGACCGGGAGCCGACCTCCTGCACCTACGCCCAGCTCGAGGAGCCGGTCGGCTACGAACTGGCTGCCGTGCTGGGCGCCGGCGGGGGCTAGGAAGTAATGTCCTGCCTAGCCCTTGACTGAACCGGCCGTCAGACCCTGAACGATGAACTTGCTGGCAAAGGCGAAGATGGCCAAGGTAGGCACCACCGTCAGGACCGCAGCTGCGGACATCGCCCCCCAGTCGATGTTGAAGCTTGAGATGAAGCCGGCCAAGGCCGTCGGAATCGTTTTATTCTCATCGCTGTTCATCAGCGTCACTGACAGGAAGAGTTCGTTCCAGCAGTTCACGAAGTTGAAGATGAAGCTTGCCGCGACGCCGGGCAGCATGACTGGTACCAGCACCCTGAACAAGGCACCCAGTCGCGAGCAGCCATCGATCATGGCGGCCTCTTCCAGGGCGTCGGGGACATTTTCGAAGAACCCCCGCAGCATGATGGTGCAAAACGGGATGCAGATCGCAATGTAGATCAGGATTAGCCCAGTTTTGGAGTCCACTAGCCCAAAGTCCGTCATCATCAGATACAGCGGCCCCAGGGCAATAAACCCGGGAATCATCTGGGTGACAAGGAAGGCCCCTAGCACGGCGCCACGTCCGGAGAACTGGAACCGGGCCAGGACATAGGCCGAGAGCAGCGAGATCAGGGTAGCCACGGACGACGCCACCAGGGCAACGACCAGGCTATTCATCATGTACTGGCCGAAATCCGACTTAGTGAAGAGCCCAATGTAGTTTTCCAGCGAGAGCTGCCGCGGCCAGTAGTCCAGGGGCAACGAGTAGATGGCCCCTGGTTCCTTCAACGAGGTGATCACGATCCAGTACAGCGGAAAGACCGTGGCAATAAGGCATAGCCCCAGGAAGACGATCTTTCCTGCCCGCCCCAAAAGGCTCTGTCTGTGAATCATCGGTCTCCCTTTTGAAAGCGAACGGCCATGAGATAGAAGGAGGCGAAGAGCATCAGCGCGACGACGACGATCAGGCCGAGGGCCGAGGCCCTTCCGTAGTCGCCCTCCTGCGTAATTTTGATCATGTAGGTCGTGATGATGTGGGTTTGATCGGCAGGGCCACCGCCGGTCATAGCGAAAATGATGTCCGGAAAATTGAAGATCCAGATCACCCGCAGCAGGATGGTCAGGGCCAAGGTGGTGGCAATGCTGGGCAGGGTGATGTTGAAAAACGTCCGCACCTTGCCTGCGCCATCAAGCGCCGCCGCCTCGTACATGTCGTCCGGCACGGACTGCAGGGCGGCCAGGATCATAATGGCGAAGAACGTGACGCCGTACCAGATATTGGCCACAATGATGGCGGTCATCGCGAACCCGGGCTCTGCGAGCCAGGGAATGGGCGAGCCAATCAGCCCGGCCTTCATGAGCAGATCGTTGACGACGCCGAATTCCGCGTTGAACATCCACCGGAAAAGCATTCCGATCAGGAAGCCGGACACCGCCCAGGGAAAGAAGATCATGGCCTGGTACGCCCCGCGCATCCGGAACCGCCGCTTCAGGAACAGCGCCACCGAAAATCCAATGACGACTTGGGGCACCAGGGAACCAAGAACCCACACCACGGTGTTTCGGACGATGCCCCAGAATTCCGGCGTATCCAGCAGGCTCTTGAAGTTGGCCAGTCCGACCCACGAAGTGTCGGATAGATCGTTCAGGTTCCAGTTGCGGAACGCCATCTGGCTGCCGGCGATCATCGGGTAATACGTGAAGATGCCAACGAACACCGCGGCCGGCGCCAGGAAGGCCAGCAGCGTCAGGGCCGTCCTTGAATTGAAGCGCTTCTTAGACCCATTCCTGTTGCGCATCCCGGACGGTGCGTCCCTCCTCGCGGAGGGACGCACGACCGCGCGCTCGGTGTCGAGAGTCACGGCTGGTTAGCCCGCCATCTTTTCGGACCAGTACTTGTCCCAGCTCGCCAGCAGGTCGCTGGTGGACATTTGCCCCGTAAGCACGCGCTGGAGTTCGCCGTCGGACTTTTTGATCCATTCGGTCCACCAGGGCACGTTACGCGGCTGGACGGCGGAGATGAACGTCTGCGGTTTTTCCGTCATCGTGACGTAGGCGGCCCACGGGCCGGTGCTGTAGAAGCTGTCCTTCGCTGCGGACTTCAGGATGGGCACGAGGCTGTTCTCCTTGCTGAAGGTGGTGGCCGCATCCCCCTGTGAGAGGTACTTGATGAGTTTCACGGCCTCGGGCTTGGCCTTGGAGCTGGCGGCAATTCCCCAGCCGGCGGAAGCGACGGGCTGGACGGCTTTCCCACTGGGGCCCACCAAAAGGGGCGCAACGTTCCACTGGTTGGCGGTGATGGCTTTTGACTCCCGCACGGTGGCGATGACTTCGGGGTCCTGCAGGAGGAATGACGTCGACCCGTTACTGAATCCCTGCACCATCTCGGGATAGCCCCAGGCCACGGACGAGGGAGGGGACCCCTTCTTGAAGAGGTCGATGTAGAGGTCCATCGCCTCCTGCGCCTTAGGCGAGGAGAAGATTGTCTTGCCGCTGGTCAGCTTGAAGGCGTTATTTGTGTCGATCTCATCGGCTACATAGGCCTCGATGATGGCGACGGCGTTCGAGTTTGCGTTTGCACCGCCGCGGAACGCGTAGCCAAACTTGTTCTCCGAGGGCTTGTTGAGCGCAATGGCCTGTTCGTGCAGGTCGGACCAGCTGGCGGGCGGACCGGAGAAACCAGCGTCCTTGACCGTATCCGTGCGGTAGAACAGGGACAGGCCATAGAAGCCATAGGGGATGTAGTAGGTCTTGCCGTCCTGCTTGGAGTACTTGATGGTGTTGTCCGTCAGATTGTTCCAGCCATCCCAGCCATTGAGGTCGTTGGACATGTCGTAAAGCCACTTGTTGGCCCCGAAGGACCCCACAGTGATGTCGCGCGCCTCCACAACGTCAATCCCCTTGCCCGACTGAAGCATTTGCTGGATCTTCTGGTCGGCCTGGTCGGTGGGGGGCGAGATCAAATCCACCTTGATGTTCGGGTTCTCCTTCTCAAAGCCGGCTATCAGCTTCTTGATCGTTTCGGTCCGCGTCGGGTTGGTGAGGCTTTCCACCATCTTCAACGTCACTTGGCCGTTAGCCGCCGGTTGGGCGCCCCCACAGCCTGCGAGGGCAAGGACGGCCGCAACGCCTGCTGCGGCGGACATGATGAACTTGGACTTCACAGGGATCCTCCATTGACTTGTTGGGTGAGCAATCAATCAGGCCGGTATTTTGCGGCGGTGGTGTTGGGACCTATCTGGTGCGGGCTAGCTGGACCAGCTCCGGGACAGCGTTTTCGGCGAATATTTCGTAGTCACGGGGCGAGTTGTAGAGGTGAGCGGAGATTCTGAGGAAACCGTTGCCCCCAAACGTGGTGATGGCCGTTTCAATGCCGAGCCGGTCCGAGATGTAGCCCCGGACTGCGTGCGAGTCCTCGTGTGTGGCGGCCAGACCCTTCGGCAACCGGATCAGGCGCAGCGGGCCGACAGGCAAACCGACGTCGACCGTGGCATCTTCGCCGGCGGCGCCGAAGGCCGCTTCAATTACGGACTGGCCGTAATCGGCCAACTCCCTCGCATAGCGTCGGTACGCCTCCCAGCCGTAACGATCCTCGATGGTGTCGAATGCCGTCCGTGCCGCCATCCATGCCGTGACGTCCTGGGTGCCTACATGGTCGAAATTTTCGGGGAAGGTGTGTGGAAAACCCCATGAGTCAATCAGGGGTTCGAGGCTGCCGGCGAGAGCTCCACGGGCCACCAGCGCCGCGGTTCCCCTCGGCGCGCACGCCGCTTTGTGGAGGTTGCCCACCCAGAACCCGTCGAAATCCGGCACGGGGGACTCCAGGACGCCGGGTGCGTGCGCTCCGTCCACCAGGACCGGGACACCGAGGGCGGCCGCCGCATGGGCGATTGCCTCGATGGGAAAGGCGCGGGCCGTCGCGGAGGTGATCTGATCCACCACTATCAGGGCCGTCCGGCTGGTGACCTCTGCCATGACGAGTGCGCAGACGGTCGCGGCGTCCGCATCTAGCGGGATGTCGGCGATGCGCACGATTCCTGCGCACCTGCGCGCAACGCGCTGCGCGCCCTCCAGCACAGCGCCGTAGGCGTGGTTGGTGGTAACGATTTCGGCCCCACGGGCAAAGACGAGCGAGTTATAGACAGTGCTGACACCGGCGCTGGCATTGTGCACCAACGCCATGTCAGCGGCCTCGATGCCGAGAAATCCCGCGATCTCACCCCGGGCCGTGGCGACCATTGCGGACTGCCCCATGAACCAGGTGCACGGATTGTCGTCCATGCGGTCCTTGAGCTGGCGCTGCATGTCCTGGGCGGCGCGAGGGACGGAACCGTAGGAGCCATGGTTGAGGTGGACCTTCGACGGACTGAGCGTCCAGTCGGATATCGAGGGCTGGCCCTCGGGTGTCATCATCTGGCGCGGTGCGGTAAAGGATGCGGGGGACAATGGAGCCTTCTTGTTCGGGGGAGTCGGGCTGACTGTAAGCTACATCACAAAGAATCCCGAGACAACGGACAAGTACCTTAAATCATCGGATGACTTTGCACTTTTTCTTCTCGGGCAGGGGAAAAGCGCCGCTAGGAACCAGAGACATACGATGACTTTGAGGAAACGTATGACAATGGACACCATCGACACTGCCGCGCGGGCGTCCGGTACTTGGTCACATAAATCTGAAGAAGGACAGCGACATGGGTGCAGTAGAGACAGCCCTGCAGGGTCTGAGAAACAAGATTGCCTCCGGTGAACTTGGGGCCGGGCAGAAGTGCCCGCCCGAGGCGGAGCTGTCGGCCGAGCTTGGTGTCTCGCGCAGTTCCCTGCGTGAAGCGGTGCGAGCCATGTCGGCCCTGGGCGTCATGGAGGCCCGGCACGGATCGGGCACCTACGTGTCGTCCCTGGAGCCGGCGGTCATCCTGCAAGGCTTCGCACTGCTGGTGGACCTGCTTCCGCTCGACGGGCTGCTGGAGCTTTTTGAGATCCGGAGGCTGTTGGAATCCCACGCAGCGGCCGCCGCCGCCGCGAACGCCACCCCCGAGGTCTTGGCCGAGCTGGCGGAACTGGCGGCCAGCATGGAAGCCACGGACGATCCATCCGAGATCGCCGACTTGGATTCGCGGTTCCACGAGGCCATCTGTGACGCGAGCGGGAATTCAACGCTGGCGGCATTGGTGAAGCTCTTCCGGTCCCGCGGCGACCATTTCCACATCTTGGACGGCGAAGAGGGCCAGACCGTACAGGCGGCCAGCAATGCGGGCCACCGCGCGATGGTGGACGCGATAACCAACCGGGATCCGTCGTCGGCTGCCACCGCGGCGGCCGCGCATATTGCGCAGACGGAATTCTGGCTCAAAAAACTCAGGCCGGCCCCGCGGCTTCAGGGGTAGCGGCGCGGTACAAAGCGGCGTCGGGCGCTCCCGCGTGGCGCTCCCGCCCGGTTCTTCCGGCGGTGCCCGCTTCGACACGCAGAAAAGCCCGGCGTGTTCATCGAACACGCCGGGCTTCCCCCAATACAACCGGGCAGGAGCGCCGGGGACGCCCGCCGCCCTCCGGCCCTACAGCCCTTGGCGGAGGCCGAGTTCCTTGGTGGGAACCTTGAAGGTTTCCTTGGCAGTCAGGGCGGAGACGGCGGCGGTGACGCAGATTGCAGCGGTGAAGATGCTGATCTGGACCCAGCCGCCGGCCTTGATGCCGCCCATGGCCGCGACGATCGCCGGGGCGAAGCCTGCCATCAGGAAGCCGAGCTGGGTTCCGATCGCCAGGCCGGAGAAGCGGACCTTCGTGCTGAACATTTCGGCGTAGAAGGAGGGCCAGACGGCGTTGGAGGCCGCGTAACCGAAGGAGAAGAAGCCGATTGCGGCCAGGAACATCAGGGGAACGCTGCCGGATTCGAGGCTGAGCAGGAACACCGGGGTCAGCACCGCGCTGGCCAGCGCGCCGTAGATGAAGACCGGCTTGCGGCCGATCCGGTCGGCGAGCATGCCGAAGAGCGGCTGGGTGCCGAGGGCCACGAGGTTGGCGCCGACCACGAGCCAGAGGGTCGTGGTGCCGTCCACGCCGGCGACGTTCTTGGCGTAGGCGATGGCCAGGGTGCCGAAGACGGTGGAGACGGCGGCGATGAACGCGCAGGCAACGACGCGGAGGACGTCGCGCCAGTGGTGCTTGAGCAGGTCGGCGACGGGGAGCTTGGAGATCTGGGCGGTCTTCTGGGCTTCCTCGAAGGCCGGCGGCTCGTGCAGGGTGCGCCGGATGAAGAAGGCGACAATGACCACGACGGCGCTGAGCCAGAACGGGATACGCCAGCCGATGCCGTACTTGATCTCATCCGGCAGGGCCAGGACGGGGATGAAGACGAGGGCCGCGAGGATCTGGCCGCCCTGGGTGCCGGTGAGCGTCCAGGAGGTGAAGAAGGCGCGGCGGTTGTCCGGGGCGTGCTCCAGCGTCATCGAGGAGGCGCCGGCCTGCTCGCCGGCGGCGGAGAGGCCCTGGCAGAGACGTGCGACCACCAGCAGGGCCGGAGCCCACCAGCCGATCGTGTTGAAGTCGGGCAGGCAGCCAATCAGGAACGTGGAGGCCCCCATCAGCAGGAGCGTGAACATGAGGACCTTGCGGCGGCCCACCCGGTCGCCGAAGTGGCCCAGGATGACGGCGCCGACCGGCCGGGCAACATAGGCGAAGCCGAAGGTCGCGAAGGACATGATCGCCGCGTTGGCTCCGGCGTCGGGGAAGAAGACCGTGGGGAAGATCAGCGCGGCGGCGGATCCGAAGATGAAGAAGTCGTAGTACTCGACGGCGCTGCCCAGGAAGCTGGCTACGGCCGCCTTCTTCGGCGTTCCTGCCGTTGCGTCAGTGCCCGGCGTCGTAGACGGGAGTGTCTGGCTCATGGTGGTCCTTTGTGTGACGACATTGTCGCGGATGGATCGGGAAGGTCTCGGCCGCCGCCGGCTCGAGTGTGCGGCGGCAGAAAATTTCGTGGAAAGACCCGGACGAGTAGCCACATTGTGGGAGCTACTTGTGCGATGTAGCAATCATGACTGTGAGGGCCATCACTTGTCAACAAAAATAATCATCATCTAGCAATAGCTCTCACCATGTGAGAACATCGATGCATGAGTGTGAACCAAGCCACAGAGCCGGCCGGGGCCGTCGATGACCCCGCCGGCGGATCGAAAAAGCCCGTCAAGCAGGCCCGGGAGGACTCCCGCACGGACATGGTGGGCAAGGCCCTGGGCCTGCTGGTCCTGCTGGGCGATGAACCCCGCGGGGCCAGTGCCGCAGAGCTCTCGCGCCGCGCGGAACTGCCCTTCAGTACCACCTACCGGCTGCTCGGCTCGCTGACCCGGGACGGCTTTGTGGACTACGAGCCGGACGGACGCCGCTACCACCTGGGCCTGCGCGTCTTCCAGCTTGGCCAGCGGGTGTCCAACCACCACGGCTTCGCCGGGACGGCGCTGCCCATCCTGCGGCGGGTTACCGAGGAGACGGGCGAGGCCACCATCCTCTCCGTGCGCGACGGGAAGCACCACCTCACGGTGAACAAGGTGGACGGGCCGCAAACCTTCCGGGTCACCTCCGACCCGGGCCACCTTGGCGCCCTGCACACCACCTCGGTGGGCAAGGCGCTCGTGGCGTTTGCCGATGACACCACCCGGCGCCAGCTGGTGGACGAGCTGGAACTGGAACCGCTGACGGACCTGTCCATCACCGACCGGGACGCGTTCCGGGCCGAGATCGAGCTGGTCCGCAAGCGCGGCTACGCCACCATGGATGAGGAGAACGAGCTCGGCATGCGCGCCGTCGCGGTCCCGGTTTTCAATTCCCAGGGCCACGCCTTTGCCTCGCTGGCCACCGCGGTTCCCGTTTTCCGGATGAGCATGGAGGCCCTGGTGGCCCTCGTGCCGCTGCTCCAGTCCGCGGCGGCCGAGCTCTCGGCCCGGCTTCCCCAGCAGTAGCACCTGATGTTCGCAATAAGAACATCAGTGCAATATGTGAACACTTGCGGTAATGTAACCCCTATCACCCGGCCCGCCGCAGTCTGCACCGCGGCCCGCCGAGTGCCGTTGTCAAAGGAGCTAGACGGATGAGCAACCGAGCAGAGTCCTTCCTCGTGGGCCTCGTAGGCGATGGCGTCACGCCGTCCCTCACGCCCCCCATGCACGAACGCGAAGGCGATGTGCAGGGCCTGCGGTACCTCTACCGCCCGATCGACCTGACCGAACTGGGTCTCCCCGGCGAGGCCGTCGGGGAGCTGCTGACCGGGGCCCGCCGGCTCGGTTTCAACGGCCTGAACATCACCCACCCCTGCAAACAGCTGGTGCTGGAGCACCTCGACGAGATCTCGCCGGACGCCCGGCGCCTCGGGGCCGTCAACACCGTGACCATTTCCGAGGGCCGCTTCATCGGCCACAACACCGACTTCTCCGGCTTTGCCTCCGCCCTCGCCTCCGGCCTGCCCGGGGCGAAGCTGGACCGCGTCGTGCAGCTCGGCGCCGGCGGCGCCGGATCCGCCGTCGCCTATGCCCTGCTCACCGCCGGGGTCCGCCGGCTCGACCTCGTGGACACCGACGCCGCCCGCTGCGCCGCCCGGGCAGGCGAACTCGCCGGCTTCTTCCCGCACAGCGAGGTCACCGCACGGACGACGGCGGAACTGCCGGAGCTGATGCCGCTCGCCGACGGCCTGGTGCACTGCACGCCCGTGGGCATGGCCGCCCACCCCGGCGTCCCGCTGGAGCTGTCCCTGCTGGAGTCCCGGCACTGGGTCGCGGACATCGTCTACCGGCCGATCGAGACCGAACTGGTCCGTGAAGCCCGCGCCCGGGGCTGCGAGGTGCTCGACGGCGGCCGGATGGCCGTGGGCCAGGCCGCCGACGCCTTCCGGATCTTCACCGGCCTCGAAGCCGATGCGGACCGCATGCGGTCCCACTTCCTGGAGCTCGTGGCCGCCGAGGAGGTGGCCGCCTGATGCGCACCGGAATCGCCACCGTCTGCCTCTCCGGCACGCTGAAGGAGAAGATGCGGGCCTGCGCCGCCGCCGGCTTCGACGGGATCGAGATCTTCGAGCAGGACCTCGTGACCTCCTCGCTGAGCCCGGAGGAAATCCGGACGATGGCCGCGGACCTGGGCCTCAGCCTTGACCTGTACCAGCCGTTCCGCGACTTCGACAGTGTTCCGGAGGAGCTGCTCGCGGCCAACCTGCGCCGGGCCGAGGCCAAGTTCCGGCTGATGTCCCGGCTGGGCATGGACACCATCCTGGTCTGCTCCAACGTGGCCACCGCCAGCATTGACGACGACGAGCTCCGCGCCGCCCAGCTGTCCCGGCTCGCCGGGCTCGCCGGCGGGCACGGCGTGAAGGTCGCCTACGAGGCCCTCGCCTGGGGCAAGTACGTCAACGACTATGAACACGCCCACCGCCTGGTGGAACTGGTGGACCACCCGAACCTGGGCACCTGCCTGGACTCCTTCCACATCCTGTCCCGGGACTGGGACACGGCACCGATCGAGCAGTTCGACCCGGCGAAGATCTTCTTCGTCCAGGTGGCGGACGCACCGAAGCTGTCCATGGACGTGCTGTCCTGGAGCCGGCACTACCGGGTCTTCCCGGGCGAGGGGCAGTTCGAGCTCGCCAAGTTCATGGGCCACGTGGTCCGCGCCGGCTACACCGGACCGGTCTCGCTGGAGGTCTTCAACGACGTCTTCCGGCAGTCCGACGTCGAACGCACCGCCGTGGACGCGATGCGCTCGCTGATCTGGCTGGAGGAACAAAGCGCCCAGTGGCTGGAGGCGCACCCCTCGCCGGCACAGCCGGCCGAGGCCGCCGCCGGCGGCGCCGGGAGCCGCCGCCCTGCCATGGAACTGGCCACGCTGCCGCGGGTGGCCGAACCCGCCGGTTTCAACTTCGCCGAGGTGCGGGCGGCCGACACCGCCGCGCTGGAAACCCTGCTGGGCCAGCTGGGCTTCGCGTTCAACGGCCGGCACCGGACCAAGAATGTGCAATTGTGGACCATGGGCCACGCACGCGTGATCATCAACGAGGAAGCCCCCGCCGCGGCGGAGACCGCCATTTCCGCCGTCGGCTTCGACGTCGACTCCCCCGTGATCGCCGCCGCCCGGGCGCAGCAGCTCAAGGCCCCCGCCGTTCCGCGCAAGAGCCAGGCGAACGAGGAAATCTTCCAGGGCTTCGCCGCCCCCGACTCCACCGAAATCTTCCTGTGCCAGGGCAGCCCGGACGGCACCGCGGCCTGGGTCAACGAGTTCGGCACGCCCGGCGACGCAGCCGGTCCGGGCGCAGGCCCGCAGGCCACGATCGACCACATCAACCTCGCCCAGCCCTGGCAGCACTTCGACGAGGCAGTGCTCTTCTACACCAGCGCCCTGGCCCTGGAGCCGCAGCCGTACGCGGAGGTCGCCAGCCCCACCGGGCTGGTCCGCTCCCAGGTGATGACCACCCGGGACCGCGGCGTGCGGCTGGTGCTGAACCTGGCACCGCTGCTCCAGCAGGAGGCCGGCCCGGAAGCGGGGGCGGCCTCCCCGGGACCACAGCGCCGGACCTACCAGGAACACATCGCCTTCGCCGTGGACGACCTCGTCGCGACGGCCCGGGCCGCGCGCGGCCGCGGCCTGGAGTTCCTGCGCATCCCCGCGAACTACTACGAGGACCTGGCCGCGCGCTTCGACCTGGACCCGGCGTTCCTGGCCACCCTGCGCGAGCTGAACCTGCTCTACGACCGCGACGCCGACGGCGAGTTCCTGCACTTCTACACCGCCACCGTCGGCAGCGTGTTCTTCGAAATGGTGGAACGCCGCGGCAGCTACGACGGCTACGGGGCCCCCAACGCCCCGGTCCGGCACGCCGTCCAGTACGACCACCTGCACCAGCTGGAACTCACCGCCTGACCGCACCCGGCCAGGACCGACCCACCCAACCCAACGAAAGGAGGCTGCTGTGCCTGAAGAGATCAACCTCGAAATTTTCAACGCGGACCCGCTCACCGAGGACGTGTCCGACGCAGCGCCCCAGGCCCCGTCAAAGGCCGCCGCAAAGGCAGTTCCGGCCCTGGACACCGCCGCGGAATCGCAGCAGATCCTCAGCGACGAGATGAAAGCCCTCGGGGACGCCTACGCGCAGGCCCGCCGCAGCGGCGCCCCGGTGGAAACCCAGCCGCGGCTGGACTACCCGCCCTACCGCAGCAGCATCCTGCGCCACCCGACCAAGAGCCTGCAGCACGCGGATCCGGAGACCATCGAACTGTACTCGCCCGCGTTCGGGCACATGGACGTGCACGCGCTGGAATCCGACCTCACGATTCAGCACAACGGCGAGCCGCTGGGCGAACGGATCATCGTCTCCGGCCGCGTGCTCGACGGCGACGGCCGGCCCGTCGCGGGCCAGCTGGTGGAGATCTGGCAGGCCAACTCCTCCGGGCGCTACATCCACAAGCGGGACCAGCACCCGGCCCCGCTCGACCCGAACTTCACCGGCGTCGGCCGCTGCATCACCGGCGCGGACGGCTCCTACAGCTTCACCACGATCAAGCCCGGCGCGTACCCGTGGAAGAACCACCTGAACGCCTGGCGCCCGGCGCACATCCACTTCTCCCTCTTCGGCCAGGAGTTCACCCAGCGGATCGTCACGCAGATGTACTTCCCGGGTGACCCGCTCTTCGCCCTGGACCCGATCTACCAGTCGATCGTGGACCAGGACGCCCGGGACCGGCTCGTGGCCAGCTACAACCACGACCAGACCAAGCCCGAATGGGCGCTGGCCTACAACTGGGACATTGTCCTGACCGGTTCCAAGCGGACCTGGACCGAAAACGAGGCATTGGGTGCGGAAGGCGACGACCATGAGTAAATTGACCCCCACCCCCGGCCAGACGGTGGGCCCGTTCTACGGCTACGCCCTGCCCTACGCCAAGGACCGCGAGCTGCTGGCTCCCGGCTCCGCCGGCTCCATCCGGCTGCAGGGCACCGTGTACGACGGCGCCGGCCACCCCGTCCCCGACGCCATCCTGGAGATCTGGCAGGCCGACGCCGAGGGCCAGGTCCCGCAGCGCACCGGCTCCCTGGTCCGCGACGGCTATACCTTCACCGGCTTCGGCCGCAGCGCCGTGGGCAACACCGGCGTCTTCACCTTCACCACGGTCAACCCCGGCCCCACCGCGCCCGGCGCGGCGCCGTTCATCTCCGTGGTCGTCTTTGCCCGCGGCCTGATGAACCGGCTCTTCACCCGCGTCTACCTGCCGGAGAACGAGGAAGCCCTCGCCGCGGACCCGCTGCTGTCCTCCCTCGATCCGGAACGGCGCAAGACCCTGATCGCCCGGCGCGACCCCGACGGCGGCCTGGCCTGGGACATCCGGCTGCAGGGCGAGGACGAGACGGTGTTCCTCGATTTTGAAGGCACCGGCGCGGGGGACTCACCCCAGTGACGAACTCCCACGCTAACGGCGCCGGCCGGGACGGCGACTTCGGCCTGCTGAGCCCGGTCTCGGCGTCGGCCCGGGTGGCGGCGCTGACCGGGGACCGGGCGGTGCTCGCCGCCATCCTCCGGGTTGAAGCCGGCTGGGCGGCGGTCCTCGAAGAGGCCGCCCTCGCCCCGGCCGGGTCCGCCGCCGTCGTGGCGGCGGCCGCCGACGTTGACCGCTACGACGTCGCCGCAATCGCCGCCCGCGCCCAGGGCGGCGGCAACCCGGTGATCCCGCTGCTCGCCGACCTGCGCGAACAGGTCACGGCGCTCGACACGGCCGGCCTCGGCGCCGCCAAGGCCGTGCACACCTCGCTGACCAGCCAGGATGTGCTCGACTCCGCCCTGATGCTGCTGGCCGCCGGAGCCGTCGGGGAACTGCTCGTGGAGGTCCACCGCACGACGGCGGCGCTGGCCGCCCTCGCGGAGCGGCACCAGCAGACCCTGTGCGTGGGCCGGAGCCTGACCCAGCACTCGCTGCCGTTCAGCTTCGGACTGAAGGCCGCGCAGTGGTTCCACGGGCTCGCCGCCGCCGCGCACCGGCTCGAGGCCCTCGAGCTTCCGGTGCAGACGGGAGGAGCCGCCGGAACCCTGGCGGCCGGCACCGTGCTGACCGACGGCACGGCCCTGGCGCCGCTCGACCTCGCCGACCGCCTGGCCGCCCGGCTGGGTCTGGCCGCGGCGCCGGCGCCGTGGCACACCAACCGCCTCGCCGTCACCGCGCTCGGCGACGCCCTGGCCGCCGTGACGGACGCCGCCGGCAAGATCGCCGCCGACGTGCTGTTCCTGAGCCGCCCCGAGGTCGCCGAACTCGCCGAACCGCGGGCTGCCGGCCGCGGCGGCTCCTCGGCGATGCCGCAGAAACAAAACCCGGTGCTCTCCGTGCTGGTGCGCAGCGCCGCGCTGCAGGCCCCGGCCCTGGCCGCCCAGCTGCACCTGGCGGCGGCCAATTTCAACGACGAACGCGCCGACGGCGCCTGGCACAGCGAGTGGGCCGCGCTGCGCTCGCTGCTCCGCCTGGCCCTGGGCGCCGCCGGACAGCTCCGCGAACTGGCCGAGGGCCTGCAGGTCTTCCCTTCGGCGATGCGGCGGAACCTGGACCTCTCCGGCCCGCTGCTGCTCTCCGAGGCGGTGACCGCCGCCGTCGGACCCCTGCTGGGAGCGGACGGCCGGCGCCGGCTCCAGGCCGTGGTGGACCAGACCCTCCAGGTGCATGCGGCCGAACAGCCCAGCTCCTACCGGAAACTGCTCCGGGCCGCCGTCCCGGCCGAACTGCTCTCCGACGAGCGGCTCGAGGAGCTGCTGGATCCGGCCAACTACCTGGGCCAGGCCGCCGAGATCTCACGCCGCATCCTGGCGGCGTGGCCGGACTTCGCGCAGCCGCGCCCCGAACCGACCGAACTGCCAACTGACCGTAGAGAAAGGCGCCAATCGTGGCTAGACCAACCGTCAAGGCCGTACTGCTCTCGCCCGTGCGGGAGCTCGGCGACAGGCCCCTCCTTGTGGTGGGCCCGTCGCTGGGCACGTCCACGCTGCTGTGGGCCCAGGCCGGTGCCCTGCTCGGCGACGCCGTCGACGTCGTTGCCTGGGACCTGCCCGGCCACGGTGTCTCGCCGGCCGCAACGGAATCCTTCTCCGTCGCCGAACTGGCCGACGCCGTCGTCGAGCTGGTCGATTCGATCGCCCCCGGCGCGCGGTTCCATTACGCCGGCGTCTCCCTCGGCGGGGCCACCGGCCTGCAGCTGGGCATCAAGCACGGCGAACGGCTCAAGAGCCTGTCCGTGCAGTGCAGCGGCGCCAAGCTCGGCACCCCGGAGGGCTGGCTGGACCGGGCCGAAACGGTCCGCCACCAGGGCACCCCGGTGATGATCGAAGGCTCCGCCCAGCGCTGGTTCGCGCCGGGCTTCATGGAGCGCGAGCCCGAGCTCAGCAGCCGCCTGCTGCACACCCTTCGCGACGCCGACCGCTTCAGCTACGCCTTCTGCTGCGAGGCCCTCGCCGGCTTCGACGTGCGGGACGACCTCGGCAGCATCCGGGTCCCCACCCAGGCCCTCGCCGGCGCCCGGGACACCGTCGCCCCGCCGTCGTTCGCCCAGGAGATCGCCGACGGCATCACCGCCGGCGGCGGCACCGCGAATGCGGCGACCCTGGAGGGCGTGGCCCACCTGGCTCCCTTCGAGGCGCCGGGCCACGTGGCCGAACTGCTGCGGAACCTGATCAGCTGGACCGAATCCGCCGGGGCAGCACAGTGACCGGCCCGGACCGGCAGGGGGCAGTCCAGCCCGACGCCACCAGCCGGGAGATCTACGACGCCGGCATGGTGGTCCGCCGCGAGGTCCTCGGCGCCGCGCACGTGGACCGCGCCAACGCCAACAAGGACTCCTTCACCGAGGACTTCCAGGACATGATCACCCGGATCGCCTGGGGCGGGATCTGGACCCGGCCCGGGATCAGCCGCCAGATGCGCTCCGCCGTCACCATCACCGCGATGGTGGCGCACGGCCACTGGGAAGAACTGGCCATGCATATCCGCGCCGCCGCCACCAATGGCCTGAGCAGGGACGAAATCAAGGAAATCCTGCTGCAGACCGCCATCTACTGCGGGGTCCCCTCCGCCAACACCGCCTTCAAGACCGCCCAGCAGGTGTTCCGTTCCATGGACGAGGCCGAAACGGACGAGGCAGAAATTTCGAGGAACCCATGAAACAGGCTTTTGTGTACGACGCCGTACGGACGCCGTTCGGGAAGTTCGGCGGCGGGCTCGCCGGGGTGCGCCCGGATGATCTGGCCGCGCATGTGATCGGCGAGGCCGTGAAGCGTGCCCCGGGGCTCGACGTCGAACGCATTGATGAGGTGGTGTTCGGCAACGCCAACGGCGCGGGCGAGGAAAACCGCAACGTCGCCCGGATGGGCACCCTGCTGGCCGGGCTGCCGGTCTCCGTCCCGGGAACCACGGTCAACCGGCTCTGCGGGTCCTCGCTGGACGCGGCGATCATCGCTTCCCGGCAGATCAACACCGGCGACGCGGAGCTGTTGCTGGTCGGCGGGGTCGAATCGATGTCCCGGGCACCCTGGGTGCTGCCCAAGACCGAGAAGCCCTACCCGGCCGGGGACCTGTCCCTGGTCTCCACCACCCTGGGCTGGCGGCTGGTGAACCCGGCCATGCGCCCGGACTGGACCGTGTCCCTGGGCGAGGCCACCGAACGGCTGGCCGGGAAGTACGGTGTCACCCGTGAGGCGCAGGACGAGTTCTCGGCCAACTCGCACAACCTCGCCGCCGCGGCCTGGGACGAAGGCTTCTACGACCAGCTCGTGACCGCCGTCCCGGGCACGGACCTGGTCCGGGACGAGGGCATCCGCGCCGGGTCCTCGGCGGAAAAGCTCGCCGGGCTCAAGACCGTGTTCCGCGCCGAGAACGGCACCGTCACCGCCGGGAACGCCTCCCCGCTTTCGGACGGCGCCTCCGCGGCCTGGCTCGGCTCCGAGGGCGCCGCCGGGATCCTCGGGCTGGACCCGCTGGCCCGCATCGCCGGGCGCGGCGCGCACGCGAACGATCCGCAGTTCTTCGGCTACGCCCCGGTCGAGGCGGCGAACAAGGCCCTCGCCAAGGCGGGGATCGGCTGGGACCAGGTCGGCGCCGTCGAACTCAACGAGGCCTTCGCCGCGCAGTCCCTGGCCTGCATCAACGCCTGGGGCATCGACCCGGCGATCGTGAACCGGCACGGCGGCGCGATCGCGATGGGCCACCCGCTGGGCGCCTCCGGCGGCCGGATTCTCGGCACCCTGGCCCGGTCCCTGGAGGCCTCCGGTGAACGCTGGGGCGTCGCCGCGATCTGCATCGGCGTCGGCCAGGGCCTCGCCGTCGTCCTCGAAAACGTCACCACTTCCGGCCGGAACAACCCGCCGGCACCTGCTGCAAAGGGCTAGACCATGCTGAATTTCATTGACACCGTCGGCGAGGCCGTCGCCGGCATCCGGGACGGTTCCACCGTGATGATCGGCGGCTTCGGCAACGCCGGGCAGCCGTTCGAACTCATCGACGCGCTGATGGACAGCGGCGCCACGGACCTCACCGTGGTCAACAACAACGCCGGCCAGGGCGACCAGGGCCTCGCGCTGCTGATCAGGGAGGGCCGGGTGAAGAAGATGATCTGTTCGTTCCCGCGGCAGTCCGACTCCTGGCACTTCGACGCCAAGTTCCGCGCCGGCGAGATCGAGCTGGAACTCGTGCCGCAGGGCAACCTGGCCGAGCGGATCCGCGCCGCCGGCGCCGGGATCGGCGGCTTCTTCACCCCCACCGGCTACGGCACCATGCTCGCCGAGGGCAAGGAAACCCGCTTCCTGGACGGCAAGTGGCAGGTGTTCGAAACCCCGATCCACGCCGACGTGGCGCTGATCAAGGCGCTCACAGCCGACGGCAAGGGAAACCTCGTCTACCGCAAGACGGCCCGCAATTTCGGCCCCATCATGGCCGCGGCCGCGAAGCACACCATCGTCCAGGTCTCCGGTCTCGTCCCCACCGGCGGCCTGAACCCGGAGGACGTCGTGACCCCCGGAATCTACGTCAACAGCATTGTGAAGGTGGCCTGAAATGAGCCTCGAGACGAGTATCCAGACCTCCGACAAGCCGCTGGGCCGCGATGACCTGGCCCGACTGGTGGCCCGCGACATCAGGCCAGGCTCCTTCGTGAACCTCGGCATCGGCCAGCCCACCCTGGTCTCCAACTACCTCGAGCCGGAGCAGAACATCACGCTGCACACCGAGAACGGCATGCTGGGCATGGGCCCGGAAGCCACCGGCGACCAGATCGACGGCGACCTCATCAATGCGGGCAAGATTCCCGTGACCGAGCTGCCCGGCGCGTCCTACTTCCACCACGCCGACTCCTTCGCGATCATGCGCGGCGGGCACCTGGACGTCTGCGTGCTGGGCGCCTTCCAGGTCTCCGCGACCGGGGACCTCGCCAACTGGCACACCGGCGCCCCGGACGCGATCCCCGCCGTCGGCGGCGCCATGGACCTGGCGACGGGCGCCAAGGATGTCTTCGTGATGATGACGCTGCTGACCCGCGAGGGTGTCTCCAAGCTGGTGGAGTCCTGCAGCTATCCGCTCACCGGGATCGGCTGCGTCACCCGGGTCTACACGGACAAGGCCGTCTTCCTGACCGGCCCCGACGGCGTCCAGGTGCGCGAAACCTTCGGCTGCACCCTCGAGGAACTTCAGGCCCTGGTGCCGGTGCCGCTCACGGCCGCGGCCTGACCCGCGTATAAAGTGATGCGTGACCGAGAGGCGTGAAATGACTGAGGCAGCAAGGGCCACCCGGGCCGGCGGGGCGCCCGCGGCCAGCGACCAGTACGTGCAGTCGCTGGCGAGGGGGCTGGCGGTGATCCGGTCCTTCGACTCGGAACACCCGCTGATGACGCTGACCGAGGTGGCGGCCCGGACCGGCCTCACCCGTGCCACCGCGCGCCGTTTCCTCCACACCCTCGTCGAGCTCGGCTACGTCCGGACCGACGGCAAGGCCTTCGCTTTGACCGCCAAGGTGCTGCAGCTCGGCTATGCCTACCTGTCCGGGCTGTCGCTGCCGCAGATCGCCCAGCCGCACCTGGAGGAGCTTTCGCTCCGGCTGGGGGAGTCGACGTCGGCCGCCGTGCTGGACGGGGTGGACATCGCCTACATTGCCCGGGTGGCGACGCGCCGGATCATGACCGTCGGGATTACCGTCGGCACCCGCTTCCCGGCGTACGCCACCTCGATGGGCCGGGTCCTGCTGGCCGCACTCCCGCCCGCCCAGTTGAAGGAGTATCTGGCCACGGCCGAGCTCCGGCCGCTCACCCCACGCGCCATCGGCACCGCCGAAGAACTGCTGGCGGAGCTGGACGCCGTCCGTGCCCGGGGCTGGTGCCTGCTGGACCAGGAACTCGAACTCGGGCTGATGTCCCTGGCCGCGCCGATCCACGACGGTCCCAAGGTGGTCGCGGCCATCAATGTCTCGATGCAGGCCCAGGCCGTCGCCGCGCGGCCGGATCCGGCGGCCTATCTGGATTCGGTGCGCGAGGCTGCCGTCGCCACCGCGGGGCTCATTTCCGCGGACCTCTCCGCCGGCCGCTGACCCGCCGGGCCCGCGACGGGGCCTAGCCGCGGCGGGACTGGGTGAACAGCTGCCGCAGCGTAAAGAAACAGCCCAGGGCGCTGAACAGCAGCGCCATCAGGAACTCGCCCCAGAGACCCTCCACAAGTTCCGGGTTGCTGGTCAGGTTGTAGCCCAGCAGGTCCCAGGCCTCGGGCTCGAACAGCAGCGCCAGCGGCGAGGCGTCCAGGTACCCGGCCAGGTCCAGCCAAATGCTGCCGAGGAAGGACAACAGGACGGTCGCCACCGTCACGGCGACCACCACCCAGGCGCCGCGCCTCGTCATGGTGCCGCCGCCGGTCCAGTGCCGCCGCCCGGCGCGCTGCCGGCGAGATACAGCCGGGCCGCCCCGGCAGCCGTCACGAATGCGACGATGGAGGCCATCCACCCCAGGTTCCACAGCACCAGCCAGAGTCCGACGCCGACCGGGATCACAGCAAGGGCAAACACCGTGCCGCGGACCGTGCTTTCCAGGGACTCCGCCCGGATCCCGGGGAGGGGCAGCGCGGGCAGTTGCGCCTGCCGGTGGTCAGAGGAATCCGGCCAGGGCGCCCCGTCCGGCCAGCGCTGGCCGTATTGCGGCTCGGCCCGGCCAAAGGATTCGGATTTTTTTCCGGCGTCAGAATCTGCGCGCTCTGTCATCATTCCCCCAAATGAGATGAGTGTCCCGGTCAACTGTGTGCCGGTAAATCCCGCTTAGTCTGGCACACCGCGGCAGGAAAAAGATGATTTGCGCGGCATTATTTCGCCCGGGCCTCAGGGCGCGGATTCCGCCTGCGTCGAGATCGTGATGGTGACCCCGGCCCCGTCGTCGCGGATCCTCAGGTTCAGCGGCCGGTCCACGAGACTGGCGTGCATGTCTTCGCTGTCCTCCGGGGCCAGTTGCTCTGCCAGCCGGGTGAGGGCCAGCGCCATTGCCCGTCCCCAGTCGTGCGGGTCCCGGCTCGACGCTTCAGCCTCCGCTGAGTAGTTTTCCTCTGGTCCGGTCATGTGCTGCCGCCTTCCGCGCCTGGAACGCTGCCGCCCCGGCGAATCCGGAGGGGCACCGGCCGGGCCGGCACGCTTCAGTTCCTGAACATGGCCAGTGTAGTGACCGCCCGGACGGTGAGTCCATGATTCCCTGCCACGTTGCGCGAGTTCCCGCCCCGTCCCGATAGGCTTTCCCTGCGGGACCTATCCCGCCCACTTGCCCGAAGGACGCCATGCCACAGACCAATGCCGCGCAGGACACCCCCGTCCAGCCCAAGCGCGCCGCCGTGATCGTCAATCCCATGAAATCCTCCGGCGAGGACTTCAAAGCCGCTTTCTACCGGCTCTGCGAAACGCAGGGCTGGGCCGAGCCGCTCTGGCTGGAGACCACGGCCGAGGACACCGGCCTGGGCCAGGCGCGTGAGGCGCTCGAGGCAGGCGTCGACGTCGTGATTGCCGCCGGCGGCGACGGAACCGTCCGCTGCGTGGCCGAGGTCCTCGCAGGCACCGGAACGCCGATGGGCCTGGTCCCGATGGGCACCGGCAACCTGCTGGCCCGCAATATGAACGTCGACATCACCGATCCCGTGGCGGCCAGCTACGACATCCTGAACGGCGCGGACGTCAAGGTGGACGTGGTCAAGGCGACCCTGGACCACAGCCAGGACGAACAGCTCTTCCTGGTCATGGCCGGCCTCGGCTACGACGCGGCCATCATGGCGAACACCGTGGACGAACTCAAAGACCGCGTGGGCTGGCTCGCGTATGTGGAGGCCGGCATCCGCCACCTGCCCGGCAAGCCGGTGCAGGGCGAAGATCAGCGTCGACGGCCAGCACGCGGTCCGCCGCCGGATCCGCAGCGTGATGGTGGGCAACTGCGGCAAGATCACGGGCGGCGTGGAGGTTTTCCCGGACGCCAGGCTCGATGACAACATCCTCGACGTCCTGCTCCTGGCCCCGAAGGGCAAACTGGGCTGGTTCAGTGTGCTGGCGGGCATGTTCGGCCGGAAGAACGGCAAGAACAAGTCGGTCGAGTATTTCGCCGGAAAGACCGCGGAAATCAGCCTCGAGCACGAACTGGAGTTCCAGCTTGACGGCGATCACATCGGCAAGGCCAAGCACCTCAAGGTCGCCGTGGAGCACGAGGCGCTGACCATCCGGATGACAATGCCTCCGAAGCTGTCCTAGCGGCTGCGTTCCCCGGCGAGCTGAATGGCGCGTTCGCCGTCGTTGTCCGTCTGCCCGGCGGCGGCCCCGGCGGCGGGCGCCTTTTCGGGCGCCATGGCGGCCAGTCCGGCCAGCAGGTCGCGGATCTCCGCCAGCAGCGCGGTGTCCGCCGGGAGGGGCTTCTCCTCGGGCTCCGCGGTGGCCAGCCGGTGCTTGACCATCCGGTTGATCCGGTTCATCGGCGCCACGAAGATGAAGTACACCACCGCGGCGGTGATGATGAACGTCACGAAAGCCGTCGCGACGGCACCGATGTTGACGAAGGTCTTGTCGTTCCCGGGCCAGACGAAGAAGCCGAGGCCCTCGGTCTCGACGCCGCCGGCCGCGGCGATGATCGGGTTCACGATGTTCGTGGTGAACGCCGTGACCAGGGCGGTGAAGGCGGTGCCGACGACGACGGCGATGGACAGTTCGATCACATTGCCGCGCAGGATGAAATCCTTGAATCCTTTGAGCATGGGTGTCCTCCAGAATGGCTGCCGCGTGGGTAATTCAACCGCTAGACGCTATCACCTGTGCGGCCCGTGCGCGCCTTCCGTTGAACGGAATGCGGGGCCCGGGGCGGCCCGGTTCCGGCGTAAAATCCAGCTGGATGCCAGTGCCGCCGTCGTTCCCCGAACCGAATGCCAAGGAAGGCCCATCCCCCCTGTGAAGCCCGCGACATTGCTTGCCGAGATGTTCACCATGGCTCCGGCCGACAAGGACCACCAGGTCGCGGTCCGGTGCGCCGTCGGCGTCTTTGTCCCGTTGATCACCCTGGTGCTGCTGGGCCGGCTGGACCTGGCCATCTTTGCCTCCTTCGGTGCCTTTACCGGGATCTACGGCCGGAACGAACCCCATGGCCGGCGGTTCGTGCTGCAGCTGCGCGCCGGCACGCTTATGCTCGCCGTGATCCTGCTCGGAGCCGTGACGGCCCGTGCCGGGGAAGCGTTCGCACTCACGCCGTCCGGCAGCACCTGGCTGCAGGTCCTCGCGACCACGCTGGTTGCCGGGGGTTGCTCGCTGATCGTCGCGTGGTGGCGGCTCCGTCCGGCGGGCTCGTTGTTCCACATCTTTGCGTTCGCGGCGATCGCCTCCATCCCCAACCAGCCGCCGCTCTGGCAGGGAATGCTGGTGGCCGTCCTGACGGTCGCGTTCTCGCTGCTGATCGGCATGTCCTCCCGCCTGGTCCGCAGCCGCCGCCAGCCGTGGGCGCGGCCCCGTCCGGCCCGGCTCACGACTGCGGAACGCCGGGTGGCCCGGCTCGAAGCGGTGGGCTACCTCGTGGCGGCGGGGCTGGCCGGCACCCTCGCCACGCTGGCCGGGGAATGGCTTGGTTTCGGCCACAACTACTGGGCCATGGTGGCCGCCGTCGTGCCGCTCGTGGGGCACACGACGCGGCACCGCCTCAGCCGCGGCGTGCAGCGCATCATCGGCACCGTCCTGGGGCTCGCGCTGCTCGCCGTGATCCTGCTGCTGGAGCCGGCCCCCTGGCAGACCGTACTGGTCATTGCCGCCTGCCAGTTCGGCGCCGAAATGTTCATCGCCCGCCAGTACCTGCTGGCCCAGGTCTTCGTCACCCCGCTGGCGCTGATCTCAACCCTGCTGGTGGCCCCGGAACCGGCGGGTACCCTGTTGCGCGACCGGTTCCTGGAGACCGTCATCGGAGCCGCCGTCGGCGTCGCCGTCGTGCTGGCGCCGCCGCTCTGGCGCCGGCGGGGACACGGCCCCGGGTCCAAGGTCTCTGTCCCCGTCCCGCACTGACCCTGAGGCTAGTCTGGACAAGGACTAGGCATCGGGGGGATGGCGTGGACGCAGTGCAGACACAAACCAGGGACGTGCTGGCCGTCCGCGGCCTCAACAAGCGGTTCGGGGACCTGACCGCCGTCGACGGCGTCTCCTTCCAGATCCGCGCCGGGGAAACCTACGGTCTGCTCGGACCCAACGGCGCCGGCAAGACGACCATCATCTCCATGGTCGCGGGACTGATCCCCGCCAACGGCGGAACCGTCCACGTGGCCGGGCGGGCCATGACCCCCTCCGAGACGGAGGCCAAGCGGACCATCGGGCTGGTCCCGCAGGAACTGGCGATCTACCCGGACCTGACCGCGCGGGAGAACCTGAAGTTCTTCGGCCGGCTGCAGGGGCTCACCGGCAAAGACCTCACCCGGCGCACCAACGAGGTGCTGGAACTGATCGGCCTGGCCGACCGGGCCGGCGACCAGACCAAAAAGTACTCCGGGGGCATGAAACGCCGGCTGAACATCGGCATCGGCCTGCTCCACCGGCCCACCCTGCTGATCCTGGACGAACCGACCGTCGGGGTGGACCCGCAGTCCCGGAACGCCATCCTTGAGTCCGTGGAACGCTTGGCGGTCGAAGGCATGGCGGTCCTCTACACGACCCACTACATGGAGGAAGCCGAACGGCTCTGCGACCGGATTGCGATCATTGACGAGGGCCGGATCCAGGCCGAGGGTACCCGGGACGAGCTGATCACCCTCACCGGCGGCGTGGACCGGATCAACCTCCGCGGCGGCGGCAGCATGTCCCGGGCCGCGGAGGCCCTCCGGGGGCTGCCGGCCGTGCACCACGTCGACAACGACGGGGCCGGGCTCATGCTCACCGTCAGCGACGGCCCCACCGCCCTCGCCGGGATCGTCACCGGCGCCGCTGCCGCGGGGATGTCCGTTACGTCCGTGGAGATCGTCCGGCCCGACCTCGAGTCTGTTTTCCTGCACCTCACCGGCAAAGCGCTGAGGGACTGAAATGCGCGGGTTGGGGACCATGGTCGCGAACGACCTGCGCCAGCGCGTCCGGGACAAATCCGTCTTCATCTTCTCCCTGATCGTCCCGCTGGCCCTGATGGGCGTGTTGAGCCTGGTGTTCGGCGGCCTCGGCGGGGACACCGTCGAGCTGAAGCCGGCCACCGTCGTCGCCAGCGCCGACGACGCCGACCGGCTGGGCGCCGCGCTGCTCGGCGCCGTCGACTCGCTCGAGGCCATGGACGTCACCATCAGGCGGGTCCCGGCCTCGGACGTCCGCGGCGAGACCGCGGCCAGCGGCGCGGACCTGGGCATCATCATCCCCGAGGGCTTCAGCAACGCCGTGCTGGCCGGTCAGGCCGCCTCGGTCCAGCTGGTCGAGGGTAAAGACGCGACACTGGAAGCCAGTGTGCTGGTCGCGGTGGTCCGGGGCGTCGTGGACCAGTTCGCCGCGGGAACGGTGACTGCGGCCGCCGGCGGCCTGTCCGGGGTGCCGCCCCGGGAACTCGCGGCGCTGGCCCAGCAGGCCGCGGCCGGGCCGGCACTGCTCACGCTCACCGAGGGCCGGGCCGCCGCCGAACAGCTCTCGCTCCGCGGCACGCTCGTGGCCGGCCAGGCCGGGCTGTTCCTGATGTTCACGGTCGGATTCGGCGTCCTGGGCCTGCTGGCGGAACGGGAACAGGGCACCCTGGCCCGCCTCCGCTCGATGCCGGTCGCCGCCGCCACGGTGATCACGGCCAAGGCCTGCACCGGCTTCATCCTGGGCGCGGTGGCCACCACCGTCCTGCTCACCGCCGGCTCCCTGCTGTTCGGCGTCAGCTTCGGCTCGCCGCTTGTGGTGGCCGCCCTGATCCTCAGCGTTGTGACGGCGGCGACCAGCCTGACCTTCGTCGTCGCCCGGCTGGTGCGGACGGCGGAGCAGGCCAACGTGGTGGAATCCATCCTGGCGATGGTCCTCGGCATCGCCGGCGGGGCCTTCTTCCCGGTCCAGGGCACCGGCTTCGCCGCAACCCTCCTGGACCTCAACCCGATCGGAGCGTTCATCCGGGGCCTCGGGATCTCCGCCGGCGGCGGAAGCCTGGGGGACGTGACGGGCCCGGTCGTGGTGATGCTGGCCTTCGCCGCGGCCGGGCTCCTCGTCGCGCGCTTCCTGCCGGACCGGGGGGCACGGGTATGAGCGCCATGCTCGCGATCGCCACGGTGGAACTCCGGCGCTTCCTGCGCGACAAGTCCAACATCTTCTTCGTCTTCATCTTCCCGCTCATGCTGATCCTGCTGCTGGGTTCGCAGTTCGGCACCGGGAGCGGCCAGGCCAGGGTTGCCATCGCCGGACCGGGCGGCGGGCTCGCCACGGCCCTGGCCGCGGAGCTCCGGTCCGCCGGCGTCGCGGTCACCTCCAGTGGTGCGGACGCGGTGCGGGCGGACCTCAGCCGCGGACGCGCCGACGTCGGGGTGTTCCTGGACGCGGCGGACGCGCAAGCGTACGACGCCGGGCGGCCGGCGGAGCTCGACGTCGTGATGGCCTCCCAATCCTCCGCGCAGGCCGTGATGCAGCAGGTCCGCACCGCCGTGCAGGCGGTGGGCCTGGCACGAAGCCAACTCGCGGCCCTGGCCGGAGCCGGCGTCCCGGAAGCGGAAGCCCGCCCGGCCCTGGACCAGGCCGAAGCGCAGGCAGCGGTGCCGACCGTGGAGATCGTGGACACCAATGCGGTCGTGCAGGAGTTCCGCGGGCTGGGCAGGTTCGATCTCGGCGCGGCGCAGCAGGTGCTGCTCTTTGTGTTCCTCAGCTCCCTCACCGGCGCGGCGACGCTGATCCAGGGGCGGCGGTTCGGGGTGGTGGGCCGGGTCATGTCCGCCCCGGTGTCCAGCGGCCAGGTCGTGGCCGGGCAGGCACTGGGACGGTTCGCCATCGCCTTCGTCCAGGGCGGCTTCATCGTGGCCGGCACGGCGCTGCTGTTCGGGGTCGAGTGGGGCAATCTGTGGCTGTCCGCCCTGGTGCTGGTGCTCTTTTGTGCCGTCTCGGGAGCCGCCGCGATGGTGGTCGGCTCGGTGATGGACAATGACACGGCCGCCGCCGGCGTCGGGGTGGGCGGCGGACTCGTCCTGGGCGGTCTGGGCGGCTGCATGGTGCCGCCGGAGTTCTTCCCGGACACGCTGGCCGCCATCTCCTACGCCACCCCGCACCGCTGGGCCTACGACGCCTTGGCCGCCATCCAGCGCAGGGAGGGCGCCCTGGGTGACATCCTCCCCCAGCTGGGGGTGCTGGCGACGATGGCCGCCCTGCTGCTCCTGCTGGGCGCCTGGCTGCTGCGGCGAAGCCTCAACCGGGCCCTGTAGCCGGGCGGCGTACAGTGGAAGCAGAACCCATTGAACGGAAGCGAGGGCCATGGCTAACTCCGGCACCGGGGATTCCGTCGTGGACCGCGTGGTGCGCCTGATCGAGGCCTTCCCCGGGGGCTCCGCGGCCCTGCAGCTCTCCGAACTCGCGGACCGGGCCGGGCTGCCCCTGACCACCGCGCACCGGCTGGTCCGGCAGTTGGCGGGGCACGGACTGCTGGAGCTGGGCGCCGGGGGATCGGTCCGGCTGGGGCTGCGGCTGTGGGAACTGGTCAACCGGAATTCCCCCACGCTGGCCCTGCGGCAGGCAGCGATGCCCTTTATGGAGGACATCCAGCAGGTCCTCAACCAGAACGTGAACCTGGCCGTGCTGGACGGCTGGGAGGCCTTGTTTGTGGAACGGCTGTCCCGGCGCGGCTCGGTGGCGAACCGCGCGAAGGTTGCGGGGCGGATGCCCGTGCACCTGTCCTCGGCCGGGCTGGCACTGATGGCCCACCAGCCTGCCGCGGCACAGGCCGCGTACCTGCGCCAGTTCAGCGATCCCGACGGCAAGCTTGGCGCCGGGGACGTCCGGGCGCTCCTGGCGCAGGCCGCCCGGCAGGGCTTCGCGGAGCTGGCCGGGGTGGTGGACCCCGACACCTGGGGGATCGCCGTCCCGGTGCCGGACGCGAGGCAGCGGACCGTCGCGGCGCTCGGCGTCGTGGTTCCGTTGCGGGAGATGCGGCTGCAGGCCCTGGTCCCGGCGCTGCAGACCGCGGCGCGGGGCATCGGGCGCCGGCTCGGGGACTCCCGCGGGAGCGGTGGATTCCGTTCAATGGAAGACCTGTAACGCGGATCACTGCTCCGGGCGCACACTGTTAGCCAGAAGACCCACCGGTCCGGGGCAGGGCGTGCTGAAACGCGGTTCCGGACCCCGCGACGAAGCGAGGACAGCATGGCAGCACGCAAAATCATCACCACCCAGGTGGCCATCGTGGGCGGCGGCCCGGCCGGCCTCATGCTCTCGCACCTCCTGGCCCAGGAGGGCATCGACTCCACCGTGGTCGAGTTGCGCAGCCGGCGGGAGATCTCGGAAACCGTCCGGGCCGGCATCCTCGAACACGGCACGGTCAACCTCCTGGTGGACAGCGGTGTCTCCGACCGTGTGCTGCGCGACGGCGACCGCCACGACGGGATCGAGCTGCGGTTCAACGGCGAAAGCCACCGCATCGACTTCCAGGACCTGGTGGGCGAATCGGTCTGGCTCTACCCGCAGACCGACGTTTTTATGGACCTCGCCGCACGCCGGGAGGCCGACGGCGGCGACGTCCGGTACGGCGTCACGGACACCAGCATCCACGGCATCGAGGACTCGCCAACGGTGTGGTTCACGGACGCGGACGGCACCGAATGCGAACTACGGGCCGACTTCATCGCCGGCGCGGACGGCTCGCGGAGCCACTGCCGCGTCCAGATCCCGGAGGCTGCCCGCAAGTGGTACTTCCACGAGTACCCCTTCGCCTGGTTCGGCATCCTGGCCGAGGCGCCGCGCAGCTCCGACGAACTGATCTACGCCAACTCGGCGAACGGCTTCGCCCTGATCAGCCAGCGGACCGAGACCGTGCAGCGGATGTACTTCCAGTGCGATCCCAACGAGGACGTCCGGAACTGGGACGACGAGCGGATCTGGGAAGCGTTCCGCAGCCGCGTGAACGGCAACGGCTTCGAGCTCAAGGAAGGCCCGGTCATCGACAAGACGGTCCTGAAGTTTCGCAGCTTCGTGCATGCCCCGATGCGGCACGGCAAGCTCTTCCTGGCCGGGGACGCCGCCCACACCGTCCCGCCCACCGGGGCCAAGGGCCTGAACCTGGCCATCCAGGACGTACGCGTCCTCTTCGAGGGCCTGGACAGCTTCTACAAGACCGGGTCCACCAAGCTCCTGGACCTGTACAGCGACCGCGCCCTGGACCGGGTCTGGAAGGCGCAGCACTTCTCCTACTGGATGACCTCCATGCTGCACACCCCGGCCGACGCCGACGACTTCGCCCGCGCCCGCCAGCTCGGCGAGCTCAACTCCGTGGTGTCGTCCCGGCACGGCCGCGCCTACCTCGCGGAGGCGTACACGGGCTGGCCGACAGGGCGCTAGGGCGTCGGGTTCGCCGGGAGTTCAGGCCATCGCGGTGTGTGCGGCGCTGTGCGAATCGATCGCCTTGGCGTAGCAGTACGAGTGCTCCAGTCCCATGTAGGGGCCAAAGTTGGGCACGGGCACAAAGCCCGAGTTCTCGTAGAACTGCCGTCCGTCGGTCTGCACCGAGCCCGCCTCGGCGGTGAGGGTGGTGATGCCCAGGGCGTGGGCATGTCCTTCCATCGCCGCCAGGATGGAACTGGCGACGCCGGACCCGCGCGTGTACGGCAGCACATAGAGGCGCTTGATCTCGGCCGTGCAGTCGTCAAGCAGCCGCAGGCCGCCGCAGCCCACCGGCTGGCCGGACGCCTTATCGTGCGCCACGAGGAACACGGCGGTGTCGGCTTCCGACGGCGGCGGACCGGCCTCGTGTTCGCGGTGGCCGAAGCGGGCGTCCAGCTCCGCCTGCTGGGCCGCCCGCAGGTCGGCTCCCACGGGGTTGGACCACGGGACCTGCCGGATGTTGAGTCGCGGGTTGGTCTGCATCGCTGCCTCGATTCGCCGAAGGGTTATGCAGACCAAGGCTAGGGAGCGGCGGTTTCCGTGGTGTTTCCTGCAGGTAAGGGCTTCGAGAACTCGGGTTCCGCCATTTCGACGGTCGGGCGCACACTCGACGTCGCGAAATGCCCGTCCGGCACGGAACCGTCGAAGCGGGTGGTCACGCGGGCCGGCCGGTGGGGTCATCCGCCGTCGGATCAGCCAGGGCGAGGCCGCCCACCGGGCTGTCGTCCCAGTGGATCAGGCGCCAGCCGCCGTCGGGGTCGCCCTCGAGGGCCACGATGCCGGTGTTGGCGAGCACGTGCCGCGCCGCAAACCCCGGCTCGACATTGCCGGCGCGCCTTCCGGTCCACACCCGGATCGCGGCGCCGTGGCTGACGACGGCGACGGTGGCGTCGTCCGACCCGGCGGACGCGCCGGCGATGCGGGCGATCGACTCGTCGTAGCGTTCGAAGAAGTCGTGGCCGGTGGGACCCGCGGGCATCCGCCGGTCCAGCTCGCCCGCGGTCCAGGCAAACACGGTGTCCAGGTAGCGCAGATGGGATTCGCGGTCGGTGAATTTTTCCAGCGCCCCGGCTTCGATTTCCCGCAGCCCTGCCAGCACCTCAATGTCCAGCCCGCGGCTGCTGGCGAGCGGGGCGGCCGTCAGCTGGGTGCGGACCAGGGTGGACGCGTAGAGCAGGTCGATCCGCTCGTTCGCCAGCGAGCGGGCCAGGGCGGCCGCCTGGCGTTCGCCGAGCCCGGTCAGCCCGGGTCCCGGATGGGCGGTGTCCAGCTGGCCCAGGACATTGCCCGGGGTCTGGCCGTGGCGGATCAGCAGCAGCCTCATGGACCCGATTTTACCGGCTGCGTGGCGCCCGGGCCGGGCTGGCCCGGCCGGAACTGTCCGGCCGGGGCGGAGCCGGTCACGGGATCCGGACCGTGGCCTGGATCGGGGCGTGGTCGCTGGGGTAGCGGTCGTCCAGCCGGAAGGTGTTGACCGCGGCCTCGGCGACCTGGATCTCCGGCGTCACGGCGATCCAGTCGATGCGGCTTTCGCCGATCACCGGATCCTTGTAGTTCGGGAACGTCCCGTACTCCGGGGTCAGCCGCTGCTTCGCGGCCTTCCAGGAGTCCCGGAAGGTGCCGCTACCCACCAGGGTGTCGTACGCCCCGGAGGCGCCGGCGTCGGCGTTGAAGTCGCCCATCAGGACCGTCGGCAGTCCCGGCGCGAAGCTCGTTGCGTGCTCGACGATGGCCTCGGCGCTGCGCAGCTGGGCGTATTCGGATTCGTGGTCGAAGTGGGTGTTGACCACCATCAGCTCTCGTCCCGTGCGGTTGTCCTCGAACCGGCCCCAGGTGGCGATCCGGGTGACGTCGTTGCCCCACGTCGCCGAGCCGGCCACCGTGGGCGTGTCCGAGAGCCAGAACTGGTCCCATGTCCGCAGCCGCAGGCGGCGGGAGTCGTAGAAGATGCAGGAGTGCTCGCCCCGGCTGCCGCCCTCGCGGCCGTGGCCGATCCTCCGGTAGTGCCCCGGAAGCGCCTCGCCGATGACCGCCAGTTGGTGTTCCAGGCCTTCCTGGATGCCCAGGACCTCCGGGAGCTCCTCGGCCAGGACCGCCCGCAGCGCCGGAACCCGCTCGGGCCAGTAGTCGGCCTCTCCCGGCAGGGTTGCAGCGATGTCGCAGCGGATGTTGAAGCTCATCAGGCTCAAGGCCGCTGCGTCGGCTCCTGCAGGATCTGCGGCATCCGCCGCTGCGGTGCCCGCTGCGGCGCCGGATTCGGCCGGAACAGTCCGTGCTGTCGACTCGGTGTCGCTCGGCAAGGGGTCTCCTCGTGTCGGTAACAGTTCCAGCGTCCACGGGGAAGCTGGCCAGTCCTCGACGGCCGCGTAAACAGCGGCCTGCCGGAAGGTTAATTCGGGGCAAGCACGGCTAGGCCAGGTGGTCGACCAGCTTGTCCGCGATGCCGGTGTACCTGCCGGGGGTCAGGGCCAGCAGCCGGGCCTCGGCGTCGGCGGACAGGCCCAGGCTCTGGACGAATTCCTGCATCCGGGCGGCGTCGACGCGCTGGCCGCGGGTCAGGTCCTTGAGCCGTTCGTACGGGTTTTCCATGCCGGCGACGCCGGCGATCGCTTCGGCGCGCATGACCATCTGGATCGCCTCGCCGAGGACCTCCCAGTTGGTGTCCAGGTCCCTGGCGAGGACGTCCTCCGCGACGTCCAGCCGGTCCAGGCCCTTGGCGACGTTGGAGATGGCCAGCAGGGAGTGGCCGAACGCCACGCCGATGTTGCGCTGCGAGGAGGAGTCGGTGAGGTCGCGCTGCCAGCGGGAGGTGACCAGGGTGGAGCCCAGCACGTCCAGCAGTCCGGAGGAGATCTCCAGGTTGGCCTCGGCGTTTTCGAAGCGGATCGGGTTGACCTTGTGCGGCATGGTGGAGGACCCGGTGGCGCCGGCGACCGGGATCTGCGCGAAGTAGCCGATCGAGATGTAGCTCCAGATGTCCGTGCAGACGTTGTGCAGGATCCGGTTGAACCGCGCGACGTCGGCGTACAGCTCCGCCTGCCAGTCGTGGCTTTCGATCTGGGTGGTGAGCGGGTTCCAGTCCAGGCCCAGGCCCTCGACGAAGCTCCGGGCGACCTGCTCCCAGTCGGCGCCCGGCACGGAGGCGACGTGGGCGGCGTAGGTGCCGGTGGCGCCGTTGATCTTGCCGAGGTATTCGGTGCGGGCGATGCGGTCCAGCTGGCGGGTCAGCCGGTGCGCGATCACGGCGAGTTCCTTGCCCAGGGTGGTGGGGGTGGCGGGCTGGCCGTGGGTGCGGGACAGCATCGGCACCGCGCGGTTGGCCTCGGCCATCGTGCTGATCTGCGCGACGAGCTTGCGGGCCGCGGGCAGCCACACGTCCTCCACGGCGCCCTTGACGCCGAGCGCGTAGGAGAGGTTGTTGATGTCCTCGGAGGTGCAGCCGAAATGCACCAGGGCGGTCAGGTGCCCGATCCCGAGGCCGGGCAGCCGGCGGCCGATGTAGTACTCCACGGCCTTGACGTCGTGGACGGTGACGGCCTCGATCTCGGCCAGTTCGGCGACCGACGAGGCGTCGAACTCGGTGACGATGGCGCGCAGCTGCTCCTGCTGCTCGGCGCTCAGCGGACCGGCGCCGGGGAGCACGTTGTTGCCGGTCAGGTGGATGAGCCATTCGACCTCGACGGCGACCCGGTCACGGTTGAGGGCGGCCTCGGAGAGGTAGTCCACCAGCGGCGCAACGGTCGGCTGGTAGCGCCCGTCGAGCGGGCCGAGCGCGATCTGGTTCTCGGACGCGGCAAGGGCCAGGCGTCCGGACGGCGTGCGGGTCTCAGCTGTGGCGGCAGTTTCAGGCATGGTCCGATTCTTTCACGAAGTCCCGCCGGGCCTTAAGCCCGCGGTTGCGTATGACATTGCGCCGCCGGCCCGGAGGGCCCGCTCCGTTCAGGAGCCGCGCGGGGTCCGCACGGGGTCCGGCGGCTTTTCCACATAGCCCTCCCGGCCGCTTTCGACGCCGGCAGCGGTTCCCTAGCGTCGAAGACGGGACGGGAGTGCAACTGAAGGGAGCCCCGGGGTCATGAGCGGAACGTTGGCGGCAGCCGATGCGGCGGCCTGCGCCTCACGCGCCCACGAGGTCCAGCAGCTGGCCGCCAGAGTGGCAGCCTGCGCCGAGCAGGCAGGCTCGGTGCTCGCCGGGCTGAGCCGGCTGGAACTCCAAACCTGGCAGTCCCCGGCCGGCCGCGCCTACCGGACGACGCTGTCGCTCCAGGCCGCGTCCCTGCGGCGCGCCCGGGACGGACTGCAGGATGCGGCGGCCGCGGTGCTGCTCCACGCCCAGCACGTGACGCTTTCCTCCGGACGCCCGGGCTACTGATGGCGGAGGTCACCCCGTCGGGCTCGGGGGAAGTCCCGCTCCCGGCGCCTCCGCCTCCCGACGGGATGCTGCGCATCCGCGGCGGCGTGGGCGGCCTCAGCTTCCAATTCGAGGAGCTGCTGGCCGGCGCTGCCGCCCTGGACACGTTGGTGCGGCAGCTGTACACCCTCGAGGCGGAGGCCGACGGCGTCCGGCGCGCGCTCTTCGAGTACCAGTCCGATTCCTACCGCAGCGGGAGCGACGCCATCATCGCGGTCGGGGAGGGCGGCCGGGACCTCGGCCGGGTCCGGGCAGAGCTGGAACAGATCGCGGCCCAGGTACGGGCCAGCCACCGCGACTACGAGTTCACCGAAGCCCGGAACGCCCTGCTGCTGCGGATGGGACTCAGCGGACCGGAGTACGGCTCCGCCCAGCGGCTTTTTGAGCTCCCGGGCGTCCGCGGCCAGGCCGAACACGGGGTGGCCATGGCGTCGTCCGGCCTCGCGCTGCTGCTGGGCCTGCCCGTTCCCCTGGCCGCCGCCATGGCGCTCAGCAGTCCCACCGACGTCCGCCGTGCGGTCCGGGAGCTGACGGCCGCGCCGGGGCTGGGGTTCCTGAAGCCGCGGCCCGTGTCGGTCGTCGGCAGCCAGACCGCCGCCGCGGACGTTGAGCTCTCCCCGGCGGGCCTGCTGCGGCGGGCCGAGGCGGTGGGCCGGACGAGCGGCGACATCGAGGTCATCCGGGTCGACACCGGAAGCCGCCGCGCCTGGGTGGTCGTCCTGCCGGGGACGCAGCTCGACGGACTGCCCGAGGGAACGAACCCCTTCGACGCCGCCGGCATCGTCGAAGCGCTCGGCTACGACTCGCGGGCGACCACCGCGGCGGTCCGGCAGGCGCTGCGGGAGGCCGGGGCGGCGGCCGGCGAGCAGCTCGCCGCCGTCGGCTACAGCCAGGGCGGCATCCATGCCATGAACCTCGGCAAGGACAAGGCCTTCCTGGCTGAATTCGACCTCAAGTACGTGCTGACCGCCGGCTCCCCGGTCGCCGGCATCACGCCCGAACCCGGCATCGGCAGCCTGCACCTGGAGCACCAGCACGACTGGGTACCGGGAATGGACGGGCTGCCCAACGCGGACACCAGGGACCGCGTCACCGTCACGCTGACCAATGACCTGGTGATGCCGCCGCCGCAGGATTTCGGCCTCGGCCCCGGGCACCGGCTGGATAACTACGCGGCCGGGGCGGAAGCGGTCGCGGCGAGCCGGGACCCCTCGCTGCAGGCCTCCACCGCCGCGCTCGCGGCCGTGGTCGGCGCGGGCGGCACCGCATCGGTGACCAGGTTTTCGCTGCGGCGCGAGGCCCTGCCGGCGCAGGGCGTCGTTACGGCGCCCGGCCCGAACCGCGGGGCAGGGCCGGTCAGCGCCGCCGGCCGCCCGGGAGCCGGCCGGCAACCAGCGACACCACGGTGATGATGATGGCCGCGAGCACCGCGGTCCAGAAGAAGGAGTCGATGGTGAAGCGGACCGGCGTGTAGGAACTCAGCCACGAGGTGAGGTACAGCATGGCGGCGTTGATGATGATCGTGAACAGCCCCAGCGTGAGGATGGTGATCGGCAGTGAGAGCAGGCTGACCAGGGGCTTGACGAGGGCGTTCACGAGGCCGAAGATCAGGCCGATGAACAGGTAGGCCAGGATGATCCCGATCGTGTCCGTGCCTTGCGTGACGCCGCTGTTGGCCACGGCCCCGGTGGTGGCCGAGGTGGAGATCTCCAGCCCGGGAAGGATCCAGCTGGCGATCCAGAGGGCCAGTGCATTGACGATGACCCGAACGAAGAGTGAGCGCATGGGCCCATGCTGTCATATCGCCGGGCATCCCGGCAGGAGGGCGAAGTAGGCTAGGGGGCATGACTTCACCAGACAACCAGGCCGGCGGGATCCGCCCGCGGCCGGTGGTAGACCTGCTTCCCCGTTACGCGGCCGGCAAACCGCCGGTCCCCGTCGAGGGACTCGCGAGCTACAAGCTTTCCTCCAACGAAAACCCGCTGCCCCCGATCCCTGCAGTGCAGCAGGCCATCGCGGCGCAGACCGACTTCAACCGTTATCCGGACCCCTTGAGCAGCAAACTGCGCGGGGAGCTCGCCGGGTTCCTCGACGTCCCCGCGGAGGACATCGTCACCGGCGCGGGCAGCCTCGGGGCCCTTAACCAGCTGCTGGCCACCTTCGCCGGCCGGAACGACGACGGCAAGGCCGACGAGGTCATCTACGCGTGGCGCTCCTTCGAGGCCTATCCCATCAGTGTGGGCCTCGCCGGCGCGGAGAGCGTTCAGATCCCGCTGACGGCGGACGGCCGGCACGACCTTGACGCGATGGCCGCCGCGGTAACGGCGCGCACCAGGGTGATCCTGCTGTGCACCCCGAACAACCCCACCGGCCCCATCCTCACGACCGGGGAAACCGAGCGCTTCCTGAAGCGGGTGCCCTCGGACATTGTGGTGGTCATTGACGAGGCGTACCAGGAGTTTGTCCGGGCCGCGGACGCGGTGGACGGCATCGCGATGTACCGCAAGTACCCCAACGTCGTTGTGCTGCGGACCTTCTCCAAGGCGCACGGGCTGGCCGGTCTGCGGGTGGGCTACAGCGTGTCCCAGCCGGACCTCACCCAGCACCTGCGCGTCACCGCCACCCCCTTCGCGGTGTCCCAGATCGCTGAGGCGGCAGCGGTCACCTCGCTACAGCACTTCGATGAGGTTGTAGAAAGGGTACAAAGCCTCGTGGACGAACGGGACCGCGTAACGTCCGGACTTCGTGAGCTCGGCTGGTTCGTCCCGGACGCGCAGGGCAATTTCGTCTGGCTGAATCTGGGTGCCAACAGCGCGGAATTCGCCGCGCTGGCGGGGGAACGGGCGCTCTCCGTTCGGGCCTTCGGCAACGAGGGGGTACGGGTCAGCATCGGCGAGGCCGAGGCCAACACCCGGTTCCTCGAATTGTGTGCGATCTATACAAAACCCCCGCAGCGTTCCTAGCGCTTAACATAAAGCCCGCCGGGCGTCCGCTGCGGATAAAGTAGGGGACGAGTAAGCGAAATATATGCCGGATCGGGAATGTATTGCCCGGTCCGGCATATATCCCAGCGATTGCGGCGCATCCGGATGCGGCAGGCAAGGAGACGGTATGGGCGCCACACATCTGCCCGCTACCGAGTTCGACGGAACCGAAGTGGACGACCAGCTTGAGGCGCAGGCCGAAGCCGTGCTTGGCGACCCCGCCGTCCCCATGGTCCAGCTACTGGGCCCGGACGGAACCCTGGGCACCGACCCGGTGTTCTCCGAGTACGCCGCCCGGCTCGACGCCGGGAAGCTCCGCGGTTTCTACGCCGACATGGCGAAGATCCGGCGCTTCGACGTGGAGGCCACCGCGCTGCAGCGCCAGGGCCAGCTGGCCCTCTGGGTCCCGCTCACCGGCCAGGAGGCGGCGCAGATCGGTTCCGGCCGGGCGAGCCAGCCGCAGGACTACATCTTCCCCACCTACCGGGAGCACGGCGTCGCGCTGACCCGCAACGTGGACCTCGCCGAACTCCTGCGCCAGTTCCGCGGCGTGTCCAACGGCGGCTGGAATCCCAAGGACACCAACTTCCACCTCTACACCCTGGTCCTGGCCGCCCAGACGCCGCACGCCGTCGGCTACGCCATGGGCATCCAGCGGGACCAGAAGCTGGCCGCGGCCGAGGCCGAAGCGGGCCAGGCCGGGGAGCAGAAGCCGAAGGCCGCCGTCATGGTCTACTTCGGCGACGGGGCCAGCTCCGAGGGCGATGTCCACGAGTCCATGGTGTTCGCCTCCTCCTACAACGCCCCCGTGGTGTTCTTCTGCCAGAACAACCACTGGGCCATCTCCGTGCCCACCACCGTGCAGACCCGCATCCCGCTCTCCAACCGCGCCAAGGGCTACGGCTTCCCCGGCATCCGGGTGGACGGCAACGACGTGATCGCGGTCCACGCCGTCACCGAATGGGCCCTGGAACGCGCCCGCGAAGGCAAGAGCCCGGTGCTGATCGAGGCCTTCACCTACCGCGTCGGCGCGCACACCACCGCGGACGACCCCACGAAGTACCGCGGCTCCGAGGAAGAGGCGCAGTGGCGGGCTAAGGATCCGCTGGAGCGGCTCGAGAAGTACCTCCGCGCCGAAGGCCTCGCCGACGACGCCTTCTTCGAACAGGTCAAGGCCGACGGCGACGAACTCGCGGCCTATGTCCGCAAGACCACCCACGACCTGGAAACCCCGGACATCCGGACGGCGTTCGCCAATACCTATGCCGAGGCGCACCCCCTGGTGGCCGAAGAACTGGCGTGGTTCGAGGAATACAGTGCAGGCTTCGCCGACGAGGCGGACCCTGCCGACGCGGAGGCGGCCAACTGATGACCACCATGACCATTGCCAAGGCCATCAACGAGGGCCTGCGGGCGACGCTGGGCAACAACCCGCGCACCCTGCTGATGGGCGAGGACATCGGACCGCTGGGCGGCGTCTACCGCGTCACCGACGGGCTGATCGGCGAATTCGGCGCCGACCGCGTCGTGGACACCCCGCTGGCCGAGTCCGGCATCATCGGCACCGCGATCGGCCTGGCGCTGAGCGGCTACCTGCCGGTCTGCGAGATCCAGTTCGACGGCTTCGTCTTTCCGGGCTTCAACCAGATCACCACGCAGCTGGCGAAGATGCATTCGCGCAGCAACGGCAACCTGACCGTCCCCGTCGTCATCCGCATTCCCTATGGCGGGGGCATCGGCTCGATCGAACACCACTCGGAGTCCCCGGAAGCGCTGTTCGCCCACACCGCCGGGCTGCGCATCATCACCCCGTCCAACCCGCACGACGCCTACTGGATGATCCAGCAGGCCGTCGACTGCCTCGACCCGGTGATCGTCTTCGAACCGAAGCGGCGCTACTGGCTCAAGGGCGAGGTCGACACCGACTCCCCGGGCAACTCCGCGGACCCGTTCAAGGCGCATGTGCTGCGCGCCGGAACGGACGCCACGGTCGTGGCCTACGGCCCGCTGGTTCCGGTGGCCCTCGCCGCGGCGTCGGCCGCCGCCGAGGACGGCCACAGCGTCGAGGTGATCGACCTGCGCTCCATCTCGCCGATCGACTTCGACACCGTCACGGCCTCGGTCACGAAGACGGGCCGGCTGATCGTGGCGCACGAGGCCCCGACCTTCGGCGGCATCGGCGGCGAAATCGCGGCCCGGGTCAGCGAACGGGCCTTCCATTCGCTCGAGGCCCCGGTCATCCGCGTCGGCGGCTTCCACATGCCCTACCCGGTGGCCAAGGTGGAAGAAGACTACCTGCCGGACATCGACCGCATCCTTGAGGCGCTGGACCGCGCCCTCGCCTACTGACGGGGACCTCCATGACTGAGAACAAGTTCAACCTTCCCGACGTGGGCGAGGGCCTGACCGAGGCCGAAATCGTGTCCTGGAAGGTCAAGCCCGGCGACACCGTGGCCGTCAACGACGTGCTGTGCGAAATCGAGACCGCCAAGTCCCTCGTGGAGCTCCCGTCGCCGTACGCCGGCACCGTCACCGAACTCCTGGTCCGGGAAGGCGTGACGGTCGACGTCGGGACGCCGATCATCAGCGTCTCCGACACCGCGGCGGCAGCGGCCGCCCCCGCCGCTGCCCCGGAATCCGCGCCGATGTACGGAAAGCTCGAGCCGGGCACGTCCGGTGACGAAGAGCCGGCCGGGCCACCGGCCGGCGGCCCGCTGGTCGGGTCCGGCCCGAAGGCCGACGCCGTCAAGCGCCGACGCCGGATCTCCGCACCGGCCGCTGCGGCGGCCTCCACGCCGGCCTCCGCACCGGCCCCCGCCGTCGAGCGGGTGGGGATCGAGTCGCACGACATCTGGATCAGCCCGGCCGCCGCCGCCCGCGCGGAACCTCCCGTGCAGACGGAGGCCGACGCAGAAGCCATCGACCCGCGCCCGACCCTGGGCGGCGCCATTACCGGCCTGGTCCACCGCGTGCTGGCCAAACCCCCGGTCCGGAAATTCGCCCGGGACCTCGGCATTGACCTGGCCGACGTCGTGCCCACCGGCGCGCGCGGCGAGGTGACCCGCGAGGACCTCGTCAGCTACCAGGCCCAGCGCGACGCCGAGGTGGACCAGGCGGATTCGTTCTGGGGCAAGACCGGCCGCCCGCAGGAGCAGCGGATCGAACGCATCCCGGTCAAGGGCGTCCGCAAGGCCACCGCCCGGGCCATGGTCGAGTCCGCCTTCGCGGCACCGCATGTGAGCATCTTCGTGGACGTCGACGCCAGCCGCACCATGGAGTTCGTCAAGCGGCTCAAGGCCTCCCGCGACTTCGAGGGCATCAAGGTGTCGCCGCTGCTGATCCTTGCCAAGGCCGTGATCTGGGCCGCGGCCCGCAACCCGAGCGTCAATGCGAGCTGGGTGGATGCCGAGGACGGCAGTGACGCGGCGGAGATCCAGGTCAAGCACTTCATGAACCTCGGCATCGCCGCGGCGACCCCCCGCGGCCTGATGGTGCCGAACATCAAGAACGCCCAGGACCTCTCGCTCAAGGAGCTCGCGCTGGCCTTGAACGACCTGGCCACCACCGCCCGGGCGGGAAAGACCCAGCCGGCCCAGATGCAGGGCGGCACCCTCACGATCACCAACATCGGCGCCCTGGGCATCGACACCGGCACGCCGATCATCAACCCCGGCGAAGTGGCGATCGTGGCCTTCGGGACCATCAAGCAGAAGCCGTGGGTGCTCGACGGGGAAGTGATCCCGCGCTGGATCACCACGCTCGGCGGCTCCTTCGACCACCGGGTGGTGGACGGGGACCTCTCGGCCCGCTTCATGGCCGACGTCGCGGCCATCCTGGAAGAGCCCGCGCTGCTGCTGGACTGACCCCGTGCGGCTGCGCCGGGATTAGCCGCCGGAGTAGGCCGAGAGCAGCTGGCTCAGGCCCGGGTCGCTGCCCCAGCCGGCCACGGCTGCTGCGGCGGCAAACACGACGCCGGCCAGGCCGAAACTGGCGGCCGTGACCGTGCCCAGGAACTTCCAGTCCTCGCGCAGGATGCTCCGGACCGTGTCCGGCATCCGCAGCGCCGGGGAGATCAGGTTCGGGGCGCTGTCCACGGAGCCGTCGTCGAGGTAGGCAACCACCCGGCCGCGGGCGCGGTCCACCCGCATGGTGCTGATGTGGTTTCCGTGCCGGGCCAGCAGGATGTCGTGGCCAACGAGCTGGCGGCGCTGAAGAGCAGGCATGGGATTCTCCCCGGGGTGGCTGGTGCGGATAGGACTGTCCGCTCCATCGGGGGCACCTCCAATTTTACCGCCGCGCCGCACGCCGGCTCCGGCAGAATGCGGGTGAGACTGCCCACGAGGGGTGGTGACGCCGGTCAAATCCCGGGCCGTCCTGTCCCGGACCGCGCGGCGGCACTAGAGTGGCACCAGCCGCCGCCGAGCCGGCGGACGCCGATCAAAGGAGATTTCGCGTGTTTTCGAGCCCGTTCCCCGCTGTTGATATTCCCGACCTCAGCCTCTACGAGTACCTCTTCGGCGGCCTGGCGGAGGACGAGCTGGACCGGGTCGCCGTCGTCGACGGCACCAGCGGCGCGGAGACGAGCTACCGCGAGCTGCGCGACCGGGTTAACGCCCTGGCCGGCGCCGTGGCCGCCCAAGGGCTGGGCGTCCACGGCGTCGCCGCCATCCTGTGCCCGAACATCCCGGCGTTCACCGTCGTGTTCCACGGCCTGCTCCGGGCCGGCGCCACCGTCACACCGGTCAATTCGCTGTACACGGCGGACGAGATCGAAAAGCAGCTCACCGACGCCGGAGCCAGCTGGCTCTTCACGATCTCGGCCCTGCTGCCGGCCGCCCGCGAGGCGGCAGGCCGCGTCGGGATCCCGGCCGAGCGGCTGGTGGTGCTCGACGGCGCCGACGGCCACCCCTCCCTGACGGACCTGCTCGACGTCCGGCGCGCCGGCCCCGGACGTCAGTTTCGACCCTGCCACCCACGTCGCGGTACTGCCGTATTCGTCGGGTACCACGGGCCGGCCCAAGGGCGTGATGCTCAGCCACCGGAACCTCGTGGCGAACGTGGAACAGGCACGCGGACTGCTCAAGGTCCGGGCGGAGGACCGGCTGCTGGCCCTGCTGCCGTTCTTCCACATCTATGGACTGACGGTGCTGCTGAACCTGGCCCTCCGGGAGCGCGCCTGCCTGGTCACCATCCCCAGGTTCGACCTCGCGGAGTTCCTGCGGATGATCCAGGACCACAAGTGCAGCTACCTCTTCATCGCCCCGCCGGTGGCCGTGGCGCTGACCAAGCACCCCATGGTGGCGGACTACGACCTCAGCTCCGTCCACACCACGCTCTCCGGCGCGGCGCCGCTGGACGGGGAACTGGGGGCGCGGCTCGCCGCGCGGCTCGGCTGCCGGGTGCTCCAGGGCTACGGCATGACGGAAATGAGTCCCGTCTCCCACCTGATCCCGGTCGATGCCACGGACGTGCCGGTCAGTTCGGTGGGCTACACCGTGCCCAACATGGAGTGCCGCCTGGTGGACCCGGCGACGGGGGAGGAGATCGAGGTCCCCGCCGAGGGAACCAGCGCCCCCGGCCACCTGCTCTGCCGCGGGCCCAACGTGATGCTCGGTTACCTGAACCGGCCCGGGGAGACGGCGGACACCCTGGATGCGGACGGTTTCCTGCACACCGGAGACATCGCCACGGTGCGGGCCGACGGGGTGGTGTCGGTCGTGGACCGCCTCAAGGAGCTGATCAAGTACAAGGGCTACCAGATCGCACCGGCGGAGCTGGAGGCACTGCTGCTGACCCACCCCGGCATCGCCGACGCGGCCGTGATCGGAACCGCCGACGCCGACGGCCAGGAGGTGCCGATGGCCTTCGTGGTGCGCCAGCCGGGCGCCGACGGCGAGCAGCTGGACGAGGCAGCGGTCGAGGAATTCGTGGCCGCCAGGGTCGCGCCGTTCAAAAAGGTCCGGCGCGTCGAGTTCATCGACGCCGTGCCGAAGTCCTCCTCCGGCAAGATCCTGCGCCGGATGCTGAAGGCAGTGGATGCCTAGGACCGTGGAACCGGCGCCGCAGCGCCCGTCCTAGTCGGAGGTGTCGGTCTTGGCGATGTAGACGTCGCAGGGGGCGCTGTGGGCCACGCTGTTCGCCACACTCCCCAGCACACGCCCGAGGCCGCGCATCCGGCGGTTGCCGACCACGATCATCCGCGCGCCGGAACGCTCCGCCTCCTGGATCAGCGCTTCCGCGGGCTTGCCCCGGGCGGCAGCGTAGGTGACGTGGATGTCCTCGGTGCGCAGGCTGTCGGCGACGGACTTGGCGACCTTTTCGGCGTCGTTGGCGTCGGAAACAATCCACCGGTCGCTGCCGCTGCCGTACACCTCGGTCCGGTCGCTGTCGAAAGCGCTGACCACGTGCAGGGTGGCGCCCAGGGACGCCGCCAGGTCCCGGGCCGTATGGGCTGCCTTCAGGGCAGTCTCACTGCCATCGACGCCGACAACGATGATTCCGGTCATGGGGAACTCCTCTGGTCTAGCACGGGTCGGGCCACAGCAATGATTCAGGCTACAACGCCGCGACGGCTTCCCGCAGTACCGGCGCCAGGCGCCGGACGCCCTCCTCGATGGCGTCCGGCGGCACCGCGCTGTACGCGAGCCGCAGCTTGTTGGACGGCTCGTCCGAGTGCGTGAATGCCGCCCCGGGAATGAAGACGACGCCGGCGTCGATGGCCTTCTGCAGCAGCGGATAGGTATCGACCTCCGCGGGCAGCGTGACCCAGACGAAGAAGCCGCCCTCCGGCCGCGTCCAGGTCAGCCCCTCCGGCATGTACTTCTCGAGCGCTGCGAGCATCGCTTCGCAGCGTTCCTCGTAGAGCCCGCGGTACGTGGCGATCTGGCCGCGCCAGTCGTAGTCGCGCAGGTACGCGGAGACCAGCATCTGGTTCAGCGTCGGCGGGCACAGGGTGACCGCCTCGGAGGCCAGGTAGTAGCGGCGCTGCAGATGCGCGGGCACGAGTGCCCAGCCGATCCGCAGGCCGGGGGCGAAGATTTTGGAGAAGGAGCCCATGTAGATGACGTCGTCCGGGTTGCCGGCCCGGAGCGGGGTCAGCGGCTTGCCGTCGAAGCGCAGCAGGCCGTAGGGGTTGTCCTCAAGAACGAGGATATTCGCATTGCGGCATATATCCACGACCTGCTGCCGGCGTTCGGCGGCGAGCGTGATGCCGGACGGGTTGTTGAAGCTCGGGATGGTGTAGAGGAACTTGATGCTCTTGCCCGCGGTCTGCAGCGCGGCGATCCTGGCCTCGAGGAGGTCCGGGATGATCCCGTGCTCGTCCATCGGTACGGTGCCCACCTCCACCTGGTACGCCTCGAAAGTGTTGAGGGCCCCCACGTAGGTGGGGTCCTCCACGAGGACGACGTCGCCCGGGTTGCAGAAGACCTTGGTGGCGACGTCCTGGGCGGACTGCGAGCCCGCCGTGATGACGACGTTCTCGGGTTTCGCGTCAAGGATTCCCTCGGCTGCCATGACCTCGCAGATCTGCGTGCGGAGCTCCTCGGTGCCCTGCCCCCCGCCGTACTGCAGGGCGGTCAGGCCCTGCTCGGCGATGATCTTCGCGGCGGACTGCCCGAGGCGCTCCAGCGGCAGCGACTGGAGGTAGGGGCTGCCGCCGGCCAACGAGACGAGGCCGGGGCGCAGGGAGATGTCGAAGACGTCGCGGACGGCCGATTGCTTGATATTTGCTGCGCGCTCCGAGAAAAGCCTCTCGTGGCGGTGGGCGGACGTAGCCGCACGTTCGATTGCGTCAATTGCCTCGGCCGGAAGGAACTCTGCGGCGGCATCAAGTGTTTCGTGGCTCACAGTCCAAGGATACAGGGCGTCGTTGTCAGTGGGAAAACTTTTGTTCACAAAGCCGTCGCCGGGTGCCCGGACGCACGACACCCCCGGCAGCCGGGGGGCTGTCGGGGGTGTCGGGCAACGAGGACTAGGCCGCTTCGGGGCTGCGGGCTTCGGCGAGGGCGTCGAAGACGCCCTTGATCTGCTCCACAATCTCGGCGTCGTCCTTCGGGTGGGTCTCCGCGAAGCGGACCATCGAGCCGGGGACGGCCAGCTTGACGTCCTCAAGCACCTGGGCGCCGGCGATGCCGACGGCCTTGCGGGCCTCGTCCTGGGCCCAGACGCCGCCGTACTGGCCGAAGGCGGTGCCGACCACGGCGGTGGGCTTGCCGTTGAGCGCGCCGGCGCCGAAGGGGCGGGACAGCCAGTCGATGGCGTTCTTGAGCGGCGCCGGAACGGTGCCGTTGTATTCCGGGGTCACCAGCAGCAGGGTGTCGGCCTCGTTGGCGGCGGCACGCAGGGCGGCGGCGGCGGCGGGAACCTGGCCCTCGACGTCGATGTCCTCGTTGTAGAAGGGGATGTCGCCGAGGCTGTCGTGGATGACGACCTCCACCTGCTCGGGAGCGTTGAGCTGGATGGCTTCGGCGAGCTGGGCGTTCGTGGAGCCGGCGCGCAGGCTGCCGACCAGGGTGAGAACGGTCTTGGTGGTCATGTGGAACTCCTTGTATCTGGCCGCGTCGGTTCCGGCGGCTGGATGGTCGCGGAGGCTTTGAAGCCTTCATCCATGCTAAACGGACTGCGGTCCGCTTAATATTCCCCGGCGCTACAATAGGCGCTGTGAGCCTCATCCCAATCCGCCCCGGCGGTCCGGCCAACCCGCCCGGTCCGCCCGGTCCGCCCGGCCCGCCCGGCCAGCGCGCGGCCGAGTCCGAGCGCCGGGATGCCGCCCGCAACCGTGAGCTGCTGCTGCGGGCTGCCCGGGAACTCATCGAGGAGTGCGGGGCCGACGGGCTCACCATGGCCACCCTGGCCGGGCGCGCGGGCGTGGGCAAGGGGACGGTCTTCCGCCGTTTCGGCAGCCGGGCGGGGCTCATGATGACCCTGCTCAGCGACGCAGAGGCCCAGTTCCAGGGCCGGTTCATGTTCGGGCCGCCGCCGCTGGGGCCGGGAGCCCCGCCGCTGGAGCGGCTGATTGCCTTTGGTGCGGAACGCATCGGCTGGGTGCTCGAATACGGCGAACTCGCCCGCGCCGCCGATGTGTCGGCCTACAACCGCTTCGACGTGCCCGCCGCGGTGCTCTGGCACCGCCACGTGGAACTGCTGCTGCGCGAAGCCGGGGTCACGGCGGATCCCTGGCTGATGGCCGGCGCCCTGAGCGTGACCCTGGAACCCGAACGGCTCCTGCACTCCGTCCGGGTCCATGGAGTGGCGCCCGCCCGCCTGGTCGAGTCCTGGCGTGAGCTGGCCACCCGCGTGGTGCGCGGCGGCTAACATAGCCGATCCGCGGGGATCTGCCAAGTCAAATCAAGTCGCCTGAGTTATTCATAACGATCTGGTAGTGGACACACCATTTCGCCCCCTTTTGCGCGCCTGCCCGCAATTTCTTTGTGATAGTTTCCTCTTCAATGTGACCCGCAACATAGTCCGAACGGACTCGCCGGAAGGCTTGCGGGCGGCCAGGCACCGCTGGCTCGGATCCTCGATCGGCAGCGGCAATCCCCTGCCGGTTGGGGGCTACGGAAGGATCAAGCTGTGAATCTCGTCAAGAATCCTGCGCGCGGCGTGGCGGAAAAGACCGCCCCGGCAGCGGCAGGCACGGTACAGACCACGGCGTTCCAGAACTAGTCGTCCCATGCTCCGATACCTCGCCAAGCGTGCCGTCACGTACGCCTTCATGATCTTCCTGACCACCACCGCCGGGTACTTCCTGGCCGTGAACTCCCTGCAGCCGGCGCTGCTGGAGCAGGAGCGCATCCCGCGGCCCACGCCCGAGCAGGTGGCGAATTCCTTCCGGCTCAAGGGCCTCGACCCGGAGCTCAGCGCGTGGGAGCGCTACGTTGAGTGGCTCACGGCGATCGTCACCCGGTGGGACTGGGGGCGCAGCCCCAATGGCGCGTTCATCAACGCCGAGTTCGGCGACCGCGTCTGGATCTCGACCCGGCTGTTCCTGGCCTCCATCATCCTGACCCTGATCATCGGCGTCGCCCTGGGGGTGTACACGGCAGCGCGGCAGTACAAGGCCTCGGACCGGGTCATCACCTCCTACAGCTACCTGGTCTACATCGTGCCCGCGCCGATCGCCTACTTCCTGGTGCAGCTCGGTGCCATCAACATCAACGAGTCGGTCGGCGAACGCATCTTCTTTGTCACCGGCATCTCCACTCCCGGGATGGAGGGCAGCGGCTGGGCGCAATTTGTCGACATGATGGCCCACTACGCGGTGCCGACCTTCGCGATCACGATCGTGGGGTGGGGCACCTACCAGATCGCGCAGCGCCAGTACCTGCTGGACAACGTCAACGCCGACTTTGTCCGAACGGCGCGGGCCAAGGGCCTGACCCGAAACCAGGCCATCAGCCGGCACGCGCTGCGGGTGTCCTTCATCCCCGTGGCGCAAAGCATCGCCTTCACGATTCCCGCGATTTTCGCCGGCGGCTTCTTCGCGGAGAAGATCTTCGCCTGGCACGGTGTCGGCTCCTGGAGCATCGACGCGATCGCCCTGCAGGACGTCAATGCCGCGACGGCGACCCTCGCCTACGGCTCCGTGATCTTCGCGATCGGGGCGATCCTCGCCGACTTCGCCACCACCCTGGTCGACCCGAGAGTGCGGGTGCAGTAACCATGACAAACCTGAATGCCATCGACCCCGCCGCGGTCGCCGAAGAAGCAAAAATCGAGAACAACGACGTCGTCATTGCCAAGTCCTCGATCATCCTCCGCCGCTTCCTGCGCAACAAGACTGCCGTCGTCGGCCTGGTCATCTTCGCGCTGCTCACGGTGTTTTCGCTGATCGGCGGATTCTTCTCCAGCTGGGACAAGGAGACGATCGACCCCTTCAACATCGGCATGGGACCCTCCTCGGAGCACCTGCTGGGGACCTCGCAGGCCGGCATCGACCTGTACGCCCTGACCGTCGAAGGCACCCGGGTCTCGATCCTGATCGGACTCGTCGTCGGACTGGTCTCCGTGCTGATCGCGGCGGTCTACGGCTGCACCATGGCCTACTTCGGCGGCAAGGTGGACAGGGTCATGCTGTTCATCCTCGAGGCCCTGATCATGATGCCGGCCCTGCTGGTCGTGGCCGTGGCCACCAGCGGCGGCGGCAACGGGCTGCAGCAGAACCTCCCGAGCTGGCTGCTGCTGATCATCGTCCTGTTGGTCTTCAGCTGGATGGGTACCGCCCGCCTGATCCGTTCGCTCTCCATGTCGCTGATGCAGCGCGATTTCGTTAAGGCCGCCCAGTACATGGGCGTCCCGGCCCGGCGCATCGTTTGGCGCCACCTTGTGCCGAACATCGGCTCGCTGCTGGTCCTCGACATCACCCGCGGCGTGACCGGCGCCATCCTCGCCGAGGTCGCGTTCTCCTTCATCGGCATCGGCATCAAGGTTCCGGACGTGAGCCTGGGCGTGCTGATCGGCCAGGCCACCTCCCAGGTGTCCACCTTCCCGTGGATGTTCTGGGTGCCGCTGACGGTGATGTTCCTGCTGACCGGTTCGCTCGCCATGATGAACGACGGCCTGCGGGACGCGTTCGACCCCACGTCCAGCTCCATTGGCAGCGCCAAGAAGACCGGCGCCAAAAAGAACAGCGCCAAGAAGAACAGCGTAAAGAAGATGACCTCATGAGCAGCGACACCACCGCCACCGAGCCCAGCACCGCGGAGCGCCTGCACGTGGCCGGGCTGCACGCCCCAAGTGATGCCCCGGCGGGTGCCGTACTCTCCGTCCGGGACCTGAATGTCCGCTTCAACACCGAGAACGGCGTGGTGCACGCGGTCCGCGGCATCGACTTCGACCTGATGCCGGGCAAGACCCTGGGCATCGTCGGCGAGTCAGGCTCGGGCAAGTCCGTCACGTCCATGGCCATCATGGGCCTGCTGCCGGAGACCGCCGACATCACCGGCTCGGTCCGGCTCAAGGGCAAGGAACTGCTGGGGCTCAGCGACAAAGCCATGTGCCGCTTCCGCGGCAACGACATCGCGATGGTGTTCCAGGACCCGCTGTCCTCGCTGACCCCGGTCTACACCGTGGGCACCCAGATCGTCGAGGCCCTCACGGTGCACAACCCCACCATGAGCAAGCAGGCCAAGGAGGCGCGCGCCGTCGAGCTGCTGGGAATGGTGGGCATCCCCAGCCCCAAGGACCGGGTCAAGGCGTTCCCGCACGAGTTCTCCGGCGGCATGCGCCAGCGCGTCATGATCGCCATCGCGATCGCCAACAACCCGCGGGTGCTGATCGCGGATGAGCCGACGACGGCGCTCGACGTCACCATCCAGGCGCAGGTCCTTGAGGTGCTGCACACCGCGCAGGAGGAAACCGGCGCCGCCGTCGTGATGATCACGCACGACCTGGGCGTCGTGGCCGGCATGGCAGACGACATTATGGTGATGTACGCCGGCCGGCCGGTGGAGACCGGCAGCGTTGACGACATCTACTACAACGCCCGGATGCCGTACACCATGGGCCTGCTGGGCGCCGTGCCCCGGGTGGACGTGGCCGAAAAGGCCTCGCTGGTGCCGATCGAGGGCATCCCGCCGAACCTCGTGCACACACCCACCGGGTGTTCCTTCGCCCCGCGCTGCCCGCTGGTCAGTGAGGCCTGCCTGCAGGGCGAACCCGAGCTGTGGCCGGTCGCCGGCAGCGGCGGGGGAACCCTGGAGCACAAGGCAGCCTGCATCAAGAGCGAGTCCCTCGGCGAGGCCGTGGATGTCCACGAGATCTTCCACGCCCCGGAGGTCCCGGTCTCCCGGTTCGACGCGATCCCGCGTGCGGAACGCCGGAGCGTGCTGGAGCTCAGGGACGTCAAGAAGCACTTCCCGCTGCTCAAGGGTGCCCTGATCAAACGCCGGATCGGCACCGTCAAGGCGGTCGACGGGCTGAGCTTCGACATCCGCGAGGGTGAGTGTTTTTCGATCGTCGGCGAATCCGGCTGCGGCAAGACCACCACCCTGCTGGAGATCATGGAGTTCCACAAGGACCAGGACGGCGAGGTGGTCATCGGCGGCCTCAGCAACAAGCAGGCCGCCGACGCGAAGACGAAGAACGCCATGCGCCGGGAACTCCAGATGGTGTTCCAGGACCCCACCGGCGCCCTGGACCCGCGCTTCACCGTCTTCGAGGTGCTGTCCGAGCCGCTCGAGAACGCCGGCATGGCCAAGCCGGAAATCCGCAAGCGGATCATGGAGCTGATGGAGCTCGTGGGCCTGCAACCGGACCACGTCAACCGTTTCCCGAACCAGTTCTCGGGCGGACAGCGCCAGCGCATCGGCATTGCCCGGGCCCTGGCGGTGAACCCCAAGCTGGTGGTCCTGGACGAGCCGGTGTCCGCGCTGGACGTCTCCGTCCAGGCCGGCGTCATCAATCTGCTGGACAAGCTCCGGGCCGAACTCGGGCTGAGCTACCTGATGGTGGCCCACGACCTGTCCGTGGTGCGGCACATCTCCAACCGTGTGGCCGTGATGTACCTCGGCAAGATCGTGGAGATCGGGGACGTGGACAGCGTCTTCGACAGCCCCCGCCACCCCTACACCCGGGCCCTGCTCTCCGCGATCCCGGTCCCGGACCCGCAGCTGGAACGCACCCGCGAACGCATCATCCTGCAGGGCGACCTGCCGTCGCCGCTGGAGGCGCCGAAGGGCTGCAACTTCGCCACGCGCTGCCCCGTCTTCGCCGCACTTCCCGCCGCCAAGCAGGAAAAGTGCCTCACCCTGGAACCGCCGCTGGAAACGGCAGCGGCGCCCGTCCCGGCCACCGGCCGCCGGACCGCCGGTCCGCCGTCGGCCCCCACAGACCAGCAATTCGCCTGTTTCTACCCGGACGGCGAACTGGACGCGGACATGTTGGTTGTCCACGAGTCCCTCTGACGCACCAAACCGCAACTGCATCACTACTCGCACCAAAAATGAAGGGGATCATTATGAAGAATCTGACCAAGATCGGCGGGGTGGCCGCCGTAGCGGCAGCCCTCGCGCTGACCGGCTGCGGCGGCGGTGGCGCCACCACGTCCGCCGAGAGCGCCAAGGCCCAGGACGCCTCCGGCGACATCAACAAGCTCGTCAGCGTCAACGCCAAGAAGGCCGATGAGCTGAAGCAGGGCGGCACCGTGACGCTGCCGGTCGGCAACATCGGCCCGGACTTCAACGGCTTCTCCAACGCCGGAAACTCCGCCGACAACACGGAACTGCACTACCCGATCGACGAAGCCGGCTACGTGGGCTGCTGGAAGCTCGACTTCGACGGCACCGCCAAGCTGAACAAGAACTTCTGCGAGGACTTCAAGAGTGAGGTCAAGGATGGCAAGCAGACCATCACCATCAAGATCAACCCGAAGGCCGTGTACAACGATGGCACCCCCATCAACGCCGCCACCTTCGTGAACACCTGGACCATGCTCAACGGCAAGAACAAGGACATCGACATCGTGTCCTCCGGCGCCTACGAGTTCATCGACTCCGTCAAGGCCGGCAGCAGTGACAAGGAAGTCATTGCCACCACCACCCAGCCGGTCTACCCGCTCAGCGACATCTTCGGCGGCTTCATCCCGCAGGCTGTCAACACCCCCGAGATCTTCAACACGGGCTTCTCCGGCGAAATGCACCCCGAGTGGATGGCCGGCCCGTTCAAGGTCGAAAAGTACGACTCCGCAGCCAAGACCGTCTCCATGGTCCCGAACGACAAGTGGTGGGGTGAGAAGCCGGTCCTGGAAAAGGTCGTCTTCCGCCAGCTCGAGGCAAGCGCCGAGATCGCCGCCTTCAAGAACAGCGAAATCGACATGGCCGACGGCCGTACGCTGACCAAGTACAAGCAGCTTGAGGGCACCAAGAACTCCGAGGTCCGCCGCGGCCAGCGCCTGTTCGCGGGTGGCCTGAACCTCAACGCCATGAAGGCCCCGCTGACCGACGTCGCGGTCCGCCAGGCCATCTTCACCGCGGTCGACCGTCCCGCCGTCCGCGCCGTGCGTTTCGGTGGCCTGAACTGGGAAGAGGAAAGCTCGGGATCGATGATGCTGATGCCGTTCTCCCCGCACTACCAGGACAACTACCCGGTCAAGGAAGCGGGCGCCGAGGCGGCCAAGAAGGTCCTGACCGAAGCCGGCTACACGGAGAACGCCAAGAAGGTCATGGAGAAGGACGGCAAGCCGGTCAGCTTCAAGATCACCAACTTCGGCGATGACCCGACGTCCCTCGCGACCGTGCAGACCCTGCAGAAGCAGCTCCAGGCCGCCGGCATGGAGGTCGGCATCGACCAGCGCGGCGACGCGGACTTCGGCAAGGTGCTGGGCAGCCGCGACTTCCAGCTCACCATCAGCGGCTACACCGTCGGCGCCGACGCAACCTCCGGCGTGAAGCAGTTCTACGATTCCAAGACCAACGAGAACGGTCTCGGCGACGCCGAACTCGACAAGGCCATCAAGGACCTCGCGTCCATCCAGGACGATGCCGAGCGCAACAAGGCGGCCATGGAGGTCGAGAAGAAGCACATGGCGAAGTACTACTCCATGGGCGTCATCATGAACGGTCCGCAGATCTACTTCGCACGCACGGGTCTCGCCAACTACGGCGCGTCCCTGTTCCAGACCCCGGACTGGAGCGTCGTCGGCTGGCAGAAGTAAGCCTTCCCTTCCGACGCTCCCTCACCTAGGGCAGCAATCCAGGCGACCCTCCCTCACCATGTGGGGGAGGGTCGCCTGATTTGTTGCCGGACCTGAGGGAGCGTCGGGCGGGTAGCGTGGTGCCATGACCTCCGAACCCGCCAACCCTGCCCAGGCGGCGCCCATCCGCACCGCCGTCGCCGGCTTCGGCCTCTCCGGCAGCGTGTTCCACGCCCCGCTGATTGCGGCCAACCCGGCCTTCACCCTCGACGCCATTGCCACCTCCGACGCCGGCAGGAAGTCGGCCGCCGCGGCCCGCCACCCGGGGGCCAGGATCGTCGACACCCCGGCCGAGTTGCTCGCGCAGGCCGGCACGCTGGACCTGCTGGTGCTGGGAACGCCGCCGGCCACCCACTATCCGCTCGCCAAGGCGGCGCTGGAAGCCGGGCTCGACGTCGTCGTGGACAAGCCCTTCACCGTGCGCAGCACCGAAGGGGAAGAACTGATCCGGCTCGCCGCGCGGCTGGGGCGGGTGCTTACCGTCTTCCAGAACCGGCGCTGGGACGGGGACTTCCTGACCGTCCGCGGCCTGCTGGAGCGCGGCGTCCTGGGCACTGTCACGCGGTTCGAATCCCGCTTCGAGCGCTGGTCGCCGAGCGTCACGAAGGCGTGGAAGGCAGCCGCCACGGCGGACGACGGCGGCGGGGTGCTGTTCGACCTCGGCACGCACCTGCTGGACCAGGCCGTGCAACTCTTCGGCCCCGCCGCCGTGAGCCATGCCGAGCTGGCGGTCCGCCGGCCCGGGGAACGGGCGGACGACGACGTGTTCCTTGCCCTGCGCCACGACTCCGGGGTCACCAGCCACCTGTCGATGAACCTGCTCTGCGCCCAGCAGGGGCCGCGCTACCGGGTGCTGGGCAGCGACGGCGGCTTCACCAAGCACGGCGTCGACCCGCAGGAACCCTGGCTGGCCGCCGGCGGAAGCCCGCTGGATGCCGACTACGGCACGGAGGACCGCGACTGGGCGGGGATGCTGGGCCGCGACGGCCACCTGGACCGGCTGCCCACCGAGCGCGGCGCGTACCCGGAGTTCTACCGGATCCTGGCGGAGAAAATCACCGACGGCGGGGCCAGGTCAGCCCTCCCGCTCCCGGTAGACCCGGAGGACGCCGTCGAGGTCCTGAAGCTGATCGAGCAGGCCCGGGCGCTGGCGACGCAGCGGACTTAACGTTTGAACGGCAGCCATCCAGAAAGCGTGCGTCAAAGCGACGAAGGAGCAGCACGCGTTGGATGACTGCCGTTCAAACGGCTGACTCAGGACTACGCGGAGACCAGCTCGTGCCAGTCGGCGACGAGGGGCAGGTTGTGCGCCTCGGAGACCGAGCGGTGCGCGACCTTGCCGGCGGCGATGTTGAGGCCGGCAGCGAGGGCGGCGTCGCGCTCGAACGCGGCCTTGACACCCAGGTTGGCCAGCGAAACCGCGTAGCGCAGGGTGACGTTGGTCAGGGCATAGGTGGAGGTGTTCGGCACGGCTCCGGGCATGTTGGCGACGCAGTAGAAGATCGTGTTGTGGACCTTGTACGTCGGTTCCTGGTGCGTGGTGGGGTGCGTGTCCTCGAAGCAGCCGCCCTGGTCCACGGCGATGTCCACCAGCACGGAGCCGGGCTTCATCCGGGAGACGAGCTCGTTGGTGACCAGCTTGGGGGCCTTGGCGCCGGGGATCAGCACGGAGCCGATCACGAGGTCGGCGTCGACCACCGACTTCTCGATCTCGTAGGCGTTGGAGGCAACCGTCTTCAGGCGGCCCTGGTACTGGGCGTCCAGTTCGCGCAGGCGGTTGATGTTGATGTCCAGGATGGTGACGTCCGCGCCGAGGCCCAGGGCCATCGCGGCGGCGTTGGTGCCGGCCACGCCGGCGCCGAGGACAACGACCTTGGCCGGACGGACGCCCGGAACGCCGCCCAGCAGCACACCCTTGCCGCCGGCCGGAGCCATCAGCGAGGTGGCGCCGACCTGGACCGACAGGCGGCCGGCAACCTCGGACATCGGGGCCAGCAGCGGCAGCGCACGGCCTTCCTGCACGGTCTCGTAGGCGATGGCCGTGACGCCGGAGTTGATGAGCTCCTGGGTCAGTTCCGGCTCGGCGGCCAGGTGCAGGTACGTGAAGAGGATCAGGCCCTTGCGGAACCGGTGGTACTCGGCCTTGACCGGCTCCTTGACCTTCATGACCATGTCGGCGCGGGCCCAGACGTCGTCGGCCTCGGCGACGATCTCGGCACCGGCGATGGCGTATTCCTCGTCCGTGATGCCGGAGCCCAGGCCTGCGCCGCGCTCCACCAGGACGGTGTGGCCGTGGTGGCGGAATTCGTGCACGCCGGCGGCCGTGATGGCGACGCGGAATTCGTTGTTCTTGATCTCTTTGGGGACGCCGATGATCATGTTGGGCTCCAGGGGTGGTGGCTTTGTGGGCCGGGTGTACGGGGGAAGTCGTGCTTCCAGAATAGAACCGGCTGTGAGGCAGGCGACAGGGCCGCCGGCCCCGCCGCCGCGCCCGGCCCCGCCGTTCCGGGGTTTCTGGAAAGTGCCGCTCGACATTTGTCGAGTCCGGGGGCGGCAGGTGTCGCCTGCTGTCCGTTGCCGCGCCGTTCGTGGGCGGGACCCGCGGGGCAGTAAGGTGGCAGCATGCAGCAGCAGGACGTGGAGCAGCTCGTGGAGCGCGTGGCCCTCCGGCTCGGGCGCGGACTCTCGCTGGAAGACCTCGACGGCGTCCTGCTCGCCTACAGCTCCAACCAGTCCCAGGCGGACCGGGTCCGGGTGAATTTCCTGCTCAGCAAGCGCGTCGCGGCGGACGTCAGCGCCTGGCAGCTTTCCCACGGCATCGCGACGGCGGTGCGTCCGGTGGTGGTGCCGGCCAACGAGGAGCTGGGGATGCTGGGACGCGTCTGTGTCCCGCTGCTGGTCCGCGGGTTCCGGGTGGGCTATCTCTGGGTCCAGCTGGACGCCGGGGAGCCGACCGCGGGCTCCGTCCTGGCCCGGCTGCCGGACGTCGCACGCGAACTCGAGCAGCTCTCCGCGCTGCTGCTGGACTCCAACACCGCCGAATCCGAGTTCCGACGCCGGCGTGAACAGGAGTTCCTCGCCGCCTGCCGGGGCGAGGCGAACGCCGTCGCCGCCGTCGCGGGCTGGAAGGAAGTGCAGGGCCGCGGGCCGTGGCAGCTGGTGACCGTCCTCGACGCCGACGGCTGGGCCGAGGGATCGGATCCGATCGCCTCCACGCTGATCCACCGCTCCGCCGCGTTGCAGGCCACCATCGGCGTGGACGCCGCCCTGTTCAGCGCCGGAACCGAGACGCACGCCGTCGTGCTGTTCCGGGAGTCCACCGGCCGCGCCGACCACGCCCAGGTGCTGGTCCATTACCAGCTGGAACTGGCCAAACGCGCGGGCCGCCCGGTCCGCCGGGTCATCCTGGGAACCTCCGAAGGGTTCGCGAGGCCGCGCGAACTGGCCGAGGCCTACCGGCAGTCCCGCCAGGCGGCGCAGGCCGCGGCGGTGGACCCCCAGCTCGGCGAGCTCGTGGACTGCCGCGCCACCGGCCTCTACCAGTTGCTGGCCTCGGCCGGCGGCGGCGCAGGCGCCTGGGCGGACGCGGGCTCGGTGTACTTCCGGATGCTGGAGGACCACGACCGCAACGGCGAACTGCTGCCGGTGCTGGAGCTCTTCTACGACAACGACGGCTCGGTCCAGGAGGTGGCGGGCAAGCTGCACCTGCACCGGAGCAGCATCTACAACCGGCTCGGCAGGATCCGGCAGGTGCTCGGCGTCGATCCGCTCAAGGGGATGGTCCGGCTGGAGCTTCACGCGGCGCTGAAGGCGCGGCGCTGGGCCGAAAGGCCAAGGATCTAGGCGGCCGCGGGCCTAACGGTCGTCCCGGAGGCGGTCGCGTCGGCGTCGGCTCGCGCGTCCGTGGCCGCCGCCTCCAGGCGTCCCCGTATCTCCCGCGCTCGTTCCCTCCTGCGGCGCGATAGCCGGCTGTCGGTCCACAGGGCGACGGCGACGAACGCGACGCAACTGGCCATGACGGCCGCGGTGTTGTCCAGCCCCATCACGGTGCCGAGGGTGCCGGTGAGCACTACGGCCGCGATGCCGGCCAGGATGTGCCACCCTCTGAACTTACCCACAATCCAAGCGTAACCCCGGCCTCCGCCGCGTCTCCGCGCCGGGCAGGGATCGTTGTTTGATCCTTATCACGCCGTCACGAACCATCCGCGCCGCCGCTGTCTTTGCTGCCAGCAGAGCCGTTGCCGGCGGCCGGGAGGGCCGCCGTTTCCGCGGCCGTGTTCTTCTTCTGGGTCTCCAGCCATGCCATGATGTCGGCCAGCCGGATCCGCCGGTGCGTGCCGCGGTACTCGACCGGTATCTCGCCGCGGTCGGTCATGTTCCGAAGATAGGTGTGCGAGATCCCCGCCAGTTCCGCAGCCTTCGAGGTGGTCAGCATGTCCTCCACGCTGCTGACGGTGACCGACTCGCCCCGGCTGAAGCGGCCCAGCAGGTCGACGACGGCGTCCCGCGCCGCGGGCGGCAGGCGGTGCACGGTGCCGTCGACGAAGACCGTGATGTCGCTGCTGCCGTTGAGCGCATACTGCAGTTTCTGTGCGTCCTCGGCCGGGAGCCCGGCCGTCACCCGGGGGGCAATCAGTGTCATGGAGTGCATCCTAGCGCCCCGGGCCGGGACCCGCGCTCCCGTTACAGCCCCAGCTCCTCCAGCACCGGCAGCTTGGCCCGGACCCAGGCGCGGGCCTCGGTGGCGCTCGGGGCGGAAAGGGCCAGCCTGGCCAGCTCCTGCGCCTCGGGCAGGGTGACCGTTTTCAGCACCGCCGCCACGGCCGCGATGGAGCGCGCCGTCATGGACAGGGTGGTCACGCCCAGGCCGGTGAGCACGACGGCGAGGGCGGGATCCGCCGCGGCCTCGCCGCACACGCCGACCGGCTTGCCGTGGCCTTCAGCGGCGGACCCCTCGACCGTGAGGCCCACCAGCCGGAGCACGGCGGGCTGCCACGGGGTGTTCAGCGCAGCGAGCGGGCCGAGCTGCCGGTCCGCGGCCATGGCGTACTGGGTGAGGTCGTTGGTGCCCAGGCTTGCGAAGGACACCTCCCGCAGGATGGCCTCCGCCGTGAGGGCCGCGGACGGCACCTCCACCATGACGCCCGGGGTCCTGATCCCGGCCGCGGCGCACAGCGAGGCGAAACGCGCGGCTTCCTCCGCCGTCGAAATCATCGGCGCCATCACCCAGACGTCCGCCTCGGAGTCCCGCTCCGCCAGGGCGATCGCCTGCAGCTGGCGTTCCAGCACGCCCGGGGTGGTGAAGTCGGTCCGGTAGCCCCGGACGCCGAGCGCCGGGTTGGGCTCGGTGGCGTCGGTCAGGAACGGCAGCGGCTTGTCCGCGCCGGCGTCCAGGGTGCGGAGGACCACCTTCTTGCCGGGGAAGGCGTCGAAGACGCCCTTGTACGCGGCGGCCTGCTCCTCCACGGAGGGCTCGGTGTCCCGTTCGAGGAAGCAGAACTCGGTCCGGAACAGGCCAACGCCCTGGGCGTTGAGCCCGGCGGCGGCCACGGCGTCCTTGGCGCCCCCGACGTTGGCCAGCAGCGGGACAAGGTGGCCGTCCGCCGTCGTGCCGGTACCGTCAAAGTCGGCCAGCAGCGACGCGGTCGCGGCCCAGTGCTCCGCGGCGGCGCGCTGGGCGTCGTCCGGGTCCGCCGTGATGGTGCCGGCGGCGCCGTCGACGTAGACCTCCGTGCCGTCCGGCAGGGCGTCGACGCCGGCCGCGGCGACGACGGCGGGCAGGCCGAGGGAGCGGGCGATGATCGCGGTGTGGGATTGCGGACCGCCGCCGGCGGTGAGCAGTGCCAGCACCTTCTCGGGATCGAGCGTGGCCGTGTCCGCCGGGGCCAGGTCCTCGGCGATCAGGATGAACGGGGTCGCGGAGGAGGGGATGCCCGGCGCGGGCACGCCGCGCAGCTCGGCCACGATCCGTGCCCGGACGTCCAGGACGTCGGTGGCGCGCTCGGCCATGTAGCCGCCCAGGTTGTGCAGCATCTCCGAGACCGACGCGCCGGCTTCCCAGATGGCGCGCTGGTTGGAGCTGCCCCGGCCGATCAGTTTGGCGGCCGACTTCAGCAGCATGGTGTCCGTGGCCATCAGCGCGGTCGCCTCCAGCACCGCCTTGCCGTCCCCGCTGACCGTCTCGGACCGGGCCTTGAGCTCGTCGTGCACGGCCTTCGCCGCCACTTTCAGCGCCGCCGTCGCATCCTCGGCCGAGACGCCGGCCGGCAGCTGCTCACCCGCGGGCGGCTCGCTGACCGGCTTCGGCATCTGGCGGATGGTGCCGATGAGCCGGCCGGGGCTGACGCCTACTCCTTGGAAGTTCTGCACTGAAAGTCCTCGTTCTCTGCGGTGAGCCAGTGAAAAAAGTGTATGTGATGCGCTTCATATAGCGTTGCTATAGGTGCTAGGGTAGCGGTTATGAGTACCGATGGCCAGCTACCGCCCAAGACCCGGCTGCTGCGTGCGGCGGCCGGATTGCTGGCCAAATCCGGGGGAGCCGCCGTCTCCACCCGCCAGATCACGCAGCTGGCGGGGGTCACGGCCCCCACCCTGTATCACCACTTCGGGGACAAGGAAGGCCTGTTCGACGCCGTCGTCTCCGCCGGTTTCGAGGAATACGTGGCGGGCGAACGCGACTTCGCCCCGTCCGGCAAGCCGTTGGAGGACATCCGGCGGATGTGGGACCAGCACGTGCAGTTCGGGCTCAAGCAGCCGGAACTGTACCTCGTGATGTTCGGCAATATCCGTCCCGAAAGCCGTCCCGCCGTCGTGGCCGACGCCGAGGCGCTGATGGAGGAAATGCTGAACAAGGCCGCCGTCGCCGGCCAGCTCGCCGTCCCGCCCAAGGAGGCGGCCCGGAGCATCCTGGCCGCCAATGTGGGCGTGACACTCATGCTCATCACGGAGAAGGCGCCGGAGCGCAACCTCGAGCTCTCCGCCATGACCCGCGACGCGATGATCTTCGCCGTCTCCACCGAGCAGGCCCGGGAAGCCGGGCCGGAAGACTCCGGAAAATCCCCGGTGGTGGTCGCGGCCATCGCCCTGAATGCGGCGCTGCAGGCCTCGCACTCGGACCAGCTCTCCAGTTCGGAACTCAAGCTCTTCCTCGAATGGCTTCACCGGATCTCCACCAGCACCACCAGCTAGCGCGTCACCAATATCCGATAATCCTGCGGTGCAGCAGGGACCACGGTTAGGAAATCACATGGCAACAGAGACAGTTGCAAAACCCCGGAGCAGCGTGCGGGTCGGCGTCCAGAAATTCGGCACCTTCCTGTCCGGCATGATCATGCCCAACATGGGCGCCTTCATTGCCTGGGGCCTTATCACCGCCTTCTTCATCCCGGCAGGCTTCACGCCCAACGACGACCTGGCCAAACTGGTCGGTCCGATGATTACCTTCCTGCTGCCGCTGCTGATCGGCTACACCGGCGGCCGCATGGTCTACGGCGTGCGCGGCGGCGTCGTGGGCGCGGTCGCCACCATGGGCGTGATCGTCGGAACGGACATCCCGATGTTCATCGGCGCCATGATCATGGGCCCGCTGACGGCCTGGATCATGAAGAAGATCGAGGGCCTCTGGGAGAACAAGGTCAAGCCCGGCTTCGAGATGCTGATCGACAACTTCACCGCGGGCATCGTCGCCGCCGTCATGGCCATCTTCGGCATGCTGGTCATCGGCCCGGTGGTGAAGGCCTTCAGCAGCGGCGCCAGCGCCGTCGTCGAGTTCCTGGTCAACAACGGCCTGCTGCCCTTCACCAGCATCTTCATCGAGCCCGCGAAGGTCCTGTTCCTCAACAACGCCGTCAACCACGGCATCCTGACCCCGCTGGGCACCGAACAGGCGCTCGCCCAGGGCAAGTCCATCCTGTTCCTGCTCGAGGCCAACCCCGGCCCGGGTGTCGGCATCCTGCTGGCCTACATGATCTTCGGCAAGGGCATGGCCAAGGCTTCGGCCCCCGGCGCCGCGCTGATCCAGTTCGTCGGCGGCATCCACGAGATCTACTTCCCGTACGTGCTGATGAAGCCGATCATCATCCTCGCCGCAATCGGCGGCGGCATGACCGGCATCTTCACCCTCGTCCTGACCGGCGCCGGCCTGCGCTCACCGGCCGCCCCGGGCAGCATCCTGGCGGTCTTCGCCGCCACCCCGGCGGACAGCTTCGTGGGCGTGGGCCTGTCGGTGCTGCTGGCCGCCACCGTGTCCTTCCTGATCGCCTCGGTGATCCTGAAGACCAGCAAGACCCCGGACGAGGACGAGCTCGGCGCCGCCACCACCCGGATGGAGGCCATGAAGGGCAAGAAGAGCTCGGTGTCCTCCGCCCTCGCCGGCGCCGGTGCCGCCGGTGGCGCGGGCGGCGTCGCGGTGCTGGCCGGACCGGTCAAGAACATCGTCTTCGCCTGCGACGCCGGCATGGGCTCGAGCGCCATGGGAGCCTCGGTGCTGCGGAACAAGATCAAGGCCGCCGGCTACCCGGATGTGAAGGTCACCAACTCCGCCATCGCGAACCTCAGTGACAGCTACGACGTCGTCATCACGCACCAGGACCTGACCGAACGGGCCAAACCCGCGACCTCCAGCGCCGTGCACGTCTCGGTGGACAACTTCATGAACTCGCCCAGGTACGACGAAATTGTGGAACTGGTCCGGAGCAGCAACGCCCCCGCGGACGCGTCCGGCGCGGTGGCGCCCGCCGGGGCCGCAGTGGAGCCCGCACCGCCGGGAGCCCGAAGCCGGGGCCGGCCCGGCCGGCATCCTGGTGGCTGACAGCGTGGTCCTCAGCGGCACGGCAACCAGCCGTGACGCAGCGATCGACGAGGCGGGCCGGCTCCTGCTGGACCGCGGCGCCGTCGACGCCGGCTACCTGGACGCCATGCACGAGCGCGAGGAATCCGTCTCCACCTACATGGGCAGCTACCTCGCGATCCCGCACGGCACCAACGCCGCCAAGGACCACATCATGAAGTCCGCGGTGTCGGTGGTCCGCTACCCGAACGGCATCGACTGGAACGGCAAGGAGGTCAAGTTCGTCGTCGGCGTCGCCGGCATCAACAACGAACACCTCCAGATCCTGTCCTCGATCGCCAAGGTCTTCACCAACAAGGCCCAGGTCGCGCAGCTGGAGGCGGCCACCACCGTCGACGAAGTCCTCGCCCTGTTCGGAAAGGTCAATTCCTAGTGAAGGCTGTTCATTTCGGAGCCGGAAACATCGGCCGCGGGTTCGTCGGGCTGCTGCTGCACGAGGCCGGGTATGAGGTGGTGTTCGCGGATGTCGCGGATGCCCTCATCACCCAGCTCGCCGCGGCGGACAGCTACCAGGTCCACGAGGTGGGGGACAGCCCGGCCGTGCGGACCGTGGATAACTTCCGCGCGCTGAACTCCGGCACCCAGGAAGCCGACGTCGTCGCCGAAATCGCGACGGCGGATATCGTCACTACCGCCGTGGGCCCGCACATCCTCAAGTTCGTCGCGCCGGTGATCGCCAAGGGGATCGCGGCCCGTGCGGCGGGGCTGGCGCCGGTGCAGGTGATGGCGTGCGAGAACGCCATCAACGCCACCGACATCCTGAAGTCCGAAATTGCCGCCCAGTGGGATCCGGCCGCAGGCTCCCTGGCCGACGTGGCCGTGTTCGCGAACACGGCGGTGGACCGGATTGTGCCCAACCAGGAGGCCGGGCAGGGCCTGGACGTCACGGTGGAGACGTTTTACGAGTGGGTGATCGACCGCACCCCGTTCGCGGGCAAGGAACCGGTCATTCCGGGGGCGACCTTCGTGGACGACCTGGCGCCCTACATCGAGCGGAAGCTCTTCACCGTGAACACCGGGCATGCTTCCGCCGCGTACTTCGGTTTCGAGGCCGGGCTGGGCAAGATTTCCGAGGCCATGGCGGACCAGGACGTCGCGGCCGATGTGCGGGCGGTGCTGGACGAGACCAAGGAACTGCTGGTGGCCAAGCATGGCTTCAACCGCGAGGAGCAGGAAGCCTACGTGCAGAAGATCCTCGGCCGTTTCTCCAACCCGCACCTGCCGGACACCGTGAACCGGGTGGGGCGGGCGCCGCTGCGCAAACTCAGCCGTCACGAGCGTTTCATCGGACCCGCGGCGGAGCTGGCCGAGCGCGGCATCGTCCCCGAGGCGCTGCTTGGCGCGATTGCCGCCGCGCTGCGCTTCAACGACCCGGCGGACGCCGAGGCCGTCGAGCTGGCGCAGATCCTGAACGCCTCCACCCCGGAGGATGCCACGACCAGGATCACCGGACTGGACCAGGAGCACCCGCTGTTTCCGGCCGTCTGTGCCCTCGTCGAGGAGGCCAAGGCCGCCGTCTAGCAAAGCGCGAACGTACACTTGAGGCCCCTCTTTCCGCGGAAAAAGGGGCCTCAAGTCTACGTTCGCGCCGGACGGCGGGGGTTACTTCCTGGCGGAGCCCTTCGGGACGAAGAGGGTCTCGGCGTGCTCCAGGGCCATGCCGTTCGTTTCCGGCACCTTGAACATCACAAAGAAGAACGACGCCGCCGCGAACAGGGCGTACATGGCGTACGTCAGCGGCAGCGAGGCCGCAGCCATCACGGGGAAGCTCAGGGTGATGGCGAAGTTGGCGATCCACTGGGCGGCCGCGGCCAGGCCCAGGGCGCGGGCGCGGATGCGGGACGGGAAGATCTCGCCCAGCAGCACCCACACCAGCGGGCCCCAGGAGGCGCCGAAGCTGATGACGAAGACGTTGGCGGCCACCAGGGCGGCCGGGCCCCAGCCGCCGGGCAACGTAATCGAGTCGCCGGATCCGGTGGCGGAGCCAAAAGCGAAGGCCATGGTCGCCAGCGAGGCGGCCATGCCGATGGACCCGGCCAGCAGGATGGGGCGGCGGCCGATCCGGTCCACGAGGGCGATGGCCACGAGCGTCACCAGGATGTTGGTGACCGCGGTGGCCACGGAGATGGTGAGCGAGTCCTTCTCCTGGAAGCCCACCGCCTTCCAGAGGGTCGTGGAGTAGTAGAAGATCACGTTGATGCCGACGAACTGCTGCAGCACCGACAGGATGATGCCGATCCACACCACGGGCTGCAGGCCCAGGACCTTGCCGCGCAGCGACCCCTTCTGGCCGGCGAGCTGGTCCTCCTCGATGGCGTTCTTGATGTCGCGCAGGTGGCGGTCGGTATCCTCGTCCGGGGCGATGGACTCGAAGACCTTGAGGGCCTCCTCGTCCTTGCCCTTGAACACCAGGAACCTCGGTGATTCGGGGAGTGTGTAGGCGATCCAGCCGTAGACGACGGCGGGGACGGCGCCGGCCACGAACATCCAGCGCCAGGCCTCGATGCCGAACCAGAGGTCCTGGTCCGCGCCGCCGGCGACGTTGGCGAACACGGCGTCGGAGAGCAGCGCGGCGAAGATACCGGTGGTGATCGCGAGCTGCTGCAGCGAAGCCAGCCGGCCGCGCACGTGCCGCGGCGAGATCTCGGAGATGTAGGCCGGGGCGATCACCGAGGCGAGGCCGATGCCCAGGCCGCCAACGAGGCGCCAGAAGATCAGGTCCCACACGCCGAAGGCGAAGCCGGTGCCGAAGGCGCTGACCAGGAACAGCAGCGCACCGATCTTCATTGCGGGGATCCGGCCGTAGCGGTCCGCAACCTTCCCGGCCAGATAGGCGCCGGCCGCGCAGCCCAGCAGGGCCACGGCGACGGCGAAGCCGGTCACGCCCTCGCTGAGCGCGAATTCGTCCTTGATGGCGTCGACGGCGCCGTTGACGACCGAGGAATCGAAGCCGAAGAGGAAGCCGCCAACGGCCCCCGCCACGGCCAGCCAGATGACCCGCTGGGGGATCTTGGCGACGGTCTGGTCTTGGGTGGTGGTCATGTGGCTCCCTCGGCAATTCGTGGTCCACGGCTCACGCCGCAACTCCCCAGTCTTACACCGGAGCCCGTGCGGCACCTGTCACAGGGGCCGAAACTGAGAGCAAGCTTACAGTTTCGGCCGGCGCTCCAGCAGGATGCCGTCCGGATCGCACCAGATCAGCTGGCCGGGCCGGATGGCGACGCCGTCGATGTCCAGCTCCACGTCGCGCTCGCCGGCCCCCGCCTTGGCGCTCTTGCGCGGGTTGCTGCCGAGCGCCTTCACGCCCAGGGGCAGCCCGGCGATCGCCACCCGGTCCCGGATGGCCCCGTTGATCACGACGCCGGCCCAGCCGTTCTCGACGGCGCTCGCCGCGATCATGTCCCCCATCAGCGCCGTGCGGAGCGAGCCGCCGCCGTCGACCACCAGGACCGCGCCGTTCCCCGGTGTGCCCAGCATGGCCTTGACCAGGGCGTTGTCCTCCAGGCAGCGGATGGTCCGGACCGGCCCGCTGAAGTGCGTCCGGCCGCCCAGCGACTGGAACTGCAGGGCGACCGAGTCCAGCTCGTCTCCCCGCTCGTCATAAAGGTCGGCGGTGTTGACGGGATCCATCGGGAAGTCTGGCACGGGTTCTCCTCGGCTTGGCAATCGCTTATGGGTGTTGATGCCCACGATAGTCTGGGCCCACACTGATCATCAGCTTCAGTCATCAGTTCCGGGGGGAACCACATGAGCCTGTCCGATCTGCCCGGAGCCGTCCCGGCCTCCGCCGCCGGCACCGCCGCGGCTGCCCTTGCCGAACCGGAGCGCCGCGTCCGCCCGGCCTGGACCGCCGGCGTCGTCCTGGTCAACGTCGGCATCAACGCGGCATTCTTCGGCCCGCTCCAGGTGTTGCTCGGCCAGCAGGCGGCGGCCTTCGACGAGGGCGAAAAGGAGGCCATCCTGGCCCTCGTGACCGGAGCCGGCGCGGCGGTGTCGCTCGTGGCCAACCCGCTGTTCGGCGCGCTCAGCGACCGCACCCTTGCGCGCCGGGGCCGCCGCGTCCCCTGGGTCCTCTTCGGCGCCATCCTCGGCGCGGCCGCCCTGACCGCGCTCGCCGGCGCCCCGAACGTCGCCGTCATGGCCATCCTCTGGTGCCTCGTGCAGGCAGGCTGCAACGGTGCCTACGCGGCCATCACCGCCGCCATTCCGGACCGGGTGCCGGCGCCGCAGCGCGGCACCGTGGGAGGCCTCGCCGCGATGGGCCAGACCGTGGGTATCCTGGCCGGCGCCGTGATCGCCGCCGCCGTCTCGGGGAACTTCGCGCTCGGCTACGTGGTCTGCGCCGTGGCGCTGCTGGCCGGCGTCGTGCTGTATTTCTTCAAGAACGACGACGTCGCGCTGCCGCGGGACGGGCGGCCGCCGTTCAAACCGGCGGAATTTGCCAAGAGCTTCTGGATCTCGCCGGCCCGGTACCCGGACTTCGCCTGGGCCTGGCTGACCCGCCTGCTGGTAAACATCGGCAACCACATGGTGACGCTGTACCTGCTGTTTTTCCTTACCGACGCCGTACGCCTGCGCCAGACGCAGGGTCTCGAGGCGGAGTTCGGTGTCCTGATCCTCACCGGCCTGTACGCGGTCATGGTCATCATCACGAGCGTGATCGGCGGCCGCCTCAGCGACCGGATGGGTCGGCGCAAGCCGCTTGTCATCCTCTCCTCGGCCATCATCGCGGCGGCCGCACTGATCCTGGCCGCCGCCCCGACCTGGACGGGGGCGCTGATCGGGGCCTCGGTGCTGGGCATCGGCTTCGGCGCCTACCTGGCCGTTGACTTCGCCCTGATTACCGAGGTGCTGCCCACGGCGCTGAACCGGGGCAAGGACCTGGGAGTCATCAACATCGCCAATTCGCTGCCCCAGGTGATCGCGCCGCTCATCGCCTACCCGTTCGTGGCGCTCTGGGGAGGCTACGTTTCGCTCTACGTGGCGGCCGCGGTGATCGGCCTGCTGGGAGCGGTGTTCGTGGTGAAAATCAAGGGCGTGGACTAGGCCGTCGGGGGAGGCCGTTTGACTGGCATTCGGCCCCGTACCGTGCCGTATAGTGGACGGGATTCCCGCGGCAGCGCTGTGGACTAACCCTCCCGGCTGCCGAGAAAAACGACCCCGGAACGCTGCTGATGCCTGAATTCCCTTCGGATCTTCCACCAATGGCCCCGCCGCCCACGCTGCCCCGGCAGCGGCGGCGCTATGCGCGGATCCTCGAGGTCGCGGCCGGCTTTGCCCGCAAGGGCCTGGACTCCGTGGTGCTCTCCGAGGTGGCGGCCAAGGCGGACGTGCCGCTGGGCACCCTGTACCGCTACTTCCCCTCCTCGACCCAACTGATGCTGGCGCTGTACTGCAAGCAGCTCGGCGAGTTGCACCTCGGCGACCGGCCGGCCGGGTCCAAGGCTTCGACCCACGCCGCGGTGGGCGCGGTGATGGAGATCTTCCACATGCGACTCATGCAGCCTGCGGTGGAGCAGTGCCTGAACCGGGTGGTCTACGCGAAGGACACGGACACCACCCGGCTGCTCCGGGACATCGACGCGACGGCGGAAAAGGCGGTCACCGAGGTCACCGGCGACCCGGCCGTCTCGCGGGTCCTGCTGCTGACCGTGACCGGCCTGGTGCAGGCCGTCCGCTGCCGCCGGCTCTCGCTCTTCGAGGCCGAGGAAGACCTGAAGAAGGCCTGCTCCCTGCTGGCCCGGGGGCGTGAGACCGCCCGGGCGGTCTAGACCAGTTACCGCAATATGTCCGGCCGAATCTCCGCCCGGGAACTCCGTTGTCTACCATGGCAGAACCGGAGCGGCGCCAGCGCCAGCACTTTCCGGGAACTTCACCGCAGGCCCGCCACCCCTGGGCCGCCCCCGAAGTTCCCCCAGACCATCTCGGGCACCGCGGTGCCCGAGCAGCCAAGTGCCGTACGCCCACGGTGAGCCCCAGGAGACAACGACGTGTCCATTGAAACGATCAATCCCGCCAACCCCGCCTCCCCCGACCGGGCGGCAGACGCGCCGGTAGCAGCGCTCAGCGACGAGGAAATCTTCGCTGCCCACCAGGGCGGCAAGCTCTCGATTGCGAGCACCGTTCCGCTGGCCAGCAAACGCGATCTCTCCATCGCCTATACGCCCGGCGTCGCGCAGGTCAGCCGCGCCATCGCCGCCAACCCGGAGCTGGCCAGGACCCTGACCTGGGCCGAGCGCCTCGTGGTCGTGGTCAGCGACGGCACCGCCGTGCTGGGCCTGGGCGACATCGGCGCCAGCGCCTCGCTGCCCGTGATGGAAGGCAAGTCCGCCCTCTTCAAGGCGTTCGGGGACCTCGACTCCATCCCGCTGGTGCTCAACACCACCGACGTCGACGAGATCGTCGAGACGATGGTCCGGCTGCGCCCCAGCTTCGGCGCGGTCAACCTGGAGGACGTTTCGGCTCCGCGCTGCTTTGAGCTCGAGGAAAAACTGATCGAAGCCCTCGACTGCCCCGTCATGCACGATGACCAGCACGGCACCGCCGTCGTCGTCCTTGCCGCGCTGACCGGCGCCGCCAAGGTGACCTCACGCGAGCTTGCAGGGCTCCGCGTGGTGGTTTCCGGCGCCGGGGCGGCCGGGATCGCCGTCGCCGAAATCCTGCTGGCCGCCGGAATCGACGACGTCGTGCTGCTGGACTCCCGCGGCGTCATCAACCGGGACCGCGCGGACCTTGCCGCGGACCCCGCCAGCAAGAAAGCCCAGCTCGCCGCACGCAGCAACCCCCGCGGCGTCACCGGCGGCCCCGGCGAGGCACTCCTCGGCGCCGACGTGTTCATCGGGGTCTCCTCCTCCCGGCTGGACGAGGAGCACCTCAAGCTGATGAACCACAGCGCGATCGTCTTCGCCCTCTCCAACCCGGACCCCGAGGTACTGCCGGAAGTCGCGTCCAAGTACGCGGCCGTCGTCGCCACCGGCCGCAGCGACTTCCCCAACCAGATCAACAACGTCCTCGCGTTCCCCGGCATTTTCCGCGGCGCCCTCGACGCCGGGGCGCGCCGCATCACCCCGGCGATGAAGCTGGCCGCGGCCCGGGCCATCGCCGACCTGGCCGCGGATGAGCTCTCCGCCGACTACATCGTGCCGAGTCCGCTGGACCCCCGCGTCGCGCCGGCCGTCTCGGCCGCCGTCGCCGCGGCGGCCGCGGCGCAGTAGCGGGGCGGCGCGGCAGCCGGCCCTAGACTGGGGCGATGAACCCCGAGACTGTTGTGACGATCCTGTGCGGCCTGGCCATCCTGGTGGGCGTGGCCGGCACCGTCATCCCCGTGCTGCCCGGCAGCATCCTGATCGGCCTGAGCCTGCTGGCCTGGGCCATCTGGGGAGGTGCCGGAGCCACCGGCTGGGTGGTGTTCGGGATCGGCCTGGTGCTGGTTTTGGCCGGGATGGCCGCCTCTGCCGTGCTGACCGGGCGGAAGCTCAAACAGCACAACATTCCCAGCCGCTCGGTGGTCGCCGGGCTGGTCTTCGGCGTCGTGGGGATGTTCATCATTCCGGTGGTGGGTCTGTTCGTCGGCTTCGCCGCCGGCCTGCTCCTCAGCGAACTGCACCGCACCCGGGCCTGGCGGACAGCGGTCAGCTCCAGCTGGGCCGCGCTGAAGGCCACCGGCCTGGGCATGATTGTCGAATTCGGGCTGGCCTGCCTCGCCGCGAGCACCTGGCTGATCGGCGTCTGGGTGACGGCCGCCGCCTGACTGGGCCCGTGCCGGGAGCCCGCCCCCGGGCACTTGCCGGGCGGCCGGGTCAAGGGGTAGAACCGTGCCATGACTGACGCCGTGAAGCAGTGGATCGACAACTATGTCCGGGCCTGGACTTCCAACGAACCGGAGGACATCGCCGCGCTGTTCACCGAGCAGGCCGTGTACGCCACGCGGCCCGACGACCCGGATCCGTGGCGCGGCCGGGAGCAGATCGTCCAGCGCTGGCTGGCGGCCCGTGACGAGCCCGGGGACTGGACGTTCGAGTGGACGTTGCTGGGGTCCGACGGCGACCGGGCCTTCGTGCAGGGCGTCACCGTGTATGCCGGAGGGAGCCGCACCTACGACAACCTGTGGGTGATCGACCTCGCGGCGGATGGACGCGCCGCGGCCTTCACCGAATGGTTCATGGCGCGCAAGCAGGCCTAAGCCCGGGCACGGCCGGCCGGTCAGGAGGCCGCAGCGAAGCGGCCCAGCAGTGGCGCCAGCTGCTCGGCCAGCAGCACCAGGCCCAGGACCACCATGATGACCCCGCTGGCCAGCGTCACCCGCCGGGCCGCGCCGGGACGGGAGTGCAGGAGTTTGCGCGCCAGCAGGGCGACGCAGCTGTAGATGACGGCCACCAGCAGCACGAAGGTCAGGCCCAGCAGGCCGGACTGCAGCGGTACCGGAAGGTCGGCGTCCGGGCTGACGAACTGCGGGATGAGGGCGACAAAGAAGAGCAGGCCCTTCGGGTTGATGCCGCTGGTGCCCATGCCCTGCAGGAAGACGCGGAACTGACTGGCCGGGGCATGGGCCCGGTCCGCCGGCCCGGTGGCCTGCGCGCCGAAGCTGGCACCCCGCCACGACCGCACCGTGCTGGCCCCCAGCCAGAGCAGGTACCCCGCGCCCGCCACCGTGAGCCAGCCAAGGAGCCCGGGCAGTCCGGTGATGACGGCCGCCAGCCCGGCGGCCAGGAGCGCGCTGTGCACGACGTACCCGCCGCAAAGGCCGGCAACCGCCGGCACGAAGCTGCGCTCCTTGAGCCCGGCCGCGATGGAGTAAGCCCAGTCCACGCCGGGCGTGCAGGCCAGGGCCACGGCGACGCCGATGAAAGCGAGAAAGAGCTGGGGGTCCACGGCGGTCTCCTGGGAGTCGGGGCTACAGACACAAGCCTAGGAATTTTCCGCCCACAAGTGTTTCCCCTTTTCGCCCGGAAACCCGCGCCGGCGATAAGGTTGTTGCGTGATCGACCACATTGACAGAAGTATTTTGCGTTACCTCCGCGAAGACGGACGGATGACTGCTACCGCCCTGGCGGCGAAGGTCGGCCTGACGGTGGCTCCGTGCCACCGCAGGCTGCGCGAACTCGAGGCTACCGGCGTCATCCGCGGCTACCGGGCTGACATCGACCCGGCCGCCGTCGGCCTCGGCTTTGAAGCGATTGTCTTTGTCACGCTGCGCCAGGTGGACCGGGCCACCATGGAGATCTTCGAGAACCGCGTGGCGGAGAACCCCAACATCGTGGAGGCCCAGCGGCTCTTCGGCGAGCCGGACTACCTGCTCAAGGTGATCGCGGAGGACCTCCCGGCCTACCAGCGCTTCTACGACGCCGAACTGACCTCGCTGCCCGGCGTGGAGCGGCTGACGTCCACGCTGGTCATGAAGAACCTCAAGGCGAACGCCGGCCCGCCGGTCTGATCCGCCGGGAAGGCCCGCCGGGATCGCGCCCGGCCTTCCCGGGCTGGCCTCCCGCACTGGCTGGCCCCCGCAATGGCCCTCCCGCGATGGGCCGCGCGTTAGCGCGGGTTCAGCACAGTCGACTGGAACCCGCCGGCGCCGTTGCCGGTGTAGAGCCAAAGCGTTCCGTCGGGCCCGGCGGCGATGACATTGGGCTTGGCGGTCCCGCCGAACCGGCCCACGCTGGCGATGGTGCTGAACGTGTTCCAGCCCGCGCCGATCTGCCGGCCGGCCAGGAAGCTGCCGGTGCCGTTGCCGGTGTAGAGCCAGAGGCTGCCGTTGCCGGCCCGTGCCATCACGTCTGCCTTGCCGTCGCCGTTGAAGTCGTTGGCTGCCAGGACCTGGCTGAAGCCACCCCAGCCGGCTCCGATCTTGCGCGGGGCCTGGAACCCGCCGGTCCCGCTGCCCGGGTAGAGCCAGAGGACGCCGTCCGAGCCCTGCGCCATGACGTCGGACCGGCCGTCCCCGGTGAAGTCGCCGGGGGAGAGGATCCTTGTGAAGGATCCCCAGCCGTAACCGATCTGCCTGCTGGAGCTGAAGCCGCCGGCGCCATCGCCCGAGTACAGCCGCAGTTTGCCGTCCGTCGTGCGCGCGATCAGGTCGGCGCCGCCCTGCCCATCGAAGTTGCCGGCGGTAATGACCTGGTTGAAGCTGTCCCAGCCAACGCCGATCTGCCTGGCACCCTGGAAACTGCCTGAGCCGTTGCCCGAATACAACATCAGCGACCCGTCGGGTTTCCGGGCCAGGACATCGGGCCTGCCGTCGGCGTCGAAGTTGCCGGCTTCCCAGATGTCAGTGAACGAGTTCCAGCCGGCCCCGATCTCCAGCCGTCCCGCGAACTTGCCGCTGCCGTCCCCGGCATTCAGGGCCAGCGCTCCGGCGGTCCCGGCCAGGAGCACGTCGGTGCTGCCGTCCGCGGTGAAGTCCTGTCCGCCCACCAGATCGGTGGCGGTGTTTGTTCCGGTGGTGAGCACCACGGAAGGGCGGAAGCCACCCGTGCCGTTCCCCGGGTAGAGATAGAGGGTGCCGTTACTGCTGCGGGCGATCAGCCCGGGGGTCCCGGCCACCATCCCGGTTGCTGCGGCGAGGCCGGTGAAGCCCTGCCAGCCTGATCCTGCGAGGCGAGGCTGCAGGAATCCGCCGGCGCCGTTGCCGGGGTAGAGCCAGAGCTCGCCGCTGGGGAGCACGCCGAAAAGGTCACGGTGACGGTCGCCGTCGAAGTCGCCGGCGGCAACGATGCGCTGGAACGACTGCCAGCCCGAGCCGATCTGCCGGGCCGGGAGGAAGCCGCTGTTGCCGTTGCCGGGGTAAAGCCAGAGGCCGCCGTCGCTCGTGCGGGCGAGGACATCGGCCAGATTGTCGCCGTCGAAGTCGCCATTGCCGAACACGGTATTGAACCCGTCCCAGGCGGAGCCGATAGTGACGGGAGCGCCGATCCGGTGCCCCGTCTGGCCCGGGTTCAGCAGCAGTGAACCGTTGGACTCGCGTGAAATCAGGTCCGGCAGGCCGTCCCCGCTGAAGTCTCCGACGGAGAACTGCAGCTTGGTGTAGCGGGCCGGGTCGGCGGTGATCGTGACGGTGGCCGCCGTCGCGGTGACCGAGTCGATCCGGACCCGCGTGCCGGCGTTGGTGACGAAGGTGCTGCCCTGCTGCCAGGCCTGGTTGGCGTAGACGCTGCCGTCCGGCTTCGAATAGGGCTTCAGCACTAGTGACGAGGCCGGTGTAGCTCCGCCGCGTTGGACAACCTTGACACCGCGGTTGCTGGCGTTGGACGCGCTGGCGAGGTAGCTGTCGTAGCCGACCGGTTGCCGCAGCTCGAGGTAGTAGATCTCCTTGCTGATCGGGTCGGTGAACTTCAGGGCCCGGTTGGGCTCCTTCCCGCCCCACGGCTTAAGCGTGTAACGCTTGACGCCGCTCGCGACGCCGACATTCAGGATGTCGCTGCCGGTACCGCTGCCGAGGCCCAGGAAATCCCACAGCGAGGAGCTGACGACCGGGGAGGCGTCGGTGCGGGACAGGCCCATGAGGTCGGTCGTATCGCCGTATTCCCTGATGTAGCAGGAGGAATCAGTGAAGAGTCCGGAGGCCGTGGTTCCGACGTCGGACGCGCCGCTGCCGCACTGAAGGGAGTCTGCGTGCATGGAGCCGAGGACATGGCCGAATTCGTGGGAGATGACGCTGGTCGTGAATGCGCCGATCTTCGGCATGAGGATGCGCCCGCTGACACCGCTGGTGACGTAGCCGCTGTAGCCTACGCCAAGGGCGTCTTCGGACAGCGAGGCGGCCGGGATGAAAATGACCAGCGCGGTGTTGCTCGCGTAGCGCCAGCCCAGCTCCGTCGTGATCTTGTTGATGAGGTCGCCGTAGAACTGCGTGGACGTGGCCGCCGATTTGTGGCCGAGGATGCGCTTGGCAACGGTCATGGAGATGCGGCCGTTGGACATGTTGCTCCAGTACGCGCTGGAGGCCTTGACGGCGTTCTCGGCAGCGACGGGGTCCACGGCGGTCCTGTTGTCGGCGAGCGTCGCGGTGACCAGCGTGACCTGGATTTTGCCTGCGGGGGTGGCTTCGCTCTGGACGCCCCCGGCGGCCGCCTTCTCGGCGGGGTCCGTGCCCGGCTCGAAGATGTGCTGGGAGTGCGGTGTACCCTCCACGAGGACCGTCGGCGGGTTGTCGCTGCCTCCGGTGTCCACCGCGGCGGCCGGGGCGCTTGGGAGCGAGACCATGCCTGCTGCGAGAAGCAGGAAGCCGGTGATGGACGCGAGTGATCGCTTAGGAGAACGCATTTAGTTCCTTCGTAGGACCCGGGCCGGTCGTGAGGTGTTCAGGTACAGGACACTGCCGACCCCGGAGCCGGGGCGAATGACGCGGCGTACCAGGCTGGCGTCGGTTACATCCGGGGGCCGACGAAAGCCTGCAAAAACGGCGAAGCGCAGGGACGGGGGACGAACGTCATCCACGGGCCAGCGAAACTCGCAGCCCGTGGCATTCGATGGACTCGACCCACAGATGACGGCCATGTTCCCCCCGGTACTTGCTTTCCGCGCAAGTGTAACGGAAGTGACGTGTGAGGCGGATGACAATTGAGTGACGAAAGAGGCGGATCCGGCTCAGGCAGGGAGGAAGCCGCGCCAATTTTGTGCGAAAACTGCGGGAAATCCGTGATGGATGCGGCGTCGGCGGCGGGGGGCACGCCCCCGGGAAGGCTCGCCGTCAGCCGCCCAGCAGCCCCGTGGTCCGGTAGGGGATGACCTCGCGCAGGAACATGCTCGTGGAGGTCCGCACAATGCCCGGGCACAGCCGGATTTCCTCGGAAACCCGGTAGAGATCGTCGGGACTCGTGGCCACCACCCGGATCAGCAGGTCGGTGTCGCCGGCGGGAGCGTGGCACTCCAGCACCTCCGGGATGTTCCGCAGTGCGGCGATCGCCTCGTTCAGGTGGCTCTGATCCAGTTCGGCGCTCACCGCCGCCGCCACACCGCGGCCCAGCGCGGACGGCAGTACCCGGCTGCTGTTGGGCCGGAGCGCTCCCGACGCCGTCATCCGCTCCAGTCGGGACTGGACCGTCCCGCGGGCCAGGCCGAGTTTCTGCGCCAGCACCATGATGGGCACCCTCGGGTCGGCGTCGAGGGCGAGGAGGATCCGCCGGTCCGTCGTGTCCAGCTGCTGCAATCTGACCACTTCCTGCCATCCGTTGGTGCGGATGCTGGTCAGTATGACCAGTCGCCGCGGAGTCCGTTGCACCAACTGTATGGTGCCTGCTCAAATAGTGGCAACAAGGGATGCGGGCCACCGCCGGCACCCGAAGGCTACGGATCCCCCGGCACACCACCCGGACCCCGGATGAGGCACCCCGCAAGGAGCCCGCCGCTGATTGACTCTTGTTCACGCATCGTCTTTCCGCACCCACCTTTACGGCAAGAGCCCCTGAGCCCCCGACGTCGGATCCCCGAAGTCATCGGTGGCTGAGGGGCTCTTGTGTTTGCTCCGCATAGGCTGGTCCCATGACTTCTGCCGGGCGTTTTGCCCCCAGCCCCTCGGGTGAGCTGCACGTGGGCAACCTGCGGACCGCCCTCCTCGCCTGGCTCTTCGCCCGGTACACCGGACGGCGCTTCCTGATGCGGGTGGAGGACCTGGACCGCGCCCGGGCCGGGGCGGAGGCGGAGCAGCTCCGCGACCTGGCGGCGATCGGCGTGAGCTGGGACGGCGGCGTCGTCCGCCAGACCGACCGTGAACACCTCTACGCGGCGGCACTCGAGCGGCTGACGGCGGCGGGTCTCACGTACGAGTGTTTCTGCACCCGCCGGGAAATCCAGGAGGCGCCGTCCGCCCCGCATGCCCCGCAGGGCGCCTATCCGGGCACCTGCCGGAACCTGACCGAGGCTGAACGTGCGGCGAAACGCGCCGTCCGGCCCGCGGCGGTCCGGCTCCGGGCCGCCGTTGCCGAGGCGACAGTGCAGGACATGCTGCACGGCAGCTACACCGGTGTGGTGGACGACTTCGTGCTCCGCCGCAACGACGGCGTCACCGCCTACAACCTCGCCGTTGTGGTGGATGACGCCGCCCAGGGGATCGACCAGGTGGTCCGCGGCGACGACCTGCTGCCCTCCACCCCGCGTCAGGCCTACCTCGCCTCGCTGCTGGATATTCCTGTACCGGAATATGTCCATGTGCCGCTGGTGCTGAACGCCGACGGCGCCCGGCTGGCCAAGCGGGACGGTGCGGTCACGCTCGCCGACCTCGCCGCCGTCGGAGTGTCCGTGGACGCGGTGCGCGATGCGTTGCTGGCCTCACTGGGCTTGCCCGCGGGGACCCTGGAGGACGCGCTTGCCGCGTTCGATCCTGCCGCCCTGCCGAAAGAGCCGTGGGTGTGGCCGGGGATGGGCGGGCACGGCGCGTAGGCTGGAATCATGTCAGAACCAGCGCTTCCCCAGCCCCGCTTCACCGTCGAGACGGCCAAAGTCCTTGCCGAGGTGGCCCACAACCGGCAGAAGGACAAGCTCAAGCGGCCCTACCGCGAACATGTGATCGCCGTCGGCGATGCGCTGGCCGACTTCGATGACGATATCCGCATCGCCGGGTACCTGCACGACATTGCGGAAGACACCCCGATGACCCGGCAGGCGCTGCTGGACATGGGCGTCTCCGAGCGGGCCGTGGACATCATTGAACGGGTCACGAAGCGCCTGCACGAGAACCCGGACGACTACCAGGCCGGCATCCGGTATATCGCCGAGGACCACGACGCCACCCTGGTCAAGATCGCCGACAACGCCCACAACTCGCTGCCCGAGCGGGTCAAGGCGCTGGCGGAAAAGTGGCCGGACAAGCCGCCGGTCACCCGCTATGACGACGCCCGGCCGGTGCTTTACGCCGCGGTTCCGGTGGAGGAAACCCGCAAGATCCTGGCCCGGATCAACCCGTGGCTGCTGGCGGAACTCGACGACATGCTCGACGAGGCGGACGACACCGACTACGAAAACCTCCGCTACGACGACGCCCCCCAGGGCTAGACGCGGCCCAGCAGGTCGATGTCCTCGAGGAACTCCTGCTGCACCTCGGCGCTGACGGTGGTCCGGGTGTCCGCGATTGCGTCGAGGTAGTCCTGCGTCGCCGGCCCCTTCCTGACAGCCTCCCGGAGGGAAGCACCGCCGCCCGCGGAGGCCGCGCCGCCGTCGTCGTACACCGCTTTCTCGAGCGCACGCTGGGAGGCGCTCCGGGCAGCGTATTCGATGTCCGCGGGGGAGAATCCCTCGGTGCGGTCCACCAGCAGCTCCACGTCCACGTCGTCCACCACGGTGGCGGGGATGAAGCGCTGCCACATGGCCTCGCGGGCCAGACGGTCCGGCAAGCCGATCGGGATGACGTAGTCGAAGCGGCCGTGGCGCAGGAACGCGGAATCCAGGGCGCGGATGAAGTTGGTGGCGCAGACCAGCAGCCGGCCGGGTTGTTCGCGGAATGCCGGAATGATCTTCAGCAGCTCGTTGGTGACGCCCTGCAGCGGCGAGGGCGGGTCCCCGGCGCGCTGCGAGGCGATCTCCTCCACCTCGTCGATGAAGACGACGGCGTGCTCCAGCTCGGCGATCTCCAGGAAGGTCTCGCGCAGCGCCCCCGCGAGACCCTTGGGGTCGGAGGCCAGCCGGGAGGGGAAGACCTCCACGAACGGCCACTCGAGGCGGGACGCGATCGCCTTGGCGAAGGTGGTTTTGCCGGTGCCGGGCGGGCCGAAGAGCACGACGGCGCGCGGGGGCACGACGCCGTACTCGTCGGCGAGGTCGGCCTCGGCCAGCGGCAGCACCAGGCGGCGCTCCAGCAGTTCCTTCTCATTGCGCATGCCGGCGACGTTTTCCCAAAGGTCGCGGGCCAGGATCCGGCCGCCCAGCTGGTTCAGCGGCTCGAGTTCCTGGCGCTGGACCGGGATCTTGCGTTCGAAGTAGCGCAGGTTCTTCTTCAGCACGAAGCCGCGGCTGAGGAACGCCTCGACGCGGGTTTCGGATTCCGGCATCAGCGCGGAGAGTTTGTTCAGCCCGTGCGGGGCCATCCGGGTTTCGACCGAGGCGAGCAGCGAGGTGCCGATCCCGCGGCCGCGGAACTCCGGCAGGGTGGCCAGGAAGACGATCCAGCCCTGGTCGTGCGCGGCGCGGCCGACGGCGGCGCCCACCACCTGATCGCCCTGCACCGCCACGACGGCGTGGTCCTTCTCGCACGAGGCGAGGACCTCGGAGAGCGCGTAGACGGGTTCGACGTTGGTGGCCTTGAGGGATTCCCAGAGGTGCAGGATCCCGTCCAGGTCGGCCGAGTGGAAATCCCTGATTCGCCAGTTGGTCATGAGGTGTCTCCCGGGTGGTTCGTCGCTGAGCCAGATGGAACGTCTTCCTCCGAGCTTAGGCGAACCGCGGAAGCAGACGCGCGGCCGGGGCGCTTGGTTACGCCCGGCCGCGCGTCGGCGGGCGGGATCAGAGCGCGGCCAGCAGGTCCTTCATTTCCTTGATCTCGTCCGTCTGGGAGGCCGAGACGTCCTTGGCCAGCTTGATCGCGTTCGGGTTCTTGCCGCTGCGGACCTCCGCGTCGGCCATCTCGACGGCGCCTTCGTGGTGGGCGATCATCTGGGTCAGGAACAGCTTGGCGGCCTCGGTGCCGGTGGCGGCGTCGAGCCTCTTGAGCTCGTCGTCGCCCAGCATGCCGGACATCGTGTGGCCGCCCGGCATCTGGGTGGATTCTTTCCAGTCCCGGAGCCAGCCGGTCATCCGCTCGATCTCCGGGCCCTGGGCCGCCTTGATCCGGCCGGCCAGGGCTGTCACCTTGGCGTCGATGCCCTGCTTCTTGAGCATCATCTCGCTCATTTCGATCGCCTGGGCGTGGTGCGGGATCATTCCCTGGGCGAACATGGTGTCGGGGGCGTTGTGGTCCGCGGCGGCGGGCGCACTCGAGCCCGGCATTGAATTGCCCGTGCTGTGGTCCATGCCGGGCATGCTGCTGCCGCCGGAGCCGGATCCGGTGGAGCAACCGGCCAGGGCGATGACGGCGGCCAGGGCGGCGGCGGGAATTGTCAGTGCTTTGTTCATGAAGAATCAGTCCTTTGGGATTCCGGCGGGCGCCGGCGTCGGGGGATGCGCGGCGTGAGGTGCGCGCACCGGGAGGGACGTGGGTGCCGGCGAAGTGCGGCACGGGTCCCCTCTACGTCCGGCTGATGGACAGTTCGCTCGGCGTCGGCGTCGCCGGAAGGTAGGAGTACGCGGTGGCCGGATCCGCCGAGGGCGCGCTGCGCGGCTGGAGCGCGAGCAGGGTGGCCCCGGGCGCGGGAGCGCCCACGGACGCCCCGGCGGGGGCGGGGGTGCAGGAGACGTGCGCGGTGTGCTGTTCGCCGCAGCCCCCGCCGACGCACGACGGCGGCGCCGGGGTTTCGTGGCGCGTCGCGGTACCGGGGTGGCCGGCGGTGGTGTGCCCGGAGGCCGCGTGGCTTGCGGTGCTGTGCCCGGCGGCATCGGCCGGGGCGTCGGCCGCTGAATGCTCGGCCGAGGCGCGAACGACCTGCGACCCGGAGAAAATATGCATGCCCAGGAATCCGGCGAGCACGGCGAGGACGGCAGTCAGGAGCGCGACCCGGAGGGCGCCGCCGGCCGCAGACCGGCTGCGTGCTATGCCCACGTCGTACCTCCCTTAGAGCTGTTGTCCCGCGTTTCAGGCTACCGCTGTTCAACGCTGAAGCCGGGGATTGTGTTCCGGCTTCCCGCGCAGCCGGTCACGTGACCTGCTGCGCCCGCCGTCGTCCCCTACCTGAAGTCAGATCCCGAGGGAGGCGAGGCTTTGCCGGAGCGTCTCGGCCGAGTGGTGGAGCGAGGCCAGTTCGCCTTCGTCCAGGGGCGTCTCCAGCACCGCGCGCACTCCGCCGTGGCCCACGATGCTGGGCAGGGACAGGGCGACGCCGTCGATCCCGTACTGACCGGCCAGCACGGTGGAGACCGGCAGCACCGCGTTTTCCGAGCGCAGCAGCGCCTCCACGATCCGGGCGCCGGAGAGCCCGATCGCGTAATTCGTGGCGCCCTTGCCGGCGATCACCTTGTACGCGGCCTGGGTGACTTCACGGGCCGTCTCGGTGAGGTAGCCGGGCGTGAAGATGCGCTCCCCGTCGACCTTCCAGTCCCGGATCGGCACCGGACCGATGGTCGCGCCGGACCAGACCGGGAACTCGGTGTCGCCGTGCTCGCCGACCATGCTGGCGTGCACGCTGCTTACCGACACCCCCGCGCGGTGGGCCAGCAGCCAGCGCAGCCGCGAGGTGTCCAGCACGGTGCCGGAGGAGAAAATCCGCGACGTCGGCAGCCCGGTGATCTTCTGCGCGGCGACGGTCAGCACATCGCAGGGGTTGGTGACCAGCACATAGACAGCGTCCGGGGCGTGCTCCAGCAGCTGCGGCATGAGCTGTTCGAGGATGCGGACGTTGGTGCCGGCCAGGTCCAGGCGGGTCTGGCCGGGCGCCTGTTTGGCCCCGGCGGTGATGACGACGACGTCGGCGCCGTCCGTGACGCTGATGTCCGCGCCGCCGTTGACGGTGGCCGCCGCCGCGGTGAACTGGGTTCCGTGGGCCAGGTCCAGGACCTCGGCCTCCGCTTTCGCCGCGTTGACGTCATAGAGCGCGACGTGGCTGGCCGACCCGCGGATCAGGGCGGCGTACGCGAGCGAGGTGCCGACGCTGCCGGCGCCGACGACGGCGAGTTTCGAGCCGGATTGTGCGGACATGGGCCTCTCCACCGTTCGGGGTCAGCCGGCGGTCAGCCGGCGGGTGGCACGACGGTGCCGGCCGTTTCGCCGCCGTCGATGACGAACTCGGCGCCGGTAACAAAGGAGGATTCGTCGCCGGCGAGGTACACGGCAAGGTCCGCGACCTCCGTAGGCTGGCCGATCCGGTGCAGCGGAACGTGGCCGGTGTCAAAGGTCATGCCTTCGGTCATGGGCGTCTGGATGACGCCGGGGTGCACGGAGTTGACCCGGATCCCGTCCCGTCCCAGGTCCAGTGCGGCTGCCTTGGTCAGGCCCCGCACGCCAAATTTGGAGGCGGTGTACCCGGCGAGGTTTTCGTAGCCGCGCAGCCCGGCGATGGAGGAGACATTGATGATCGACGACGCGCCGGCCTTCGCCAGCGCGGGGACCGCGGCCTTGATGCCGTTGAAGACACCGGTGAGGTTCACCTCGATGATCCGGGTCCACTGTTCGTGCGGGTACTCGTCGATCCGGCCGAAGTTCACGATGCCGGCGTTGTTGACCAGGATGCTCAGGCCGCCAAAGGCGGTGACGGCCTCGCTGACCGCGGCGTCCCAGTCCGCCGGTTGGGTGACGTCCAGGTGTACGTAGCGGATGCCGTCGCCGAGTTCCGCGAGTAGCCGGGCGCCGTCGTCGTCCAGGACATCGCCGACGACGGCCCTCGCCCCTTCGTCCAGGAAGCGCCGCGCGATCGCCGCGCCGATGCCGCGGGCGCCGCCGCTGATCAGGGCAACTTTGCCGTCCAACCGTCCCATGCTGGTGTCCCTTCAGCGCTGCAACCGTCCGCGACGGACCGGCCGCGAGGGGCCGGCCAGGATCGGGCCGGCTCTCCCAGCATGGCTGCGGGGGACGGGGCTGGGCAGGGCCGTTGGACCCAAGGGCGACGGCGGCAGGCGGCTGCGGGCCGCCGTCGTGAGTCCCCTAGAGGTGCTGGATGCCGGCCCGCTGCATGGCGTCCTCGTAGACGGCGACGTTTTTGGCCAGCAGTTCCTCCTGCTTGGCGGGGGAGACGGCGAAGGCGCGGCCGCCGAGGGCGGTGGCCTTGTAGATTTTCACGCCGCGGTTCTTCAGCGAGGAGTGGTAGGTCTTCTCGAAGAGCGTGAGGAAGGCGTGGGCGTCGGCGCCGTGCGCGATGATCGCGGAGGTGCGCTTGTTGATCTTCATGAACTGGCGGAAGGGCCGCAGTCCGTCGGTCTTTTCCTGGACGTTCAGGGCGGAGGGGAGCTCCGGGTCGCGGACCCAGGGGTAGGCGTTCCACGGCATCACGTAGCGCGGGTCGAGTTCGACCGCCTCGTAGATGGAGGTGGCGCGGCGGGCGGCCTCGTCCTCGTTGAAATGTGAGACGAACCCTGATTCGCAGCCCTTGCCGGGCGCGATATGGAGGCTGACGATCCGGCACTCGTCCTCGTCATGGACGGGGTCGATGTAGGGGACCACGGATCCCGGCTTCTTCTCCATCAGTTCGTCGCAAAGTTGGGTCACGGCCGCGATGTTCGGTTCCTGCAGCAGAGTCTTCTTTTCGTCCCAGTCAATCGTCACGATTTCTCCCTCAGCACTCGGCGTCCAGAATCAGGCGTCTTGTTCCACTCTACGCTCCCGTTTCGGGGCGCGTTTCCGGGCGTCGCGGAAGAGGCGCCGGACCCCTAGCCACGGCGCCCGGGCCGGGCGTACGCTTAAAGCGCCTGCAGGTAACCACTTGATTAAGCCGGGCTGTTCAGGACATGAAAATGTCCGAGCCGTCTCATAGCGAGATCGCGAAGGTACCTGCAGGTCCTGTGTTTAAGGGCGACGGACCTTGGACGGGCGCGAATGGGTGGAGACGTTTCTAGAGTCAATCCGTCCCGCAGTACCTCCCGAGATTGAAGCGCTGGATTCGGTTGATGCCGGGCTCTGTTGTCGTAGCGTGGCGCCGCTTGGCTAGGGCCAGCTCCTGCCCGCGCAGTACCACCCGCGATTGAGTCGCGCAGTTCCGCCTCGCCATAGGTTGACGCGCCCCGGCTCCGGTTGCATCGGCCAGACTTCATGTCGTCAAAGCTCGCCCATCGGCGCATGGCTTCAACTCCTGCCCGGCAGCCTGCCCGACATCAGGTCTCGAAATTCCGCCTCGCCTAAGGATGTCGCGCCTCAGCGGCCGATGGCGCATCGGCCTGAGAACCTGCCATGGTCACTTGCCCATTGGCGCATGGCTTCAAGTCGATCGTTGTCTGCCGACTTCAGGTCTCGTTCAAAATCCGCCATGGATTTCCACCACATAGTTCCCACAGGCACAGCCTGGTAGCCCGCCGGTTCATCACGATGATGATTCCGGGAAGAGAAATCGGCTCTCACCTTCCGGCTTCCTGTGCCCCGGCAATGAACCTATCGAGGCTCCCCGAGTTCTCGGCCGGCCGCGGACGGCTGATAGTCCCAGGTCTCGGCTACGCCGCTCGACCTGACCCGCCGAACCTCAGCACCTTGGCGATGTGCCGGAGTTCGTGCCGCTGGCGGGGTGTCGCCGTCGACTGATACCCCGTTCCCGGCAGCGGCGGGGCGGTGGAGTGGTAGCTGTGGCCGGTCGGCGTCGTGAGTTGGAGGGTGTGCCGGGGTCCGGGGCGGGGCTGGGCGCTCCAGCCGGGGGCTTCCTTGGTGTGGTTGCAGGCTTCGCAGAGTCCGGCGCCGTTGCTGAGGCTGGTGGTGCCGCCGTTGTGCCAGGGGACGATGTGGTCCAGGTGGCGGATGGGGGCGTCGCAGTATGGGGTCCGGCAGGTGTCGTCCCGGGCCTGGAGGAACCGGCGGTGTCCGGGCGGGAAGAGCCGGGCGCGGGAGTCCATGGCGACGAGTTCGCCGGTGCCGGGCGCGGTGTAGAGGCGGCGGAGCCAGACGTCCACGCGCTGCTCCAGGTCCGGGCCGGCCAGCGTCCGGGCCCAGCCGGCGGGGACGATGCCGTAGCCGGGGAGCCGGGCGGGTTCGCTGTCGCCCTGGAAGAGGGTGCGGTCGGTCATGACGAGCTGGATTTCGATCCCCGCTGATCCCGCCGGCCTTTCCGGTGGTGCGTTCGACCAGGGCGTCGGCCTTTAGCTGGTCGCGGCTGCGGGTGTCCCCGGCGGCGCGGGCGGCGTCGGCGTGCCGGGTGAGCGCGGCGTGCACGGCGACGCCCTCCGAGACGGGCAGCAGAGCTGTCAGGTAGCACATGGTGTCCGGGGCCGGGCGGAGGCTGACGTGCCGCTCGGTGGCGGCGTGCGCCGGCGCGCTCGGTGACCGACCGCGGGTCGCGGCGGTAGGCGGCCGCCCTTGCCGCGGCGATGATGGCGCGGTCCCCGGCGCCGTCGAACGTCCCGGCGTCGGGGGCGAGTTCTTCGTCCACGGCGGCCCGGTCGGCGGCGGACAGGCCGGCGGTCTCGCGGACCAGCAGGGTGGCGCGCCATTCGTTGAGCTGGCCGGTTTCCAAGGCGGCGAGGGCGTGCGGCATCTCGGTGACGAGCGCCTTGGCCAGGCCCAGGAGCCGGCCGCCCCGAGCGGGGGATTCGCGCCGGGCGAGGGCGATCTGGGCGGCAACGCCGGTGCCGAGCTGCTCGGCCGGCATCCCGGCACGGGCCTGTTCGCGGCGCTGGGACAGGTCGAAAGCGACGGCATTCCGGGCCTGCCGGGCGGCCAGGGCGGACTTCAGGTCCTCCAGCTCGCGTGTTTCGTCGATGAGTGCGGCGTCGCTGGCCGGGGCGGGGATTTCGGCCAGGATCAAGCCCAGGTCCGTGACCGTCACGCCTGTCCGTCGGAGCCACTTCGGGCCCTTGCTTGCCGTCCATGGAAACAGACTATTGGGCACCTGTGACAATTAAAGCGGCCGCAGAACCGGCGTATCCGTAAGCTCTAGAGAAGTGCTCCCACCCAAGGAACCCATGCCGATCAACAGACAGTCATTGAAGCGGGACGGGTTCACCGGGTTCCGGCCGATCGCGGACCTGGACATCAACCGGATCCCGCAGAAACCCGGCATCTTCGCGGTGCTGCGGCCGGAGGACAACGCCCCGAACGGCACCGCCCAGCCCCCAGTTCCTCGCCAAAAGCACGGCGGGCATCTTCAAGAAAAAGGACCCCACCCTGAAGCCGGAAGCGCTCGACGCCGAATGGGTCGACGGCGCCGACGTCCTCTACGTGGGCAAAGCCGGTCCCGGGAGCAAGGGCAACCGCGGGCTGCGCCGGCAGATCCAGGAGTTCGTGGACTTCGGCCGGGGCAAGCCGCCGGGCCACTGGGACGGCCGGCTGATCTGGCAGCTCGCCGCCGCCAACAGGCTGGTCATCGCGTGGAAAGAGCTGCCCGTTGAGCAGCTCGCCGCGGCCGAAGCCGGCTACCACGCCGCGTTCGTCGAGGAATACGGCCGCCTGCCCTACGCCAACCTGGTCCAGGCGCGGGTCAAAGGGTCCTAGGAGCCGCCGGCTACTCCCCGTCCCGGTGCGTGAACCGCCCCGCCACGAGCGTCGCGGCTACCGGCATCGCGGCGAATTCGGCGTCGGAAACGGCCAGCGGGTCGGCGTCGAGCACGACGACGTCGGCCGGGTCGCCCGCGCTGATCCGGCGCCGCCCGCGCGAGGACGCCGCCAGCGCCTCCTGCCGGGTGAGGGCCTGCTCCGGGTGCCACGGCTCCCGCCAGGCCTCCCGCCCGTCCTGCCGGGCCCGGGTGGTGGCGGCGGACATCGCCGTCCACGGTTCCAGCGGCGCCACCGGCGCGTCGGAGCCGAGCGCCAGCGTGGCCCCGGCGTCGAGCAGGGACCGCAGCGGGAACGCCCGCTCCGTTCGGCCGGCCCAGTTGGAATCGGCCGCGTCGCGGTCATCGAGCGCGTGGGCGGGCTGCACGCTGGCGGTGATGCCCAGTTCGCCGAACCGCGCAAAGTCCTGCTGCCGGACAAACTGGGCATGCTCAATCCGGCCGCCAATCCCGGCCGCCGCGAAGGCGTTCAGCGCCACCTCGTTGGCGCCGTCGCCGATCGCGTGCACCGCCGGGACGAACCCGGCTCCGCGGGCCTTGACCAGCAACTCCAGCAGTTCCGGCTCGCCGACCGTGAGCAGGCCGCGGCCGCCGTGCGGGTACGGGTCCACGCAGTACGCCGTGCGCGTGTTCAGCGAACCGTCGATCAGCACCTTCAGCGGACCCACCCGCAACAGTCCGCCGCCGCCGGGAACCGGCTGTCCGGTCCGCATGCCGTCCCCGATGGCGCGGGCCAGGTCCTGCGGATAGACCCCGGCGTCCACCCGGAGGGAATCGAAGCCCGCCGCGATCCGGCGCAGCCAGGTATCCCGGTTCCAGACCATCTCGAAGTCGACAATCCCCACGATCCCGCGGGCCGCGGCCGCCCGCCCGGCGTCGCGGACCATCGCGTCGACCGCGTCGTCGGGCAGGCGCCCCAGCTCGCGGGTCAGTTCAAAGGCCGGATCCTCGCGGAGCAGCCCGTCCGCGCCCACGGCCACCCCGTAACGCGCGGCCGCCGCGCTGTTGAGCCATACGCAGTGCAGGTCGTGGCTGATCAGCGCCGTCGGCACACCGGCCGTCGCGCCGTCGAGCAGTTCGAGGCTGGGCAGGTCCGCCCAGACGGCGTCCCGGAACCCGACCCCCACGAGCGTCCGCCCGCCGGGTTCCGCCGGGGCCGAACCCGCCAGCCGGGAATGCACGACGGCGGCAGCCTCCCGCGCCGAGGCGGCGCCGGACAGGTCGATCCGGCCGGCGGCCAGGGCCCATTGGGTCATGTGGACATGCTCATCCCACAGCCCCGGAATCACGAAGCGCCCGTCGAGGTCCACCACCCCTGGACCGCCCCGCTGGAAACCCGCCGGCGAACCTGCAGGCGAACCCGCCGGCACAATCTGCGCAACCATGCCGTCTGTAATGAAAATGTCACAAAGCGTCTTTTCGCCCGGTTGCCGGACCGACGCGAGAACGAGATCCGGCCGGGCAGCGTGGGAGGCGGTTTTCGGCATAGGGACAAGGCTAGGGGCGCATCGGCACGGCAGCAATCCGGACCACACTGGCCACTGCTCCAACACGGCTCCCATCTCGGCCGCGCTGCCCGGTGCGCAAGGGACCTTCGCCCCCTTGCCCCGAAACGGCAGCGAGGTCATTCTGGAGTTGGGGCGGTTCCTGCATGGCAGTTGGGGGAAGAACCGCTTCGCATGCTGTATCGGTCTCGCTAGAACCTGGGGTGAGGAAATGGCAATTGCACTTTCCGGCTTGGGCAGGAAAGGCAGGAGACCGGCCATTATGAGTATCGAATTTTCCATCGTATTAGACCGTCCAACAACCGCAATGGCCCCTGGCATCGGGAGCTCTGAGGCCACATGAGCCCGCTGCGCCACCTGAACCACGCCAGCCGGGCCCGGGCCTACCACGCGCATCCGTCCCACGGCGATCCGCGGATCAAAGTCGTCATCCGGATCGACGCCGCGGAGGAGTCCGCGCGCGTGGAAGTTCGGGGCGTCGTCACGACCGCCAATATCCGCGCCCTCTACGTCGTCTGCCGCCGCGTGACCTCCAAACTGGCGGGCTACGAGATCGTCGTGGACCTGGCCCATGCCCGGGTCACCGCGGCGGCTTTCGAGGAACTCCGCGAGCACGCCCGCCAGTCCATCGTCTCCTCCGGCATCGACACCTCGGTCACCCCGTGCCGCCTGCGGATCGTCGATCCGCCGGTCATCCTCAGAACCAAGGAGCTTGCATGAAAGCCCTCGTGTACGGCGGCCCGGGCCAGAAGTCCTGGACGGACGTCCCTGACCCGAAGATCCAGCATCCATCGGACGTGATCGTCAAGGTGGACACCACCACCATCTGCGGCACGGACCTTCACATCCTCAAGGGCGACGTACCCGCCGTGACCAAGGGGCGGATCCTCGGCCACGAGGGCGTGGGCACCATCACCGAGACGGGGTCCTCCGTGACCGGGCTCAAGGTGGGGGACCGCGTCATTATTTCCTGCATCAAATCGTGCGGACACTGCGGCAACTGCAAGACCGGCCTCTACTCGCACTGCATGGGCGAGGAGGGGCAATCCGGGATCGGCTGGGTCTTCGGCCACCTGATCGACGGCACGCAGGCCGAATACGTCCGCGTCCCGTACGCCGAAAACTCGCTGCACCTGCTGCCGGCGGGAGTGAGCGACGAGCAGGCCGTGATGCTCTCCGACATCCTGCCCACCGGGTTTGAAATCGGCGTGCAGTACGGCCGGGTCAAGCCCGGCGACACCGTGGCCGTGATCGGCGCCGGCCCGGTGGGCCTTGCCGCCATCGCCACCGCGGGGCTCTATGGCGCCGCGACCATCATCGCCGTCGACCTCGATGCGAACCGGCTGGAAAAATCCCGCGAATTCGGCGCCACCGACGTCGTGCTCTCCGGCGACGCCGACTGGAAGGACCAGGTCCTGGCCCTGACCGACGGGCAGGGGGTGGATGTGGCCATCGAGGCCGTTGGCATCCCGGCCACCTTCACCATGTGCACCGACATCGTCCGGCCGGGCGGCAATGTGGCCAACGTGGGGGTGCACGGCAAGTCCGTGGAACTGCATGTGGAAAACCTCTGGATCCAGAACATCAACATCAGCATGGGCCTGGTCAATGCCAACACCACCCCGATGCTGCTGAAACTGGTCGCCCAAAAGAAGGTTCCGGCCGAGAAATTCGCCACCCACCACTTCACGTTCGACCAGTTTCTGGACGCCTATGACACCTTTGCCCGGGCCGCGGAAACGAAGGCCCTGAAAGTGGTGATCACCGCATGAGGGCCCACGTCGTCTACGACTCAGCGTTTGGCAACACCCGGTCCGTGGCGGAGGCCGTCGCCGGCTCGCTCGGCGAACTGCAGGCCACCCCTGTTCCAGTCGCCGATTTCCGGCCCGAGGACCTCGCGGCGGGAGACCTACTGGTCCTCGGCAGCCCCATCAATGGCTGGCGTCCGACGCCGAAGATCACCGAGCTGCTCTCGACCCTCGGGGACGGCCACCTCCAGGGGGTCAAGGCGGCCGCCTTCGACACCCGCGTCAGGATGTTCATCCACGGGGACGCGGCCAAGAAGATGGCGCATGCACTCCGGGATAACGGCGCCGACATCATTTCCGAGCCCATGCCGTTCTACGTCCAGGGCAGCGAGGGGCCGTTGCGTCCCGGCGAAATCGAGAAGGCGGAACGATGGGGCAAGTCACTGCTGGAGGCGTTGGACCGGCCATGAAACCGGGCCGGATTGTCATGCTGGTGCTCGGCACGCTTGCCGCGTTGCTGGGCCTGGGACTCCTGGCCGGGGCCGGATTCACCGGCTGGGCCAACTATCAGCAGCGCGACGGCGGTTACTTCACCACACCGTCGGAGCGCTACACGGCGGACTCCTACGCCCTCACGTCGCCGCGGCTGGATGTCATGACCGACGCCGGGCCCACCGGCGTCGACCCGGCCGTGATCGCCGGCAGCGTGTTGCTGCGCGGCTCCGCGGCCGACTCCGCGAAGCAGGTCTTCATCGGCATCGCGCCGCAGGCGGACGTGGCGAGGTACCTGACCGACGTCAGGCACTCCGAACTCACCGAGGTCCGGTTCTCGCCCTTCCGGGCAGAATACCGGGACGTGGCCGGCACCAAGCCGCCGGCCCGGCCCGCCGACCAGACGTTCTGGACGGCGTCGGCCTCGGGCCCCGGCAGCCAGGAACTCAAATGGGATCTGCGGCCCGGTAACTGGGCCGTGGTGATCATGAACGCCGATGCGAGCAGCCCGGTCTCCGTCGACCTCCGTGGCGGGGCACGCTCGGACCTGCTCTGGCCGGTCTTCCTCGGGTTGTTGATCGGCGGCATTGTGCTGCTGGCCGTCGGCGTCCCGCTGATTGTGGCCGGGGCGGCCGGGCTGGGCCGCGGCGGCCCGCCGCACGGACCCGGGCCGGGACCCGGGCAGCAACCGCGCCCGGGAGGACCATACGCAGTACCCGCTGCGGGAGCACCGTACGCGGGCGCCGCGTACGCAGCGCCGCCTGCGGGCGGCGCGCCGCCGGGCGGCTACGTCTATCCGGCGCGGCTCAGCGGCTATCTGGACCCGCACTTGTCCCGCTGGTTGTGGCTGGTTAAGTGGTTCCTGGCCATCCCGCACTACATCGTGCTGTTCTTCCTGTGGTTCGCCTTTGTCGTCACCACGATCGTGGCCGGGTTCGCGATCCTTTTCACCGGCCGCTACCCGCGCTCGCTGTTCAACTTCAACGTCGGCGTCATCCGCTGGAGCTGGCGGGTGGCCTTCTACTCCTACTCGGCCCTCGGCACGGATCAGTACCCGCCGTTCACGCTGGCCCGCACCGGCTACCCGGCGGACTTCGACGTCGACTATCCGGAGAAGCTCTCCCACGGGCTGGTGCTGGTGAAGTCCTGGCTGCTGGCCATCCCGCATCTGCTGATCGTCGGTGTCCTTACGGGGACCATGCGCGGCTGGGGCGGCGCCGAGGGTTACTGGGCGGACGGCGAATGGGTCCGGCAGAACGCCGGCATTTCGCTGATCGGGCTCCTGGTCCTGATTGCGGGCGTCATCCTGCTGTTCACCGGCCAGTACTGGCGCGGCCTGTTCGACCTGCTCATGGGCCTTAACCGCTGGATCTACCGGGTCATCACCTACGTGGCCCTCATGCGGGACGAGTACCCGCCCTTCCATCTGGACATGGGTCCGACCGATCCGGGCGACCTGCAGCCGCTTGGGGCCGGGCCGTCGGCTCCACCCGCCTACGGGCAGGCGGTCCCCGCCGAAGGCCAGCCGGGCGGCCAGCCTGCCCAGCCCGGCCAGTCTGCCCAGCCGCCGGGTTTCTATGGCATCGGCGGCCCCTCCGCGTCCGTTCCGCCGGAGGTGCACGAGGGGCGCGGCGGGCCGGACAGTCCCCGGCCGCCGGGACCCGGGACGGGGCCGCAAGCAGGACCGCCGTCAGGGCCCGACACTCCGCCGCGCCCCTGACCCGGCCAGGAAGCCCGCCCCTGCCCCTTGTCACCTGCCCCTTGCCACCGGACCCCGGCGAGAACATAGTTGAGGGAATTCACCACTCCGGGGCGGGAGGCAGGGACTGATGCTGACAAACCAAGTGCCGACCGGCGGCCTACTGCAGGGCAAGACCGCACTGATCTACGGCGCCGGCGGAGCGATCGGCGGAGCCGTGGCACGGTCCTTCGCCGCCGAGGGCGCCACCGTCTATCTCGCCGGCCGCACCGAGCCCAGGCTGGAGAAGGTCGCCCGGGACATCAGGGAGGAAGGCGGAAAGGCGGAAGTCGCCGTCGTCGACGCCCTGGACGAGGAACAGGTGGATGCCTTCGTGGATTCCGTGGCCAAAAAGACCAAGCGGATCGACATTTCCTTCAATGCCATTTCCTTCGGCGACATCCAGCAGCCCCTGATGGAAATCGACGTCAACGACTTCACCCAGCCGATCACCCTGGCCACTCGCACCCACTTCCTGACCACCAGGGCCGCGGCGGGCCACATGCTCAAGCAGAAGTCCGGCGTCGTGCTGATGTTCGGCGGGTCCGGCCCGCAGACCATGGCCGGCCTCGGCGGGTTCAAGGTGGCCCTGGATGCAATGGAGGGGCTGCGGCGGCAGTGGGCGCTGGAGCTGGGAAGGTACGGCGTGCGGGTCGTCACCATGGTGAGCGGCGGCATCATCGAGACTATTCCGTGGCAGGTGGAGGGGCGGGAGGAGATCGTGGTGGAGATCGCCAAGTCCGCGCACCTGAACCGCACGGCCACCCTGGTGGACGTCGGCAACGTGGCGAGCTTCATCGCCTCGGACAAGGCCGGCGCCATCACGGACGCCACCATCAACATCTCCAGCGGCGCAATCGTGGACTACTGACGCCGCCCCCGACCCCGCCTATTCCACGGTGACCTTGATCCGCTGCACCACGTTGTTGCCCAGGCCCTGGTAGTTCCACACCGGCTCGAGCGGCTGGGTGGCGCCGCCGGCGTCCGTGGCCCGGCAGGACAGCTCGTGCTGGCCGGCATCCGCCACCCACGGCATCGACCAGGCGGACCAGGCGAACGGCGCCGCGGGGTGTTCCAGCTGGGCGGGTGCCCACTTGCCGTCGATGCCCACCTCGACCCGCTGCACCGCGCCGTGGCCGGACCAGGCCCGCCCGGTCAGCATCACCGGGCCCGCGGGCAGGAACCTCTGCCGGGTGAAGAAATCGGGGACGCCCGGCGGGACCATGAGCGAACGGACCCTGATCCAGGTGACCGGAGTGCCGGCGTCGTCCGCATCCTGCTGGTACCGGTAGGCGACGGCCTGCTGGAAACCGTCAAAGGGCTTGGTCAGCACCTTGATCGAGGCGAGCCACTTCACGCTCGCCATCCCGTACCAGCCGGGGACCACGAGCCGCAGCGGGTAGCCGTGCTGCGGCGGCAGTTCGGCACCGTTCATCCGGTACGCCAGCACGACGTCGGGCCGCAGCGCCTCGCTGATCGGCAGGCTCCGGGCGAACCGCTGGCGGACCCCGCCCTGGACCCCGGCGTCGGCCCCGGTGAACACCACCTCGACGGCGTCCTCGTCCACGCCGGCCTGGGTAAGCAGGTAGGCCAGGGGCACCCCGGTCCAGACGGCAGTGCCGACGCCCTCCAGCATCCAGGGCTGGCTCAGCGGCCGCGGCTTCAGCATCGCGCGGCCGTTGCCGGCGCATTCCAGGGTGACCGGGACACTGATGCTCGGCGCCCGGCGCAACGCCCGGAGGTTCAGTTCCAGCGACCGCTGCACGGCCCCGCCGATCCGCAGGTGCCAGCTGTCGCCGTCGACGGCCGGGATGTCGAAGTGGTCCAGCAGGTAGTGCAGTCCGGGCGGTGTCACGTCGTTCCGGAGGGCCTCGAGCGGCATCGAATGGTTCCGCACCGCGAGCTGGAGTTCTTCCGCCGTGAGCGGTCCGTGGCTGGGCTCGCCGGGATGCGCCGCCAGTTGCTGCGTCTGCCGGCGCCGGGCCATGACGGGTGAGGTGTGCTTGGACATTTGCTTGGGCATGGGACTGCGATTCTGTTCCGGACCAGCCCGGTTTTGGACCGGTGTCACCGTATTCAGGTCTACGCCGCGCCCCGGAAGCCGTCAATACTGGCCCGCCCGACGCCTCCTGCTGGACGCTGTGCGCCTCGGCCAGGAACTGCGCCAGGCAGTGTCCCCCTGGTCTACGCCTCGCGGGAGGCCGGCGACTTGGTCTGCGCCGGGTCGCGCTCGGCGAGGGACCCGATGGCGGCGTCGATCTTGTCCATGATGACGGGGTCCAGTTTCACGCCGGCCGCGGCCACGTTGCCGGCAATCTGCTCCGGCCGGGACGCGCCCATGATCGCCGACGCCACGTTCTTGTTCTGCAGGACCCAGGCAATGCTCAGCTGGGCCATGGTCAGCCCGGCCTCCTGGGCGATCGGTTTGAGCTGCTGCACTCCGGTGAGGACTTCGTCGGACATCCAGCGCTCGATCATCCGGGCACCGCCCTTGGCGTCGGTGGCGCGGCTGCCCTCGGGAGCGGGCCTGCCGGGGTGGTACTTGCCGCTGAGCACACCCTGGGCCATGGGGGACCAAACGATTTGGGACAGGCCGAGCTCCTCCGACGTCGGCACCACCTCGGCCTCGATGACCCGCCACAGCATGGAGTACTGCGGCTGGTTGGAGATGAGCTGGAAACCAAGGTCCTTGGCGAGGGCATGGCCGTCGCGGATCTGGTTGGCCGTCCACTCGCTGACGCCGATGTACAGCGCCTTGCCCTGCCGCACAATGTCGGCGAAGGCCTGCATGGTCTCCTCCAGCGGCGTCTCGTAGTCATAGCGGTGTGCCTGGTAGAGGTCCACATAGTCCGTCTGCAACCGGCTCAGGGAACCGTTGATGGATTCCATGATGTGCTTGCGGGAAAGCCCAAGATCGTTGTGGCCCTTGGGACCGGTGGGGCCGAAGACCTTGGTAAAGATCTCCAGCGACTCTCGCCGTTCGTCCTTCAGGGCCTCGCCGAGGACCGTCTCCGCCGCGGTGTTGGCGTAGACGTCGGCCGTGTCGAAGGTGCTGATCCCGGCGTCGAGTGCTGCCCGCACGCACTGGGTGGCGACGTCGTTCTCCACCTGCGACCCGTGCGTGAGCCAGTTGCCGAAGGTGATTTCCGAAATCTTGAAGCCGCTGTGCCCGAGGTATCTGAATTCCATGGGTTCCAACGTAGCCCAGATGCCCGCGGGGGGTAAGGGCTCAGCCAGCCTTGCGCTGCCGGTCCGGCTGCTGGCCCTGCTGCGGCGGCCGGTGCTGGAGCGTAGTGAGCGATCCGGTGTCCAGGACCGGGGATTTGGCGGGGACCGGGGGCTTCGTGAAGGCGCGGGGCGCCGCGGCGGGGGCGCCGTTCCGGTCCGTCGCGGACTCGACGAGCGGCCCGACTTCCTTGATCTCGCGCACCGGAGCCTTCGGGCTGGGCAGCTCGCGGACCGAAACCCTGATCTCCGGCGCGGCTTCCGCCTTGGCCCGGGCGCTGGCGCGGGCATCGGCGCGCGCGACGGCGGCAGCCCATTCGGGGGAGAGCTGCGGTTCCTTGCGGGCCGGCCGGGGTGTTTTCGCCGGCCTGGGCGCTTTCGCGGGCCCGACGGAGCCGTGCTGTTCGGCGCCGCGTTCGGTCCCGGCCCCGGCGATCGGGGCGGCCGTCCCGGGGGTGGGCTGCCGGCCGCGGAACAGGGCGCTGACGCCCGTGGCGAGCAGCCGGCCAAGCCCGGCGAGGAGCAAGGTGATGACGAACGCAAGGAAGACGCCGACGAACATAACGAGGCCAACAAGGAGGGTGCCGAAAAAGGTCAGGTTCATGGCGATCGCTGTCGGGTCTTCCACTTCGCCTCTCCTATCCACCTGCCGCGGGGTCCGTGCCGCATGGCTCTCGCCGGGCAGCAACCCTTCTTAACCATACGGATTATCTGGGACGGACACGCGGGGAACGGCCCTGCCCGGCAGGATGTGTCCAAGCTGATACCTTCGGCCGGCGGCTATAGTCGGAGGCACCCCATGCCGGACCCGTCCGGCCCGCCGGAAGGACCATTTTGACGCACGACACGCCCGCCGGTGCCGAGCGCCGCGGCACCCCGTACCAAGGCAATTGCCCGTGCCTGTCCGGCGAGCAGTACGCAGACTGCTGCGGCCGGTACCACCGCGGCGAAGCGGAGGCACCGACCGCGGAGCAACTCATGCGGTCCCGCTACAGCGCGTTCGTGGTGCTCGACGCCGGCTACCTGCTGCGCACCTGGCATCCGGACACCCGGCCCGCCGGGCTGGAGCTGGATCCGGCCATGCAGTGGCGGCGCCTGGACATCGTCTCCACGGGCCGCGGCGGCCCGCTGGACGCGGAGGGCACCGTCGAGTTCAAGGCCTATTTCCGGCACGACGGCGAACCCGGGGTCCACCACGAAACGAGCCGGTTCCTGCGCGAGGACCGCCGCTGGTACTACCTCGACGCGCTCACGCTCGCCTAGCGTTCCTCGACGGTCTCCACCGGGGTGAAGCCCGCACGGTCCACCTTGCGGTGGAAGCGCATGCCGGCCAGGCCGCCCAGCATGGCGCCGATGAGGGCAACCACGGCCACGACGACGGCGGCAACAATGCTGGTGGTGGTGAGGTCGCCTTCGTTGACGGGGATGCGGGGGAAGCTGTTCAGGTTGGCCAGGACGTTGTACTGCTGGCCGGCGGTCATGGCCAGGATGGCGACGACAATCGCCGCGATCAGGGCCCATACCCACACCATCAGTCCCTGCCGGGCGCCGTTGAACCGGGCCATCCGGCCCGCCACGTAGCCGCCGCAGTAGTAGGACACGAAGAGGACCACGAGCAGCGTGATGATGCCGGCGATCCCCACGCTTTGGTTGTTCGAGGCCTGGTTCACGGCGTCATTGACGTTCGTGTTGGTGGCGAGGCCGACGGCGGTGCCGGCGGCGGCCACCAGGGCGGTCAGCAGTACGGCCATGCCGGTGGCGGCAAGCCAGCCGAAGAACGCGGACCCGACCTTGATGCCGCCGAACTGCTCCTTCTCGCGGGCCACCACCGTCTCGCGGGTGGGCACCTCTTCCACGACGGTGTCATGGTCATGGTCATGGTCAGTGGGTGAGGCGGTCGCGGTCGTCGCGGGTCCCGTGAATCACCCGGTTGTCACGGCTGGCAGCGGTGCCGGCAGCAGCGCCGGCGGCAGAACCGCCGGCGGCGCCGGCGAGGGGTGCGGCGGGGAAGGCGCGGGTGTCGTTGGCACGCTCGGCCCGGTTTTCGCGCGGGCCTCGGCGCGGTGTTCCGCGCGCTCGTCGGCACGGACGTCCGCACGGTTTTCGGCGCGTGACTCGGCGGCGCGGTGCTCCGCCCGCTCGTCGGCTACGGTCGGCCGGTCCGCGGTCACGCCGTCCTGGCGCGCGTCGTGGATCCGGGCCTCCCGGTCCAGGGTGCCGTCCTCCTCGCGTGCGCGGCGGGGCATGCGGTCTTCGGGGCCTGCTGTGCTGCTCATGATGGCTGCTCGCTTTCATTGATTGACCCGGCCTCATGGTTTGGGCCGGGCACTGCAATGCTTCGACCGTCATCAGGTCTTGCCTCCACCTAACCACGGCAGCAGCCCGAATAGCAAGGATGCTTACTATCTAGCCGGCTGGCGTGCCGGCCGGGCATCGCCCCACGTCAGCGGTACTTTCGGTGCAGGTTCTCCGTCGCCGAGGCGCGCGGGCTGGCATCCGCAATCCAGGGCCCGGTGCCTTCGGACTGGTCCAGCACGCCGGCCTCGAGCCACGAGTAGTCACCGGCGAGCACCGCGCGCGCCAGGGCGCGGTCGCCGTCGTCGGTGTTGCGCCAGAGCTGGTCGAAATACTCCTCGACCCGGACCCGCGCCTGCTCGCAGTAGGCGTCCGCGAGCTCGTAGGCGGAGGCGCCCCGGTCGGGGGAGGTCCGCAGCAGCATCTCCGCCCGAGAGCAGCACGCCGCCATCGCGAACAGCTCGGCGCCGATGTCCACGATCCGGCCCAGGAAGGCCTGCTTGTGCTCGAGCTTCGCCTGCCAGCGGCCCATGCCGTAGAAGGTCTGCCGCGCCAGCCGCCGCGATGCCCGTTCCACGAAGCGCAGGTGCCTGCCGAGCCGGCCGAAGTCGCCGTAGGAGCGCGGATCCATGCCGGTCCCGGCCACCAGCTTCGGCAGCCACCGGGCGTAGAAACCGGACGCGCCGACGGCGGCCTTCGCCTTGTCGGACAGGCTGGCGTCCTCCGAGGCCAGGGCACCCGCGGCGGCCAGGTGGGCGTCCACGGCTTCGCGGGCGATGAGGAGCCGCATGATTTCCGAGGAACCCTCAAAGATCCGGTTGATCCGCAGGTCCCGCAGCTGCTGTTCGGCCGGGACGGCCCGCTCGCCGCGGGCCTCCAGCGAGTCCGCCGTTTCGAAGCCGCGCCCGCCGCGGATCTGCACGAGTTCGTCGGCGATCCGGCAGCTGATCTCGGTGGACCAGAGCTTGGCGAGGGCGGCTTCGATCCTGACGTCCTTTTGCCCGGCGTCGGCCAGTTCGGCGGACAGCTCGAACACGGCGTCCAGGGCGAAGGCGCTCGCGGCGATGAACGCGATCTTCTTGCCCACCGCCTCGTGCTGGCCCACCGGGCGGCCCCACTGGGTGCGGGCATTGGACCATTCGCGGGCGATCTTCAGGCTCCAGCGGCCGGAGGCGACACAGAGCGCCGGGATGGAGAGCCGGCCGGTGTTGAGGGTGGTGAGCGCGATCTTCAGGCCCTGGCCCTCGCGGCCCAGCCGGTTGGCGGCCGGCACCCGGACCTGGTGGAAACGGGTAACGCCGTTCTCGATGCCGCGCAGGCCCATAAAGGCGTTGCGGTTCTCCACGGTGATGCCGGGGGAGTCCATTTCCACGACGAAGGCGCTGATCCCGCCCTTGTGTTCGGTACCGTCAGCGTCGGTGTGCGCGGGGACGAGCGCCATCACCACGACGAGTTCGGCGATCACGCCGTTGGTGGTCCAGAGCTTCACACCGTCCAGGAGATAGGACCCGCCGTCGTCGGAGGGGACGGCGGTGCTGCCCATCCGGGCCGGGTCGCTGCCGACGTCGGGCTCGGTGAGCAGGAACGCGGTCACGGCGCCGGAGGCGCAGCGCGGCAGGTACTCGCGCTTCTGTTCCGGCGTGCCGAACACCTTGACCGGCTCCGGAACGCCGATCGACTGGTGGGCGGAGAGCAGGGCCCCGAGGCTGGGGTGCACCGAGCCCAGCAGGGCCAGTGCCCGGCCGTAGTACACCAGTGACAGGCCCAGGCCGCCGTACTCGCGGGGGATCTTCATGCCGAAGACGCCGAGGCCGGCCAGCCCGGAGAGGTATTCGTCCGGGATCCTGGCGTCGCGCTCGATCGTGCGGCCGGACATCGTCCGGCAGTACGCGGTGAGGCGCTCCATGAACGCTTCGCCCCGTTCGACGTCGTCCGCCGGTGCCTGCGGCCAGGGGTGGACGAGGCTGAGGTCGAAGCTGCCCAGGTAAAGGCCCTTGGCGAAGCTGGGACGGTCCCAGCTGGCTTCACGGGCGGCTTCGGTGATGGCCCGGGCGTCGGCGGCGGTGGCCTCGGGCCCGATCTTCTGCGACGCGACCGGCACCTCGGCGGCCGGGCTGTCGGTGGCTGGATCTTCGGTGGCGGGGTTGTCGACGGCGGAGCTCACGGGGCATCTCCTCTAACCGGGTTGGCCGGCTCGAGCCCTGGATCCGCCGCGGGTGGAGGACCCTTCAGCTGTCCCGCAATACTACCCGCGGGTAGGTGCCGGTACTAGGGGAGGACTGCCCTACCAGTTCGCCGGGGAAATCGGCCGGCAGCTCCACTGTGGCGGCATGGCGGACCAGCCGTTCCCAGGCATCGTTGAGGCCGTGGACCACCCCGAGCAGGATGCTGGCCGCAACGAACCAGGCCAGCCGGCCGGCGCCGAGCAGTGCCAGTGCCACGAACGCCGCTGCCATGATGAAAAGGGTAATGAGGAGGGCGAAAACCAGCGTCCCGACGAACACCATGGTGCTCGTTTCCACCGCGCTTAGATCGAACTGCATTCTTCCTCCTGCACCTACGCCTGGGCTGAATCAGTAGCCCGAGCGTAGGGTGCCGGCAGGGTGCCCAGCCAGAGTCGCGGGGCGCGTCGGGAGCTCTTGATACGGGATCGAAATGCTACCCGGGCGTAGGTCACGGAGCGGTCGCGAAAACCACACCAGCAACATGCGTAACCGGCCGGTACCCGCTGCGGCGCCGTCGCGGTGCGTCGCGGCGGGGGCGTCAGTCGTCCAGTTCGGCGGCGTCCTGGGCCAGGACCTGGAAGTCCGCACCGAGGTGGACCTCCACCGACCTGCCGTCGTCGAGGCGCACCTTCACCTCGTACGCCGTGCTGCCGTCGTTTTCCCGTTCCACTTCCGCGACGTTGCCTTGGCCGACCCTGGCCAGGGCGGCGCTCGCGGCCTTGTCCCGGTCCGCGCCGCTTAGCGGGGCGAGCCCGGCGTCGTCGGCATCATTGTCGTGCGTGTCGTCGTCCGGTTGCGGGGCGATTCGCACTCCGGGTATCGGGTTGTTCGGGCCCAGCAGGTCGTCCGCGGCGACGGCCACCGTGGCGCCGCCCAGGACCACCGCCGTCGATGCCGCTCCTATGATCCATGCAGTCTTGGTCCGCATGACGGTCTCCTCCCACGTGGTACTCCCAGTGTGCTCCCGCTGCGCCATGGGTTCAACGGTTTTTTCGCCAGACCCTGCGTTAACCTTGTAGTTGGCAGTTTTCATCGTTCCACTGCCGGACCCACCCCGCGGCAGTGATTGGAGAATGCGTGTCCCGTTCCGCCGTGTCCTCCGCCGACGCCATCAGCGCCCGGCTCCGGGATCTCGAACTCCTCACCAAGGGGCCAGCGTGGGCGCTGACGCGCTCGGCGCCGTGGGTGATTGCGGTGCTGCAGGCGTCCTTCACCCGCACCCGGCCGCAGCTGCCGCTGGAGCAGTTCCACGCCGACGTCGACGCCTTCCTCGAGCAGCTCCGCCGCCAGGATCCCGGGCTGGGCGGCTCCGCCAACGGAAAGACGTTCGGCGACGAGTGGACCCGCAAGAATTTCCTGACCCGGCGGAACCAGTCCGGCCAGATCGTTTACGAGGTCACCGAGCCCGCGGCCCGCGTCCTGGCCTTCCTGGACAGCCTCTCCAGTGAACGGTCCACGCTCAACGGATCGCGGCTCGGCACGCTGCTGGGCGACGTGGAGAAGCTCGCCAACGAGACCAATCCGGACCAGAGCGCCCGGCTGGAGTCCCTCGAAGAGGAGATCGGCGAACGCCGCCAGCTGATCGAGGAGATCAGCTCCGGCGAGTTCGACGGGCTGCTCGACGACGAGGAGGCCGTCGAGGCGGCCGGCAACATCCTGGACCTCGCCGCGAGCCTGCCCGCGGACTACAAGAAGATGCGTGACCGGATCGAGGAGCTGGTGGGCGAGCTCCGGAACCAGATCATCGAGGAATCCCTCAGCAAGGGCGCCACCATGGCGCAGGTGCTGGAGGCAGACAAGCGTCTGCGGCAGAGCCCGGAGGGCAGGACGTTCCGGTCCTTCACCGCGTTCCTGGAGGACCCGCAGCAGCAGCTCCGCTTCCGCTCGGCGATCGGGGAGGTGCTCAGCCGGCAGTTCGCCGACGAGCTCAGCCAGGACGAACGCGAGACGCTGAAGAACCTGGTGGCGGAGCTGCGCAGCCAGCACAGCCAGATCCAGCGGATCTACGGCAAGCTCAGCGAAAGCCTCAACACCTACGTCCAGAGCGACGACTACCGCCAGTCCGTCCGGCTCCGCAAGGTCCTGCGCGAGGCCGAGCAGGCGATCCGCTCGCTGCCCTACGAACGCGAACGCCCCGGCCTGGTCCGCGGCCCGGTGCTCTACAACGCCGGCTTCGAGTCCCTGGCCATGGTCAAGCTCTTCGACCCCGACGAGTTCGCCGCGCCGCCGAAGCTGGCGGACCCGATCGCCTTCAGCGATTCCGACCGGGTGCGCTCGCCGCGGACCGGCAAGGCCAGTCCCGAGGCCATCCGCACCGCCGTCGCCGGGGCGTCCACCCTGGCCGAGGCCTGGGAGCAGCTGCCGGATACGGAACGCCACATCAACTCCATCCGGGCCCTGCTCGGACATGCGCTGCACCAGGGCGCCGGTTTCGACCGCGGTGCCTGGGAGCCGCTGGACTTCGAACAGATCGACGGCTCCACACGCACCGCGTACCTGCCCGTCGTCACGCTCAAGAAGGATTGAAATGACCGAAGAGACAACGACGACGGACGTGCAGTCCGTGCCCGAGACGGCGGACAACGCAGGGCGACCATGTCCGCAGCGAGCCCTTCACGCTCACCCCGCGCGACACCTTCGTCGACGGCGCCGCGCTTTTCCCGGGCGACACCGGCGTGCTCCCGATGAAGGTCCGCCAGGCGCTCGTGAAGCTCCTCAAAGGCCCGTACATCGACGGCGGCCGGGACGAAAAACTCTGGACCACCCTGCTGGACAACCAGCTGATCCTGCGCAGCCGCCTCTCCGAGCTCTTCCTGACCCTGCAGCTGGACCACGAACGCAAGGTGGCCGTGCTGCGCCCCGTGGACCCCGAGGCGATCGGCGGCAGCACCCGCTCCAGCATCCTGCGCCAGCAGCGGGCCCTGAGCCGGGTCGAAACCATCGTGCTGCTGCGCCTGCGGCTGCTCCTGGACCGGCACGTCACCGCCCAGACCGACCCCACGATCACCCGCGAGGAAATCGCCGATCTCGTGGCGCACTACCAGCCCGCCGGCCAGCAGGACGCGCTGCGCGACGCCGACGTCGTCAACCGCGCCATCACCAAGCTCCTGGCCCGCCAACTCCTGCTCACCACCGGCCTGGACGAGGTCTACACCATCTCCAACGCCCTCCCGCTGGCCCTCCCCTTCGAAAACATCGGCGACATCCCGGCCCAAATCGAAGCCCTCATAGCCGCCGCCACCGACCCCGCCGGCACCGAACCCCTCCTGGACCTCGACGGCGACGCGGCAGATCAGGTGGGTGAGGCAGAAGGCGACGACGACGATTCCGTGACTGACAGCAGCGGCAGCGCCGGGGACATGCGGCAGCATGCGTCTAAGCGAGGAACGAGCGAGCATGCAGAGCATGTCGCCGGTGGGGCCGCGCAAGGCGACCACACAACGAAGCGGAGGAAGCCAAGTGAGCATCGCAACCATGCTGCCCATGGGCGAGCTCACCAACCCCGGCCAGATGCGCCTCGCCCTGGTCCAGGTGGTCAACTGGGGTACCTTCCATGGCGCCCACACCATGCACGTTGACCGCAACGGCACGCTGCTGACCGGCAACTCCGGCGTCGGGAAGTCCACGCTGTTCGACGCGATGCTGCGGGTCTTCGATGCCCGGCCGCGTTCCAACGAGGCCGCCGCCCAGCGTGCCGGGGGCGCCGTCGAGGACAAGCGGACCACGTTCACGTACATGCGCGGCAAGGTGGGGGACAAGGCCGTCGGCGAGGGCTCGGCCAGTGCGTTCCAGCGCCCCGGGGCGACCTGGTCCGCCGTAGCGCTGACCTTCGACAACGCCGCGGGCACCCGGGTGACCGTGTCGGCGCTGTTCGACCTGCCCAAAAACGGCACCGAGTCCAGCGTCGGACGGTACTACCTGATCGACAACAAGCCGCTGGACCTCACAGCCATCGAGGGCATCGCGGAGAAGCGCTTTACCAAGTCCGCGCTGGACGCGATTTTCCCCGACGCCCAGGTCTTCGACGTCCACAAGGCCTTCGCCGAGCGGTTCCGGCGCCTGCTGGGGATCAACTCGGACCAGGCCCTGCCGCTGCTGCGCGTCATCCAGGCAGGCAAGGGCCTCGGCGGCAGCGTCAACACCTTCTTCCGTGACCAGGTTCTGGATGCGCCCGCCACGCTGGCCGCCGCGGACGACGTCGTCGAAGAATTCAGCAACCTGATGTCCATCCGGCAGCGGCTCGAGGACGTCCGGCAGCAGCGCGACCAGCTGGCTCCCGTTCCCGGACTGAACAAGGAGTATGCCCAGTCCCTGCTGGACGCGAACCGGCTGCGGGACCTCTCAGGCGGTGAATTCGAGGCCTACAAACAGCAGCTGGCCGTCACCGTGCACGAGAAGACGCTGGAACGCTTCAAGGCACTGGCCCAGGCGAAAGCCAAGGAACTCGGCGCCGAACGCGGGGTCCGCGACGGACTGGCCAAGGAACTGCGCCAGCTCGAGGCGGACTACAACAACCAGGGCGGCAACGCGATCTCCGCGATCGAACAGTCGCTGGAGAACGCCAGGGTGGGCCTCAAACTCCGCCAGCAGGTCGAGGAATCCGCCCGCAAGGCGCTGGCCGACGCCGGCCTCGAGCTGGAATGGACCGCCGCCGGGTGGGAGCAGGCGCACGAGCATGCGGCCGCCCGCTCGGCCGAGCTCAAGGACGACGCGGAGGCGCTCAAGGAACTGCGCTTCGAGGCGTTCGACGGCCACGCAACCAGGAAACGGGAGCTCGCCGCGGCCCAGCAGGAACTCGTCTCGCTTAAGACGCGCAAGTCCCTGCTGCCGCCGTCGAGCATCGAAAACCGCAGCGCAATCGCGGCGGCCACCGGCGTACCGGAGGAGCAGATGCCCTTCGGCGGCGAACTGATCGATCTCGCCGAGGGCCAGGAGCAGTGGCGGCCCGCCGCGGAGCGCGCGCTGCGCAGCCTCGCCACCACGCTGCTGGTGCCGGGAGAGCACTTCGCCGCCGTCACCCGCTACCTCAACGACCACCCGGTCCGCGGCGCGCTGCGCGCGGTGGACGTTTCGAAGCCGCTCGCCGGCGGGGCCCTGGCCGTGGAGGACGCCGCCGACGGCGACCTGCTGACCAAACTGGACATCCTCACCGCCGGGCCGGCCGGCGAGGCGGGCGGGTGGATCCGGGAGCGGATCGCCCTCGACTTCGCCTACCCCTGTGTGGAGGATCCGGACGAGCTGGCCCGGCTGGACAAGGGCCTGAGCCTGGGCGGTGTGGTCAAACGCAACCGCCACACGGTGGAAAAGGACGACCGGTTCACCTCCCGGCAGGACTACGTCCTCGGCTTCGACAACGCCGCCAAGCTGGAGCTCGTCGCCGCGCAGGTCGAGGACCTGCAGCAGGAACTGGCCAAGGCTGCCGAACTCGCCCAGAGCCGGGAAGAGTCGCACCAGGGGATGAGCCGGCAGCTCGAGGCCCTGCGCCGGGTGGCCGACGACCACCGGCCCTGGGAGCAGGTGTCGGCCGCGGTCGCGGCCGACGAACTCGCCCGGATTGAGCAGCGGCTCCGGGATGCCCTGGCCGCGCAGGCCGATCTCGAGCCGCTGCGCGCCAACATCGAGGCGGCCCGGCAGAAGCACCAGTCCAGCACCGAGGCCGCCGCCGTGCTCCAAAGCGAGTACAAGGCCCTCGACTCGCAACTGACCACGGCGGTTTCCCTGCTGGACGCCGCGCGGGCGCGCCTGGCGCAGTCGCCGCCGTCGGAATCCGCCGTCGCGGCCCTGGAGCCCTACTTCACGGACTTCGGCGAGGTGCTCGAAATGCACGAGCTGGACAACCTCGCCAACCAGGTCCGCACCCGGCTGCTGGCCGAACTGCACGCGGCCGAATCGCGGGGCCAGGCCACCTCGGAGCGGCTCACCCGCATTTTCGAGGGTTTCGTCCGCGAATGGGGCACGGGCATCTCCGCGGACCACGGCACGTCGATCGGGGCCGCGGGGGAGTTCGAGTCCCGCTACCACGCGATTGTCAGCGACGGGCTGCCCGCGCAGGAGGCCGAGTTCCGGCAGTTCTTCAACCAGCGCACCCACGAGTCCTTCAGTACCCTGCTCCACCTGCTGGACGAGGAACGCCGCTCCATTACGAGCCGGATCCTGCCGCTGAACGGGATCCTCTCCGAGGTGAACTTCCACGAAGGCAGCTTCCTGGAGCTCGACATCAAGCAGACCCTGCCGGCCACCGCGAAGCAGTTCAAGGACGCCATCCAGAACGCGCTCAAGGTCCGGCACGCCCGGGCCGGGAAGGGTGCCGCACCGGCCGGGGGCACGGATTCCGACGACGACGCCGAGCTCACCACCCGCTACAAGTCCCTCGAAACGCTCGTGAAGCGGCTTGGCTCGCAGACTCCCGAAGACCGGCGCTGGCGTGCCGAGGTGCTGGACGTCCGCGGCCACCTCTTCATCCAGTGCAAGGAGCACCGGGAAGTGCAGGGTCCAGGTTCCAAAGCGGCGAAGGGCGGCGGCAAGCGGACCGAGGTGTTCATGCATGCGGACACCGGCTCGATGTCCGGCGGCGAGCGGCAGCGCTTCACCGCATTCATCATGGCCGCGGCGCTGAGCTACCAGCTGGGCATCGCCGAGCAGGGCTTCACCACCTATGGCACCGTGATGATGGATGAGGCCTTCGTGCTGGCGTCGGAGGAATTTGCCGGCGCCGGCATCAAGGCGCTGCACGAGTTTGGCTTCCAGCTCCTGCTGGCCGCGCCGGAAAACGTCATCGACCTGTCCCGGCACCTCGGCTCGGTCACCGAGATCCTCCGGGACAAGCGCACCAACCGCTCCGGTGTCCTCACGGCCCCGGTCATCGCCCCGGCGCCCGGCGCCGAGGGGCAATGGCGGTCCGAGGCGAACCCGGTGGACATCGTCCTGCGCTGACCGGCCGGAGTGTCCGCCGCTGTATAACAAATCGGTGGATTTATACGTGCGGCTCTGGTGGGAATCCCGGGGTGGGTGCCACTGTTTAGAGCATCATCCCTTCGCCCGCGCTCCACCAGGGCCGTCGCGGAAGACTCGCCTCGCGACGGACCCGAACCGCACCACCCCTGCAGAGCTTGAGGGCGTCTTCGTGAAAGGCATAACTATGCGCCCTGCACACCGCGCTCCCGCTGTGACTGCCCTCGCCGCCGCCGTCCTGGCCGTAGGCGGCTGCGCTGCAGCCGGTTCCGGCGGCACACCGCCGCCGGCCGCCGCTGCCCCTTCCGGTCCGACGAGTACCGCCCCCGCGCCGGGGACCTCCAGTCCGGACGCCAGTCCGGCATCCGGGCCGACCACGCCGGCCGGCGCCGCGCCGTCGTCGTCGGCCCCCGCCCCGGCCGAAGCGAAGACCTATACGTTCCCGGACGGCCGGCTGTCCTTCGAGTACCCCGCGGGCTGGCGGGTGGAGCTCTTCGAGGGAGAACGAAAGCCAGCGACGTCGGCGACCGCGACCGTCTTCGACGCCGGCGGAACCCCGCAGGCCACCATCTACTCCGGGAAGTTCGCCGACGGGGTGGGTTACCGGGTGAACCGGACCGTGTTCGAGTCCGCGCCCGTCCCGGGCCTCCGGCAGCAGGCGTCCCCGGCCGCCCACTACTCCTTCTATGTGGACCGGATGGACGGCAAGCCGTCGTACCGAATGCACCTGACCGCCGGTGCACCCCAGCCGGGCCAGGGGTCCGCGCTCGACGGGATCATCCGCGTCGGCGAGGGGGTCCTGGTGGCCGAGGTGAAGTTCATCGAGCAGCCCTTCGCGACCGACAGTGCCGCCATGGCGTGGCTGACGGGCGCGGAGGGGCAGTCCCTCAAGGCGCTCCTCTTGAGCATCACCTACTGACCTCAACGGGGTCACCCACAGCCCAAAACCCCCGGCCGGGTGGGCTATCGGTGACCCGTTTGACGTTTACACAGCCCCAAAACCGCCGCCTAGGGCAATTACGTCACGAAAGGTTTGCTTAATTCTGTGAAGGATAGGCTACCCTTACTTAGGTTCGCATCGTTTACCTAAGGAATCTCATGCCTCTCCCCACCCCGAGCCCCGACGTGCCCAGACGCCGCTTCCTCCGCGCCATGGGCAAGGCAACTGCTGTCCTGGCCGCCGTCGCGCTTTCCCTGACCGCGTGCTCCACCGGCCCGGCGAGCTCGACCGTGGCAGATGCCCCCAGCCGAGTCGGCCGGCACCGTCCTTCCCGGTTACCATCAAGCACGCGTTCGGCGAGACCACCGTTAAGGAGCAGCCGAAGCGCGTCGTCACCGTTTCTTGGGTCAATGACGATGTGGCGATTGCCCTCGGCGTGGTGCCGATAGGCGTCCCGAAGAACGAATGGGGCGGCAATGAAAAGGGTTCCACCCCCTGGAAGGACGCCGCCCTCGAAAGCTCGGCGCCGGGTTCGGCTCCGACAAGGCCCCCGCGCAATTCTCCGAGGCCGACGGCGTCAACTTCACCGAAATCGCCAAGCTCAACCCGGACATCATCCTCGGCGCTTACTCGGGCCTGACCGAGGAGGACTACAAGAAGCTCACCGAAATCGCCCCCGTCGTGGCCCACCCCGAGGTGGCCTACGGAACCTCCTGGCAGGATTCCACCACCATCATCGGCAAGGCTCTCGGCAAGGAAGCCGAAGCCGCCAAGCTGGTCGCCGACACCGAGGCCACCATCCAGGACAAGGCAGCGAAGTACCCGCAGTTGGCCGGCAAGACCTTCATCTACGGCAACCTGGATCCTGCAGCCACCGAGAAGATCAGCCTGTACACGGCCAATGACAACCGCCCCCGGTTCCTGAGCTCCATTGGCATGACCCAGGCTTCCGTGGTGGACCAGAACTCCAAGGGATCCAAGGAGTTCTTCATCCCGTGGTCTGCGGAGAAGGCCAACGAACTCGACTCGGACATCTTCGTGACGTGGGTTGCCGACGCGGCTGCAGCCGATGCCGTCAAGGCCGACCCGCTCATGGCGCAGATCCCAGCGGTCAAGAACGGCGCGCTCGTGGCGGATACAGACAACACGCTGACGCTGTCCATCTCAGCTTCCTCGCCGCTGAGCCTGCCGTGGTCCTTGGACACCTTCCTGCCGAACCTCGCTGCGGCCGCGGACAAGGCAGCGAAGTAGCCACCGGACCATGAGCCCACTTACGACGACGGCGGCCCCCGCGGCCGCCCGGCCCGCACCGGCGATTGCCACGGCACCGGGCGCCTCCGCCCGGGGTCCCCGCGCGCTCTGGCTGCTGGCCGCCGTCGTCGGACTGGCGCTGGTAACCGCGGCGTCGCTCGCCATCGGCGCCCGGGACCTGTCCCTGGAAACCGTCTGGCAGGCGCTGACGCAGTGCGATCCCGCCAACGGTGACCACGCCGTGGTCCACGCCCGCATCCCGCGTACCGTCCTGGGCCTGCTCGCCGGCGGCGCCCTCGGGCTCTCCGGGGCGGCCATGCAGGGCGTTGCCCGCAATCCCCTCGCGGACCCGGGCATCATCGGCATCAACGCCGGCGCCGCGCTGGCAGTCGTCACCGGAATCTACGTCTTCGGCGTGGCCTCGCTGAGCGGATACATCTGGTTCGCGTTCCTCGGCGCCGCGGCCGCCGCCGTGCTGGTCTACCTGGTCGCGTCGCTCGGCAGCGACGGTGCCACGCCGGTGAAGCTCGCCCTCGCGGGCGCGGCCCTGAGCGCCGGGCTCTTTTCACTGATGAACGTCATCCTGGTGTCCAGCCTGGACACCCTGGACCGATTTCGATTCTGGCAGGTCGGCGGGATCGCCGGCCGCGACTGGGCCGTGATCCTCCCGGCCCTGCCGTTCCTGCTGCTGGGAGCCGCGATTGTGCTCGCCGCGGGCCGGATCCTCAACAACCTCGCCCTCGGAGACGACATCGCGCGCGGCCTGGGCCAGCGGGTGGGGCTGGTCCGCGGAATCACCGCCCTGGGCATCGTCCTGCTCTGCGGATCAGCCACGGCGCTGGCCGGGCCGATCGGCTTCGTGGGCCTCATCATTCCGCACGCCGTTCGCTTCCTGACCGGTCCCGACTACCGCTGGATCCTACCGTTGTCGCTGGTCCTGGCCCCTGCCCTGCTGCTGGCCTCCGACGTGATCGGCCGCGTCATCCTGCTTCCGGGCGAAGTCCCCGCCGGGATCATGACCGCGCTCATCGGCGCCCCGGTGTTCGTCTGGCTGGTCCGGCGCGGCAAGGGGGTCGGGCTATGAGAACCGCCCCCGAGACCCGGGCGGAAACCACCGCCGAGTTGGTACTTCGCGGTAATGATTCGCGCAAACATTGGCGTTATCTGCCAACTCGCGGGAAGGTCGTCTCCCGGACCGTGCTCAACCGGACTGTGTTCAACCGGACGGCCGGTCTGGCCCTCGCCGTCGTGGCGCTCTTCGCCGCGAGCGTGCTCCTGGGCAGCTACACCGTCACCATCCCCGACTTTTTCCGGATCCTGGGCGCACACCTCACCGGCGGGGAGAAGATTCCCGGTGCCAGCTTCATCGTGATGGAGCACAAGCTGCCCCGCGCCATCGTGGGCACGCTGATCGGCGCCGCGTTCGGGCTGTCCGGCGCGCTGTTCCAGACCATGCTCCGCAACCCCCTGGCCAGCCCAGACGTGATTGGCATCAGCTACGGGGCCAGCGCGGCGGCGGTGACGGCGATCGTAGTCTTCGGCGCCACCGGGGCCGCGGTTTCGGGAGCCGCCTTCGCCGGCGCGCTGGGTGTGGCCACCCTCATCTCCGCCATCTCCCGCGGCGGATCGTTCGGGTCCGGCGGACAGCGGGGCGATGCGGCCGGCAGCAGGCTGATCCTGGCAGGCGTGGGCATCGCCGCGGCACTCCACGCCGTGGTCAGCTTCCTGCTGACCAGGACGGACATCCGCACCGCCGCCGACGTCCTGGTATGGCTCAACGGCTCGCTCAACTCCGCGAACTGGGACCGGGCCGGAGTCCTCGGGATCGCACTGCTCGTGCTGGTTCCCGCCGTCGCGCTCCTCGCCGGACCGCTGCGCATCCTCGAACTGGGCAACGACGCCGCCGCTGGCCTCGGCGTCCGGGTGGGTGCGGCCCGGCTGGCGGTAGTGATCACCGCCGTCGGCCTCGCTGCAGCTGCGACTGCGGCTGCCGGGCCCGTAGCGTTCGTCGCGTTCCTCGCCGGGCCGATCGCGCGCCGGCTCGTCCGCAAGGCGAGCCTGCCGGCGTCGGCCCTGACCGGCGTCCTGATCGTCCTGGGCGCGGACTACGTCGCTGCCAATATCGCGCCCTTGCTGCTCGACGGCACGGTCCTGCCAGTCGGTGTCATCACCGGTGCCCTCGGTGCCCCGTTCCTGCTCTGGCTGCTCGTCACCTCCAACCGAAAGGACGCCTGAGATGGCAACCCTCCATACCTCCGCCCTGACGCTGAAATACGATCAGCGGACCGTGGTCGAGGGCCTCAGCGCGGAGATCCCCGAGGGCAAGGTGACCATGATTGTCGGCGCCAACGCCTGCGGCAAATCCACCCTGCTCCGGGGCCTCGCCCGGCTGCTCAAGCCCGCGGCCGGCACCGTCACCCTGGACGGCCGGGACATCCACAGCCGTCCAGCCCGGGAGGTGGCCCGCACCCTGGGCCTGCTTCCGCAGCATCCCACGGCCCCGGACGGCATCACCGTCCGGGACCTCGTGGGCCGCGGCCGTTACCCGCATCAGGGATTCTTCCGGCCCCGGCCGGCAGGCGGCCCGGCGCAGGACGAACGCGCGGTGCAGCAGGCCATGGCCGCCACCGGCACGCTGGAACTTTCCGGGCGGAACGTGGACGAACTCTCCGGCGGGCAGCGGCAGCGTGTGTGGATCGCGATGGCCCTGGCCCAGGAAACCGAAACGCTGCTGCTGGATGAGCCCACCACCTACCTTGACCTCACCCACCAGGTGGAAATCCTGGACCTCATCACGGACCTCAACCGGCAGCGCGGCACAACCGTGGCGATCGTGCTGCACGACCTCAACCTCGCGGCGCGCTACGCGGACCACATCATCGCCATGAAGAGCGGACGGATCGTCGCCGAAGGAACTGCCCGGACCGTGGTCACCGAGGAAATGGTCCGCGACGTGTTCGGCCTGGAGTCCCGGGTACTCCCCGACCCGGTGTCCGGCGCGCCCCTGATCATCCCGCTGGGCCGCCACCACTCCGATTCCCCACAAACCACAGCCCTGGAGCTGGTCCCATGACTGCCAAGAACCCCGCAAGAGACCATGCCCCGGCGGCCCTCAGGACCCCGCCCGCCACCGAACCCATGACCCTGGCCTTCGAGGTCCAGGTCACGGCGGTCCAGCAGCTCGGCCCCAACTTCCGGCGGGTCACCTTCGGCGGCTATCCGTTGCGGGACTTCGGCGTCAGCGGCAGCACCCTGGACCTGCGCATCAAACTCATGATCCCGTCGCTGGCCGCGGACGGCACCGCGCTGCCGTTGCCGGAGTTCCGGATGGAACAGACCGGCTGGTACCGCGAATGGCTGACCATGGATCCGCAGACCCGCGGCTCCATGCGCACCTACACCGTGCGCCAGGAACGCCTCGACGCCGTCTACCCGGAACTCGACGTCGACTTTGTGCTCCACTTTGACGACGCCGGCCAGGGCGGCCCCGCGGCCAACTGGGCCCTCAACGCCAAACCGGGCGACACCCTGACCCTGATCGGACCCAACAACCGTGCCGCGCACTGCACCACGGCCGGAACCTACTCCGGCATCGAATGGCGTCCGGGTCTGGCCCAGCGGGTCCTCCTCGCCGGAGACGAGACAGCCGTGCCCGCCATCAGCGCCATCCTCGAGAGCCTGCCGTCGTACGTGAGCGGGCACGCCATCCTCGAGGTCCCGGAAGCCGGCGACTTCCAAGGCATCACTACAGCCGCCGACATCGAGATCACCTGGCTGGCGCGTGGTGCGGCTATCGACCGGTCGCGTCCGCACGGCGAACTGCTGCAGGAGGCCGTCCGGGCCGCCGTCACGCTCCCGGGCTGGGTGGGGCTCCGCTCGTCCCCTGAGCCGACCGCCGGCCCCGAGCCCGAGGACGTCAACGTGGACCGCGACATTCTGTGGGAGACTCCGGCCCGGATGGACGCCGCGGCCATCAGCGCCAGCAGGAACCCGGACAAACCCGCCGGGGCGATGCCGTTCTACGCCTGGATAGCCGGTGAAGCGGGGGTGGTCAAGGAGATGCGCCGGTATTTGGTGCGGGACGTGGGGATTGACCGGAAGCAGGTCGCGTTTATGGGGTACTGGCGGCAGGGGAAGGCCGAGCTCTAGGCGACGCTCCTGCAGGCTTGATGGTTTGCTCCCATACGCTCCCGCGGTTCTGCCGGGCTTTTGGCCGCAACCGCTGCTCCCGCAGTTCCTGCCCGGCTTCCGTCCGGCAACGGCCTGTTGGGCGGCTCAGTTGTTGTGGTCCCGTAGCAGCATGGGGGCGGGTCGCTTTTTGTGCCCCGGGCGTTAACCCCGGCGTCGTCCGGCGGGTTTAGCGTGACGGTATGGCTGAGAACCTTCTGTCCCCGGGCCCGGACGGGCGGCGGGTCTTCGTTGCCCTGGGGGACTCCTTCACCGAGGGGGTGGGGGACCGCAGCAACAGGCTGCCCAACGGGGTCCGCGGTTGGGCGGACCGGGTCGCCGAGAAGCTGGCGAAGGCGGAGCCGGGGTGGGAATACGCCAACCTCGCCATCCGGAGCAAGCGGCTGCGCCACATCATCGCCGAGCAGCTGGAGCCGGCCCTCGCCATGGAGCCGACCCTGGTCACCCTCTATGCCGGCGGGAACGACATCCTGGACTTCGGCACGGACATCGAAGACCTGATGGATGACTATGAATACCTTGTCGCGAAGCTCGCGGCCAGCGGTGCCACGGTGGTGCTGTTCACGGGGTTCGACGTCAAAGTCTCGGTACTGCTCGAACCGCTGAAGCGGCGCAACACCCTGTACAACCGGCGTGTCCGGGAACTGGCTGACTGGTACGGCGCGGTGCTCGTGGACTACTGGTGCTTCGAGGCCTTCCACGACCCCCGGATGTGGGACGCGGACCGGCTGCACATGTCCAAGGCCGGGCACAAGTACCTCGCCGCGCAGGTGCTGGACCATCTCGGCGTGCCGCACAACATCAGCCCCAAGGAATGGGAGCCGCCGGCCCGGCTCGGCCTCCGGGACTGGGAACGGCGGCAGCGCCGCTGGGTGCACGACTGGGTGCTTCCCCTCTTTGGCCGCAAGCTGCGCGGCGTCACGCTGGGAGACCGGCTCAGCCCGCGCTGGCCGGAACCGGTGAAAGTCCCGCGCAAGGGCGGGCTGAAGAAGCTGCTGCCCGGCTGAGTCAGCTGTCCAGCAGGTTCTCGTACCCCGGGGCGACGCGGCTGGCGTGGAACTCCTCGACGTCGAAGTCCGCCACGCCGTTGACATAGAACGGGTCCTTGGCCAGCGCGGCATCCAGGTCGGCGCGGTCCGCGTTGGAGAGCAGGAGACCCCCGGTGCGCGGGATCTTGCGGCCTGCGACCATGAAGACTCCGCGGTCGAAGGCGTCCTGCAGCCAGGCCACGTGCGCCGGGAGGTGGAAGTCAACGATCTCTTCGGGGACCTTGTAGGTCAGGGAGACTACGTACATAGCGCCAGCCTACCGTCTGAGCGGGGCCGGCAGGCGGGGAACCCGGCCGCACTCACACGCCCGAAGTTGAACCGTCAAGCATCAATTCTCCTAGAATGGAGCCATGACCGAACCGCGCTGGCTCAACGCCGACGAACGCCGTGCCTGGCTTGCCCAGCTGAGCATCAACACGCTGCTGCCCGCCGCGCTGGACACGCAGCTGCACGCGGCCGGGAAACTCTCGCTGTTCGACTACAACGTCCTCGCCATGCTCTCGGAGGCGGAGGGGCGGTACCTGCCCATGAGTGAACTCGCGGCACGCACCAGCGCCTCGCTGTCCCGGCTCTCGCACGTGGTGACCAAACTCCAGAACCGCGGGTGGCTGGAACGGCGGCCGCACCCCGGCGACGCCCGCGTCACCACCGCCCACCTCACCGACGCCGGCATGGCCACCATCGTCGACCTGGCCCCCGCGCACGTGGAGGCGGTCCGTGCGCTGTTCCTTGACGCACTCGATCCGGATGACGTCGCGGACCTGGCCCGCATCGGCGAGAAGATCGTGTCCCGGCTCGACGCCGGCCACTGGATCCTGCGCGAGAGCACGCTTCCCCCCGCCTAGCGCCACCCCTTGGTTGCTCTCAGCAACAGATGGCAGACTGGGTCCATGGATTTCACCGCCCGCTATGTTGCACTTGGAGATTCCTTCACGGAAGGCGTGGGCGACGACGACCCGGCCCGCCCCAACGGGGTGCGGGGCTGGGCGGACCGCGTCGCCGAGCAGCTCGGCGCGGCCGACCCGGGCTTCGGCTACGCCAACCTCGCCATCCGCGGACGCAAGCTCCGCCAGATCATGGCCGAGCAGGTGGACGCCGCCGTCGCGCTCAACCCCACCCTGGTGACCGTCTACGCCGGCGCGAACGACATCCTCCGTCCCAAGATCGACATCGATGACCTGCTGGTGGAATACGACGCCGGCATCCGCAAGCTGAAGGCCACCGGCGCCACCGTGGTGATGTTCACCGGCTTCGACGCCCGCGGCTCCAAGGTCTTCGGGACCATGCGCGGCCGCACCGCCATCTACAACGAACTCGTCCGCGGCATCGCCGGGGACCATGACGCCCTGCTGGTGGACTACTGGCGGTTCAGCGAATACTACGACTGGGGCATGTGGGCCACCGACCGCATGCACATGTCCGCCGCCGGCCACGCCAACATGGCCAAGCGCGTCCTCACCGTGCTGGAGCACAACCACTCGATCGACGTCCCGCCGATGACTCCGGTTCCGGAACTCAGCCGCTCGGAGGCGATCCGGGCGAACGCCCGCTGGGTGCGCGAATTCGCCGGGCCGTGGGTGATGCGCCGGGTCACCGGCAAGTCCTCCGGCGACGGCCTGACGGCGCGTTATCCTCGGCTCACCCGCCCCTAGCATTCCGCCCTCACCACGACGTCAGGAGCAACAGGATGAACCGCAGCCCCCTCACCTTCCCGGCCGGCTTCCTGTGGGGAGCTGCCACCGCCGCCTACCAGATCGAAGGCGCCGCCCGGGAGGGAGGCCGGGGGGAGTCCATCTGGGATGTCTTCTGCCGGGTGCCGGGGGCCGTCGCGGATGCCCAGAACGGCGACGTCGCCTGCGACCACTACCACCGCTCGGCCGAGGACGTCGGGCTGATGAAGGACCTGAACCTGGCCGCCTACCGGTTCTCCACCTCCTGGGCGCGCTGCATGCCCGACGGCATGACGCCGAATCCCGAGGGCATCGCGTTCTACTCGCGGCTGGTCGACCAACTGCTCGCCGCCGGAATTACGCCCTGGGTCACCCTGTACCACTGGGACCTGCCGCAGGCCCTGGAGGACCAGGGCGGCTGGGCGGCGCGGGAGACGGCAGAACGGTTCGCCGCATACGCCGCGGTGATGCACGAGGCACTCGGCGACCGGGTCCGCATCTGGACCACGCTCAACGAACCCTGGGTCTCCGCCTTCCTGGGTTACGCCGCGGGCATCCACGCTCCGGGACGGCGGGACCCGGCCGCGGCGCTCGCGGCGGTCCACCACCTGCTGCTGGGCCACGGCCTGGCCGTCCGGGAGCTCCGCCGGCGCGATCCGGCGGCGACCCTCGGCATCACCTTGAACCTGACGGTGGCCGATCCGGCCGATCCGGCCAAGGAAGGGGACGTGGACGCGGCCCGGAGGGTCGACGGCCAGTCCAACCGGCTTTTCCTGGACCCGCTCTTCCGGGGCGAGTACCCCGCCGACGTGCTCGCCGACGTGGCCCATCTGGGCATGGCCGACGTCGTCCGGCCGGGTGACCTCGCTGTCATTTCGGCGCCCGTCGACGTGCTGGGCGTCAACTATTACCACGGTGACGCGTTCACCACGGATCCCCAGCCGCCCCCCGCGCAGGGCCCGGTGTCGCCGTTGGTCGCGGCCGACGGCGTCCGGCAGGTACCGCGCGGCCTCCCCGTCACCGGGATGGGATGGGAGGTGCAGCCCGAGGGCCTGCGCCGGCTGCTGAACCGGTTGCAGCGCGAATACACCGGCCCGGCCGGAATTCCGATCTACATCACGGAAAACGGCGCTGCCTTCGAGGACGTACCGGACGCCGCAGGCTTCGTTGATGACCAGGCGCGGCTCGCCTTCTTCGACGAGCACCTGCGGACCCTCCATGCGGCGCTGGCGGATGGCGTAGACGTCCGCGGATATTTCGCCTGGTCGCTGCTGGACAACTTCGAGTGGGCGTTCGGCTACCACCAGCGCTTCGGACTGGTCCGGGTGGACTACGAAACGCAGCGACGCGTCCCCAAAGCGAGTGGCCTGTGGTACTCCCGCGTGGCGGCGTCGAACGCGCTCCCCGCGACGGCTTCCCTGCCCGAGGCGGGCCACTAACCAGCCCGGCACGGCACCCGCCGCTTATACACCCTCAAGGTCTGGATTGGTCTTTAATTCGCCAAGCTCGTAGACTTGGTAGGCGCTAGGTGGCGCGGAGCGTGTGCAATTGCTCCGGTTGGCGAAAAAGGTCTGCGAAATCAGGCACTTCCGGTGGCCGGTAGTTAGGGGCTCAAGTTGCGTGCACTCCTGTATTCGCCCAGCATCCCGGCACTCCGCGGCGGCTTCCCACAAGGTTTCCGCCTCCCGGTGCCCGTGACCCATTATCTTCGCCGCAGTGGAGACTGCAACCGGTTCAGCCGGTTGCCGACCACTGTGGGACGCACCTGGGGCTGGATGCGGACGCTGCCTATCGCACGGTTATGCGGGAACTCCGCCAGCCGTTTCATTTCATTTCATGAGGAGAGTCGTCATGGCAGCACACTGCCAGGTGACCGGAGCCGAGCCGGGCTTTGGACACAGCATTTCGCACTCGCACCGCCGCAACAAGCGCCGGTTCGACCCGAACATCCAGAAGAAGCGCTACTGGGTTCCGTCCCTGCGCCGTAATGTCACCCTGCAGGTCTCTGCACGTGGCATCAAGACCATCGACGTACGCGGCATCGACGTAGTCGTCGCCGCCATCCTGGCACGAGGAGTGAAGCTCTAGTGGCAAAGGACAAGGACGTACGTCCGATCATCAAGCTCAAGTCGACCGCGGGCACGGGTTACACCTACGTGACGCGCAAGAACCGTCGTAACGACCCGGACCGCATGGTCCTGCGGAAGTACGATCCCAAAATCCGCCAGCACGTCGAATTCCGAGAGGAGCGCTAAACACATGGCTAAGAAGTCAATGATCGCTAAGAACGAACAGCGTAAAGTCATCGTCGAGCGTTACGCTGCAAAGCGCCTCGAACTGAAGAAGGCTCTGGTTGACCCCAACTCAACCGACGAAGTACGCGAAGCCGCACGCCTCGGCCTGCAGAAGCTTCCCCGCAACGCCTCGCCGGTCCGCCTGCGTAACCGCGACATCATCGACGGCCGCCCCCGCGGTACGTTCCAGAAGTTCGGTATCTCCCGTGTTCGCTTCCGCGACATGGCTCACCGCGGTGAGCTCCCGGGCATCACGAAGTCTTCCTGGTAATTCAGCAACGCTGAATCCAGTGGCTTGAAGAAAGGCCGGCACCTCTGGTGCCGGCCTTTCTTGCGTTTAGGCCGGGATTCCCCCGGCGGGCATGGCGGTGACGGAGCCCACACTCCCAACTTCCGACGCCGGCGGCCCGCTTTTGGGCCCGGCGCCCCGTTTTAACCCGCATTTCCGGGGATCCGGCCCGCTTGGGGGCCGATTTGTTCCGGGTCGGGTTGGTGTGTAAAGTAGTTCGAGTCGCCGCCGCTGAAGCGGAAAGATAGCGACCGACCCCCTTCTAAACGGCCTGGAAAATGGTTCGCACATTGTGCGCGCTGATTTCGGGCGGGGATCCCTTTTATGGAGCCGGATATCGCGGAAACGCTGATTTGCAAAGCTTCATGGATGCGGGTAAGTTTGAAAAGTTGCTCCGGAGCGATCCACGGCTGAGGTTGTGGTGGTGCCGGGTGTGTCTGTTGTTTGAGAACTCAATAGTGTGCCAAGTTTGTTGATACCAATTTATTGTATTGAATTGGTTGATTGTGCCGGATCCGCCACCCCGTGGTTGGGTCTGGTGTTTTTAGCTGGTTTCAAATTTTGTGCAATCAACGCATCCCGTTTTCCCGGGGGTGTTGGTTGTGTCTGTTTTACTTCAACGGAGAGTTTGATCCTGGCTCAGGATGAACGCTGGCGGCGTGCTTAACACATGCAAGTCGAACGATGATCCGGTGCTTGCACCGGGGATTAGTGGCGAACGGGTGAGTAACACGTGAGTAACCTGCCCTTAACTCTGGGATAAGCCTGGGAAACTGGGTCTAATACCGGATATGACTCCTCATCGCATGGTGGGGGGTGGAAAGCTTTATTGTGGTTTTGGATGGACTCGCGGCCTATCAGCTTGTTGGTGAGGTAATGGCTCACCAAGGCGACGACGGGTAGCCGGCCTGAGAGGGTGACCGGCCACACTGGGACTGAGACACGGCCCAGACTCCTACGGGAGGCAGCAGTGGGGAATATTGCACAATGGGCGCAAGCCTGATGCAGCGACGCCGCGTGAGGGATGACGGCCTTCGGGTTGTAAACCTCTTTCAGTAGGGAAGAAGCGAAAGTGACGGTACCTGCAGAAGAAGCGCCGGCTAACTACGTGCCAGCAGCCGCGGTAATACGTAGGGCGCAAGCGTTATCCGGAATTATTGGGCGTAAAGAGCTCGTAGGCGGTTTGTCGCGTCTGCCGTGAAAGTCCGGGGCTCAACTCCGGATCTGCGGTGGGTACGGGCAGACTAGAGTGATGTAGGGGAGACTGGAATTCCTGGTGTAGCGGTGAAATGCGCAGATATCAGGAGGAACACCGATGGCGAAGGCAGGTCTCTGGGCATTAACTGACGCTGAGGAGCGAAAGCATGGGGAGCGAACAGGATTAGATACCCTGGTAGTCCATGCCGTAAACGTTGGGCACTAGGTGTGGGGGACATTCCACGTTTTCCGCGCCGTAGCTAACGCATTAAGTGCCCCGCCTGGGGAGTACGGCCGCAAGGCTAAAACTCAAAGGAATTGACGGGGGCCCGCACAAGCGGCGGAGCATGCGGATTAATTCGATGCAACGCGAAGAACCTTACCAAGGCTTGACATGGACCGGACCGGGCTGGAAACAGTCCTTCCCCTTTGGGGCCGGTTCACAGGTGGTGCATGGTTGTCGTCAGCTCGTGTCGTGAGATGTTGGGTTAAGTCCCGCAACGAGCGCAACCCTCGTTCCATGTTGCCAGCGCGTAATGGCGGGGACTCATGGGAGACTGCCGGGGTCAACTCGGAGGAAGGTGGGGACGACGTCAAATCATCATGCCCCTTATGTCTTGGGCTTCACGCATGCTACAATGGCCGGTACAAAGGGTTGCGATACTGTGAGGTGGAGCTAATCCCAAAAAGCCGGTCTCAGTTCGGATTGGGGTCTGCAACTCGACCCCATGAAGTCGGAGTCGCTAGTAATCGCAGATCAGCAACGCTGCGGTGAATACGTTCCCGGGCCTTGTACACACCGCCCGTCAAGTCACGAAAGTTGGTAACACCCGAAGCCGGTGGCCTAACCCCTTGTGGGAGGGAGCTGTCGAAGGTGGGACTGGCGATTGGGACTAAGTCGTAACAAGGTAGCCGTACCGGAAGGTGCGGCTGGATCACCTCCTTTCTAAGGAGCACCTACAACGTTCACTCCGGGACGCATGTCCTGGTGGTGGTGTTGTCAGGAGTACGCCCGTTGCGCAGACGCAAGTTCTGCGGCGGGTGCTCACGGGTGGAATATCAACAAATAGCGGCCGCCGGTTTCCTGCCGGCACCCAGTACGGATGCTCTCGAGTGTCCTGGAACGGTGCGGGCGGGGGATGAGCGGTTTAGTGTTTGGCACACTGTTGGGTCCTGAGACAACAGGACCGGTTGGAGGGTGACCTTCGTCCGGGACTTGTGTTTCTGGTTTCCCGGCTGCAGCGAGCACGCACTGTTTAGGTGTGTGGGGTGTGTGGTACGGGGTTGTTGTTTGAGAACTACATAGTGGACGCGAGCATCTTTTATAAGAAGCAATTTCCAAGAATATGAACCTGGATCTGTCGTTTTCGTCCTTTGGGGCGGGGCGGTGGTTTCTGTGGTTCTCTCGAAATTACTCCTTGATCTTTTGTGGTCAAGTTTTTAAGAGCACACGGTGGATGCCTTGGCATTAGGAGCCGAAGAAGGACGTAGGAATCTGCGATAAGCCTGGGGGAGTCGATAACCGGACTGTGATCCCAGGGTGTCCGAATGGGGAAACCCCGCCAGACGCGCGAGTGATCTGGTGACCCGCATCTGAACACATAGGGTGCGTGGAGGGAACGCGGGGAAGTGAAACATCTCAGTACCCGCAGGAAGAGAAAACAATAGTGATTCCGTCAGTAGTGGCGAGCGAACGCGGATCAGGCTAAACCGTTCCATGTGTGATAGCCGGCGGGCGTTGCATGGTCGGGGTTGTGGGACTTTCCGTTCTGTCTCTGCCGGGACAGTGGGGTGAGAGCATGTGCATAGGTGAACGGTCTTGAAAGGCCGGCCAGAGAGGGTGTGAGCCCCGTAACCGAAATGTAGTGTGCCGCCTGGGAAGTATCCCAAGTAGCACGGGGCCCGAGAAATCCCGTGCGAATCTGTCAGGACCACCTGATAAGCCTAAATACTCCCTAATGACCGATAGCGGACCAGTACCGTGAGGGAAAGGTGAAAAGTACCCCGGGAGGGGAGTGAAACAGTACCTGAAACCGTGTGCTTACAATCCGTCGGAGCAGCCTTGTAGCTGTGACGGCGTGCCTTTTGAAGAATGAGCCTGCGAGTTAGTGTTACGTCGCGAGGTTAACCCGTGTGGGGAAGCCGTAGCGAAAGCGAGTCTGAACAGGGCGTTGCAGTGGCGTGATCTAGACCCGAAGCGAAGTGATCTACCCATGGCCAGGTTGAAGCGACGGTAAGACGTCGTGGAGGACCGAACCCACTTCAGTTGAAAATGGAGGGGATGAGCTGTGGGTAGGGGTGAAAGGCCAATCAAACTTCGTGATAGCTGGTTCTCCCCGAAATGCATTTAGGTGCAGCGTTGCGTGTTTCTTACCGGAGGTAGAGCTACTGGATGGCTAATGGGCCCTACAAGGTTACTGACGTCAGCCAAACTCCGAATGCCGGTAAGTGAGAGCGCAGCAGTGAGACTGTGGGGGATAAGCTTCATAGTCGAGAGGGAAACAGCCCAGACCACCAACTAAGGCCCCTAAGCGTGTGCTAAGTGGGAAAGGATGTGGAGTTGCGAAGACAACCAGGAGGTTGGCTTAGAAGCAGCCATCCTTAAAAGAGTGCGTAATAGCTCACTGGTCAAGTGATTCCGCGCCGACAATGTAGCGGGGCTCAAGTACACCGCCGAAGTTGTGGCATTCAGATATTAGCTAAGCCCTTGTGGTTCAGGCGTCTGGATGGGTAGGGGAGCGTCGTGTGGGCAGTGAAGTCGCGGTGTAAACCAGCGGTGGAGCCTACACGAGTGAGAATGCAGGCATGAGTAGCGAAAGACGGGTGAGAAACCCGTCCGCCGAATGATCAAGGGTTCCAGGGTCAAGCTAATCTGCCCTGGGTAAGTCGGGACCTAAGGCGAGGCCGACAGGCGTAGTCGATGGACAACGGGTTGATATTCCCGTACCGGCGAAAAACCGCCCATGCTGAACAGGGGATACTAACCGCCCGAGACCTGCCCGATCACCCTTGTGGTGTGAGGGTTTTGGTGGAGCGCGGGACCTGATCCTGGGAGGCAAGCGTATTAACAGGTGTGACGCAGGAAGGTAGCCGAGCCGGGCGATGGTTGTCCCGGTCTAAGGATGTAGGGCGAACGGTAGGCAAATCCGCCGTTCATGATGCCTGAGACCCGACGGGACCCCCGTATGGGGGGATTCGGTGATCCTATGCTGCCTAGAAAAGCATCGACGCGAGGTTTTAGCCGCCCGTACCCCAAACCGACACAGGTGATCAGGTAGAGAATACTAAGGCGATCGAGAGAATTATGGTTAAGGAACTCGGCAAAATGCCCCCGTAACTTCGGGAGAAGGGGGGCCCCTATCGTGATGGACACTTGCTGTCCGGAGCGTGCAGGGGCCGCAGAGACCAGGGGGAAGCGACTGTTTACTAAAAACACAGGTCCGTGCGAAGTCGCAAGACGATGTATACGGACTGACTCCTGCCCGGTGCTGGAAGGTTAAGAGGACCGGTTAGCCGCAAGGCGAAGCTGAGAATTTAAGCCCCAGTAAACGGCGGTGGTAACTATAACCATCCTAAGGTAGCGAAATTCCTTGTCGGGTAAGTTCCGACCTGCACGAATGGAGTAACGACTTCCCCGCTGTCTCAACCATAAACTCGGCGAAATTGCAGTACGAGTAAAGATGCTCGTTACGCGCAGCAGGACGGAAAGACCCCGAGACCTTTACTATAGTTTGGTATTGGTGTTCGGAGTGGCTTGTGTAGGATAGGTGGGAGACGTTGAAGCCCGGACGCCAGTTCGGGTGGAGTCATCGTTGAAATACCACTCTGGTCACTTTGGACATCTAACTTCGGCCCGTAATCCGGGTCAGGGACAGTGCCTGATGGGTAGTTTAACTGGGGCGGTTGCCTCCTAAAAAGTAACGGAGGCGCCCAAAGGTTCCCTCAGCCTGGTTGGCAATCAGGTGTCGAGTGTAAGTGCACAAGGGAGCTTGACTGTGAGAGAGACATCTCGAGCAGGGACGAAAGTCGGGACTAGTGATCCGGCGGTACATTGTGGAATGGCCGTCGCTCAACGGATAAAAGGTACCTCGGGGATAACAGGCTGATCTTGCCCAAGAGTCCATATCGACGGCATGGTTTGGCACCTCGATGTCGGCTCGTCGCATCCTGGGGCTGGAGTAGGTCCCAAGGGTTGGGCTGTTCGCCCATTAAAGCGGTACGCGAGCTGGGTTTAGAACGTCGTGAGACAGTTCGGTCCCTATCCGCTGCGCGCGCAGGAAATTTGAGAAGGGCTGTCCTTAGTACGAGAGGACCGGGACGGACGAACCTCTGGTGTGTCAGTTGTACTGCCAAGTGCACCGCTGATTAGCTACGTTCGGATGGGATAACCGCTGAAAGCATCTAAGCGGGAAGCTCGCTTCGAGATGAGATTTCCATACACCTTGTGTGTGAGAGGCCCCCAGCCAGACCACTGGGTTGATAGGCCGGATGTGGAAGCGAGGACTAACGACTCGTGAAGCTGACCGGTACTAATAGGCCGATAACTTACACCACACACCCCTTTCCGTGAACCGATTCAAAAGACGTTCACACCAAGGGGAGGGGTACAAAGAAACAAGACTGCTTGCGTCCACTATGTGGTTCCCAAACAACAAACCCGTCACCAGACGAAACGTTGTTCGAGGAACCAAAACAACTGAATACAACACCACATGTTGTAACCACCAGATTTCCCACCCCAGGACCCTCACAGGTACGGGGTGCGGAGCAAGGGTTACGGCGGTCATAGCGTGGGGGAAACGCCCGGTCCCATTCCGAACCCGGAAGCTAAGACCCACAGCGCCGATGGTACTGCACCCGGGAGGGTGTGGGAGAGTAGGTCACCGCCGGACAACCATTACAGCCAGGCCCCGACACACAGTGTCGGGGCCTGCGCCGTTTAACAGCCAACATAACGCCAATACCGGTCCACCGAATCAGCGGGGAAACTTCCGGCCGTGAAGCCAGGCGAGGAGCTCAATGGCGAGTCCGCCGCCGGCGCCGGCCGCCAGCGCTGCCAGCAGCAAATCGGACGGCGGCCAGGAGAGGAGAAAGAAATCCTGCGCCAGGGGGAGGTTGAGGAGGACCACGAGCGTGGCGCACATTGCTGCCAACACGCCCACCCGGCCGGCGTTCAGCGGCCGGGACACCACGGCCAGGATCCAAATCCCCACCACCGAGAGGGTGAGGACCGATGCGGAGCCTGCTGCCTCCCGGGTCGAACCAATCGCTAGGACCATGCCGTTCAATGCCAGCAGGGAGGCCGCGACGATCAGCCCGGCCGGCAGCGAAAACCAGAGGGACCGGCGCAGGAACCCTGGCTTATACCGGCGGGTGTTGGGCATGAGGGCCAGGAAAAAGGCGGGGATGCCGATGGTCAGGCCGTCCGTGAAGGACAGCTGGCGGGGGAGGAACGGGAATTGCCACTGCAACAGCCCGAAACTGACGGCGATGGCAATCGAGTAGGCCGTCTTGCTGAGGAAGAGGCTGGAAACCCGTTCGATGTTGGCGATAACGCGCCGGCCCTCCGCCAGCACGTCCGGAAGCCGGTCGAAGCGGCCGTCGAGGAGGACCAAACGTGCCACCGCCTTGGTGGCGGGCGCCGCGGAATCCATGGCAATGCCGAGGTCCGCCGTCTTCAAGGCAAGGGCGTCGTTGACCCCGTCCCCGGTCATCGCCACGGTGTGGCCTAGCCGTTGCAGGGCGGCGACCATGTCCTTTTTCTGGTCGGGGCTGACGCGGCCGAACACCACGTTGCTACCCATCACCTCCTCGAGGAGCCGCGGGTCCTCCGGCAGCGAGCGTGCGTCGAAGCCTTGCTCCACGTCGAGGCCGACCCGTCGTGCGATGGCGGCGACGGTGCGCGGATCGTCGCCGGAAATGATTTTCAAGTCGACACCCTCGGCGCGGAAGAACTCCAGGGTCTCGCCGGGCGTCGGAGCGGGGCTGTTCCCGGAACGTCAGGAGTGCGACCGGCCGGAGCCCGGCGGGCAGAGTCTCCGCCTTTCCCGCTCCCGGCAGTTCGTCCGCTCCGGCCAGGAGCAGCGTCCGCAGCCCGGCGCCGGCCAGTTCCCCGGCCCGCTCCAGGACCCCGGCGTGGCTTGCGGTCACCGCCCGGGCGGGGTGCCCGGCTGGGTCGGCTGGCTGCCCGCGGCGCCGGATCAGCGGGGGCAGTGACCGGCTGGGCCAGGACCATTTCCGGCGCCCCCAGGATCCAGGTGGGCGTCGCTCCGTTGCCGCCGCCAAAGCTGACCCCGCTCCACTTCCGGGAGGAGGAGAACGGGACGTAAGAGATCGACTGGAAGCCGCCGTCGTCCTCAAAGGCGGCACCCAGGCTCCGCGCCGTCGCGTTCGCCTCGGGCTCGGAAGCGAACCAGCCGAGGGCCTGCTGCCAGCCCGGGTCCGGGGAGGAGGTCAGCTGGTGTACCGCTTCGAACTGGAGCCCGCCCTCGGTCAGGGTCCCGGTCTTGTCCATGCACAGCACGTCCACGCGGGCGAGGCCTTCGACGGCCGCGAGTTCCTGGATGAGCACCTTGTGGCTGGCAAGCCGGAGTCCTCCGACGGCGAAAGCGACGCTGGTCAGCAGCACCAGGCCCAGGGGAACCATCGCGATCACGCTGGCGATGACACCCACCATGGCCGCCGTCCATGCCCCGGTGGCCAGTGCGTCCTGCCAGCCGCCCCGCGCCTGAAGTTCGCCGTTGATCACGACGACTGCGACAGGCAGGATCAGCCCAGGCAATCCAGCGAAGGACACGGTTGAGGCTGTTGCGGATCTCCGAGTTCACGAGGGAGAAGCGGCGGGCATCCGCCGTGAGCCGGCTGGCAAACGACTCCGCTCCCACGCGTACCACCCGGGCCTTGCCGTGGCCGGCCACAATGATGGACCCCGAGAGCACCTCCGTGCCGGGGTCCTTGTCAACGGGATCCGATTCGCCGCTGAGGAGGGATTCGTCGGCCTCGAGGCCGGCGGCTTCGAGCACCGAGGCGTCCGCCGTGACCTGATCCCCCGCGCGGAGGACCAGGACATCGTCACGGACGACGTCGGCGGTGGCGATCTCCAGGACCTGGCCGTCGCGCAACACCCGCGCACGCGGGGCGTCCATCACCGCAAGGCGGTCCAGGGACCTCTTGGCCCGGAATTCCTGAACGACGCCGATCACCGCGTTCCCCGCGGCGGCCAGTCCGAAGAGCGCATCCTGCCAGCGGCCCAGGAGCAGCAGCACGAGGAAACTCGTGCCGACGATGGCATTGAACAGCGTGAGAACGTTGGCGCGGAAGATCTGCCACAGACTCCGGCTGGTCTTGTCGGGAACACG
>CAVOQF010000025.1:0-155486 GCA_963698285.1 uncultured Actinomycetota bacterium | reverse complement strand
GCGGTATTTTTGAACCTGTGCTGATCTCTGACCGCGACATTCGAACCGAAATTGACTCCCAGCGGATTGTCCTCGAACCCTTCGACCCCGACATGGTCCAGCCGTCCTCGGTGGACGTCAGGATCGACAAGTTCTTCCGGCTGTTCGACAACCACAAATACGCCCACATTGACCCGGCCGAGGAGCAGCCCGAGCTGACCCGCCTGGTGGAAGTTGAGTCCGGCGAGCCGTTCATCCTGCACCCGGGGGAGTTCGTCCTTGGCTCCACGTACGAGACCGTGACGCTGCCGGATGACATCGCGGCCCGCCTCGAGGGCAAGTCCTCGCTCGGCCGGCTCGGCCTGCTGACGCACTCGACGGCGGGTTTCATCGATCCCGGATTCTCCGGCCACGTCACGCTGGAACTGTCCAACATGGCCACGCTGCCCATCAAGCTCTGGCCCGGCATGAAGATCGGCCAGCTGTGCTTCTTCCGGCTGTCCTCGGCCGCGGAGCACCCGTACGGTTCGGGGGAATACGGCAACCGCTACCAGGGCCAGCGCGGGCCCACGGCCAGCCGCAGCCACCTGAATTTCCACCTCACCAACATCTAGGCGGGACGGCTGCCAGGCCGGACGGCCGCGCCAGGCAGCCAAGCCAGCCTCCCGGCCAGGCAGCAAGCGCGCTGTGTCGCAGGGGCGGCAGCGTTACGCCGGGCCCGAGGTCCGGAACGCGGGCCGCCGTGCGGGACGGCGCAGGAGCCGGACCAGCGGCTCCACGAAGCGGGCGGCCAGCGGCCCCACGATCGCCATGATCAGAACGTAGGCGGTGGCGAGGGCTGCCAGATCCGCGGGCACCACGCCGGAGGCAACGGCCAGGCCGGCGATGACAATCGAGAACTCGCCGCGTGCGATCAGGGCCGCGCCCGCGCGGTAGCGGCCGGGAATGCCAATCCCGGCCCGCTTGGCCGCCCAGTACCCGGTGACCACCTTGGTGGCTGCCGTCACCAGGGCCAGCAGCAGGGCCCAGCCCAGGACCGGGGGGATGGACCGGGGGTCGGTGTTGAGGCCAAAAACCACAAAGAAGATCGCCGCGAAGAGGTCACGGAGCGGTTCCAGGACGCGGGTGGCGCTGTGGGCCGTGGCGCCGGAAATCGCGATGCCGAGCATGAAGGCGCCCACGGCCGCGGAAACCTGCATGGCGGCCGCGAGCCCCGCGACCAGAAGTGCCGCGCCCAGCAGGTTGAGCAGGAAAACCTCGGAGTTTTCGCTGTGCACGGCCTTGGACACGTGGTGTCCGTGCCGCAGGGCCACCACCAGGACCAGGCTGACGACGGCCAGGGAGATCCCCACCGTCTGCAGCCCCAGCAGGATGCTGACGCCGGCCAGCGTGGCGGTCAGGACCGGCAGGTACACGGCCATGGCGAGGTCCTCGAACACCAGGATGGACAGGACCACCGGGGTTTCCCGGTTGCCGATCCGGCCGAGATCCGTGATGACCTTGGCGGCGATCCCGGAGGATGAAATGTAGGTGACGCCGCCCATCACCATGGCCCCCACGACGCCCCATCCCAGCATCACCGCGAGCCCTGCACCGGGCAGGAAATTGAGCAGCAGATCCAGGACGCCGGCCTGCCAGGACCGCCGCAGCCCGGTGACGAGCTCGGACGCCGTATATTCCAGCCCAAGCATAAGCAGCAGGAGAATCACGCCGATCTCGCCGGAAAGGTGCGCGAACTCGTGCATGCCTTCGAGTTTGACCAGGCCGCCGGCCCCGAAGAACAGCCCGCCCACCAGATAGAGCGGGATGGGGGACATGCCGATCCGCCCGGCCAATCTGGCCAGCAGGCCGAGGCAGAAGACGACGGCCCCCAGCTCGATCAGGGTCAGCGCGAGCGGATCCATGCCGCTTATCCGTTGCGCAGGATGCCGGCCGCCGTGTCCAGGCCTTCTTGCGTACCCACCGCAACGAGGAGGTCACCGGGGTGAAGGACGACGTCGGGTCCCGGGGAGGGCAGGACCTCGCCTTCGCGCATGATGGCCACGATCGAGACCCCGCTGCGGGTCCGGATGCACGCCTTCCCCATCGGCTGGTTCTGGAAGGGGGACTCAGCGCTGATCGAAAACTGGCGCGTGACGATACCCGGGATTTCCCGGTGGGCTTCCGAGAGCTGCATGGCGATGCGCTGGCCGCCCAGGAGGTTGCCCAGGGCGGCGGCCTCATCCGCGGTCAGCGGGACAGAGGCCTGGCAGGTGTCAGGATCGTCCCAGGTCGAGACGATGAGTTCCGTCTGGCCCTCGCGGTATTCGACAACGCCGATCCGGCGTCCGGAGGCAGTCATGAAGTCCTTGCGCCGGCCGAGGCCGGGGAGGTCCGTCTCATCCACGTTCATACCCTCAGCCTAGTGCGCGAACCGGTGATTCGGCCGCCTCAGGACTCGGGGACCACCGCGATTTCGGTCTGGTCGGGGGCCTTGACCGGCAGGAGCACGAGCAGGCCCACGAGCAGCACCACCATGATGCCGAGGATGCCCCAGCGCTGGGCCTCGCCCTCCGCTACGAAGGGTGCGGCGACGGCGATGCACAGCGTGAAGAGGGCGGGGGCGAGGAAGCTCACGGCCCGGCCCGTGGTGGCGTAGAGGCCGAAGAGCTCGCCGGATTCGCCGTGCGGGGCGAGCCTGGCGAGGTAGGCGCGGGAGGACGACTGGGCCGGTCCCACGAAGAGGCACAGCAGCAGGCCGAAGACCCAGAACGTGGTGGTCCCGGCCCAGGCCATGCCAAAGAACTCGTAACTCCCGTTGCCGAGGACCAGGATCGCGGTACCCGCGACCAGCAGGCCGGCGAGGGACGCGATAATCACGGTCTTCGGCCCGATCCTGTCATCCAGGAAGCCGCCGAGGATGGCGCCGACGGCCGCCACGACATTTCCGAAGATCGCGAAGAAGATGACGTCCTTGAGCTCGAAGCCAAAGGTGCCGGCCGCGATCACCCCGCCGAAGGTGAAGACAGCTGCCAGCCCGTCCCGGAAGATGGCGCTCGCGAGGAGGAAGTAGATAGTGTGCGGGCTGGTCCGGTAGATCGCCTTGATGCGCCGGACGAGCAGGCCGTAGGAGGCGAGGAACCCCAGTCCGGCGCCCCGGTCCGAGCGCGGCAGCTCCGGGACCGCGAACAGCACGGGCAGGGCAAAGACGAGGAACCACAGGGCCGAAAACACCGCCACCAGCCGGATGTTCAGGCTGTCCGCGGTGGAGGCGCCAAACCAGTTCACGCTGGGCTGGACAAAGAGCTGGAGCACAATCAGCAGCGCCACGATGCCGCCGAGATACCCCATTCCCCAGCCGAAGCCGCTCACTTTGCCGATGTTCCGCGGGGTGGAGATCTGGGTGAGCATGGCGTTGTAGTTGACCCCGGCAAACTCGAAGAAGACGTTGCCCAGTGCTATCAGCGTGACGCCGAGGATCAGGAAGTCCGGCCGCGGGAAGACAAAGAAGCACAGCCCGGTCAGGACGACGACGGCGGCCGTGTTGACCCCCAGCCACAGCTTCCGCCGGCCGCCCGTGTCCGAGCGCTGCCCGGTGACCGGGGCCAGGAGGGCAACGGCCACACCGGCGACGGCCAGCGCGGCGCCCAGGACTGCCGAGGCCTGGTCCTCCCCGCCGAATGCCTTGGAGGTCAGGTAGACGGTGAAAACAAACGTTGTCATGACGGCGTTGAAGGCTGACGAACCCCAGTCCCACGAGGCCCACGCGAGGATCCGGCCCCGGTGCGGGACGGGACTTCCCGATTCCAGTTCCGAGGGGCGCATGGCCTCTGGGGCGGCGGCAGTGTTCATAGCCAGAATCGTAGCTGCCCAGGGTCGTCCTCCGAGGGGGAGCGGGCAGGGGGTTTTGCCAGGCATGGGTTTAGCCCCGGCTTCACTTTGCGTCGAATTGTTCAGCGGCCGGTGTCCCTGCCAAAAGAATTTGTACACGCTTGGTAAACTGTCGGCACCGAACCTAACAAATGACCCGCCTGCTCCAACTTGCTGACAATCGACTTTCTGACGTTGCGGAGATACCAGTGATCACAGTCCTTGCCGTGCACTTTGCGGTGGCTGCTGTGGCCCCGCTGCTGTTCCGAAAGTTTGGCAGGAATTCGTTCTTCGCCCTGGCCGCGGTCCCCGCGGCCTCCTTTATCTGGCTGCTGCTGCAGCACGACGAAGTCTATTCAGGCACAGTCTATTCAGGTTCTGACGGGGCGATCACCGAAGTGATCCCCTGGATTCCCGGGCTGCAGCTCGAACTCGCGTTCCGGATGGACGCCCTGGCCTGGGTCATGTCCCTGCTGGTGCTGGGGGTGGGTGCGCTGGTGCTGGTCTATTGCGCCCGCTACTTCAAGGACAAGGACGACTACCTCGGCGGTTTCGGCGCCCAGCTCCTGGCCTTCGCCGGTGCGATGTTCGGCCTCGTTACCGCCGATGACCTGCTGCTGCTGTTCATCTTCTGGGAACTGACCACCGTGCTGTCCTACCTGCTGATCGGCTACGCCCGCACCCGGCTGTCCGCGCGGCGCTCGGCGCTGCAGGCGCTGCGTGGTGACCACCGCCGGCGGCCTGGCCATGCTCGTGGGGCTCATCATGCTCGGTTCGACGGCCGGAACCTACCGGATCCAGGCCATCATGGACCTGGCTCCCACCCTGGTCGCCGGCCCCGCAGGCGGGGCCGTGAACGCCGCCGTCGTCCTCATCCTGATCGGTGCGATCACCAAATCCGCCCTGGTGCCGTTCCACTTCTGGCTCCCCGGCGCGATGGCTGCCCCCACCCCCGTGAGCGCCTACCTGCACGCCGCGGCCATGGTGAAGGCCGGGATCTACCTGGTCGCCCGGCTGGCCCCCGGATTCGCGGACACCGCGCCGTGGCTGCCGATCGTGCTCGGCCTGGGCCTGGCCACCATGCTGGTGGGCGGCTACCGGGCCCTCCGGCAGACCGACATCAAGCTCATCCTCGCCTACGGCACCGTGAGCCAGCTGGGCTTCATGACCATGGTGGTGGGCCTCGGCACCCCCGACGCGGCGCTCGCCGGACTAGCCCTGCTCCTGGCGCACGGGCTGTTCAAGGCCACGCTCTTCCTGGTGGTGGGCATCATCGACCACCAGTCCGGGACCCGGGACATCCGCGAGCTCTCCGGCGTCTACGGATCGGCCAGGGCACTGGCGGTCGTCGCGGCGATCGGCGCGGCCTCGATGGCGGGCGTGCCCCCGCTGGCCGGCTTCGTCGCCAAGGAATCGGTGTTCGAGGCCTTCCTCCAGTACAAGTCGGAGACCGGGACCGGGCCCTGGCTCCTGGCCGGTGTGGTCCTGGGCTCCGTCCTGACCTTCGCCTACAGCGCCCGGTTCATGTGGGGCGCCTTCGCCCTCAAGCCCGGCGTGGAGCCCACGGCCTTCAAGCCGGTCAAACCGGCGTTCCTCGCCGCGCCGGCGATCCTGAGCCTCCTCACGATCCTTTACGGGCTGTGGCCTGCCCCCGTTGACGCCTGGATCCAGCCCTACGCGGAGCTTTTTGTGCACGGCTCCGAGGCCCCGCCCGGGCACCTGGCGCTGTGGCACGGCATCACCCCGGCCCTGGGCCTGACCGCGGTGACGTTCGTCCTGGGCCTGGCCATGTTCTACGGCCGCAACGCCGTGGCCCGGCTGCAGGCGCTGGTGCCGGGCTGGATCGACAGCGACCGTGCCTACCAGCAGACGATCGGCGCCCTGGACGACACCGCGGTCTGGATCACCGGCCGGACCCAGCGAGGTTCGCTCTTCTTCTACCTGTCCGTCATCCTGACCGTGGCGTTCGTCCTGCCGCTGACGGCGCTGCTGCTGGCCAACAAACCGCTGCCGCCCGGTCTCTATGTCATCGATCCCGGCTCGCCGCTGCAGTTGGTGGCCGGCGCCGGAATCGTGATCGGGGCGCTGGCCGCGGTGCGCGCCAACAAACGGTTCCTGGCCGTCCTGATGGTGTCCGTCACCGGCTACGGGATTGCCATGATGTTCGCCCTGCAGGGAGCCCCGGACCTCGCCCTGACCCAGATGCTGGTCGAAACCATCATCCTGGTGGCGTTCGTGCTGGCCATGCGGAGCCTTCCGCCGGGGCTGCGGGACCGCACCGGCGGCAAGTACCGGGTCATCCGCGTGGTGATCGGCCTGGCATTCGGCGTCACCATGATTTTCGTGGCCATCTACGCCCTCGGCGCCCGGGTGGCGCCGCCGGTCTCCCTGCAGTTCCCGCAACTGGCCTATGAGGGCGGCGGCGGCCTCAACGTCGTCAACGTGACCCTGGTGGACATCCGGGCCTGGGACACCTTTGGCGAGATCTCGGTCCTGGCCCTGGCCGCCACCGGCGTGGCCAGCCTCATCTTCGTCCGCGGCCGCGGCGACCGCATCCGGACATCCGCGAGCGTCGCGGAAGGGACCGTGGGCCGGCGGACCGGGGCCAGGGGCAGCACCAGGGAAGACGCCGCCCTGGCGATGAACCGGCGGTTCGCTGCCGCCACTCGCGACGCCTGGCTGGTGGCCGGCCGGACCCTGGCACCCGAACGCCGCTCGATCATCTTCGAGGTGGTCACCCGCCTCATCTTCCACTCGATGATCGTGTTCTCCATCTATCTGCTCCTCGCCGGCCACAACCTGCCCGGCGGCGGCTTCGCCGGCGGCCTCACCGCCGGCCTCGCCCTGACCATCCGCTACCTGGCCGGCGGCCGCTTCGAACTGCGCGAAGCCACACCCGTCGGCGCCGGCACCCTGCTGGGGATCGGCCTGGCCACGGCGGCTGGCCGCCGGAATGACGCCGCTGCTGCTGGGCGGCGAGGTGTTCCAGAGCGCCATCGTGGAGCTGTGGCTGCCCGTCTTCGGCGACATCAAGTTCGTCACCTCGACCATCTTCGACATCGGTGTCTACATCGTGGTCGTCGGACTGGTCCTGGACGTGCTGCGCAGCCTCGGTGCGGAGATCGACGAGCACTTCGAAGAGCAACCCGAGACGACCGAAGAGGGGTCCGCCGAAGACCAGGACAGCGGAGGAATCCCGGCCGGTGTCCCCGTCCGAGGTCCGCCGACGCGGAAACCACTGCCAAGGGGAGAACATGAGCGTCAACCTGACCCTGCTGACGGTCATGGGCGCCCTCTACGCCTGTGGCATCTACCTGCTCCTCGAACGCAGCCTCACCCGGGTCCTGCTGGGCCTCATGCTGCTGGCCAACGCCACCAACCTGCTGATCCTCGCCACCGGCGGCTACGCCGGGCTGGCGCCGCTCTTCGACAAGGACACCCCGGCGGGGGACTACAACGACCCCCTGCCGCAGGCCCTGATCCTGACCTCGATCGTGATCTCCTTCGCCGTCACGGCGTTCATGCTGGGCATCATCTACCGCACCTGGGTCCTGGCCCGCCAGGATGAAATCCAGGACGACGCCGAGGACCGCCGCGTCGCGGAAACGCCAAGCTTCGATGCCGAGGACGACTCCGTGATCCCGGTCGAGACTCGATGCGGCAGTCGTCCCGCTCGGCGGCAGCCGGTCATGTCCGGTGACCGCCCCGTGCGGGCCGACAAGGCCGCCTCTGAAGAACAGCCCGGCTCCCTGAACGTTGACCCCAGCCCGGAAGGAGGCGGAGAGTGAACATCACCAGCCTTGCCCCGCTCGCCGTCGTACTCCCCATCCTGGGCGCCGCCCTGACGTTCCTGCTCATCCATCACCCCCGGGCCCAGCGCGCGGTCAGCATCGCCGTCCTGACCCTGACCCTGCTGCTGGAATGCTGGCTGCTGGCCTCCGTCTGGGATGGCGGGACGGCCGCGGTGGACATCGGCGGCTGGCTGCCGCCCTGGGGCATCGTGCTGGTGGTGGACCAGTTCTCCTCGCTCATGCTCGTGGTGTCCTCGGCCGTGAGCCTTGCGGTGCTGATCTACGCAACGGGACAGGGCATGGCCGACGGCGACCGCGACGCGCCGGTCTCGATCTTCCACCCGACCTACCTGATCCTCGTGGCCGGGGTGTCCAACGCCTTCCTCTCCGGAGACCTCTTCAACCTCTACGTCGGCTTCGAGATCCTGCTGACGGCCAGCTACGTGCTCATCACCCTCGGCGGGACGGGCCCGCGCATCCGGGCCGGCGTGACCTACGTGGTGGTCTCCGTCGTGTCCTCGGTGCTGTTCCTGATCGCGATCGCCATGATCTACGGCGCCACCGGAACCATCAACATGGCGGACCTCGCCATCAAGCTCGGGGACCTCGACCAGGGCACCCGGACGCTGCTGCACGTCATGCTGCTGGTGGCCTTCGGCATCAAGGCCGCCGTCTTCCCGCTGTCCTTCTGGCTCCCCGACTCCTACCCCACCGCACCGGCCCCGGTCACCGCGGTGTTTGCCGGGCTGCTGACCAAGGTGGGCGTCTATGCGATGGTCCGCACGGAGACGCTGCTTTTCCCGGGGGATGCGCTCAACGCCCCGCTCATGGTCGCGGCGCTGCTGACCATGGTGGTGGGCATCCTCGGCGCCCTGGCCCAAAGCGACATCAAGAGGCTCCTGTCCTTCACCCTGGTCAGCCACATTGGCTACATGGTGTTCGGCCTGGCCATGTCCACCGTGGCCGGCCTGGGCGCCGCGGTGTTCTACGTGGCCCACCACATCACCGTCCAGACCAGCCTGTTCCTGGTGACCGGCCTGATTGAACGCCGCGGCGGCAGCTCGTCCATGGACCGCGTGGCCGGGCTGGCCAAGCTCTCCCCGGTCTTGGGGGTCCTGTTCTTCATTCCCGCCATGAACCTCGCCGGAATCCCGCCGTTCTCGGGTTTCCTGGGCAAGCTGGGGCTGCTTCAGGCAGGCGTCGAACTGGGCACGCCGCTGGCCTACGCCCTGGTGATCGGCGGCGTGCTGACGAGCCTGCTGACCCTGCTGGCGATCGCGAGGGTCTGGAACCGGGCGTTCTGGCGCAAGCCCGAGGACGCCGAGCACCCCGATCCGGTGCTCCTGGCGGCGCCGGCCGACTCCGCCACCGGGGACCGGGCCGGCAAGACGAACGTGACCCTGCTGCCCCGCACCATGGTGGGCTCCACCCTGGGCCTGGTGGTCTTTGGCGTGGCCCTGACGGTCTTTGCCGGGCCGCTGTTCAGGGTGGCCGACCAGTCCGCCGAGGAGATGCTGGACAGGTCCTCCTACATCCAGGCCGTGCTCGGCGAGGACGCGCCGGTGCCGCCGGTGCCTCCGGCGGCTCCAGCCCGGGCAGGGCCGAGCCGCAGGGCGGCGGCAAATGAACCGGAAAAGGATCTCGCTGCGCCAGGAACTGCCGCTGCTGGTGTGGCTCGTCTTTGTCTGGGGCGCGCTGTGGCAGAACTTCAGCCCGGGCAATCTCCTCTTCGGCGCCCTCATCGCCGTGCTCGTGGCGCGCATTTTCTATCTGCCCCCGGTGGAGCTCGGCGGCCGCTTCAACGTGCTCCGCGCCGTGCCCTTCGCCCTCATCTTCCTCGGAAAGGTCGTCGCGGCAAGCTTCCAGGTCCTGTACCTCGCCGTGGTCCGCGGCCCCAACGTGGTCAGCGCCATCGTCGCCGTGCCGCTCCGGAGCCATTCCGACCTCCTGGTCACGGCCACCGGGCATGTGATCTCGCTGATTCCGGGATCCCTCGTGGTGGAGGTGGACAGGTCAACGTCCACGCTCTACATCCACGGCATCAACGTCCGCAATGCCGAGGACGCGGCCAAGCTGCGCAAGGAGGTCCGGGACACCGAGGCCGGGCTGATCAGGATCATGGGGACCAAAGACGAACTGTCCGCCCTGACACAGGAGATCGCCGCATGATGCAGACCGTCCTGACGGTGACCGCCGTCGTACTTTCCCTGGCCGCCGCGGGGGCGATCGTCCGGATCGGGCGGGGCCCCTCGCTGCTGGACCGGGTTCTGGCCGCCGACGTGCTGCTGGCCATCTTCGGGGCGGCCCTGTGCATCGACATGGCCGTCAACCGGCACCTCAACAACCTGATGCTGCTCGTTGCGATTTCCCTGATCGGCTTCGTCGGCTCGGTCACCGTGGCCCGGTTCGTGGCCGAGAGGAGGGAGAGCGTCCGTGAATCCTGAAACAGTGATCGATGCCGTCTCCGCCGTGTTCATGGTGACCGGAGCGCTGATGTCCCTCGCGCGCCGCCATCGGGCTGTTGCGGTTCCCGGACCTCATGAGCAGGATGCACGCCGCCACCAAACCGCAGGTCCTCGGCCTGTTCCTGCTGCTGGCGGCCCTTGGCCTGCAGATGCGCACCTGGTCGGTGTGGCCCGTCCTGCTGGTGGCCTGGCTCTTCCAGCTGCTCACCGTCCCCGTGTCCGCCCACATGGTGGGCCGGGCCGGCTACCGGACCAAGCACCTGCACCCGGAGCTGCTGAGCTCCGACGAGCTCGAGGCCGTAGTCCAGACAGGCAGCGCCAGCAGGCGGCCACGCACGGAGTGGACGACGACGACGCAGCCGGCCGCTGAGCCCGTTCGGTGACCGGCGCGGCCCGGCCGGCACATCGACCGACGCTTCGACCGGCGCCGCCGCTAGTCGAGTCCGGTCAGACGATGTCCTGGGTCTTGGCGAAGCGGGTGATCGCGCGCTGGGTGCCGCGGTTGGCGAGCACCTGGATGATGGCGCTGACCGATGCGGAGATCAGGGCGAACGTCAGGGCCGAGCGCAGCGTGGTGGGGACGTCGTCGTCGTGGCCCTTGGGCGGCTTGTTGCCCGTGGACTTTTCCCAGATGGTGTCCACCAGCTTGGTGCCGGCAAAGCCGGCCAGGAGGCTGACGCCGGTGCCGAGCAGCTTGATGATGATGTTCATTCTTCGGTCTCCTTGGGACGGGAACGGGTCTCTCCCTAGCCTAGCGTTCCGGTGTGAGGACCATCCGCAGGGCCTCGACCACGAGTTCGTGGTCCGCCTTCTGGGGCAGGCCGGAGACGGTGACGACGGCGACGGCGCCCGTGCCGCGCACGTAAATGGGGAACGCCCCGCCGTGGGCGGCGAACTCCGTCTGGTCCCACCAGGCGTTGTCCTCGATCATTCCGCCGGCAGCGCGGGCCCGGAGGCCCACCAGCAGGGACGGGACCTCGTACCGCATGGCGGTCCGCTTCTTGGCGTTGATCCAGCGCTCATTGTCCGGCGTGGCACCGTCCAGCGCGGCGTGGAAGAGCACCTGCTCGCCCTTGGTGATGTCGACCGCGATGGGCAGCGAGCGTTGCCTGCCCAGCTCGACAAGGAGGAGCCCGAGGTCCAGGGCGTCGTCCTTGCTGAACGACGCGAACTGGAGCGCCTCCATCTCGGCCAGCACGCGGCCGATGAGCACCGCCAGGGATCCCTGCGGCTGCGGCTCCCTCGAGTCGGGATCGTATTCCCCGGAGGGATCTTGTGTGGCTGGTGTCTGCGTCAAAATAATCCAGCTTTCCGGTGGGTGACGAGGCCGCCCGCTGGCGGGTCCGGGTGTCCGACACGTCGACTCTACCAAGAGGGGCGTTCCCGGCCGCGGGACCTGCCTTGCCCCGTCCCGGATTGTGACGGCACACCACTGAAAACCCGGCCCTCCGGGTGTAAACTGAGCCAGCCCACAAGGGCGAAACAATTTACGACAGGGGAGCGCCGCCGTCGGGCATCACCGGAAAAATCCGGGGAAACCTTTGGTGGGCGCTGAGAGTGCGGACAGCCGCAGACCCTCGAACCTGATCCGGTTAGTACCGGCGCAAGGGAGTCGAGTTCTCAGGGTGCGCGGAGGGCGGCGGAAGCCGAAGCCGGCCGGAGCACCCTCCCCTCCTGTTCCTCAGGAGGACGACATGACAGATATTTCAGCACAGCATGGTTCCGCCAGCCGATCATCGGCCCGGCGCAACTACACCTGGCGTGTGGTGGACATTGTGGTGGCCGCGTTGATCGCCGTTGCCGGCGGCGTCATCTTCTGGGCCTGGTCCCAGGGCGCGAACCTGATTTCGGTCCCGGTCAACGCGCTCTACCCGCCGCTCAGCGGACTCTACGCCGGCGGCTGGATGATCCCGGCGGTGCTGGGCATGCTCATCATCCGCAAGCCGGGCGCAGCGCTCTTCTGCGAAACCGTCGCGGCCACGGGCGAGCTCATCATGGGCTCGCAGTACGGCACCACGGTGCTGATCTCCGGCATCCTGCAGGGCCTCGGCGCGGAACTGGTCTTCGCGGCCTTCCTCTACAAGAAGTTCAACCTGCCGGTGTCCCTGCTCGCCGGAGCCGGCGCGGGCCTGTTCTGCGGCCTCAACGATTCCTTCCTGCCGTGGGGCTGGAACATCGCCTACGAAGCCGGCGACAAGCTCGCCTACATCGTCTTCACCACGATCTCCGGCGCAGTGATTGCCGGCGGACTGGCCTGGCTCGCCACCCGCGGCCTGGCCAAGACCGGAGTGCTGGGCTCCTTTGCCTCCCGCAAGGCCGCCACGGAGCCCGTCTTCTCCTGATCGCTTCTCCAGAACCCTCTTATCCTGAACTCCTGCAGAGCACCCATGAGATCTTCACCAGGCGTCCGGCCGGCCGCCGTCACGGCCCGCGGCTGGGGCTGGCGGCACGCCGGACGGACCCGGCCCGCGGTCAGCGGCCTTGACCTGGACATCCGGCCGGGGGAGCGCGTGCTCCTGCTGGGCCCCTCCGGCGCCGGCAAATCGACGCTGCTCCACGCCCTGGCCGGCGTGCTGGGCGACGGCGCGGCCGGCGCCTCGGGGCCGGCCGGCGACTCCGAAGACTCAGACGAGACCGGAAGCCTGCTGATCGACGGTGCCGCGCCACGGGCGCAGCGCGGCCGCGCCGGGCTTGTGCAGCAGGACCCGGAAACCCAGGTGGTGCTTTCCCGCCTCGGCGACGACGTCGCCTTCGGGGCGGAGAACCTCGCCGTCCCGGCGGCGGAGATCTGGCCGCGCGTGCGCGAGGCCCTCGACGACGTCGGGCTGGGCCGGCTGCCGCTGGACCACCCGACGTCGGCCCTCTCCGGCGGACAAAAGCAACGGCTGGCGCTCGCCGGGATCCTCGCGATGCGGCCGGGGCTGCTGCTGCTCGACGAGCCGACCGCCAACCTCGACCCCGCGGGCGTCCTGGAGGTCCGCGACGCCGTGGGCCGCTGCCTGGACAAGACCGGCGCCACCCTGGTGGTCGTGGAGCACCGGGTGGGGGTCTGGAAAGACCTGGTGGACAGGATCGTGGTGCTGCAGCCAGGGTCCGCCACGGACTCCGCGGTGCTGATTGACGGACCGCCGGACCGGGTCCTGGCCGAGGCGCGGGACATGCTCATCGGTGCGGGCGTCTGGGTGCCGGGCTACGTCCCGGCGACGCGGATGCGGCTGCCGGCACGGGACGCAGGTCAGCTCCTGCTCGCGGCCGACGGGCTCGCGGTGTCCCGCGAGCGGCCGCGGCGGGCCGGGCTGCGCGACGGCTTCCGCACGATCGCGCCGCGTCCGGTCCAGTCCGGGGTTTCCGTCCAGGTCCGCGCCGGCGAGGCCCTGACCATCACCGGACCGAACGGCACGGGGAAGTCCACCCTGGCGCTGACGCTGGCCGGTCTCCTGCGGCCCGTTGCCGGAACGGTCTCGGCCGCGGCGGAGCTCAGCGGTCCCGCCCGCCCCGACGCCGGAACCGATCCGTACCGGTGGAAGGCCCAGCAGCTGATCGCCAGGATAGGCACCGTGTTCCAGGAACCCGAGCACCAGTTCGTCACCGGCAAGGTCCTGGACGAGCTCATGTTCGGCCCCCGCCACCTCGGCTACGGCGCAGACCGCGTGGACGAGCTGCTGGAACGGCTGCGGCTCAGCGAGCTCGTGGAGGCCAACCCCTACACGCTCTCCGGCGGCGAGAAGCGCCGCCTTTCGGTAGCCACCGTGCTGGCCGCGCACCCGCAGGTGCTCGTCCTGGACGAGCCCACCTTCGGCCAGGACGCCAATACCTGGGCCGAACTCGCCTCGTTCCTGTCCGAGCTGCTCGACGCCGGCACCGCCGTCGTCTCCGTGACGCACGACGCCGAATTCAGCGCCGTCCTCGGCGGCACCGAACTCCGCCTCCGGCCACGGGAAACTGCCGCCGCGGATGCTCCCGGCCCGGATCTTGAGCTGCCGGAGGGGGCCTCGCCATGAGGGACGCACTGAGCCTGCGCGGCAACCATGCGCTGCTGACCCGCGCCAACCCGCTCGCCAAGTTCACCGCGGTCACCCTGATCACGCTGGTCCTGGCGCTGTCCATTGACTGGGTCTCGGCGTCGGTGGCGCTGGCCTTCGAACTGCTGCTCCTGCCGCTGGCCGGCCTGACCCTGGCCTTGCTGTGGCAGCGCGGCTGGCCGCTGATCCTCGCGGCGGCGCTGGGCGGCTGGAGCACCGCCATCCTGGCGCCCGACGCCGGATCCGTCCTGCTCGACGCCGGGATCTGGTCCATCAGCGCCGGTTCCCTGCAGCTGGGGATCGGCTTCATGCTCCGCGGGCTCGCGATCGCACTGCCTGCGGTGCTGCTGATGAGCTGCACCGACCCCACAGACCTGGCCGACGCCCTGGCCCAGAACGCAAAACTGCCGCACCGGTTCGTCCTGGGCACCCTGGCCGCCATGCGGCTGGTCGGGATCATGGCCGAGCAATGGCAGACGATCGGCATGGCCCGGCGGGCCCGCGGCGTGGGCTCGAGCGGCAACCCCTACCAGCGGTTCCGCGCCGCCCTGGGCCAGAGCTTCGGCCTGCTGGTGCAGGCGATCCGGAGCGCTTCGCGGCTCGCGGTGACCATGGAGGCCCGCGGGTTCGGCGGCGCGGCGCGGACCTGGGCCAGGCCGTCCACGTTCAGCGGACTCGACGCCTGGGTGCTGCTGGGCGGACTCGGCATCGCGGCAGCCGCCGTCGCCGCGGCCCTCGGCGCGGGCACCTGGAACCTCGTCTTCCTCACGCGCCAGTAGCCGCGCCGCCCACTGTTTCCGGCAGCCGCGGCGCGCCGCAAGCCACCGGTTATCGCATGATGCGGGTATCCCTGTGAGATTGACGGCATTCCGGCCGGAATTGCCGGGGTTAATAAATCATCCGTGATATTTTCGGGACATGACTCAACCGACTGCTGAACACGTAGGCCTCCTGCTCCGCGAAGCCCGCGGCGCGAAGGGCTGGACCCAGGGACAACTCGCCGCCGAGCTCGGCACCAGCCAGAGCGCCATCGCCCGGATGGAACAGGGCAAGCAGAACCTGAGCCTGAAGATGATCCAGCGCCTGGAGGCGATCGTCGGGCACAGCATCGTCAAGGTGGGCCGGCCCCAGATGACCCACCTGCGTGTCGAGGGCGGCCGCACCCTCGCCGGCGCGGTGGACGTCAACAGCAGCAAGAATGCCGGCGTCGCGCTGTTGTGCGCCAGCCTCATCAACCGCGGCACCACCACCCTGCGCCGGCTGGCCCGGATCGAGGAAGTCAACCGGATCGTGGAGGTGCTGACCAGCATCGGCGTCGAGTGCACCTGGCTCAACGCGAACGACCTCCAGATCCGCCGCCCCGCGGTCCTGGACCTGGCCTCCATGGATGTGGAGGCGGCCCGCCGGACCCGCAGCGTCATCATGCTCCTGGGCCCGCTGCTGGACGAGGCCGACACCTACCGGCTGCCCTACGCCGGCGGCTGCGACCTCGGCACCCGCACCGTGCAGCCGCACATGCAGGCACTGCGCCAGTTCGGCCTTAGCGTGGAGGCGAAGTCCGGGTTCTACGCGGTGCAGGCGCCGCCGTCGGACGGTCACGACCGCTCCTTCGTGCTCAGCGAACGCGGCGACACCGTCACCGAGAACGCCATCATGGCCGCAGCCCACCGCCGTGGCACCACCATCATCCGCAACGCCAGCCCCAACTACATGGTGCAGGACCTCTGCTTCTACCTGCAGATGCTCGGCGTGGAAATCGCCGGGGTTGGCACCACCACGCTGAAGATCACCGGCCGCCCGTCGATCGACGCCGACATCGAATACTTCCCGTCCGAGGACCCGATCGAGGCGATGAGCCTCATCACCGCCGGCATCGTGACGAACTCGGAAGTCACCATCCGCCGCGTCCCGATCGAGTTCATGGAAATCGAACTCGCCACGCTCGAGCAGATGGGCCAGCGGCTCGAGGTCTCCGGGGAGTACTTTGCCCGCAACGGCCGCACCCGCCTGGTGGACGTCACCACCAAGCCTTCGGAGCTGCGGGCGCCGGAGGACAAGATCCACCCCATGCCCTTCCCCGGCCTGAACATCGACAACCTGCCCTTCTTCGCGGTGATCGCCGCCAACGCCCACGGCCAGACCATGATCCATGACTGGGTCTACGAGAACCGGGCCATCTACCTGACCGAGCTCAACAAGCTGGGCGCCCAGGTCCAGCTGCTCGATCCGCACCGCATCTACGTCAACGGGCCCAGCAAGTGGCGTGCGGCCGAGGTGGGCTGCCCGCCTGCCCTCCGCCCCGCCGCCTGCCTGCTGCTGGCCATGCTGGCGGCCCGTGGCGTCTCGGAGCTGCGGAACATCTATGTCATTGAACGCGGCTACGAGGACCTGGCCGAGCGGCTGAACACCATCGGCGCGAAGATCGAGTACTTCCAGACTGCAACGCGTCATGCGCATCCGAGCGGCACGCCGATGACCCCGCGTTGGTGTGGGGCGTTTCGGCGGATCCTGACGCACAATAGATTCATGCGCACCTTCGGCGTGGAGGAAGAACTGCTGATAGTGGACCCCGAATCGGGGATGCTGCTTGCCCTCGCCGACCTCATGCTGCCGAGTCTGGTGCCGCCGAAGCAGGACGCCGCCCGGGTTCTCCCGGCACAGAAACCGGTCCACGAAGGCGCCGACTTCAGCTACGAGCTCAAGCTCGAACAGATCGAGACCCAGACGCATCCGTGCCTGGAATACGCGGAACTGCTCCGGCAGCTCAGGCGTGGCCGGTCCCTTGCGGACCAGGCCGCCCGGGCGCACGGCGGCCGCGTCGCGGCCCTGGCCACGTCGCCCCAAGGCTCAGCCACCCACCTGACCCCGAATCCGCGCTATATGACCATGCAGCAGCGCTTCGGGCTCACCGTCCGGAACCAGCTGACCTGCGGCCTCCACGTCCACACCTTTGTGGAGTCCCCGGAGGAGGGCGTGGCCGTGATGGACCGGATCCGCGACAAGCTGGCCGTGCTGCTCGCACTCAGCGCGAATTCCCCGTACTGGAACGGCGCGGAGACCGGATTCGAAAGCTACCGCACGCAGGCGTGGAACCGCTGGCCGGGCTCGGGCCCCACGATGATCTTCGGCAGCCTGCCCGTCTACCGGCGGCGTGGTCACCCGGCTGGTGGAAAGCGGCGTCCTGATGGACGAGGGGATGGTCTATTTCGACGCGCGGCTGGCCCGGCAGCATCCCACCGTGGAGGTCCGGGTCGCCGATGTCTGCCTGCGGGCCGAGGACGCGGCCCTGATCGCCGTGCTGGTGCGCGCCCTCGTGGAGTCCGCGGCGCGGGAATGGAACGACGGCGTCGACCCCGCCCCGGTGCCCACGCTGCTGCTGCGGATGGCCGCCTGGCAGGCCAGCAACTGCGGACTGCGCGGAGAGCTCCTGGACTTCGGAACCTTCACCCCGGCCCCGGCCGCGGACGTGGTCTGGGCGCTCGTGGACTTCGTGGCCCCGGTGCTGGAGGAGCAGGGCGAGCTGGACCTGGTGCGCGAGGGCGTCGAGCGGATCCTGACGGAGGGCACCGGCTCGCAGCTGCAGCGCGGCCCGTTCCGGGCCGGCGGGCTGGCCGCCGTCGTCGAGCGGGCCATCGAACTGACCACCGCAGGGGGCCGTCGCCGAGGGAACTGCTCGACGAGACCGGCCCTGGACCGGCTGCGCCCGGCCTGACGCGGCCCGGGCTTGCAGGGCCCGGCCCGGCCCCTAGACCTGCTTGAGCGCCTGGCCGAGGTCGCGGATCAGGTCCTCGACGTCCTCCAGCCCCACCGAGAGCCGCACCACGCCGTCGCTGAGCCCGATCGCCGCGCGGCCTTCCGGGCCCATCGCGCGGTGCGTGGTGGTGGCCGGATGCGTGATCAGCGACTTGGCATCGCCCAGGTTGTTGGAGATGTCGATGATCCGCAGCTTGTCCAGCAGCGCGAAGCGCGGCCTGCTTCGCCGTGCGTCCGGGGGAGGGCGCAAGCTCCAACGTGACCACGGTGCCGCCGCCGTTCATCTGCTGCGCTGGCCAGGTCGTACTGCGGGTGGGACGGCAGCAACGGGTACTTCACCCAGCTCACCGCGGGCTGTCCCTCGAGGAATTCGGCGAGCCGCAGCGCGGAGGCCGAGGAATGGTTGACCCGCACGGCCATCGTCTCCAGGCCCTTGGCAGCACCCAGGCGTTGAACGGCCGAAGCGCCGGACCGGTGTGCCGCATGAGCTGCTTGACGGGCCCGTCGATGAACTCCTTGTTGCCCAGGATCGCCCCGCCGAGCACGCGGCCCTGGCCGTCGATGTGCTTGGTGCCGGAGTAGACCACCACGTCCGCGCCGAGCGTCGCCGCAGCGCTGCAGCAGCGGGGTGGCGAAGACGTTGTCCACCACCACCTTTGCGCCGGCCGCGTGCGCCAGTTCGCACACCGCGGCGATGTCCACGATTTCCTGCATCGGGTTCGACGGCGTCTCGAAGAACACCGCCGTGGTCGGCTCGGACAGCGCCGACTCCCACTGCTCCAGGTCCGGGCCGTCCACGAAGACCGTCTCGACACCCCAGCGCGGCAGGATCTCGTTGAAGATCACGAAGCACGAGCCGAACAGCGAGCGGGCCGCGACCACCCGGTCGCCGGCCGCCAGCAGCGCGCCCAGCGCGGTGAACACGGCGGACATGCCGGACGCCGTCGCGAAACACGCCTCCGTTCCCTCGATCAGCCGCAGCCGCTCCTCGAACATGGCGACCGTGGGGTTGCCGTAGCGGGAGTAGACGAAGCGCTCGTCCTCGCCGGTGAAGGCGCGCTCGGCGGCGGCCGCGGACTCGTAGACGAATCCTGAGTTGAGGAAGATCGGCTCGGTGGTCTCCTGGAAGCCGGTGCGGTCAAGGCCGCCACGGACAGCCTGGGTGTCGGCCGCCCAGCCGGCGGCGTCGGGATTGAAAGTCACTTAGATCTTTCCGAGGTTGGTGGGCAGGCCGCGGTTCTTCCAGCCATTGACGGTGCGTTCGCCAAAGCGGTCGGTCTCGCCTTCGAAGCCCTCAAGGACGTTGTACGAGGTGTAGCCGGCGGCCGTCGCGGCCGTCGCGGCGGCGATCGACCGGGCACCGGAACGGCAAAGGAACACCAGTTCGACGGCGGTGTCCGCCGGCGCCTGCTGCCTTAGCTGTTCCACGAAGTGCGGGTTCGGCGTGCCGCCGGCGAGGTTCCACTGGATGAAGAGCGGATCGTTGCGGCTCTCGCCCGCGGCCGCGGTGTCCGGGATGCCGATGTGGGCCCATTCGCCCTCGGTCCGGACATCCACCAGGATGGCTCCGGCCTCCAGCTTGGCCCACGCCTCCTGCGGGCTGAGGTCTCCGGCGTAGCTCATGCGTGGCCCGCGAAGGCCCCGTCGGCGCCAAATTCGTCGGCGTCGAGCTCATCAACCGCATTGGCCACGGCGGCGTCCGCACTGGCAATCGCGGCCGGCAGGACCAGCGCCTGCGCCACGATCACGGTGCTTCCGTTGAAGCTGGCGGCGGGGCTTCCATGCAGCACGTAGCCCTCGGCCAGGGCGGCTGACACCCGCTCGCAAAAGGCGCGGTCATCCGCGCCGGTGAACAGCCGGTAGGCCAGCCTCTCCTCGCCGGGTGCTGAACCGGGTGTGGCTGTTGTGGGTATTGACGTCTCGGGCACGACGGATCTCCTCTTTCACGCTTGCAGCTCGAATTCTCGAATGCCGAGTATTCACCTGAGGCACCCCGCCGCGAAAGGGAGGGTTGCCGACCGGCCAGTCAGGGCTTGGCACCGGTTCTCATTACTCCCCAAAAACGTAACACCTGCGACGCCGGCCCGCACCGCCGCCGTCGTCATGTTCCGTAACCGGACCGCGGCCCGGGCGAGTAGTGGCGGGCTCCAGTTTCGGGTACAGCCCACTCGTGTCTGCCGGGACGTTTCGCCGTCTACTGGGGGGATTAGGTCCGACGAGTCGGCCGGAGCTGCAGGTGATTCGAGCAATGTGTGAATCGAGCAGTCCCGGAATCGACTCGTCTGTCCATCAACAAGCTGTCTGGGAATCGGTGGCTGGAACGGTCGGAGCCGCAGCCGCGGTCCGGCCGGTGACGGCGGAATGGAGCAATCGTGGGCCCGCGCATACTCGTTACCGGGATTACAAGCGCCGCCGGACGGGCCGTCGCGGCCCAGCTCGAAGCCCGGGGCCTCCCGTACCTCGGCTCCGACGCCCGCGCCGACACCCGCCAGGCCGGGGAGGCTCCCGCCGCCGCGGTCAGGCTCCTGCCGGCGACGAACCCGGACATGGTCCTGGACCTGCGCCGGGTGGTGGACCGCGAAGCCATCAACGTCATCATTCCGACCCTCACCGTGGAGCTCCCGGTCCTGGCCGCGGCCCGCGCCGGATTCGCCCAGGACGTGCGGATCATCGTGGCCGACCCCGCCGCGGTGGCCCTCGCCAACGACCACCTGTTCACCACCTGGGCGCTGCAAGCCGCCGGCATCCCGGTGCCCCGGTTCGCGGTTCCGGGCGACCTCGCCGCCGCGCCGGCATCCCTCGCCGGCCTCAGCGGCCCCGTGGTGGTCAAGCCTCGGGTCTTCAAAGGCTCCCATGGTGTCCACCTGCTGGCCGGAACCGACTCCGTTAGCTGGAAGAACATGCCGGCGGGGCAACTGGTCCAGGAATTTATCCCGGGCGCCGACTATGTGTGCCTGGTGTTCGGCACTCCGGCACGCAACGCGATGGCGCCGGTGGCGGTGGTCCTCGAGAAGACCAGGACTCCGTATGGACGCGCCGGCAGCGACGAGGTCAGCCGCAGGGTGCCGGCGAACCAGGCCGGGGATGTGCGCAAGCTGGGCCTGGCCGCCGTCCGCACGCTCGGGCTGGCCGGGCCGGTCCAGGTCCAGATCCGCCGCCGCACCGACGGAACGCCCGTGGTGCTGGGTGTCTGCGCGACCCTGGGGGAGAACAGCACCTGGGCCCCGGAAATGCTCGACGCCGTGCTCGCAACGTTCATGCTCCCGGCGTTCAACCCGGCCTCGTTCCGCCGGTGCCCGGCAGTGCCCGCGGACGCCCTGGGGTGAGCGTTCCTATTCGATGGTGGCGAAGAGGGCGTTGAGTTCGGCCGTGAGCTGGCGCCGCAGTTCCGGGGTGCCGATTTCCTGGCCGTCGATGTGGTTCACCGGGGCCAGGAGCCGGATGCTGGAGATCAGCCAGACCGCGTCGGCGTCCAGCAGGTCCTTCGGCTCCAGCGGGCCGTAGCCCAGCTCCCAGCCGGCGGCCTTGGCGGCGGTGAACAGGGCGCCCTGCGACGTGCCGGGCAGGATGCCGCTGTCCAGCTGGGGCGTGATGAGCCGCCGGATGGTGCGGACGCCGCCGGCGCCGTCGTCCGAGGTTTCCAGGTGGGCCAGCAGAACGGTCGACGTCGGTCCCTCCAGGACCCGGCCGTCCGCGGACGTGAAGATGACGTCGTCGGCGCCCTGCCGGTGGGCGTAGCGCAGCGCCGCCATGTTCACGGCGTAGGAAAGGGTCTTGGCGCCGAGCAGGAGCCACGGGGCGCGCTCGCCGACTTCACTGTCGTAGCCGCGGTCCAGCAGGATGACGTCGATCCCGGTCTCGCGCTGCCGCCGTCCCGCGGCCGCCGGGGCGGAGGCCTGGACCCAGCACGTGGGGGCAGCCGCGCCCTCCGGCCCGCGGGTGACGAGCAGCTTCACCACCACCTCGTCCTGCGCCGCGCCGCCCGCTGCAGCCGCGGCGGGATCCTGCCCGCGGAACTCGCGGATGGCGGTTTCCACCGCCCGCCGCCAGGCGTCCTCGGCGGGGATGTCCAGCTCCAGCAGCCGGGCCGAGCCGGCCAGCCGGGTCAGGTGCGCCTGGATCTTGCGGGGCCGGCCGCCGACGGCCAGGAGGGATTCGAAAACGCCGTCGCCGCGGGTGGCGCCCAGGTCCGTGGCCATCAGTTGCGGCTGCGACGCGTCGGCAACGCGGCCGCCGTCGAACGCCGGGTCGAGGAAGACCAGCACGGTCGCGGGCGCAGGAACAGGGGCAGGAGTGGTCATGGCTACAGCTTAGTCTCGGTGGTCCCGGGATAGGATTTGCGCACTGCCCGTTCGGAACTGTTCCGCGTGGCTTGTACGTTGAGGGGTTCGCCTGTGCTGTGGCCATTTCCGCTGGCGGAGACTTTACCGTCCTGGGCGATTCTGATCCTGACGGTGATCGACTTCGCCATCCGCGTGCTGGCACTGGGCATCATCCCCGGAAACCGGCGGCCCACCACCGCGATGGCGTGGCTGCTGGGCATCTTCATCGTGCCGACCATCGGCCTGCTCCTGTTCCTGCTGTTCGGCAACTTCCGGCTCTCCCGCAAGCGCCGTGCGCAGCAGGACGCGGTCAACACCCGAGTGCGCGCCGGGACCTCGGAACTGGCGATGCTGGAAAGCCGCTACGACGGACCCGAATGGGTGGCTTCCGCCGCGGAACTGAACAAGACGCTGGGCTCGCTGCCGATGGTGGACGGCAACCAGGTGGAGCTGCTGCCCGGCTACCCCGACTCCATCAAGGCGATGGCCGCGGCCGTCCGCGGCGCAAAGTCCTTCGTCAACGCCGAGTTCTACATCATGAGCTCGGACCACGTCACGGACGATCTGCTGACCGCGCTGGAAGAGGCCGCCGAGCGCGGCGTCGAGGTCCGTGTCCTGTTCGATCACCTCGGCACGCTTCGCATCAAGGGCTATCGCAAGCTCATCGCCCGGCTCAAGGCCAGCAAGATCCGCTGGCGGCCCATGCTGCCGCTGCAGCCCGCTGCAGGGGCAGTGGCGCCGACCGGACCTGCGCAACCACCGCAAGATCATGGTGATCGACGGCGAGATCGCCTTCACCGGATCGCAGAACCTGATCGAGCCCTCCTACAACAACCCCAAGCACCGCAAGATCGGCCGCGAATGGGTCGAGCTGATGGCCTGCCTGCGTGGACCGATCGTCACCACGCTCAACGTCGTCTTCGCCACCGACTGGCTCAGCGAGACCGACGAATCCCTTGAGGAACAGCTCGCGCACCGGCCCGAGCTGCACGCCGGCAACATCACCGCCCAGGTGGTGCCCAGCGGCCCCGGCTTCATCACCGAAAACAACCTGCGGCTCTTCAACACGCTGATTTACTCGGCTCAGCGCAAGATCTCGATCTGCAGCCCGTACTTCGTCCCGGATGACTCGCTGCTGTATGCGGTGACGACGGCGGCGCAGCGCGGCGTCGACGTCGAACTCTTCGTCTCGGAAAAGGGCGACCAGTTCCTGGTCCACCACGCCCAGCAGTCCTACTATGAGGCGCTGCTTGAAGCCGGGGTGCGGATCTACCTCTACAAGGCCCCCTTCGTGCTGCACGCCAAGCACTTCACGATCGACGACGACGTTGCCGTGCTGGGTTCCAGCAACATGGACATGCGCTCCTTCTCGCTGAACCTGGAGGTCTCGGTGATGCTCCTGGGCGAGGACATCGTGCGGCGGATCAGCGCCGTGGAGGACACCTACCGGGGCATTTCGCGCGAACTTACGCTCGAGGACTGGATGAAACGTCCGATGGGCGTCAAATACGTGGACAACGTCGCGCGGCTGACGGCCACCCTGCAGTAGCCGGGGCCGGCGGGACAGCCGACTCAGCCCGTGGGAAACCCGGCGCCGAGCGCCGAGAGGACGCCGAACGCTTTGGTCCGGATTTCCTCGTACTCCTCCTGCGGGGTCGAGTCGGCGGTGACAGCGCCGCCGACGCCGAGACTCAGTTCCGCGGCACCCTCGCCGAGGGCGCTGACCACGAGGGTCCGGATTGCCACGGCGAGGTCGGCGGCCCCGTTCAGGGAGAAGTAGCCGATCGCCCCGGAGTACACGCCGCGCGGCGCGGCCTCCAGCCGGTCCAGGATGGCCATGGTGCTGACCTTCGGGGCGCCGGTCATCGAACCCGCGGGGAAACAGGCCGCGACCGCCTCGGCCCGCGGCATCCCGGGCCGCAGCCGGGCATCGATGGTGCTCACCATCTGGTGCACGGTGGCGTAGCTCTCGATCGCGCACAGCCGGCTGACGGCCACCGAACCCGGGACGGCGAAATGGCTCAAGTCGTTGCGCAACAGGTCCACGATCATGATGTTTTCCGCCCGGTCCTTGGCCGAAGACTCCAGTTCCTCGCGCAGCGCGGCGTCCGTGCCTGGGTCCGTGTCCCGGCGGCGCGTGCCCTTGATCGGCTCGGCCCGCATCCTGCCGTCCGCGGCAATCTGCAGGAACCGCTCCGGCGACGTGCTCGCCACGGCGAGCCCGCCGAACCGCAGGATAGCTGGCGAACGGGGCCGGGTTCCGGCGCCGCAGGTCCAGGTAGGCCGGCCACGGATCCACGCCCTGAGGCCCCGCGGGCGAGGCAGCCGTGAGCACCGTGGTCAGGCAGACCTCGTAGGTGTTTCCTTCCGCGATCTCACGCTGGGCCTCGGTGACCTTCGCCTTGTAGCCGGCTTCCGTGTCCCGGGCGGTGAAACGCGGGGCGGGGAGCCGGTGTTGCGGGGCACTGACACGCTGGGCCGGGGAGGCATGCGCGGCCGCGTGCGCCGACGCGGCCGCGGTGACGGCCGTGCGTGCCGTCTCAAGCCAGTCCCCGGCGTCGGGTGCGTCCAGGGTCAGCAGCCAGGCTGTGCCCTCGGCATGGTCAAGGACCACGGCACGGCCGGCGAAGATCAGGCAGGCGTCCGGGGTGGCGGCGGTGACGTCGTTCCCGCCGGTTTCGCGCTTGAGCTCGTAGCCGAGGTACCCGAGCCAGCCCAGGGTGAACTCGCACGGGTAGGCCTCGGGTGCGCGGAGCGCGCGGCGGCCCCACACGCCGTCGAGCCAGCGGAAGAACGGGCCATCGGTGGTCACGGTGGCCTGGCCCGTGCTGACGCGGGTCCGTCCGGAACTGTGCCGGACGGCCTGGCCGAAGCGGCCGCCGTCGTCGGCCAGAATGCTGAAGCGGCTCCGCTCCGCGGCCTCCGGGGCCAGTCCTGCCGGGTCCAGGGAGGAGTCGAGCCACACGGCGTTGGGTGAACCGCCAAAGAGCGCCGCAAACAGCTGCCCGGCCTCGGGCCGGGCCTCGACCCGTTCTGCCAGCAACTGCAGCCCGCGCCGGGCGGCGAGTTCGGGCAGCAGGGCGGGGGCGACGGCGGGAAGGTACTGAAGGGCCTGCAGGACGTCGTCCGGGGCGGTGCCGTCCGCCAGGTTGAGCACGTGCACATCCGCGCGGGCCGGGACGTCATCGGCCGCCAGCCACTCCGCTTCCTGCGCAGCCCACTGGTCCCAAAACGGTTCGTAGGTGTCGCCGTCCCGGGCCAGCGCCCGGGCCCGGCGGTCCGCGTCGGAGGAGTCCGCCCAGATCACGGCGTCCAGCAGGGGCACTGCGGCCGCCGCGGCGGCACCGACGCCCTCCACCAGGACGATTTCGGCCGGGCGTGTGGTGCGGGCCTCGCCGTCGTAGTGCCGTGCCCAGTCCCAGCTGACCCATTCCGCGTTCTCCCCGCGCCGCAAGGGCGAAAGCACGGTGGTGACGTAGCGTTCGATCCCCGCCGCCAGCCCGTTCCAGCCGGGATAGATGTCCTCGAGGTGGAAGAGCGAGACCTTGTGGTGCTCCCTCAACCGCGCCGCCAGTTCGATGGCCAGGGTGGTCTTGCCGGAGCCGGAGCGCCCGTCGATTGCGATGATGACGGGTGCGGGGCTCATGAAATAGAGCGTACCGGCTGCTGTGCATTGGGTTGATCACTGCCGTGATGTTGCCCGTCCTGCCGCTCAAGCTCGGTGCGTACGTGCTGCACAATCCCCGGAAGGGAGGCCCGGATGAGGTTCCAGGTGGTGTCGAAGTCGGTGTGGCCGCCGTACCACGGGTCCTCGATGCCCTGCTCCAGCGGGTCCTTGTCCGCCACGGCGGGGTCGAAGCTGCGGAGCATGCGGATCTTGGCCAGCGATTCCCGGTCCGGTGCTGCCTGCCGGAGCCAGCCGTAGTGGTCGACGTCGAGGGCCAGGATCAGATCCCGGCTCGCGAACCATTCGGGCCGCCATTCGCGCGCCACGTGGCGGTCCGAAGCGATGTTCTGGGCCGTGAGTTTGCGCGCTGCCCGGGGATCGATGGGCCGGCCGGCCTCATACGCGGTGGTGCCGGCGGAATCGACCACGGCCCCGGTGAGGCGCTCGGCCCGGAATGCCTCCGCCAGCATAAGTTCGGCCATCGGGGACCGGCAGATGTTTCCGGTGCAGACCGCGATGATCCGGTACTGGCTCGACATTGAGGTCATAGCTAAGCATGAACGATCCCGGGCCTCTTGGCTAGCTGGCCGCCGCGAAGTATTACAAAAAATGTCAACTGACTTTTACTTTTGTCATGCCCGGGCCCGGGTGCGGCCGGGTCCAGCCCAAGGTGCCGGACCAGCGCGTCGAGGACCGGCAGCTGGCCCTTGACCAGCCTGGACCGGGCTGCGGGCTCGGCGGTCCATTCCGCGCGGTCGATCTCGGGGAAGCTGCCGATCGTGCCGGATCCCCTCGGCCACTCCAGCTCGAAGGTGTTGCTCACGATGCGTTCGGGCTGGAAGTCCGCTTCCGCCGTGAAGACCGTGATGATCTTGCCGGAGGGCTGGCGGAAGTCGCCGAGCCGGTGGTAGTCGGCGGCGGGTGCCGGTGTGCCGATTTCCTCCGCGAACTCGCGGTGCGCGGCCGCCAGGGGGTCCTCGTCGGCGGGTATTCCCCCTTGGGGATGGACCAGCCGCGGGCGTCCTTGCGGGCCCAGAACGGTCCGCCCATGTGGGCTATCCAGACCTCAAGCTGCGGTGCGCTGCCGGATGGCGGCGCCCCGCCGGGCGGGGATGCACTCCTTAGCCGGTACAGCAGAAGGCCGGCGCTGCGAACGGTCATGGCTCCCTCCTGCCCCAAGGGTATTCCCTCAGGCTTGAACGGCCGCGATCAGGCCGCCGGCCCCCACAGCGCCTTGCGGAGCAACCCCTTGAGTGTCGCGATCTCCGGGGCGCTGAGGCCGGCCAGGGCGGCGGATTCCGCGTCCCGCGCCGCGGCCTCGGCCCGCCGGAAGAGGGCTTCCCCCTCCGGGGTCGAGGAAACAATCTTGGCGCGCCGGTCCAGCTTCCCGGGCGCCCGGATCACCAGCCCGCGCTTCTCCAGCTCGTCGATCAGGGCGACAATCTGGCTCGGGTCCAGGCTGAGGAACTCGGCCATCTCCCGCTGGGTTGGTTCCAGCCCGCTGTTGGCCAGGGCGAGCACCGAATAGGAGCGCTCCTTGAGATCGAACGCGGCCAGGGCGCGGTTGTTCAGGACCGACCCGCCGGCATGCAGCTTGGCCAGCAGGAAGCCCGCGTCCAGGCTGATGGTTGCCGCCGTGAGCTTCTCCGCCGGCTCGGTGCCCGGCCCGTCGTCAACTTCGGTCGCCATGCCCAACTCCAATAGTCCAAAAAATAAATCGTTGACTTTTTCAACTATCCATATTTTCATGGATACAGAACAGCATCCCACGCCGCGGGGCCGGATGCACAAGGCAGCTAGCAAAGGAGCGGCAATGAGCCTGTCAGGAAAAGTAGCAATCGTCACCGGAAGCGGACGGGGCCTCGGCCTGGCCTACGCCCGGGAACTGGCCCGCCAGGGCGCCGCCGTCGTCATCAACGATGTGGACGCCGAGGTCGCCGCCGACGCTGTCCGGACGATCGAGTCCGACGGCGGCCGCGCCGCCGCCGTCGTCGCCCCGGTGGGCAGCTCCGACGTCGCCAAGCAGCTCGTGCAGGCGGCCGTCACGGAGTTCGGCCGGCTCGACATCCTGGTCACCAACGCCGGCATCCTGCGGGACAAGAGCCTGCTGAAGATGACCGACGAGGACTTCGACGCCGTGATCAACGTCCACCTGCGCGGCACCTTCACCTGCGCCCGGGAGGCGTTCGGCTACTTCAAGGAGCACGGCATTCGCCGGCCGCATCATCACCATCGGCTCCCCGACCGGCCAGCGCGGCAACTTCGGCCAGACCAACTACGCCGCCGCCAAGGCCGGCATCGTGGGCATGGTCCGCACCTGGGCGCTGGAAATGAAGAAGGCCGGCGTCACCGCCAACGCCGTCATCCCCGTGGCCGCCACCGCCATGACCAAGACCGTCCCGTACTTCCAGAAGGCCGTCGAGGCCGACGAGCGCGGCGAGGCGATGCCGGCCTTCTTCCGCCACGACCTCGGGTTTCGGCACGGCCGACGACGTCGCCGGGCTGGTCGCCTTCCTCGCCTCCGACGCTGCCGCCGGCATCACCGGCCAGGCGATCGGCGCCGGCGGTGACCGGCTGCAGCTCTGGACCCACCCCGAGGCCGCCGCCACCGAATACCGCGAGGGCGGCTGGGGCTACCAGGACCTCGTGGAGAACTTCGGCGCGCTCTTCGGGGACAAGCTGCAGAGCGTGGGCGAGGACTTCCTGCCGCTGCCGGAGGACCTGCAGCCCGAACCGGCCGAGGTCCGCTGAGATGGCTGCCCGAGCGCTACGAACCCGGCATCGACGCCGCCGCAGCTCGACGCGATCGACATGCACGTCCACCTCGAAGTGGACGGCCACGGCCACGAGTCCCTGCCGGCGGCCCTGACCGAGGCCTCCGCCAAGTACTTCAAGGCCGAGGACCGCACGCCCGTCGCTGGACCGGATCGCCGAGGTCTACCGCGAACTGAACATGGCCGCCGTCGTCTTCACCGTCGACGCCCGGACCCAGCTCAAGCACGAGCCCAACAGCATCCCGGACCTCATCGCCGGGGCGGCGCGGAACAACGACGTCCTGATCCCCTTCGGCAGCGTCGACCCCCGCACCGGCGCCGAGGCGATCCAGGGCGCCAAGCACCAGGCAATCGACCTCGGCGTGCGCGGGTTCAAGTTCCACCCGAGCCTGCAGGGCTTCGACCCCTCCAACGAGCAGTTCTACCCGCTCTGGGAAACCCTGCAGGAACTGGGCCTGCCGGCCATCTTCCACACCGGCCAGAACGGCATGGGCGCCGGGCTCCCCGGCGGGTACGGCATCAAGCTGGCCTACTCCAACCCGCTCCTGCTCGACGCCGTGGCCGCGGACTTCCCGGAGCTGCAGATCATCATGGCCCACCCCTCGGTGCCGTGGCAGGACGAGGCCAACTCGATCGCCACGCACAAGGCCAACGTGTTCATCGACCTCTCCGGCTGGTCCCCGAAGTACTTCCCGGAGTCCCTGGTCCGGATGGCCAACTCGGTCCTGCAGGACAAGGTCCTGTTCGGCACCGACTTCCCGCTCATCACCCCGCAGAAATGGCTGGGCGCCTTCGCGGACCTGCCGCTCAAGGACGAGGTCCGGCCCAAGATCCTCAAGCACAACGCCGTCCGCCTGCTCGGGCTCGGTGGCTGAGATGTCCGTCGAAACCGCGCCCCAGACAACAGCCCAGGAGCGCCTCTACAGCGTCTGCGACTACTACGACGCCGAGTCCCTCCTCACCGACGGGGAGCGGAAAGTGCTGGGGCGGCTGCGGGAGTTCCTGGACACCCAGGCCCGCCCGCTCCTGGCCGACTACTGGGAGCGCGGCGAGTTCCCGGACCAGCTGGCCCGGCCGCTGATCGATCTGGACCTCATGGAACCGGCGGAACTGACCGGCGCCCCGGGTGCGGAGCGGACACCGGCCCGGGGCATCTACCAGGGCTTCCGGATCTTCGAACTCGCCCGCACGGACGCCTCGCTGGCCACCTGGTACACGGCCCAGGCCGGGCTGTTCCGGACCGCCATCCGGGTCGGCGCCTCCGCGGAACAGCAGGCCGAGTGGATGCCCAGGGTCATCGACTTCTCGCTCAAGGGCGTCTTCTCGCTGACCGAGCCGGAATCCGGCTCCGACATCGCCGGCGGACTCGCGACGACGGCCCGCAGGGAAAGGGCGTGAGGCCGGCCCGGACGGCGACACCTGGGTCCTGGACGGCGCCAAGCGCTGGATCGGCGGCGCGGCAACGGCCGACGTCCTGGCCGTCTTCGCCCGCGACGTCGCCGACGGCCAGGTCAAGGCGTTCCTCGTGGACCGTGAGGCGGCCGGCGTGACCCTGGAGAAGATCCACGGCAAGACCGCGCTGCGGATGATGCAGAACGCCCACATCACCCTCGACGGCGTCCGCGTCCCCGAGTCCAGGCGGCTGCACAACGTGAACTCGTTCCGGGACGTGGCGGCGATGCTGCGGGCCATGCGCTCGGACGTCGCCTGGATCGCCACCGGCATCGCGGCCGGCGCGTTCGAAGCCGCGCTGCGCTACGTCACCGAGCGCCGGCAGTTCGGCCGCCCGCTCGGTCCTTCCAGCTCGTCCAGGAAAAGCTCGCCCGGATGCTCGGCAACGTCACCTCGGCGCTGTCCCTGGTGGTCCGGCTGACCGAACAGCAGGCCAAGGGCATCTACCGGGACCAGGACTCCGCCCTGGCCAAGATGCAGACCTCCCTGCTGATGCGCGAAACCGTGGCCCTGGCCCGCGAAGTGGTGGGCGGCAACGGCATCACGCTCGAGTCCGACGTCGCACGGTTCCATGCCGACGCCGAGGCCGTCTACTCCTACGAGGGCACCCACGAGATCAACGCCCTGATCGTCGGCCGCGCCCTCACCGGCGAAAGCGCCTTCACCCGCTGACGCCCTTCACCCGCTGACGCACGTCCCGCTCCGGCGCCGCCGTCGCCTCGTACCCACACCCAACCACTCCAGGAGCCAAAGATGCCCAACCTCGTCGTCGACTTCGACAAACTGCTCACCCTCGCCGGCACCGACCTCGGCGTCACCGACTACCGCGAAATCACCCAGGAACAGATCAACAAGTTCGCCGACGCCACCGGCGACGACCAGTGGATCCACGTGGACCCGGAACGCGCCAAGGACGGCCCCTTCGGCGCCCCGATCGCCCACGGCTTCCTCACCCTCTCGCTCATCATCCCGTTCTGGGGCGAGCTGTTCGACGTCGACGGCGTCACCACCAAGGTCAACTACGGCCTCGACAAGGTCCGCTTCACCTCCCCGGTCAAGGTGGGTTCGCGGATCCGCATGCGGGCCACCATCGCCGAAGTCACCGAGGTCAAGGGCGGCGCCCAGATCAAGGTCGCCAACACGATCGAGATCGAAGGCCAGGAGCGCCCGGCCGTCGTGGCCGAGTTCCTCGCCCGCTTCTACAAGTAAACCGCCCCAGCCCCTTCACCACCTCTCCCTCTGCCCACAAGGAACAACGATGTCCCAAATTTCGCAGTTGCAGGCCATGGACGCGGGTACGCGTCGCCGGGAAGCACGGACCGTCATTGCCTCCAGCTATCTCGGCAGCACCATCGAGTACTACGACTTCCTGCTCTACGCCACGGCCGCCGCGGTGGTCTTTCCCAAGGTGTTCTTCTCCGGCGCGGACGACTGGGTGGGCGTGGTGGCCGCCTACGGCACGTTTGCCGCCGGCTACGTGGCGCGGCCCCTCGGCGGCATCATCTTCGGCCACTTCGGCGACAGGCTGGGCCGCAAGAACATGCTGATCGTCTCGATGCTGGTCATGGGCATCGCCTCCACCCTGATCGGACTGGTGCCCGGGCGCCGCGGTGGCCGGAGCCTGGGGTGCCGTGATGCTCGTGATCCTTCGCGTCTTCCAGGGCATCGCCGTCGGCGGCGAATGGGGCGGTGCCGCCCTCATGGCGCTGGAGCACTCGGAATCGGGCAAGCGCGGCTTCGCGGCCTCGTTCGTCAACGCCGGCGCCCCCACCGGTGCCGTGCTGGGCACCCTGGTCATGGGCGCGTTCGCGGCCCTGCCCAACGAGCAGTTCCTGGCCTGGGGCTGGCGCGTGCCGTTCCTGCTGTCCTTCGTCCTGCTGGGCGTCGGCATGTTCGTCCGGCTCAAGGTCTCCGAAAGCCCCATCTTCAAGGCGGCACTGGAGCAAGAGAAAGCCGAACAGGAACAAGCCGAACGGGACAACACCCAGCCGCGGCAGGCGGCGCAGGGCCGAGTGCCGGCGCGCCGCGAGATTCCCCTCCTGCAGGTCCTGCGCCGGCCCAAGACCCTGATCTTCACCATGCTGGCCGGCGCGGCCGGGTTTGCGCTCCAGGTGGTGCTGGCCACGTTCTCCGTGACCTACGCCGTGTCCAAGGGCGCGGACCGGCAGGGCGTGCTCTACGCCTTCGCGGCCGCCTCCTTCGTGTCCATCGCCTTCGTGATCATGGGCGGCCGGCTCTCCGACAAGCTGGGCCGGCGGCCCGTCATGATCGGCGGCCTGGTGCTCTTCATCCTTTACCTCACGCCGATGTTCCAGCTCCTGTCCTCCAACAACATCGGGCTGATCTTCGTGGCCTTCGCCGTGGGCCTGATGATCCACTCCACCCTGTTCGGCCCGCTCGCGGCGTTCGTGTCCGAGCAGTTCGGCACCACCTCGCGCTACACCGGCGCCTCGCTGGGCTACCAGCTCGCCACGCTCCTCGGCGCGGGATTCACGCCGGGCATCGTGGCGCAGATCTTCAAGGACTCCGGACAGGACACCGCCTCCGTGGTCTGGTACCTGGCCATCATGTCCGTCGTGTCGATCGTCTTCATCCTGCTGACGCGAGAGCCCAAGAACAACGATCTGCAGGCTGTCCGGTCCTAACCCGGCCCGCAGGCGCTACCGTCTAACTAGAAAGGATTTGCCGTGGAGAATTTTGGCATCGGCTCGTGGCTGCAACGGCGCCGCCCGAAGTCGGGCACCAAGACCGCCGTCATCGCCGGGGACACGGGAGCTCAGCTACGAACAGCTCGCGGACCGTTCCGCCCGGCTCGCGAACGCCTTCCGGGACCGCGGCGTGGTCAAGGGCGACAGGGTGGCCTACCTGGGCGAAAACGATCCGTCCTTCCTGGAGACCCTCTTCGCCGCCGGCCTGGCCGGGGCGGTCTTCGTCCCGCTGAACACCCGGCTGGCTCCGCCCGAAATCCAGTTCCAGCTCCGGGACAGCGGCGCCGTCCTGCTGGTCCACTGCGGCGGCGCTCGCGGTGCTCGCGGAACGCGGCTCGGCGGAGACCGCGGTGGGTTCGCGGATCGTCGTCGACGAGTCGACAGTGCCAGCCGACGTCCGACACGTGCCCGATCGGCGGTCCCGACGGCGGGGCCGACGGCGGTGCGGCCGGCGGAACCGCCGTGGAGGCGTTTGAGGCCGTGGTGGCGTCCGGCTGCGGCGCTGGCGCCGGACGAGCCCGTGGGCCTGGACGACGGCGCCATGATCCTCTACACCTCCGGAACCACCGGAAACCCCAAAGGCGCGCTCCTGACCCACGGCAACATCACGTGGAACTGCATCAACGTGCTGGTCGATTTCGACTTCTCCTCCACCGACGTGGCCCTGATGATCTCCCCGATGTTCCACGTGGCCTCCCTGGACATGGGCGTCCTGCCCACGCTCCTGAAGGGCGGCACCGTGGTCCTGGAGGCCAAGTTCGATCCCCGCCGGACGCTGGAGCTGATCCAGCAGCACCGCGCCACCACCATCAGCGGGGTGCCCACCACGTACCAGATGCTGTGCGAGCACCCGGACTGGGACGCCACGGACCTCAGTTCGTTGAACAAACTGACGTGCGGCGGGTCCGCGGTGCCGATGCGGGTCCTGGAGGCCTACGAACGGCGCGGGCTTGCGGTTCTCCAACGGCTACGGCATGACCGAGACGGCCCCGGGCGCCACCACGCTGCCGGCGGCCCGGTCCCGGGACAAGGCCGGGTCCTCCGGGCTGCCGCATTTCTTCACCGATGTCCGGGTGGCCGATCCCCTGGACCCGGCGGCCGGGCCCGGCTGCGCCCGGAACGGTGGGGGAGATCCAGATCAAGGGTCCCAACGTCATCCACGAGTACTGGAACCGGCCCGAGGCCTCGGCCGATTCCTACACCGCGGACGGCTGGTTCAAGTCCGGTGACATGGGCTACAAGGACCCGGACGGTTTCGTGTTCATCTCCGACCGGCTCAAGGACATGATCATTTCCGGCGGGGAGAACATCTACCCGGCCGAGGTGGAGCAGGCGATCGCCGAGCTCGACGCCGTCGGAAGCGTCGCGGTGATCGGCGTGCCGGACGAGAAGTGGGGCGAGGTGCCGCGGGCCGTGGTGCTGCTGCGGGAGGGCGCCCGGCTCACCGAAGAGCAGCTGCGCTCCCACCTGGAGGGCCGGCTGGCGCGGTACAAGATCCCCAAGTCCGTGGTCTTCGTGGACGAGATGCCCCGGACAGCCAGCGGCAAGATCCGGAAGGCGGACCTGCGGAAGCTGGCGCCCGGCCACGTCTGACAGGGGAGCGGGGACGCTTTTGGCACGAGCGTAGGAAGCACACGGAAAGGCCGGGGCTGCGGTGAAGCAGCCCCGGTCTTGCCTGTGCCCGGCCGGCCGGGCGGCCGCTAATCGACCGTGAAGATCCTGATGACCACCCGGCCGGGCCGCCGTTCGCCCGTCCCGAGCATGAGGCGGGTGTTCAGCCAGTCCAGGGCGGGGGAGGCAGTGGTGAGCCGTGGCCAGCAGCGGAAGTAGATCTTTGAAGGGTCGACGGCGGAGCCGGAGTTCAACAGCTCGATGTCCCGGGCCGAGCCGTGCCGGAGAGCGGTGTTGTGCACGAAGATCCGCTCGCCGTCGTCGGTTTCCAGGACGTACCGGGCGTCCAGCTCCGTCAGCGTGGCGCTCCGGAGGAGCTGGTAGTCCGCGCCGCCCGGGAGGACCCGCCCGTTCAGGACCGGCCCGCTGACCGTTCCGCCGGTGATCGGGATGACGCGCCGGTGGCCTTCCGGTGTTGGCCCGACGTCGATCGGCTCGGCGACGGTGACGGAGAGTTCCGCAAGGAAGGTCAGCCCGGGTGCTTCCGGGGCTGCAGGCGAGGGCGCGCTCACAGGATTCCAGCCGTCAGCCGGCTGGGGTGGCCCTCGCCGAACAGGATGGACTGCCGGGCAACGAGTGTCTCGGCGGAGTCATAGGCCAGCTTGCCCGTGTTGAGGTTCCGGTCCCAGCGCGGGTGGCAGCTGGAGGTGACCTGGACGCGGAGCCGCTCGCCGGGGGCAAAGGTGCAGGCCGTCTGCCAGAGACTGACCGTGTATTCGTACGGCCGGCCGGGTTCGATCGGGGAGGGCTCGTGGCCGGCCTCCCACAGCCCTGTGCCCGCATGGCTGTCCCGCCAGGACGCGCGGACTATGCCGTCGGCAATGCCCAGGGATGTTCCATCTGGAGTGACCCGGCAGAGCCGCACCACGAAGTCTGTGTCCACAGCGGTGGAGGCCGCGAAGAACGTAGCGCTGACCTCGCCGAACAGGGTGACCGGCTCCTCGAACGCCTCTGCCGTAAAGGTCAGGACGTCGGCGCGGGCCTCCACGGCATGCTGCGCGGCCGGGCCCGCGGGGTACGCCCCGTGGATCATGGTGGCGCCGCCCGCGGTGGGGACCGGGTCCAGGGGGTCGTAGTCGTAGCCGACGGAACCGCCGGATCCCGGCGTGTCCTGCAGCGTCCCGTCCGCGCCGAGGAACCAGGAGCGGTGGCTGCGCGGCGAAGGCAGCTCCTCAAAACCGCGCCACTGGTTTTCGCCCATGAAGTACAGCAGGACCGGCGGCACCTGCCGCAGCCGCTCCGGCTCGCCCTTGAGGACGGAATCGAACCAGGCCGTCTGGAGCCCGGAAAGATCCCCCAGGCCGTTCATCATGCCCCCGGCAGCGTTCAGTCCGAAGTGCACATCCGGGTAGCCGGCGGAGAAGTTCGTGTGGGTCCAGGGGCCCACGATAAGCCGGGGCGCAGGCGCGGCCCCCGTTTTGCTGTGTTCGAGCTGCATCGAGTACTGGGAGAGGGTGCTGGGGCAGAAGATATCGAACCAGCCGCCGATGTGCAGCGTCGGCAACGGCACCGGCTTGCTGGATGCTTCGTCCCACAGGCGCGTGAAGCTGTTGCCCGGCGACTCCCCGGCCGAGGGGAGGACATGGCGGTTCATGAATGTGCCAAGCTGTGCCGAGAGATCCCGCAGCGGCAGGGTGTCGAAGGCGCTGCCGTCGGAAAATGAGCGGTCCAGATCCAGCCACGCCTGGAATTCCTTGCCCTGCCGTTCCGGGTCGTCGGCAAATTCGCGGAGGAGCTCGCTGGCCGAGACAGAGGCATGGCCCCAGCTCAGCCGGCTGCCGAGCTCGTAGGCCCCGCCGCGGTAGAGGGAACCGTTGTTGGCGTTGGCTCCGGCGGAAATGCCGGGGGAGAGGGCAGCGAGCCCCTTCGGGGCGAGGGACGCCGCCCGCCACTGGGTCTCCGCGAAGTAGGACCGGCCCCACATCCCCACGGCACCATTGGAGTACGGCAGCAGTGCGGCCCACTCGACGGTCGCGGCGCCGTCGGACGCTTCATTGGCGGACGGGTCGAAAACCCCGTCGGAGCCGAAGCGCCCGCGGCAGTCCTGCATGATGACCACGTAGCCCGCCGCCGCGACGGTTGCGGGGTTGAAGTAGGCGGAGTTGACGGAGAGGTCACGTCCGTAGGGCGTCCTGGTCAGCAGCACCGGGCACGGTTCCCCGTCCGCCGGGCGGTACACCGTGGATCGCAGGATGGTGCCATCCGGCATCCGGGTTTCGATGTCTTGTTCAATCAGCACAGGCTTTAGCGCGGGGCTCGGTGTCACGGAAGGTTTCCTCACTGGCGTGTTCAGGGCGTGTGGTTTGTTCGAGGGCTGTGGGTTGTTCAGGACGGGGAGGGGAACGGCCGAGATGCTGCCCGGCCGCCCCCTCCGCATTTGTCCTGGGATCAGGATCTAAGCGTTCGCGGATTCCCTGGTCCCCAGCGCCTCGGTGGGGACGTTGTAGGTTTCCTTGACCCAGATTGCGGTGACGGCTGCCGAGGCAAGGCAGCAGGCCGCGGTGAAGGCGGCCACGGGAATCCACCCGGTGGGGCCGGGCTGGACGATGGCCGCGGCGATGGCCGGCGCGAAGCCGGTGACGACGAGGCCCAGCTGCGAGGCCGTGGCGGCGCCGGAGTAGCGGATCTTCGTGGGGAACATTTCGGCCGTCATGGCCGGGCCCAGCGGGTTGACCATCCCGTAGCCCACGGTCATGAACAGGATGCCGCTGGCGAAGATCAGCGGTATGGACGCGGTGCTGATGGACCAGAAGTAGGCGAAGGCGGCCGCGGCGCAAATGATGTTGCCGGTGATGAAGACCGGCTTGCGGCCGATCCGGTCCGCGAGGATGCCGGCGTAGGGCTGGGCGATGATGCCCAGGGCGGCCGTGGCGATGGTGACCCCGAGCATGGCGGCGGACGGGATCCCGAATTTTCCGGTTGCGTAGGCCAGCCCGAAGGCCGCGAAGACCGACGACACCACGCTCCAGAGCCCAAAGAAGATGACTTTGACGATAGTGCGCCAGTGGTCGCGGAGAACCACCTTGATGGGCAGTTCCTTCTCGGTTTCCGCTTCCTTCGCGGCTTCGAACACCTCGGATTCGGGCAACCGGAGGCGGATCCAGAGCCCGACGGCGACCACCAGGATGCTGGCGAGGAACGGCAGCCGCCATCCCCAGCTGAGCAGGTCCTCCTGCGGCAGCAGGGACACAGCCAGGAAGGCCAAGGAGGCGAGCATGATCCCGGCCACGGCGCCGGTGTTGACCCAGCTGCTGTAGAAGGCCCGCTTATTGCTGGGCGCATGTTCCATGGTCATGGTGACGGCGCCGACGGATTCGCCGGCCGCGGAGGCGCCCTGAAGTGCGCGCAGGACGACCAGGAGGACCGGGGCGGCCGCGCCGATGGCGGAGGCCGGCGGCAGGCAGCCGATGAGGAAGGTGGCCACGCCCATCACCACGAGCGTCAGGACCAGCATCTGGCGCCGTCCGATGCGGTCGCCAAAATGGCCGATCACGCTGGCCGCGAGGGGGCGGATGACGTAGCCGATGCCGATGGTGGCCATGGACAGGATGGTGCCGAGAGCGGGATCGATGCCGGGGAAAAAGATCTTGTTGAAAATCAGGGCGGATGCCGAACCGTAGATGAAGAAGTCGTAGTACTCCAGGGTGCTGCCGATGAAGCTGGCGGTGGCGGCGCGGCGGGCATGTTTGGTTCCCTCGGGGGAAACGGGGCGGGCCTGGTCCGCGGGCGGCGTCAACGGCGTCGGCGGAACGATGGGACCAGCGGTCATTGCGGATCTCCTAGGTGGGCAGGGATATAGCGCGGGAAAGGTGGGGCTGGGGGAAGATCTTGGGCTCGCATGCTGAGCAGGGCGGGCGGGGTCGGCTGTGGCCTCCGTCACTCTGGTGCAATAGTATGCACTTGAATTGGCGTCCGTCAATCTAAGTGCAAAATAAAATGGCGGCGGATGTGACTGGCATGATGGAGGCGTGATGAGCGAGCGGCCGGCCTCCCTGCCCGGCATGGACCCGGACCTGGCCATCGACTTTCCGCGGCCTTTGAAGGGGCCGTCCACCCAGCACCAGCTGCTCACCCTGCTGGTTGACTACTGGTTCAAGAGCGAGGCATGGCTGCCGTCCCGGCTCATCGCCGCCCTGGCCGCGGGCCTGGGAATCACGGCCTCGGCGTCGGCGACGGCGTTGAGCCGCCTGGCGTCCCGGGGCGTACTCGAACAGTCCAGTGCAGGGCGAACGTCGCGCTACCGGATCACCCCGGGCGCGCGCAACCGGCTCCGCCACGGCCTCGAGCAGGTCTCCGTCTTCGGCGAACAGTCCCGCCAATGGGACGGCCACTGGACCGTCATCGCGTTTTCGATTCCGGAGACGTCGCGGGATGTCCGCGAAATGTTCCGCTCACGCCTGCGTTGGCGCGGATTCGCGCCGCTGTTCGGGGCGCTGTGGGTCTCTCCGCGCGACCACGCCGAGGAACTCGAAGAAACCTGCAAGGGCTACGGCGTGGACGACTACGTCATCTTCCGCACCGCTGAATCGAGCCTCCGCGGCAAGCGGCTCGTCGAGGCCTGGTCACCGCAGGAGTTCAGGGAACAATACCGGCCGTTTACCGAAAAATTCACGCCCTGGGCCGAACGCCTCGACGCCGGAACGGTCAGCCCGGCGGAGGCCTTCAGGGTCAGGACCGAGCTGATGGACGCCTGGCGGGCGTTCCCGTGGAGCGACCCGGATCTTCCCGCCGAGCTCCTGCCGGAAGCCTGGCCGCGGACCGAGGCCAGGGAACTCCTTGTCCGCCTCTACGACGGGCTCGCGGACGCTGCCACTGCCTACGTCGAGGAAATCGTGGCCCGGGAAGCCCCCGAACTGGCGGGCACGGCGCAGGCGTTGTCGGTGGCGCCCGGGCTCTGACCTGCCGCCGGTGCCGGGACGCCGGCGGCCGCGGTGCCTAGTGGATCGCGGCCAGCAGGACGCCGACGCCGACGAAGAGCCCGCCGAACGTCCGGTTCAGGACCTTCTGTCCGCGGGCGTCGCGGGTGAAGCGCTGGAAGGACCGGGCCGCAGCCGCGAAGAAGAACCACATGACCAGGACGTCGATCACGATCACGGTGGCGGCCAGGACCACGTACTGCGGCAGCAGCGGCTGCTCCGGCCGGATGAACTGCGGCATGAAGGCCAGGAAGAAGACCACGGCTTTGGGGTTGAGCAGATTGACCCACAGGCCACGGCGGAACATGGACAGGCCCGGCTCGTTGCGCAGGGCCGCGGCCTTCTCCTGGTCCAGGTCCGGCTTGTGCAGGAACTGCCGGATGCCCAGGTAGACCAGGTAGGCGGCGCCGGCGTAGCGGATCACGTTGAAGGCCACCGGCGAGCTCGCCACGAGCACCCCGACGCCGAGGGCCACGATCAGGATGTGCACCACGAGGGCGGCCTGCTGGCCCAGGATGCCCCAGAGGGAACGGCGGAATCCCGAGTTCAGGGAGTTGCTCATGGTGTTGATGGCGCCCGCGCCGGGAGTGAAGCTGATCAGGACGCCGGCGCCGGCCAGGGCCAGCCAAAGGGAGGGTTGCACCAGCCAAGTTTACGGTCCCGGCCGTGGCCGGCTCCGATTGATGACGGGAGTCAGTCGCGGCGGAGGCCGTAGCTGAGAATCATGTTGCCTTTGCTGGTCTGCTGGGACGACTGCAGCTCCAGCCGGGTGAGGGGATCGCCGTCGTTGAACAGCCGCCGCCCGCTGCCGGCGATCACGGGATGGACGATCAGCATCAAGGTGTCGAGCAGCCCGGCGAACAGCAACTGGTGGACCAGCGAAATGCTGCTGAAGATCCCGATTTCGCCGCCGTCGCTGTTCTTCAGGTCCGCGACGAAGTCCTCCAGCGGGCCCTCGATCAGGCGCGAATTCTGCCACTCCAGCTCGCCGGTCAGGGTCCGGGACGCGACAAATTTCGGCAGCGGATTGATGAATCCGGCGAAGTCGGCGTCGCTTTCGGCGTTCGGCCAGTATTCTGCCCATTGCTGGTAGCCGACGCGGCCCAGGAGCGCGGTGTCGATCCGGCCCATCATCTCGCCCATCCCGGCGCCCAGCTCCTCGTCGAAGCTGTCGAATTGCCACAGGAACGGGTCTTCAACCACGCCGTCCACAGAGCAGAAAAGGCCGGCCGTCAATTTGCGCATGGGTTTCTCCTTGCCGTGGGTCTCCAGTGCAGATATCTAATGCACCCTATCCGCAGACCCGGAAGCAGGGAATGGCTGCCGGCAACTCGACGGCGAACGCCCCGGAGGCCGGCCGTGCCGCCAGCATCGCGGGCCTTGGGCGTGCAAGGAGCGCGCCCAAGACCCGCTAAGGGTTAGCCGTTGGACGTGTAGCCATCCGTGGCGGTGTCCCCGGGGCCGCCATGGCCGCCGCCGGGGCCGCCCTGGCCTTCCTGGGTTGCGGTCACCGTGAAGTTCGCATCCAGCAGGACGGTGGCGCGCGTGCCGTCCGCCTTCGTGATGTGGGCTTCGTAGGTGGCGCCGTCGGCGTCGGTCTCCATCCGCTCGATCGTCGCATCCGGCTGGGCGGCCTTTACCGCCGCCTCGACCTTCGTGGCGGTGTCGCCGGTGAGGACCTCCTCCGTCTTTCCGTTGGCCTGGTGCGGGCCGCGCTGGCCCCCGGTGCCGTAGCCGTCGGTGGCCTGGGTCGAGGACGAGCTGCCGGTGGAATCGGCAGCCATCGCGGGGATGGCCGATGCGCCGATGGCGCCGCCGCCGATCACCGCAGCGAGCATGATGCCCGCGGTGGTCTTGTTGATCTTTGCCATGGTGAAACTCCTTTGCTGGGGCCCGGGCTTCCGGGCCGGCCGAGGATTCGGCCTGTACCCAGCCTCAGGCGCGGAGTTATGGCTGCACTTTCGGCGGGCTGTGCCGGTGCTGTGACCGCCGGCCGCCGCTCACGCCCGGGCGATGACCTCGCCGTTGGGAATCAGGAACCAGCCGTCGTCGGTGGAGCCCCACCGGTGCCAGCCCGCGGAAATCCGGGCCAGGTCCGCCTCGCTGGCCAGGCCGTACTCGAGCGCCTGGTCGGCAAAGGACGAATGCAGCACCCGCTCGCCCCACACCCGGGCCTGCCAGCGCCGCTCATGCCCAGTGGCGTAGAGCCAGTTGCTGCTGGACGGCGCCACATCCGTGAAGCCGGCGGCCTGCGCCCAGGACACGAGCCGGCGGCCGGCGTCGGGCTCGGCGCCATTGCGACGGGCGATCCGCTGGTAGAGCTCCATCCAGTCGTCGAGCTCGGGGATGGCCGGGTACCAGCTCATGCCGTGGAAGTCGGCGTCGCGCACCGCCACTATCCCGCCTGCCTTGGCCGCCCGGCGCATCTCCCGCAGCGCCGCGACCGGGTCCGTGAGGTGCTGGAGGACCTGATGGGCGTGGACGACGTCGAAGGATTCGTCCGGGAAGTCGAGGTCGTAGATGTTGCCGGCGGCAAAGCCGACATTGTCCACGCCGCGCTCGACGGCGAGGGCCGCGGCCTGGGCGATGATGTCGGGGGAGCGGTCCAGGCCCGTGACCCTGCCCGGCGCCACCAGCTCCGCGAAGTCGCAGGTGATGCTGCCCGGCCCGCAGCCGACGTCGAGGACGGAGGTCCCGGGCATCAGATGCGGGAGCACGAACGCTGCCGAGTTCTCCGCCGTGCGGGAGGCATGGGCACGGACCACCGACTCGTGGTGGCCGTGCGTGTACACATCGTCAGGCTGCTGCGCACTCATAATGGAACGCTACCCTCCCGCGCCCGGAAAAGGGTGGACCCCCGACTGCGGGTCAGCAGGCGCGCGGCGGCAGGCAGTTTTTTGCGGGTGGCCGTCAGTTTTGCCGCTTCCGGCGCCGGTGATTCTACGGATGAATGGAGGGGTGAAAGTCAACAGAAAAAATGACGGCAGCGGCAGCGGCGCCGGCAACGGACTGGGCCTGTTCCGGGCCACCGGAATCTATGTCGGCGCGATCCTGGGCTCGGGTGTCCTGGTGCTTCCCGCCATCGCAGCCAAGGAGGCCGGCCCGGCGTCGCTCCTGGCCTGGGCCGTCCTGCTGGTGTTCTGCGTTCCCGTTGCCTTCAGCTTCGCCGAAATGAGCCGCCAGCAGCCCGACGCCGGCGGGATCGCCCACTTCGTCAAGCGTGCCTTTGGTCGCCGCGCCTCGGTGGTGGCCGGGTACCTCTTCTACTTTTCGATCCCCTTCGGCGCCCCGGCTACGGCCGTGATCGGCGGCAACTACATCGCCCACGCCGTCGGCGGCGGCCGGGACACCGCAGTCCTCGCGGCGGCGGTGATCCTGCTGGCCGCCTTCGCGAGCAACGCCGTCGGCATCAGGGTTTCCAGCCGCATGCAACTGGCGCTCATGGTGCTGCTGGTGGCACTGCTCGCGCTCGCCGTCGTGCTCGCGGCACCGCACGCCAAAGCGGAAAATTTCCAGCCCTTCGCCCCGCACGGCTACTGGGCGGTCGGCGGTGCCGCGAGCCTGCTGTTCTTCTGCTTCGCCGGCTGGGAAGCCGTCTCGCACCTGGCCGGTGAGTTCCGGAACCCCGGGCGCGATCTCCGGCGGGCCACGTGGCTCACGCTGATTGTGGTGGGCGCGGTCTACATTGGCGTTGTCGCCGCCTCGGTGGCCGTCCTCGGCCCGGAACTGCCCGCTACTGCGGTGCCCGTCGCGGCGTTGCTGGAGAAAGGGCTGGGCTCATTGGCGGCCCCGCTCACCGCGGTTGCGGCGGCGGTTTTGACGTTCGGCCCCATCAACACCTTCGTGGCCGGGGCCAGCCGGCTCGGGGCTGCTCTGGCGTCCGACGGCGTGCTGCCGCCCGCGCTTGCACGCGGTGCCGGGCGGGGACAGGTACCCGCCGCAAGCCTGGCAACTCTGGCCGTCCTGACCTTGCTGTCCTTCGCTGCCGCCGTCGCCGGACTCACCGACATGCAGTTCCAGATCGGCGCGGCCTCGGCGTGTTTCACGGCCGTCACCGCGTTTGGGCTGGCGGCCGGCATCCGGCTGCTGCAGCCGCGGACCGTTGCCTGGTACGGCGTGATCGTGGCGGCCGGGGTCATGGTGGCCGTCCTGATCTTCAGCGGCTGGGCGCTGGGGGTTCCGCTGGCACTGGCAGCGGCCGCCGTCGGCGTCGGCAGGCGCTTTGGCGGGACCCCAGAACAGGAAACGATGCCGGAAACGGCGCCTTCTGCACTGGCGGAGGCGCTCCCCGGTCGCCGGCCGCAAACCGCCGCCCATCCGTGACGTCCGGGCCGCGCATTCAGCCGGGGCGCTGCCCCGGCGCTTGCTCCGGCCCGGGGCCGCGGGCCGCTTCCTCGCCCGCCCGGACAGTGGCATCGATCATGGAGTTCATGAACCGGGTGACGATCTCCAGTTCCTCCGGCGTGAAGTTCGCCATGGCTGCACCCATATGGCGGGCCAGCGGCAGGAACATTGCGCCGCCGTCCCGGTAGGCCTTGGGCGTCATGCGCAGCTGCACCTGGCGGCGGTCAGCGCCCTCGCGCTCACGGACCACGTGGCCGGAACTGTGGAGCCGGTCGATCAGTGCGGTGGTGGCCGGGGAGCTGAGGTTCAGCTCTTTCCTCAGCACCCCTGGAGTGACAATCTGGTCCCGCGCCGCGTGCCGCATGATGACGGCGAGGGCGTTGAGGTCCGTGCGGTGCATGTCATTGCGGCCGCCGGCGGAGTCCACATAGCGGTTGGCTTCGAGGGTGAATTCCTGCAGGAGCCGGACGAGGGGCGGCGGACCGGCGGCTTCGGGCGGGACTGTGTTCCTGGGCGAGGCCGCGTCTTCGGATAGGCCTGCGTTTTCGGATAGGCCCGGGGATTCGGCTGACACGGCGGACCTCCTTCGTCCCTTGATCCTGCCCCGGCGGTCTGACCGCGGCAGGTCGGCGCTGTCGACGGCGCCTTCGGGAGTCTACTGCAGGGTCTGCGCAGCGGCCTGACGCCGGCTGTCTCTATTCTCCTCCGGTGCCCCGGCCGATGGGTTATCTCTATGATGGAGATAGTCTACTATGGAGTTGATCTCTGCTCCCACTCCGAGGCGCACCCTGGAAGGAAACATGAAAACGACTTCGTCCGCGGCGACCCGTGTCCCGTTCTGGCTGCGCTGGCTGGTCCCCGCAGTGCTCGTCCTGGCCTGGCTGGCCATCGCCGGCGTCGGCGGCCCTACATTCGGCCGCCTGAGCGAGGTGTCATCCAATGACCAGGCATCGTTCCTTCCCGCCGGAGCCGAGGCCACCGAGGCCGCGGACTGGCAGGCCAAGTTCAGGGACTCCAAGGAGATCCCGGCAGTGATCGTGGTTGAGAGTGACTCCGCTTTCACTCCGGCCCAGCTCCGCGAGACCGCGGCCCTCAAGGGCAAGCTGGAGGCCCTGCAGGCCGGGAGCACGGTGATCGGTCCCATCCCCTCCGAGGACGCCAAGGCAGTCCAGTTCGTGGTGCCCATTGCTTCCTCGGCGGAAGTGAAAACGGTGGTCAAAGAACTGCGCAACGAGGTCCGGGCGTCCGCGCCGGCCGGAATGCAGACCTTCGTCACCGGACCGGCCGGGCTCACCGCGGACCTGGTGAGTGCCTTTGCCGGCATTGACGGCATCCTGCTGCTCGTGGCCCTGGGCGCCGTGTTCCTGATCCTGCTGATTGTCTACCGCTCCCTGCTGCTGCCCGTCATGGTGCTGTTCACCTCGGTCTTCGCGCTGTGCGCCGCGATCCTGCTGGTGTTCGGCATGGCCAAGGCCGGCTGGATCCAGTTGAACGGCCAGAGCCAGGGCATCCTGTCCATCCTGGTGATCGGCGCAGCCACCGACTACGCACTGCTGTATGTGGCCCGGTTCCGCGAAGCCCTGACCCACACCACCAACCGGACGGCCGCCGCCGTCACCGCATGGAAGGCGGCCTGGGAACCGATCCTGGCCTCCGGCGCCACCGTAATCATCGCGCTGCTCTGCCTGCTGTTCTCCGACCTCAACTCCAACAAGGCCCTCGGCCCGGTGGCGGCGGCGGGCATCCTCTGCGCGCTCTTCGCCGCCCTGACCCTGCTGCCGGCCCTGATGGCACTGCTGGGCCGGGCCGCGTTCTGGCCGTTCCGGCCCAAGCTGCTCCCGGAAACCGATCGGGAACCGGAACTGGTCACCGGCCTCGAGGGCCAGAAGGGACTCTGGCGGGCCACCGGTTCGCTCGTATCCCGCCGGCCGCGCACGGTCTGGGTCGCCTCGGTGCTGCTGCTCCTGGTAGCCGCTACCGGCCTCCTGCAGCTTAAGGCCAACGGCGTCGCCCAGACCGACGTCATCCTCACCGCCTCCAACGCCGTCGACGGGCAAGATGCCCTGGGCCGGCACTTCGACGCCGGGTCCGGCAGCCCCGCGGTGATCGTGGCCGACGAGGCAAACGCCCAAGAGGTTCTGGCGAAGCTGCAGACCAGCGACGGCGTCGGAGACGCCTATCTGCTGGCCGAAGGCGGCGTCCCGGTCATCACCGGCGCCCCGGGCGCCCCGGCTGCCCCCGCAATCAGGGACGGGAAGGTCCTGATCAACGCGACGCTGAACCACGCCGCGGACTCCGCCGAGGCCGAAAACGCCGTGGTGTCGCTCCGCCAGGACCTGAAGAAGATAGACAGCGGCGTGCTGGTCGGCGGTGTGACGGCCACGGCGCTGGATACGAACACCACTGCCCAGCGTGACCTCGTCACCATCATCCCGGTGGTCCTGGGCGTGATCCTGGTCATCCTCATGCTGCTGCTGCGCTCGGTGCTCGCGCCGGTCCTGCTGGTCGCCTCCGTGGTCCTGTCCTACGCCGCGGCGATGGGCGTCTCCGCCTTCGTGTTCAACAACGTCTTCGGCTTCCCGGGCGCGGACGCGACGGTGCCCCTGTTCGGCTTCGTCTTCCTCGTGGCACTGGGCGTCGACTACAACATCTTCCTGATGAGCCGGGTCCGGGAGGAATCCCTCAAGCACGGCACCCGGCCCGGCATCCTGCGCGGCCTCGTAGTGACAGGCGGGGTCATCACCTCGGCCGGGGTGGTCCTCGCGGCCACCTTCGCGGCCCTCGGCGTCATTCCGATCATGTTCCTGGTGCAGCTCGCCTTCATCGTCGCGTTCGGCGTCCTGCTGGACACGGTGCTGGTCCGCTCCCTGCTGGTGCCCGCGCTGGCCTACGACATCGGCCCGCGGCTCTGGTGGCCCGGCAAGCTCGGCCGGCCCGGGAACGAGGCCGCGGCCCGCGACGGCGCCCGGGCCTCGCTGCCCGCCGAAAATCCGGGCAGATCCGGCTGAAAACGAGGAGGCCGGAGTCCGCTAGGCGGAACCGAAGACCGCAGCCGCCGTCACTGTCCCCCGTCACCGTCCGCCGTCCCCCCACCAGGCGACGGTGGCGGCGGCTGCCTCGTGCAGCGGGGTCGGTGTCAGCCCCAGGGCGGCCTGGCTCGCGGTGGAATCCATGACGAACGGGCGCTCGAACTGGTACAGCGTCTCGGCCAGGTCCCGCATGTCCGGGGAAAACACTCCCATTGCCCTCAGCGCCCACCCGGGTACTGCCGTGACACGCGGTGCCCGGGCGCCGGCCGCCTTGGCGAATGCCCCCGCGATCTCGCGCTGGGTCAGTGCAGGTCCGGTGGGCGCATGCCACACCCGGTTCCACACCTGCGGCCTGTCCGCCGCCGCAATCATGGCGGCCGCGAGGTCCGGAACGTACGTGAAGGAATGCGGCTGGTCCGCCCGCCCGATCACCTGCATTGGCTTGCCGGCCGCGACGGGCCGGACCATGCGCTCGCCGGCGTGCGAGTTGCGGACCCGCGGCCCGAAGAAATCGCCGGCCACCATGCTCACGGTGGCGGTGGGGAGGCCGCCCGGGCTGCGAGCAGTGCGGTCCGGACTCCGCGCTTGCCGCCCTGCGCCTGCCGGGGGCTGTCCTCGGTCATGATGTTCTCCGGGGTGCTGTAGGAGTACAGGCTTTCCGGGAAGACCACGACGGCGCCCGCTGCGCCCGCCGCGGCGAGCACATTCAGCTCGGCGGCCGGGAGTTCCCTGGCCCACACCTCGGCGTTGTACCGCGAGCCGTGGATGCAGTGAAAAACGGCCGCGGCGCCCTGGAAGGCCTCGCCGAGCCGGGCGGGCTCGGACACGTCGATCGACACTCGTTCCACCAGCGGGTGGGCGGGTCCGCTGCCGGACCTTGTCAGGAGGCGCACCCGGTGTCCCGCCGCTGCCAACTGTTCGGCGACGGTCCAGCCCACCGGGCCGGCCCCTGTGACGACGTGGAGCCTGGACGGTTGGTGCCCGGAGGCTGCAGGTTGGGACATTCCGATCTCCTTTTCAAATAACGAGAGCAGTGCTCTCCATTCAGGATGCGACGCCGCTGCCGACAAGTCAAGAGCAGTGCTCACATTTGTTGACAGTGCTCTTGGATGTGGAATGCTGGACTCATGCCAGAAGACAGGATTGCGGGCGCGACGACGCCGGCGTTGCGGCCGGCCCGGCCGGAGCGGCCCCGGCGGCGGTGCGCCTGCGCACCCCGCGCGAGCGTGCCCGCGCCCAGACGGTCGCCGATATCGTCCGGCTGGGCCGGGAGCATCTGGCGCTGCACGGGGCCGCCGCGCTGTCCCTCCGTGCCGTGGCCCGTGATCTCGGGGTCGTCTCTTCGGCGGTCTACCGCTACGTGGAGAGCCGCGAGGAGCTGCTGACCCTTCTCCTGATTGATGCGTACAACGAACTTGGCGATGAGGTGGATGCCGCCGTCGGGGCCGTGCCGGAGGAAGACTTCGGCGGGCGCTTCGCGGCGCTGGGCGGCGCGGTGCGGGACTGGGCGCTGCGCGAGCCATCCCGCTACGCCCTGCTCTTCGGCAGTCCGGTGCCCGGTTACCAGGCCCCGGCGGAGCGGACCACCGGTCCCGGGACGAGGGTGATTACGGCCCTCATTGGAATCCTCGACGGCGCCTTCCGGGCCGGGCGGCTCGCCGCGACCGGCCGGCGGGGTCCTGCCATGGCCGCCGGACTGGCGGGGGACCTGGCGAAAATCCGCGCCGAGTTCGGCCTGGCGGTGCCGGATGACCTCCTGGCCCGCGGCGCACTGGCCTGGACCTCACTCTTCGGCGCCGTCAGTTTCGAGGTTTTCGGCCAGTACGGCCCAGGCACGTTCACTGCCCGGGAGGAGCTCTTCGGCCACCACCTCGCGGTGCTGGCCGACGTCGCCGGGCCTGCCGGCGGCCGGCGCTGCCCGGTAAAGCAGGTTCCCCTGTTGCCCTGCCGTGGCGCTCGATAGACTGCCCCTGCGCCCGCACGGGCGCGCCAGATGCGTCCAGGAAGGATCCATCCATGTCTGAAGAGAACAGGCCTGAAGAGAACAGGCCTGAAGAGAACACGCCTGAAGAGAATGTCCCCGGAGAAGCGGCGCCGCGGAACGTCGATGCCGGTCCCGCGGAAGTTGAGGCAGAGGCCGCGGCACCTGAGGGGCAGTACGTCGAGGGCGACTACGGCTCCGCCGGCACGGCCGGCGAACTCCCGCCCACCGCCGTCGAGGGGGAGTACGCGGCGGGGGACTACGGCGAGGCCGGCGTGGCCGGAGCGGCCGTCGTCGGCGACGTGGAAGGCGACTATCCCGAGGGCGACTACGGCGAGGGCGGGGTCTCAGGTGAGCCCGCCGGCGTCGCCGGTGAGTCGGCCGGCGTCGCCGAGGAAGGTGAATACCCCGAAGGTGACTACGGGACCGCCGGTACGTCCCGTCCCGAGCGATCCGCCCGGCCGGCAGCGGGAGAGCCTGCCGACGACGACGCCGCTCGGGGCGACAACTAGCGCGACCGAAGCTGGCGGGACCAGCCGGCGCGGGCGCCGGCTGGTCCCCTGCCGTGGCCTGCGCCCCTGTGCCCCTGCGCCCGGGTGCAGGTTCGCGCAGGGCGAAACGCTGCCCGGGACGCGCCGGAAGGGCTGGAATCCGGGGAATTTAGGCGGCGATGAGCTGCCGCGGGCCGGACTGCGAAAGCAAAGTTGAGTCGATGTCGCTCAACTTTGAATTGACTTATGTCCGCGTCTGGGTAAAGTTGAGTGTAGATCGCTCAATAACGGTCGGACCCCTGCGGTTGAGCCCTTGCGGTTAGAGCCACTGTGGGTCCGCGGCCATCTCCGCAAGTTTCCAAGGAAAGAAGGAAGCAACACATGTCACGTGCAGTAGGTATTGACCTCGGAACCACTAACTCCGTCGTCTCCGTTCTCGAAGGTGGCGAGCCCACCGTCATTGCCAACGCCGAGGGTGGCCGCACCACGCCGTCGGTTGTTGCATTCTCCAAGTCCGGCGAAGTCCTGGTCGGCGAGATCGCCAAGCGCCAGGCCGTCAACAACATCGACCGCACCATCGCCTCGGTCAAGCGCCACATGGGCACCGACTGGAACGTCGCGATCGACGACAAGAAGTACACCGCGCAGGAAATCTCCGCGCGCATCCTGATGAAGCTCAAGAACGACGCCGAGTCCTACCTCGGCGAAAAGGTCACCGACGCCGTGATCACCGTTCCCGCGTACTTCAACGACGCCGAGCGCCAGGCCACCAAGGAAGCCGGCGAAATCGCGGGCCTCAACGTCCTGCGCATCGTCAACGAGCCCACCGCGGCAGCCCTGGCCTACGGCCTGGACAAGGGCAAGGAAGACGAACTCATCCTCGTCTTCGACCTCGGCGGCGGAACCTTCGACGTCTCCCTCCTCGAGGTCGGCAAGGACGAAGACGACTTCTCCACCATCCAGGTCCGCGCCACCGCCGGTGACAACCGCCTCGGCGGCGACGACTGGGACCAGCGCGTCGTGGACTACCTGCTGAACCAGCTCAAGGTCAAGGGCATCGACCTCTCCAAGGACAAGATCGCCCTGCAGCGCCTGCGGGAAGCCGCCGAGCAGGCCAAGAAGGAGCTCTCCTCCTCCACCAGCACCAACGTCTCGCTCCAGTACCTCTCCGTCACCCCCGACGGCCCGGTCCACCTGGACGAGCAGCTGACCCGCGCCAAGTTCCAGGACCTGACCAAGGACCTGCTGGAGCGCACCAAGAAGCCGTTCCACGACGTCATCAAGGAAGCCGGCATCAAGCTCTCCGACATCGACCACATCGTGCTCGTCGGCGGTTCCACCCGTATGCCCGCCGTCTCCGAGCTGGTCAAGGAACTCGCCGGCGGCAAGGAGCCCAACAAGGGCGTCAACCCGGATGAGGTCGTCGCCGTCGGCGCCGCACTGCAGGCCGGTGTCCTCAAGGGCGAGCGCAAGGACGTGCTGCTGATCGACGTCACCCCGCTGTCCCTGGGCATCGAGACCAAGGGCGGCGTCATGACGCACCTGATCGAGCGCAACACGGCCATCCCCACCAAGCGCAGCGAGACCTTCACCACGGCGGACGACAACCAGCCGTCCGTGGCGATCCAGGTCTTCCAGGGCGAGCGTGAGTTCACCCGCGACAACAAGCCGCTGGGCACGTTCGAGCTGACCGGCATCGCGCCGGCTCCGCGCGGCGTCCCGCAGGTCGAGGTCACCTTCGACATCGACGCGAACGGCATCGTGCACGTCTCGGCGAAGGACAAGGGCACCGGCAAGGAACAGTCGATGACCATCACGGGCGGCTCCAGCCTCTCCAAGGAAGACATCGACCGCATGGTCCGCGACGCCGAGGAGCACGCAGCAGAGGACAAGGCCCGCCGCGAGGCGACCGACACCCGCAACACTGCCGAGCAGCTCGCCTACTCCGTGGACAAGCTGATCGCCGACAACGCCGACAAGCTGCCCGAAGAGGTCAAGACCGAGGTCCAGGCCGACGTCGACGCGCTCAAGGCCGCGCTCGAAGGCACCGACGACGCCGCCGTGAAGACCGCGTTTGAGAAGCTGCAGGCTTCGCAGACCAAGCTCGGCGAGGCCATCTACGCCCAGCCCGGTTCCCCGGACGGTGCCGCCGGCGCCCAGGGTGCCCCGGCCGGCGAGCAGGCTGCTTCCGACGAGGACATCGTCGACGCCGAGATCGTTGACGAAGACGAGAAGAAGTAATCATGCCGCACCACGGTAACGAAGAAGAGCACGGTGCCTCCGGGGACCGCCGCGACGCCGAGCAGCGGGACGAGAACCAGAAGCCGGTGATCCACGACAACCGCAAGGTTGATCCGAAGACCGGCCAGGCACGCCATCCCGACCAGGAGCGCGCCGCCGCAGGGGACTCCGACGCCGGGGACGCACTGTCCCAGGCCGAGGACATCCTCAACGGCGTGGAGGTTCCGGCGGCGGAGTCGGTGGCGCAGGGTGTCAGACGCCGGGGAGGCGGAGGAACTGAAGAACGACCTTCGCCGCCTGCAGGCCGAGTACGTCAACTACCGCAAGCGCGTCGAACGTGACCGCGCCGTGGCAGGGGAGATGGCCGTCATCGGCGTCCTGAACGCCCTGCTGCCGGTACTCGACGACGTCGACGCTGCCCGGCAGCACGGCGACCTCGCGGACGGGCCGTTCGCCGCGATCGCCGCCAAACTGGAGAACGCGCTGAAGACCTACGGCCTGGTGCGCATCGATGAGACCGGCGTGGAGTTCGATCCCACGATCCACGAAGCCCTCATCCAGCAGCCCGGACCGGACGTCGAAACCGACACCGTCAGCCAGGTCCTGCGCTCGGGCTACAAGTCCGGCGAGCGGGTCCTGCGGGCAGCCCAGGTCATCGTCGCGGTACCTGCGTAGCAACACCCCCTCGAGATGGCAGTTCGCGCCGGTGTTTCCCGGAAACATTGGCGTGAACTGCCATCTCGGCACACAGATTTGAAAGGAAACGCCATTGGCTAGCCAGGACTGGGTGGACAAGGACTTCTACAAGATCCTTGGTATTGCCAAGGACGCTTCCGACGCCGACATCAAAAAGGCCTACCGGAAGCTCGCGCGGCAGCACCACCCGGACACCAACGCCGGGGACACCGCGTCGGAGAAGAAGTTCAAGGACATCTCCGAGGCGTACTCCGTCCTGTCCGACCCGGACGAACGCCAGCAGTACGACGCCATCCGCGCGATGGGCGGCGGGGCGCGCTTCGCACCGGGAGGCGCCGGCGGCCCCGCCGGCGGCGCCGGGTTCGAGGACCTCTTCGGCGGCCTGTTCACCGGCGGCGGCGGACGGCACTCCGGCGGCTACAGCACAGCCGGCGGCATTCCGCCCGAGTTCGCAGACTTGTTCGGCGGCGGGGCAGCCGGCGGATTCGGCGGCGGCCAGTCCTTCCAGCGCGGACCGCAGAAGGGCGCCGACCGCACCGCGTCGACCAGCATCTCCTTCGCCGGGTCCATCCGCGGCACCACCATCGGGCTGCGCGAGCCGGACGGCGAGGTCATCGACGTACGCATCCCGGCCGGGATCAAGGACGGCCAGAAGGTGCGCGTGCGCGGCAAGGGCCAGTACGGTCCGGCCGGCAACGGGGACCTGATGGTCACCGTCTCGGTGAAACCGCACGACTTCTACACCCGTGACGGGGACAACCTGCGCATCCATGTCCCGGTCACCTTCCCGGAAGCCGCCCTCGGCGCCGACATCGAGGTCCCGACCATCGACGGCGACAAGGTCAAGGTCCGTGTCCCCGCCGGCACGCCGTCAGGCCGGACGCTGCGGGTCAAGGGCCGCGGCGTCAAGCACACCAAGGCCACCGGGGACCTGCTGGTCACCATCGACGTCGCCGTGCCCAAGAAGCTGGACAAGGACGCGGAGGCCGCCGTGAAGGCCTTCGCCGCGGCCACCTCCGGCGAGGACGTCCGCGCCGGCCTGGCAGCCAAGGCCCGGCTGTAGGAGTCCTGGCATGGACATCGAGTTCGACCAGCCGATCTTCGTCATCTCCGTTGCCGCGGAGCTGGCGGACATGCACCCGCAGACGCTGCGCCAGTACGACCGGCTCGGCATCGTGTCGCCCAGCCGCGCCCCCGGCAAGTCCCGGCGGTACTCGCAGCGGGACGTGAACATGCTCCGCGAGGTGCAGCGCCTCTCGCAGGAGGGTGTCTCCCTCGAGGGGATCAAGCGGATCCTGCAGCTGGAGAACCAGGTCGCCGCCCTGCAGCGCCGGGTTTCCGAACTGACCGAGGAACTCGGCCGCCGCCGGCAGCCGCTGGACTCCCGCATTTTCGCCGCGGGGGCCGCCGGCGACGTCGTCACGCTGGCCCGCGGCCAGCGGCCCCGCGCCCGCTCGCAGGCGCTCGTGGTGTGGCGGCCCCGCGAGACGCCCTAGCGCGGCAACCCAGCGGATCCAAGTAGTCCGCCCACCGCGACTGAGTACCGCTCTGCCAAAGTCGAGTGGTGGAATCCGCAGAGTCGGGTACCACGAGCCCGTGACTCCCGCCCGGGCGGCCGGTTGAATTGTCTTGGCAGCCGGATGGCGGCCCAGCAAGTAGTTCCAGTGCAAATGTCGGGGGGCAGCACATGCTTGATTCAACGATTCCGGGCGCAACAGCGCCGGCGTCCGCAATGATCGCGGGCCGGCCATGAACTCCGGATTGCAGGCGGTCGCCCTCTTTGGAAATTCCCTGCCGGGACTGCTGCTGCTGACCCTCGGACAGACGCTCGTCGTCGTCTGCGTCTGTTTCGACATGGTCCGGGCCCTCTCCGTGCCGCGCTCCCGCCGCCGTTACGTGGCCAATACCGTCTTCCGCACCCTCGCGCTGCCCTCGATCCTCTGCATGGCCTTGATCGTGCTGGTCCAGGCGGCATCGGGTGCCTGGACACAAGTAGCCGGCGGGGTGTTCGTCCTGGTCTCCGTCATCTTCCGCTGGCACCACGACACCGACGAGGACAGCTGGTGGACAGGCAAGGGCAAGCAGCTTGGCCGCTGGCTGCGGCGAACCTTCGCCGCCGGCCCGGCGGTTTCCCCAGCCGCGGTGTGACTTCCGCCCAACACCCGCCGGCCGCCACCGGGCCGCGGGGGAGGTTCAGAAGATCGGGTTCATGATGTTCCAGCCGCTGCCCGAGCGGACCCGGGCCAACCACTTGCCGCCTTCACTGGTGGGATAGAGCCAGAGCGCTCCGCTGCTGTCCCGGGCAAGCACGTCCGACGTGCGGTCGCCGTTGAGGTCCCCGGGGCTCATCACGGCGGTCAGGGTGTTCCAGCCGCTGCCGACCAGAACCCTGGGCAGCCAACCGCCGGAGCCGGTTCCGCGGTAGAGCCACAACCGCCCGTTGGCCGCCTCCCGGGCCAGGACATCCGGCGCGCCGTCGCCGTCAAAATCACCCGGTGCGACGAGCGCGTTGAAGATGTTCCAGCCGCTTCCGACCCGCACGCGGGGCAGCCAGCCGCCGCTGCCGTTTCCCGGGTAGAGCCAGAGGTGGCCGGTCGCCGATTCGCGGGCGAGCACGTCGACGCGCTGGTCGCCGTTGAAATCACCTGGGCCGAGAATGGAGTTCATGGCCTGCCACCCTGTCCCCGTCAGGACCCGGGGGAGCCAGCCGCCGGTGCCGTTGCCGCGGTACAGCCACAGCCGGCCGGAGGCGGTCTCCCGGGCGAGGACGTCCAGCCGTCCGTCTCCGTTGAAGTCTCCCGGAGTTTCGAGGGCATTGAAGCCGGCCCAGCCGGTCCCGATCCTGACGCCCGGGGACAGTCCGCCGCGGCCCGTTCCGGGGTACAGCCGCATCTCGCCGGTGGCCGAGACCCGGGCAAGGACATCGTTGTTCCAGTCGCCGTTGAAGTCCGCTGTCGCGCCGGAAAGCGTGGAGGCCGGAACCGGCAGCGGCGTGAAGGCGTAGGGATCGCAGGTGAGGTCGTAGTCGCGGACGTCGTCGTACCACTGGGAGAGGTAGACCCGGCCGCCGGAGAAGCTGGCCTGCCGGCACCGGTCGAGGGCCTCCGTGGGGTAGTCGAGGCGTCCGGCCGTGGCCCAGACAGGAACGCCCGGCAGCCGCCAGGAACCGGTGATGGCCTGCCAGCCGGAGGCGAAGGAGTAGAGGCCGTAGGAGTATCCGGCGTCCCGGAGACCCCGCATCAGCCCTTCGACCACGTACCGGTTCCCGCGCTGCTGCTCGGCGGTGGCGGTGGGCCAGGGCTGGGCCGGGCGCGGTTCCACGTCGATCCAGACCACCGCGGGCCGGAAGCCGGTCTTTTGCAGGCTGGCGACGGCGTAGCGGGCTTCGGCATAGCCGACGTTGGAGAGCTGCCCGGCGCGGGTGTTGGCGGACCACGGCCCCTGCGCCCTGTACGCCGTCAGCTGGGCGGCGGTGGGGAACGCGGCCATGGTGTAGGCGTGGGCCCGCTTGTTGTTCGCCGTGACCCAACCAGTCTGGCTGGCGATGCAGGGGTTTTCGGTGAAGGGCAGACCGCGGGTCAGTCCCAGCACCACAAACTGGGTGCTGACCGGCGGGAGCGGAAGGCCCAGGCCGCCGACCGCCGTCGGGCACTGGGGCCAGGAGATGTCGTGCCCGTAGAGGGTGGCCGCCTCCGCGGGCGGGGCGGTCGCGGGCACCACGCCTAGTGCCAACGCCAGGGAGGCCAGCACCGACGCCAGCCGCCGCCGTGGGCGCGCCGCGCCCCTGAACCGTGTCCGCGCGGCCATGGCCACCCGCTCCTTCGCCCAGCTTCTTCCTGCTATCCACCATTGGACACCCGGCGCGCGCCTGCCGGTAGGGCTGAAGGTCACCGAGGGCCCCGGGGAGTCAGTCGGTGAACAGCCCGGCCAGGTCTTCCGCCGTCAGCGCCCCGCCGGAGAGCGCATCGCCTTCCATCACGTCCGTGAACAGCCGGGACTTCCTGGCCTTGAGTGCCATGACCTTTTCCTCGATCGTGTCCTTCGCCACGAGCCGGTAGACCATCACGTTGCGGGCCTGGCCGATCCGGTGCGTCCGGTCCACGGCCTGCGCTTCCGACGCCGGGTTCCACCACGGGTCCAGCAGGAAGACGTAGTCCGCTTCGGTCAGGTTAAGGCCGAAGCCGCCGGCCTTGAGGCTGATCAGGAACACCGGGGCGGCGCCGTTCTTGAACTCGTTGACGACGTCGGTGCGGTTGCGGGTGCTGCCGTCGAGGTAGCAGAACTCGATGTTTTCCTCGATGAGCCGCTCGCGGACCTTGCCGAGGAAGCCGGTGAACTGGCTGAAGATCAGCGCCCGGTGGCCCTCCGCCACGAGGTCCTCCAGCTGCTCGAACAACACGTCGAGTTTGCTGGAGCGGACCCCCGAGAGTGAGGGGTCGATCAGGGACGGGTCGAGGCTGAGCTGGCGCAGCAGGGTCAGCGACTGGAAGATCGTAAAGCGGTTCTTGTTGACGTCCTCGATCAGGCCCAGAATCTTCTGCCGCTCGCGCTGCAGGTGCGTCTGGTAGACCTTCTGGTGCCGCGGGTTCAGCACCACCTCGAGGACCTGCTCCTGCTTGGGCGGCAGGTCGTGGATGACCTGCTCCTTGGTGCGGCGCATCATCAGCGGGCGGACCCGGCGCCGGAGCTTGTCCAGTTGCGCCTTGTCGCCGTTTTTCTCCACCGGCTTCTGGTAGTACTCGGCGAAGCGCTTGGGGCTGGAGAAGAGCCCCGGGGCCACGATCGAGGTCAGCGCCCAGAACTCCATCAGGTTGTTCTCCAGCGGCGTGCCCGTGATCGCTAGCTTGAAGCCGGCGGGGAGTTTCCGGGCGCACTGGTAGGCCTTGGACTGGTGGTTCTTCACGAACTGCGCCTCGTCCAGCACCAGGCCGGCCCACTGCCGGGAGGCGTAGGCGTCGTAGTCGATCCGGAACAGCGCGTAGGAGGTGATGACGATGTCGGCCCCGGCCATCGCCTCGGCCGGCACCGACCCGCTCTTGGCGAACGTCTCGCTGATGGCCCGGACCGTGAGGCCGGGCGCGAAGCGCGCGGTTTCGGCCTGCCAGTTGCCCACCACGGAAGTGGGGGCAACCACCAGGAACGGGGCACCGCCGGAGGCGTCGGGCGCCGCGTCCGTGCCGCCGTCGACGCCGGGCGCCGAAGCGGCAGCCCCCGGACCTGCCGCCTCAGCGGCGGCGACCTTGGCGGCGCAGATCAGCGCCAGCGCCTGGACGGTCTTGCCCAGGCCCATGTCATCGGCCAGCACCCCGCCGAGTCCGTGGCGGTAGAGGAAGCTGAGCCAGTTGAAGCCTTCGAGCTGGTAGGGGCGCAGCTCCGCGTTCAGCGTGGTGGGCAGCGGCAGTCCCCTGATCCCGCCTTCCAGCAGCCCGCCGACGGCCTCGCGCCAGGCAGCGGCCTGTTCGTCGACGATGCCCAGCTGGGCCAGTTCGTCCCAGAGCCCGGCCTGGAACCGGCTGATCTGCAGCGGCGCGTCCTTGTTGTCCTGGAGTTCCCGGGCCTCTTCGATCAGGGCCCGCAGCTGGTGCAGCTCGGGCAGGTCGAGGGAGAAGTACGCGCCGCTGGGCAGCAGCATCTTGGTCTGGCCCGCCGCCAGGGCGGAGAACACGGCCGCGAAGGACACCGGCTGGCCCTCCAGGGAAATCTGGATGCCCAGGTCGAACCAGTCACGCTGCTCGGTGGCCTTGGTGGAGATCGACACCACCGGGGCCTCCTCCGCCTCGCGGTAGTCGGCGATCTCCCCGGCCGTGTCCACGGAGACATCCGGGAGCTCGCGGAGCGCGGGGAGCACCTCCTCGGTGAAGGCCAGGGTGTCCAGGCCGCCGAGTTCCGCGGACGCCGCCAGCCGCGGAGTGCCCCAGCCGCCGGTGGCTGACTCGCCGAGCTTGGGCACCACGTCCCACGGCTGGCCCACGGTTTCGAGGATGCGGGCCTCGGCGGTGTCGTCGCGGTAGCCGTGGTCGCCGGGGTGCCGCCACAGGGGCTGCGCGGTGACCAGGGTCCCGGCCTTGTAGTGCCATTCCCAGTGCAGCCGGACCCGGTGGTCGGCGCCGTAGTTGGCCAGCAGGGACAGCGTGGGGACGGCCAGGGTGGGCAACTCCACGGATTCGTCGGAGGCCGTCACCCGGGCGGTCTGCTTGAGCTTCGGATAGAACCCGGTCAGGAAGCGCCCTTCGTCCCGGGCCGGAATGCGCAGCGTGGTGCCGGCGGTGACGAAGGTCAGGAGTTCCTCGCTGAGTCCGCCCTCCAGCGGTGCGAGGGTGATCGCGGAGTCTCCCGGGGCCACGCCGGGCAGCGCGCCGCCGTCGGAGGCCAGGAAGATCCCGTGGGCCGGGCGGCCGATCGTTCCGACCGACGCCGGATCGACCACCGCGCCCTCGACGGTGATGGTCGGAGCGAGCGCCAGCCCGCCGCCGTCGAGCTCCTCGGCGCCGAGCCGGGTCAGGTTGAGTCCGACGGCGGCCGGCTCGCCGGCCAGCCGGACGGGGTCGTCGCCCCGGCCGTGGACCAGGGCGAGGCCGATCTTCCGAGCCTCGGCCAGCAGGCTCCACAGGTTCTTGCCGGCGTAGGTGTTCAGCCCGAGCCAGGGCGCGGTTCCGGCGTGCTGGCGGTTCGCCAGGGCGGTGTGCGAGGCAAGGAATTCCTGCATCCACTCCACATGGGCTTCGTTGCATTCGCGCCGGTAGTTCAGGTAGCTCAGGGTGTTCCAGGAGACGTCGCCGCGGATCCACTTGCCCTTGGCCCCCATGATGACGGGACGGGCCTTGAGCTGGCGGACGCTGCGCAGCGGATCGCGGCGTCCCGTGTAGGAGAAATGCGGGGCAGGCTCCTCGACCTCGAACTGCAGCGCCAGCGGGACGCCGTTGGTGGACGGGGTGATCCCCGGCTGGGCGATGAGCGGGCTGAGTGCCTGTTCCCAGTCCGGGACCTCCAGCACCGGGACCTGCCGGGACAGCCGGGAGGACTCCGCGGGAGCCAGCAGCTGGACCCGGGTCGCCGGGTTGTCCTCGGCGGCGAAGAGCAGCGCGGCCACATGCTTGCAGTCCTTGCGGACGGGGCAGCTGCAGACGCCGACGCTGCAGCTCCAGCCGTTTCCCTTGCGCACGAGTTTCGCCGTCGTCGAATACGGCACGTCCGCGCCGCCGCGGACCTTGCCGAGCATCAGGCCGGTGGCGGCATCGAAGGAGATCCCGGAGACCCGGCTCCCCATGGCGTAGGCGAGCCCGGCCGCCAGGGAGCGGTCGTTGATCGCGGGGGTCTGTATTGCCAGTGCCGCACTCTCGTCCGGATGGGATGGCATGTGCGCACTACTTTCGGCAGTTGGTCATCTGATCCATCTTAGCGAGCGAGGAGGGGCCCGGAAACTTCGCCTGACGTTCACCTGCCCCTCGGACCGCCGGCAGCGGTGCGGGCCTACCGTGGAAGGGACCGGAGCAGCACCCGCCACCACCGTGAGGATCCCCATGAGCAGCACCCTGAGCCCGAGCCCGACCGCCACCGGCCACGCCCCGGTCCTGACCCGCCAGTGCCTCCACGGCGGCAACGTGGACGTCGTGGATGCGAACGTCGACGTCGTCAACGCCATGTACGCGGAACTGCTCGACGCGGACGAAATCGCGCCCAATGCCCTGCGCAGCTACTACGTGGACTTCTACCTGACCCAGGCGCTCGGCGGCGGCTTTGCCCAGTACGTCTTCACCCTGCCGGAGCGCGGGGAGATTGACCGCTACGTCCGCGAGGGGCTGGCCGGCGATGGGCGCCACGGCGCACCTGGACCTGTTCAACCGCAGCGCGGCCGCCTTCGACTCGCTCTCCGAGGAGGACGCCGACGCGTACCTTGACGGTGATGCCGAGCTTGAGGGCGGTGACGAGGGTGCGGAGGCGGCGGTACCCGCGGCGGTCCAGCTCCTGGAACAGCTGGACGAGGAATTCGAGCCGCTGCTGGAAACCGAGGACCTCGTCGCGCTCAACGCCGCATGGCTCCGCGGCCAGCCGGACCTGCTGGTCCTGGACGAGGACGAACTCGACCGGCACATCCACGAACGGGTGTCCCGGATCCCCAACCTCGCGGAGCGCCAGGCCGAAGCCGCCGAGGAGGAACGCCTGAGCGCGCCGGAATTCGAGCTGATCATCCGGGAGCTCTGCGACGTGGCCGGACACACCCTGCTGAAGATCACCATGGGAGACCCGAACCACGACCACAACGGCGGACGGGTCCTGGCCTGGCACTTCACCACGGACCAGGGCGAGTTCCTCATGCTGGAGGACGACGAGGAGGCCTACATGATCGACCCGGAGACCCGGGAGATCGTGGCCGCCGTCGAATTCGAGGACGAGTTCAACGACGAGGACGAGCCCGCGGTCTAGGAGCCGCCGGGGCCGGTCGCGCCCGGCTTGGCCTACATCCGGGCGAGCCGGGCCCGTACGGCCATAAAGACGCCGTAACAGATCAGGCCCGCGCCGACGGCGGCGAGCATGTACATCCCGAGCGGCTGGTCGCGCAGGGCCTTCAGGCCGCCGTCGAGCCCGGTCGACTCCGCCGGGTCCGCCTTCACCGTGGCAATGACGATCAGCAGCCCGGTCAGCAGCAGGGCCACGCCTTTGGCGGCGTAGCCTGCAACCCCGGTGACGGTGACAGCGGTGCGGGCATGCTCGTTGGCGGGCATGCGCAGATGCTTGACGAACGACTTGCGGAAGCCCCGGATGGCGTAGACCACCCCGGTCACGGCCACTGCCGCGCCGATGGCGATCAGGAGGAGGACGCCGCCCGGCGCCGCCATGAGCTGCAGGGTGAGGTCGCTGGTGGAGCGGCGGTGGTCGGACTGGGTGCCGATGGCGACGGACGCCAGCGTGAGGGCGAACCCGGCGTAGACCACCGCCTGCAAGGCGGCCTTGAGTTTCCTGCCGACCTTCCTCTTCGTCGGCAGGTGCTCGAAGTCGAAGACGGCGTCGCTGGCCTGCCAGATCGCCAGGGCGACGCAGGCGCCGAAGGCGCTCCAGAGCAGGATGGGACCGGCCGGCTGTCCGGCGAGCTCCGCAACGGCGCCGCTGACATCCGCCTGCCCCTGGCCGCCCATCGCGAGTCGGATCGCGACGAGTCCAATCAGGAAGTGCAGCAGGCCGGACACCGCGAAGCCTGCCCGCGCCGCGATTTCCAGCGGCCTGGAATTGGTGACGTCCTCGGCGACTTCCGCGGCGTCTTTGAGTTCTTTTTTGATGGTCGGTCCCTCGCGTCGTTTAGCTCATCCGCTGGGGTTGCCTCCACCAGCCATGCATGTTCCGTAATCGTGCCACGGGAATCTTCCCTGCAACAGCACCTTCGGCGTGCCGGTGCCCCACGGCGGGCACCGGCACGCGCAGCCCGGGCTCAGCGGCGCCGGTAGCAGAGATCGAAGATGAGCCGGCCCGCCTCGTGGGCCTTGTTCTCGAAGCTCGTCAGGATCCGCCCTTCAAACCTGGGCGCCCAGCCGCCGACCTCGTCGACGCCCTCGTTGGGGCCGGTGTGTTCGGTACTGACCGGGGCGCGGCCCTCCTTGACCGGGGCGCCGCCCACAACCGACTCCACGCCTGACTCCCAGACCTGCGTGAGCGGGCTGTTATCGCCGCTGCGCTCGCCCGCATGGAGGTTCTCGAAGTCGGCCGAGCCGGCCAGGACCTCACGCACGTGCACGGCGTAGTTGGACCAGTCGGTCGCGATCCGCCAGATGCCGCCGGGTTTCAGGGCCCGGGCCGCGAGTTCCGCGAAGGCCGGCTGGATCAGGCGCCGCTTGTGGTGCCGCGACTTGTGCCACGGGTCGGGGAAGAAGACCCAGAGTTCGGTGACGGAACCCGCCGGAAGCATGCTGGCCAGCACCTCGGGGGCGTTGGCCTCCACCACCCGGACGTTGCTCAGGCCGCGGCTGTTGATCTTGATAAGGGTGTTGGCCAGTCCCGGGGTGTAGACCTCCACGGCCAGGAAATCCATGTCCGGATTCTGCTCGGCCGCGTGGCAGACCGCGTCGCCGAGCCCCGAGCCGATCTCCACGACCAGCGGAGCCGTCCGGCCAAACTCGGCCTCGGCGTCGAACACGTAATCGGGGTGCACGGAGGTGTTGGCGATGTGCCGCGGGACTTCCACCGCCCACCGGTCCGAGTGTTCTTCCCACGCGGCCTGGCGCCGGCCCTGCAGGCGGGTGCCACGGCGCACGAAGCTGACCGGGCGGCCGCCGTAGGTGCCAAAGGACGCCTGGCTGCCGGGCGTAACCGGGCGGGGGGCCTGCGGCGTCTGCGGGGTTTCTGGGGATTCACTCATCACCTCCAGAATAGTGGAAATCCGCTGCCCGGCCGGGCCGGGCCGGGTGGGGGGGACCCACCCGGGCCGGCCAATCAGAAGCTGAGGTCCTTGCCCTTCGTTTCCGGGATGGTGAAGACGAAGGCGGCGGAGACGGCGAGCAGCAGCACCGCGTAGACATTGAACAGTTGCGGCATCTGCAGGCTCGTGCCGAGCCACTGCTGCAGGTAGGGCGCGGTGCCGCCGAACAGCGCCACGCAGATCGAGTAGGGCACACCGACGCCGACAGTGCGGATGCTTGTGGGGAACAACTCGGCGTAGACGGCCGGGACGATCGCCGCGCTCGCCGCGATGAAGACCAGCATCACGGACATGCTGACCGCCAACTGCCAGGCGGAATCCTTGAGCAGGGCGGTCATCGGGAAGTGCATGATGCCCGCACCGATGGCGCCGGACCACAGCACCTTCTTGCGGCCGATCCGGTCCGACAGTTTGCCCCAGAAGGGCAGCGCCGCGATGAACACGATGTTGCCGACCACGCCGGCCCACAGGGCCTCGCCGCGGTCGATCTTCAGCGCGGTGGTGGCGTAGCTGGGGGCGACGACACCCCAGATGTAGTAGATGACGGTCAGCCCGACCGTCAGGCCGATCACCTGCAGCGCCTGCTTGCGGTGGCGGACGATCTGCGGCCAGATCGGAGCACGCTTCTCCGCCGGGGCCTCGCCCACGAAAACGTCGGACTCGTGCAGCCGGGAGCGCATGATCAGGGCGTAGAGTCCCATCGCCGCGCCAATCAGGAACGGGATGCGCCAGCCCCAGGCGTTCATGACTTCGGCGCTCAGCGTCATGTTCAGCACGGCGCCCAACAGGGTACCGAACAGGATTCCCACCGTGCCGGAGGTGTAGATCAGGGTGGCCCAGAAGCCGCGGTGTTCCCTCGGCGCCATTTCGGAGAGGTACGTCTGCGACGACGGCAGCTCGCCGCCGTGGGCCAGGCCCTGGACCAGGCGCGCCACCAGGAGCATCAGCGACGCCCAGGCGCCGACCGCCGCGAAAGTCGGCGCGATCCCGATCATCAGGCTGCCTGCCGACGCCAGGCCCACGGCCAGGGTCATGGAGGCCTTGCGGCCGATCCGGTCGCCGATCCAACCGAACAGGAAGCCGCCGAACGGGCGGGCGACGAAGCCGACGGCGAAGATCGCCAGCGTGGACAGCACCGCCGACGCGGGATCGGCCTTGCTGAAGAGCTGGCTGGCGATGAACGGCGTGAACGTGGCGTAGATGGCCCAGTCATACCATTCGACGGCGTTGCCGATGCCGGTGCCGATGATTGTCTTGCGGGTGGAGGTCCGGGTTGCCGTCGGCATGGACGCGGTTGCAGTCATGGGGTTTTCTCCCTCGGGTGGTCTAGGAAAGGGTGGAGGCGGAGGCAGCGGCGCCCGCGCCCGGGGCGTTCGGCTGCCGCGAGCGCGGCCAGCCGGGAAACGGCGAGCTCCGCGTAGAGCGCGGCGCCGTCAGCCAGCACGCCGTCGTCGAACGTGGCGTACGGGGAGTGGTTGAACGCGGCAGCTGACATGGTCGGCGTCCCGCGGAACGGCGCTCAGGCCGATGAAGGTGCCGGGGACCTCGGCGAGAACCCTGGAGAAGTCCTCGGAGCCGCTCAGCGGGGTGGCCCAGCGGGCGAGCCGGGAATCGCCGAACAGGTCCTCGATGACGTTCTCCGCGGTGTGCGTTTCGTCCTCGTCGGTGATGGTGAGCGGATACTCCTGCTGGTAGTCGACGTCGACGTCGAGGCCGTGGGCCGCCGCGATGCCTTTCAGCAGGCGCGGCACGGCCTCCATCATTTTCTGCCGGGATGCCTCGGAGAAGGTCCTGATGGTGGCCTCGATGCGGGCGGTTTCCGGGATGATGTTCCGCTTGGTGCCGGCCTGGAGGACCCCGACGGAGAGGACGACGGGGTCGAACATGTTGAACTGGCGGGTGACCATGACCTGGAGCGCGGTGACCATCTCGGCGGCCGCCGTGACCGGGTCCTTGGCCGAATGCGGGGCCGAGCCGTGGCCGCCGGCGCCGAGCACGGTGACCATCAGCCCGTCGGAAGCGCTGAGCATCACGCCGGGCTTGGTGCAGAAGGTGCCGTGCGGTTCCAGGGCGGAGAACACGTGCATGCCGTAGGCGGCGTCCACCCGCCGGCCGGCGGCGTCCAGCACGCCTTCGCGGATCATGTGGCCGGCGCCGTCGAAGCCTTCCTCGCCGGGCTGGAACATCAGCACGACGTCGCCGGCCAGCCGGTGCCGGCGTTCGGCCAGGAGCGTCGCGGCGCCGGTGAGCATGGCGGTGTGCAGGTCGTGGCCGCAGGCGTGCATGGCGCCGTCGATCCGGGACGTGTAGTCCACGCCCGTCTTCTCCTGCACCGGCAGGCCGTCCATGTCCGCGCGCAGCAGCACGGCGGGGCGGGAGCCCGTGGCGTTCCCGGGCCCCTGGCCGCGCAGGACCGCGGTGACCGACGTCGTGTCCGTGCCCAGGGTGATCTCGTAGCCGAGCCCGTCGAGCGCCTTGAGCACCTTCTCCTGGGTGCGGGGCAGCGTCAGGCCGATCTCCGGCTCCCGGTGCAGTTCGTGGCGGAACCGGGCAAGGTCCAGCCTGCATGTCCCGGGCGTCGGCGGTGATCGGCATAGGGTCTCCTCAGTGGTGGGTGATGTGGCGTGGTGCGGATCCGGCGGTGACCGCCTGGGTCTATTCTGAAGTGACCTGGTTCACAGGGCTCAAAAAGGCTGAAAAAATGCAAAAAACATCCTGTGGCGCAGGTTTTGTGCACGAACGGAGGGGCGGCTGATGGAACTCAGCGAAGACGACCTTGCCCTGATCAACGTCCTGCAGATCGCCCCGCGCCTGAGCTGGGCCGATGCCGCGGAGGTCCTGGGCGTCCACGCCACCACCCTCGCGGCCCGGTGGGAGCGGCTGCGTGCCTCCGGCGTTTCCTGGATCACCGCCCACCTGATCGGCGACCCCCACCAGATGTGCCTGGCGTTTGTCGCCGTGGACTGCGAGATGCACCGGCGCGAGGAGGTCACCGCCCGGCTCGCCGGGATGCCGGAAATCATCACGGTGGAGGAGGCGGCCAGTAACCGGGACCTCATGCTGACCGTCATCACGTCCTCCCTGGACGACTTCAGCACGAAGGTGATCCAGCGGCTGAAGGAGATCGACGGCCTGCTCAAATACCAGACCGCGCTGTGCACCAGGCTGCACGCCAGCGGCGGATCCTGGCGGCTCAACGTGCTCAGCCGGGCCCAGCAGGCCGCCGTGAAGGCCATGGCCGGCCCCGAGGCCACCGGGGGTGTCCCGGCGGCCGCCAGGGAGGACCTGCCCGCCAGCCACCTGGCGCTCCTGCCGTTCCTGGCCAAGGACGGACGGGCGACGGCGGCGGAGATCGCCCGCGGGCTGGGCCGGCATCCGGCCACGGTCCAGCGGCAGCTCAACCGGGTGCTCGCGAGCGGAATCCTGTCCTTCCGCTGCGAGGTCGCCCAGCGGTTTTCGGCATTCCCGGTGACCTGCCAGTGGTTCGTCAACGTCCCCGCCGGCCGGCACGAGGAAGCGGCCGCCGAGCTGAAGACGATGCGGAACGTGCGGCTCAGCGCCTCCACCACGGGGCCCACCAATTTCGTGATCGTCATGTGGCTGCAGTCCCTGGCGGACGTCATGAACATCGAGCTGGCGCTGCAGCAGAAGGTGCCGGGGATCGTGCTGGTGGAAAGCGTCGTCATGCTGAGCACGGTGAAGCGGGTGGGCTGGATGCTGAACCCGGACTCCAGGGCGAGCGGCGCCGTGGTGGTTCCGGCCGAGGGCATCGGCGCGGCCGAGTGAGCCCCGGTCGCGAAGCCGACGGCCAGCTGAGCCCCAGCGCCCGCGGGGTCCGGTTGTAAGCTGTGGCACGTGCCCCGACCGACCCGCCCCCACCGGATCGCCGAACCGCCCGGAAGCGGCCGGCATCTTCCACCGCCGCTACCTGCTGGTGACCCTGGGCGCCCTGGCCCTCGTGTTCCTGGCGGCCTTCGAGTCGCTGGCGGTGACGACCATCATGCCGCTGGTCAGCCGCGAACTGGACGGCGCCAGCCTCTACGCCCTGGCGTTTGCCGGGCCGCTGGCCACCGGCGTCATCGGGATGGTGGCCGCCGGCAACTGGTCGGACCGGCGCGGCCCGGTGGGGCCGCTCTACGCGTCCGTGGCCCTGTTCGTCCTGGGCCTGCTGATCGCCGGATCGGCCGGGACCATGCCCGCGCTCCTCGCCGGCCGGCTGGTCCAGGGACTCGGCGGCGGCGCGCGTGACCGTGGCCCTCTACGTGGTGGTGGCCCGCGTCTATCCGCCGGTGCTGCATCCGAAGATCTTCGCCGCCTTCGCCGCGGCCTGGGTGGTGCCGTCCCTGGTCGGCCCGTTCGCCGCCGGGCTGGTGGCCCAGCTGTTCAGCTGGCACTGGGTCTTCCTCGGCGTGGTGGGCCTGGTGGTCCCGGCCCTGCTGATGATCGTCCCGGCCCTGCGCGGGCCTCGCCGGCGGCGCCGGTGGCGGCGCGGACCCAGCGGCGGCTGGCGCCCCCGCGCCGGGCAGGCCGTGGGACTACGGACGGCTGGGCTGGGCCGCCCTCGCGGCGCTCGCCGTGCTCGGCCTGAACCTGTCCGTGGAGCTGCCGGCGGCCGGCTGGGTGCTGGCGGCGGCCGCCGTCGTCGTCGCGCTGGTGGCGGTCCGCCCGCTGGTGCCGCGCGGGACCCTGACGGCCCGCCGCGGCCTGCCCGCCGTCATCCTGTCCCGGGGACTGGCCTCGGCCGCGTTCTTCGGCGCCGAGGTGTACCTGCCGTACCTGCTGGTGGAGCGCTACGTCTTCACGCCCACGTTCGCCGGGCTGACCCTCACCGGCGGGGCCCTGGCCTGGGCGGCGGCCTCGGCGATCCAGGGCCGGCTCGGGGCCAGGCTGGAGCACCGCCGGGCGGTCCGGATCGGCTCGGCGCTGGTCCTTGGCGCCGTCGTGCTGGCGCTCGCGACCACGCTGCTGGCATGGCCGGCCGCGGTGGCGATCGCCGGCTGGATCTTTGCCGGCGGCGGCATGGGGCTGATGTACCCGCGGCTGAGCGTGATGACCCTGGCCCTGTCCACCAAGGACACCGAGGGCTTCAACAGCTCCGCGATGTCCATCTCCGATTCGCTCGGCGGCGCCCTGGCGCTCGCCGCGACGGGCATCGTCTTCGCGGCGTTCACGACGACGGCGACGGCGACGGCTGCAGCCGCGGCGACCGCCGGGGCCGCCGGGGCCGCCCCCTTCGCCGGGGTCTTCGCGCTGACCGCCGCGATCGGCGTCGCCGGCGTGTGCGTCGCGCCGCGGGTCTCGGTTGGGGTGGGCCGGAAATGAGAGGGGCGCCGCAGATGATAGACTGGGGGAACTTGATGTGCAGTGATGCCCACTTTGGTCTTGAATGATCGGTCCGGTTCATCAACCGGTTCCCCTGCTGGATTCCTTCCGGAATCCGACGCAGGCAGTGGGATTTTTTCATGTGAGAGGCACATCCTGCGTCGATGAACGCGTTCTATTTGGTCCCGGCCGCCTGCCGCAAGCTTGCGAGCAGCCCGGTTGATCACCTGACTTTTCTTCGGCGAACCCCTGGGCCAACCGGCACCGGGGGCCGATATCCGCACGGATACCGCCTGAAAGACCTTTGAAACATATGACTACTTTTGCTGCCCTCGGCACGCCCAAGGCCCTCGCCGACACCCTCACCGCCCAGGGGATCGTGGAACCGTTCCCCATCCAGGTCAAGACCCTCCCGGACACCCTGGCCGGACGCGACGTCCTGGGCCGCGGCCGCACCGGCTCCGGCAAGACCATCGCCTTCGCCATCCCGCTTGTAGCACGACTCGCTGAGCGGGAAGCCAAGCACTTCCGCAAGCCCGGCCGCCCGATGGGCCTGGTCCTCGCGCCGACCCGCGAACTGGCCACCCAGATCAACGCCACCATCGAGCCGATGGCCAAGGCCATGGGCCTGAACACCACCGTGATCTACGGCGGCATCTCCCAGGCCCGCCAGGAAAAGGCCCTGCGCGCCGGCGTCGACATCGTCATCGCCTGCCCGGGCCGCCTGGAGGACCTGATCCGCCAGCGCATCCTGACCCTCGAAGGCGTCGAGATCACCGTGCTGGACGAGGCCGACCACATGGCCGACCTCGGCTTCCTCCCGGTGGTCAAGAAGCTCATGGACATGACCCCCAGCCAGGGCCAGCGCCTGCTGTTCTCCGCCACCCTGGACAACGGCGTGGACAAGATCGTCCAGCGCTACCTGTCCAACCCGCTGACCCACGCCGTGGATGAATCACAGGCCGCGGTGACCACCATGGAACACCACGTCCTCGTCGTCAACGACCAGACCGTCAAGAAGCAGCTGATCGTCGAGCTCGCCTCGGGTGCCGGCCGCCGCGTGCTCTTCCTGCGCACCAAGCACCACGCCCGCAAGCTGGCCAAGACCCTGACCGACGCCGGCATCCCCGCCGTCGACCTTCACGGCAACCTCTCGCAGAACGCCCGTGACCGCAACCTGGCCGAGTTCTCCTCCGGCGAGGTCCGCGTCCTGGTCGCCACCGACGTCGCCGCCCGCGGCGTCCACGTCGACGACGTCGAGCTGGTCATCCACGTGGATCCGCCCACGGAGCACAAGGCGTACCTGCACCGCTCGGGCCGTACCGCCCGCGCCGGTTCCGACGGCACCGTGGTCACGCTGACCCTGCCGGAGCAGCAGTCCGACGTCAAGAAGCTCATGAAGGCTGCCGGCGTCGAGGTCAACTTCGAACGCGTCACCGCCAACTCCCCGCTGGTTGCCGAACTGGTCGGCGAAATGGCCGACAAGATCGATCCGCGCACCCGCGCCGCGCTGCTGGCCGCCAAGTCCAACCAGGGCGGCGGCAGCTCCACCGGTGCCAACGCCGAGCGCAAGCGCGCCCGCCGCACCACCCAGGCTGCACCCACCGCGGGTGGCCGGGGCGGCCGTGGCGGACGCGGACGCGTCGGAGCCGAGGCTCCCCGCACCGATCTGCCCCGCGCCGAGCGCCGTGCCGTGGCCTACGAAGGCCAGGCTGCTGCCCGCAACGCCGCAGAGCGTGTCATCGAGCGGAACGAGGACCGGATGGACGCCGAGCGCGCCGAGCGCCGCAGCGCCCGGGCCCGCTCGACGTCGTACGGCACGCCACCGCAACGATGTTCCGGCCGCCGGCGGCCGCGCCTCGGCCGGCCGCGGTTCCGACGGCCGCGCAGCAGAAGGACGCAGCGACGCCCGGGGCGCTTCGGCTCCCCGCAGCGGCGCACCCCGCAGCGGCGCACCCCGCACCGGTGGCGCTCCCCGCACGGGTGGCGCAACCGGCGGCCAGCGCGGCGGACGTCCGGCAACGGGCCAGCGTGCAGCTGCCGGCGCCAAGACCGGCAACGCCGGTGGCAACGCGGCTGTCTGGTCCTCCAACACCGGCGGCACCTCGGGCGGATCCTACGCAGGCGGCGGCAACGGCCGCTCCGGCGAAGGCCGTCCGGCACGCAGCGGCGGCCCCCGCCGCGCGTCCGCCCCGGCGTCGAACGAACGCCGCAGCCGCTAAGGTTCCGGCTTTCCGCTACACAAACGGACGGACGCTACGGGGATTCCCGCAGCGTCCGTCCGAAAGCGCAGCGCCAGTCTGAAAGCGCAGCGCCAGCTACCAGCCGCGGGCGCGCCACTCCTCCAGGTGCGGGCGTTCCGCACCCAGGGTGGTGGGCTTGCCGTGGCCCGGGTGCACCACGGTGTCATCCGGGTACACGTCGAACAGCCGCTCGCTGACATCGCTGATCAGCTGGGCGAACCGCGCCGGATCCTTCTGCGTGTTGCCCACCCCGCCCGGGAACAGCGAGTCGCCGGAGAAGATGTGCGCCGGGCCCTCCGGGTCCTGGTACACGAGCGCGATCGACCCCGGGGTGTGGCCGCGCAGGTGCACTGCCGTCACGTCGAAGCCGTCGAAGTTGCCGACGTCCCCGTGATCCAGCAGCACATCCACCGGCACCGGCAGCTCCGGGGCGTCATCCGTCCCGGCCGCCGTCTTCACGCCGGTGGCTTCCACCAGGCCCGGCAGCGCACGGACGTGGTCCCAGTGCTGGTGGGTGGTGGCAACCAGCGCCAGCTTCGGCGTCGCGGAGGTATCCGCGGCGGCGTCGGCCAGCAGCCCCTGGATGGCGGCCAGATCATCGGCCGCATCGATCAGGAGCTGCGCGCCGGAGGCCTTGGCCGTGAGCAGATACACGTTGTTGTCCATCTCGCTGACCGAAATCCGGCGGATGGTGATGTCACGTAACGAGTGAATGAGCGAGTCCATGGGCTTCAGTCTACGGAAGACGCTATTCACGGCCCTGGGACACCCAGTTGGGGTCCGCGGAGCGGGAGCCGACGACGGCGTCCGCGGCGGCGTCGAGCGTCTCCAGTTGCGCCGGGGTGAAGTCGAGCGTCAAGGCGCCGAGGTTCTCGTCGATCCGGTCCGCCTTGCGGGTGCCGGGGATGGGGACCACGGGCAGTCCCAGCTTCCGGCCCTGCGCGAGCAGCCAGGCCAGAGCCACCTGGGCAGGAGTTGCAGCCTGCCCGGGAGCGGCTAAGTTCGGCCGCGACCGCCTGCACGGCGGCGACCACGCCCTGGTTGGCGTCCAGCGCCGCTTCGGCGAAGCGCGGGATGTTGCGGCGGAAGTCGTTGCTGCCCAGCGTCGACGCGTCGACGGTGCCGGTGAGGAATCCCCGGCCCAGCGGCGAGTAGGGCACAAAACCCACCCCGAGTTCGGCGGCCGCGGGAACAACGTTGCGTTCCACGTCGCGGCTCCAGATGGACCACTCGCTCTGGACCGCGGCGATCGGGTGGACGCTGCTGGCTTCACGCAGCTCCTCGGCCGTCACTTCCGACAGGCCAAGGTGCCGCACCTTGCCGGCCTGCACCAGCCCCGCCATGGCCTCCACGGTTTCCACTATCGGAACGCGGAGGTCACGGCGGTGCATGTAGTACAGGTCGATGGTGTCGGTGCCCAGCCGTTGCAGGCTGCGGTCCACGGCCTGCCGCACGTAGGCGGCGTCGCCCCGGATGTCCGAGTAGCCGGTGGCCGGGGTGCCCACCAGGCCGAACTTGGTGGCCAGCTGCACCTCGCCGCGGCGTTCCTTGAGGAGCCTGGCGATCAGCTCCTCGTTGCTGCCGCCGCCGTAGATGTCCGCCGTGTCGATGAAGCTGACGCCGGCGTCCACCGCGTGGTGCAGGGTCCGCAGGGCCTCGGCCGGATCCACGTCCCCGTACACCGGGGTCAGGGCCATGCCGCCGAACCCCAGGGGACTGACCATCAGGCCGTCGCCGAGCCGGACTGTTGCTGCCGTCATGTGGGTCTCCAATCGCTGTTTCTAGCCCCAACCCCGGCCCGCTCCGGCTATTCCAACGTTCCTGCCCAGTTGCTTGCCTGCGAGACGGGCCGCAGCCACGGCGTGTCGCCCGGGATCAGCCCCGCCGGGCGCGGACTAACTGGGCGGGAGCGCCGGGGAGGCCGCGGATTTCCCGGCCGGCAGCAGCTTCAGCCCCGCCGCGCAGCCCACGATTCCCGGCGATGAACAGCAGTTTGAGCGGGCTGGCCGGTTCGACGCCGGTCGCCATCGCCCAGCCGACCGTCAGGGCCGCGCCGATCCCCACCCAGACGGCGTAGGCGGTGCCGAGCGGAATGCGTTTCACGGCCAGGCCCAGCCCCACCATGCTCAGGGTGGCCGTCACGGCGAACACGAGGGTGGGCAGGGGCCGGGTGAAGCCGTCGGACAGGCCCAGGGCCGTGGCCCAGACCGCCTCCAGCACCGCGGAGGCGAGCAGGATGAGCCAGGCCAGGGTGGTGGCGGCGCCTTGGTCGCCGTTTCCGGCGTGCGGTTCGCGGCCATGGTTACGCCACCAGCTTCAGGCCGGCCACGCACGCGACGATCCCGCCGAGCAGCAGGATCCGCGCCGCCGTCGCCGGCTCCACTTTGGTGACCATGGCGTAGGCGGAGGTCAGCACCACGCCGACGCCCACCCAGACGGCGTAGGCGGTTCCGGTCGGGATGGACTGCATGGCGACGGCCAGCCCGCCGGTGCTGGCGAGCACGGAGACGAGGAAGACGAGCGGCCGGTGCAATCCGGCGGCGGCCCGTGGCCTGCGCGGTCCGGTGCAGGGCTGCGGCCCAGACGGCTTCCAACGAGCCTGAAAGAATGAGAATTAACCACGACATGACTGCTCCTGTGGCCAGTCTTGTCGCGTGCCGGGTACTGAACCGTCGTCCGGAGGCCGCCAAGAAGGGGCCTTGATTCCAGCTTAGCAACGTTGGCGGGTGACGGTCCCCAGCGAACCCCGCCGTGCGTTCCCGGCCCCGCCAGGCTCGTCGATTGCTCCAGAACGGCCGTTTTGAGGGCGCATAACGGCACCTGTGGAGCAATCGATGGGATCTCGGCTGGGGTCCGCGGGCGGCGGAGGCCGGCGGGTACTAGGCTGCGGGACTCTCCCCGACCGGACCGACCGGATCGATTGACACGACGGCGAGGAAGCCCCGGCCCAGGATTTCCGGGGTATCGGTGTCCGAGCCGACGACGGCGTCGTACCGGCCGAGCGGCTCGCCGCCGGTGGCCGGGCCCTCGGCGTCCGGGCCGGCGGGGGCCCCGGCGCCGACGGTGGCCTGGCCCTGGAGCAGGATGCCGAGCTGGCCGGCGAAGACCGGGTGGGCGCGCTTCTTGGACAGTTCGACGATGGACGTATAGCCCTTGAACGCGCCCGTGCGTGTGATGACATTCAGGTCGCGGACGTCGCCGGTGGGCAGGGCGCCGGCAGTTTCCGCGTCGCCGGAAAACCGGAACGGCCGGTATTTCTCCAGCGGATGCTCGGCGCCGTCGACGGTGAGGAGCAGCAACTCGCCGTCGACGACGGTGAGCACCCGCTCCATCCCGGCGTAGCGGGAGAACGCGCCGGCCCTGGCGACCTCGGCGATGCTGACGCGCCAGTCCCAGCTGCCGTCCTCCGCCGCGCCCCGTCCGGCGGAGTCGGGGAACCGGGCCAGTTCGCGGGTTACCCCGCCGCCGTTGCGCCAGGGGCGGGGTTTGAGCTCGGCGTAGCGGATGATTTCCATTGCCCCAGCCTAGCCGCCGGCCGCGGGCGTGCGGCGGCCTCCCGGCGGCGGCCCGTCGGCGACGGGCCGGGACGGCGTAACCTCAGCGCGGCCGCGGCGGGCTTGCTAACGTCAAAGGAACAATCAGCTGCGTAGGGAGCGGGAATGTTCGTCAAAGTGTGCGGCCTGAGCACCGCTGAATCGGTGCGGGCCGCGGTCGACGCCGGGGCGGATGCCGTCGGCTTCGTGCTGACCCCCAGCCCCCGCGAGGTGGCTCCGGACCGCGCCCGCGAGCTCCTCGCCGGGGTGCCGGCCGGGCTTCCGGCGGTGGGTGTGTTCCGGCACGAGGCGGCGGCCGAGGCCGTCGGGCTGGCCCGCGAGGCGGGGCTGGAATGGGTGCAGCTGCACGGCGAGCGCAGCCCCGGCGATGTCCGGACGGTGCACGCCGCCGGGCTGAAAATCATCCGGGCGGTCACGATGGCTGCCGCGCCGGAGTCGTTTGCGGACTGGGGCGAGGACCTGCTGCTCATCGACGCGGCCGTGCCCGGATCCGGGGAAGCCTGGGACTACGCATCAGTCCGCGACCTGGGGCTGAAGGGCCGGAAATGGCTGCTGGCCGGCGGCCTGGGCCCGGCGAACGTGGCCCTGGCCGCCGCCGCGGCCGGTGCGTGGGGAGTGGACGTCTCCTCCGGCGTCGAACACTCCCGGGGCGTCAAGGATCCGGCCAAAATCACGGCCTTCGTGACGGCGGCCAAGGCCATCTGACCGGAACGCAACGGCGGCCGGGGAGGATTCCCCGGCCGCCGTTCACCGCGCCCTGCAACTAGGAGTAGGAGCGCTTGATGACCACGTTGTCGATGTAGCAATCCCCCATCTGGCGGTTGTGTTCGGCTCCGAGCTGGACTTTCCGCAGCGAGCTTCCGGCCATGCTGACCGCGCTGCTGGAGTACTTCAGCGCACCGTCGAACCAGACCTTGATGGTCGACTGGGTGCCATTGCTGGTGACCCGCATCGCGACCCGGTGCCAGGCGTTGAGGCTGATGCTTCCGGAGACCAGCTTGGTATAGACGAACGTCCCGTTGGGGGCGGTCACCCGAAGCCACAGCTGGCCGTTGCTGTTGTAGCGGTAGACGTCCGCCACCCGGGTGCTGCCGGAGAAGACGCGGAAATACGGCACATTGTTGCCGGTCACACCGGCCTTGGTGATGTTGAACCATCCGTCCGCATAGATGGTCCTGGTCCCGGAGGGCAGGGTTGGCGTGGAGAGGTTCGCGAGCGAACCGGCATCGTCGGTGACGTGCAGTTTGGCGGAGCAGGTCCCGGTCTTGGCCAACGGGCTCGTCACGTCCGCCGTTCCGGTTCCCGCCACCTGGCGTATGAACGGTGAGAGGCTGCCGGATTCAAAGTTCGTGGCGGCGACGATGGTGCCGGGGTAGCTGTTGGTGGGGACGGAGGTGCCGGTCGTGCAGGTGGCCGCCGTGCTGGCCTGTGCTGAACCGAAGAGCATGCCCGTGACGAGCAGGCTGAGGCTTCCAATTGTGCCGAGTGCTTTTAGTTTTCTCATTGATGTACTCCCAGAATTTCGTGCAAGCGGTTAGTTCGACTGATCCGGCGGGTGCTAGACCGCCGGCGCTGGTTACAGCAGTTCTTCGACTGCACGATCAGCGTCACGCAAATGTTGGAAAACGGGGCCGAGGCTGCTCATCTTGCCTCCACCAGGGCGGTTTTAGAGCGCCTGAGATCCGCTGCCAGCAGGCCGAGCGTGGCCAGGGCGAGGAGGCAGACCCCAAGCGGAGGCGCCCAGAGGCGCGTATAGATCATGGCGGTGGCCACGAGGGTGGAGAGCGTGAGGCTGACGGCGACGGCGAGTGCCGTGGCCAGCGGGATCGCGTCGGAGGCAACCGTGGAGCTTGGCGGACCGAAGCGGATCAGCAGGACGAGCGCCGTGCCGGGGCCCGCGAGCAGGAACAGCCCGACGACGGCGAGCCGTAGCGACTCCGGCCCGACGAAGGAGAGCGGTATGGCTGCTACCGCCACGGCTGCCGTTGCGTAGCCCACATGCGTGCGTTCAATTGCCATTTTTTGCTCCTTCGATATGGAAGATGACACCACCGGAGTTTTCGCTGACCTTCTGCCAGCCCGGTTCGGTGCCGCAGGTGTCGACAAAGCGCTGCAGGTCCCCGGCCGGCGTCGTGCCCCGAAGCTCCGCGGCGTGCCGCTGGCTCGCCGTGACGATCAGGTAGGCTCCGGCGCGGCGGGCGATCTGGTTCACCGTGTCGCAGTTGAGTGGGGCCGCGTCGGGGCGGGGTTCGGCGGCGGCCAGGGCGCGGTAGTCGTAGCCGGCGTAGTTCTGGTGTTTCCAGGGCGTGTTGCGGATCGCCTCAATCAGGACGGAGCCGGGAGGTGCCGTAGCGTAAAGCCGGTTGACGAGCGCAATTTCCGCCCGGGAGAAGCTCTCCATGCTGTCGTTGCCGTAACGCGTGACGAGCGTGGTGGTGGCCAGCGCCGCGCCCAGCACCAGCAGTGCCACACCGCGCACCAGCCCGGGTCCGGCCGGGCGGTCCCACATCAGCGGGAGTACGACGAGGCAGGCGGCGAACGGCAGGCTGAAGAGGAAGAGCCGCAGCATCAGTTCGCCGCCGTAGGGCTGGACCGACACGAGCAGCAGCGGTGCCAGGGCGCCCGCCGCCGCGGCGAGCCACGGTGTTGCCCGCCGGTGGCCCATGACGGCGCCGACGATGGCGAGGATCCAGATCACCGCGACCTCTGCCACCCGGGTGTAGACCACCGCGAGGTGCGCTCCGCTGCCCGAGATCCTGTCGTTCAGCGCCCCGACAGTGTTCGCGCCAATGTCGCCGAAGGAGCCGAAAAGCTGCTCCTGGTGGCCCTGGAAATAGGCCGAGGCTACAAAGACGAGCCAGAACACCGGAAGAATCAGCGCCAGCACTGGCAGGAAGCGCGAGCGCAGCCGCCCGATCAGCAGGAACGCGACGAGGACCGGGATGGCCGCGAACGGGGTGAGCTGGTGCGAGGCCGTCATGGCCAGCAGGATCAGCGCGCAGATCCCGACCAGGATGGCCGAGTCCCGCTGGGAGGGCTGGATCAGGCCGTGCTGCGGTTCGGCGCTGTCCAGTCTGTCGACAGTCCTGGCAAGCGCCCTCGTGAAGCCGGTCCGGCCCGTGGGCCAGGCCCAGCCGCCGAAGGTGCTCAGCAGGCACGCGAAGAGCGTGACGAGCAGGATGAACGCGTAGGCCTGGGGCGCCAGGTAGTCCTGCCCGACCCAGCTGGTCAGGTAGAAGATCCAGACGCCGGCCCAGGCCTGCCGCCGGTTAGCGGTGAGCCGTGTGGCCAGCGCCAGCAGGGGGGCCAGCAGCAGCAGGTTGATGCCGACCGGCGCCCAGGTGGCGAGGGGGATCAGATCGTTCGCGCCGGTTGCGACGGACAGCATGCCGAGCAGGTCGAAGAAGCCGGGCCAGTTGAAGTAGGCGTCCAGGTTCGGATTTAGCTGGCCGGTCTGGGCGATGCTGTCCGCGATGCCGAGGTGCCGGTAGCTCGCCTCAAGCCGGGGCAGGCCGTGGATGATTGGATCCGCTCCGTGCAGGATGAACACCGTGACCAGTACTTGGCCGGCAAGGAGCGCCGGAACGAACTGCCGAAGGTTCAGCGTGCCGACGAAGCCGGCCAGGCTGAGGACCAGGGCGGCGAAGTAGGCGGGGGGAAGAGCCGCGATGAGGCCGGCCCCGCCGATCTGGGCCGGGTCGACCTGGTTCAGGCTCCAGATCCCCAGGACGAGGGCCAGGGCCGCGATCCCGGCCAGGGCGACGATCTGCCAGAGCGGGCTGGATTCGATCCGGTGCTCGGCGGTCGGGGGAGTGGGGCCGTGCTTCAGGCTGTGTTTCACTCCGTCCTTGCTGCCTTCGTGGCGCCCATGTGCCGGTGGTGCAGGGACAACGGTGGAGGGTTCGGGTGTCATGATTTCTCGATTCCAGTGGGCTCGTTGAATGCCGCTGAAGAGACCGGGTCAGGTGCAGCGGGCTTCACTCGGGTCAGAGTGATCAGACGCCAGCCGGCGATGAGCGCCGCGGCCGCCTGGGCGGCGGACCAGAGCACGGAGACGCCGGTAAGGCCATATTGCTGGGCAACGGCGGCGGCCGGGACGACCACCAGCGCGGCCGTGAGGACCGCGACGACTGTGGATTCGACAAGGCGCCCCTGGGCGCGGCACAGGCCGTAGTAGACCTGGGTCACGCAGCTGAGCAGCAGTGCCGGAACCAGGACCGGCAGCAGGACCCAGGCGGAGGCGTAATGCGGACCGAGGAATTGCAGGAGGTAGGGGCCCAGCAGCAGCAGAATCAGCCCGGCCGCGAAGGTGAGCAGCAGGCTGGCCCGGATCGCGGAGGCGACCAGCCCTGGTCTGGACCGCGTTCCGGCCAGGGCTGTCTGCAGCGAAAACCCGGCCGACTGCGGGACGAAGAAGACCGCGGAGGCCATCATCCACACGATGTACCAGGCGGCGGTCGACGCCGGGCCGAGGGTGGCGGCCACGATCAGGGGCAGGAGGTAGCCCGGGGCCCGGTCCGCCAGCATGAGGGCGTGGTTGGGGAGGCCGGGCCTGAGCAGGCCGACGGCCGACCGGGGCCGCAGGCCGTGCCGCCAGTCCGGCTCGAGCCGGGCCCGGCGGAGCTGCCGGAGCCCCACGAGGACGCTGACCAGGGCGCCGGCCGCGACGGCGCCCACCACGACCGACAGGTCACGGATCCCGGCGGCGAAGGCAAGACCGAGGACTCCCAGCTGCACCAGGCTCTGCAGCAGGCTGCGGACCAGGGCGCGATCGGCCCGCTCCTGGGCGACGCCGATGTGGTCCAGCTGGTAGGCCGCGCTCGCGAACAGGGCCGTCGCCAGGAAAATCGCCGTCACCAGCGGGTTCTTCCATGCCTCGCCGACGCCCGAACCCAGCGAATAGGTGACCGCCGCGAGCGCGCCGCCCACCACCAGCGCGGAAACCCCGACGGTCAGCAGGCTCGTCGCGGTCAGCCGGCGGCCGCCGTCGGGCTCGCTGGGCAGGAGGGTCAGGGTGGCCGGTCCGACGCCGAGCATGCCGAGCTGGACGGTGAGGAGGGCGGCGGAAACCACCGCCGAGCCCAGCCCGATTTGCTCCGGCGGCAGCAGGAAGGCCGCGAGCGCCCAGAACAGGAAACCCGTCACCATGGGGGCGACCCGGGCCGCCGCGAGCCAGGCCGCGTTGCCCCCGACGGAGAGCGGGCGGGACTGGGGGCGGAGGATCTCGCCGAACATGGCACGGTAGTTGTAGAGCAGGAAGCCCGGCCCAGTAGGGCAGGAAGCGGGGGGCCCGGACCAGGGACAGGCCGACGCCGCGCACGGAGGCCAGCAGCGGCAGCACGGCCAGCCAGCCGGCCCGGGCCGGATGCTTCCGGATGGTCCGGGCCATGCCGGCGCCGTCCTGGAGCCACTGGTCGCGGGCGCAGTCGAAGGTGTCGGCGAAGCGGTGCCGGACCAGCGTCGTGGCGGAGACGCCGAGCTTGTAGCCGCCGTCCTCAAGCCGGATCCTCAGTTCGATGTCCTCGCCGGAACGGAAGTTGTCGTCGAAACCGACGGACAGCAGCACGTCCCGGCGCATGAGCGTGGCGCTGACACCGAACCAGGAGCGGACCCGGCTGTGGTTGTGATGCCAGGCCAGGGCGGCGCCCCAGTAGCCCGGGCCGTCGGACTCGCTGGCCAGGCCGAACTGCAGGCCGTCGAAGGCGCCGTCGTCGAACTCGCGCAGCAGCCGCCTGAGGCTGCCCGGCGGCAGCACGACGTCGGCGTCAATCAGCGCGACGACCTCGCAGCCTGGCGTTCTGGACTCCCAGCATCCGCGCGGCCGGCAGGCCGCGGCCCTCGTCGGAGATGACGCGGGCCCCGAAGGAGCGGGCAATCTTGACGGTGTCGTCCAGTCGAGCAGCCGTCGACCACGATGATCTCGCGCGGGTGCTGGGCGCGGACCGACTCCAGGCACTCGGCCAGCCAGGCCGCGGCGTTCCGCGCCGGAATGATCACCGACACCTCAAGATCACCCACGTGGCCGCACCTCACTCATCCAATTTCGAGCGGACCAGGTTGGCCACGTAGTCCGAGGCCCGGTCGGCGGACCAGTCGGCGGGCAGCCGCAGGAGCGAGCAGGGCACGTCTTCCAGCGCCCGGCGCACAACCGCCGCCTTCTGGCCGAAATGGTCCTCGAGGGGGACCAGGCCGGTGGCGCCGAGTGCTTCGACGAGCCGGCGGGACACCATCGGCAGTTCGGAGTGGAAGTTGCCGATGATGCGGGAGGTCATCCACTCCCGGCTGCGTGCTTCCAGCCGGGCCTCGGGGCCGTCGAACCGTTCGAGGAAGATCGCCAGCCGTGCCGGCGCCGCGGAGGAGATCCGTTCGGCCCCGAACACCTGGTCCGGTTGCACCATCCGGTGTTCGGGGGACCAGCGCCGGGTGAACGCCGCGGTCTTCGGATACCGGACGATGACGGGGTGCACGGCCGTCGCCAGCCGCGCGACGGGGTTGGTGAGCCAGCCGGGCGCCAGGGGCTTGCGGGTGCCGCGGAAGAGGTCGGGGTAGATGGCGCGGTGGTGCGGCTTGATGAACATCGGTTTGGCGTAGCCCATGAGCATGCCGTCCGCCCCGGTGAAGGCCCAGTCGTCAGCCATGAACCGCACGCCCGGCGTGGCGACCAGCTTGGCGACGGTGCTGGTCTTGCCGACCCCGCCCCACGCCGGCAGCAGGACGCCGGAGCCCCGGAAATCCACGACGGCGGCGTGGATCATGGCCGCGTCCTCCCGGACGCACAGCCGGTCCAGCAGGGGGATGACGGCGGTCAGGAGCTCCCCCTGGCCCTGGATCCGGTAGCCGTCGCGGGTTTCGATGATCTGTACCCGGTCGGCGGGAAGGTAGAGCGAGTCGCCGGTGAAACGGTAGGCGTCCTCTGCATGCGACTGGCCGGAAATCGGCGACAACGTCGCCGCTGATGTGCAGGCGAAGCGGCGCCCGGGAACCGCGCAGGAAGGGCGCGAGCATGTCGCGCAGTTGGGATTCGCCGGGCGTGCCGGGCTCGACGTCGATGCCGACCAGGCCGTGGACATCGAAGCTCGCGCCGGCGGAGGCGCCGGCCGGGGTCAGTACGTCCCGCTCGGACTGGCTCATGGTTGGAGCCTGCGGGAAGCGTGATTGCGGCGGCGGCGTTTCGCCGGCCCCGCCTTCTGTGTTCGCTTTCACTGAACTTCCCTCCACGCTCGTCGGGTGCTTCCGGGCTGGTTTGCTGCGGGGCGGGGGCCGCCGGCAGGCGGCGCCCGCGCACGTACCCGAGGGCGGTGGTGGCGAGCACGGCCATCACCATGGCGGCGCGGCCGAGCCCGGCAAGATCCCGGCCACGCACCGCGTCGCGGACTCCGGCAAACACGGCGCGGGGCAGGACCTGCCGGACATAGCGCCGTTCCGGGCCGAGCGCCCGCTTGTGGCCGACGAGCCGGCTGACCCGGGCCTTGGAGATCCCCTCGGACCAGGACCGCGACAGCATGTACTTCAGCGTGCCGCGCTCCCTGGGTACGTGGTGGAGGACGACGGCGGCAGGTTCGTAGACCACCCGGGAACCGGGGGAGCCGATGACCGCGCGGATGCACAGCTCCGTCTCCTCGCAGCCGAGCGGTTGGGCGTCCTGCCGGCCGAGGTCCGGATTGAATCCGCCGACACGCTCCAGCACGTCGGTCGCGGAAGGACATGTTCGCGCCGATCACGTTGCGCACCTCGGCGGCGACTTTGGGCAGGCCGTGGTAGGTGCAGCCGACGATCCAGTCGAGTTCCTGGCCGAAATAGCGCGGCCGGCCGGCGTCCCAGGCCGGCTGCACGCTGCCGCCGACGGCCAGCACGTCGGGGTCGTCGTACAGTGCCGCGAGCCGTTCGAGCCAGTCGGGGGCGGCCTCGGCGTCGTCGTCGAGGAAGGCGACGATCTCGGCGGTGGCGACGCCCGCTCCGGTGTTCCGGGCGCCGGAGAGGCCCTTGGGTCCGGTGTTTTCCACGATCACGACGTCCGGGACGGTGAAGATCAGCCGCTTGTACAGCTCCACGTTGTAGTCGACGACGACGATCGTCTGCTGCGGGCTGTGCGTCTGGGTCCGGAGCGAGTCGAGGGCGCCGATGAGCAGGTCCCAGCGCTCTTCCGCGTACGAGCAAATGACCACGGAGATACTGGGCAAGCCCGGGATCTGGGACATCCTATTCTCCTGCCGCTACGCCGAGGACGCTCCGCGGATCCGTGGGAATGTGCGGGAACGCTGTGGTCGGGTACTTGTACTTGACCCGCCGCAGGGTCTCGGGCCGGGCGCCGGCCGTGGGGGCCTCCCAGCTGATGCGTTCCCGGGCCAGGGTGCGCAGCACGCGCCAGCCGTCCCGGAAGGTGTGGAGGTTCGAGTTGCCCGGAGATCCGGGCCAGCTCGTGGCTGGGAACCTCGGCGATCCGCAGGCCGGCCCTGGAGGCGCGCACGATCAGTTCGGTTTCGATTTCGAAGCCGTCCGACTGGAGCTCGAGCACCTCGATGCATTCGCGGCGCAGGGCGATGTAGCCGTAGCAGAGGTCGGAGAAGTCGCTGCCGAGCACGAGATTGGCCAGCGCGGTCAGCATCCGGTTGCCGGTGGTGCGCAGCAGGGTGATGTCATCGGACCCGCCGCCGGTCACGTAGCGGGATCCCTTGACGAAATCGAATTCGTGCTGCAAAGGGGAGACCAGCCAGCCGATCTCCTGGGGGTCCATGCTGCCGTCGCCGTCCAGCATGACGATGATGTCGCCCGAGGCGGCGGCGAAGCCCGCCCGCACGGCGGCCCCCTTGCCGGCCCGGGGCTCGGCCACGATGACGATGTCGAGGCGGAGCGCCTTCGCCACCTCGACCGTGCTGTCGAGGGACCGCCCGTCGACGATCACGACCTCGTCCACGTAGGACGGCATGCGACGGAGCACCCAGGGCAAGTTCATTGCCTCGTTGAAAGTCGGGATTACCACGCTGACGGACGCGGGAATCATGCGACGGGGCGTCGTTTGCGGGCGCGTTTTTGATGCAAGATGCGGGATGGACATGGGCCTCACCACTAGACGATGTTGTGCTTTATCGCCTCAACCTAGGAATCTGGATGTTTGCCGGCCCGCGTAGCGCCGGTGCGGCAAAATCCCTGGATTCCCCCCACTCCATGGTCGACCCCGGAACTTGTAAAAACCTTGGGTTACGTTGAACCTTCAAGTTCGCGGGCGGGGCCGGGCGCGGTCACTTCCGCCGGATTTCGAAGGAATCGGTGTGGCTGTAGCCCTCGGCCGGCACCAGCCGGGCGGTCAGCGAATCCCGGTCCGCGGTCACGTCCAGGGTGCCCAGGGTGGCGTTGCGGTTCTTCCCCGACCAGCTGGCGAAATAGCCGACTTCAGGGTCGTCGTCGTGGACGTCGTAGTGTCCGATCCCGCCGATGCCGACGCCCACAAAGACCGTCCCGGCGCCCTGGACCATGCTGTCGTCCGCATCGGCCAGGCACTGCGGTGGAGAAAGACGCGGGGACGAGGCCGGGGCAGCCTCCGCCCAGGCCCAGTTGATGGGTGCGCTGGTAGACGTGGTCGTGGCCGGTGAGGACCAGGTCCACCTTCTTCTCGACCAGCAGGTTGGTGAATTCCTCGCCGGGCTGGCAGTCGTATTTGCCCACGCTGAGGCAGGGGGTATGCATCCCCACCACCGTCCACGGGATGTTCCGGGACTTGGCCCCGTCCAGCGCGGCGGTGGTCCAGCGCCAGCGGTCGCTGCCCCTGGAGTAGTCCAGCGGTTTTCCGCCGCGGAAGTCGATGCCGGGCGAGACCATGACGATCCGCACCACGGGGTCCTTTTCCGGAATGTCGGCGTACCACTGCGTGCCGTACTCGCCCTGCAGGCCGGGCAGCCTGTTGGGCAGGCATTTGACGATGTTCGCAATGTCCCCGTCGCGTCCGTCGCTCTCGTGGTTGCCGGTGACCACCTCATAGGGGAAGCCGGTGCCAAGCTTTTCGGTCACCAGGTCACAGAACTGCTGCTCGATTCCTGCCTTGTAGGTGTAGTCCCCGAGGGCCAAATTCAGCTGCGGCCGGAGCTGCGCGATCACGTCCAGCACCTTCCGGGCGCCGGAGCCGACGCCGGTGTCACCCTGGGCGGTGAAGTGCACCGAGGAGCCCTGGATGGGCGGGAACGTGGAAGGCGGCGGGGACGGGGACGGCGACGGCGGCCGTTCCGTCGAACTCGACGGCGGCGGCTGCGGAGGTTCCGGCGTGCACGCTGCCACCAGCAGGCCCAGCGACAGCAGGCCCGCCGCGAGGCCGGCCCTGCTCCGTGAAAGGGGTGATCCGGCCACGATTCCTCACATCATGAGTCTGGGCCCGACCGGCTGGGCCGGGCATCGACGAACAGCTCGGCGGGTGCTAGGCCTAGGGTAAGCCCGGCCGCTCGCTCAAGACCAGAGGTCTTTGGCCACGGCGGCGCACGGCGGCGCCGGCGACGGGTGCGCCGGCCGGTGCGGCCGGTGAACCGGCCGGCGCACCTACCGGCGCGCCCTGTTGCCGCCCGCGCTTCCTCGTTAGCATGCTTCTTGGAGCTTCCGAATCCCGGCGGGCCCGCCCGCTACCGATGCAAAGGAGAACGGCGATGACCCTGCCCCAAGGACTGACCCCCGGCGTCTGGACGTTGGACATGTCCCACAGTGAGATCGGCTTCAGCGTCCGCCATGCCGGGATCAGCAAGGTCCGGGGCCGCTTCAACGAGGCCTCGGCGGAGGCACGTGTGCGGGATTCCCTGGCCGACGCCAGCCTCCATGCCACGATCAAGACCGCCAGCTTCGACTCCGGCGACGCGAACCGCGACGGACACGTGCGCGGACCCGACTTTTTCGACGTCGAGAACTTCCCCGAGATGACTTTCCGGGCGACCTCCATCCGGGGCGACGGCGAGGACTATGTACTCACCGGGGATCTCACCATCCGGGGCGTGACCCGGCCGGTGGAACTGGAAGTCGAGTTCACCGGCGTCGCGGTGGATCCCTTCGGCGCGACCCGCGCCGGCTTCAGCGCCGAGGCCGACATCAGCCGCAAGGAATTCGGCCTGACCTGGAACGCGGCCCTCGAAGCGGGGGGACTGCTGGTCAGCGACAAGGTCAAAATCAGCGTTGAAGCCGCCCTGGTCAAGCAGGCCTGACCACGTCGAGTCCGGCCCCGGAATCAGGGGCCGCTCAGGGCCAACCCCTGATCCGAAGCTGGCAGCCTGCGGGAGACAATGGAGCCATGAAGACACTGCTCAACATCATCTGGCTGCTTTTCGGCGGCCTCTGGCTGGCGCTCGGGTATTTCCTGGCCGGCATCATCTGCTGCCTGCTCGTCATCACCATTCCGTGGGGCCTGGCCTCCTTCCGCATCGCGTCCTACACCCTGTGGCCGTTCGGCCGCATGGTGGTGGATAAACCCGGCGGCAACGGCGTCTTTACCCTGCTGGGAAATGTCATCTGGCTCCTCGTGGCAGGCATCTGGATCGCGATCGGGCACGTGGTCACGGCCTTCGCCATGGCGGTCACCATCATCGGCATCCCGCTGGCCATCGCCAACCTCAAGCTCATCCCGGTGTCCCTGATGCCGCTGGGCAAGCAGATCGTTCCCACCGACCGGCCGTTTATCAGCAGCTACCGCTAGGGTCCGCCCGGGCGGACCACCCACAGGAAGCCGAGGGAGAGCACAATGCCGGAGTCAACAGTCCCGGAGGCCGTGCCAAGCGACGACGGGCTGATGCTGGTCATCACCCGTGAGTTCCAGGTCCCCATCGCGGCGGTCTGGTCCGCCCTCACCGACCCGGACCAGGCCCCGGCCTGGTGGGGGCCCCGCGGATTCCATACCCCGAGGGAGAGCATCGACGCGGACCTGGAAGTCGGCGGCTTGTACCGGGCCTGCATGGTCCAGGACGCCACCGGGCAGGAATACTGGTGGAGCGGCGTCCACACGGACATCGAGCCGCCCAACTTATTCGTGTTCACCCATGCCTGGGACAAGGCGGACGGGACCCGCGGCTTTGAGACCGAGGTGACGTTCCGGCTGGAGGAGCTCGACGGCGGCACCCGGATGACGTTCATCCAGGGCCCCTTTGACTCGGCGGAGAACCGCGACAGCAACGGCACCGGCTGGCGGGAGTCCTTCGACCGGCTCGCCGAACATCTCCGCCGCGGCGCCTAAATGACCCCGCGTGGTCGGTTTCGGCTACTGCTTGAGGGCCGCAGACTCGCGGATTTCGTAGCTCAGGCCCTGGAGGTCCTCGTCCGCCTCGTTGACCTGGACGAGGTAGCCGTCCGGGTCCGGCACGGTGAAGAACCGCCCGAACGTTTCGTCCGTGATGGGCGAGGTCTCATAGCCGGCCGCGGCCAGCCGTTCCGCCAGGGGCTCGAGGCGTTCGTCGCTGGTGAACTGCAGGGCCACCGCGCCGGCGTCGTCGTGCGTGCCGGGGTGCCGCGCGATGTGCAGGCCCAGCGAGCCGCCGGCCGCCTTGAGTTCGGACCAGGTGCCGCTGGTCGCCTCGGTCCGTTCGGCCAGGCCCAGCGCGGCGTAGAACGCGCGGGAGGCCTCAACGTCCCGTACGAAGCGGATCGGGGTGATTCTCATTTGCTCTGGCCTTTCTTCGTGTCCAGGGTCCGGGCCAGTGCCTCTTCCACGAAGGCGGACAGTGACAGCCCCTCCTCGATCGCGGCGTGCTTGACCCGCTTCACCAGCGTCGCCGGCAAATAGATGTTGAACTGCACCTTCTCTGTCATGGCTAGGATGCTAGCAATCTAGCCAGCAGGCTGCATGCGTCACGCAGCTTTTCTGCTCAGGCGAGTTCGCCGCGCAGGTTCCGCCGTGCCGCGTCCTGCCACAGTTCGCGGCCGCGCGCGGTCCGGAACAGCGGGTCCAGCTCCAGCAGCTGGCGTACGACGGCGGCGCGTCCGGCGGCGAAATCGGCGTCGCCGATGTGCGCGAAGTCTTCGCGGACGGCCGCGAGGTAGCGGGCGTAGGCCGCCGGGTCCCCGCCAAGGACGGAGAGGTCGGCGTCGCTGAGCAGCGCGGCCGGTTCGTCGCCGGGATCCGGCCGGTGGTCCGCCGTCATCCGGACCAGCCGCGCCACCTCGTCGACCTCGTCCGCGGGGAGCCCGGCCTGCCCGAGCCGCTCCTCGGCCAGCCGGGCCGACTCCTCCTCGTCCTCGCCGGCGATGCCGCGGTAGACGGCGTCGTGGAACCAGGCCGCGAGCAGCACGGTCCGGGGCGGGTGTGCCGGCGCCGTTAACCGGTCCAGGGCTTCCAGGACGGCCAGCAGGTGGGTGCGCCCGTGGTACCTCCGGTGCTCCTCGCCCCAGCGGTCCAGCAGGTCAAGGAAGAGCGCATCGTGGCCCGGGAGGGCCTCGTTCCAGCGGGTCAGCAGCGGAAGTTTCAGCGATCCGCTGCGCCGCCTCGCCGGAATCCGCAGGCCGCTAGCGATCAGTTTGCGGACCAGGACCCTGCCCTCGACGGGGATGGCGCCGGCGGCAACGAGGGCGCCGTACCGGGCCTCGGCGACGTCGTAATGGTCGCCGTCGAACGCCCGTTCCGGAATGCCGGCTGCCGCCGCGAAGGCGTGCAGCTCCTCCAGCGAGGCGTCCGAGATCAGGTGCGAGAAGTGCGTTCCGTGCGCCGGCCAGAGCGGAGGATCCAGGTAGAGGGCCATGGGGGCAGTCTAGACCGGCGGCGGATCAGCCCTGCCCGGCGTCGGCGCCGGCGTCCGCGGTGTCGGACTGCTCTTCCTGCCGCGTCCGCGCATGCAGCGGCTTGGAACGCACGCCCTCGCCCTTTTCGTTCAGCCGGGTCTCATGCTCGGCCTCCGCGATGGCAGCGGGGGTGATGTCATCCGCCGAGTTCCAGGCCTTGATCGCGGCCCAGGCCACCGCCACGAGCGGGACGGCGAGGATTGCGCCGATGATGCCGGCGAGGATGGTCCCGGCGGTGAGGGCCAGCAGGATGACCAGGGCGTGCACGTTGAGTGCCTGGCCCATCACCACGGGCTGGAGGAAGTTGCCCTCCAGCTGGTTCACCACGATCACCACGATGATCACGACCAGGGCCGCGAGCGGACCGTTGGCGACCAGCGCGACGAGTGCGGCGAGGACGCCGGCCAGGGTGGCCCCGATCAGCGGGATGAAGGCTCCGATGAAGGTCAGCGCGGCGAGCGGCAGCGCGAGCGGCACCCCCATGAAAACGAGGGCCAGGCCAATGAAGAAGGCGTCCACGAAGGCCACGATGGACGTTCCGCGCACGTAGCCGCCGAGCACGTTGAGGCTGCGCTCCCCGGCGAGGCGCGCCTTCACCAGGTTCTTGCCCTTGAACGCCCGCAGCATAAAGGCCCAGATGCGCTCGCCGTCCTTGAGGAAGAAGAACAGGATCACCGCCATGAGCAGGGCGCCGGTGATGAAGTTGCCGGCCGCGCTGAGCCCGGAGATGGCGCCGGCGCCGACGGTGCTGCTGGTGGCGAAGTCGATGGCGGCGTCGCGCGCCTGCTGGATCTGCTGGTCATCGATCGGGATGGGGCCGGTGCGGACGAAGTCGTAGACCCGGTCGAAACCCTCCGTGGCCTTGCTCGCCAGTTCGCCGGCCTGGCTCATGACGGCGAAGACGATGCCCGTGATCACGGCCCCGAACGCGAGCAGGAGCACCACGAACGACAGGCTGGTGGCGGCCGTGCTGGGCCAGCCCCGGCGGCGCAGCCAGTGGACAAACGGTGCGATCGCGGCGGCGAGGATCAGCGCCAGCAGTGCCGGGATCACCACGAGCCGCACCTGGATCAGGGCGTACACCACCACGACGGACAGGAGTACCAGCAGGAGTACCTGCGCGGTCCTGATGCTGGCACGGCCGAGGCTGTCGCCCCAGGGAGTTGTCTTGTCCGGACTGCCCATGCTGCGTTGTCTCCCACTTTCGGATGGTCACATTACTTACCAACCGTCTCACAGCCGGGGCCGTAAGCATGCGGGACGTGCCCGCGGTTCAGGAGACGGCGGGCCGGATGTTCTGGTTGCCGCGGAAGGTATTGCCGGGATCGAACTCGCTCTTCACCCGGGCCAGCCGGTCATAGTTCTCCGCGCCGAAGGCCGCCCGGACGCGGTCCTGGCCCTCGTCCCCGACGAAGTTCAGCCACACGCCGCCGGTGGCGTAGGGGGCGATGTCCTGGCGGAACGTCTTCACCCACGCCTTTGCCTCCTGGCCGCCCTCCGGTGTCTCCTCGAGCCCGAAGGGGTGTGTGACCCACTTCGCGCCGCGGTTCTGCAGCGGCGTCTGCGCCGCGGCGGGTCCGGCGACCGCGCCGCCCCACCGGGCCACCAGCTGCTGCGAGTGCGGGCCGGGAAGATGCCGCGCCGAGTCCACGATCACGTCCAGGGCGGCGTCCGGCAACTCGTCGTGGTAGTCGGCGCTCCAGTAGTTGTAGAGGTTGGGCGGGTCATCGATCATGCACTGGAAGTCGGCGTAGTCCATGTCCCCGACCAGGTCCACGGCCGGGCCCAGCCCGCGGAACGGGGCCGCGTGCTCCGCCCCGGCGGCCGGGTCGCCCGCGTAGAGGTAGGCGACGCCCACCGCCTGCTTGCCCACCATGTCCGCCGGAACAAAGGGCTCCGGCGGCGCCGTCAGGAACACCAGCGCGCTGCCGACGGCGTCCGGGGCGGCCAGCGACAGGTCCCGGTAGGCGCGGGCGAGATCCGCGGAGGCGTCGCCGGGCCAGAGCAGCAGCCCGGCGTGGACCGTGGGTCCGAGCTCGTGCAGCCGGAAGGTGAAGTCTGTGGCGACGCCGAAGTTGCCGCCCCCGCCGTGCAGCGCCCAGAACAGCTCGGGGTTTTCCCGGGCGCTCGCGGTGACGCGCTCGCCGGCCGCGGTGACGAGGTTGGCCGAGAGCAGGTTGTCGCACGCGAAGCCGTAGGAGCGCTCCAGCCACCCGGAGCCGCCGCCCAGGGTGAAGCCGGCCACCCCGGTGGTGGAGGCCCGGCCGCCGGTGGTGGCGAGGCCGTGTGCCTGGGTGGCGCGGTCGAATTCGCCCCAGGTGACGCCGGCTCCCACCGAGACGGTCCGGTTCTCCCGGTCCACCTCGATGGACTTCATCGGCCGGACGTCCACCACCAGCCCGCCCTCGTTGGTGGACATGCCCGCCACGGAATGACCGCCGGCCCGGACCGCGACGTCGAGGTTGTTGGCCCCGGCGTAGGCGAGGGCCTCGGCCACGTCTGCCGGGTCCGCGCATCGGGCGATGACGGCCGGGTGCCGGTCGATCATGGCATTGAAGAGTTTACGAGTTTCGTCATAGTCCGTGCTGTCCGGCCTGACCCATTTCATGGCAGTGCTCCCTGGCCGACCGCGGCTCCACCCCACCCCAAAATGGTACGGCCGATGCGCCGGCGCGGCTACAGCGAACCGCTCCGTAGCGCGGGAAGCGGCAGAATCCCGGAGATGAGGTGTAATGAGGCGCCAATCCGCCGCAAATGCGGGTTAGAGTTGGCGTATGCCCAGTATCCGCGTTTCAGAAGCCGCCCGGTTCCTCGGCGTCAGCGACGACACCGTCCGCCGCTGGACCGAGAACGGAAGCCTCACGCCGCTCAAGGATGAGGCGGGCCGGCTCGCCGTGGACGGGCTCGAGCTCGCGACGCTGGCCCGGGAGCAGGCGAAACTGCCGGAGGACCCCGCCCGCGCCGGGAGTTCCGCGCGGAACCGCTTCGTGGGACTGGTCACCGCCATCACCGCGGACACCGTCATGGCCCAGGTGGAACTGCAGTGCGGGCCCTTCCGGGTGGTGTCGCTGATGAGCAGCGAGGCGGTCCGCGAACTCGGCCTCGAACTCGGCTCGGTGGCGACCGCCGTCGTGAAAGCCACCACGGTGATCATCGAAAGCCCGCACGGAAAGACCCTCCTATGAGCCGGCTCCGGAAGGCGGCCGCCGTCGTGCTGGCGGGGGCCCTGGCCGCCGGGACCGCCGCCTGCGCCCCGGCGGGCGGCGGGGGCGGGGCCGACAAGAACCTGACCGTGTTTGCCGCGGCCTCGCTGCAGGCGCCCTTCACGGCCCTGGCCAGGGAATTCGAGGCCGGCCACCCCGGGACCAGGGTCGTGCTCAGCTTCGCCGGCTCCGCCGACCTGGCCACCCAGCTCAGCCAGGGCGCCCCGGCGGACGTGTTCGCCTCCGCGGACCACACGAACATGGCCAAGGCCGCCGGCGCGGCGCTGCTGGAGGGCGCGCCGCAGGACTTCGCCAGCAACGTCCTGGCCATCGCCGTGCCGCCGGCCAACCCCGCGGACATCGGATCCTTCGCCGATCTGGCCCGGCCCGGGGTCAGGGTGGTGGTGTGCGCGGCCCAGGTTCCGTGCGGCGCGGCGGCGAAGTCGGTCGAGGGGAAGACCGGCGTGGCCCTGAAGCCGGTCAGCGAGGAATCCTCCGTCACGGACGTCCTCGGCAAGGTCACCTCGGGGGAAGCCGACGCCGGACTCGTCTACGCCACCGACGTCCGGGCCGCCGGCGGCAAGGTCAAGGGAATCCCCTTCCCCGAGGCCGCCGTCGCCGTCAACCGCTATCCGATTGCCGCGCTGAAGACGAGCGGGAACAAGGAACTCGCGGCGGCCTTCGTCTCGCTGGTCACCGGATCCGAGGGGCAGAAGATCCTCTCCGACGCGGGCTTCGGCCGGCCGTGATGCGGCACGGCTACAGCGGCATTCCACGCTGGGTGCTGGCCCTTGCCGCCGCCGGGGCCGTGTTCGTCCTGCTGCCGGTCGCCGCCATGGTCGCCCGGGTCAACTGGGCGCAGTTCATCCCGCTCGTCACCTCGGAGGCCTCGCTCACCGCCCTGGGGCTCAGCCTGCGCACGGCGGCGGCGAGCACGGTGCTCTGTGTGCTGCTCGGCGTCCCGCTGGCCCTGGTGCTGGCCCGGGGCGACTTCCCGGGCCAGCGGCTGCTGCGCTCCTTCGTGCTGCTGCCGCTGGTCCTGCCGCCGGTGGTGGGCGGCATCGCGCTGCTCTACACCTTCGGCCGGCAGGGCCTGCTCGGCCGCAGCCTTGAGGTCGCCGGCATCCAGGTCGCCTTTTCGACGACGGCGGTGGTGCTCGCCCAGACCTTCGTGGCGCTGCCGTTCCTCGTCGTCAGCCTCGAAGGCGCCCTGCGCTCCGCCGGAAGCCGGTACGAAGCCGTGGCGGCCACCCTTGGCGCCCGTCCCACCACGGTGCTGCGCCGGGTCACCGTGCCGCTGGTGCTGCCGGGCCTCGCCTCCGGAGCGGTGCTCTCCTTCGCCCGCAGCCTCGGCGAATTCGGTGCCACGCTCACCTTCGCCGGCAGCCTCCAGGGCGTCACCCGCACCCTGCCGCTGGAGATCTACCTGCAGCGCGAGACCGACGCCGACGCCGCCGTCGCGCTGTCCCTGCTGCTCGTCGCGGTGGCGGTCATCGTCGTCGGGCTCAGCTACCGGGGACCGTCACCCGCCGGCCGCCCGGCGGGCACTTCGGCGGCAGGCTCCGCGGCGGCCTCCGCGCGGCCTCCGCGGCGGCCGGGCCGGTGCGGCCATGACGTTCACGTTCGACGCCGCCGTCGCCGCCCGGGGTTTTGACGTCTCGCTGAGCCTGGCCGAGGCGGAGACGGTGGCGGTGCTGGGGCCGAACGGGGCGGGGAAGTCCACCCTGCTCTCCGTCGTGGCCGGCCTGCTCCGCCCCGATTCCGGCCGGGCGGCGGTGGACGGGCGCGTCCTCTTCCAGCTCGGACCGGGCCGGAACGCCTGGACCGCGCCGCACCGCCGCGGCACCGCCCTGCTGGCCCAGGAGCCGCTGCTGTTCCCGCACCTGACCGTCCTCGAAAACGTTGCCTTCGGTCCCCGCAGCGCCGGGATCGGCCGGGGACCGGCCCGGGACACGGCCCGGCAGTGGCTGGCGGAGGTCGACGCCGCGGAGCTTGCCGGCCGGCGGCCGGGGGAGCTCTCCGGCGGCCAGGCCCAGCGGGTGGCGGTGGCCCGGGCGCTGGCCGCCGACCCGGAGCTGCTGCTGCTGGACGAACCGATGGCCGCCCTCGACGTCCATGCCGCCCCGCTGCTGCGGCGCCTGCTGAAGCGGGTCCTGGCCGGGCGCCGGGCCATCATCGTCACGCACGATGTCCTGGACGCCTACATGCTCGCCGACCGCGTGATCGTGCTGGAGGCGGGCCGGATCACCGAGGACGGACCCACCCGTGAGGTGCTCCAGCGGCCCCGCAGCCGTTTCGCCGCCGGGCTGGCCGGGCTCAACCTCGTGGCCGGCACCATCACCCGCACCGGCCTCCGCGCGGCCTCGGGCCAGGAATTCGCCGGCCGGCACGAGGATCCGCCGGTTCCCGGCCAGGGCGGCGTGGCGGCGTTCCCGCCGTCGGCCGTTTCCGTCTTCCTCGACGACGCGCACGGCAGCCCGCGCAACTCCTTCCCGGTGACGGTCACCGACCTGGAACCGCACGGCGACCAGATCCGGGTGCGGGCAGGCGAGCTGTCCGCGGACGTCACGCCCGCCGCGTCGGCGGATCTCGGCCTGGCGCCCGGGGTGCGGGTCTACTTTGTGGTGAAGGCGGGTGCCGTGTCGATCTACCCGGCGTAGGGCTGCTCCGGTGTCGGCTGCGGGCTCCGGCCGGTTCAGCCGGCCGGCCCCACGGCCTAGGGTGGATAGTGGCCCGCCCCGCAACCAGGAGGAAAATCCCGTGCACGACAGCTCAGCCCTTGCCCATGGACGGACGGCACTGGTGGTCGGAGCCAGCGGCATTGCCGGCTCCGCCCTGGTCACCCTCCTTGCCGAGACGGGATGGGAGGTGCTGGCGTTGACCCGCGGCGGCGTCTCGCGGCCCGGGGTGCGGTCCGATCAGCGCGGATCTCGGTTCGCCGGAGAGCCTCGCGGCCGCGTTGGCCGGCGAGAGTCCGACGCATGTGTTCTTCACCGCGTGGTCGCGGCAGGACACCGAACGGGAAAACATCGAGGTGAACGCGGCGCTGCTGCGGAACTTGCTCGACGCGCTGCAGGGCCGCCCGGTGCGGCACGTTGCCCTGATGACCGGGCTGAAGCACTACCTCGGCCCCTTCGAGGCCTACGCCGCAGGCGAAATGCCCGACACGCCCTTCCACGAGGAGGAACCCCGGCTGCCGGTTCCCAACTTCTACTATGCGCAGGAAGACGAACTGTGGGCGGCGGCGGAACGCCAGGGGTTCAGCTGGTCGGTGCACCGCGCCCACACGGTGATCGGCCACGCGGTGGGCAACGCCATGAACATGGGACTCACCCTCGCGGTGCAGGCCTCGCTCTGCAAGGAGTTGAACCGGCCCTTTATCTTCCCCGGCTCGGAGACGCAGTGGAACAGCCTCACCGATATGACGGACAGCGGACTGCTGGCAGAACACATGCTCTGGGCGGCCACGGCTGAGGCGGCCGGCGACCAGGCCTACAACATTGTCAACGGCGACGTCTTCCGCTGGCGCTGGATGTGGCCGCGCCTTGCCGCCTACTTCGGCGTGGAGGCCGTCGGTTTCGAGAATGCGCCCAGGCCGCTGGAAGAGCAAATGCAGGGCATGGACGCGGTGTGGGCGGACATGGCCGCCCGGCACGGACTTGCCGAACCGGACCTGGGGCGCGTCTCCTCGTGGTGGCACACCGACGGCGACCTGGGGCGCAACATCGAGGTGCTGGCCGACATGAGCAAGAGCCGCCTCGCGGGTTTCACCGGTTACCGCCGGACCCTGGACTCCTTCACGGGGCTGTTCGACCGGCTCCGGGCCGACCGGCTGATCCCGTGACCGGCTAGGGCCTGGGCCGGTTGCCAGGGGTGGGTTGCCCGGGGTGGCGGCGGGGATGGCTACTCGGGTTTGGCGGCCTGGTCCTTGTTCCGCACCGGGTGCTGGCTGACGATCGAAACGCGGTTGAAGGCGTTCATGGTGATGACGAGCCAGCTGACCGCGGAGAACTCGGCGTCGCTGAGGTGCTTGCGGGCCAGCCGGCCTTCGTGCTCGCGGGCCGCGGCGTCGGAGATATTGGTGATCGCCTCCGCCAGGGTCAGGGCGGCACGCTCCTTCTCGGTGAAAAGCTCCGTGTCGCGCCAGGCCGGGAGCACCGCCAGGCGCTGTGCTGATTCGCCGTTCTTCACGGCGTCGCCCACATGCAGGTCAAGGCAGAAAGCGCAGCCGTTGATTTGCGAGATGCGCACGTTCAACAGTTCGATGAGCTTCTGGTCCAGCCCGGCTTCCGTGGCGGACTCCTTGGCCTTGAGCCCAAGGCCGTTGAGCGCGCGCCACGCGGCGGGGTGCTCCTTGTCGAGGAAGACGCTTCGGGTGCGGTGCTCGGGGGCAGAAGTCTCATCCATGGATCCCAGATTACAGAGGTCCGGCGGAGCCCCCTCTCCGCGCCGTGTGACAAACTTGTCAAATGTGTGACAGACTTTACTCGTAGCCATTATTCGATCCGGTGGTCGGTTCCTTGGGGGAGCCGACCGCCGGATCGCTTCTTTTTGCCGGACATGCCCATTCCTTGCGGAACCGGGCCGGGGGCATGCCCAGTCCTCGGCCCGACCATTGGACATATGCGGACTATGTCCAATGGCGGGGGCCAGGGAAGGGCATGTCCGGTGGCGGCGCGGTCGGCCGGAGGGTATGTCCACTGCTGAGGGGCAGGGAAGGGCATGCCCGGTGCTACGGGCCGGGGAAGGGCATGTCCGGTGGCGGCGCGGTCGGCCGGAGGGTATGTCCGGTGGCGCGGGCCAGGGAGGGCATGTCCGGCGGCCGGGTCGCGCCCCCCGGGGGGACTCCGCCCCTAGACAGCAGTTTCGCCGTGGGCAAACATGGAGCCAAAGGGGCCAAATCCAAAGTTGAGCGGGCTAGACTCAACTCTGACGACGTGTCTTACCCCGGAAGGAGCTCTCTTTGGACGCCAAATTCACCACCAAGAGCCAGGAGGCTCTTTCGGCAGCAGCCATGAACGCCTCGACGGCCGGAAACCCCCAGCTGGAACCGGCGCACCTGCTCAAGGCGCTGATGGACCAGCGCGAGGGGGTCGCCGTCGCACTCCTCCGCGCCACCGGCACCGATCCGGATGCGGTCAGTGTCCAGGCGAGTTCGGCGATCAAGGCGCTGCCGTCCACCTCGGGCAGTTCCGTGCAGCAGGCCCAGCTGTCCCGCACGGCCATGCAGGCCATCAAGAACGCGCAGAATGAGGCCGAGCGGCTCGGCGATACGTTCGTCTCCACCGAGCATCTGCTGCTCGGCCTCGCGTCCGGCAACGACGACGTCGGCCGGCTGCTGCGCGACGCCGGCGCCTCGCACGAGGCGCTGCTCGCGGCCCTGCCCGGGGTCCGCGGCGACCGCAAGGTGGACAACGCCGACCCCGAAAACACCTTCCAGGCGCTGGAGAAATTCGGCACCGACCTGACCGCGATCGCGCGCTCCGGCAAGCTGGACCCGGTGATCGGGCGCGACGCCGAGATCCGCCGCATCATCCAGGTCCTGAGCCGCCGGACCAAGAACAACCCGGTGATCATCGGCGAACCCGGCGTCGGCAAGACCGCCGTCGTCGAAGGCCTGGCCCAGCGGATCGTGGCCGGCGACGTCCCGGAGAGCCTGCGCGGCAAGACCCTGATCGCGCTGGACCTCGCCTCGATGGTGGCCGGCGCCAAGTACCGCGGCGAATTCGAGGAGCGGCTCAAGGCCGTCCTGGAGGAAATCAAGAGCTCCGAGGGCCAGATCGTCACGTTCATCGACGAGATCCACACCGTGGTCGGTGCGGGCGCGTCCGGGGACAGCTCGATGGATGCCGGCAACATGCTCAAGCCCATGCTCGCCCGCGGCGAGCTCCGGCTGATCGGCGCCACCACGCTCGACGAATACCGCGAGAACATCGAAAAGGACCCCGCCCTGGAACGCCGCTTCCAGCAGGTCTTCGTCGGTGAGCCCAGCGTGGACGACACCATCGGCATCCTCCGCGGCCTCAAGGAACGCTACGAGGCGCACCACAAGGTCGCCATCGCCGACTCCGCCCTCGTCGCCGCCGCGGCGCTGTCCAACCGGTACATCACCGGCCGGCAGCTGCCCGACAAGGCGATCGACCTCGTCGACGAAGCCGCCTCCCGCCTCCGCATGGAGATCGACTCCGCCCCGGAGGAGATCGACCAGCTGCGGCGCCAGGTGGACCGGCTGACCATGGAGGAGCTGGCGCTGGCCGGCGAGACCGACGCCGCCTCGGTGGAACGCCTCGCCGCGCTGCGCGCCGACATGGCCGACAAGAAGGAAGAGCTGGCCGGGCTCAACGCCCGCTGGGAGGCGGAAAAGGCCGGCCTGAACCACGTCGGCGACCTCAAGGCCAAACTTGACGAGCTGCGGTCCGCCGCCGACAAGGCGCAGCGCGAAGGCGACCTGGAAACGGCGTCGCGCGTGCTGTACGGCGAGATCCCCGCCCTGGAGCGCGAGCTGAACGCGGCCGCCGAGGCGGAATCGGCCCGCGTGGCCGGCGGCGGCGCCAAGCAGGACCTGATGGTGGCCGACGAGGTCACCGCCGACGACATTGCCGAGGTGATCTCCGCCTGGACCGGCATCCCGGCCGGGCGCATGCTGCAGGGCGAGAGCCAGAAGCTCCTGGAGATGGAGCACGTCCTCGGCGAGCGGCTGATCGGGCAGAGCAAGGCCGTCACCGCGGTGTCCGACGCCGTGCGCCGCGCCCGCGCCGGGATCAGCGACCCCAACCGGCCCACCGGGTCCTTCCTCTTCCTGGGACCCACCGGCGTCGGCAAGACCGAGCTGGCCAAGTCGCTCGCCGACTTCCTCTTCGACGACGAACGGGCCATGGTCCGGATCGACATGTCGGAGTACTCGGAGAAGCACTCCGTGGCCCGGCTGGTCGGGGCGCCTCCGGGCTACGTCGGCTACGAGGAAGGCGGCCAGCTGACCGAGGCCGTCCGCCGTCGTCCGTACTCCGTGGTGCTGCTGGACGAGGTGGAGAAGGCCCACCCGGAGGTGTTCGACATCCTCCTGCAGGTGCTCGACGACGGCCGCCTCACCGACGGGCAGGGCCGCACCGTGGACTTCCGCAACGTGATCCTGGTCCTGACCTCCAACCTGGGCAGCCAGTTCCTCGTGGACCCGGGCCTCGACGCCGCCGCCAAGCGGGACGCGGTCATGGCCACGGTGCACGCCTCGTTCAAGCCCGAGTTCCTGAACCGGCTCGACGAGGTGGTGCTTTTTGACCCGCTCAGCGTCGAGGAACTCGCCGAGATCGTGGAGCTGCAGGTCAAGGAGCTCGGCGACCGGCTCAAGGGCCGCCGGCTCAACCTCGAGGTCACGGAGGGTGCGCGCGCCTGGCTGGCCGTCACCGGCTACGACCCCGCCTACGGCGCCCGGCCGCTGCGCCGCCTGGTGCAGCGGGAGATCGGCGACCGGCTCGCCAAGGCCATCCTCGCCGGCGACATCGCCGACGGCGACACCGTGCTGGTGGACACCGCCCCGGACCTGCTGGAGCTCACCATGGGCGGGCCGGATGTGTCCGCGCGGCCCGACGGCGGAGCCTCCACCGGCAGCGGGCTTTCGGTCCGCCGCAAGGAGTAACAGCCTCAGGCGCCGAAGGGCCGCCATCCGCACCGCTTGGGTTCTAGCAGTGCGGCTGGCGGCCCTTCGCGCGTGCCGGCGGCGATCAGGGGAGCAGGGACTCCATCAGGACGTTCCCGGCGTCCGCGGCGACGTAGCAGTCCACCCGCCGGTCCCCGGTGCCCCAGCTGGAGGAGCTCGGGTAGGCCAGCTTGTAGCTGAGCACGTAGTCGCCGGACTTGTCGGTCAGCAGGGCGGACTTGCAGGCGTCCAGCGCCCGCTGTTTGAGCGGATCGCGGCCCGGGTAGGCGTCCGAGGCGGCGTAGGACTCGATGGCCACCAGCTGCGCCGAATGTCCGGTGTCGCAGGCCACCACGGTGGACGTCGCGGCGTTCGGGTCGAAATCCTTGAAGCAGTCGCCGAGCCGGAAGTCCAGGGCGTTGACGCCTTCCAGCGGGAGCGGACCGCGCGCGGCGGGCGCCGACGACGAGGTGCCTGCTGCCGGGGCGGGCGCCGTGTCGGCCGCCGGCTGCTGCTTGGCCGTCGCCAGCGACGTCAGCCACCAGATCACCAGGCCGAGCACGACGACGGCCGCTGCAACCGCGCCCACCTTCGCCAGGCCCAGCCGCTGGGCGCCGGCGAATACGGTGCGGCCCAGCTCCCGGGCGCGGGACCCGAGCTTCGCGGACCGCAGCTGGGCGGTCCGGGCGGCGAGGAGCTGTCCGACCTGGGATGCGCCGGATGTCGTTCTGCGCTTGGGGGCCTTGGCGGCGGCGCGTGAACCGGCGTCTGCACGGGAACCGGCGTCTGCACCGGAACCGGGCGCCGTGTCGGAGCCGGGCGCCGCCGACGGCGGTTGGGCGGCTTCCCGTACGCCGGGTTCCTGGCCGGCGGCCGCCGGGTCGGTATTGCCTGGGACGCGTGGCATCGCGGACGTTGGCGGTGCGGCCGGCCGTGGCGGAATACGGACGGAAGAGGGCACGCGCGGCGGGGCCGGAACCGGCCGAGTGCCGGCGTCGTCCGCGTGGGATACGTCAGGCATTCCGGCATCGCCGCGCCTGGCGTTCTGGTCGTTCGCAGGCTTTTCGGTCATTCGGGAATTCACCTCTTCCGTGGTTTTCTGCCGGGGCTGGGCGTCCGGCTCGGGCCCCTCTGCAGGGAGCACACCAAGAGACTCTATCGAAGAAGCCTGCCGGGCCGCATGCGGGGGCCTGCGGGCCGGGCACACTGCCAGGGCTTGGGCCCGGCGCAGGGCGGGTGCAGTGGGACGCACGACACCGGCCGCAGCGGCCGGTCCGGCAAGCGGTACCAGCCGAAAGCATGTAATCTAGGTGTACGACAAATTGACCAAACATTCCGGGGCCTCACCGATCGCCAATGGTGACCACCTCCGGTCCGAGTACAAAAGGGGGTCACGCCATGGGGCGCGGCCGTCAAAAGGCAAAAGCTACCAAGCAGGCTCGGGATATTAAGTACTATTCCCCGAACACTGACTACTCTGCGCTTCAGCGTGAGCTCAAGAGCTCAGAGGGTCGTGCACCGAGTCGTTTCTCGAGTGAGCCCGCCGAGCCGGATTATTCGGCTTATGTGGATAAGTACGCGGACGATGTGGAAGAGGACGACGACGAGGTAGATTCCCGTCGGATAGGTTAGTCGACACTTCTTTCCGGTATCCCTTGCCACGCAAGGGTACCGGCCATCTTTTTCAGGCCCGCCGGCCACACGCTCTCCGGGGTGTGCCCGGCGGGTTTTCTGCGTCCGGCCTCCAACCCGTTGCCGGGTTCCGGGCCGCAGGCTACCTTGGATAGGCCGGAGTGCCCGGCATTCTCTCGGAAGGACAGCCATGGCCATTCGAACAGGGTTTGCCGAAGGCGAGGTCTGCTGGGCGGACCTGCAGACCGCCGATGTGGCCGCCGCCAAGGAGTTCTATGCCGCGATCTTCGGCTGGCGGTACGAGGACCATCCCACCCCGGACGGCCGCAGCTTCGCCCGGGCGTTCCTGGGCGGGGAACTCGTGTCCGTCATCGCGCCGCAGAACCCGCGGCAGCAAGAGGCCGGGGCGCCGGGCCAGTGGAACGTCTACTTCGCCGTCGACGACGCCGCGGGCCTCGCCGCCGAGCTGCCGCATGCCGGCGGGACGCTGGAATTCGGCCCCGAGGCCGTGGACGACACCGGCGTCATGGTTTTCTTCGCCCCGCCCGGGGGAGGGACCACCGGCGCGTGGCAGGCGGGCAGCCACTTCGGCACGGCCCGGAGCGAGGAACCCGGCGCCCTGGCGTGGGTTGAGCTGCTGACGCCGGAGCCGCAGGCCGCCGTCGGCTTCTTCCAGCAGCTGTTCGGCCACGAGGTGACCGAATACCCGCAGGACGACGGCGGAACCTACACAACGCTGATGGTGGACGGCGCCGAGGTAGCCGGGATCACCACGGTTCCGAAGGCCGAGCGCAACCTGGAGCCGGGCTGGCAGGTGTACTTCGGCGTCTCCAGCGTGGCCGACGCCGTGGCGGCGGCGCGGGCGGCGGGCGGCGTCGTCCTGATCGAGCCGGAGGAAGTCGATGAGGCCGGCACAATCGCCACGCTTAGGGACCCGCAGGGCGGCGTGTTCAGCCTGCTCGAGGTTTAAACACGCATCGAGTGCTCCCCACCGGCGCCCTCGCCTCGCAAGCTCGGCCAGGGAACCCTGCCGGCGTGGCCCCCCATAAGCGCCGTTTTGAGGGTTCTAAACGGCGCTTATGGAGCACTCGATGGGTGGTTAGGCGTAGGTGTTGACCATCCGGACGGCGCCGCCGTCGACGCCCTTGGCGCCCTGGACGTAGTCCGGGCCGGTCTTGACGACCGAATCGGAGTTCTGCTCCACGGTGCCCATGATCCACGAGGGCAGGCCGCGGGCGTTCAGGTGGTTCACCGCGGCGTCGGCGGCCTCCGGGGAGACGATCGCTACCATGCCCACGCCCAGGTTCAGCGTGCGCTCGAGGTCGGCCAGCGGGACGTTGCCCAGCTCGGAGACCAGCTTGAAGATGGCGGGCAGCTCCCAGGTGGCCCGGTCCACGGTGGCCAGCAGGCCCTGCGGCAGGACACGGGCCAGGTTGGCGGCCAGCCCGCCGCCGGTGACGTGGCTGAAGCCGTGGACGGCGCGGCCGGCGGCGGAGCCGTCCACCGGGAAGGTGCGGGCCAGGTCCAGGCAGTCCGCGGCGTAGACGCGGGTGGGTTCCAGGAGTTCCTCGCCGAGGGTGCGCTCGAATTCGGAGACGTGGCGGTCCAGCGCCCAGCCGGCGTGGTTGACGACGCGGCGGACCAGGGAATAGCCGTTGGAGTGCAGGCCGGAGGAGGCCATGCCGATCACCACGTCGCCGGCGCGGACGCGGTCCGGGCCCAGCAGGTCGGCGGCTTCGACCACGCCGGTGGCGGCGCCGGCGACGTCGTACTCGTGTTCGCCCAGCAGGCCGGGGTGCTCGGCGGTCTCGCCGCCCACCAGGGCGGTGCCGGCGACCGAGCAGGCGGCCGCGATGCCGCGGACAATGTCCGCGATGCGCTCCGGGACCACCTTGCCGCAGGCGATGTAGTCGGTCATGTAGAGCGGCTCGGCGCCCACCACCACGATGTCGTCCACCACCATGCCCACCAGGTCGAAGCCGATGGTGTCGTGGATGTCCATGGCCTGGGCGATGGCCACCTTGGTGCCGACGCCGTCGGTGGAGGTGGCCAGCAGCGGCCGCTTGTAGGTCAGCAGCCTCGAGACGTCGTAGAGGCCCGCGAAGCCGCCGACGCCGCCGATCACCGAGGAGTTGTGGGTCGCCTTGACGGCGTCCTTCATGAGTTCGACGGCGCGGTCGCCCGCTTCGACGTCGACCCCGGCGGAGGCGTAGGTGATGCCGGTGTTCTGGGCGGCGTTCATGTCAGCGGCCGGGGAGGCGGAAGTCATACTGGCTCTTTCTTGTCGGCGTCATGCTTGTCGGCGGGTACGCGGTCGGCGTCGGTGAGCAGTTGTTCGAATTCGGCGTCGGGTCCCGGATCGCAGCCGGTGGCGCCGGCCTTCTCGGCGGGATCCTCGTCGGCGGGGATGGCGGCGCACGCCGTCGGCGGCGTTCGCCGGAGTGCCGGCGTCGGCGGTCCCGGCCGAAGCGGGCCGCGCCGGCGGGCAGGCCGCCGAGGTCCGTGCGCTCCAGCAGGTTCTTGCCGAGCTTGTCGGCGCCCGGGAGCTCGATCGGGTACTGGCCGGTGAAGCAGGCGGTGCACAGGCGCTCGCGCGGCTGCCGGGTGGCGCCGATCATGCCGTCCTCGGAGATGTAGGCGAGCGAGTCGGCGCCGATGGCCTGGGAGATTTCCTCGATCGTGGCGCCGTTGGCGATCAGTTCGGCCCGGGAGGCGAAGTCGATGCCGTAGAAGCAGGGCCACTTCACCGGCGGGGAGGAGATCTTCACGTGCACGGCGGCGGCGCCGGCTTCGCGGAGCATCCGCACGATCGCGCGCTGGGTGTTGCCGCGCACGATCGAGTCGTCCACCACCACCACGCGCTTGCCGCGGATCACGGATTCCAGCGCGTTGAGCTTGAGCCGGATGCCGAGCTGGCGCAGCGTCTGCGAGGGCTGGATGAAGGTGCGACCGACGTAGGCGTTCTTGACGAAGCCGTGCGCGAACGGGATGCCGGACTCCTCGGCGTAGCCGACGGCGGCCGGGGTCCCGGATTCCGGCACGGGGATGACGATGTCCGCTTCCTGGGTGTTTTCGCGGGCCAGCTGGCGGCCCATCTCCACGCGGGACTCGTACACGGAGCGGCCGGCAATCGCGGCGTCCGGGCGGGCCAGGTAGACGTACTCGAAGACGCAGCCGGCCGGCGTCGGCTCGGCGAAGCGCTGGGAACGGACGCCGTGCTCGTCGATGGCGATGAATTCGCCCGGTTCGATCTCGCGGATGAAGCTCGCGCCGACGGTGGCGAGGGCTGACTGCTCGGAGGCCACCACCCAGCCGCGCTCCAGCCGGCCCAGCACCAGCGGGCGGATGCCGTAGGTGTCGCGGGCCGCGTAGAGGGTGCCTTCGTCCATGAAGACAAAGCAGAAGCCGCCCTTGACCTTGGGCAGGAGTTCAAGGGCGGTCTGTTCGAGGGACTTGCCCTCCTCGCCCTCCAGCAGGGCCGTGACCAGGGCCGTGTCCGAGGTGTTGCCCTGCTTCATCTCGCCGGTGAGCTGGCCGCCGTTGCGGTCCACGATCATGGCCTTGAGCTCGGCGGTGTTGGTCAGGTTGCCGTTGTGCGCCAGGGCGACGGTGCCGGTGGCCGTTGCCCCGAGGGTCGGCTGCGCGTTGGCCCAGTGGCTCGCGCCGGTGGTCGAGTAGCGGCAGTGTCCGACGGCGAGGTGCCCGGTGAGGGTGTTCAGCGTGGTCTCGTCGAAGACCTGGGACACAAGGCCCATGTCCTTGTAGACGTTGATCCGCTTGCCGTCGCTGGTGGCAATGCCGGCCGACTCCTGGCCGCGGTGCTGCAGCGCGTACAGCCCGTAGTAGGTGAGTTTTGCTACCTCTTCGCCGGGAGCCCAGACCCCGAAGACGCCACATGCGTCCTGCGGGCCTTTTTCGCCAGAGAGAAGATCATGAGAAAGTTTTCCATCGCCGCGTGCCACTGGTCGATTATCTCACGTTGTGCGCTAGGACTTTTCCGGCGGCCGGATTATGACCTGCCGGGCTGATCACCCGACCGCTCAGGCGCGGTCGTCGTCGTCGGTGTCCGGAACCGAATCCGGGACGGACTCGACGACGGCGCGCTCGGCGCGGCGGACGCTCAGCCGGTCCAGCACGAGCGCGACGGCGGCGCCCAGGATGGCGCCGCCCGCGGCGCAGAAGGTCAGGAAGAAGCCGAAGACGGAGTTGGCGTCATAGCCCTCATCGCCCGGCAGGCCGTAGGCGATCAGCGCGGCCACGGCGACGCCCAGCAGGCCGCCCGCAATCAGGAACGGCACGTACTTCGGCGCGCGGCGGACGGTGACGGCGCGGCGTTCGGGCGCAGCAGGGGTGTCTTCGGAAGCCATGCCGTTAAGCCTACTGCCCCGCGGGCCCGCGTTTTCCGCGCCGGTTTCGGACTGCTGCTGCGCGGATCCGCGGTGCGGCCGTCCGATTCCGTGGCGTAAATCCGGAAGCCTAGCGGGAAGGCCGGGGGCAGGGCAGACTATGGGATGGGGGAGGGTGCGGTCCGGAGTTCTAAGGACGCACCATGGCAGTCACCGCGGACCGTATCCGTGACCAGCAACGCCTTATCTGGGACCAGTTTGCCCCGGGCTGGAAGAAATGGGATGCCGAACTGATCGGCTGGCACCGCCCCTTCGGCGACGCCGTGCTCCAAGACGCCCGCCTGCGTCCGGTTCCAGGGTGCTCGACGTCGCCGCCGGTACCGGCGAGCCCGGACTCACCGCGGCGGCGCTGGTGCCGGACGGTGCCGTTGTCCTGGCAGACATCTCGGCCGGAATGCTGCATGTGGCCGAGGAGAAGGCATCGGCCCTGGGCCTGGCCAATGTCAGCTGCGTTGTCTGCGACGCCGCGGAACTGCCCTTCGACGATGCGACGTTCGACGTCGTGCTGTGCCGTTTCGGCTTCATGTTCTTCCCGGACATGCGGGCCGCCCTCCGGGAGATGGTCCGGACGGCGAAACCCGGGGCCAGGATCAGCGCCGCCGTCTGGGGACGGGCAGCCGAGAATCCCTGGGCGAGCCTGGTCCTGGGCACCCTCGCGCACCACACGGAGCTGCCGCCTCCGCCCGCGGGGACGCCGGGCCTGTTCCGCTGTTCGGCGCCGGGCTTTATGGTCCGGTTGTTCAGGGAGGCCGGGCTTGTGGAGGTGACGGAGCGGACGGTCAGCACGGAGCTGGTGCATGAGTCCCCGGAAAGCTACTGGGAGTTCATGGTGGATATCGCGACCACGGTGGCCATGGGCCTGGCGAAGGCGGACGCGGCAGCGCGGGCGCTGATCCGCTCGGACGTGTTCCAGATGCTCGGCCGCTACGAGCACCAGGGCGCCCTGCGGCTGCGCTCCACCGCGACGATTGTGGCCGGCACGCGGGCCTAGGCGGTTTTCGCGCCGGTTTCGGACGGCCAGCCTGGAACCGGGGCCCTGTATGGCGACAGCGTCCCGGCTCAGTACACCTAAATGCCCAGCTCGTCCTTCAGGGCGGCGACGTGGCCCTCGGCTTTGACCTGGTACTGCGCGAGCTTGACCTTTCCTTCGGGGTCGAGGACGACGGTGGAGCGGACGATGCCCTCCGTGATCTCGCCGCGGACCAGCTTCTCGCCCCAGGCGCCGTAAGCCAGCGCGACGGCGTGGTCCTGGTCGGCGAGCAGCGGGAAGGTCAGGGCGTAGTCGCCAGTGAAGTGCGCAAGCGACTCGGGACCGTCGGGGGAGACGCCCAGCACTTCGTAGCCGGAGCCCTGCAGGGAGGCGAGGCTGTCGCGGAAGTCGCACGCCTCGGTGGTGCAGCCCGGGGTGGCGGCCTTGGGATAGAAGTACACGATGACGTTCTTGCCGCGGTAGTCGGCCAGCGCCACCGGATTGCCCTCGGCGTCGGGCAACGTGAAATCGGGTGCGGGGGTTCCGGGTTGGAGCTTGACGGGGTTCTGGCTCATGCGAAGTCCTTCGGGAGGGGTTGGAATGGGATCTGTGGTGCACAACACCGGTCGCGGAATCACTATTCCGCCCGCCTGCCTGAGGTTGCGCCCGGCGGGGCAGGCCTGCACTCCCGGCCGGGCCCGTCTCAGCCACGTCCGCGTCAGGCCGGGCTGCCGATGACCCGGTCCCGTCCGGCCAGCAGCCCGACCAGCGAGAGGACGGACATGATGCCCGCGGTCACAAGGAGCGGCAGCGTCCAGCCGTCAGTGAGGTCGCGGAGGGCGCCGAACAGGACCGGCCCCACCGCGCTGAGTCCGTAGCCGACCGACTGCGCCATCCCGGAGAGCGACGCCGCCTGCGGGTGGTTCACGGTCCGCAGGCTGAACAGGGACAGGGCGACGACGATCAGGCTCCCGCACCCCGTGGCCCCCAGGACGATCCACAGCAGCACGAGCTCCGGCGCCAGGGTCAGACCCAGGAACGTCGCCACCGTGAGCGCGCCGCTGGTGAAGGCCACCAGCCGCTGGTCGCGTCCGCGGTGCAGGATTCCGCCGGCGGCAAGGCTGGCGAACACACTGATCAGCAGGAAGACGGACAAGTGGATCCCCGCGGTCGTGGCCGGGACGCCGCGGCTTTGCTCGATAGTGGGAAGCCATGCCATCAAGACATAGAAGGCGATCGACTGCAGCCCCATGAAGATCGTCACCTGCCAGCCCAGCGCGGAGGTCCAGGGTGAGCGGTAGGCAGCCCTCGGTGCGGCAGCGTGGGCAGTACCGGACCGGTGGCGGCGCAGCCACGGCAGGAGCACCGCCATGGCGATGAGCGCCAGCCCCGCCCAGATCCCGAGGGCAAGCCGCCAGCCCGCGGGCGAGGTTTGCGCCACGGGAACGACGACGGCGGCGCCCACCGCGGCGAACGCAGCCTGGGCGGCGGTATAGCCCCCGGTGACCTGGCTGACCCGCATCGGGAAGTCCGCTTCACGAGCGAGGGGACCAGGACGTTGAGGAATGCGATGGCCAGCCCGATCAGGGCGGTGCCGGCCCAGATAACACCGGGCAGGGGCAGGGAGCGCAGCACGATGCCCGCGGCCAGGATCAGCAGGGCCGTCCAGAGCGCCCGGTCCAGGCCCACCCTGGACGCGAACCCGGGTGCCAGCGGTGAGAAGACGGCGAAAGCTATGAGCGGCAGGCCGGTGAGGAATCCGGCCGCGGCACTGGACAGTCCCAGGTCGCTGCTGATGTTCCCGAGCACGGGTCCGACGCTGACAAAGGACACCCGGAGGTTGACGGCGATGAGCAGCACGCCTATGAAGGCGATGCCGATCCTGGTGGTGCGGTCGGCCGCGTTCCGGGTGGCGGTCGGCGTCACGGTATGTCCTTTCGGCGGCCCTCGGCCCGCGCCCAGGCGAACGCCGTCGCCGTCGGCGCCTGGTACTCCAGCCCGATGCGGCCCGCGTAGCCGAGGTCCCGGCTCCGGTCGATCCAGCCCTGGAGCGGCAGGGTCCCGGTTCCGGGCGCTCCGCGGCCGGGGCTGTCGGCGACCTGGACGTGGCCGAAGTCCGCGGCATGGGCCTCGATGACGGCGTCGACGTCGTCCCCGTTGACCGAGAGGTGGTAGAAATCGGCCAGCAGCTTGAGGTTGTCCGCGCCCGTCTCCTCCTTGACGCGGGCAAGAACCCGGAGGGCGTCCGAGGCCGTGCGCAGCGGGTAGCGCGGTGCGCCGCTGAGGGGTTCGAGCAGCACGGTCCCGCCGATCCGGGCGACGGCCCCGGCGGCGGCCGCGAGGTTCCGGACGGCCAGTTCGTCCTGGGCCTCGGTGACGTGTCCGTCCCGACGGTTTCCGTAGAGGGCGTTGAACAAGGTGCAGCCCAGCCGTTCCCCGATGCCGGCCACGACGTCGATGTTGTCCCGGAACTCCGTCTCCCGGCCGGGCCAGGACACCAGGCCGCGCTCGCCGGCGGGCATGTCCCCGGCATTGAAGTTCAGCCCCGTCAGCCGGACGCCCGCATCCGTGATGGCACGCTCGAAGCGGTCCACCTCGGCGTCGCCGGGGACGGAGTCGGCGAAGGGCCACCAGAACTCGACGGCGTCGAACCCGGCGGCCTTCACCGCCGCCGGCCGGGCCAGCAACGGGAGATCCTCGAGCATGATCGAGCAGTTGACGGAGTAGGTCACGGTGGATTTCCTTCCGGTGCGGGCGGGGAGTGCGGGCGGGCAGGGCCTACCCTTTGCGCGGGTCCTTGCGGGCCGCGAGTCCCACCAGCGCACCGACGCCGAGGCCGATCAGCAGCCCGGTGAACGGCTTGTCGGCGGTGGCCACGCCCACGGCAAAGCCGATGGCGGCACCCACCAGCATTCCGATCCACAGCGACTCGTACTTCACAGCCTCAGGCTAGCAAGTCCGTCCCCCGGCCTATAGCCGGACGATGGAACGAAATCTACGACCGCTACTTCCGCGCAATGGTCCACCCGCGCTGGTAGCCCGCGCAGGTAGCCCGGGCGGGGCCTCACTCCGGCGGGTACCAGACCCGGCGGCCGGTGACGCGGGCGAAGGAGGTCAGGGTGTGTTCTTTGGCGGACGTGGCCGACATGATGTCCAGCACCCTGACGTCCCGCACCAGGAGCGCGTCGCCGATCAGGGAGCGGTGGCAGCGCCACGGGACGGCCTCGGCACACATGATGGCGGCGTCGCCGTGCCGTCCGCGTTCCGCCAGCTGGTCGACGGCGGCGGCGAACTCCTCGGTCTGCATGTAATCCGCGTAGCCCCGGAAGGACGCGTTGCGCCAGGCGCCGTTGGGGCTGTCCTTGGTGGTGTGCCGCAGTCCGCCCAGGGCGGGCATCCGCCGGTAGGTGATCCCGCTGGCGCGGACGCTCGCCGCGAGGAGGTCCGTGTTGAACTGCGGATTGTGCCGGGACTTGGGGACAGTACGCACGTCGATCAGCTTCCTGATGCCGTGGGCCTGGAGGATGCCGATGAACTCTTCGATGGGATGCGTGGAGTGGCCCACCGTGAAGATCGTCGTCGCCGTCATGCCCTCCATGCTAGGGCGGCGGCGGAACCGGGCGTGCCTGCCCGGGGACAGTGCCCGGCGCGGCGACAGTGCCCGGCCCTGCTCTGACCCCCTGCTCCGGGAGCGCCACGGGCGCGCCCGGCTAGGCTGGGGAATCTACGAGTTGCCAACCGGACGGGCGCCGCATGATTTCATCCTCCATCATGGACTTTGTGGACCGGTTGGCGTCCGTGCAGACCGGTCCGGGGTGCACCAACTTCTTCGACCACTCGGTCCCGACGAACGCGCTGCGCCGGCAGAATCTGGCCCTCTACCTGCAGGAGATGCGCGAGCGGTCCCCGAAGGTCCTGCTGCTTGGCGAAGCCCCGGGCTTCCGTGGCATGCGGATCACCGGGGTCCCCTTCACCAACCGCACCATCCTGGAGGGCCCGCCAACGCCTTTGGCCTGTTCGGGCCGGGCAAGGGCTACGTGCTGCCGCCGGACGCTGCCGGTATTGCGGCCGAGCCGACGGCCACCGTGATGTGGGAGGTGCTGGCCGAAGTGGGGGTGCTCCCGCTGCTCTGGAGCGCCTGCCCCTGGCACACCCATGTCCCCGGCAACCCGCTGTCCAACCGCACACCCACCGCGGCCGAGGCGGCGCTCGGCACCCCGTTCTGGCAGGCGCTCGCCGCGGAGTTCGGGATTGAGACGGTGGTGGCCGTCGGGAACGTGGCCGACCGGAGCCTGCGGCGCAGCGGCGTGGCCGCGGTGAAGATCCGGCATCCGGCCCACGGCGGCCGGGCCGGGTTCAAACGCGGGACTGGAGGAGCTGGTCGACGCCGGCGCCGCGGGATAGCTGCCGGTGCCCGCCGCCGGTGCCCGCCGCCGCGCCAGGTGCACGGAGCGCTAGGGTGGAGGAACCTGACCCCGGACGGAAGGCAGTGCCATGAGTGACCCGAACGATCCCAGCGCCGATCCCGCCGGACTGCGCGGCCCCGGCGACCCCGAAGCCGCGAAGGACCGCCAGCAGCAGGCCGAGCGCGACGCCGCCCTGGACAGCGGGGAAGCAGGCGGCCCCGACGAGGCCCGGACGCCGCACCCGGAACCGGCCAGGCGGCCAACATCCGCGAGGAACAGCTGACCCAGGCCGCGGGAACGGTGCCCGCGGCCTATGTCGGATCCGGAGACCCGACGTCGGACGACAAGCCGGAAGACGCCGTCGACGCCGGCGGCTGGGACGACGAGACGTAGCCCCAGCGCGGCGTGACGCGCGACGGAAAGCCAAGGGAGTTCCCTTGGCTTTCCGGGGATGCGGCAGCGTCCGGGCCTCGGCCCGGGGACTGCCCGGATGTCAGCGCCAGAGGGTTGCTACCTCGCTCTTCTCCCAGCGGGTCCAGCCGGACCAGTGGTTGTCGCTGCGTACGCGGAACGACACGTAGTGGTAGACCTTCTCGGGCCCGCGGCGGTCCTGGACACGGTCGTAGCTGTGGATGGTGACCTTGTCGTCGTCGCGTGCTTGAACGTCTCCCAGAACGTGGACCGGCCCAGGAAGTCATCGTTCCTGCGGCTGCGGTCGTCCTCGAAGCGCAGCTGCCTGATCTGCACGGTCCTGTGATCCCGGCACTCGACCTTGATGCGGAAATCGACCCAGTGCCGTCGCTCGGTGGGCTTCAGCGGGTCCACGGTACAGCCGCGCGTGTAATTCGAGGCATCGGCCGGTGCGGCTATGGCGACAGGGCCGCCGATGAGCCCCAGGGTGACGGCCGAGATCAGGGCGAACCGGGCCGTCCGGGTTTTTGATGGTGTGGTGGTGGACATTTCTTTTTGCTCCTACGGGAGGATGCGGTTCTACAGGGGGTCGGGCGGGGAATGCCGGCCGCGATCTGGCCGCGCGGCACTGCCGTCCAGTTTCGATTAGCTTGCCCGTGCTAAAACGGGCTCCGGCCTCGGTCGGCTTGGAATCATCGACGGGCCCGGTCCCTTAATCGTGCGCCTGCCGCCGCGCATATGCCAGACCCCGCGGCACTTTCGGAAAACCGCCACGGAGACGGACGGGCGCACCCCGGGCCCGGGGTGCGCCCGTCCGAAACCGGCGCGGAAACCGCAGCGACCCGCTACTTCGCCAGGAACCCCAGCAGCGCCTCGTTGACCTCGGCGGCGTGCGTCCAGAGCATGCCGTGCGGGGCGCCGTCGATCTCCACGTAGTCCGCGTCCGGCAGGGCCTTGGCGAAGCGGCGGCCGGTGACATCGATCGGCAGGATGTTGTCCGCGGTGCCGTGGACAATCAGGGCCGGGACGTCGATCTTGGGGATGTCCCCGCGGAAGTCGGTGAGCCAGGTGGGCTGCGCGGCCACGGATGCGGTCGGCCCGCCCGAGGTGGCGAGGTTCCAGCCGGCCCGCATGACCTCCTCGCTGAGCCGCGGCGTGCCCAGGAAGGTGTCGCTGTTGTAGAAGTTCTTGAAGAACTCGGTGAAGAAGGCGTAGCGGTCCGCCGTGACCGACTCCAGCAGGCCGTCGAACACGGACTGCGGGACGCCGTCGGGGTTGTCATCCGTCTGCAGGAGATAGGGCTCCAGCGAACCGAGGAACACCGCCTTCGCCACCCGCGCCGAGCCGTAGCTGCCCAGGTACCGGCCCACCTCGCCGGTGCCCATCGAGAAGCCCACCAGCACGGCGTCGTTCAGGTCCAGCCCCGTCATCAGGGTGTTCAGGTCGGCGGCGAAGGTGTCGTAGTCGTAGCCCTCGGTGGGCTTGCTGGACTTGCCGAAGCCGCGGCGGTCGTACGTGATGACCCGGTAGCCGGCGCCCAGCAAGGCGGTGGTCTGCTTCTCCCAGGACGATCCGTCCAGCGGGTAGCCGTGGATCAGCACCACCGCCTGTCCGGATCCGTGGTCCTCGTAGTAGAGCTCGATGTCGGTGCTGTTCTCGGTTCCAACCTTGATGTATGCCATGTGAGCGGTCCTCTCGGTACGGTTCGGAAGTCAGTTCGTGCAGGAGCGGCCTTGGCGCTGGTGCCACTGTAGGGAACCAACGCCGGCCGGCAACAGGGTGTTCCCGCGAGCGCATCCTGCCCGCGCCTCCGCCGCGCAGCCTGACCGCGCTATTTTGACCCGGATACCCCTAGGGGTATAGTAAGAGCAAGAGACCTACCACTAAGGAGAACCAGATGTGCCGACAGGTTGCATGCAAGAAGTGCGGTAAGACCACTTGGGCCGGCTGCGGCCAGCACGTTGACCAGGTGATGCGCGGCGTCAAGAGCGCCGACCGCTGCAAGGGCCACGAGAACGAGCCCAAGACCGGCTTCTTCGCCAAGCTCTTCGGCCGCTAAACCGGTTCTCCACCAGGCGGAGCCCCGTTGCACACCGTGCAGCGGGGCTTCCCGCGTTAACGCTCCGGCGCGTTGACGCTCCGACCGCGGACGACGACGGCGGCCGTCACCAACCGCCGTCGTCCGCGCCGGCCTATTAGGCTGGCAGCTATGTCGAAGAAGATTACTGTCAGCCTGCCGGACGCGACCCTGCGCGAGTACCTCCAGCCCCACCCGGATGTCACCATCCTCGAGTGGGACCTGTCCGGGGAACCGCCGCAGCCGCGCATCGACATTGTGGTCCCGCCGTACATGGGCGGCACCAAGGTCCTGGGCGGGCTGGAAGCCGTGGAGACCGGGCTGGTGCAGAGCCAGTCGATCGGGTACGACGGCGTGGCCGAGTTCCTGCCGGCCGGCCGGGTGTTCGCCAACGCCGCCGGCGTCCACGAAACCTCCACCGCCGAGCTGGCCCTGGCCCTGATCCTGGCCAGCCAGCGCGAGTTTCCGCGGCTGCTGCAGAACCAGCGGGAGGGCCGCTGGGAGACCCGGCCCACCGCCAGCCTCGCGGACCGGCGGGTGCTGATCGTCGGCTACGGCGGCGTCGGCAAGGCGATCGAGGACCGGCTGCTGCCGTTCGAAACCACCGTGACCCGGGTGGCCAGCAGGGAACGGACCGACGAGCGCGGCCACGTCCACGGCATCGACGAGCTGCACGCCCTGCTGCCGGAGCACGACATCGTGATCGTGGGGGTGCCGCTGAGCGACGCCACCCGCCACCTCATCGACGACGCCTTCCTCTCCGCCATGCCCGACGGCGCCCTGCTGGTCAACGTGGCCCGCGGGCCGGTCGCGGACACCGACGCCCTGGTCAAGCACACCGGCTCGGGCCGGATCCGCGCCGCGCTGGACGTCACCGACCCCGAGCCGCTGCCGCAGGACCACCCGCTGTGGGGCACCCCCGGCGTCATCATCAGCCCGCACGTGGGCGGGGCGAGCTCGGCCATGCGCCCGCGGATGGGGAAGCTCGTCCAGCGGCAGATCGAGCTCATGCTGGCGGGAGAACCGCCGGTGAACGTGGTGCTGGGCGGCTAACCGCCGTCCGTTCGCGCCACGCCGTCGCCGGCCGTCCGGCGGCGGAGGGCAGCCCGACGTCGTCCGCGGCGCGGGTGAGGAGCTCCTCGGCCACGGCCGTCCACTGCGGGCGGAAGGAGTAGAGGCAGCCCAGCCGCAGGCGGGTGGCCCTGGCGTAGGCCTCGAAGCGTGCCGGCGTGACGCGGAGTTCCCGGGCGGCCTCGACGACCTGGCGGTGCGCGAACCGGTACCGCTCCGCGGTCAGGCGCCCCTGGCGCAGGCGCAGCCCAAGGTGCACGGCAAGGTTGGCCAGGTCGGCGGCGGCTTCGGCCCGGCCGGCCTCGTCGAAATCCAGCAGCCCGAGCGGGCCGCCGGGCTCCTGCACCAGGATCTGCTTGTCGTGGAGATCGCCATGGGACCACACGAGGGGATCCGGATCGGCCCCGAGCAGCCGGTCCGCGACGTCCCGTGCGGCCGCGCGGACTGCCCGGCGCTGGGCGGCGGCCGCCGGCACCTGGCCGGCGTGCACCAGCCATAAGCCGGTCAACCTTTGCAGGTTTTCCAGTTCGACGGCGGCCGGCCGCGGCGGGAGCGCCTCGACGGCCGGGCGAAGCGCCGGGGAGCGGGCGAGTGTTTGTTGCCGGACCCAGCCCCGGGCCCATTGCTGCCAGGCAGCCTCAAAGTCGGCCTCGGTGGTCCCGGGATCCTGCCCCAGCTCGAACAGGGAGCGCCCCGGCAGCCCGGCAAGGGTGATGGACCCGGGAGTGCAGGCAAGGAGCTCGGGCGTCAGGAAGTCCCCGGAGTCCAGCAGCCGGGACATGCGGGTGTGCCGTGCGGCGGCGTCGGCGGCGTAGTTGAGCCGGAAAACCTTGAAGTACCGGTCGCCGGACTTCACCACGGCACGTTTCCATGACCGGTGGACGATCACCTCGCCGAGCGGGGCGAGCTGGGCCAGGTCGGGCATGCCGCGGTCGCGGCCCGCGGGAAGGACCTTCGCCTGCCCGGCCCGGATGCGTGCCGCCCGGACGCCCGGCCGTTCCGGACTGGAGACCTCCAGGGTGTAGTCGCCCGCGGTGACGTGGGGCCAGGAACGGATGACCAGCCATGGGGTCCCCTGGGCGTCCGGGACCGACGCCGGCACGGGCGGGTGCCAGCTCACGTCGCCAGCTCCTGCAGGCGGCGGGCGGGCGGCCGGGAGCGGCGCTCTTCGAGGACGGCGAGGGCAAGGGCGGAGCGCACGGGCAGCGGTGAACACGCCAGGCGAAGCCAGGCCGCATCGGAGTAGGCCAGGAAACGGGCCGGACTGACCCGGAGGGTGCCGGCGGCGGCCATGACCTGCGTGTGGGCTGCCGCGAACCGGTCCGGCGTGAGCCTGTTCCGGCGGGAGTGCAGCTCCAGGCGGACGTCCAGGGTGGCCAGATCGAGGGCGGCCTCCGCACGGGCCGTGTCGTCAAAGTCCAGCAGGCCCAGGGGCGACGCGTCATCGGCTGCGAGGATTTGCTTGTCGTGCAGGTCGCCGTGCGCCCAGACGAGGGGATCGGCCGGAGCCCGGAGCAGGTCCTGCGCGACGTCGCCGGCCAATGAACGCAAGGCGGCGCCGTGCGCCGCCGCGTCCGGCACGCCGCCGTAGTGGCGCCACCACCGGTCCACCCAGCGGCGCAGTTCTGCCACTTCGACGCCGGCGGAGTGCACCGGCAGCGCGGCAAGGGCCGCACGGCTGCCGGCGTCGCCGCGGCCGCCCACCTGGGCGGTCCAGGCCTGCGCCCATTTCCCCCACAGCCTGGTGAACGCCGCATCGCCGACGGCCTGGCGGTCTTCGCCCAGGTCACCGAGGGTGCGCCCGGGCACCGCACTGAAAACGATGACGTCGGGGGACGTCCGCAGGACCGCGGGGGACCGGAAATTCCGGGGATCCAGGAGGCGGCCCACATGGGCGCAGCGTTCGGCGGGGAGCACCGCCTCCCCGGGCCGGAAGATTTTGATGTAGCAGTCCTGCCCCCGGACCACCGCGCGGATGCCCGGCCGGTGCGAAACGACCTCGCCGTGCCGCGCCTCGGCCCGCAGCGCCGGGAGGCCCGGATCGTCCCCGCGCAGCAGCTCAAACCGGCCGTCGCGCAGGCGTGCTCCCTGGACGCCCGGCCGTCCCGGCCTGAGGACCTCCAGGACGTAGTCCCCGGCCGTGAAGTCAGGCCAGGCCCGGTGGACTTCCCAGCTTCGGCCGGCATCGTCCACGGCGGACGCCGGGACCGGCGCTACCCGGTTCATCGGACCAGCTCGAGGGCCCTGGCGATATGCCGGTCCGTGACGGCAGCCCAGTCCGGGGTGCGGTCCCTGAAGGGCTCCACGCTGGTGGCGAACATCCGCAGCGCAGCCCAGGCATCCACCGCGGCCGGATCCGCCTGGCCGCCGGCCTGGAGATAGCCCTCGATCAGGTGCCCGGCCTGGCCGCCGGTGCCCGGGTGCCCGCTCCAGCGGCGTAGTTCTTCGGCGGCCGCGAAGGAGCCCAGGTCCGCTTCCGGGACGCCGGCCTGGGAACGGTCGAAGTCGATCAGCCGGACCTCCGCTCCGCTGACGAGCACCTGGTCGGCGGAGAAATCGCCGTGGACCAGCACCGCCGTCCTCCCGGCCCGGCCCGCCGACGGCAGGCGCCCGCGAAGGGCGCGCCGGATCCGGGCGGCAGCCTCGGCGGCGGGCGCTTCCAGCGCGGGCACGAGGGCCGCGACCATGGTGCACGTGGCCGCCAGTTGCCGCTCCAGGGCGGCCCCGGGCGCCGGCGGCCCGGGGCCGGGGCGGCCCCGGAGCCGGCGGGGTCGGCCGGAATGCGATGGAGCCGGGCGAGGGCGCTGCCGGCAGTGCGGGCACTGGCGGGATCGGCGCTCGTGGTCAGGTCCCCGTCGCCCCACGCGGCGGTGGCGGTGGTGCCATGACGGAGGCACGCGGCATTCGCCAGCAGGGGCAGCACCGGGACGCCGTGGTCCGCCAGGCGCGCGTGGAAGCGGCCGGCCGTGTCCGGGACGGGCAGGGCGCTGGTCTTGGTCACGATCGGCCCGCGGGCGGTCCGCTCCAGCAGCACCAGCCGCCGCTCCGGCTTGTAGCGCAGCACCCGGGCGGTGGCCAGGCACCGGCCCTGAGCCCGGACCCGGGTGCCGCACGACGCCGAGCAGGTCCGGTCCGTGCTCGCCGAGCCAGCGCAGGTTTTTGCGCAGGACCCAGTCGTCCGCGATGCCGCCCAGTGCGATCAGCGCGTCGGTGCCGCGCGCCGCGGGGCGGACCAGGCGGACGCCGCCGCCGCGTTTGTCCGAGGACTCGGCACGGCCGAGGAGCTTGACGTTTCCCGCCGTCGTGAGCGCCCAGCCGTAGTCCGCGGCGCCGCCCGCGCCGTCGGCCCAGCCGCCGTCCGCGGCGCCGCGGGTGCGGACAAAGGCCGCCAGCGCGGAGGTGCCGGGCTTGTACCGGACCCGGGTGATGTGGACGGCCTCGCCCAGCTCCGCGGAGAGAAGGTCGTCGTCGAGCAGTACCTCAAGGCACGGCAGGGCGCCGTCGCGGCGGGCCAGCGCGTGGTCCGCATCGCGCAGCGGCGTTCCCACCGTGGTCATGGCTGGGCCGCTTCGTGGTCCAGTGGCTGCGCCGGCGAAAATTTCGCCGCTTCGCCCGGGACAGGGCTGGGCGGGCTGCCCATCCACCGGGAGAACCGGCTCTCCGGGTCCTGCAGCAGCCGGGCCGGCGGTCCCTCCTCGACGATGCGGCCGTCCTCGAGCCAGATGATCCGGTCGCAGGCGTGGGCCGCGAAGGCATCGTGGGTGATGGTGATCGAGGTCCGCCCCCGGGACAGGACCGCCAGGGCATCCAGGATCGAGTCCCGCGACGCGGGGTCCAGCCCGGCCGTCGCCTCGTCCAGGATGACGATCGGGGCCCGCCGGAGGATGGCGCGGGCGATCGCGAGCCGCTGCCGCTGGCCGCCGGAGAGGTCCTTGGCCGCTTCGCTGAGGACCGTGTCGTAGCCGTTCGGCAGGGCCCGGATGAAGGTGTCCGCCTGCGCGAGCGAGGCGGCGTGTTCGATCTCCTCGTCCGAGGCGTCGAGGCGGCCGAAGCGGATGTTCTCCCGGACCGTGGTCCCGAAGAGGACCGAGTCCTGGAGCAGGATGGAGACGTGCGAGCGCACCGAGGCGGTCTGCAGCTCCCGCAGGTCCTCGCCGCCCACCCGGACCGTCCCGGAGCTCGGGTCGATCATCCGCAGGATGAGGCTGGCCAGGGTCGACTTGCCCGCCCCGGACGGGCCGAGGATGGCCACGTGTTCCCCGGCCGGGATGACGAGGTTGATGCCGTGCAGCACGTCCGTTCCCTCGCCGTGGCCGGCGTCGACGTCCTCGAAGGCGATGTCCGGATGCGGCGCTGGCCAGCGGCTTCGCGTCGGGGGATTCGGGGAGGTCGGTCTGGGCCTCGAGCAGGTCCGCCACCCGCTCGCCGGAGGCCGTGGCCCGGGCGATCCTGCCGGTTTGTTTCGCGAGGTCCTTGAGCGGTTTCATCCCGGTTTTCAGGTACATGAGGAAGACCACCAGGTCCCCGGGGGTCAGCGAGTGGTTCAACACCCGCCAGCCTCCGCCGGCCAGGACGACGGCGGTGGCCACGCCGATCAGCACGTCGGTGCGCCGCTCCAGGCCGGCGGCCAGCCGCAGCGCGACCACCCCCGTTCCCAGGGCGGCCTTGTTGCTCTTGCGGAAATTGCGTGCTGATGGTGTCCTCGAGTCCGTACGCCTGCACCTCGCGCATGGCGCTGAAGGTCTGCGAAGCCGTGGTGGCCAGCGCGCTTTCGCCCTTGCGTGACCTGCCGGCCGCCTTGGTGATCGATCCGGAACTGCGGCGGGACAGCAAGGCGAAGATCCCGATCGCGGCGAAGAACGACCAGGGCCAGCAGCGGATCCAGCCAGAGCATGACGATGGTCATGGCCACCAGGGTGACCGATGTTGCCCAGCATCGGCAGCCCGGCGGTGACGGCGACTTCCTGCAGCCGTGACACGTCGCCGACGAGGCGCTGGACGGTGTCGCCGGAGGAGGCCCGGGTGTGGTGGCGCATCGACAGGCCCTGGACATGGCGGAAGGTGCGGGCCCGCAAGTCGGCCGCCACCCGGGTACCCACGAGCGCGAAGGAGACCGCGGACTAGTAATTGGCAACGGCCCGCACCAGGCTGATCGCCACGACCGCGCCGCCGCACAGCAGCAGCGTCTCCGCGCTGGCGTCCAGCCGGGGCCCCGGCTTGGGGATGGAGGCGCCGAGGGAGTGGGTCACCGCATCGATCACGAGCTTCACGGGCCACGGCTCCAGCAGGCGAAGCAGCACATCCGCGGCGAGGGCCACGAATCCCACCGATGATCCGCAGCCGGTGCTGGCGCAGGTGCGGGCGGACGCAGCGAAGGGTGCGGCGCAGGCCGGAGTGCCGGCTTGCTTGGCGCTCATCGCACGGCCAGTCGCCGGGCCGGCGGCAGTGCCGCGGTGATGTGCGAGAGCACGCCGTCCCAGCTGTATCGCTCCACCGCGTCGGTGCGGGCGGCGTCCCCGAGCCGTTTGCGGAGATTCGGGTCCTCGGCGAGCCTGATGAGGGCGTCGGCGAGCGGCCCGGGTTCTCCGGGCGGGCACGAGGATTCCGGTGCGGCCGTCCTCGAGGATGGACGGGATCTGGCCCACGGCGCTCGCGATGACGGGCAGCGCGGCAGCCATGTACTCATAGACCTTGAGCGGCGAGAAGTAATCGTCCTCGCCGGCGGACTCCGGCGGGTACGGGGCGGCGGCGGCGTCGCAGTCGGCCAGGAGCGCCGGCACGTCCGCCGGCGGCACCGCGCCGGTGAAGTGCGCGTCCACCGCCAGGATCCGGCGAGGCGTTCGAGGTCCGCCCGGCCGGGCCCGTCCCCACCACTTCCACTGCCCAGCGGTGGTCGGCCTGGGCGGTCCGCTCGTTGGCGAGGGCAACCGCGTGCAGCAGGCCGGGCACCCCGTGCCAGGGCTTCAACGTTCCGACGAACGCCACCGTGAAGTGGTCGGGGTGGCTCCGGCCCGGGCGCCGCGGCCTGATCCGGTCGACGTTGACGCCGTTCGGAGCCAGCACGGTCCGGGCGGTCGGGTACCCGGTCCCGCACCCAGCGGACCACCGGTTCCGAGACGCAGGCCACGACGTCGGCGGTGGTTGCGTTGCGGCGGAGCACCGTGTCCGCCTTCCTGACGTCCAGCAGCTGCCGGTAGCGCTGTTGTTCCTCGATGAGCGGGGCGTTGACCTCGAGGACCGACGGGATGTCCAGGACGCGGGGCCAGCACGGACAGTGCCGGGCTGAACAGCGAATAGCGTTCGTAGACCAGCCCGCAGCCGTGGCGCAGGACCTCGTCGACGAGGGACAGCGCGGCGTCCTGGACGGCCCGTTCCCGGGCCGGTCCCGGGACGGATTCCGGCCGCACTTCGACGACGTCGAGGTCCGCCAGGTCCGCGGGCCGGTCGGTGCCGTTCCGGGTGCAGTAGACCGTCACGGTGGCGCCGGTGTTTTGCCAGGCCCGGACGATTTCCTGGACATGCACGGAGGATCCCTTGGTGCCGAAAACGGGCACGCCGGGATCGGCGCAGACATAGGCGACGCGCATCAGGCGACCCTCCTTTCCGGCAGGGAGAGGGAACGCAGCAGGTCCGCCTGGCGGTGCACGTCGAAGTCGTGCTCGATCAGGGCCCGGGCAGTGCGGGCCAGGGCCACCCGGTCCGCGCCGGGGGAGCCGAGCGCCGCGATGGCCCGGGCCAGGGCGCCGGGGTTGCCGGGCCGGACCAGGATGCCCGTGGAGCCGTTCCGGACCACCTCGGGGATGCCCGTGACCGTGGTGCTGATGCAGGGGACGCCGGTGGCCATGGCCTCCAGCAGGACGGTGGGCATTCCGTCCGCGTTGCCGTCGGCGCCGACCACGCACGGTGCCACAAACACGTCGGAGGTGTGGAGCAGGTCATGGATTTGGTCCTGGGTCTGGGGGCCCAGCAGCCGCACGTGCCCGTTCAGCCCGAGCCGGTCAACCCCCTCCGCCAGCTCCTCGGCCAGCACGCCGGTGCCGGCAATCCGCAGGTCCAGTTTGAAGCCCTGCTCCACGAGCCGGGCGGCCGCGGGCAGCAGATGCTGGAAACCCTTCTTTTCCACCAGCCGGCCGACGGCGGCGATCCGCACCGTGGCTCCGGGCGGGCGCGGATCCCGGTACGGGAAGCGTTCCAGCTCCAGGCCGTTGCGCACCAGGTGGAGCCGGGACGTCGACGCCGGGAACTGGCGGCGCAGGTAGCGCAGGTTGAAGCGGCTGATGGTCACGGCATGATGGGCCTGCTCCAGTTTGACCCGGAGATCCTCGCGGTCCACCGATTCGTGGAAGATGTCGACGGCGTGCGCCGTGAAGGAATACGGGATGCCCGTGATGGCGGACGCCAGCCGCGCCACGCTGGTGGAGCCCGAGGCGAAATGGACGTGCAGGTGCCGGAGGTTGCGGTGCTGCAGGGCAACGGCCAGGTTGATGGCCTGGACGGCGTCGTCCGGTTTGGCGGCCGCGAGCTCGGAGAAATTCCGGGCCACGGCGTCGGCGAGCCCGGCCTCGCACGCCGCACGGAAGAAGTCCCACACCTCGGACGTCTTCGGGGTCCGTTCGATGTAGGTCACCGGCGCCCGGACCCGGGCGAGTTCGGGGTGGAAGCGGGGGTCGCTGGGCGGGCGGAGGGAGAAGATTTCGATCCGGTCGCCGGCGGCCTCGCGCGCCAGGATCTCGGAAACGATGAAGGTTTCCGAGAACCGCGGATACACGGTGAGGACGTAGCCGATCCCCGGCTCAGACGGCAACACGGGAGGCACTTTCGACGGGAGGCGGCTGGCTGCCGCCGTGTTCTCCTGCGCCCGGAAGACCGGCTGCAGCAGTTCCGCGGCCAGTTGCGGGACGCGGATCAGTCCGTCCAGGACCACCGCGCGCCGGTCCATGGTGGAGCCGAGCCTGGCGCGGAGCCAGCCCGCGAGGATACTCCGGGGTCAGGGACTCGATGTCGTGCTGGTCCAGGAAGCCGGCGCGGGCCAGCGAGGTGGCCCGGATGCGCTGCTCGGCGCGGGACTGGTTGCGGGGCACCATCAGGGCGGGAACGCTGGTGCTCAGGATCTCGCAGACCGTGTTGTAGCCGCCCATCGCGATGACCGCGGCCGGCGTGGCGGATGTGGAAGACGATGTCCTCGACGGCGGGCACCACCGTGACTCCGGGCCCGGCGCGGCGCTGGAGATCGTGGAGCTCGCTCGGCCGGCATCTGCGGGCCGGCGACGATCAGGTGGCTGAGCCCGTGCGGGCAGCGGCGCGGCGACGGCGATGCTGGCCAGGGCGTGCCCGTCCGAGCCGCCGCCGACGGTGGTCATCACGTAGGGTCCGGGCATGCAGTTCGTGCCGGACACCGCGGGCCGGCCGGCGGCGAGGTAGCCGGTGTAGCGGATGAGCTTCCGGAGCGAGAACGGGATTTCGCCGGCCTCCACCGGGTCGTGGACGGCGGGGTCGCCGTAGACCCAGATCGCGTCGAACAGGTCCTGGACCATCCTGGGCCCGCCGAAGCGCGCCCATTCGGTGAAGGCAGCGTCGGGCGAGTCCAGGACTTCGCGGAGTCCCAGCACCACGCGGACGGGACCGTCGGAGCGGGCACGCCGGAGCGCGGCTTCAAGTTCGCGGTGCACTCCGGTGGCGTGGCGGTCCACGATCACCAGGTCGGGGCGGAAGCCGGCCAGCGCGGCCTGCAGCAGCGTGGCGCGCAGGGAGCACGAGTTCGGGCATGGGCACGTCCAGGTTGCGGGGCCGGTAGCCCTGCGGACCTTTGCCGACGCCGGGGAGGAGCAGCCAGTCCCAGCCGGGCGGCGCGGGAAACGCGGGGGCGTGCGCGGTGCCGGTGATGAGGATGCCGGTGACCGGGCGGTCCGTGAGCCCGGGGAGCTGGTTGTGCAGCGCGTGGGCCAGTGCCAGGTTGCGGCGCACATGTCCCAGTCCCACCGAATCGTGGGAGTACAGCACTATTCGCAGAGGCTCCACAGCAGTCCTCTCCAAGATCCGCGGGTTTGGTCCTAGACCAAGCATGCGGCCCCGAGGGTGAGGGGCGGATGAGGAGAGGATTAAGGATTTTTCATGAACCCCCGACGCCGGTGCCGCGCTGGCGCGGGCAGGCTGGTGCGGGCGGGCGGCGGCCGCGGCGGGCGGCCGGACGCCGGCCGCTCAGAGCCGGGCCTCCACGGACTGCAGCGGGATCCGGACCAGGAAGGTGGCTCCCTGGCCGGGTTCGGATTCGACGGTGGCGGTGCCGCCGTGCGCCTCCGCGATGGCCGTGACGATGGCCAGGCCGAGTCCCGACCCTTCCTGGCCGCGGCCCGTGCGGGCCCGGCCGAAGCGCTCGAAGATGCGCTGCCGGTCCTCCGCGGCGATGCCGGGGCCGGTGTCCCGGACCCACAGCAGGAGGGTGTCCGAGCCCGGCAGCGGCGAGCCGTCCGCCGTCGTCGTACGTTCGATCCTGCTGCCGAGCGCGATCGTCGCGGCGGGGCCGGTGTACTTGACGGCGTTGGCGGCGAGCTGGGCGAGGGCCTGGGTGAGCCGTTGCGGGTCGGCGTCCGCAACACAGTCCGCCGTTTCGTCGATGACCCAGTTCCGGTCCGCGAGGACGTGGACTTTCTCCATCACCTGGTGGAGCAGGTCGTTGATCGGGACGGGTTCCCGGCGGAGGAAGTCCGGGTGGCCGGCGTTGGCCAGCAGGAGCAGGTCATCGACCAGGCGCTGCATCCGGTCCACCTCCTCGAGCAGCATGTCCCTCGTGGCCGCCACGTCCTCCGCGTCCTCGACGGAGACGAGCTCGAGGTGTCCGCGGAGAATGGTCAGCGGCGTGCGCAGTTCGTGGCCGGCGTCGTCCAGGAAGCGCTGCTGCTGCTGGGCGCCCTCGTCGAGCCGTTCCAGCATGGTGTTGAACGTCTTCGCCAGCAGGGTCACGTCGTCGGAGCCGTTGCGCACCTCCACCCGCTGGGTGAGGTCCTCGTGGCTGACCACCCGGGTGGCCTCGCGCAGCCGGCGGAGCGGATCCAGCAGCCGGCCGGCCACCACGCTGCCGAGCACCGCGGCCGCGAGCAGCGTCCCCGCGGCCACCAGCGCATAGGTGTGGATCGAGGATGCCAGGTGCTCCCTGACGTCGCTGATGTCCCGGCCGACCCACAGGTACGTCGTGACCCGTTCGCCGGGGCCGTTCACCGGCAGGACGACACTCCGGAACGGCCGCCCGTGGGCCGTGAGGTGGCCGAAGGCGGCACCGGAGGCGCTCCGCAGGGCAACGGCGGCAGGGTACATGGCCTTGTCGAGGAGGTTTTCCTCCGGGCTGCCGTCCACGCTCCAGTCCACTTTGCCGTTGATGATCCCGGCCATCACCTCGTTGCTGCGGGGCTCGATGTCCTCCGCGGCCTTGTGGAGTGCCTTGTCGAAGGCTTCCTGCTCGGTCCTGCTGTCCGCGGGGACCAGCTTGACCACCGCGTTGGCCTTTTCCAGCAGGGCCTGGTCCACCCGGGCGTCCGATTCCTGGAACTGGACGGCAAAGGTGACCATCCCGGCGGTCACGAGTCCGGCCAGCATCATGACCAGCATGGCGGCGACCACCCGGAAGCGCACCGAGTGGATCCTGGTCGCTCCAGCCGGAGCGGTCGGCGTCGCCGTTGGAGGAGGCAACGGGCGAGGCGAGGCGCAGGCGACGCCGTTGCGGGGGCAGGCGGCAGGGTCCGGCCGGCGTCGTCGATGCTGCGGACGGAGGTCATGTGCCACCTTCCTAACTCAGGCGGTAGCCCGCGCCGCGGGCCGTGACGATGTGGTCGGCCCCGATTTTTTGCCGCAGCTGGCTGACATAGACGTCGACGACGTTGGAGGTGCCGTCGAAGTCGTAGCCCCAGATGTGGCTGAGGAGCTGCTGCCGGCTCAGGATCTGTCCCGGATGGTGCAGGAACATCTCGGCCAGGGCGAACTCGCGGGCCGACAGGTCGACGGTCCGGTCGCCCACCCTCAGCGTGCGCGTGTGCAGGTTCAGTTCGAGGGAGCCGTAGCGGACGGTGGCGGCCGCCGGCGGATCGTCGTTGTCCCCGTCGCGCAGGCGCAGGCGGATGCGGGCCAGGAGTTCCTCGAAGCGGAAGGGCTTGACCATGTAGTCGTCCGCGCCGCCCTCCAGCGCCGCGACGGTGTCCGCGGAGGACCCCCGGGCCGTGAGGAAAATGATGGGGAGGCCCAGCTGCGCGGACCGAAGCGCGGCCAGGACGGCAAAACCGTCCAGCCGGGGGAGCCCGACGTCGAGCAGCAGCAGGTCGAATTCGCCGCCGGCGGCGTAATCCACGGCGGTGATGCCGTCCGCGACCACCGTGGTGGCATAGCCGGCGGCGCGCAGGCCCTTTTCGATGAATCGGGAGATGCGTTCTTCGTCTTCTGCGATGAGGATGCGGATCACGGTGGCTCTCAGGGATTGCCCCAGGCTGGACCGGCTCCGCAGCGTCTCCTGCATGAGCGCTGGGAGGAGGTCCGAGGCCCCAGCAGCCTCGATCAGCCCGGCATGCGGGCGTGGTGCAGCCCCGCCTGTTGACGCGGGCCTGTGGTTTCGTGCGGTGACGCCCCGGCGGTGTGGCGGGGCGGCCGCACCAGCGGTGCGGGCCGGGCGGTCTCTCCCGGTTCCCTTATCCTCCCCCCGTTTGTGCGCCCGCGCCACCCGGATCGCAAAGGTTTCCGGGGCGGCCTTCACAGCGGGTTCTCAGGGTTGCCTGACGAGGGCGACGACGAGCTCGACGGCGCCGGAAGACGGGCGCCGGCGCGCCGGACCGGCCTCAGTTTTTCTTCAGTTCCTCGGCGAGCATCACGAGGATGCCGCTGGGACCGCGGAGGTACGTGAGCTTGTAGACATCCTTGTAGGTCGCCACGCCCCGCAGCGGATAACAGCCGTGCCTCGCGGCTATTTCCAGGGCCTTGCCGAGGTCCGGGACCGAGAACGCGACCCGGTGCATGCCAATCTCGTTGGGACGGGTGGGCGCCGTCTCGATCGCCTCGGGGTGGAGGTATTCAAAGAGCTCGAGGCGGCCGTGACCGTCCGGCGTCTCGAGCATGGCAATGTTGGCGTGATTGCCGTCAAGCCCGACGGCGGTGTCCGTCCACTCGCCGCTGACGGTGTCCCGGCCAACGACCGCCAGGCCGAGGTCGGTGAAGAAAGCGATTGCCTCCTCGAGGTCGCGCACGGCGATGCCGACGTTCTCAAGTCTGATGCTCATGCCCACACGCTACGAGCCGGTCCGGTCCAGGTCCAGCAGCGACGGACTGCCCGCCACCATATAATTCGAACATGCCGATCACGCGCCTTGACCGAGGCAACTTCGCCCAGCCGTCCGCCGTCGAGCCCTGCGGAGGCGCGCTGTGAGCGGCGGTCTCGTCGCCCTGCTGGACGACATCGCAGCCCTGGCCAAGATTGCGGCCGCCTCGGTGGACGACGTCGCAGCCGGAGCGGCCAAGGCGGGCGCCAAGGCCGCCGGCGTCGTCATCGACGACGCCGCCGTCACCCCGCAGTACGTGTCCGGCGCGGACCCGTCCCGCGAACTGCCGATGATCAAGAAGATCTTCTGGGGCTCGCTGCGGAACAAACTGCTGATCATCCTGCCGGCGCTGCTGCTCATCAGCGCCTTCATCCCGGGCGTCATCCCGTTCATCCTCATGCTGGGCGGCACCTACCTCTGCTACGAGGGTGCCGAGAAGGTCTGGCACAAGCTCCGCGGCCACCACGAGGCCGAGGAAGACACGCCGGCGGTCGACCGGGGCCCGGAGGCGGAGGCCAAGGTCACCAAGGGCGCCATCACCACCGACTTCATCCTCTCCTGCGAGATCATGGTCATCGCGATGAACGAGGTGGCGGCCGAAAACCTGTGGGTTCGGGCGTCCATCCTGGTCGCAGTGGCGCTCGCGATCACGGTGGCCGTGTACGGCGCCGTCGCCCTCATCGTGAAGATGGACGACATCGGCGTGCACCTGACCACCAAGGACTCCGCGGGCTCCAAGCGCTTCGGTGCGCTGCTGGTCAAGGGGATGCCCGCCGTGCTGACCACGATCACCGTGGTCGGGACGGTCGCCATGCTGTGGGTAGGCGGTCACATCATGCTGCAGGGGGCCTATGACCTCGGCTGGCACCTGCCGTATGACCTGGTCCACGTCCTCGAGCACCCTTCGCCGGGATCCCGGTGTTCGGCGGCTTCCTGGCCTGGCTCGTGAACACCCTGTGCTCGGCCGTCCTCGGTCTCGCCTGGGGCCTGGTGGTCATGGCGATCCTGACACCGCTGCTCAAAGTGCTGCCGTTTGGCAAGAAAAAGAGCGGGCACGAAGAGGGCGACGTCCGCGCCGCCGCCGACGGCCATCAGCCGGCAAAGCACGACGCCGATCCCGCCTCCTAGCTGTCCTGCGCGGGCCCGTCAACCTTTCCATCCCGGCAGCGATCGCCCTGTTCGTCCTCGCGGCAGCAGTCCCCTCGGATAACGGAGTACTTGCACGCATAAAACTGCTCCCCGGAAGTCAGAACTGATTTCTCAGTCCAACTTTCGGGGAGCAGTTCAATGTTCCAGGGGCTTTGCGCTTTCCTGCGGGTGCTACTTAACGGCGACGGATACTTCGTTGCCGGATGCGCCCGGACCGGTCCACCCCATGGGCCGGTCCGGGGCCGGGTCAGGAGCGGTGCGCGCCGTTGCCCGCAGGCCGGTCAGCCGGCATGTGCTTCTGCGCTGCGTCCTTGATCTGCTCGGTGGCCGGCCGTGCGTTCTGGGCCTCGGCCTTGATCCGCGGGGCTTCTTCCTCGGCCTTGTTCAGGTACTGCTCCCAACGGGCGGACATGGGCTTGATCAGGCCACCGCCAACGCCGACGACGACGACGCCGACGATGGCTGCCAGCACGGCGATCAGGATCGGGGTGGTGACCGTGGTGGCGATGTCCACCTGGTTCAGGGCGGCGATGATGCCGATGCCCAGGATGAAGATGCTGGCGATGTTGGCCAAGGTCTTGCCGTAAGAGAGCCCGCCGAGGGAGCCCTGGATCAGGGTCTTGACGGCGGCGGCGATTGCTGCGCTGATGATCACAATGATGATCGCTACGACGACCTTGGGCAGGAACGCGATGATCGCGGCCAGCAGGGTGCTGACCGGGTTTGGTCCGAAGACGCCGAAGGCGAACTGCAGCACGAACAGCACCAAGGCGTAGTAAATGATCTTGGAGATGATGTCACTGGCATCCAGCGCGGAGTTGGCCAGGGCCTTTTTGACGCCGCCGCGCTCCACGGCCCGGTCGAAGCCGACCTTGTGGAGCAGCTTGGACAGCGCCTTCGAAATTGCCTTGGCGATCAGGAGTCCGATGATCAGGATGACCAGGAACAGGGCCAGTTTGGGAACGAATTCCACGACGGTGGCCAGGCCGGCCTTGAGTGTATCTTCCATTCTGTATTCCTCAGGGTTCGGGGATGCGGGTACGGGCGACGCGGCCCGTAGACGTATCGTCGGGTTTCACTAAACACGGGATAAATCCAAGAAGCAAGCATGCTTAGTAATTTTGAGACGTAACCAATCCGTTCTGCGAACGGCTACGAATACACCCGGGAACCTAAATTCTGCGCGCCTTTGCGGGGGCCGGCGCAGGGCGCCACCAGCAGCTCAGCGAAGGTTCTAAGGCCAGCGCGGGGACGTAAACTGACCTTCGGATCACTCGGCGGAACGCGTGGCTCGGGAGTACGGATGCTCTGGAAACTGCTCGTCGAATACCTGAGGCCGCAGCGCCGGCTGCTGCTCGCCGTCGTCGTCTTCCAGCTGGCGGCGTCCATCGCCTCGCTGTACCTGCCCACCCTGAACGCGGACATCATCGACCAGGGCGTGGCGCGCGGGGACACCGACTACATCCTGCGCGTCGGCGGGGTGATGCTGATGATCACCCTGCTGCAGATCGCCTGCACCATCGCCGCCGTCTACTTCGGCGCGAAGGCCGCGATGGCGCTGGGCCGGGACGTGCGCGGGGCGATCTTCACCCGGGTGGCGGAGTTCTCCGAGCAGGAAGTGACCCGGTTCGGCGCGCCCAGCCTGATCACCCGCTCCACCAACGACGTCCAGCAGGTCCAGCAGCTGGTGCTGATGTCCGCCACGCTGATGGTCACCGCGCCCATGCTGAGCATCGGCGGCGTCATCATGGCGGTCCGGCAGGACGTGCAGCTGTCCTGGCTGATCGCGGTCAGCGTGCCGGTGCTGCTGATCGCCGTGGGCCTGATCGTCACCCGGATGGTGCCGCTGTTCCGGCTGATGCAGACCCGGATCGACACCGTCAACCGGGTGCTGCGCGAACAGCTCACCGGCATCCGCGTGGTCCGCGCCTTCGTCCGCGAGGACATCGAGACCGCCCGCTTCGGCCGCGCCAACGAGGACGTCACGGACACCGCGCTGCGCGCCGGCCGGCTGATGGCGCTCGCGTTCCCCACCGTGATGCTGGTGCTCAACGTCTCCTCCGTGGCCGTGATCTGGTTCGGCGCGTTCCGGATCGAGGACGGCTCCATGCAGGTGGGGACCATGATCGCGTTCCTGAGCTACCTGATGCAGATCCTGATGTCCGTCATGATGGCCACCTTCATGGCGATCATGATCCCGCGCGCCGCCGTCTCCGCGGACCGGATCGGCGCGGTGCTGGGCACCGAATCCAGCGTCCGGCCGCCGGAGCACCCGGTCAGCCTGTCCGGCGCCGGCCCGCGGCGAGCTGGAGATGCGCGACGTCGGATTCGCCTACCCGGGTGCCGAGGCGCCGGTCCTCTCGGACGTGAGCTTCACCGCCCGCGCCGGGCAGACGACGGCGATCATCGGCGCCACCGGCTCGGGCAAGACCACCCTGGTGAACCTGATGCCGCGGCTCTTCGACGCCACCTCCGGCTCGGTGCGGATCGACGGCGTGGACGTGCGCGAGCTGCACCCGGACCTGCTCTGGGGGCACATCGGCCTGGTCCCGCAGAAGCCCTACCTGTTCTCCGGCACGGTCCGCAGCAACCTGCTCTACGGCAAGCCCGACGCCACCGAGGACGAGCTCTGGCGGGCGCTGTCCATCGCGCAGGCGGAGGACTTTGTCCGCGAGATGGAGGGCGGGCTGGACGCGCCCATCTCGCAGGGCGGCACCAACGTCTCCGGCGGGCAGCGGCAGCGGATCGCGATTGCCCGGGCGCTGGTGAAACGGCCCGAGCTCTACATCTTTGACGACTCGTTCTCCTCGCTGGACACCGCCACGGACGCCCGGCTGCGGCAGGCGCTCCGGCAGCACACCGCCGGCGCGACCCTGGTGATCATCGCCCAGCGGGTGTCCAGCATCGTGGACGCGGACCAGATCCTGGTGCTCGACGACGGCCGGATCGTCGCGCACGGCACGCACGAGGAGCTGCTGGAGACGTCGCCGACGTACAACGAGATTGTGAACTCCCAGCTCGCGGCGGAGGAGGCGGTATGAGCAAGGTCGAGTCCCAGGCGCGGCGAGCCGCCGGAGCCGGCGGGACGCCGGCCGGTGCCGGCGCCGGCCACGGAGGCCCCGCTGCGGATTCCGCGCCCGCGCGGCGGCCCCGGCCACGGCGGCCCGTTCGCCGGGATGAACATCCCGGCGGAGAAGGCGATGAACTTCGGCCCGTCCGCGAAGCGGCTGCTGGGCGAACTCCGCCCCGAGCGGATCTGGCTGACGCTGGTACTGGCCCTCGCCGTCGTGAGCGTGACGCTGTCCGTGATCGGGCCGCGGCTGCTGGGCGAGGGCACCAACCTGATCTTCGCCGGCGTCGTGTCCAAGCAGCTGCCCGCCGGGGTGAGCAAGGCGCAGCTGATCGCGCAGCTGCGGGCCGCGGGGGAGAACCAAAAGGCGGACATGCTCAGCGCCATGGCGCTGACGCCCGGCACCGGGATCGACTTCGCCGCGCTGTCCTCCGTGCTGCTGTGGGCGCTGGTGCTGTACGTGCTGGCGTCGGCGTTCATGTGGATGCAGGCATATATCCTCAACGGCGTGGTGCAGCGGACCGTGTACCGGCTGCGCGAGCGGATCGAGGCGAAGATCAACCGGCTGCCGCTGCGCTACTTCGACACCGTGCAGCGCGGCGAGCTGCTCAGCCGGGTGACCAACGACGTCGACAACATCTCCCAGAGCCTGCAGCAGTCCATCAGCCAGGCGGTGACCTCGGTGCTGACCGTGGCGGGGGTGCTGGTGATGATGGTGATCCTGTCGCCGACGCTGGCCATCATCGCCCTGGTGACCATTCCGCTGACCCTGGTGACGACGGCGGTGATCGCCAAGCGCTCGCAGAAGCTGTTCGTGGCGCAGTGGAAGAACACCGGCGAGCTGAACGGCCAGATCGAGGAGACCTACACCGGGCACGCGCTGGTGAAGGTGTTCGGCCGGCAGCGCGAGGTGGAGGAGACGTTCCGGCAGAAGAACGTGGAGCTGTACCAGGCCAGCTTCGGCGCGCAGTTCATTTCCGGGCTGATCATGCCGGCCATGACGTTCATCGGGAACCTGGTCTATGTGGGGATCGCCGTGGTGGGCGGGCTGCAGGTGGCGTCCGGGGCGATGCAGCTGGGCGATGTGCAGGCGTTCATCCAGTACTCGCGGCAGTTCACCCAGCCGCTGGCCCAGCTGGGCTCGATGGCGAACCTGCTGCAGTCCGGCGTGGCGTCGGCCGAGCGGGTGTTCGAGCTGCTGGACACCGAGGAGCAGTCGCCGATCCGGCTGCCGCTGAAGCCGGAGACCACGCGCGGGCGGCTGGTGTTCGAGGACGTGTCCTTCGCGTACTCGCCGGACAAGCCGCTGATCTCTAACCTGTCTTTGGTGGCCGAGCCGGGGCAGACGGTGGCGATCGTGGGGCCCACCGGGGCGGGCAAGACCACGCTGGTGAACCTGATGATGCGCTTCTACGAGCTCGACGCCGGGCGGATCACGCTGGACGGCGTGGACGTCGCGCTGATGTCCCGGCACGAGCTGCGCTCGCGGATGGGCATGGTGCTGCAGGACACCTGGCTGTTCGGCGGGACCATCCGGGACAACATCGCCTACGGCCGGCCCGGTGCCTCCGAGGCGGAGATCCTGGAGGCGGCGAAGGCGACGTACGTGGACCGGTTCGTGAAGTCCCTGCCGCAGGGCTACGACACCGTGCTCGACGACGAGGGCGGCAACGTCTCGGCGGGGGAGAAGCAGCTGCTGACCATTGCCCGGGCGTTCCTGGCCCGGCCGTCGGTGCTGATCCTGGACGAGGCGACCTCGTCGGTGGACACCCGGACCGAGGTGCTGGTGCAGAAGGCGATGAGCGCGCTGCGGTCCGACCGGACGTCGTTCGTCATTGCCCACCGGCTCTCCACCATCCGCGACGCCGACCTCATCCTGGTGATGGAGGCCGGCCAGATCGTGGAGCAGGGGACCGCCTGATGCTGGAGGCCGGCGGGGCGTACGCGCGGCTGTACGCGGCGCAGTTCGCGGCTCCGGTGGCGGAGGTCTAAGGGCGCTGGGCATCGTATGGCTCCCTGCCGAGAGGATGGGGTTTACATATCGTCGCTTATCGGGATTTTCCCTCGGCTGCCTAGTTTTGGACGCGGCTCCCGGCTTTCAAGGCAACACCGGCAGTCGATGGTTGACTGTTTGCCAGTGACTGACAGATCAACATCCCAGCCATGGACTGATGACTCGCGTCCAAAAACCGACATCGCCGGTCGCACTGAATTTGCTCGTGCAGTCGCCGCACGCCTTGACTCTTGCGTGGACGGCCAGAGTTCGACAGTTTTCGGCCTAGTAGGCCCGTGGGGGAGCGGCAAGACGACGCTACTGACAGAAATAGTCGGGCAGCTGGATGAATGGAAGAGCGTTTGGTTCAGTCCATGGTCCGTAGCCGATGTCGGATCTATCACTACAGAATTCGTCTCAGCTCTCGCAGAAGCATTCCCCAAATCACCGTCAGTGAAAGAGAAACTCGCCGCATACTCGCGGTTCGGGACGCCCATGCTGAAGATGATCCCAGTGGTAGGCGACGCAATTTCCTCAGTAACCACAGAAGCGATCGCTGCACTTACAAAGAGGCCGGCTTGGCATTCAGGTTCGGCAAGCCAGCGATGGATACCGCTGAGCTGCATCATCGCGGTACTCGCTGATCGTGGACGATGTCGACCGGCTCGACGGCCATGAGTTGCGCTCACTGCTGCGCGTAGTGCGGCTTCTCGGGCGGTTCGCCAATGTGCATTACCTCATGGCCTACGACCAAGCCACGATCGAATCTGTTCTCGCTTCGGTGGGTCCGAATGGCGAAAGCTCTGAGTTCATGGAGAAAATCGTTCAGTATCCCTTCGAGGTTCCGCCAACACCCATGGTCGTACGCCGGCGGTGGAGCAGGCAGATCCTCACGATGTCAGCCCACCCGACGAAACTACAGGCGGCCTACACGCAGAGCATCGCGAGGAGCTCGTCAAAATCCTTGCCTCCGGACTGGAAACTCCCCGAGCAGCAGAGCGCCTGCGCGAGCAGATGCATAGTCTTTCGGAGCTGGTAGCTGCGGCAGAGGTTGACGCGTTCGATTTCACTGCGCTGACCTGGCTGCGCATTGCCCACCACCAGGTATGGGACGACGTCCGTTTGAATGCCGACTATTACCTCTCGTGGCGAGAAAGTGATTCCGCTGAAACACAACAACAGCGGATGAAGCGAATAGGCTCATTGGTGGCGCGCGGACACGCCAAGCCGGTCCAGGATGCAGTCAGTTATCTATTCGAACCGATGGGCGTTATGGGTGCGCTGGCAGGCCGACAAGGACGGATGCAGAAGGCGCGATACTTCGACCGCTATTTCCAGGTAGGACTCGCAGAAAACGATGTGAGCGAGCGAAAAACCCAGAAGGCATTGAACGAACTTGCTAACGGACTCGTCAGCAGTCAAGACATTGCTGTTTTGAAAACCATCATCCTCGGGCAGGATGAGGAACGGTCGGCACTCGCGCTCGAGGTCGTGGGAAATCTGCGTAACTCCGCTCGGACAACGTCACCCGTCACCCTGGATTACGTAGAGAATATTTGCTCGGAGCTAAGAGCAATCGCAAAAACGCACACCTCCGCATCTCAGCGGCCGAGCGCTGGCTTGCGAGGGAGATCTTCCTCGCGCTCGAGACGAACCTTGTGGCGGAGAAAGTGATCTCGCGCTTTGGGTACCAATTCCTCACCGCCAGCGCGTATGCCATCAAACGCTCCGGCGGTCGAGGTCAGGCTCAGATCCAAAGTCTGTACGCCGATGTCGCGCGGCACTGGGTTGAGGAGGTGCGCAACGAGCCACTTGCGACAACCCTCGCGAGGCCCGAACTTATCCTGATGACTTCCTTCTGTGTTTGGATTGTTGAACTTGAAAACTATGGAGGCTTCCTATCGGAGCGCATAGTTGACGGGAGAACGCTCGCCGATGCCGCCGCGGGGTATGTGTCATTCAACGAATGGGTCGGAGCTGACGTCACCTACGACGTTGTATTTAGGGAGCAAGAGTTTCGATTTGCCGCTGGCGGGGCTGTGACGATCTTCATCCGTCGGCCGACCCTTTCTCTTCCCTGGCGATGTTCCCGATTACGCCCTGTCAGACTTGAGCGCTAAGGACCTGACTGACGTGCAGAAGTGCGATTTTGCCAATCGATGCATCCTGGCGCTGAAGAGTTCACAGACCCAAAACTCGGATTAGCTTTACATAGATCTCGCTATCGGCGAGCGGGCCCTTAGGCCAGCGGCCCGGGTCCCCATGCCCGTCCGGTCCACCGGCAGGGCCCGCGGACGCAGCCCCCGCTGGACGCGGCGCTGCAGGGCCGCCACCTAATCGTCGTCAGCAGCTCCGCCAGCTCTGCAGGGGACCGCCTCGGCCAGCGGGGCGATGTCCGCCAGGAGGACCTCGGGGATGGGTTCGCCGGCGAAGTCCCAGATCACCGTGCGCAGCTTGAAGGCAGAAGACCCACCGATCCCGGCCGCGCTGAAGGGGTCTATGGCGATTAGGCTGAGGTCAGCCACCAGCCCGCGGACGTCCCCCGGGCTGGTTCCCGGCCTCCTCCGATTTCACAGCTGGAGCTTCTGGCCGAGTCGCGTTCCTACCGCGCTAGGCGCTTGCGCGGTCTGCCGGGGACCCCAGGGCTCGAAGAGATCGCCTCGGCCGCGGCGATTGCCTGCGGCGCGAACTGTTCAATCGTGGAGCCGGGGTACTCGAGCTCAAGCGATGAGATCGACAGGCCATACATGACCCGGCCGAGGTGGTCCCGGATCGGAGTCTAATGCACCGTACCGCGCTCATTCTCACCGAGATCGAGCGCATAACCGCGTTGACGCACGGCCGCGAGCTCGGCGCGCAGCTGTTCAGGATCCGTGATGGTCTTATCGGTGCGGGCCGGGAGGCCCACCTCGGCAATCAGCCGGTCCACCTGCTCGGGCGTCCAGCTCGCGATGACCGCCTTGCCCATGCCCGAGCAGTGCATCGGCATCGCCAACCCTACTCGCGAAGCCATCCGATACGGCTTTGACGAGTCTTTGCGGATGACATACACCATCTCGAAATCGTTGGCCACGCCGACGTGAACCGTGCAGTCAACTTCCCGTACCAGCTCCTCGACGATCGGTTCGGCGATGAAGGAGATGTCGAGCCGGGAGATGGCCCGGCCAGCAATGCCGAGGAGACGGGAGCCGGGGTGGTACCCGCGGTCGCTATCGCCTGCGAGGAACTTCAACTCAGCCAGCGTCGCGAGAATGCGGTGCACAGTCGCCTTCGGCAGCTTGGTCTCTTCGACGATGTCGAGCGAAGCGGGCGTGGAGGATAGCGGCCTCCAGCACCCGCAACGTCTTCTCACTCGCGCCCATAGACGGCGCCGGGCTCGTGTCGAGCTCCATGGGTTCCCTGGTCATGACCCGCATCATCTCATCTCACTTCAGCAATCGCGACGCCATCCATATCGTCGAAGGCCTGGTTCTCCCCGGCCATCTCCACACGAACGAGTAGTTAGAGGTCCCAACCCCGGAATGGATCGACCACGACGGTGAGAGCACCAGACCCCCGTCGCCAACAAGCATATGACGGGTTTCCGACGGCTCCCCCATGAGGTGCACGACGCGGGCGTCTTCCGGTACATCGAAATAGACGTAAAACTCCGTGCGGCGGTCGTGAGTGTGCGCGGCATCGTGTTCCACATGCTGCCGGGGTGGAGTTGCGTGACGCCCATGACCACCTGGCAGCTGCGCACGCCGTCTGCGGTGAATGTACTGGTTAATGGTTCGGCGATTCGAAGTCAGCGGATCCCCGAGCTCGCGGACGGTGCCCTGCCCGGGGGCGACCAACGCCGTCGGGTACGTGGCGTGTGCGGGGGCCGAGAAGCCATAGAAGCGGGCGGGAGTCCCGGCGTCGTCTGACTCGAACACCACGTCCTTCACCCCGCGGCCCAGGTACAGGCACGCGCCGGTGGGCATGACATGACGCTCACCGTCTGCGTGCACCGCACCCGCCGCTCCGATGTTGACGATCCCGATCTCGCGATGATCGAGGAACTGCTCACTGCGAATTTCCGGCACGGCCTCGAGCCCGAGGGGAGCATCGGTCGGCACGGCGCCAACCGCCACCACCCGATCGTAGTGAGTGACAACGGTTCGGACGCTGCCGGGAACGAATAGATCCTCGATGAGGTAGCGGTCGCGCAGCTGCTGCTGGGTGGCGCCTGGGATCTGCTCGGGGGATGTTGGGCCGTAGACGGCGGTCATGGTGTTCCTTCAGAAGTAGTTAGAGCAGACCCATGAGGCCGGGTAGCCACAGGGAAAGCTGGGGGACGAAGACGATGACGAACAGCAGCGCGATGAGCACCACAAGGAACGGCACCAGTTTGACGATCACGGGTTCCAGTTTGACCTTCGCGACCTGGGTTCCGACGAACAGTACGGGCGCGGACGGCGGGGAGATCACCGCAATCGAGAGGTTGAAGACCATCACGATGCCGAAGTGGACCGGGTCGATGCCGTAGGAGACTGCGATGGGCAGGAAGATCGGCGTGAAAATCAGGATCGCCGGCGTCGGGTCGAGCGGGATGCCGATCAAGAGCAGGACCAGCATCATGATCAGCAGCACAACAATCTTCGAATCGGTCCATCCAAACAGCGAATCGGCGATCAACTGTGGCAGGCGTGCATAGGTCATGACGTAGGACATGATCGTCGACACCGCGATCAGGAAGATGACGATCGCGCTGGTGCGTGTGGCGTCGAACAGGACCTTCGGAAGGTCTTTGAACGAAATGGTGCGGTAGAAGAAAGAGAGAAGCAGTGAATAGATGACGGCGACGGCTGAACCCTCGGTCGGCGTGAAGAAACCGGCGACAATACCGCCGATCGCCACGATGATCAGGCCCAGCGACGGTACCGCTCTGCCAAGTGTGACCAGGAAGACCGAGAACTTGGGCCAGGGCTCGCCCCGCAGTTCGGGGTGCCGCCGAGCGTAGCCGAAGCCGACGGCGGCACAGGCCAGGGCCCACAGAATGCCCGGGACGTACCCGGCCACGAACAACGCGCCAAGCGACGTGCCGCCGGCAGCGAGTGAGTAGACGATGAGCGTATTGCTTGGTGGGATCAGCATGCCGGCCGGGGCCGAGGCGATGTTCGCCGCTGCGCTGAAGGCGCGGTCATAGCCCGCCCGGCGCTGCATGGGAGCCATGGTGGAACCAACCGCGGCGGCGCTGGCGACGGCGGAGCCGGACACAGAGCCGAAGATCGCGTTCGCTATCACGTTCGTTTGCACCAGCGGCGCCGGCGTGCGGCCCACGAGCACCCGTGCGAGGTTGATCAGCCGCTCGGCGATGCCGCCGTTGTTCATGATGACGCCGGCGAGAACGAAAAACGGGATGGCGAGCAAGGCGAACGAATTGGTGCCGCCGATCATCTGCTGTGCGGAGGTGATGGCGCCGCGCTGGAAGTCCACGATGAGCAGCATGCACAGGGCGGACGGAAGCCCGATGGCGATGGAAACGGGAGCGCCGACCGCGAGGAGCAGCGCGAGGCCGCCGATGAGGATAAAGCTGATGGTGCCGGGATCAATCACAGTGCAGCCGCCTCAAGGTCCTCGTCGGTTTCCACGTGGCCGGCATAGCGGCTCGAGAAGGTACCGACGATGTGGATGATCAGGTAAATGGTCAGCAGCACACCCGAAACGGGCAGCGCCAGGTAGAGCTGACCCTGCGTGAGGGGCAGCAGCGGATTCCGCTGCCCCCACGCGAGCATGGACTGCTGGATCCCGCCGTACACCATGACATACAGCACGAACGCGAGCGTCGCGAGGTACGCGATGATGTCGGTGATGCGCTGGAGCGGCACGGGCAGCTTCGCGACCAGGAAGTCCATGATGACGTCGGCCTTCTCGCCGACGGCGATGGCGATTCCGATCAGGCTTACCCACACGAAGGTTTGCCGGGCGGCCTCCTCGGACCATGCGCTGGGCGCGCCGAGGACCAATCGGGTGAAGACCTGCCAGGTAACCAGCAGCACCAGCAGCGCAGACAGGGCGACGCAGATCGCGCGGAGCGTGCCGTCAAGCCGCGCCCGGGCCGTAGTCATGTTCATTCGGGTCATCAGCCGCGAGCCGCCTCGATCGCGTCGTAAACCTTCTTTGCGAGATCGGACTTGACCAGGTCTTTATGCAGCGGGAGCGCGGCCTCACGGAAACGCCGTGACGTCGGCGTCGCTGAACTTCGCGCCGGCCTTCTCAGCGGCGGTGACCGCTTCGTCGACGGCGGTGCCGAACAGCTTGAGCTCGGTGTCGACCGAGGTGGAGAACAGCTTCTCGAAGATCTTGCGGTCCTCTTCAGAAATGCGGTCCCACACGGAGGGGCTTGTCACCAGGTAGTCGGGCATCATCAGGTGCTTAGTGCGTGAGTAGAACGGGGCGATTTCGTCATGCGAGAGCGACGAGTAGATGAGCTCGTTGTTCTCCGCCCCGTCAAGAACGCCGGACTGGATCGCGGTGTAAACCTCGCCCTGCGCCATCGGCGTTCCGACGCCGCCCGATCCGCTCCATCATGCGGACGTTCGTGTCCGAACCAATGACGCGGACTTTCTGGCCGCTGAGGTCAGCCGGCTTGTTGACCGGGCCGACGGTTGAATAAACGTTGCGGACGCCCCCGTGGTAGGCGGTAAGAACCTGGAGGTTGTCATCCTTCAGCGTGTCGTAGAGCGGCCCCGTGACCGCGGGGTCGTTAAGGACCTTCATCTGGTGCTCCGGCGATTCATACAGGTACGGCAGGTTGACCACGGAGAAGTCTGATTCGAAATTCTCAAGCAGGCTGCCAGCGACGACGGCGAAGTCGATGGTGCCCGACTGCACCTGTTCAATCGTGGCGGCCTGGTCGCCAAGCGTTGCGTCCGTGTACAGCTGCAGCGAATACCGGCCGTCGGTCTGGGCCTTAAAGTTCATCCGACATCTCCTGCAGCGCCTTCGCCTGAGGGTGGTTGGCGTCCTGGTTGAAGGCAACGCGGAGGACGGTACCGCCGCCTTGTCCTGAGGCGCTCGAGCATGAAGCCAGTGACATTGCCGTCATTGCGGCTGCGCCCAGAACGGCGAGCATCCTTCTTCCCTGCATGATTTTCTCCTCGTTGAGTAAATGTGAGTGGTGTGTGACTTGCACCACCGGGTCGATCGAAGACGACTATAACCAAATAGAACTTAGTTGCACCAGATGGAACTTTAAGTGGAACATGGTTCCGTAACTATTTATTCGGCGCGACGAAGGAGACGCAAGTGCGAGCAGCCAGATACATCGGCGGTCAAAAGATCGAGGTGGCCGGCGTTGAGGCCACGCCCCCTGCGGCAGGCGAAGTGACGATCCGAGTCGCGTACAACGGAATTTGCGGCACGGACCTGCACATCGTGCAGGGTCATATGGATGCCCGCGTGGCCATGCCGGCCGTGATCGGCCACGAGATGAGCGGGGTCATCAGTGCCGTCGGTCCGGACGTGGACTCGTTAGGGCTGGAGCAGCCGGTCACGGTCATGCCGCTGCGCTGGTGCGGAAAGTGCGCTTCTTGCCTTGCCGGCCATCAGCACATCTGCCAGCACCTCGACTTCGTGGGCATCGACTCGCCCGGCGCCCTCCAGGAGCAGTGGACTGTGCCGGCATCCCTCGTGGTTCCGCTGCCTGAAGGCGTCTCGCTCGAACACGCCGCGCTCGTCGAGCCGCTGGCCGTCGCAGTGCACGATGTGCGGCGCTCGCGGCTCGTTGCAGGCGAGACCGCTGTCGTCATTGGCGGCGGGCCTATCGGCCAGCTCATCGCCATCGTGGCCCGCGCTGCAGGCGCCGAGGTCATCCTGGCGGAGCCCGACGGCGACCGCCGCGCATTCGCCGCAAAACAGGGCGCGATCGTCGTAGACCCCGTCGAGGGCGACCTCGCCGCCGTCGTCGAAGAGCGCACCGGCGGCGCCGGAGCCGACGTCGTCTTTGAAGTCGCGGGCACCCGCGGCACCGCGCTCGACGCCACCCGGCACGCCCGCACCCGCGGCCGCGTGGTATTCGTCGCGATCCACCCCGAGCCGGTGCCCGTGGATCTCCATCGCATCTTCTGGCGCGAGCTCGAGGTGCTTGGCGCCCGCGTCTACGAGCGCGAGGATTTCGAGCGCGCCATCGCGCTGCTCGCCTCCGGGACCGTTCCGGCAGACGCCCTGATCACCCGCATCGTGCCCCTCGATAGCACCGCGGAAGCGTTCGATGCGCTGCTCTCAGCGTCCGCAATGAAGATTCTCGTCGACGTTCAGGGGGCCAAGGGCATGACGGTCTCATTCGATCTCACAGGCACCACCGCCGTCGTCACCGGCGCCCGCCGCGGCATCGGCTTCGCGATGGCAGAGGGACTCGCGCAGGCGGGGGCTGACATCATCGCAGTGTCGGCCAGCCAGGAGGCGGACGGAGGCGCAATCGGAGCCCGCGTGCGCGAGCTGGGACGAGCCTTCGAAGGTCACGCTGTTGACTTCCGCGACCGCGATGCCGTCACCGCTTTCGGCGAGGCCCGTGCGGGATCGCGCCGACATCCTGGTCAACAACGCAGGGCACCATCCGCCGATCGCCCGCGGCCGAGCATCCCCTCGAGTGGTGGGACGAAGTGCTCGACGTCGAACCTGCGCAACCAGTTCGTGCTCACGCAGGCAGTCGCAGCCGGCATGCTTGAGCGCGGCCACGGCCGCATTGTATTCACGGCAAGCCTTCTCAGCTTCCAGGGCGGCATCAACGTGCCCGGCTACACCGCAGCGAAGTCGGGCATCGCCGGCCTCGTGAAGGCACTGAGTAACGAGTGGTCGGCGCGCGGTGTCACGGTCAACGCGATCGCGCCCGGCTACATCGCCACCGACAACACCGCGGCGCTGCGCGCGGACGACGACCGCTCGCAGGCCATCCTCGAGCGCATCCCGCCAGGCCGGTGGGGCAGCGCCGAGGACCTGACAGGGCGCAACCGTGTTCCTTGCGAGCCCGTCGGCCGCCTATGTCACCGGCGTTACCCTGCCGGTTGACGGCGGATGGATGGCACGATGACGCTCGAGTTGCGCGGGGTTGTCCCGCTAGCGACCATCGACGACGCCCGGGCTGCCGATGTGCTCGCCGACGGCCTTGTCGCCGGCGGCCTGCCGGTGCTCGAGGTGGCGTTGCGTAACGAGTGTGGAATGGCCGCGATCGAGCGCATTGCCGCACGCGGCGACGTGCTTGTCGGTGCCGGCACTGTGCTTGACCGCGAGCAACTGCGGCGCGCGCTCGACCTCGGTGCCGCGTTCATCGTCGCGCCCGGCCTCGACGAGGAGATTGTCGAAGCCGCCCTGGCCGCGGGCGTTCCGGTACTGCCGGGGGTGATGACGCCGAGCGATATCCAACGCGGCATCCGCCTCGGCCTTGACCAACTCAAGCTGCTTCCCCGCCGGCGTCGCGGGCGGGCTCGCACTGATCGACGCGCTGGCACCGGTCTTCCCCGGTGTGCGCTTCATGCCCAGCGGAGGGGTAAGCGCCGCGAATCTCGGCGAATATCTGGCGCATCCAGCCGTGTTCGCCGCCAGCGGCTCGTGGATTGCCGCGCCCGCCCGTGTCACCGCGGGGGTCGAGGCTGTCGCCCAGGCCGCCCGGGAAGCAGTCGCGCTCCGGGCCGAGACCGACCTGGGGGTCAAGCGATGAGCGTCGTCACACTCGGTGAATCTCTGGGGCTGCTTGTGGCCTCCCGGATCGGGCGGCTTGAGCTCGTGCCGACGATGGATCTGGGTTTTGGCGGCGCCGAGAGCAACGTCGCAATCGGCCTCGCACGCCTGGGCGTCCCAGTGACGTGGATGGGCCGACTGGGCGACGACGCGCTCGGCCGCCTCGTCGAGCGGGAACTGCGCGCCGAGGGTGTCACCTCCGCGGCGACCCACGACCCGACGGCGCCCACCGCGCTCATGCTGAAGGAGCGCCCGGCGGTGGGCTCCAGCGCTGTCTGCGTACTACCGCGCGGGCAGCGCAGGCTCCCGGCTGGGGCCTGAGCACCTCGACGTCGCCCGCATTCGCGGAGGCTCGTATCCTGCACGTCACCGGCATCACGGCCGCGCTGGGTGCAGGTCCGCGCGCTGCGCTGGACGCCGCGATCGACGCCGCGATCGACGGCGGCACCATCGTGTCGTTCGACGTGAACCACCGCTCGCGGCTCTGGGACCACGCAACGGCAACCTCCGCGTACCGCGAGATCGCGGCCCGGGCCGACGTCGTCTTCGCCGGCGATGATGAGGCCGAACTACTCACGGGCGAACGCGAGCCGGCCGCGCAGGCAGCGGCGATTATCGCGCTGGGCCCGTCGCAGGCCGTTGTGAAGCTCGGAGTCGAGGGTGCGCTACGCTTTTGCCGATGGCTGCGCCGCGGAACAGCCCGCGTTCCCCGTGCACGCCGTCGACACGGTCGGCGCCGGGGACGCATTCGTCGCTGGCTACCTGGCCGAACTCCTCGCCGGCGCGCCGCTCAGCGGGCGTCTCCGCACCGCCGCCGCCTGCGGCGCAGTCGCCTGCACCGCGCCTGGCGACTGGGAAGCGGCGCCCGACCGTGCCGCGATCGCCCGGCTGCTGGGAGCCGGCGACCCCGTCCAACGCTGACGTCCGGCGCCCGGGCGGACAGGGCCGCTGCGCGCTGTCACTGCGCAGTTCGCGGCTCCGGTGGCGGAAACGCACGCCTGTCGGTCCACCGGCAGCGACCCGACCTCAACGAAGCGGACGACGGCAGGCAACCCACCCGCCGTCGTCCGCTCCGCTCAAGCCGCCCAGCAAAGGCGAACCCGCAAAACCAACTCAGTGCCAGAGCCCCAGGGCGAACTCCGCGATCACCGTGGAGAGCAGGAAGGACGCCGTGATGGCCACCAGACCCACCGGAATGATCTTCCAGCCGATGGTCTTCAGCAGCGGGATGTCCTTGCCCAGGGACAGGCCTGCGAGCGTCAGCATGACCGTGGCGATGGACAGGAAGTCGACGGTCTTGATGGCCGTGGTGAGAGCTGCGGCGCCGAAGAACCACGGGCTGGAAATGTAGGCGCCGATGGTGGTGATGTAGCACGATGGCCGAGATCTTCCGGGTGACCTTCGACAGCCCAATGCTGACCAGGACCAGGGCCAGCATGATTCCGTACCCGGCGACGATCGACAGGCTGAACCCCTTGGCCGCCACCGACGGCGGTGCCGATGCCCAGGACCGTCAGGACGGACAGGGACAGCCACAGCGGGAGCTTGATGGCAGCCGAGGACTCGGCGACCTGCTCGCGGAACCGCCGGTTCTCCTCGGCCTGGGCCTCCTCCCGCTCGACGTCGGCGGCACTGCGTACTTGCGGCGGCGCCTGCGGCCACGGCGGCAGCTCGCGGGCTCGCCTGTTTGCGGGTCAGCGCCTTGTAGAAGCGGTCTGCCAGCGGCAGCGCGATGTAGATGCCGACGTAGACGCCCAGGACGGTGGTGATCAGGTTGGACACGGCGGCCATGCCCAGGATCGCTTCCTGGTCCGCCGGGTAGGCGGCGGCGATGCTGGCCGCGGACGCGGCCATCATGGAGCCGGACCCCACGCCGGCGCCCATGGCCAGGGCCAGCGGATCGAAGATCTTCCAGTTGGCCACCAGCGAGGTCAGCAGCGTGATGAACACGGCGCCGAACAGCGTGCCGAAGACGTACATGGCCAGCACGCCGCGGTACTGGTCCGAGTCCGGCCCGTACTTCTCCGAGACCATGGCGAACGACGGTTCACGGTCCAGCGAGAACGTGGCGCCCACCGTGGCCTTGCCCATCCGGAGCAGGACAGCCAGGGGGAGTGCCAGCATGATGGTGCCCAGCAGGTGGCCCACCTCCTGAAGGAGCAGCGCCGGGCCGGCCTTGATGCAGGCTGGGAAGGCTGGGGCCGATGTTGAAGGCCAGCCGGGCCACCAGGAGCAGCACGGCGACGCCCACCAGGGCGGCGGCCACGCGCTGGAGGTCGAGGCCCAGCGGCTTGAACTTCTGGACGGAGACCAGCAGGCCCAGAATCAGGCCCCACACCATGGGGAAGATGATGATGGCGCCGATGTCCGAGGTCAATTTTGGCCTGGCCGATGAACTGGACCGCGACGGCGATCACGAAGGCCAAAGCGGCAATCGGGATGGTCAGCCTGGTGCCGGCCGTGTCTATCCGGGCTGCCTTGGTGGGAGTGCTCATGATGTGCCTTCCTGGGTGAGAGTACGACGGCGGTACGCCGCGTGGGTGAAGCGTTGATCGTTGGGTGGGGGTTGAGGCGGCCGCGGCGACGGTCCAGGCCAGCGCGGTGGCTGCCTCGAACATCACCCCGTACGCCTCCGGGGAGTGTCCGCCAGGGCGGCGAACGCGTGCGAATGGATGGGCACGTCCGCGCCGGGGATGCTCAGCCACGGATGCAGCGACGGGATGACCTGGGAAATATTGCCCATGTCCGTGGAGCCGCCGCTGAGGCCGGCCGCCGGGGACGTGTCCTTGCCAAACGCGTCCATGGCCGCGGTCCAGTGCGCGGCCAGGTCGTCGTCCTGGATCAGCGGCTCGTACAGCGGTTCGGTGTCCTCGAACGCCAGCGTGGTTCCGGTGGCGGTCGCGGCACCTTCGAAGCAGCGCCGCACCCGCTCCAGCAGTGCCTCGAACTCAGGCATTGTGAAGGCCCGGCATTCGAACTCCACCACGGCCTTCTCCGGGATGATGTTGGTGACGTGCCCGGCCTCGGCCACGTAGCAGGCGATCCGGTGGTCGGAGGGGATCTGCTGGCGCAGCAGGCCGATCGCCACCTGGCTGAGCACGGCGGCGTCCGCGGCGTTCACGCCGAGGTGCGGTGCCGCCGCGGCATGGGCTGCCTTCCCGGTGAAGGTGGCCTTGTACCGGCCCACGGCCTGGGCGCTGGTGCCGGCCGGGTTGTAGGTGACCCCGTCCTGCACCGGGTGGACCATCAAAGCCAGGCCCGACGCCGTCGAACGCTCCCCGCTCCAGCATCAGGGCCTTGCCGCCGCCGTGCTCCTCCGCGGGCGTGCCGATGGCCTTGAGGGTGATGCCCAGCTGGTCCACGTACGGTCGCAGGGCCAGTGCGGCGGCGACGGACGCGCCGGCGATCAGGTTGTGCCCGCACGCGTGCCCGATATCCCGGCAGCGCATCGTATTCCACGCACAGTGCGACCGTCAGGTCGCCGCTTCCTGCGCGGCGGTGAAGGCGGTGGGCAGGCCGCCGGTGCCGCGCTCCACCTCGAAGCCGGCCTCCGCCAGCAGGGCGGTGATCGCCTCCGCGGACCGGACCTCCTCGAAGGAGACCTCCTTGAGCCCGTGGATGTCCTTGGCCAGTGCCTCCACCCGGGGCTTCCAGCGTTCGACGCCGTCCGCCAGGGCAGCGCGCAGCTCCATCTGCCGCGGTGGTTGTGTCAGTCATGATGCCTGAATCTCCTAGTAGGACAGCGACGGGAAGGGGGAGCCGGCGGCGCGGGTGGGCACCCACACGGCCTTGGTTTGCGTGTACTCGTCCAGGACGCCGGGGCCGGAGGAGCGGCCGTGGCCGGAATCCCCGAAGCCGCCGAACGGGACCGCCACGTGGATGGTCTTGTAGGCATTGATCCAGAACGTGCCGGCCTTGACCTCGCGGGCCACGTGATGGGCGCGGGACACATCGGAGGTCCACACTGCCCCGGCCAGGCCGAAGCTGGTGTTGTTGGCGCGGGCGATCGCCTCCGCCTCGGTATCGAACGCGTCCGCACCCACCACGGGACCGAAAACCTCTGTGGTTTCCAGGCGGTTCGTCCGGGCGTGACGCCGTCCAGCAGGGTGGGCATCACCCAGTGGCCGCCTTTCAAGGCTGAGCCGCTCAGTGCTTCCGGCAACGCGGCTTCCGTGAGGCGGCGGCCGCCGTCGGACATGCCTGCCTCGATCAGGCCGCTGACGGTGGCGAACTGCTGCGGCGTGATGATCGGGCCCACCTCGGTGTCTGCGTCCAGCGGGTCGCCCACCCGCAGCCGCGCCGCCTTGGCGGCCACCAGCTCGCACGAACTCGCGCGTGCACGCTGCGCTCCACCAGGAGCCGGATCCGGCCACGCAGGACTGTCCTGCGCCGGAGAAGATGGCGGAGATGGCGCCGTCTGCGGCACGTTCCAGGTCTGCGTCAGCGAACACGATGTTGGCGCTCTTGCCGCCGAGTTCCAGCAGCGCCGGGATGCCGGCCTGCGCCGCAGCGACCGCGACCCGGCGGCCGGTGGGGACGGAGCCGATGAAGCTGACCTTGCCGACGCGGCGGTCGGTGGTCAGGGCCGCGCCGACGGTCTGGCCCAGGCCTGCGGCCACATTGAACACGCCTGCCGGCAGGCCTGCCTCGTGGGCGATCTGCGCGAGCCGGACCGAGGAGGCCGGCGTGAACTCGCTCGGCTTGATGATCACGGCGTTGCCCGCGGCCAGCGGGGCGGCGGAGTTCCAGCCGGCCGTGAACAGGGGAGCGTTCCACGGGCGTGATGGCGACGACGACGCCCCACGGCACGCGTTCGGTGTAGGTGTGCCAGTGCCCGGGAACGGGAATGGTCAGCCCCGTCAGCTTGTCCGCCCAGCCGGCGTAGTAGCCGAACATTTCGGCCACCTTGGCGGCTTCGACCCGGGCGTCCCGGATGGGCTTGCCGGTGGTGGCGGATTCGAGGATGGCGAGTTCCTCGGCGTGCGCTTCCACGACGCGGCTGACGTTGCGCAGGATGGCGGCCCGTTCGAAGCCGTTCAGCCGCCCCAGGCGGCGGCGCCCGCCGTCGAGCTTTCCAGGATGGCGTCGGCGCCCTCAGCGCCGGGGTCCGCGTAGGTGGCGAAAGGCTTCGCCGGTGGCGGCGGCAGTGAGCGTGATGCTCTCCCCGCTGCCGGTAACGACGCGGCCGTCAACGAAGGCGCCGAGACCGGCCGGGAAGGCGGCGTCCAGGACTGCCCGGGCGGTGGCTGCGGAGGACGATGGTTGGTGCTGTGGTGATGCTCAAGATGGTGTTCCTTGTGGGCTGGAGGCTTAGGCGCCGGCGGTCGGTTGCGGGTATTGGAGTGCGGGGGCGCCGGCGGGGCGTGATGGCGGGGGCGACGGTCCGGGCGATTTCGGTGAAATCCGCGCGCGGCCCGAGCACGGCCAGGGCGTCCTGCCACTGGCCGGCGACGGCTGCCAGCAGGGCCGGGCTTTCGCCGATCTGCGCGGCGACGTCCACGGCGAGGGCGGCGTCGCGGGCCATCAGGCCCAGGGAGAAGCCTGAATCGTGGGTGCCGCTGAGCACCCAGTTGGGGTACATGTTGGCTGAGACCTTGCTGCCGCCGGAGGCGCTCGCTGATGCTGGCCGCTGCCGTGGCGGGATCGATGCCGTAGGCCTTGGCGACGCCGAGGGCCTCGCCCACGGAGACCAGGTTGGCCGCTGCCAGGACGTTGTTGAGGAGCTTGACCACGTTGCCGCTGCCGGGGCCGCCGATGTGGCTGTACTTCCCGCCGGTGAGGGCGAGCAGGACGGGTTCGGCGGCTTTCAGGGCGGCATCCGTTGCGCCGACGAAGGCGCTCAGCGATGCCCGTTGCTGCACCGTCGCGGCCGCCGGAGACCGGGGCGTCCACGAAGGCCGCGCCCCGCGCTTTCGGCAAGGCCGGCCATGTGCTTGCTGGTGGCCGGTTCGGAGGTGGTGGTGTCAATGATCGCCACGGTTCCTGGTGCCGCCAGGAGCTGGGGCACGGTGGTTTCCACGATGCTGGCCGCGGGCAGGGACAGGACCGCGTACGGGGTCCCGGCGAGGTCGGCCGAGGCTGGCGGTGGTGGTGATGCCGGTTTGCGTCGGCGGCGGTCCTGGCGGCCTCGGACGGGTCGAAGCCGGTGACGTTCCAGCCGGCCTTGTGCAGGGTGGCGGCCATTGCGCCGCCCATGGCTCCGAGGCCGATGACGGCTATGCGGCGGTCTGTGTTGGTGTTCATGAACTGCTCCTGGGGTCTGCGTGTGGTGGGTGGCTGTCTGGGGGTTCGCGGCAATCAGTCGAGGTAGATGTCCAGGTCTTTCCACAGCTGCTGGGTGCGGCGGATGGCGGCGCGGCTGCGTTCGGGATGCGCGGCTTCCATGCCCGCGAGCAGGCCGTAGACACTGAGTTCGCGGCGGTGACGGACTGGAAGAAGGAGATGCCTTCCGAGGCCACCACCAGGAGGTGGTCAGCCGCGGCTGGCCAGGCGGCCGCGGCGCATGTCGCTGATGGCGATGACCGTGGCGCCTGCCTGCTTGGCGGCTTCGGCGGTGACGATGATCTGCCGGATCGAGCGCCACATGTTGATGACCACCAGGACGTCCCCGTGGCCCAGGGTGTTGGTGCTGGAAGCGAGGTGGACGCCGCCGCGGTTCTCCAGGGTGATGGGGTAGCCCATGGTGGAGCCCAGGTGGGCCATCACGCTGGCGGGCCCGGCGAAGGAGCCAAGCCCGACGACGGTGATGGACTTGGCGGCGGCCATGCGCCGCGATCGCGGCCTCGGCGTCCTCGGCGGTGTTGGAGTCCAGCGTCAGGCGCAGGTTCTCGATGTCGTGGTTGAGCGCGTCATGGAGCGGACTGCGGTGCTCGCCGTGCTCGGTCAGGGTGTCCTCGGTGGAGATCATCACGAGGTACCGGGAGCGCAGTTCCCGCTGGAGATCGGGCCAGCCTCGGTACCCGAGGTGCTGGGCGGTACGGACCACGGTGGAATTGTTCACGTCAGCGCGCTGGGCGATCTCGGCGATGTCCGCGTAGGAGGAGAGCTGCGGATTGCGGGCGATGACATCCACCACCCGGCTCTGGGCTTTGGACAGCGGAACGTCCGGCAGCGCGTCTCCGAGCCAGGCGTGGGATCCGACCGGTCGCCGCTGATGTCTTCGTACGGACATCGTCGGGGGCGATTGCTGTTCACGGGGAACCCTTCTGTAACGCAGATCACTCTGCAAGTGTGATTGCGTTAAATGTACTCTGCAATTTTGTTTGCGGAAAGACTTCTGCGTTTCCGAAATGTAAAAACCTTTCCGGCACCTACGCGGCCGGGTTCGGAAAACCCCGTTAGACTCCCCGGCATGGGGGAAGACAACGCATCCGGGGAACAAGAAAGACCGAAGCGGGCACGACTCTCTGCTGCCATCCTGCCCGTGGTGGGAGCGGTCGCGGTGCTTGTAGGATGCTTCATCGCGTGGAGCAACGCGAACACGGAGACGATCGGCTGGTTTGCCTACGCGCCGCTGAGCAATGAGGTCTTCACCGGGAACGGCGTCGCTTTTGTAAGTCAAGGGACGCAGATCGGCCTGGCAGTCGCCGTCGCCGGGCTGCTCGTTTTGGCGTTCTGGGCCGGCTACCGAATCGGAAGAAGAGCAAACCCAGGAACCATCGGTCGAATCGTAGCCCTTGAGCTTCGGGCGCTCCGAACAGCCAGTTCACGGCGGACCTGAAGCGGGCTGCACGTTAGTGCACTTTCGCGCCTCACCCTTGACCCCTGCGATCCGCCCTACCTACTGTCGAGGTGCTTCGCAGCTGGGCGGTCGTCACGTCTGAACAGGCGCCGGTCCCGCGGCAAGGCACACGGCACCGAGGCCTGTGACGCGAAGCGTGCCGGGCAGCGCAGCCCGGTCCCGAGAAGGAGCATTCATGAGACCCTGTTCCCGAACGTCCATCCTGCTGACGCTGTCCCTCGCCCTCACTGGACTCAGCCTGTCCGCCGTTCCGGCCGCCGCCGTGGCCAAGCCCTCGCCCGAGCAGGCCGCAGCACCCGACGGGGCGACGCCGATCCCCACCGTGCAGGGCCCCCTCGCCTCGACGGCCGAGTCGTACCCGTTCGGTGCGGCCGACCACCAGGTGGTCCCGGAGGATCTCACGAAGGTCGGCTACGTCGAGGAGGAGTACCTGGTCAGCGGCAACGCCAACGTCTACACCTGGCCGGCGCCGGGCCCGGCCGTGGTCCGCACGCCCGACGCGCCGTACACCACGCGCATCCTCGTGCGGCGGCCCGCGAAGGCCTCGCACTTCAGCGGCAACGTCGTCGTCGAGATGCTCAACCCGTCGAACCTGTTCGACCTCAACATCGGCTGGGCGATGGCGCACGCCAGATCGTGCGCCAACGGCGACGCCTGGGTCGGCATCACCGCCAAGCCGATCGCCGTGCTGGCGCTGAAGAAGTTCGATCCGGACGCGGTACGGCGTCGCTGTCGTTCGCGAACCCGCTGGCGCTCGACGACCCGCGCAACTGCCAGACCCGGTGACGTCCGTCGACCTGCCGAGTGCCGCTCCCGGACCACCGAGGACGGGCTGGTCTGGGACATCTACAGCCAGGTCGGCGCGTGGCTCAAGCAGCCACGATCCGCCAACCCGCTCGCGCTACCGCGGGGCCATCGCGACGGCGCGCGCCACGCGGGCATGGAGCCACGGTCAAGCACGTCTACGGCTTCGGCTACTCGCAGACCGGCGGCTTCCTGTCGACTACATCAACGCCATCCACCCGCTCGTCGTCGGTCCGCAACGGCGAACCCGATCTACGACGGCTACATCGTCGCCGTGGCCGGCGGCGCCTTCGTCGGCGCCGTACCCGATCAACCAGTGCGAGCCCGCCGCCGGCCGTCGGCGACCCGCGCCTGCCAGTTCAAGAACGTCGGCGTGCCGATCATCCACGATCATGTCGCAGTCCGACTACCTGCTCGGCATCGGATCCCGCCGTCCCGACAGCGACGCCCCGGCCGACCAGTACCGCCACTACGAGATGGCCGGCGCCGCCCACGCCACGCCCGACGAGCTCATCTTCTCCGCCTCGTCGGCGGACATCATCAAGGCCGGCCGTGCCGTGCCGCCCGATGTCCTGCAACGAGGGGCCGCGCAGCCGGTTCCCCAGCTCGCATCTTCTTCGACGCCGCGCTGCGCAACCTCGACCTCTGGGTCCGGGAAGGCATCGCGCCGCCGCACGCCGACCCGATCCTCGTGCCGCGACGGCGCCCCGGTGCTCGACGAGTTCGGCAACGTCCAGCGGCGGCCTGCGCTCGCCGTTCCTCGACGTGCCGACGAGCACCTGGTACGGCAGCTCGCAACCGGCGCCTCGTTCTGCTTCATCGCCGGACACGAGCGGCCCCTCCCGCAGGCCGTGATCGACGGCCTGTACGGGAACCACGGCGACTACGTGGAAACAGTGAAGGGCAGCGTGCGGGAACTCGAGGACCAGGCGTTCCTGACCGACTACGACGCCCGCCAGCTCCTCACGGAAGCCGCTCAAAGCAAAATCCCCTAGGGAACGTATCGGCTTGACGGGCGCTGAGCCCGCACTGGAGGACCCCGCCGCGCCGGCGGGGTCCTCCTTTTGGTGGCGGAGCCGGGGCAGACGGTGGCGATCGTGGGGCCCGCCGGGGCGGGCAAGACCCTGATGATGCGGTTCTACGAACTCGACGCCGGGCGGATCACGCTGGACGGGGTGGACGTGGCGCTGATGTCCCGGTACGAGCTGCGCTCGCGGAGGCGCATGGTGCTGCAGGACGCCTGGCTGTTCGGCGGGACCATCCGGGACAACATCGCCTACGGCTCTCAGGATTACCCTGGGGCCAGGTTAGCTGGCGGCGGAGATCCCGGCGGCGGCGCTTGTCGTCGCCTCGGTCGTTGAAGTGGTGCTGCGCCTGATGATGAGCTCCGGTTGGAAGACGACATGCCGGTGTTCGTGGTCCGGCTGGCTTTCCTCAAGCACCATTTGGACCGCGGTGCGCCCAAGCAGGGCCGCCGGCTGCCTCACGGAAGAGAGCGGGACGATGCTGGCGCTGGCGAAATCGATGTCGTCGTACCCGATCAGAGCTATATCGTCGGGGACAGAAAAGTCTTCCCTCGAGCACCAGAGCCTGCAGGGCACCGACGGCAACCAAGTCATTAGCGGCAAAGATCGCATCGGGCCGCCGCTGCGGGGCACGTTGCATCAGGGTCTGTCCGGCCTTCCGGCCGGACAGTACACGAGTGATTCCGTTTGCAGCACTTCGATGGCCGCGTCGGGGTACTCCGAAACGGCCCTGCTGGCGCCGTGAAAGCGGTCGCTGACCTGCCGGATCGAGAAGGGTCCTCCCATGAAGGCAAGTGTCCGCCGCCCCTCCTCGAGGAGGTGCTTGGCGGCCATATAGCCGCCTGCTTCATCGTCTACCGAAACGGAGCAGTTTTCTGAAGGGTCCCCCTCCCCCATCCACCAGGACGACGGACGTGCCTTGCAGCTTCATCCGCTTCAGCTGCGCCGACATTTCGCCGGTCGGGGAGATCATGACTCCTTGCACCCGGAGCTCGGCGAAAAGTTCGGTGTAATGGCGTTCCCGGTCAGGGTCGTGCTTGCTGTTTCCCTGGATAACAACGTGGCCGCTCGTCACAGCTTCGTCTTCGGCCGCAACAGCAAGTTCCGCAAAGAACGGGTTGCCCGCATCGAGGACGACAAGCCCAATGACGCGACTTCGGCCTGCACGGAGCTGCCGGGCAGTCTCATTGCGAACGAAGCCGAGTTCGTCGATGGCTTTTTGAACCCTCATTAGCTTCTCGGGGGAGAGCCGTTCGGGCCGGTTGAGGAAATTTGAGACAGTCCCCATGGCGACTCCGGCCCGTTGGCCACTTCTCGCATGCTCGTCATGCCAGCACTTTTTCCTTCTAATCCAGTGACACCGTGAAGCGGTGCGCCCCGGGGCCAACTTCTAGGGGCTCGGTTCCCGGTAGATCCACAGTAGCGGATGCGCCGGTGGGAACCGTGGCATTCACTAGTAGTTGGTCTCCCTTGATCTCCCACGCCACTTCGGCAAGTCCGTACCGGCGTAGATGCCGGGCGGTCGCGTGGGTCAGACCGCCACCTGGCCTGGGGCGGATGCTGATTTTTCGGTAACCCGGCGCTGCGGGCGCCAGCCCGCCGATGGTTCGGTGCATCCAGTCCGCGACGGCACCCAACGCGTAGTGGTTGAAGGAGGTCATCTCGCCGGGGTTCACCGTGCCGTCGGGACGCAAGCTGTCCCACCGTTCCCAGATGGTGGTTCCGCCCTCGATGACTGCGTAGAGCCAGGAGGGACAGCTCCGCTCAAGCAGGAGGTCGTAGGCGGTCTCGACGTGTCCGCCCAGAGTAAGGGCGTCGCTGATGACCGGCGTCCCCGCGAACCCGGTGGCGATTCGGTTGCCTTCTTCTGCGACCAGTTCGGCCAGCCGGCCTGCGGCCCGCCGTTTCTGAACCTCGGTCCGGGATGAGGTCGAAGACGAGGGCCAGGGAGTAGGCAGTCTGGGCATCGCTGGTCATGGTCCCGTCATCGAGGATGTATCGGGCTGCGAAGGCCTTCTTCACCTTCTCGGCGAGGAGCCCGTAGTACGTCTCGTCGTCCGTTTTGCCCAGGACACCGGCGGTCTGGCTGAGGTGCCGGGCCGACCAGGCGTAGTACGCCGTTGCGACGAGGTAGCGGTCCGTGCGTGCGTCGGCGGGATCTTCCGGGGGTGCTGCAGGGTCCAGCCAGTCGCCGAGTTGGAATCCCCGATCCCAGAGGTGGGTCTCCCCGGCCCGCTCAGCGACGAGGTCCACCCAGGCCTTGGCGCTGTCATATCCGCTGGCGAGAACGCCGGCGTCGTTGAAGCGCTCATACAGGGTCCAGGGCGTCAGGACGGCAACGTCTCCCCACACGGCACCAGGTACTGTGGCGTCCCAGGATCCCGCCTGGACCCAGGGAATGTACCAGGGGACCGTTCCGTCGGCGAGCTGTTCTCCGGCGACGTCCTGGAGCCAGCCGGCCAACATCCCGGGAGCAGTCATAGAGAAAAGGAGGCTGTCGGGCGAAGACCTGCAGGTCACCGGTCCATCCGAGCCGCTCGTCCCGCTGGGGACAGTCAGTGGTGATGCTGACAAAGTTGCCCCCATGCTCCAGAGCACGTTTTCGTGGAGACGGTTCAGCAGCGGGTCTGAGGATTCAAACCATCCGGTCCCGTTCCATGTCAGTGTGGTAAACACGGGCAACGATGGACTCAAGGTCCACGGAGTCGACGGCGCCGCTGATCTCGGCATACCGGAAACCATGCATGGTGAATCGTGGTTCCCACTGGTTTCGCGAGCTGTCCCCAACGATGTATTCATCGGTGGATGCCGCGAGGCGGAGGGGACGTCTGTAGAGCTCCTCGTCCTGAAGGATCTCGGCGTGCCGGATCGTCACGGTGTCGCTCTCCGCCCGCGGATCGTCGAGTCGTAGCCGTCCGACCAGGTTTTGCCCGAAATCCAGGACGTTTTTCCTGACGGGGAGGTCCAGATCCGTTGCGGGGAAAGTTCCTGCGTGCATCGGACAGGCGGGCCGGACGGGGCCTGAAGGGTCGCCGGGTCCCGGTCAACGATGCGTACACCGGACCACTCGTGGTCGTCATAGCCTGCGCTGGACCAGCCCGTCTGTTCGAGGCGGGCGTCATAGCGCTCCCCGTCGTAGAGGCTTGCCAGCTGGATCGGGCCACGGGATGCTTTCCAGCTTCCATCGGTGGCGACGGTCTCGCGCGTGCCATCCTGGTAGGTGATCTCCAACTGCGCCAGCAACGCCACGTCCTGGCCGTACACATTGCGGGTTCCGCCCTTAAAGCCGATCCGACCGCTGTGCCAGCCCTCAGCCATCCAGGCGCCGATGGCGTTCGCGCCGCTGGTGATCAGGTCCGTGACGTCGAACGTGGAGTAGCGCAGACGCTGACTATAACTCTCCAACCGGGGGCGAGTGCTTCGTCCCCTACACGGTTGCCGTTGACTTCGATTTCGTACAGTCCGTGGGCTGTGACGTAGAGGCGGGCGGAGGCGATGGCTGTCTCGGCGTGGAAGGAGCGCCGGAACCGGGGCGGGGGCTGATCAACGTCGTGGTCTTCGTCCAGGCGGGGGTAACTGCCTTCGCCGTCCAGTCCGTGGGCTCCAGCAGGCCCGTCTCGAAGATGAGCGGGTCGCTCCAGCCGGACGGATCCCCATCGGCGGTTCCCCACACGCGGATCTGGATCGTCGCCTGCTCTCTGGATTCCAAGGGAGCGAACGGCCATGCGACCAAAACGGATTCAGCGGACTCGATGCGTCCGGAGGTCTCCTCGCCGCCGCGTCTGCAGGTACGGATTTCGTAGCCGTGCTGGCTCCAGCCCGCCGGAGCGAGGGTTTGCCAGGAGACGCGGGGCGCGGATTCACCGATCCCCAGCGGAATTCGGTGGTGCTCGAGGGCGAGATGCTGGACGCGGAGGTCCGGGACGTTGGTCGCGGTGCGGTCGGTTGTTGTCGCATGAACAGTCATGGTTCTCTTTCCAAGTTCGAATCGCTGCTAGGGCCTGATAACGGCTGCGGTCGCGGCGACCCTCACGAGGTGGGGCCGCCGCGGCTGCGGAGGGCGGTGGTGCTTTTAGCCCTGGTAGGCGGCGTCCATCTGCTTCAGGGCTGACTGAACGTCAGCCTTGCCGGAGAGCATGTCCTGTGCGACCTGGAAGAGGGTCTGCTGAACGCGTGGGTTGGGCCAGTTCTGGTCCATAAACGGGTCGGTCTTGCCTGCTTTCTGGTACTCCTGGAGGGTGGCCAGGGCGGGGTCGACCTTGAACTTGTCGTTCGGCACTGACGGCAGGGCCTTGTTCGTCTCGGCGTAGAGGTTCATGCCCTCCGGGCTCTGGAGGTAATCAAGGAACTTCAGGGCCAGGTCTTTGTTCTTGGCCTTGGCATTGACACCGTAGGAGGAGCCGGCGGCGCCGGGCATCCGGGTCTCTGAGGGGGTGTCGGTGGCCGGAACTGGAGCATGGCCAGTTCCGTGCCCGCCGGTGCCTGCTT
>CAVOQF010000024.1:0-82520 GCA_963698285.1 uncultured Actinomycetota bacterium | reverse complement strand
AGTCCGGCCTTGACATCGACGACGTCGATCCGGAAGAAGAACCCTGCGGCACTCGGCAAGGGCAACAAGGACGGCAGGGCCCGTACGGCCTGCCTCGGCAGCTATCGCCGTCGACGAAGCGGCTGCGACGGGGTCGGCCCGCCCTGGCAGGCGGACGGCCGGGGCCGGCCTTTTCCTCGGCGCGCGCGGCAAACGGGTGGACCAGCGCCAAGTCGCAGCGTCGAGGAGGATGCGCTGGACGCACTGGGGGACACCTCGGCGACCGGCCCGCACGCCCTGCGGCATTCGGTGGTCGTCCCATTCGTTGGACGGCGGGGCGGACCTGCGGGCCGTGCAGGAAATCCTCGGCCCAGCAGCCTGGCCACCACCCAGATCTACACCCACGTCTCGGTCGACCGGCTGCGGAAGGATCAGCAGGCGCACCCGCGCGCCTGACCGTTATCCGTTCGGCACGGGGCCGGCGCGTGCCCGGCACAGTGCCAGAGCAAGTCCGTACAGTCCCAATGAGGCCCGGAACCGGATCGAGCCACCGCCCGGCACGGTGCCAAAGAGGCCTGGCAATGCCCCCTCCCGGCGCCGCAACGCGGGGATTCCTGCTGGCCCGGAAGCCGCCGCGACGACCGCCGGAAAGACGCGCCGAATTGCACTGGCGTAATTAGGCGGGGTACGGCAGAATAAGACTCACGCCCGGCAACTTTCAAGTGGTGCTTGAAGCTCTAAAGCATCGGTTCCACCACCTGAGATCCGGACCTATTTTTTGCATCACGCAGTTTTGAAGAAACTGAATAGTCTGGCAGGGGCCACCGCCCCGCACGCGGATTCACGCAGCAGACGGGCATCCAGGCAGAGGTCGTTCGGGAAGACGTACCTATAGCTATGGAGGATGGAATGTCTGTTGCACTAACCCGCGGTGTCCTGTTCGTTCACTCGGCCCCGACCGCCCTGTGCCCCCACGTTGAGTGGGCCATTGGTTCAGTCGTGGACAAGCGGACGGACCTTGAGTGGACTGCCCAGCCCGCCGCGCCCGGAATGTTCCGGGCCGAGCTGTCGTGGACCGGAACGCCGGGCACGGGGGCTCAATTGGCGTCTGCGCTCCGCGGCTGGGCGCACCTGCGCTACGAGGTCACCGAGGAGCCCAGCCAGGGCGTGGACGGCGGCCGCTGGTCGCACACCCCGGAGCTTGGCATCTTCCACGCCGTCACGGACGTGCACGGCAACATCATGGTCTCCGAAGACCGCATCCGCTACGCCTACGAATCCGGCGCCGGCGACCCCTCCGCGGTCTACCATGAGCTCTCGCTGGCGCTCGGCGAGGCCTGGGACGAGGAACTCGAACCCTTCCGGCACGCCGCCGAAGGCGCCCCCGTGCGCTGGCTCCACCAGGTCGGCTAAACCTCCCCGCTAACCTCCACCGCAGGACTTGGCAGCAACACTCCATAGCAACGCCAAATGACAGATGGCGGCAATGTTCACGAAGAACATTGCCGCCATCTGTCGTTTGGCAGGGGCCGCACCATTTGTCATAGTCTCGTCACACCGCTTCAAGAGCCACGATTGGAGAGAAGATGCGAGAGCTGGTCTACTACGTCGCAGTGAGCCTGGACGGATACATCGCGGCGCCCGACCACACCTTTGACGCTTTTCCCGTGACAGGGGACCACATGGACACGATTCTGCGGGACTACGCCGACGCCCTTCCCGCGCCGGCACTGGCCGCGCTGGGACTGACGCCGTCGCTTGCCCGCTTCGATACCGTCCTGATGGGCTGGAACACCTACGCCGTCGGTCTGGCGCAGGGCCTCGACAACCCCTACCCGCATTTGCGGCAGCACGTGTTCACCCGCACGCGCACGGCTGCCCCGGGATCACCAGCAGCGCGGCGGAGCCGTCCGCCGTCGTCAGGTCACTCAAGGCCGAGCAGGACGGCGCGGACATCTGGTTGTGCGGCGGGGGACAACTGGCCTCGGCCCTGGCCGGGGAGATCGACCGGCTGGTCCTGAAAGTCAACCCGGTGGTCTTCGGAGCCGGCATCCCGCTCTTCGCCGGGCGCGGCTACGCTCCCCGGAACGCGGAGCTGATCGCCAGCGAACGTTTCAGGTCCGGCGTCATGATCAACGAGTACCGGCTGAACTAACGTCCAAATGACAGATGGCGGCAATGTTCACGAAGAACATTGCCGCCATCTGTCATTTCGGCGTGCAGGACCCGAAGGCCCGGACGCTAGACGCTGCGGACGGCGATGACGGCGTTGTGGCCGCCGAAGCCGAACGAGTTGCTCAGCGCCACGATGCTGCCGCCGGGCAGCGCACGCTCGGAGGTGACGACGTCGAGCGGGATCTCCGGATCCTGGTTCTCGAGGTTGATGGTCACCGGCGCCTTGCGGTCGTAGACGGCCAGCACGGTCAGTACGGCTTCCACCGCGCCGGAGGCGCCCAGCAGGTGGCCCATCTGCGACTTGGTCGCCGAGACCGCGACGTTGTCCACGTGGCTCGCCGAGGGCGGCCTTGAGGGCGGTGTACTCGGGCTTGTCGCCGACCGGGGTGGACGTGGCGTGCGCGTTGACGTGCACCACGTCCTCGGCCTGGATGCGGCCGTCGAACATGGCCGCCTTCAGCGCGCGGGTGGCGCCGAGGCCCTCCGGGTCCGGGGCGGTGATGTGGTAGGCGTCGGCGGTCACCGAGGTGCCGGCCAGTTCGGCGTAGATCCGTGCGCCGCGGGCGATCGCGTGTTCCTCGGCCTCCAGGACCAGGGCGCCGGCGCCTTCGCCCATGACGAAGCCGTCACGGTCGCGGTCGTACGGGCGCGAGGCGTGCTCGGGATCGTCGTTGCGGCGCGAGAGCGCCTGCATCGACGGCGAACGCGGCGATCGGCATCGGGTGGATGGCGGCTTCCGCGCCGCCGCAGACGACGACGTCGGCCTTGCCGGAGCGGATCAGGTCCAGGCCCATGTGAACGGCCTCGGTGCCGGACGCGCAGGCCGAGACGGGGGTGTGGGCGCCGGCGCGGGCGCCGAGGTCCAGGCTGACCGCAGCCGCCGGGCCGTTGGGCATCAGCATCGGAACGGTCATGGGCAGGACGCGGCGGGGGCCCTTTTCGCGCAGGGTGTCCCAGGCGTCCAGCAGGGTCCAGACGCCGCCGATGCCGGTGGCGAAAGCCACGGCCAGGCGGTCGTGGTCGATGTCGGTGATGTCGGCATCGGCCCAGGCCTCGCGGGAGGCGACGACGGCGAACTGCGTGGACGGGTCCATCCGCTTGGCTTCGACCCGGCTCAGGACCTCGGAAGCGGGGGTGGAGGCGCGTGCCGCGAAGTGCACCGGGAGCTCGTACTTGGCCACCCAGTCGTCCTCGAGCGTGTGCGCGCCGGAGACGCCCTTCAGTGCGTTCTTCCACATCGTGGGGACATCGCCGCCGATGGGTGTGGTGGCACCCAGACCGGTAATGACTACTTTGCGTGCCATGGGATCACTCTCTGTCGGTGCGCCTGCCGTGTCCGGCACCTGGTGAGGGCGGCCGGGGCCTGCGTAAGGAAAACTCGGTGGTCATGCAAGATAAACGGGGTCCAGCGGTGGCGGTCCGGTCCGGGGCGCCGTCGAGCGCCCCGGACCGGCACCGGCTCCGGCTGACCGCCGGAGCCGAGGCAGGCGGAATTAGGCCTGGGCGTTGGCGATGAAGCTGACGGCGTCGCCGACGGTCTTGAGGTTCTTGACCTCTTCGTCCGGGATGCGCACGCCGAACTTTTCCTCGGCGTTGACGACGATGGTCATCATGGAGATGGAGTCGATGTCCAGGTCCTCGGTGAAGGACTTGTCCATTTCGACGGCCTCGGGGGCCAGGCCGGTCTCTTCGTTGACGATTTCAGCCAGGCCGGCCAGGATCTCTTCGTTGCTAGCCATTGATGGCTCCTTTTCTTGTTGGTGCCGTCGGCTTCCGGTGGTTGTTCCGGAGATTCTGGCGAAATGATTCAAACCGAGGGTTCGGTTTGGTTTGGGAATCCGTGCTGTTGCGGAATGCCAGCAGCGTGGGAGGTGCGGTGGCCGCCTACGGAAGCACAATCACCTGGGCGCCGAAGACCAGTCCGGCTCCGAACCCGATCTGCAGGGCCAGTCCGCCGCTCAGCTCAGGGTTTTCCTGGAGCAGGCGGTGGGTGGCGAGGGGGATGGAGGCTGCCGAGGTGTTGCCTGCTTCGGCGATATCCCGGGCGACCTTGACGGTCTCCGGAAGCTTGAGCTGCTTGGCCATCTCGTCGATGATCCGCATGTTGGCCTGGTGCGGGATGAAGGCAGCGAGGTCCCCGGCCGTGATGCCGGCGGCGTCGAGCGCCTGCTGGGCCACCTTGGCCATTTCCCAGACCGCCCAGCGGAAGACCGTCTGGCCGTCCTGGCGCAGCGTGGGCCACAGGGCCGCCTCGGTCACGGCGGCCTCGCCCTCGCTGAGGGCGCCGTCGCGCTTGCCGGCCATGGAGAGTTCGCGGATGTCCAGCATCGAGTGGGTCATGCCGATGGCGTCCCACTTGCTGCCGTCCGAGCCCCACACCGACGGGCCGATGCCCGGGGTGTCGGAGGGGCCGACGACGACGGCGCCGGCGCCGTCACCGAGCAGGAACGAGATGGTGCGTTCGGTGTTGTCGATGACGTCGGAGAGCTTCTCCGCGCCGACCACAAGCACGTACTTGGCCGCGCCGGAGCGGACCAGGGCGTCGGCCTGGGCGATCCCGTAGCAGTAGCCGGCACAGGCGGCGGAGATGTCGAACGCCGGGGCCGGGGTGGCGCCAAGGCGGTCGGCCAGGCTCGCGGCGGCCGACGGCGTCGCGTACGGGTGCGTCACGGTGGAGACGATGACCGCGCCGAGCTCGGAGGCCTCAATGCCGGCCTTTTGCAGCGCCTCGCGGGAGGCGCCCTCGGCCATGTCGATCACGCTGACATCGGCGGGGGCCCGGTGCCGGGTGACGATGCCGGTGCGCTGCCTGATCCACTCATCGGAGGAGTCGATCCACTGGCAGACGTCCTCGTTGGTGACGATCACGCTGGGCCGGTAGGCGCCGACGCCCATCACCCGGGTGTTCTCCTGCAGGGGAGCCTGCTTCAGAGTAGGAACGCTCATTCCCCTCCCTCCAGTTCTGCGAATAGGGCCAAGGCTGCGGACAGGTCATCCGGGGTCTTGACGGTGACGGTCTTGACGCCCGGCATGCCGCGCTTGGCCAGGCCGGCCAGCGTCCCGGCCGGGGCCAGTTCGATCACGCCGGTCACCCCGCGCTGCACGAGGGTCTCCATGCAGCGGTCCCAGCGGACCGGGCGGGAGACCTGGGCGATCAGGCTGTCGACGGCGGCAGCGCCGTCGGTCACCTCGGCGCCGTCGAAGTTGGAGAGCAGCGGCACCTGCGGGTTCCGCGGGTGCAGCGAGGGCCGGAGGGCCTGCAGGGCGGCGACGGCGGGGGACATGTGCGCGGTGTGGAAAGCGCCGGCGACCTTCAGCGGGATCACGCGGGCCTTGGCCGGCGGATTGTCGGCGAGGGCCTTGAGCTGGTCCAGGGTTCCGGCCGCGACGGTCTGGCCGGCACCGTTGACGTTGGCCGGCGTGAGGCCGCAGGCCTCGATCGCGGCCAGCACCTCAGCCGGGTCTCCGCCGACGACGGCGCTCATGCCGGTGGGGGTGGCCGCGGCGGCGGCGGCCATGCCGTTGGCGCGTTCGCGGACGAAGGTCATGGCTTCGGTCTCGGTCAGGACGCCGGCCAGGGCGGAAGCGGTGATTTCGCCGACCGAATGGCCGGCGAGGATGACCGGGAGGGTGCCCAGTTCGACGTCGAAGAGGGACCTGGCGGCCACGAGCCCGGCGGCGACGATCAGGGGCTGCGCAACGGCAGTGTCCTTGATGGTCTCCTCATCGGAGGTGGTTCCGTGGGCGGTGAGGTCGATGCCTGCTATTTCGCTCAGGGAGGCCAGGTGGCCTGCGACGGAAGGCAGTTCCAGCCAGGGGGCCAGAAAACCGGGGGTCTGGGAGCCCTGTCCAGGGCAGACGATTGCAAGCACGTATCCAGCTTTCCAAATTGCCGCGTGATTCATCGGTACTCTCATGCACCAAGCTCACTGGGTCAGATTGTAGGAAGTCTACAACGGGTCAGGTGTTGTTACGGGACGGCTGGCGTTCCGTTGCGGGCCTGGGCGGGGACGAGAGCCGGCCCACCACAAGGGCCGCCTGGAGCACAAAAGCCTCCCGCGGGATCAGCGGATCCCAGCCCGTGACGTCGCAGACGCGCTTGAGCCGGTACCGGACGGTGTTGGCGTGGACGAAGAGTTCGCGGGCCGTCGCCTCGAGCGAATGGCCGAGTTCGAGGTAGGTCCCGAGGGTCTCCACCAGGCCGTTGGACGCCGCCAGCAGGGGCCGGTAGATGTTCTTGACCAGGGAGCGGCGGGCCGCGTCGTCGCCGGCGATCACCCGCTCGGGCAGCAGGTCATCGGCCGCCACCGGGCGGGGCGCCGAGGGCCAGGCCCGGGCCGCGGTCAGGCCGGCGAAGGCGGACTGGGCGGAGTTGCTGGCCTCCAGCAGCGAGCCGGCCTCGGCCCCGTAGACCACCGGGCCCGGGGCGAAGAGTTCGCTGAGCTTCTGGCAGGCCGTTTCGCGGTCCTGCACGCCGCCCAGGATCAGGATGAGCCGGTCGCCCTGGATGCCCACGAGGGCGTCCTCGGCGAAGCGCCCGGCGGTGCGGCGGAGTTCGCTGACATAGCTGGCGCTCGGTTCAGACGGGGAATTGCCCACCATCACGGTGAAGCGCTCCTGGGCCTTCCAGCCCAGCGCGGCGATCCGGGAGCGCAGCGCGTCGGTGTTCTCGCCGCGCAGGATCGCGTCGACAATGAGGGCCTCCAGCCGGGTGTCCCAGGAGCCGCGGGTCTCCGCGGCGCGGGCGTAGACATCGGCCGCGGCGAAGGCCACCTCCCGCGAGTAGCGCAGCACGGCCTCGCGCAGGGCGGCCTGGTCGGCCTCCGGCGCGATGATCGGCACCTGTTCCTCGACCACCTCGACGACGATCCGGATCAGCTGCAGTGCTTTCTGCAGGCTGATCGAACGGGTCAGTTCGGTCGGCGCGGTGCCGAAGACGTCGGAGAGGATCCACGAGGGCGAGCTGGGCCGCTCGAACCAGGTGACGAAAGCGGCGATGCCGTTCTGTGCGACCATGCCGAGGGCGGAGCGCTCGTCGGAGTTCAGCCGGCTGTACCACGGCAGCGAGGCCTCCAACTGGCGCAGTGTCGTGGTGGACAGCTGGCCCACGCTGGAGCGGAGCTTTTTCAGCGTCTCGGCCTTCTCCGGGGTCAGGGCCCGCACGGACGGCTTGCGGGGTGCGGGAGTGGTGGTGGGCTCTGCCATGCATCGAGCATACGGTGCCGGCCGGCCAAGCTCCATTTGTGCAAAGGCTACAACGCGCCTTGTCGCGGATCACAGTGCTGCGTCACAGCGTTAAACGCCCGACGGCGGCCCCCACCGTGGTGGGAACCGCCGTCGTGCGTTGCCTCGACTGGCCTCTAGGACTCGCCGCCCGCGTTGCCGGTGGTGCCGGCATTGACGTTGAGCAGGCGGTACTTCTCGATGGCCTGGGCCGGGGCCTGGGCGTCGACCTCGCCGCGGCGGGCCAGCATCTGCAGCGAACGGACCACGATCGAGTGGGTGTCGTTCTTGAAGAAGCGGCGCGCGGCGGCGCGGGTGTCCGAGAAGCCGAAGCCGTCGGCGCCGAGCGAGGCGAACTCGTTCGGGATGAACTGCCGGATCTGGTCCGGGACGGCCTTCATGTAGTCCGAGACCGCCACGATCGGTCCGGTGGCGCCGGCGAGCTGTTCGGTGACGAACGGGACGCGGGCGGGCTGGCCCGGGTTGAGGAAGGCGTCTTCCTCGGCGGCCATGGCGTCGCGGCGCAGCTCGGTCCAGGAGGTCACGGACCAGACATCCGCGGAAACACCCCAGTCCTCGGCGAGGATCCGCTGGGCCTCGAGGGCCCAGGGGACGGACACGCCGGAGGCGAGGATCTGCGTGCGCGGGCCGTCGATCTTGGCCGGCGCCAGCAGGTAGATGCCCTTGATGATGCCCTCGGTGTCGATTTCCGCCGGTGCCGGCGGCTGCACGATCGGTTCGTTGTAGACCGTGACGTAGTACATCACGTTCCGCGACGGGTCATTGTCCGAGGGGCCGGGACCGTACATCCGGTTGAGTCCGTCACGCATGATGACGCCGATCTCGTAACCGTAGGCCGGGTCGTAGGTGACCACGGCCGGGTTGGTCGAGGCAAGGATCGGGGAGTGCCCGTCAGCGTGCTGCAGGCCCTCGCCGGTCAGCGTGGTCCGTCCCGCGGTGGCGCCGATGATGAACCCGCGGGTCATCTGGTCCGCGGCGGCCCAGAAGGAGTCGCCGGTGCGCTGGAAACCGAACATCGAGTAGAAGACGTAGATCGGGATCAGCGGCTCGCCGTGCGTGGCGTAGGAGGTGCCCGCAGCGGTGAAGGCGGCCACCGAACCGGCCTCGTTGATGCCCGCGTGCACGATCTGGCCGGCGATCGATTCCTTGTACGCCAGGACCAGGTCGCGGTCCACGGACAGGTAGTTCTGGCCGTTGGGGTTGTAGATCTTCGCCGTCGGGAAGAACGCGTCCATGCCGAAGGTGCGGGCCTCATCGGGGATGATCGGCACGATCCGGGAGCCGAAGTCCTTGTCCCGCATCAGGTCCTTGAGCAGCCGGACGAACGCCATGGTGGTGGCGGCCTGCTGCTTGCCGGAACCGCGGTTGGCGACCTCGTACGCCTTGTCGCCCGGCAGGGTGACGTCGGTGTGCTTGGAGCGGCGCTCCGGGACGAAGCCGCCGAGGGCGCGGCGGCGTTCCATCAGGTACTGGATCTCCGGGGCGTCGGCGCCGGGGTGGTAGTACGGCGGCTGGTACGGGTCGGCCTCAAGCTGCTCGTCCGTGATCGGGATGCGCAGGTGGTCGCGGAAGGCCTTCAGGTCCGCCAGCGTGAGCTTCTTCATCTGGTGGGTCGCGTTGCGGCCCTCGAAGTGGGTGCCCAGGCCGTAGCCCTTGACCGTGTGGGCCAGGATGACCGTCGGCTTGCCCTTGAATTCGGTGGCGGCCTTGTATGCGGCGTAGACCTTGTTGTAGTCGTGGCCGCCGCGCTTGAGGTTCCAGATCTCCTGGTCCGTCATGTCCGCGACCATGTCCTTGGTCTGCGGGGTCTTGCCGAAGAAGTGCTCGCGGACGAACCCGCCGGATTCGGCCTTGTAGGTCTGGTAGTCGCCGTCGACCGTCTCGTTCATGATCTTCACGAGCGAGCCGTCTTCGTCCTTGGCGAGCAGGTTGTCCCACTCGCGGCCCCAGACGACCTTGATGACGTTCCAGCCGGCGCCGCGGAAGAACGCCTCGAGCTCCTGCATGATTTTGCCGTTGCCGCGGACCGGGCCGTCGAGGCGCTGCAGGTTGCAGTTGATGACAAAGTTGAGGTTGTCCAGCTTGTCGTTCGCGGCAAGCTGCAGCAGGCCGCGGGATTCCGGCTCGTCCATTTCGCCGTCGCCCAGGAACGCCCAGACCTGCTGGTCGGAGGTGTCCTTGATGCCGCGGTTGTGCAGGTAGCGGTTCGACTGCGCCTGGTAGATGGCGTTCATCGGGCCGATGCCCATCGAGACGGTGGGGAACTCCCAGAACTCCGGCATGAGGCGCGGGTGCGGGTAGCTGGAAAGGGCGTGGCCCTCCTTGGACTTCTCCTGGCGGAAGCCGTCCAGGTCCTCCTCGGTCAGCCGGCCTTCCATGAAGGCGCGGGCGTACATGCCGGGGGAGGCGTGGCCCTGGAAGAAGACCTGGTCTCCGCCGCCCGGGTGGTCCTTGCCGCGGAAGAAGTGGTTGAAGCCGACCTCGTAAAGGGTCGCGGCGCCCGCGTACGTGGAGATGTGGCCGCCGACGCCGATTTCGGGGCGCTGGGAGCGGTGCACCATGACGGCGGCGTTCCAGCGCAGCCAGGCGCGGTACTTGCGTTCGATCTCCTCATCGCCGGGGAACGGCGCTTCCTGGTCCACCGGGATGGTGTTGACGTAGTCCGTGGTGGTCACCATCGGCACGCCCACGCTTTGCGCGCCGGCCCGCTGGAGCAGGCTCCGCATGATGTATTGGGCACGTTCGGTGCCCTGTTCCTGAATCAGGGTGTCCAGGGACTCCAGCCATTCGGCGGTCTCTTCCGGATCACGATCAGGCAGCTGGTTAGTCAACCCGCTGAGGATATGGGAGGTATCTTCTCCTGCAGCCACGTCCAACCTCTCTTTGAGCGCATTCATCGGCACCCTCAGCTCCGGCAGGGTGACTGCCTGGCGTGAACGCGACGTGTGCGACATATCGGTAACAGCAGCCCGGTCCTGTACGCCGGGCTAGGTCCAATCACAACCATGCCTGCTTGTAGCAGCGGTCGGTTGTCCGCGCAGGCATAGTCGTCATCAGCCACTCTAGCCGTGTGAGTCAGCGGATGCGTAGCTGTCGCATGGGGCTGCCACCGAATTTCACGGGCATACTGGTTCTGTGACGTGGCGCCTGCCGGGGCCCTCCGGAACAGCCGGTGTGACGCAGAATATGGCGGATCGCGGGCCCTGCAGCTTGAAGCAGAGGCCCAAAGGGTGTTGGCTTGTAGTAATGGAAATCACTAGCACCATTGGAACCACGAAGCAGTACCCCAGAACGCACAACCAGCATAGGAGTAACACGTGAGCGAGGCCGACGCCGCCACTTCGGTAAATGTGGCGGAAAAATTGGGTTTCAAAAACGGAGATCTGATTCAGGAATTCGGTTATGACGACGACGTCGACTTCGACTTGCGTGACGACATCGAGGACCTCACCGGTTCGGAACTCTTCGACGAGGACGACCACGAGGTCGTCGACGCGGTGATTCTTTGGTGGCGGTCCGACGACGGCGACCTCGTTGACACCCTGGTCGGCTCACGGACCACCCTGACCGAGGGCGGCGTGGTCTGGGTGCTGACCCCCAAATCGGGCCGGGTCGGCTACGTTACACCGGCGGACATCCAGGATGCGGCGCCCACTGCAGGCCTGCACTACACCACCTCCGCCGGCGTCTCGAAGGACTGGAGCGCCACCCGGCTGGTCACGCGGAAGAACAAGTGACCCAAACCGGCGCGGGAACGGCCCTGGCAGGCCGCCGTGCCGTCCGTGGGCCAGTCCGCCCCCGATTTCGAGCTGGCCAACCAGTTCGGCGAGCCGGTCCGGCTTTCGGCGCTGCGCGGACGCACCGTGGTCCTGGTCTTCTTTCCCTTTGCGTTCTCCGGCATCTGCACCGGCGAACTCTGCGAAATCCGCGACAACCTTGCGCTCTTTGACGACGCCGACGCCGCCGTGCTGGGAATTTCGGTGGACAGCAAGTTCGCGCAGCGCGCCTACGCGGAAAAAGAGGGCTACACCTTCGACCTGCTCGCGGACTTCTGGCCGCACGGCGCCGTGGCGGAGCGGTACGGCGTCTTCGATCCCGGCAGCGGCATGGCCAGGCGCGGCACCTTCATCATCGACGCGGACGGAATCGTCCGCTACGTCGTCGTGAACCCCCGCGGCCAGGCGCGGGACTTTGCCGAGTACCGCGCCGCCTTGGCGGGACTCGCAGGGAACTGACGGCAGGGACAGGCGCGATGCGGCAGCGGCGGCCCGGGGTCGGCATGACTGGCTTCGCCAGCCTGCCGCCGGTCACTGCCGCCGAACCCGCGCGCAGCGAGCTCGAGGTGCTGCGGGAGGTCCACGGCATCCTCGCGGGGGAGCGCTTCGCGCTGCTGACCGGGGCGGGGTTGAGCACGGATTCGGGTATTCCGGACTACCGGGGACCCGGGGCGGCCCCGCGGGCGCCGATGACCTATCAGGAATTCATCGGCGCGGCCGAGAACCGCCGCCGCTACTGGGCGCGGAACCATATCGGCTGGTCGCATTTGCGCCGGGCCGACCCCAACGCCGGACACGCGGCCGCCGCCCGGCTTGAACACCGCGGACTCCTCACCGGACTGATCACGCAGAACGTGGACCGGCTGCACGAGGACGCCGGGAGCGTCAACGTGGTGGACCTGCACGGCCGTTTCGACCGGGTGGTCTGCCTGGACTGCCGGCGCCGCTACAGCCGTTCGCTGCTGGCCGGCGTGCTGGAGGAACTCAACCCCGGTTTCCTGGCCGCGGCCCTCGCCGCCGGCGTCGTGGAAATGGCGCCCGACGCCGATGCGACCGTGGAGGACTCGGACCTGATCGCGGGCTTCGTCGTCGCGAACTGCCCGGCCTGCGGCGGCACCCTGAAACCGGACTTCGTCTACTTCGGCGAGAACGTCCCCAAGGACCGGGTGGAGCGTTCCTACGCCATGGTGGACGACGCCGCGGCGCTGCTGGTGGCGGGGTCGTCCCTGACCGTGATGAGCGGGCTGCGGTTTGTCCGGCACGCGGCCAAACAGGGCAAGGCCGTGGTGATCATTAACCGGGGCCAGACCCGGGGCGACGACCTGGCCACCATCAAGCTGGAGGCCGGCGTCAGCGAATCCCTGACCTGGCTGGCGGCGGAACTTCCGGGCCTCTGAGCCCGGCCCGGCGGGGCCGCCGCCGATTGGCGTTTCCCGGGCCGGTTCCGGTAGAGTCGTTGTTCGTTGGTTGACGCAGTGAAGTGCGGAAACGACGCTTTGGGTCTTTAGCTCAGCTGGTAGAGCGCCACGTTTACACCGTGGATGTCATCGGTTCGATCCCGGTAGGACCCACCAGGAAAAACCCCGTCGCAGCAGGCCCAGAGGCCGGCCGCGGCGGGGTTTTGGCGTCTTTTCCGGGAGCCGGATTGATTCCGTTGGGCCGTTGGGCCTTGCGATTGTGCTTCGGCTGCCGACGTTGTCACGGGTCGATCCGGCGTACCTCGATCGGCCATAGTCTGGCCTCGCCGAGTTTGCCGGCAATTTCTACGGCGCGGTCCAGGTCCACACAATCCACGACGTAGAAGCCGGCCACTATTTCCTTTGTCTCCATGAATGGACCGTCGGTCACGGTACTCGTGATGCCGTTGTTTCGGACAAACTTCGACTCCGCAGCGAGCTCATGAGCTTCCACGAATTCGCCTGATGCCCTGAGTTCTTGCTGCAATACGGTGTGCGCCTGCATGATGGCGTCGATTTCCGCAGCGGAGAGCGCGTCCCATGTGTCGACGTTGACTGGGATCAGCAGTAGGTGTTTCATTCGTCCCCCTTCGCGGGTGGTGCCGCGGTTCTGTTTTGCCTGGACTCGGGTGAAGATGCAGGGCTGGTCTCGGCCAGGCGTTTGGAGAGGTAGCGCTCTTCGACCTCCGTGGGGGCGAGGTCCCGGGCACGCCGATACTCACGGCTGGCCTCGGTCTTTCTCCCCAGACGCCGGAGCAGGTCAGCTTTCGCGGCCGGCAGGAGGTAGTACCCCTCGAGTGACCGTGTCCGGTCCAGTTGCTCGATCAGGGCAAGACCTGCTTCCGGTCCTTGGGACATCGCGACAGCCACGGCACGGTTCAGCTCCACCACGGGTGACGGTGCAATCCGGGCAAGGGATTCGTACAGCACTGCCACCCGGGCGAAGTCGGTGCTGCCGGAATCAGCGGCCGTCATGTGGCATGCAGCAATGGCGGCCTGGATACGGTAGGTGCCGGGCCGGGATCGCAGCGACATGCCCAGGCGATCGGCCGCCGCCAGCAGCGTTACAGCCTCTGCAATCGCAGCCTGATCCCATAATCCGCGGTCCTGCTCCTCCAGGGTCACCAAGTCGCCTGCGGCGTCTGTCCGGGTCCGGCGCCGGCCGTGGTGGAACAACATGAGGGCCAGCAGGGCCAGAGCCTCGGGTTGACGCGGGGAACCGTCCAGCAAGTCAACCATCAACCGGGTGAGGCGGATCGCTTCCCTGGCCAGGGGCTCGCGGATCAAGGTGTTGCCTCCGGTGGCCGAATAGCCTTCGTTGAACATCAGGTACAGCACGGCCAGGATTCCGGCGGTGCGTTCAGAGATCAACTCTGGCGGCGGCACCCGGTACGGGATCCCGGCATCGCGTATCTTCGCCCGGGCCCGGACCAGCCTTTTGGACATGGTTGCTTCCGAGACAAGGAAAGCCCGGGCAATCTCACCGGTCGTCAGCCCCGCGACGGTGCGCAAGGTCAGGGCCACCCGGGCATCGAGGGGGAGGGCAGGGTGGCAACAGGTGTGAATCAGCCGGAGTCTGTCGTCCTCGGCGGCCGTGCCGGTGCCGGTCTCATCGGCCAGCCCTTCGAGTTCGGTGAGAATCGCGAGGTCCCGGACGGCCTTCTTTTCGCTGGCCGCGCTCCGCACGCGGTCAATGGCCCTGTTCTTGGCCACCGTTGTCAGCCAGGCCCCGGGATTCCGGGGAACACCTTGCTTCGGCCAGTCGATGAGGGCCTTGGCGAACGCGTCCTGGACACTGTCCTCGGCCAGGCCCCAGTCGCCCGTCACGCGGATGAGGGTTGCGGTGATTCGCGGTCCCTCAGCGGCGGAGGCGGCCTCGACGGCGGCCCGCACCTCTGTCAGCCCCGGCGCCCGGACCTCCCCGGTCCGATCCTCGATCCCGGCTCCAGTGCGGATGACTACTCCCCGAGCGGCCACACGGGCCTGATCTCGATCTTGCCGAACCGGGCCATGGGGTGCTTGGACGCCACCTCGATAGCCTCATCGAGATCGGCACAAGCGATGATGTCATAGCCGGCGATCCATTCCTTTGTCTCGGCGAACGGCCCGTCAGAGACCATCACCTCGCCGTCGCGCACCTTCACCGTGGTTGCGTCCTCGACAGGTCGCAGCCTGTTGCCGTGGCGGGTAACGCGGCGGGCTTCCATCTCCGCCCCCCATTCGACAATGTTGTCCTCGGCGGCCACATATGCAGGCGCTGTGGGATCGGTGCAGACGAAAAGCATGTACTCCACGATGACTCCTTCTTCTTTTTTCTCGGCTGATACACCACAACGACGAACGGGGTGACACGAAAAGGACACCTGACGGGAATTTTTTCCGGAGCTATTCGACTACGAGATTCTGGTGTCCGTCGATTAGCTCCCGGACGATGTCGAGGTGGCCCGCGTGGACGGACGTCTCAGCGAGCACGCGAAATAGGACCTCGCGCCCATCGGACATCGGTGGTGCGTCGAACACGCTGGCCGGGGGCCACCAACGTGGAGGGGCGTCCAAATCGATCTTCGCAAGGACCTCGTCACTCCGGGCGATTTCACGCTTGTAGATGTTGATGGCCTCGGCGCCGGTCATCGGTGTGGACGTCCAACCGTTGTGAAGCTCGGCGATTGCCCGGTCATCACCGCCGAGAACAGCGGATATCCAGAACATCTCGTCGTCGAAGGCCAGGTGGTTGAGCAGCTGGGTCATTGTCCAGCCGGACGGGACCAGGGTTCGACTCATCTCTTGGCCGTCGAGGCCGTCGACCGCTCGAAGAACATGTCCTCGTTCACTCGCCAGCTGAGCAAGCAACTGGGCGTCGCTTTTTCCGAACCGCTCCTGGAGGGTTGCCGGTTCGGCGGTTCCCGGCAGCATGGCGGTGCTGTCCTTGACCCGGTCGATGGTGGCACCCCAGCCCTCCTGGGTTCCGCCCTGCATGAGTTCTCGCACCTCGTCGACGTCGAGATCCTCAGAGAATTGGACCGTGAGGACGAGCTCCGTCTGCGTGCCTCCCGAGTCGTTGAGTTGCACTGTGACAACAGGGGCAGTCAGTTCGTTTTCTCCATCGAGTTCGGGCCAGCCTCCAACTGCACCCCAGCGGAAGATGAGTCTTTCGTTGGGAACTATCTCCAGGTAGATCCCCCCGGTGGGGTAGCTGAGGTCTTCATTGACGATCATCTGCTGTCTCCACGTTCCCCCAACGCGGAGGTCCACCTCAATGGGCGCGGTGGGCATGGGCATGGCGGGGTTGTAGAACCAGGCAAGATGCTCAGGGTCAGTCCAGGCTGTGAACACCGCATGCCGCGGCGCAGCCAATATGCGGGTCAGCGTGAAGCTCCGATTCTGTGTCGGGTAATCGGTCATCTATCCTCCGGTTCTACGAGCCCATCGGGTCGATCAGGCGTTATGGCGAGCTGGGCGTCAAGGCGATCCAACCGCGTGCCCAGGAAGTCGCGGTACGGGCGCATCCATTCCTCAACCTGCTGCAGCGGCGCGGGTTGGAGCCGGCAGTTCCGCCACTGGGCAGATCTGGATTTAGTGATAAGCCCGGCCCGCTCGAGCACTTTCAGGTGGCGTGAGACGGATGGCACGCTAATCGAGTGCGGGCCGGCTAATTCGGTAACCGTCGCCTCACCCTGCCGTAGCTGCGCCAGCAGAGCGCGACGCGTCGGGTCCGCCAGCGCAAGGAAGACAATGCTCAGTTCGTCCATTTGCGCGCTAGCCTAATTACGCTTCTCTGTAAATACAAGGGTGGTTGGTCGGGGCAGGCCGGCAGCGGCGGGGTTTTGTGCTGCGGTGATGGGCCCGGTTTCTGCGCAGAATGTCGGTGCCCGGCCGTACCGTCACCGGCATGGAACATGTGATCGTAAAAACCGGCCCGGACGGGCGCCCGGCGGCAGTGGTCCGCGGCGGCCGCGAATGGCTCATTGGCGCCGAACCGGTGCGCTGGTTCGAGCGGGTGAGCTGGTGGGAGGCCGAGCGCCGGATGCCAAAGGGGCTGAGCCGGGTCGACGTCGAGGTGTGGCAGGTGCAGGCGAGGCTGGGCCGGAACGGCGGCTCGGCGCTGACCACGATGGAAATCATCCGGGACGGCCTCGGCGGGGGCTGGCGGCTCCGGGAGGCGGTGGCGGACGCCGCCTGAACGGCGCGGCCGCAGGCAATGGAAAAGCCTTCCACCGCGACTATTGGGGGATGCCGCGGTGGAAGGCTTGTAAGAAATATACCGTGGATGTGTCCAAATGTGAAACGCCTAGCGGTTGAATTTCGCCAAGGAACGGACTAATTCCGGCCGTCCCCGTCCTGCGGGTTTGGGCCTACCGGGGCTGGACTGGGACGAAGACGCGGGGCTGGTCCTTCCAGCTTGGTGCCAGGTCCGCGATGGTCTCGCGCATGATTTTGGCAGAGGCGTCCCGGGCGGCGGCGCCGTCGCCGGCTGCGATCGCCTCGGCCACATCGACATGCCACTGCAGGGCTGAGGTCCGGGGGTGGTCCGGCATCAGGCCGTGTACGGTGCGGCCGGTCAGTGTCTCGGCGACCTGGCCCACCATGTTGGCGAACATCTCGTTGCCGGAACCGGTCAGCAGCAGGGAATGGAACCGGATGTCGAGCTCCAGGAAGCGCTGCACGTCCCCGGCCACGCCGGCCTCGCGCATGGCGTGCGAGATTTCCACCAGTTCGCTGCGGAGCTCGTCCGGGGCGTTGCCGGCCGCCAGCTCGGCCGCCACGGGCTCGACGGCGGTGCGCAGCTCGGCCAGCGAACGCAGCTGGGCGCCGCGGCCCTCGCCGGCCAGGCGCCAGCGGATCACCAGCGGATCGAACGGGTTCCAGCGGCTGGCCGGCAGCACCCGGATGCCGACGCGTTTGATGGTCTCCACCAGGCCCTGGGACTGCAGCACGCGCACGGCCTCCCGGACCACCGAGCGGGAGACCTGCAATTCGTCCTCGAGGTGCTCGGCCAGCATGACGTGGCCGGCGGGGAGTTCACCGGTAACGATGCGGGTCCCCAGATGCTCGATGGCGCGGTGATGGAGGCTGGTTGACATAGTCGTAAGCATAGTGGCGTGAGTCTCGATCCCCGGGGCCCCGGCGCAGCGGCCGGCAAAAATCATAGACTGGTTGTGACGCGCCGTATTCCGCCACGTGGGCGCTGCTTTCGTGCAGTCCGCGGAAATACCTATGGTTTATTGACAGCCACTGATCCCAAGAAGCGTGTTCCGCAGCATGTGCGGGACGAACTGCACTCGATGCACAGAATGAATTGGAGTTTTGATGTCAGCACACATCGGTGTCACCGGCCTCGCGGTGATGGGGGCCAACCTGGCCCGGAACCTGGCCCGTAACGGTTTCACCGTTGCCCTGCACAACCGGTCCGTGGAAAAAACCGACGCGCTTCTCGAAAAGCACGGCCAGGACGGCGACTTCGTCCGCACGGAAACGCTGCAGGAACTCGTTGACTCGCTGGAGAAGCCGCGCCGCGTGCTGATCATGGTCAAGGCCGGCAAGCCGGTGGACTCCGTGATCGAACAGCTCGAGCCGCTGCTGGAACCTGGCGACATCATTATCGACGCCGGCAACTCCCACTACGAGGACACCCGCCGCCGCGAAGCGGCCCTCGCGAAGAAGGACCTGCACTTCGTCGGCATCGGTGTGTCCGGCGGCGAGGAAGGCGCGCTCAACGGCCCCTCGATCATGCCCGGCGGCTCCAAGGAGTCCTACGAGGCGCTCGGCCCGCTGCTGGAAAAGATCTCCGCGCACGTCGACGGCCAGCCCTGCTGCGCCTGGATCGGCACCGACGGCGCCGGCCACTTCGTCAAGATGGTGCACAACGGCATCGAATACGCCGACATGCAGGTCATCGGCGAGGCCTTCGACCTGCTCCGCTCCGGCGCCGGCATCGAGCCGGCCGAGCAGTCCGCGATCTTCGAGGAGTGGAACAAGGGGGAGCTGGCCTCGTTCCTGATCGAGATCTCCGCCGAGGTCCTGGGCCACGTGGACGCGAAGACCGGCAAGCCGTTCGTCGACGTCGTGGTGGACGCCGCCGGCCAGAAGGGCACCGGCCGCTGGACGGTCATCTCAGCCCTCGAACTCGGTTCCCCGACGTCGGGCATCGCCGAATCGGTCTTCGCCCGCGCACTGTCCTCCCAGACGGAGCAGCGCAAGCTGGCCCAGGAACTGCTCGCCGGCGGCGAGGCCGCCGTCGAGGTCCCCGAGACCTTCGTCGAGGACGTCCGGCAGGCGCTGTACGCCTCCAAGCTGGTTTCCTATGCGCAGGGGCTGGACATGCTCACCTCGGCCGCCAAGGAATACGGCTGGGACCTCAAGCTGGACGAGATCGCCTCGCTGTGGCGCGGCGGCTGCATCATCCGCGCCGAGCTGCTCAAGGAAATCACCAACGCCTACGCCGCGGAGGAGAAGCCGGCCAACCTGCTGTTCGCCCCGGCGTTCACCAAGGCGATCGCCGAGGTCCTGCCGGCGTGGCGCCGCGTGGTGGCCACCGCGGTCCAGCTGGGCATCCCGGTGCCGGTGTTCTCCTCCTCGCTGGCCTACTACGACGGCCTGCGCCGCAAGCGCCTCCCGGCCGCCGTGATTCAGGGCCAGCGCGACCTCTTCGGCGCCCACACCTACGGCCGCATCGACACCGAGGGAACCTTCCACACCCTCTGGGGCGAGGACAAGTCGGAGATTGAGGCCGTGGACACGCACTAGTCCAGACCGGTTAAGCGACAGCGGCCGGCGCCCCCGCTTTGGGGACGCCGGCCGCTGTCTTATAACTGCGCGGTTTAAATCCGGTATTCGATCAGGTACTCGGCCGGGTCGACGGCGGGCTTGGTCTCGCGCTGGGCGTCGCGGTGCCGCCAGGTGGCCGGCACGCCGGTCAGGATCGACTCGGCGGGGGCGTCCTTGACGACGACGGCGTTGGCGCCGATGGCGCTGTCCCGGCCGATCGTGATGGGGCCCAGGACCTTGGCGCCGGCGCCGATGACCACGCGGTCCTCGATGGTGGGGTGCCGCTTGATCTTGGCGAGCGAGCGGCCGCCCAGGGTGACGCCGTGGTAGATCATGACGTCCTCGCCGATCTCGGCGGTCTCGCCGATCACGACCCCCATGCCGTGGTCGATGAAGAAGCGGCGGCCGATCGTGGCGCCGGGGTGGATCTCGATGCCGGTCATGAAGCGGGCCAGCTGGGAGATCAGCCGTGCCGGGAAGCGCAGCGAGGGGTTCTGCCACAGCCGGTGCGTCAGGCGGTGGGCCCAGATCGCGTGCAGGCCGGAGTAGGCAAAGAAGTTTTCGAAAGAACCCCGCGCCGCCGGGTCGTGGGACCGGGCGGCGTCGAGGTCTTCCTTCAGCCTTGCGAAGAAGCTCACAAAGACCTTTCTACGAAATCGGGGACTGCGGGCCGGAATCAGCCGCGGATGTCGTCGTACAGCACGGTGGAGATGTAGCGCTCCCCGAAGTCGCAGACGACGGCAACAATCAGTTTACCGGCGTTCTCCGGACGCTTGGCGAGCTCCAGGGCTGCCCAGACGATCGCGCCGGAGGAGATGCCGCCGAGGATGCCTTCCTTGACGCCGAGGTCGCGGGCCACGCGGACCGAGTCCTCCAGGGTGGCGTCGAGCACCTCGTCGTAGACGTTGGTGTCCAGGATTTCCGGGACGAAGTTGGCGCCGATGCCCTGGATCTTGTGCGGGCCGGGTGCGCCGCCGTTGAGGATGGCGGAGTCCTTGGGCTCGACGGCGATGATCTGCACGCCGGGTTTGCGCTCCTTGAGTACCTGGCCGACGCCGGTGACGGTGCCGCCGGTGCCGACGCCGGCGACGAAGATGTCGACCTTCCCGTCGGTGTCCTCCCAGATCTCCTCGGCCGTGGTCCGGCGGTGGACTTCGGGGTTGGCCTCGTTGGCGAACTGCTGGGCCCAGATGGAGTTCTCCGTGTTCGCGACGATCTCCTGGGCTTTCTCCACGGCGCCGCGCATGCCCTCGGAACCGGGGGTCAGCACGATTTCGGCACCGTAGGCGCGGAGCATGACGCGGCGTTCGGTGGACATGGTCTCCGGCATGGTGAGGATGACCTTGTAGCCCCGGGCGGCGCCGACCATGGCCAGGGCGATGCCCGTGTTGCCGGAGGTTCCCTCGACGATGGTTCCGCCCGGCTTCAGCGCGCCGGACTTCTCCGCGGCGTCGACGATCGCTACGCCGATCCGGTCCTTGACGCTGTTGGCCGGGTTATAGAACTCCAGCTTGACCGCCACCGTGGCGTCCAGGCCCTCGCTCAGCCGGTTGAGGCGGACCAGCGGGGTGCCGCCGACCAGCTGGGTAACGTCGTCGTAGATCCGTGCCATGGGTAAGTGTGCCTATCTGTGAAGAGGGAATTCTAAGGTCAGCCTAACGAGGGCGCTAAAGCCCAAGCTAAGCATTAAGCCATGCAGAGTAATATTTCCTGGCCTTCGCCAGCTTCGGGTTGATGATCACCTGGCAGTAGCCCTGTTCGGGGTATTTCGCGAAGTAGTCCTGATGGATTTCCTCCGCCCGGTGGAACAGCGGCAGCCGGCTCACTTCGGTGACGATCGGTTGCGCCCAGAGCTGCTGGTTCCGCTCGATCGCTTCCTCGAAGAGGATCTTTTCCTCGGTGGTCTCGTAGAACATGGAGGAGCGGTACTGGGTGCCGACGTCGTAGCCCTGCCGGTTCAGGGTGGTGGGATCGTGCAGCGCGAAGAACATGTCCAGCACGACGTCGGCCGGGATCACCTCCTCGTCAAACGTCACCGCCACCACCTCGGCGTGCCCGGTGGTCCCGGAACAGACGGAGTAGTAATCGGGGCTGCGGTCATGGCCGCCGGTATAGCCGGAAACAACGGCACTGACGCCCCTGGTCTTCTGGTAGACGGCGTCGAGGCACCAGAAGCAGCCCCCGCCGAGCACGAAAGTTCTCATGTCCTGTTCAATGGACGAAGGCCCCGGATCATTCCCGGACCCGGCGTTCGGCAAGCATCCGGGACTCCCGGCAGGGGTGTCCGGGTCCGCGGATAGGGTAAAAATGAGGGTATGGAACCTGAGAACACCGACGTTTCAGCGCAGCCCGCCGAAGCCACCAGCCCCGGCGGGGCCGCGACGCTGGGCATGATCCTGCTGGCCGTCGAGGAGCTCTGGCCCGAATCGCTGGCGGAAGACTGGGACGAGGTGGGCCTGGTGGCCGGACACCCGTCCGCCGGGGTGAGCAGGATCCTCTTCGCCGTCGACCCCACGCTCGAGGTCATCGAGGAGGCCGTCGCCTGGGGCGCCGAACTGCTCATCACGCACCACCCCCTGCTGCTCAAGGGCGTCACCTCGGTGGCGGCCAACACCCCCAAGGGCAAGGCCGTGCACCGGCTGATCGAGTCCGGGACCGCGCTGCTGACGGTCCACACCAACGGTGATTCCGCCGTCGGCGGCGTCTCCGACGTGCTCGCCGACGCGCTGGGCCTGCAGGACGTGGTGCCGCTGACCCCGGCGGCGAACGGCCTGCCCGAAGAGGGGATCGGACGGGTCGGCGACCTCGCCGAGGTCCAGACGCTGGGGGACTTCGCCGCGCGGGTCTTTGGCATCCTGCCATCGGTGGCCGGCGGCGTCCGGGTTTCCGGCGACCGGGACGCCCTGGTGCGCCGGGTGGCCCTGTGCGGCGGGGCCGGCGACTCGCTGTTCAACGAGGTCCGCGCGAGCAACGCCGACGTCTACCTGACCGCGGACCTGCGCCACCATCCGGCGTCGGAGGCCCGCGAGGCCGCCGTCAACGACCGGCCCTACCTGATTGACGTCTCGCACTTCGCCAGCGAGTGGCTCTGGCTGCCGGCGGCCGCCGAGGCCCTCGGGAACGTGCTGACCGACCAGGGGCACGACATCGAGATCCGGGTCAGCACCACCAACAGCGACCCGTGGGACTTTATTCTGACTCCGGGCTAAGCCTCGCGTGCGAGGGGCCCCTGGTGGGCGTAGCGAGGCCGGGGGAGCACGCTAGGCGCTAGAGTCTAGGGAGCGCCGGTACGGTGCCCGGCTCCGGCCGGTAAGTGAACAAGCGGAGGAAATAGTGGCCAAGGCAGCACCGGCGGAACAGTTGAAGTTGCTCGAATTGCAGGGTCTCGATGCCAGGATCAAGTCCCTCTCCAACCGCCGCCGCAGCCTTGAAAGCGACTCCCGGATCACCGACCTGGAGGCTGCCCTCAGCGTGGCCAACGGCGAACTCGGGGCCGCGAAGGTGGCGGTGCACGACGCCGAACTCGAACTCAAGCGCGCCGAGGCCGACGTCGAACAGGTCGCCTCCCGGATCGAACGCGACGAGGCCAGGCTTAACAGTGGCACCGGCCTGTCCAAGGACCTGGTGGCCCTGCAGCGCGACATCGCGTCGCTGAACAAGCGCCGTTCGGACCTGGAGGATGTCGAACTCGAGGTCCTGGAGCGGCTGGATGCGCTGCGCCTGCGCCAGGCCACGCAGCAGCAGATCGTCGATGACATCCAGGGATCCTTCGGCGTAATCCGCGCCGAGCTGGACGAGCAGCTCGCCGAGGTGGGCGCGGAAATGACCGTGGTGCGCGGCCAGCGCGCCGAGTTCGCCGACGGGCTGGACGCGGGAATGCTCGCCGTCTACGAAAAGACCCTCGCCAAGCGAGGCGTGGGCGCGGCCCGGCTCTTCCACGGCACCTCCGAGGGATCGGGCATGCAGCTGAGCCCCGGCGACCTCGCCGAGATCAAGGCCGCCGCCGAGGACGACATCGTCTTCTGCCCGGACTCCGGGTGCATTCTGGTCCGCTCCGCCGAGTGGGCCTGACCAACTTGTAGCTAGTTGGGCAGGATGAGGTTGAGGGTGTGCGGCTTCCGGGCCGTGCCCGCAACCAGTTCCGCGGTCCATTTCTCGGCCGCGGCCTTGTGGAGCTGCGCCGGGGTCTGCGGAGCCTTGCCGCGGCGGGCCAGCAGGTGCCGGGCCAGCTCCCCGCGGGTGTGCTTGGCGAAGTGGCTGACCACTTTGCGCACCCCGTTGACCTCGGTGAAGACGTTGACCGCCACGGTCTGCTCCGCCGGCGGGGCCCACGCCGCGGCGTAGGTGCTTGAGCGGCAATCGACCAGCAGCTCGCCCGCGGTCGCAGGAGCGAGGGCCTCGGCCAGCTGCGGTTTCCAGAACGAGGCCAGCCGTCCGACGTCGGGCAGGGCCGTGCCCATCGAGAGCCGGTACGCCGGTACCCGGTCCGCGAAGCGGATGGCGCCCCAGAGTGCGGAAATCACCAGCACGGACTCGTCGGCCTTCTTCCGCTGCGCCGGAGTGAGCGACCGGTAATCCAGCGCGTCGTAGAGCACGCCGGAGTAGACCTGGTGGGCGGGGGCGGCGGGTTCGGCGTGCAGCCGGGTGTTGCGTTCGACGTCGGCCGTCAGCGAGGCGCCGACGCCCAGCAGCGCCAGCGCGTCCTCGTGGGCGCTGACGGTGCCGAGCGCTTCGAGGACCTTCGCCCGGTAGCTGTTCAGGCCGGGAAAGCTGAGCGAAGCCGGGTCCACGGCGTCGCCGCCGGTTGCGGGGGTCTTGCCTTCGGAGGGCGGCAGCAGAATCAGCACCGTACGATCCTACCGGCCCGCTCAGCCGAGGTTGCGGCCGAGGAACGCCAGCACCCCGGGCAGGATGGATCGCCAGTAGCTGCCGTCGTGGCCGCCGGGCTGGAAGCCGCCTTCGACGGTGCCCGGCAGTTCCGCCCGGTAAGCGCGAACCGTGCCGGCGAGCTCGTCCCCGGTGCCGCAGTCGATCCGCTTGGGCAGCGCGGCGAGGCTGGGCCGGAGCGCGAACACGTCGTGGGCTGCGAAGTCGGCGGGGCCGTCGAAGGCGCCTTCCATGCGGTCATCGTAGGCCGCCCAGACAGCCGGGCTCATCGCCGCGACGGCCCGGACCCGGGCAGCCGGCCCTGGGAGGCGAGCAGGAGGGCGCCGAAGCCTCCCATCGAGAGGCCAAAGAGGCCGATCCTGCCGAGGTCAAATCCCCGGGTGCCGAGAAACGGCACAAATTCCTGCACCAGCATGGACTGGGTGTCGCTGCCGTCGGCGCGGCGGTGCCACCAGGTGTTCCCTCCGTCCACGGCGGCGACGGCGAACGGCGCGCCCCCGGCGTCGAGGTGCCGCTGGAGGGCCTCATGGGCTGCCAGTTCCTCCAGCAGATCGGCGTGGCTGCCGCCGAGTCCGTGCAGGAACACCGCCACGGGGAGTTCCGGCTGCCGGCCGCCCGGCGGCATGTCGGGCGCGGCGAGCGACCAGTGGCTGGCGGTTCCGGGTCGGGAGGCCGAGACAAAGCTGCCGGCGCTGGTCCGGACGGTCCACGGTGCGGCACGCACCGGGGGCGCGGCCGCCGTCGGGCCGGCCGTCGCCGCTGAGGATGCGGGTGCAGGCGCGGCCGGTGGGGTGGCGGTCGGCGCGGGGTCGGCGGCGCAGGCCGCCAGCGTGGCGGCGCCCAGGAAGCCGGCTCCGAGTTCCAGCACCCGCCGGCGGCCAAGCAGCGGCTCATCCATCCTTTGATCTTAGGCGCGAATGCAGGGCGGCGCTCAGGCGACCTTCGACGGCGGCGCAGGAACCGGGGCCGTTGCGGTGACGGCAGCAGGTGCGGCGGCGCCGACGGCGGGGGCAGCAGGGGGCGCCGGCCGCGCTGCCTCCTGGGCGGCCTTGGTCTCGCGGGCGAGGAAGGCGGACAGTTCGCCGATGGTGCTCATCAGCGGTGCCGGGAAGACGACCGTGGAGTTTTTGTCCACCGCGATCTCGACGAGGGACTGCAGGTTCCGCAGCTGCAGGGCCAGCGGGTGCGCCATCATGGTGTCGGACGCTTCGCCCAGGGCGGCCGCCGCGATCGACTCGCCCTCGGCGGCGATGATCTTGGCCCGCTTCTCCCGCTCGGCCTCGGCCTGCCGGGCCATGGCGCGCTTCATGCTTTCGGGCAGCTGGATGTCTTTGAGCTCCACCAGGGTCACCTCGACGCCCCACTCCAGTGTGAGGGCGTCGAGGATTTCGCGGATGTCGGTGTTGATGCGTTCGGTCTCGGACAGGGTCTGGTCGAGGCTGTGCCGGCCGACGACCTTCCGCAGCGTGGTCTGGGCGATCTGGTTGATCGCGGCGGCCACGTTCTCGATCGCCACGACCGACTTCACGGCGTCGATCACGCGGTAGTAGGCCACCGCGGAGATGTCGACGCTGACGTTGTCCTGGGTGATGATGCCCTGCGACTGGATCGGCATGGTCACGATCCGCAGGCTGACCAGGTGGAGCCGGTCGATCACCGGGATGATGAAGCGCAGGCCGGGCATCCGGACCCCGATGACCCGGCCCAGCCGGAACAGCACGCCTTGTTCGTACTGGCGCACAATCCGGATCGACATCCGGGCCACGGCGAACAGCAGGGCGGCAACGAGCAGCCAGATGATGGCGGCGGTGAAGTCCATCCGGATCGCCTCCTTGGGCGGGATCGCTGCTTTCATTCTCCCACCGTCCGGGCCAAAAGGCGCCGGTGCGCCGAGGCCGCCGGGGGAGACCGTAGAATGAACAACGGATGGGTTGACCAGGCGGCCGCGCGCCACGCAAGTGGCTCGAGGAACGTCCGGGCTCCGCAGGGCAGGGTGGTGGGTAACGCCCACTCGGGGTAACCCGCAGGCCAGTGCCACAGAGAATAGACCGCCTGCCCCGGCACCGTGTCCGCACGGTCCGGGAGCAGGTAAGGGTGAAACGGTGGTGTAAGAGACCACCAGCTTCCCGGGTGACCGGGAAGGCTAGGTAAACCCCACCCGGAGCAAGGCCAGACAGGACACGATTGAGGGCTGCCCGCCCGAGTGTCCGGGTAGGCCGCTGGAGGGCGTCGGCAACGGCGTCCGTAGATGGATGGCCGCTACTCCCGCGCCGGTAACAGCGCGGGAACACAGAACCCGGCGTATCGGTCAACCCATCCCATTACACAAAGAGGGCCGGCACCGTCCGGTGCCAGCCCCCGCGTCCGAGACGGAAATGTCGGATCAGGCCTTGGCCTTGCGCTTCACCCAGCCCCACGCCGCCGTGGCGGCAAACAGAACCAGGCCGATGACGGCCAGCCAGAGCAGGCCCTTCACGACGAAGCCCAGGATCGAAAGGATGAGCCAGATGACAAGTAGTGCAACGATGAGTCCCATCCGGACATCCTACGTCAGGGCGGGCCACAGGAGCCCCGGCGCCGTGTGAGTGATTTCACGCCGTCCCCGGCCAGCGGGAGCGCCGGGCCGCCCTAGAATGGAAAGCGAACGTAGAAGTTCCGCCGCCGGGTCTGCGTTCGCAGCCGGCGGCTTTTTCTTTGCGCCGCATAAAAGTGCGCGGGGTGGACCGAATCCCCGCAGCGCCAGGTTCCGGAGATCCGCCGGCAGCCGACTTCCGCATACGAGGACGTATGCGGTGGATTCTAGGAAGGTAGTTCTGTGAGCCAGACGTCAGATTCTTGTCTTGATACGTGGATGGGCCGCGAGGCGCTCGCCGAGGCCATGATCCCGGTGATCGGCCGGCTGTACCGCGAAAACAACGTGGTGACGTCCATCCACGGGCGGAGCCTGATCAACAAGTCCACCATGAACATCCTGAAGGCGCACCGCTTCGCCCGCCGGATGAGCAAGGAAGAGCTGCGCCTCGAGGAGACCGCGCCCCTGCTGGATGCCCTCACCAAGCTGGACCTGGGCGCGGCAGCCATCGACATTGCCCGGCTGACCGAGAAGTACCGCGCCGAAGGCGACGGCGTCAGCCTGGACGAGTTCCTGCGCGAAGAGCTGGCCGAAGTTGTCGGCAAGCGTGGCGGCGACGACCGCACCAGCACCGACGTCGTCCTTTACGGCTTTGGCCGCATCGGCCGGCTGCTGGCCCGCCTCCTGATCGAAAAGGCCGGCGGCGGCCACGGCCTGCGCCTGCGCGCGATCGTGGTGCGCCGCGGTTCGGACAACGACCTGACCAAGCGCGCCAGCCTGCTGCGCCGCGACTCGGTGCACGGCTCCTTCGAAGGCACCATCAAGGTGGACCTCGAGAACGACACCATCACCGCCAACGGCGTCCAGATCCAGGTCATCTACTCGGACAACCCTGCCACGGTGGACTACACCGCCTACGGCATCCACGACGCGCTCGTGGTCGACAACACCGGCCGCTGGCGCGACGCCGAGGGCCTGTCCCAGCACCTGCAGAGCAAGGGCGTGTCCCGCGTGCTGCTCACCGCCCCGGGCAAGGGCGATTTGAAGAACATCGTGCACGGCATCAACCACGGTTCCATCACCGAGTCGGACAAGATCGTCACCGCGGCATCCTGCACCACCAACGCCATCACTCCGGTGCTGAAGGCGATCAACGACCGCTTCGGCGTCGTGCACGGCCACGTCGAGACGGTCCACTCCTTCACCAACGACCAGAACCTGATCGACAACTTCCACAAGGGCGACCGCCGCGGACGTTCCGCCGCGCTGAACATGGTCATCACCGAAACCGGCGCCGCCAAGGCCGTCGCGAAGGCCCTCCCGGAGCTCCAGGGCAAGCTGACCGGAAACGCCATCCGCGTCCCCACCCCGGACGTGTCCATGGCCATCCTGAACCTGAACCTGGAAAACGGCACCACCAGGGACGAGGTCAACAACTACCTGCGCGAAATGTCGCTGCACTCGGACCTGCGCAAGCAGATCGACTACATCGATTCGCCCGAGGTTGTCTCGACCGACTTCGTTGGCTCCCGCCGCGCCGGCATCGTCGACGGCCTCGCCACCATCTGCACCGAGAAGAACCTCGTGCTCTACGTCTGGTACGACAACGAGTTCGGCTACAGCTGCCAGGTGGTCCGCGTCATGGAGGAAATGGCCGGCGTGAACCCGCCGTCGTTCCCGGCCAAGGACGCGGCCGCGACGCTGGCGGCGGCCGGCCTGCCGGTCGAGGTCGGCTGACCCGCTGTGGCGACCTTTCCCGGCCGGATCTCTGGAATCGGCCGGGAAAGGGAACCACAATGGAGCCATGGAACAGAACCCGGCTCTGGAACACGAAACCGCCCTGGAACATGCCCTCGACGTGGCCCGGCGCAACGCCAAGGAGGCCAAGCGCCTCCTGGACGACGCCCGCGCCAAACGTGAGGCCGGCGAGGTCGACGACGCCCGCGTCAGTCAGCTCGAAGCGCTGCTGAACCTCGCCGAGGAGGACCTCCGCCGGGTCACCAGGGAACAATGACCCCGGCGGACTGAGCCGGCCGGCGCCCCCGGCACGGGACTGGTCCTCCACACTGTGGACAACGGCCCAGGCGTCGGCGGTCCGGCCTAGGCTGTGGGGGTGCAGCCGCTTTCCGCCCGGATTCGTCCGTGACCGCCACCTGGCGCGACTTCCGGCGCGTCCGACGCCGGTCCCGCCAGGCGTGGGCCCTGCTGGCCGCCGCGCTGCTGGCGCTGCTCGCCGCCCTTGCCTGGTTCTTCACCGCGGGCCAGTTTGCGCTGGCCGAACCGCGGACCGCCGGCCCCAGCGAGGTCCCCGTGCTCGCGCCGGGCTGGCAGAAAGCCGTCGTCCCGGTGCGACCCGTACCGGACGGTCCGGCCGCCGACGTGCTGGAGACGCTGCCGGTCAAAGGACGGGCGCCCGGGAACAACTACGAGCGCAGCGCCTTCGGCCAGGCCTGGCTCGACGTCGACCGCAACGGCTGCGACACCCGCAACGACATCCTCCGCCGCGACCTGTCCGGCGCCCGGTTCACCGAAGGATCCCGTTGCCGGATCGGGGCCGGGTCCTTCCAGGAGCCGTACACCGGCCGGAGCACCGAGTTCAGGCGCGGGGCGGAGTCCAGCAAGGCGGTGCAGATCGACCATGTCGTGGCGCTGGGGGATGCCTGGCAGAAGGGCGCCCAGGGACTGTCAGCCGTGCAGCGCCAGCACCTGGCCAACGACCCGCTGAACCTGATCGCCGCGGACGGGCAGGCAAACCAGGACAAAGGCGCCGCCGACGCCGCCACCTGGCTGCCGCCGAACAAGGCGTTCCGCTGCCACTACGTCGCCCGGCAGATCTCGGTCAAGGCCGCCTACGGGCTGTGGGTGACCCCGGCCGAAAGGGACGCGATGAAACGCGTCCTCGGCACCTGCCCGGGGCAGCCGGCGATCGTGCCGCGGTGAGAATCTGACCGCCTTGGCCGGTCGGCTTTCCGCCTACGTCCCGAAGTCCTGGGCGGCGAGTTCGGCTTCCAGGCGCTCGACGTCGTCCCGGTGGCACAGTTCGGTGGCCTCCGTCGTGACGGTCGCGCTGCCGGCCGCGACCGCCGAGCGGAACGCGTCAGCCAGGCTGCGGCCCTGCGCCAGCCGGAGCACAAAGGCCGCCAGGAAGCTGTCGCCCGCGCCGACGGTGCTCCGCACCTGCACCTGCGGCACGGCAAGCCGGAGCGTGCCGTCCCTTGACGCGAGAACGGCGCCCCGGCCGCCCAAGGTCAGGGCGACATGCTCGGTGGAGCCATCGGCCACCAGTGCCGTGGCGGCGTCCAGTTCGCTTTGCTCGCTCTCCAGCGTGGTGCCGAAGTGCAGCCCGAGTTCCCGGCGGCTGGGTTTGACCAGGAAGACGCCTTCGGCCAGAGCGGCGGCCAAAGCCGGCCCGGAGGCGTCCACGACGCAGCGCGCATTCTGTTCCTTGGCCAACCGGGCCACCTCCGCATAGAAATCATCCGGCACCCCCGGGGGAAGGCTTCCGCTGGCGACCACGTAGCCGCCCGGCTGGATGGAATCAGCCACGAGCGTCAGGCAGAGCCGCCATTCGGACTCACTCAATTCCGGCCCCTGCAGGACAAAGCGGAACTGTTTGCCGGTGGACGCCTCGTCCACCGTGAAGTCCTGCCGGGTGCTGCCCTGGATCGGCACTACGAGGGTGGGCAGCCGCTCCGCCTCGATCAGCCGTCGGTAGGCCTCACCCGTGGGACCGCCCGCGGTGTAGACGGCCAGGGGGCGTCCGCCGAGCCGCTGCACCACCCGGGCCACGTTGACGCCGCCTCCGCCCGGATCCACGCGGCTGGGGCCGCAGCGGAGCTTGTGGCCGCTCGTGACCAGGTCGGTGGTGGTGCTGATATCCAGGGCCGGGTTCACGGTGACCGTCATGATGGGCAAAACCTGCGCCGCTGCGGAAGCTTCCATGAGCCCAAGCATAGGAGACGCGTCCGGCGGCGGGCGTCCCCTTGTGGGCCGTCGGCCGCTCCGCAAGAATGGGCGCGGCAGGACTGGCGGCAGGATGTCCGCTGGCGGGACTGGAGCGGGAACCATGGCACATCGGAAGGGAAGCGCCGGCAAGGCACCGGCGCGCCGGAAGGGGGCCGCGGGGCATGCGCCGGGGAAGCCCGGGAGGCTGCCGCTTGGCCTCTATGAGGCCGAACTTGCCCGCCTGCAGGCAGAGCTGGTCGCGCTGCAGGAATGGGTCCGCAGCACCGGTGCGCGCGTGCTGGTGATCTTTGAGGGACGCGACGCCGCCGGCAAGGGCAGTGCCATCAAGCGGGTCACCGAGTACCTGAATCCGCGGGTCGCCCGGATCGTGGCGTTGCCGGCACCCGACCGACCGGGAACGCGGGGAATGGTACTTCCAGCGCTACGTGGCGCACCTGCCGGCGGCCGGGGAAATCGTCCTGATGGACCGCTCCTGGTACAACCGCGCCGGCGTCGAACGCGTTATGGGATTCTGCACGCCCGCGGAACACAAGCGCTTTATGGCCCAGTGCCCGGTGTTTGAGCGCCTCCTGATCCAGGAGGGCATCCTGCTGTTCAAGTACTGGTTCTCGATCAGCCACGCGGAACAGGAACGGCGGTTCAAGTCCCGGCTGGAGGATCCGCTGCGGCAATGGAAGCTCTCGCCGATGGACCGGGAGGCGATCCTGCGCTGGGAGGACTACTCGCGGGCCAAGGACGACATGTTCATGCAGACGGACACCGCGGAATCGCCCTGGTTTGTGGTCGAAGCCGAAGACAAACGCCGGGCCAGGATCAACATGATCGCCCACCTGCTCTCCAGCATCGACTACACCGAAGTCCGGACGGAGCCGGTGACCCTGCCGGAGCGGCCGCGCGCCGTCAACTACACCCGTCCGCCGCGGGACCTCTTCCGCTACGTCCCGGACCACGCCGCGCTGCTGCAGAAGCCGGCGGAGGACTGGGCACGGTGGTGGAGCCGGTACTCGAACGGTAGGGTACCGGCATGGACATCATCCTCGTACCCGGATTCTGGTTGGACGCCTCGTCGTGGGAGGACGTCACCCCGCCGCTCACCGCGGCCGGGCATAGGGTGCTACCCGCTGACGCTGCCGGGCCTGGAATCGGCCGATGCGCCGCGCGCCGGCATCGGCCTGCGCACCCACATCGACGCCGTCGTGGCAAAGATCGATTCCTTCGACGCGCCGGTGGTCCTGGTGGGCCACTCCGGCGGCGGAGCCATCATCCACGGCGCCGTCGATGCCCGCCCGGACCGGGTGGCCCGGGCCATCTACGTGGACAGCGGACCGCTCGGCGACGGTGGTGTCATCAACGACGAACTCCCGGCCGACGGCGACGACGTGCCGTTGCCGCCGTGGGAGCTCTTCGAAGACGCGGACCTCACCGACTTGACCGACGAGCTGCGCGCCATGTTCCGCACCCGTGCCATCCCGCAGCCCCGCGGCGTGGCCCAGGACCGGCAGCAGCTCAGGATGAACGCCGTTTCGAGGTCCCGGCCACGGTCATCGCCTGCGAATTCCCGTCCGTCGATGCTGAAGGAAATGATTGCCGGAGGCCACCCGTACGTGGCCGAGCTGGCACGGATCCGCGACGTGGACTACGTGGACCTGCCCACCGGTCACTGGCCGCAGTTCACCAAGCCGGCCGAGCTCGGCGCCGCCATCCTGGCCGCCGTCGACCGGACGTCTAACTCCGCGGCGGAGAATCCGCGTCAGTGGCCGAACGGATCCGGGTCCACGCCCGGCATCCAGGTCAGCCCGGGGACGCCCCAGCCGCTCTTTTTGGCCTGCTTCATCGCCTTGCGGGAGTAGCGGTCGATCAGCCGGTTGACGTACAGCTTGCCGTCGAGGTGGTCGTATTCGTGCTGGATCACGCGGGCGAACCAGCCCGTCGCCTCGAACTCGACCGGTTTGCCGTCACCGTCGAAGCCCTGCACCCGGGCCCACTCGGCCCGTTTGAGCGGGTACTGCCCGCCCGGGAAAGACAGGCAGCCCTCCTCTTCCTCGTCCGGGTCCGGCAGCGCCCCGGAGACCTTGGAGAGGGTCAGCACCGGGTTGACGACGACGCCGGACGGCGGGGCGCCGTCGTCGTTCTCGTACTTGTAGACGAACAACCGCTTGCCCACGCCGACCTGGGGCGCGGCGAGTCCGACGCCGTTGGCGGCGTCGTTGGTCTCGAACATGTCCGCGATCAGGGTGCGGAGTTCGTCGTCGAAGACGTCGACCTCGGCGGCCCGGCGGTGCAGCACGGGTTCGCCCCAGATCGTGATGGGAAGGACTGTCATGTCGAAAGAGTTCCTTTGGTGCTGTTGTCTGCGGGTTCCGGACGGTCAGTCGGCGATGGTGCGGCCGACGACGTCGCGCATGATTTCGTTGGTGCCGCCGAAAATGGTGAGCAGGCGGGCGGCGAGGTAGGCCTGGGCCACCGGGTATTCCAGGATGTAGCCGTAGCCGCCGTGCAGCTGCAGGCAGCGGTCGGTGACGGACTTGGCCCGCTCGGAGGCCCACAGCTTGGCCCGCGCCGCCGAGGCGGCGTCCAGCTCGCCCGCGTTGAACGCCAGGATGGCCCGGTCCACGTACGTTTCGGTGACCTCGACCTCGGTGAGGATGTCGGCCAGTTCAAAGCGGCTGTTCTGGAAATCGATGATCCGCTCGCCGAAGGCGTTGCGGTCCTTCGCGTACTTTACGGTCGCCTCGTAGACGGCCCGGGCGACGGCGGAACCGGCGACGGCGATCGCCAGCCGGCCCTGGGGGAGCTGCTCGGCGGCGTACCGCAGGCCCTTGCCCTCCTCGCCGACGAGGTCCGCGTGCGGCACCCGGACGTTGTCGAAGAACAGTTCCGCGGTGTCCGAGGCCTTCAGGCCCATCTTGTCCAGCTGGTTTCCGGTGGTGTAGCCCTCGCCCTTGCGCACCATGAACAGGGAGAAGGAGTCGCGGCCGCCGCGCCCGGTGCCGCCGTCGGTGCGGGCAAGGACCAGGGAGGCGTCGCCGGAGATGCCGTTGCCGATGAAGGTCTTCTGGCCGGTGATCAGCCAGTCGTCGCCGTCGCGCACGGCCCTGGTGCGGATGCCGCGCAGGTCCGAGCCGGCGCCGGGCTCGGTCCAGGCGACCGAGGTGACCGTTTCGCCGGAAACCATGCCGGGCAGCCAGCGGCTCTTGAGGTCCTCGGAGCCGTAGGCCAGCAGGTGGGGGAGGACCATGTCATCGTGCAGGTGGAAGGCCAGGCCGACGGCGAGGTGGTCGCTCTTGGCGAATTCCTCGTCCAGCACGGCACGGAAGCGGTAGTCGGCCATGCCCATGCCGCCGAACTCTTCGGGGACGGCCAGGCCCAGCAGGCCCTGCTCGCCGGCCGCCGTCCACAGCGAGCGGGCCATCATGTGGTCCTGGTCCCACTGGGCGTAGTGCGGGGCGACGGCCCGGGCGTTGAACTCCGCTGCCATCTCACGGAACATCTCGTGGTCTTCTTCAAAGAGCTGGCGCTTCATGAGGTTCCTTCCGTGCACGGACAACACCGGACAGACAATATCTGGACAGACAGTATCCAGACAGACAACAAAGGCCGCACCGGATAACCGGTGCGGCCTTTGGCAAGGTCGGACAATTCTGCCGTCCTTGGTGAGGGTGAGCGACGGGGGTTGAACCCGCGACCTCCTGGACCACAACCAGGCGCTCTGCCAACTGAGCTACGCCCACCATGTGCCCCGCCATGCCCTCCGGCGAACCGGCTGGCTGAAAAGGCAACGACAAATAGCTTACCTGCTGTTCGGGGGTGGTTTCGCCACTTTTCCCGAATTCGGCGAAATTTTCCCCAAACGTGGTGGAGATTACTCCGCGGGCGCCGCTGCCGGTGCCGGTGCGGGTGTCTCCGCGCGTGCTTCCGCGGGGGCCATGACGGACTTCGCGATCCGCTGCGCCGTGGCGCTGTCCGGTCCGGGAGCGGGCACGAAGACCGCCTCCCGGTAGTAGCGGAGCTCGTCGATGGAATCCTTGATGTCACCCAGGGCGCGGTGGCCGCCAAGCTTGGCGGGGGACTGGAAGTATGCCCGGGCGTACCAGCGCCGGGACAGTTCCTTGATGGTGCTGACGTCGATCACGCGGTAGTGCAGGTGTTCCACCAGTTCCGGCATGTCGCGGACCAGGAACACGCGGTCGGTGCCCACCGAGTTGCCGCCCAGCGGCGCCTTCTTCGGGTCCGGCACCCACTTCTTGATGTACTCCAGCACCAGGTCCTGCGCTTCGGCCATGGTCTTGCCGTGGGGGAGTTCGGCCAGCAGTCCGGACCGGGTGTGCATGTCGCGCACGAAGTCGTTCATTTGGGCCAGGGCGGCGTCGTCGGGTTTGATCACGACGTCGACGCCGTCGCCGAGGATGTTGAGCTCCGAGTCCGTCACCAGGGCCGCCACTTCGATGAGGGCGTCGTTCTTGGTGTCCAGGCCGGTCATTTCGCAGTCGATCCACACGATGCGTTCATTAGATATAGGCACCCGCCCAGCCTACCGTTCCGCTGCCGCTGAGCGGTCCGGTGCTAGGATTTCGGGTACGCGGCCGTCGGAACTTTTCGTCATCGCGGCGTGCCCTGTGACCGCCTTGCCGGCCAGCAACGGGCCTCAAGCAGCCCCAAAAGAGATTGGACGATCCTGAGATGACGGCGCCTGTACCTGCGGCGGGGGAAAAGGCTGCCGGTACGTCCCGCACTTCCCCGAGGGCAGTTGATGCGGATGTGGACAACGCCCGGTCGCCCATCTTGTCCGGTTTCCTGGGCTCCGTGTTCATGGCGGTCGGATCGCTCGGCGTGGGCTGGCTTGCCCCGGTCTCCGAGCTGCGGCGGCTGCCCCTGTTTATCTGGATGCGGACAGAAGCCGTGGGTGTCGGGCTGAGCATTGTGCTGCTGGCCGTCGGCGGGATGCTGCTGGTCCGGGCCTGGCTCCGGCTGGGGCAGCGGGTGCGGCACTGGGGCGCCGGCGCCCGGAAGGCGACGCTGCTGGCGGTGGCGGCATGGGGGCTGCCGATGATGTTCTCCGTTCCGTTGTTCAGCCGCGACGTCTACGCCTACATCGGCCAGGGCCGGCTCATGGTGGAGGGCTTCAACCCCTACGAGAACGGCATCTCGGCGCTGTCGAACTACTTCCAGCTGGGCGCGGACAAGATGTGGACCGAGGCTCCGGTGCCGTACGGGCAGCTGTTCCTGTGGATCGAACAGCTCGTTGTCTGGTCCACCAACGTCCACCCCGAAGCCAGCATCATGCTGTTCCGGCTGGCCGCCCTGGTCGGCATCGTGCTCTGCGTGATCTACGTACCGAAACTGGCCGAACTGCACGGCGTCAACCCCCACCGGGCCCTGTGGCTCACCGCCGCCAACCCGCTGTTCCTGACCAACTTCATCGCCAGTGTGCACAACGATGCCCTGATGATCGGACTGGCCCTCGCCGGCCTTTACTACTGCGCCACCAGACGGGTGCTGTTTGGCCTGGTGCTGGTCACGCTGTCCATCTCGGTCAAACCCATCACCATCGTGTTCCTGCCATTCATCGGGCTGTTGTGGGCGGGCAAGAACGCCGGCTGGCCGCGTAAATTCGTGTTCTGGGCGCTCACCGCCGGCATCAGCCTCGCGTTGCTGTATGCGATGAGCATGGTCAACGGTTTCGGGTTCGGCTGGATCAACGGCCTGTCGGCCCCCGGCAGCATCTGGATCTGGTACGCGCCGGTCGGCCTGGCCGGGCTGATTGTCGCCTCGATCTTCAACGCCTTCAGCCTGGACGGCTGGGGAATGGCCAAGTGGGTGTACGACGCCGGAAAGCTGCTCGCGCTGGGCATCGTCGCCTGGCAGATCTTCCGGGGCGACTTCGACCGGCTGATGCGCCGCCTGACCCTGGCCTTCGCCGCCGTCGTCGTGCTGGCGCCGATGATCCAGTCCTGGTACGTCGTCTGGCTCATCCCGCTCTTTGCCGTCACCGGCATCCGGGACGACTGGCAGGTCAAGGCCCTGTACTTCATCGTGTCCTTCTTTATGGTCTACGCCATTTCGGACCAGCTGGAAGTTTTCCCCTACCTGCAGACCGACGACCTCGGCCTGGCGCTCGCGCTGGCACGCAACGCAGCTGCCTTCATCGCCCTGCTCTTCGCCCTCTACCTGATCTTCCTCGATCCAAAAACCAAGCAGCTCTTCAGCAAACCGACGGAGCCGGTCACCACCCGTCCGGTCATCTAAGCTTCCGCACATCCGGGCGGCCCTAGAGTTAGGGCATGTCGATGATCAAGAGCCCAGCCGAGATTGCCCTGATGCGCGAAGCCGGACGGGTCGTGGCCAACGCGCTGGCACGCGTCCGGGACGCGGCCGACGTCGGCGTGTCCCTCAAGGATCTGGACGGGGTGGCTGCGGCGGCAATTGCCGGAGCGGGCGCCACCCCCGCGTTCCTGAACTACCGTCCCCGCTGGGCCTCGGTGCCGTTCCCGGGCGTCATCTGCACGTCCGTCAACGACGCCGTGGTGCACGGCATCCCCAACGACTACCGGCTGGCCGACGGCGACCTGCTCAGCGTGGACTGCGGCGCGTTCCTCGAGGGCTGGTGCGGCGACGCGGCCATCAGCTTCATCGTGGGCACGGCGGATCCGGTGGACCAGGCGCTGATCGCGGCAACCGAGGAGGCACTGGCCCGCGGCATCGAGGCGGCGCGGATCGGCAACAAGATGGGCGATCTGGCCTACGCGATCGGCGGGGCGGCGCGCCGGGCGGGCTACGGGCTGCTCGCGGACCACGGCGGCCACGGCATCGGCCGGACCATGCACGCGGAACCGCCGGTACCCAATGACGGCAGGCCCGGCCGGGGCATCAAACTGACCGAAGGGCTCGTCATCGCGATCGAACCCATGCTGATCCTCGGCGGCAAGGACGACTACTACCACGACGAGGACGAGTGGACCCTCCGCTCGGCCAACGGACGACGGGCAGCGCACAGCGAGCACACCGTCGCCATCACCGCCGACGGCCCGGTGATCCTGACGCTGCCCTAAGGGCGGTGGTTCAGCGCGTCCGCGTTCCCTGGCCGGACAGCCGGACACGCTGACGATGCGCTGCGAGCCGGAGCTGAATGATGCGCGCCGCCCCGGCGATGGCGACCAGCACACCGCCGCCCACCGCGGCGATGAAGAGCGCAATGCCGAGCGGGACCGATCCTGCGAGGCCAAAGAATTGCACCTGGACGTAGACCTGGTTCTGCAGGATGAAGACGATCAGCAGGACCAGCACGACAAGGGCGCTGGCGACGGCGGCCCAGACCATGCCCGCACGGGTGACCTGGCGGGGTTCCGGGGCGGGCGCCGTCGGGCCGGGCGCTCCCTCGCGGGGAGCTTCCCCGCCGGGAATTGCCACGGCGTCGGCCGGAGCGCCGGCCGCGCGACCGGCGCCGCTGTCCGGACCGCCGGCCCGGTAGCCCTCCTCACCGGATCCGGACGGGGCGGCAGCCGTCGCCGGGTACGGGGTGCTCGGGGCGTCGTTCGGCTCCTGGGGATCGAATCCGCGGGGTGTCTGGGTCATGGCGGCCGTACCTTTCGGTTGCGGGCGGGACTGGCTGGCATTCCCAGTATCCCGCTTGTCAGTTCAATACTAAGGGTACTGACGACCTTGGTGTGGCGGGGTGCCCGCCCAGGGCGGGCAGCCCCGACCGGGTGCCCTTTGGCCATCCCCTGGCCTTGGGGCTTGATGTTGGTCCTGGGCGGTGAGCTCTATCTGAGCTGCCGGCACCACATACGGATCTGACTGGCTGATGTCCCAGGGCCGTGGTGGAAGGGGGAGCGGCGCTGGCCGACGGATGATCCGCCGGCCAGCGCCGCACGCTTGTGCCCCAGGAGGGAATCGAACCCCCGACCGGCGGATTAGAAGGCCGCTGCTCTATCCCCTGAGCTACTGGGGCGCGTGTGGCGTGCCGTCCGGCTGCTGCCGGGGGACGCCTCAAGAAGTTTACAGTGCCCTGCGGGCGCTGCCTGTCAGGGCACCCGGTGATTCCCGCGGTGCCGGTCGGCCGCTGCGGCGGGCGGACCCTGGTTGTCCACATAGCGGAGTTCCGCACTGCCGCGGGCTCTGCCCGGGCGGGAAGCTGGGAGGGCCAGCAAGACTCATCGAGACAGGACAGCGCAATGAATGACACCATCACGGTCCGCGGCTTCGTGGCCACGGAGATCAAGACGTCGACGACGCCGGGCGGCGTGGCCACGGCCAACTTCCGGCTGGGCTCGACCGGGCGGCGCTTCGACCGCTCAGCGAATGCCTGGGTGGACGGCACCACCAACTGGTTCACGGTGCAGGGCTACCGCCAGCTGGCCGGAAACATGGGCTGCAGCATCAAGAAAGGCCAGCGGGTCATCGTTGTTGGCCGGCTCAAGATGCGCAGCTGGGAAAAGGACGGCCGCGTCTACCACGTGGCGGAAATCGATGCCGAGTCCGTCGGCCACGATCTGATGTGGGGGTCCGCGCACTACACCCGGAACGCCGGAAACGGCCCGGTGCCGGGCCAGGATGCGGCGGCCGCCAACCGGCAAGGGGGCGTGCCCGACGCACCGGACGACGTCGACCGCGACCTGGATGCCGATCGGGACGACGCCGCGGACCACGCCCTGGATGACGAGCAGGAGTTCGACGAGGAGACCGGTGAACTGAAGGAGACTGCCGCCTGAGCCGGGGCAAACCCCGAACAACCGCGCTGCCGCCGGTGCCCGGGGGTTTGATCCGTCGCGGTCAACCGGCCGGAGGCCCAGCCCTGCGGTCCGGGCGCCGGGCTCCGGCGTGCGGGTCCGGAATGTGAGTTATCCCGGCCGAACCACTAGATTTGTAGGCATGGCGGAATTTATCTACACAATGACCAAGGCCCGTAAGGCCGTTGGCGAAAAACTTATCCTCGACGACGTGAGCATGTCCTTCTTCCCGGGGGCCAAGATTGGTGTTGTTGGCCCGAATGGTGCCGGTAAGTCCACCATTCTCAAGATCATGGCCGGCCTGGACACTCCTTCCAACGGCGAAGCCCGGCTGAGCCCCGGCTACACCGTCGGCATCCTGCTGCAGGAGCCGCCGCTGAACGAGGAGAAGACCGTCCTGGGCAACGTCCAGGAAGGTGTCGGCGAGATCTACGGCAAGATCCAGCGCTTCAACGAGATCTCCGAAGAAATGGCCAGCCCCGACGCGGACTACGACGCCCTCCTCGAAGAGATGGGCCAGCTCCAGGAAGCCATCGACGCCGCCGACGCCTGGGACCTCGATTCCCAGCTCGAGCAGGCCATGGATGCCCTCCGCTGCCCGCCGGCCGACGCCGACGTCACGCTGCTCTCCGGTGGTGAGCGCCGCCGCGTCGCCCTCTGCAAGCTCCTGCTGCAGAAGCCGGACCTGCTGCTCCTTGACGAGCCCACCAACCACCTCGACGCCGAGAGCGTGCTGTGGCTCGAGCAGCACCTCTCTTCCTACCCGGGCGCCGTGCTGGCCGTCACCCACGACCGCTACTTCCTGGACCACGTGGCCGAATGGATCGCCGAGGTGGACCGCGGCCACCTGTACCCGTACGAGGGCAACTACTCCACGTACCTCGAAAAGAAGCGTGCCCGCCTGGAAGTCCAGGGCAAGAAGGACGCCAAGCAGGCCAAGCGGCTCACCGAGGAACTCGAGTGGGTCCGCTCCAACGCCAAGGGCCGCCAGACCAAGTCCAAGGCCCGCCTCGCCCGCTACGAGGAAATGGCTGCCGAGGCCGACCGCACCCGCAAACTGGACTTCGAAGAGATCCAGATCCCGCCGGGACCGCGCCTGGGCGGCCTCGTCCTGGAGGCGAAGAACCTCCAGAAGGGCTTCGAGGACCGCACCCTGATCGACGGACTGACCTTCAGCCTGCCGCGCAACGGCATCGTCGGTGTCATCGGCCCCAACGGCGTGGGCAAGACCACCCTGTTCAAGACCATCGTCGGCCTGGAGCCCCTCGACGGCGGCGATCTGAAGATCGGCGATTCGGTCAAGATCTCCTACGCGGACCAGAGCCGCGGCGGCATCGACCCGAACAAGACCCTGTGGGAGGTCGTCTCCGACGGCCTCGACTACATCCAGGTCGGCCAGGTCGAGATGCCGTCCCGCGCCTACGTCGCCGCCTTCGGCTTCAAGGGCCCGGACCAGCAGAAGAAGGCCGGAGTGCTTTCCGGTGGTGAGCGCAACCGCCTGAACCTGGCGCTGACCCTCAAGCAGGGCGGAAACCTGCTGCTCCTCGACGAACCGACTAACGACCTCGACGTCGAAACCCTCAGCAGCCTCGAAAACGCCCTGCTCGAGTTCCCGGGCTGCGCCGTCGTCGTCTCGCACGACCGCTGGTTCCTGGACCGGGTGGCCACCCACATCCTCGCCTACGAAGGCGACGAGGAGAACCCCTCCAAGTGGTACTGGTTCGAGGGGAACTTCGAATCCTACGAGGAGAACAAGATCGAGCGCCTCGGCCCGGATGCGGCCAAGCCGCACCGCGTGACCCACCGCCGCCTCACCCGCGACTAGGTCCCGCCAGGCCTGCCCGGCCTACGGAAAAGGCCGGTTCCCCAGTTCACCCTGGGGAGCCGGCCTTTTTGGTGCCGTGCTCAGCCGCGGTCGGCCTTGCGCATCTGGTGCTGGAGCACCTTGGTCTGGACGGCGCCCTTGACCTTGTTCTTCAGGTCCGTCGGCACGCGGATCATGCCTTCCTGGGCCACCGTGGCCACGTGCCGGCCGTCGCGGCTGAAGATCTTGCCGGTGGCCAGGCCGCGGGCGCCCTGGGCGCTGGGGGACTCCTGGACGTAGAGCAGCCACTCGTCCACCCGGACGGGCCGGTGCCACCACATGGCGTGGTCCAGGCTCGCGACGGACATCCCCGGCGTAATCCAGCTCATGCCGTGCCTGCGCAGGACGGATTCCAGCAGGGTGTAATCGCTCGCGTAGGCCAGCGCCGCCCGGTGCATCTGGGGGTCATCGGGCATCGGACCGAAGGTGCGCATCCAGACGGCGTTGCGGGCCTCCTTGGGACCCTTCGCGGACACATACAGCGCCGGATCGACGTGGCGGATGTCGAAGGGCCGCTCATAGGCCCAGTGCCGTGCCACCGGGTGGTCGAACTTGCCGAGCAGGTCGGCGGTACTCGGCAGCGATTCCGGGTCCGGGATTCCCGCGGGCATCTCGGTCTGGTGCTCGATTCCCTCGTCCTCGTCCTGGAAGGACGCGATCATCGACAGGATGGGCATGCCCTCCTGGTACGCGTGGACCCGCCGTGCGGAGAACGAACGGCCGTCGCGCAGCCGCTGGACGCCGAAGGTGATCGGCTTGTTGGCATCACCCGGCCGGAGGAAATAGCCATGCATGGAGTGCACTCCGCGGCCTTCCGGCACGGTCCGGCTGCCGGCCACGAGGGACTGCGCCAGGACCTGGCCGCCGAAGACGCGCTGCCGCGGCTGCTTCTGCGACGGGCCCATAAAGATGTCCTCGTCCGTCCGGGCGCCCTCCAGTTCGCCGAGGTTCAGGAGTTGGATGAGCGAGGAGGTGGGGTCCTCGATGGGCAGCGCCTGCAATCCGGCTTCGGCTTCAGTCATGGTTTGACTCTAGACGGCACCCCGGCACGGCTCAAAAGAGGCACAGCCGGTAGAGTCGAGATTGTGTCTGACGTCCTCACCCAGCCCCTGCAGTTCACCGATCCCCGCGACCTCGCCGACCTGCGCACCTTCGCCACCCGGGCCCGGGCGATCGACGACGGCGCCATCCGGCTGACCGCGTCCGGGCCGGTCCTGGCCGCCTACGTCTGCGTGCTCCGGCCCCGCCTGCTGGGGGAGTCGACCCCCACCATCCTGGGGCTGCGGACCGTGGCCCTGGCCGCGCCCGCGGAACTCGACGTGACGGTCCCGCTCGCTGCCGTGCTGGACCGACTGGCGCGCGCCAGCGCCGACGACGTCGAGCTTCCGGTACCGCCGATGACCGTCACCGAATCGTGGGCCGGCGTCGGCGCCCCCCGCACCGGCTGGGAGCCGCTGGGTGCCCTGCCGGACACCGCCCTGCGGCAGGCGGCGGAGGCCGGGATCACCGAGATCGCCGCCATCATCCCGGACAAGCCCGGCGCCCTGATCGTCAACAACGCCCGGGCCACCGTCTGGGGCCGGCCGCTGCCCGATGCCGGAGGGCTGCCCGCCGGCGCCGCGTTCGCCGCCCTGACGCTGGGCTTCCTGGCCGACGGCGAACAGAGCCTTTTCCGGTCCGGGCGCTGGTACCGGCTCAGCAGCGACCGCGGACACGTCCTGGTCCGAGCCGGCTCGGGACTCTAGGACCGGAGACCGACCGAAGCACTTGCAGCCCGCATACCCGGCTGGGTATTCTTGACGCAGAAAGACCCCGGAGGCATTCCCCCAAGTGCCTCCGGGGTCTTTCCACGTCCCGCTCAGGCCCCGGACGGGCTGTTGACCATCGAGAGCGCGGCACGTTCCATGTAGTCCCAGAGCGTGCCCTCGTAGAGCGGCGGCAGCTCCAGCGAATCCACGGCGGTGCGCATGTGGTGCAGCCAGGCGTCCTTCGCCTCCGGCGTGACGCGGAAGGGCATGTGCCGCATCCGGAGCCGCGGGTGGCCCCGTTCCTCACCGTACGTCGTCGGCCCGCCCCAGTACTGTTCGAGGAACATCAGGAAGCGCCGCTTGGCCGGGCCGAGGTCCTCCTCCGGATACATCGGGCGCAGCAGCGGGTCCGTGGCCACGCCGTCGTAAAACACGTCGATCAGCTTCACGAAGGTCTCGTGGCCGCCCACCGCATCGTAGAAGTTGTCGGTGTAGCCGGGCTGGCTGAACGGATCGTTCTGCATCAGCATCTTGGGCCGGCGCGGTTCGCCGGCGCTGGGGATCGTCATCTTATTCTCCGGCCTTCTGCTGTGGTGCGTTGCCGGCGTCGTCCGCCGGCGGGGTGTCGGGCGAAACATAGGTTCCCTGGGAGCGGTTGCCGACCCGCAGGATCTCGCCGTTGCGCAGGTACCAGACGGTGCCGTCCTCGGCCCTGACCCGGGTGATGCGCAGTCCCATCGATTCCACCGTGCCCACCACCTCGGAGGTCTCGATGACGTCGCCGATCCCGTACTGGTCCTCGATCGTGATGAAGATGCCGGCCAGGAAGTCGCGGATCAGCTGCTGGGCACCGAAACCGATCGCCACACCGAGGATGCCGACGCTGGTCAGCAGCGGGGCGATGTTCACGTTGAGGTTCTGCAGGACGTACATCACGGTGATGACGACGACGAGGACACTCACCACGCTGTTGAGCAGCGATCCGATGGTATTGGCCCGCTGCTCGCGGCGCTGATGGTCCAGGGCACGCAGCGCCGGGGCCACCCAGCGGAAGTGCGGCTTCTTGAAGAACGTGGTGCCGGCCGCGACGCGCTTGGTGATGCCGGCGATCACGAAGGACGCCACCAGCCAGGCGGCAACGCCGACTCCGATGCTGATCAGGACGCCCGGCAGGTTGATGGCCGAAATGTCCGGCGCCGTGATGGGCTCGGCGGTGGTGAGGCTGTACATCAGCGGGATTTGCTCCTTCGGCGCGCCCGCGTTCGCCGGGCGCATAAGACTCTGTTCAGCTTCAACATTAGCGCCGTAGCGTGGCCCCATGCGTATTCTGGTCCTCGGCGGTACCGCCTTCCTGTCGGCAGAAATAGCCCGGCAGGCCGTCTCCGCCGGCCACGAGGTCCTGTGCCTGGCCCGCGGGACGCAGTCGGCGCCGCCGGCGGGAGCCACCTGGCTGCAGGCGGACCGCTCGGAGGGCCCTGCCGCTTACGCCGGGGCCGTCCACGCAGGGGAGTGGGACGCCGTCGTCGACGTCGCCCGGGATCCCCGGCACGCGCTGGAGGCGCTCGAAGCCCTGGCCGGCCCGCGCCCGGCACTGGACGTTTGTCTCGAGCTGTTCGGTCTACGCGGACCATTCGGTCCCCGGCGCGGCCGAGGACGCCGCCGTGCTGGCCCCGCTGGCGCCGGGCACCGAGGCGACCATGGAAAACTACGGCGAGGCGAAGTCGGCGATTGAACGCTCGACGGCGGACCTCGCCGCGGGCAAGGCGCACCTGTGCCGTGCCGGACTGATCGGCGGGCCCGGGGATGGCTCGGACCGCTACGGCTACTGGCCCGCCCGCTTCGCCCGGGACTCCGGCCCGGTGCTGGCCCCGGACATTCCCGCGGACCCCACCCAGATCATCGATGTCCGCGACCTGGCCGCCTGGGTGCTCGCCGCGGCGGAAACCGGCGTCACCGGGGCGCTGAACGCCGTCGGCGACCCGGTGCCGTTTGCCGCCTACCTCGAGGAATCCCGGCGGCTCGCCGGGGGAAGCGCCGAGGTGGCGGCCGTCCCGGCCGGCTGGCTCGCCGCACGCGGCGCGAACTACTGGGCAGGACCGGACTCGCTGCCGCTGTGGCTCCCGCCCGGCCATGACGGCTTCGCGGCCCGCAGCAACGCGGCGGCCCGCGCGGCCGGGCTGACGTTGCGGCCGTGGACCGACACCTTGCGCGACACCCTGGCCGATGAACGCGACCGTGGACTCAGCCGGGACCGCAAGGCCGGGCTCAGCCCCCAGACCGAGCGGCGGCTGCTGCGCGAGTTCCAGGCCGGGGTTCAGTCCGCCTGAGGAGCAACGCCCGGGTCCACAGCCGCCGAGGCCTCGTGCCGGACCGGGAAGTTGACGCTCCGGGCGATGAAGCACACCGCATTCGCCCCGTGGTGCAGCTCCGCCAGCAGCTCGTCGGCCACCGGGGCCGCCGTCGTGACGAGGGGCTTGAGCGTGACCGATTCGAACTGGCCGCTGCCGTCCCGGTTGGTGCGCATCAGGCCCTCGGCGTGGTCCTCGTAGCCGGTCACCACCACCCCGTGTTTGACGGCGACATGCAGGAAGGACAGCATGTGGCACTGCGAGAGCGCGGCCAGCAGCAGCTGCTCCGGGTTGTACCGCTCCCGGTCGCCGTGGAACGTCGGGTCCGCCGAGCCTTTCAGCACCGGCAGTCCGGGGATCTCGACGTCGTGGTCGCGGGAGTAGCCGCGGTAAGACGCCGTCCCCTCGCCCAGGTTCCCGGTCCAGCGGACGGTCAGCGCGTAGTGGTGCTCGTCGAGGCTCATGGGTCCAGCCTAGAACGAAGGAACCCCGGCACCCTATGGGGGGGCCGGGGTTCCCGGGTTTAGAGGCAGCTGCCTGGCCTAGACGTCCGCGGCGCGGGCCCGCAGGGCGCGGGCGACGCCGTCGCGGTTTTCCAGCATCATCCGGCGCAGCGCCGCGCTGTCTTCGGGGAGCGCGGCCAGGAACTCGTCCGTGCGGTCCACCGTGGCCTGCGTGGTCAGCTGCGCCGGGTAGAGGCCGACGACGATCTGCTGGGCCAGCGCGTGGGTGCGGTCCTTGACGATGCCCGGGACGGCCGCGAAGTACTTTTCCGCGTACGGCTCCAGCAGGGAGGTGTCCAACACCCGGGTGAAGCCGGCGACCGCCGATCCCTGCAGCGCGTTGGACAGTTCGCCCTTGACCACGATCGACTCCCAGGCCGCGGCCTTGGCCTCGGCGGTGGGGATGGCTGCCTTGGCCAGGGCAGCCGCGTTCTGGCCGGTGGCGGTGTTGTCGTGCTCCAGCTCGGCGTCGATCGTGCTCCTGCCCGGCGCGGCCGCCGACCACGAGGGACGCGATCAGCTCCCAGCGCAGGTCCTGGTCCACGGCGAGGCCGGCCAGCTCCTGCGAACCGTCCAGCAGCCCGGCGACGGTGTCCAGCTGCGGATGCGCTGCGGGCCAGCAGGGCGAAGGACTTCACGAACTGCAGCTGCGCGTCGGAGCCGGCCGGGACGCGGGAGGCGAGCTCCCAGAGCCGGTCGGCGGCGGCGGTCGCGGTGGCTTCCTTGTGCTCCGCCGCGACGTAGAAGTTCAGCGTGGTGGCGAGCTGGCGGAGCTGGACCAGGATCACGGAGGAGTCGGATTCCTCGGCGATGTTGGCCAGGATCAGTTCCACGTAGCCGCGGGCCGGGGTTTCGCCGTCGCGGGCCGCGTCCCAGGCCGAGCCCCAGACGAGGGTGCGGGGGAGGCTCTGGCCGAAGTCCTTCAGGTGCGCCGTGGCGGTGGCGAGGGACTTCGGGTCCAGCCGGACCTTGGCGTAGGCGAGGTCGTCGTCGTTGAGCAGGATCAGGTCCGGCTGCGCCAGGCCGGCCAGCGCCGGAACCTCGGTGCGCTCGCCGTCGACGTCGAGCTCCTCGCGGTGCACCCGCTCGAGCTTCCCGGCGCCGTCCAGGTTGTAGAAGCCGACGGCGAGCCGGTGCGGGCGGATGGTCGGCTGCGCCTCGGTGGCGGACTGCAGGATGGCGAAGGACGAAATCGTGCCGTCCTCGCCGACGGACAGTTCGGGCTTGAGCGTGTTGACGCCGGCGGTCTCCAGCCAGAGCCGGCCCCAGTGGTCCAGGTCGCGGCCGCTGGCCTTCTCCAGCTCGACCATCAGGTCGCTGAGCTCGGTGTTCTGCCAGGAGTGCTTGCGGAAGTACTCGCGGACCCCGGCCATGAACTCCTCCGGACCCACCCAGGCCACCAGCTGCCGCAGCACCGAGGCGCCCTTGGCGTAGGTGATGCCGTCGAAGTTCACCTCGACGTCCTGCAGGTCGTTGATCTCGGCGAAGATCGGGTGCGTGGTGGGCAGCTGGTCCTGGCGGTAGGCCCAGGACTTCTCCACGGAGGCGAAAGTGGTCCACGCGTGGTCGAATTTCGTGTTCTCGACGGCGGCGAGGTGGGACATGTACTCGGCGAACGACTCGTTGAGCCAGAGGTCGTTCCACCAGCGCATGGTCACGAGGTCGCCGAACCACATGTGGGCCAGCTCGTGCAGCACGGTGATGGCGCGGCGCTCCACCTGGGCGTCCGTGACCTTGCTGCGGAAGACGTAGCCTTCCAGGATGGTGACGGCCCCGGCGTTCTCCATGGCGCCGGCGTTGAACTCCGGCACGAAGAGCTGGTCGTACTTCTCGAACGGGTACGGGCAGCCGAACTGCGCCTCGAAGAACTCGAAGCCCTGGCGGGTGAGCTCGAAGATGTTGTCCGCGTCGAGGTACTGCATGAGGGACTTGCGGGCAAAGACGCCCAGCGGGGTGACCTTGCCGTCCGCGGAGACCACTTCGCTGCGGACCGACTGGTACGGACCGGCGATCAGGGCGGTGACGTAGGAGGAGAGCCGCGGGGTGGGGGCGAATTCCCAGACCGAGCGGGCGCCGCCGTCCTCGCCGGGGATGGTTTCCACCGGCACCGGGGTGGGGGAGTTGGAGACGACATCCCAGTGCGAGGGCGCGGTGACGGTGAAGCTGAAGCTGGCCTTGAGGTCGGGCTGCTCGAAGACGGCGAACATGCGCCGGGAATCGGGAACCTCGAACTGCGTGTACAGGTAGACCTCGTTGTCCACCGGGTCCACGAAGCGGTGCAGGCCCTCGCCGGTGTTCATGTACGGGGCGTCCGCGACCACCAGGAGCTCGTTCTCGGCGGCCAGGTCCGGCAGCTGGATCCGGATGCCGTCGGAGACCTCCGCCGGATCCAGCTCGCGGCCGTTGAGCGTGACACTGTGCACCGTGTGCGTCACGGCGTCGATGAAGGTGGACGACCCAGGCCTGGCCGTGAACTTCACGGCGGTGGTGGAGCCGAAGACCTTCTCGCCCCGGGTCAGGTCGAGGCTGACGTCGTAGGAGTCGACGGCGATCAGTTCGGCGCGCTCGCGGGCTTCGGCGCGCGTGAGGTTCATACCGGGCAAGAGTGCCTCCAGAAGTGGTGGGAACGGTGGAAACGATACTGTGAAATTATTCTTTCACGTTGCGCGGGGTTGGCAAGTTGCACCCGTCACAGCGGGTCTCTCCCGGCGGGGCCCGCAGGGGTAGCGTTGGAGCCATGGGAAAGATCCGGGATTCCGTCGACGCCAGGGCCCTGCGCTTCGCCGTGGGGTTCCCGCTGATGCTGGCGGCCGCCTTCGTCGTCTGCGCGCTGCTCATCCGCGCGGAGCTGCCCGAGCCGCTGGCCGTCCGCTGGTCCGGCGCCGGCGCCGTGGACTTCGCGCCCTTCGGGGCCGTGGTGGGCGCCGGTGCGGGCCTGATCGTGCTGGTCGGCTGGGCCGTCCTGCTGCAGGCGGCGCCGTTGTCCCGGCCGGCGCTGATGCGCCGGTTCATGATGGGCGCCGGGCTGGCGGTCAGCCTCTTCGTCACCACGGTCCTGGCCGCCGTGCTGGTGGGCCAGCTGGGCCTTGCCGACGCGCGGGAATCGCGCGTGGACGTGGCGGTCCTGGCCATGGGCAGCGGGGCGGCCCTGGGCCTCGGGGTAGTCATGGGCTTCGTTTTCAAGGCGGACGAGCGGTGGTCCGCGGACGACGAGCGGGCGGTGCGGGAGGCGCTCGAACGCGAGCTGGACCCCGAGCTGGCCAGGGATTCCGTCAGCCTCTGGGTCCACGCCCGCAGCTCGGTCTTTGTGATGCTCGGGATTGCCACCCTGTTTCCCGCGGCCCTGCTGACCGTCGCCGTCCCGTGGCTCGCGGCGCTCCTCGTGGCGGCCGCTCTGCTGGCGGCTGTGTTCCTCTTCGCCCGCATCCGGGTCGACCGGAGCGGTCTGCGGGTGTTCGCCGCCGGGTTCCTGCGGGTGATGGACGTCCCCGCGGCGGCCATCGAGTCGGCTACGCCCAGGGAGGTCAAGGCCGCGGACTACGGCGGCTGGGGCTACCGGAGCCACGGCGCCACGACGGCGATGCTGGTCAGCAGCGGGCCCGCCGTCGTGGTGGACCGTTCCGACGGCCGCCGGCTGGCGGTGAGCGGCGGCAGCGCGACGACGGCGGACAACATGGCTCAGGTGCTGTCCCGCGTGGCGGCCCGGGCGCGCCGCGACGGCGGGGCGCCGGCGCCCCAGCCCTAGTAGGCTGGGAGCAGCCCTGATCAGCAGCGCCGGGACTCCGCCGGCGCCCCGAAGAACGGATCCGCACGTGACCACAGCCCCGGATTTCCCGCGCGTTCACATCGCCACCGACCACGCCGGCATGGAGCTCAGTGCCCACCTGGTGGGCCACCTCAGCGCCAAGGGCTACGAGGTCGTGGACCACGGGCCCAAGGTCTACGACGCGCTGGATGACTACCCGTCCTTCTGCATTAACGCCGCCCGCGCCGTCGTGGCGGACCAGGAAGCGGGCACCCGCGCACTGGGCATCGTGCTGGGCGGCTCCGGCAACGGCGAGCAGATCGCGGCCAACAAGGTCAAGGGGGTCCGCGCCGCCCTGGCCTGGAACCTGTCCACCGCAAAGCTGGCCCGTGAGCACAACGACGCCAACGTCGTCGCCGTCGGCGGCCGGCAGCACAGCGTCGAGGAGGCCACGGCGATCATCGAGGCCTTCCTGGCCGAACCCTTCAGCAACGACGAACGCCACGTCCGCCGGATCGGCAAGATCGCCACCTACGAGGCCACCGGCGAAGTCGTCGAATAGTGCCGGAGGGTCATTCGGTCCACCGGCTGGCCCGCCAGTTCGGGGACGTCTTCGCGGGGGAGCGGCTCGCCGTGTCCAGCCCGCAGGGCCGGTTCGCCCAGGGCGCGGCGCGGCTGGACGGCCACGTCCTCACCGGCTCCGTGGCGCACGGCAAACACCTCTTCCTCGAGTTCGAGCACGGGCTGTTCCTCCATGTGCACCTCGGCCTCTACGGCGCCTGGGACTTCGGCGGTGACGCCGGCTTCCGCGGAGCCTCCAGCATCGGCGCGCCCCGGAAAATCGGGGAGCGGGAGGTCTTCGGCGACGGCGGACCTGTCGGCGCGGCCGTCTACGCGGGCCCGCCGGCGCCGGTCGGCGCGGTCCGGGTGCGGCTGGCCAGCGGACACGGCTGGGCGGACCTGCGCGGGGCGACCACCTGCGAGACGCTGACCGAGGCAGAGGTCGACGCCGTCACGGCCCGGCTGGGCCCGGACCCGCTGCGGAACCTCCCGGGCGACCGGGACGGCTTCGTCGCCGGGCTGGCCAGGAAGCGCACCCCGCTGGCGACGCTGCTGATGGACCAGAAGGTGATTGCCGGCGTCGGGAACGTCTACCGCGCCGAACTGCTCTTCCGGCAGCGGCTGGATCCCTGGCTGCCCGGCAATGCCCTGCCGGCGGAGGCCGCCGGGCTGCTCTGGGACGACACCGTCGCCATGATGTCCGACGGCGTCCGCGACGGCCGGATCATCACCACCCCGCCGCGCTACTGGACCGGGACTACGGGAACCGGGCCGCACCACGGGACCGGGGCGCACCACGGCGCTGCCCGCCCCGGAGGACGCGCACTTCGTCTACCGGCGGCAGGGCCTGGACTGCCGGGACTGCGGCACTCCGGTGGCCCTGGCCGAGCACGCCGCCCGGAAACTCTACTGGTGCCCGGGCTGCCAGGCGCCGTGAGCCGGCGCCCGCGCCCAACCGGATCGATTGCTCCGTAACGGCCCTTTTGACCCGCCAAAAGGGCCGTTACGGAGCAGTCGATGGTGGTGATGGTGCGCGGGCATGAAAAAAGCCCCTCCGGAGAGGGGCCGTTCTTCGTCATATTTCGGAGGGGACGACGGGAATCGAACCCGCGTAATCAGTTTGGAAGACTGAGGCTTTACCATTAAGCTACGTCCCCGGGAATTTACTGGAACTTCAGCAAAACTTCCGGGCGGCTGTTGAAGCCGGATACAACTAAACCCAATTCAGGCCCCCAGTGTCAAATGTGCAAATCGCCACAGTATGACCGTAGACTGTTCTGTGCACTTACGGGGTGTAGCTCAGCTTGGCTAGAGCGCCTGCTTTGGGAGCAGGAAGTCGCAGGTTCAAATCCTGTCACCCCGACTCTGCAGCAACTGCCAGATAACTGGCGTTGCAGAACCCCATCCCCCAAAACCAGGAGTACTTAGACTGTGAAGAGCGCTGTCGAGAACCTCACCCCCACGCGGGTCAAGCTCAATGTTGAGGTCCCCTTTGAGGAATTGAAGCCCAGCATCGCAGAGGCATACAAGACTGTTGCTTCGCAGATCCAGGTTCCCGGGTTCCGCAAGGGCAAAGTCCCCTCCAAGCTCATTGACCAGCGCGTCGGCCGCGGCTACGTCCTGGAGACGGCCATCAACGAAGGCCTCAACGGCTGGTACCAGGCCGCCGTGCAGGAAACCGGCATCCGCCCGCTGAGCCGTCCCGAGGTTGAGATCACCGAGGTGCCGGACCCGTCCGCCACCGACGGCGAACTGAAGTTCCACGCCGAGGTTGACGTCCGCCCCGAGATCGAACTCCCGGACTACGCCGGCATCAAGGTTGAGGTTGCCGCTGCCGAGTCCTCCGACGCCGACGTCGACAAGGCCCTCGACGAACTGCGCGGCCGCTTCGGCACGCTCAAGTCCGTTGACCGCCCCGCCGCCGACGGTGACTTCCTCACCATCGACATCACCGCCTCGATCGACGGCGCCGAGGTCGACTCCGCGTCCGGCCTGTCCTACCAGGTCGGCGCCGGCACCATGCTCGAAGGCCTCGACGAAGCCGTCACCGGCCTCAGCGCCGACGAGGACGCCATCTTCGACACCACCCTCGTGGGCGGCGACCACGCCGGCGAGTCCGCGCAGGTCAAGGTTGTTGTCAAGGCCGTCAAGGAGCGCGAGCTCCCCGAGGCCAACGACGACTTCGCCCAGCTGGCGTCCGAGTTCGACACCCTGGCCGAGCTCCGCGAAGACCTCGCCAAGCAGGCCGCCGACTCCAAGACCGTCGAGCAGGGCGTCGAAGCCCGCGACAAGGTCCTGGACAAGCTCGTCGAGCTCGTCGACGTTCCGGTTCCGGCCTCCGTCGTCGAGGAGCAGCTCGAACAGCACTTCAGCGCCGAGAACGCCCACGGTGAAGGCGAGCACGACACCGAGGAGCACCGCGCCGAGGTCAAGGCCAACACCGAGCGCGCCTTCCAGAACGAGATCATCCTTGACGCCATCGCCGAAAAGGAAGAAGTCGACGTCAACCAGAACGAGCTGATCGACTACATCGTCACCACCGCCAGCCAGTACGGCATGGACCCGAACCAGTTCGCCCAGATCATCGATCAGAGCGGCCAGGTTCCCATGATGGTTTCCGAGGTGCGCCGCCGCAAGGCACTCGCCGTCGTCCTGGGCCAGGCCGAGGTCACCGACACCGAGGGCAACAAGGTTGACCTGAGCGACTTCGTCCGCCCCGGCGGCGAAGAGGCTTCCGTCGAAGCCGAAGCCGAGTCCGTGAAGCCGAAGCGTCCGACGACGCCGACGCCACCGAAGCGCCGAAGAACGACGACCCCGCGGCCGTGAAGTTCTAGCACCGTCCCAGTTCCTGCCCGCACCCCCGGATCACTGATCCGGGGGTGCGGCTTTTAAGCCTGCAATGAACCCTCCCGGCCAATCGTGCGCCGTCAGCGAACAGCCCTGCGCCTGCGCACAAAGCAGCCGTGAAAACCGTTAGTGTCCATGTAGGAAAGTTCAGTGATGCCGTCCAGTGGCGTCACCGTCGCCAGCGAGAGGTAAGTACACATGTCACAGCAAGCAGGGGCACCCCGGATGGCTACCGTCGATCCGGCAGCCCAGGATAACTACATTTACAACCGCCTGCTGAAAGAGCGCATCATCTGGCTCGGCTCCGAGGTCCGCGACGAGAACGCCAACGCGATCTGCTCGCAGCTGCTGCTGCTCTCGGCCGAGAACCCCGAGAAGGACATCTACCTGTACATCAACTCGCCCGGCGGCTCCGTCACCGCGGGCATGGCCATCTACGACACGATGCAGTTCATCCCGAACGACGTCGTCACGGTGGCCACCGGCCTGGCCGCCTCGATGGGCCAGTTCCTGCTCTCCTCCGGCACCAAGGGCAAGCGCTACGCCACCCCGAACGCCCGCATCCTGATGCACCAGCCTTCCGGCGGCATCGGCGGCACCGCCTCGGACATCAAGATCCAGGCCGAGCTGATCCTGCACATGAAGAAGGTCATGGCCGAACTGACGGCCGAGCAGACCGGACAGACGGTAGAGACCATCCTCAAGGACAACGACCGCGACAAGTGGTTCACGGCGCCCGAAGCCCTCGAATACGGCTTCTTCGACAAGATCGCGGCGCACGCCGGGTCCGTGGCAGGCGGCGGCGGAACCAACGCCGACGCCGACACCGAAAACTAACCGGCACGCAGACAGAACCGACTTCAGGAGCAATGAACATGAACTACAACTTCGGATCGACTGCCGGTAACCTGCCGAGCAGCCGCTACGTGCTGCCGCAGTTTGAAGAGCGCACCCCCTACGGCTTCAAGCGCCAGGACCCCTACACCAAGCTGTTCGAGGACCGCATCATCTTCCTGGGCGTCCAGGTCGACGACGCCTCCGCCGACGACGTGATGGCGCAGCTGCTGGTGCTCGAGTCCACCGACCCGGACCGCGACATCACGCTCTACATCAACTCCCCGGGCGGTTCGTTCACCGCCATGACGGCGATCTACGACACCATGCAGTACATCCGCCCGGAGATCCAGACGGTCTGCCTTGGGCCAGGCCGCCAGCGCCGCCGCCGTGCTGCTCGCCGCCGGCACCCCGGGCAAGCGCCTGGCCCTGCCGAACGCCCGCGTGCTGATCCACCAGCCCGCCCTCTCCGGCGGCCAGGGCGGACAGGCCTCCGACCTGGAGATCCAGGCCGCCGAGGTCATGCGGATGCGCTCCTGGCTGGAGGACACCCTGGCCAAGCACTCCGGCCGCACCTCGGAGCAGGTCAACAACGACATCGAACGCGACAAGATCCTCACGGCCGCCGAGGCCATGAGCTACGGGCTGATCGACCAGGTGCTCGACTCCCGCAAGATCAAGCCGCAGGCGATCACCAAGTAGCAACCAACGGCAGTCGGAACACGGCTGCCACACGACGCCGGTGCAGCTCAGTAGAAATGGGCCGCACCGGCGTCTTCTTTCCACCCATCAGGCCGAAAGTGACCTAGAGTGGAAGTTGTCACGGCGGCGTCCCGCGAGGAACGTCCGTGATTCCAGTAACGGGTGCAGCGCTGCACAGGAGCACGACCCAGCCGGCAGCAAGATACTAAGGGGTTCACATATGGCTCGGATTGGCGAGAGCACCGATCTGCTGAAGTGTTCTTTCTGCGGAAAGAGCCAGAAGCAGGTCCGCAAGCTCATTGCCGGGCCCGGCGTCTACATCTGCGACGAGTGCATTGAACTCTGCAACGAGATCATTGAAGAAGAACTCGCCGAAGTAGCCGACCTGGGCAGTTTCGAGCTGCCCAAGCCCCGCGAAATCTTCGACTTCCTGCAGGAATACGTGATCGGCCAGGAGCCCGCCAAGCGGTCCCTCGCCGTCGCCGTCTACAACCACTACAAGCGGATCCAGGCGGGCCACGCGCCCAAGAGCGGCACCCTGGCCGAGGGCGGCCACCACGACGACGTCGAGATCGCCAAGTCCAACATCCTGCTGATCGGCCCCACCGGCTGCGGCAAGACCTACCTCGCCCAGACCCTCGCCCGGCGCCTGAACGTCCCGTTCGCCGTCGCCGACGCCACCGCCCTGACCGAGGCCGGCTACGTGGGCGAGGACGTCGAGAACATCCTGCTCAAGCTCATCCAGGCCGCGGACTACGACGTCAAGAAGGCCGAACAGGGCATCATCTACATCGACGAGATCGACAAGATCTCGCGCAAGAGCGAGAACCCCTCCATCACCCGGGACGTCTCCGGCGAGGGCGTGCAGCAGGCGCTGCTGAAGATCCTCGAGGGCACGGTCGCCTCGGTCCCGCCGCAGGGCGGACGCAAGCACCCGCACCAGGAATTCATCCAGATCGACACCACCAACGTGCTCTTCATCGTGGCCGGCGCCTTCGCCGGCCTGGAGGAGATCATCGGTTCACGCTCCGGCCGCAAGGGCATCGGCTTCGGCGCCCCGCTGAACGAGGTCAAGAACAACGCGGACTCCTACGGCGAGGTCATGCCCGAGGACCTGCTGAAGTTCGGCCTCATCCCCGAATTCATTGGCCGGCTCCCGGTCATCACCACGGTCTCGAACCTGGACCGGCCGGCGCTGATCCAGATCCTCTCCACGCCCAAGAACGCCCTCGTGAAGCAGTACCAGAAGATGTTCCAGCTCGACGGCGTCGAACTGGTCTTCGAGGACGAAGCCCTGGACCTGATCGCCGACCAGGCCCTGGAACGCGGCACCGGCGCCCGCGGCCTCCGGGCCATCATGGAGGAAGTCCTGCTGCCGGTGATGTTCGACCTGCCGAGCCGCGACGACGTCGCCACCGTGGTCATCACGGAGGACGTGGTGGCCAAGAAGGCCGCGCCCACCCTGGTCCCGCACGACGTGAAGCGCCGGAAGTCCGCCTGACCGGAATAAAACCGCGGTTCCGGCCGCTGTGATGGTTGGCGCGCCGTGGATGTGCATCCACCGCCGCGCGCTTCCCCGCAGACATCCGAAGGAGAACTCCTGTGCCTGAAACCATGACGAACAAAGCAGACTTCTGGTTCGACCCCATGTGCCCCTTCGCCTGGGTGACCTCGCGCTGGATCTGCGAAGTGGAGGAAGTCCGCGAGATCAAGGTCGAATGGCACGTGATGAGCCTGGCCGTCCTGAACGACGGCCGCGACGAGCTTCCGGCCGAGTACAAGGACTTCCTGGCCAAGGCCTGGGCGCCCGTCCGGGTGATCGTCGCCGCCGCCGAGCAGCACGGCGCCGAGTACATCAAGCCGCTCTACGACGCCATGGGCACCAAGATCCACAACGAGGGCAACAAGGACATCGCCGAGGTGATCGCCAAGTCGCTCGCCGAGGCAGGCCTGCCGGCAGGACTCGCGGCCGCCGGCCAGTCCGACGAGTTCGACGCCCAGCTGCGCTCCAGCCACGAAGCCGGCATCTCGCTGGTGGGCCAGGACGTCGGCACCCCGGTCGTCGCGTTCAACGGAACGGCGTTCTTCGGCCCCGTGATCACCCGCATCCCGCGCGGCGAGGAGGCCGGCAGGCTCTGGGACGCCACCGTGACCCTGGCCTCGTTCCCCTCCTTCTTCGAGCTCAAGCGCAGCCGCACCGAGAGCCCCGTCTTCGACTAGCCGTCCGGCTTCGGCGGACACGCCAAGGGCCCCGGAAGAACTACTTGCTTGTAGTTCGTCCGGGGCCCTTGTGCATCCGCAGTGGCGGGAGAACAATGGAACTTACCCACTTCGAAAGAAGCGGGACGCAGGAACCAAAGATTCAGTGACACTCATCCGACGCAGCCTTCGGCAAAGTCAGATGATGGCTACCAGTGACGAGGTAGGAAGACCTGAAATTCCAAGGATCCCGCCAGATTACCTAAGACGTCACGTGGTAATCGAAAAGTCGAAGCCCCACCAACCGCAAAAAGCTGATGGGGCTTCCCCTTTGCCCAAAAACAGGCACTCAGGCCTCCGCCGGGCTACGCCTCCGCCGGGGCCAGGACCACCTCGCTCACGGCCAGTTCACCTTCGCCGGCCACCAGTGCCAGCTCGCGCGCGTTGGCCGCGGCCTTGAGGTCGCCCAGGCCGGCCTTCAGCTGCGCCGTGACGGCTTCCGGGGCCGTGATGGTCGCGGAGAGCACCTCGGTCCGCTGCTTGACCTTGGCCTCGGACTTGGCCTTGCGGATGCCGCCCAGCGCCGCGCCGACCGTGGCGAGCAGCGTGGTGTCGCCGTCGATCTCCACGGCGGCGGGCCACTGCGCCCGGTGCACGGAACCGGTCCGCCACCAGCCCCAGACTTCCTCCGTGGCGAAGGGCAGGAACGGGGCGAACAGCCGCAGCAGCGTGTCCAGGGACGTGGCGAGTGCGGCCAGCACGGACGCCTGCTGGGCTTCGCCGGCGGCACCGTAGGCGCGGTCCTTGATCAGCTCCACGTAGTCGTCGGTGAAGTGCCAGAAGAAGCTCTCGGTGATCTGCAGCGCCCGGGCGTAGTCGTAGTTCTCAAACGCCTTGGTGGCCTGCTGCACAACGTCGGAGAGCTGCGCCAGTACCGCGCGGTCCAAGGGATTGGTCAGCACGGACAGGTCCGAGGAGACCACGGAGTCCTCGGTGGCGCCCAGGTTGAGCACGAACTTGGAGGCGTTGAGCAGCTTGATCGCCAGGCGGCGGCCAATCTTCATCTGCGCGATTTCGTAGGCAGTGTCCGCGCCCAGCTTGGCCGAGGCCGCCCAGTAACGGACGGCGTCCGAGCCGTATTCGTTGAGCACGTCGGTCGGGACGATCACGTTGCCCTTGGACTTGGACATCTTCTTACGGTCCGGGTCAAGGATCCAGCCCGAGATGGCCGCGTGCTTCCACGGCGCAACGTCCTGCAGCGCATCGGCGCGGACCGCGGTGGAGAACAGCCAGGTCCGGATGATGTCGTGGGCCTGCGGGCGCACGTCGAAGGGGAAGACCTTGGCGAACAGCGCCTCGTCGGTGCTCCAGCCGCCCACGATCTGCGGGGTCAGCGAGGAGGTGGCCCAGGTGTCCAGGACATCCGCGTCGCCGGTGAAGCCGCCCGGCACATCGCGCTGGGCCTCCTCGTAGCCGGGGGCCGCGTCCGCCGCGGGGTCCACCGGGAGCTGACCGTCGGCGGGCAGGACCGGCGCGTCGTAGTCCGGGTTCCCGTCGGCGTCGAGCGGGTACCAGACCGGCACCGGCACGCCGAAGAAGCGCTGGCGGGAGACCAGCCAGTCGCCGTTGAGGCCGGTGATCCAGTTCTCGTAGCGGGAGCGCATGAAGGCCGGGTGGAATTCGATGTCCTTGCCGCGGCCGACCAGGCGTTCGCGGCGGTCCTCGTCGCGGCCGCCGTTGCGGATGTACCACTGGCGGGAGGTGACGACCTCGAGGGGCTTGTCGCCCTTTTCGAAGAAGTTGACCGGGTGCATGATCTTCTTGGGTTCGCCGTCGAGCAGGTCCGCGGCGGCAAGGAGTTCCACCACGGCCTCCTTGGCGCTGAAGACCGTCTTGCCGGCGATGGCCTCGAAGGCCGACGCGGCCTTCGCGGCTGGTGATCCAGTCCGGGGTTTCGCCGATGATGCGGCCGTCGCGGCCCACGATCGCGCGGGTGGGCAGCTGCAGCTCACGCCACCAGGTCACGTCGGTCAGGTCGCCGAAGGTGCAGACCATGGCGATGCCGGAGCCCTTGTCCGCCTTGGCGAGCGGGTGGGCCTTGACCTCCACCTCGACGCCGAACAGCGGAGAGGTGACCTTCTTGCCGAACAGCGGCTGGTAGCGCTCGTCGTCGGGGTTCGCCACCAGCGCGGCGCAGGCGGCCAGCAGTTCCGGGCGCGTGGTCTCGATGTAGATCTTTTCGCCGTCCTCGGTGAAGAACGGGTAGCGGTAGTAGGCGCCGGCGACCTCGCGGTCCTCCAATTCGGCCTGGGCCACCGCGGTGCGGAAGGTGACGTCCCAGAGCGTGGGGGCCTCCGCCATGTACGCGTCGCCGGCGGCGAGGTTGGCCAGGAACGCCCGCTGCGAGATGGCGCGCGACTTGTCGTCGATGGTCCGGTAGGTCAGGTCCCAGTCGACGGACAGGCCGAGGGTCTGGAAGAGGTTCTCGAAGACCTTTTCGTCCTCGACGGCGAGTTCCTCGCACAGTTCGATGAAGTTCCGGCGCGAGACGACGTCGAAGTCGCGCTGGTTCTTGGCGGGCTCCGCCGGCGGCCGGTAGCCGGCGTCGTAGGGGATGGCCGGATCGCAGCGCACGCCGTAGTAGTTCTGCACGCGCCGCTCGGTGGGCAGGCCGTTGTCGTCCCACCCCATCGGGTAGAAGACGTTCTTGCCGGTCATCCGCTGGTAGCGGGCCAGGACGTCGGTCTGCGTGTAGGAGAACATGTGCCCCACGTGCAGGGACCCCGACGCCGTGGGCGGGGGAGTGTCGATCGAGTAGACCTGCTCCCGGGTGGTGTCCGGGTTGAACTTGTAGGTCCCTTCGTCAAGCCAGCGCCGCGTGAGGGCGTCTTCCAGCCCCTCCAGGGCGGGCTTGTCCGGAACGTTGATGGGGGCGGTGGTGGGCGTGTCTGTACCCTGAGTGTCTTCAGCCATGGGGCAATTCTTCCACTCTTTTCTTGTCGCGTCGCCGCGGCGGCCTGCCTGCAGTAGCATGCGCAGATGGACGGAAAGTCTGCCGGAAATTTCGCGATCAAGCGCATCTATGACGAGCCCGCCGACGACGACGGCTGCCGGGTCCTGGTGGACCGGCTCTGGCCGCGCGGAGTCAGCAAGGAACGGGCCCAACTGGAGCTCTGGCTCAAGGACGTGGCGCCCTCGCCGCCGCTGCGCAAGGAATTCGGCGCACATGCAGGAACGGTTCGCGGACTTCCGGGCGGCCTACGAAGCGGAGCTCGAATCCAACCCGGCCGTGCAGACACTCTCGGGACCTCGCGGCCGGAGCACGGGAAAGTGACCCTGCTGTTCGGCGCCCGGGACCCGGAGACCAACCACGCCCGGGTGCTGCAGGAGTTCCTGAGCGGGCGCAACAGCAGGAAATGAGCCCGGCATTGCCGTTAGGGTGGTGCCATGACTGAGGGAATCGACAACAGCAGGAACTGAAATCACAGCAACAGCAGCCAAAGCAGCAGTCGTCACCGGCGCCAGCACCGGAATCGGCGAGGCCACCGTGCGTGCGCTCCGGCAAGGAAGGCTGGACCGTCTTCGCCGTCGCCCGCCGCGCCGACCGGCTCGAGGCGCTCGCCGCCGAAACCGGCGCCGTCGCCGCTTCCCGCCGACGTGACCGACGACGCCGACGTGGCCCGGCTGCTCGACGAGGTGACCCGCGCCGGCGGCATCGACACCCTGATCAACATCGCCGGCGGTGCCCGCGGCGCCGACAAGGTGGCCGAGGCCAAGACCGAGGACTGGGAATGGATGTTCCAGGTCAACGTGCTCGGCACCATGAAGCTCACCCGCGCGTTCCTGCCCATGCTGCGTGCCTGCGGCGAAGGCACCGTCCTGAACCTGACCTCGACCGCGGGGCTGTCCGCCTACGAGGGCGGCGGCGGCTACAACGCCGCGAAGTTCGCCCAGCACGCCCTCACCGGCGCCCTGCGGCTCGAAGAGGCCGAGCACAACCTCCGCGTGATCGAGGTGGCCCCCGGCCTGGTGCAGACCGAGGAGTTCGCGCTGAACCGGCTCGGCGACCAGGACGCGGCGGCCAAGGTCTACGCCGGGGTCGAGAAGCCGCTCACGGCCGCCGACGTCGCCGACGTCGTCCGCTACGCGGTCGTCGCGCCGCACCACGTCAACCTGGACCAGATCGTGATCCGCCCGGTGGCGCAGGCCTCCAACTTCAAGGTGATCCGCAAGGGCTAGTAGGGCCGGGACTGGGCCAGGCCGGCGCGCAGGGCCGGGACGTCCGGTGGCGACCCCGGACGTTCACCCTGGCGTGGCGCGGCGGTCAGGGGTGGCCGGGAGTTCGCCGGGCGAGGGCACGGTGGCTGGTGCAACTGCACACCACCAGAGTGGAGATCCTTTCCCATGCGAACCCCGACGAAGCCCGCTGCTTCGATTGTCAGTGCTGCCGTACTCGGCGCAGCCCTGCTGCTCGCCTCCTCCGTCCCGGCCCAGGCGGCCGACACCAACCCGACACCAACGCCAGCGGCCGGACAACCACTTCGATCTCCAGGCCCACCGCGGCGGCATCGGCCTGACCGTCGAGTCCACCCTGGCGTCCTTCGCCAAGGGCATCGAGACCGGCGTCTCCACCCTGGAACTGGATCTCCAGATCACCAAGGACGGCCGCGAGGTCATCACCCACGACCGCAAGATCAGCGGCCAGAAGTGCGCCGACACGGCACCGGTCACGCCCGAACGACCCCCAGTTCCCCTACGTCGGCAAGTACGTCAAGGACCTCACCTTCGCCCAGGTCCGCAGCCTGGACTGCGGCTCGCTCACCCTGCCCCAGTTCCCCGGCCAGCAGGCCTCGCCGGGCGCCAAGATGCCCACCCTGGCCGAGGTCTTCGCGCTGGCGGACTCGTACCGGGCCAGCCAGGTGAAGTTCAACATCGAAACCAAGGTGGAGGCCGGCGCGCCCGCAGGAAACCGCCCCGCGCGAGCAGTTCGTCGACGTCGCGCTGCGCGAAATCGACAAGCCGCGCACATGCAGCACCGCGTCTCCGATCCAGAGCTTCGACTGGGGTGCACTGCGCCTGGTCCAGCAGCGGGCACCCGCAGATCCGCCACCGTGGCCCTGACCAACAAGGACTTCCTGCAGGCCGGCCAGCCCGGCGACTCGCCGTGGCTGGGCGGCATCGACGCCGATGACTTCGGCGGTGACCTGGTCGCCGCAGCCGCGTCCCTCGGCTTCGACGCCATCTCTCCGGTGCACGGCACGCCGCAGAACGGCGCCGTGACGGACCCGGACTACGTCCCCTACGTCACCGCCGACATGGTCCAGCGGGCCCACGCGGCGGGCATGCAGGTCATTCCGTGGACCGTCGATGACAAGCCCACCATGCGTGCGCTGATCGCGGCCGGAGTCGACGGACTCATCACCGACTACCCGGACCGGCTCCGCGACGTCATGGCCGAGTCCGGCCTGAAACTGCCCAAAGCCGTCGAACCGCCGTCCGGACGCTAAGCCGGCGTCGCTGCGTTCCACCGCCTGGCGGCTGCGCCCGGGCGGTGGAACGCAGCGACTTGCAGTAACATCGACGTATCAGCTTTGACCCGGCCATCACCGGTGAGCTTCCGGAAGAACGCCCCGGCGCGGCGACATAACGCGCCAGGGCCGGTAGAACCGGACGGGTAAGCCCGTCACAGCAGTCAACGAGCGGCCGACGCCGGTGCAGAGCCCCTTTCTCGGAAAGGGCGGGACCGGTGACGGTAAGTGAGGTGGTACCGCGGTGCCGGTGTTGGTGAAACAACACAGGGGCCGTCCTCGCATCCTGAATGAATCCCGTTGTTCACCAGCTCAACCCAGGATGTCGAGATGACCTATTACCCCAAGGCCTCAGCCGCACCCGCAGACGCCAGCAGCTCCGCTTCCAACACCTCTGGCGTGTCCGCCTCCGTGAAGTTCCCGGAGATCGAAGAGCGCATCCTCAAGTACTGGGACCAGGACGGCACCTTCCAGGCCAGCATCGACCAGCGGGATGCCGGCCAGGACGGCGTCCAACGAGTTCGTCTTCTACGACGGCCCGCCCTTCGCCAACGGCCTGCCGCACTACGGCCACCTGCTGACCGGCTACGCCAAGGACCTCGTGGGCCGCTACCAGACCCAGCGCGGCCGCCGCGTCGAGCGCCGCTTCGGCTGGGACACGCACGGCCTGCCCGCCGAGCTGGAAGCCATGAAGCAGCTGGGCATGACGGACAAGACCCAGATCGAGGCCATGGGCATCGACAAGTTCAACGACGCCTGCCGCGCCTCCGTGATGAAGTACGCCGACGAGTGGAAGAGCTACGTCACCCGCCAGGCGCGCTGGGTGGACTTCGAGAACGACTACAAGACGCTCAACGTCGAGTACATGGAGTCCGTGCTCTGGGCCTTCAAGCAGCTGCACGAGAAGGGCCTGACCTACAACGGCTACCGCGTGCTGCCGTACTGCTGGAAGGACGAGACGCCGCTGTCCAACCATGAACTGCGCATGGACGACGACGTCTACAAGAACCGCCAGGACCAGACCGTCACGGTCACGTTCCCCATCACGGCGGGGGAGTCGGAGCTCTCCCGGCAGCTCGCCGGGGTGCAGGCGCTCGCCTGGACCACCACGCCCTGGACGCTGCCCACCAACCTGGCGCTCGCCGTCGGGCCCGCCATCAACTACGTGGTCCTGCCGGCCGGCCCGAACGGGATCAAGGCCGCCGCGGCCGAGGCCCCCGTCACCGGCAGCTTCCTGCTCGCCGCCGACCTGCTGGGCGCCTACGCCAAGGACCTCGGCTACGGCGACGGCGCCGAGGGCGCCGCCGCGGCCGAAGCCGCCGTCACCTCCCGCCACACCGGCGCCGAGCTCGAGGGCCTGACCTACGAGCCGCTCTGGGACTACTTCCACGACGCCGAGAAGTACGGCACCGAGAACGCCTGGCGCTTCCTCGTGGCCGACTACGTCACCACCACCGACGGCACCGGCATCGTCCACCAGGCGCCCGCCTACGGTGAAGACGACCAGAAGGTCTGCGAAGAGGCCGGCATCCCCGTGGTCCTCTCGGTCGACGAGGGCGCGAAGTTCCTGCCGCTCTTCGGCCACGGCGACCTCGCCGAAATCGCCGGGCTGCAGGTCTTCGAGGCCAACAAGCCCATCACCCAGGTGCTCCGCGCCCAGGGCCGCCTGGTCCGCCAGGCCAGCTACGAGCACAGCTACCCGCACTGCTGGCGCTGCCGCAACCCGCTGATCTACCGCGCCGTGTCCTCCTGGTACGTCGAGGTCACCAAGTTCAAGGACCGCATGTCCGAGCTCAACCAGGAGATCAACTGGATCCCGGGCAACGTCAAGGACGGCCAGTTCGGCAAGTGGCTCGCCAACGCCCGCGACTGGTCCATCAGCCGCAACCGCTACTGGGGCAGCCCCATCCCGGTCTGGCAGTCCACCGACCCGGACTACCCGCGCACCGACGTCTACGGCTCCCTCGCCGAGATCGAGGCCGACTTCGGCCGGCTGCCGCTGAACAAGGACGGCCAGGTGGACCTGCACCGGCCGTTCATCGACGAGCTCACCCGCCCGAACCCGGATGACCCGCGCACCCCGGAGGAAGGCCAGTCCGTGATGCGCCGCGTCGAGGACGTCCTGGACGTCTGGTTCGACTCCGGCTCCATGCCCTACGGCCAGGTCCACTACCCGTTCCAGAACGAGGAATGGTTCGACACCCACAACCCGGCCGACTTCATCGTCGAGTACATCGGCCAGACCCGCGGCTGGTTCTACATGCTGCACATCCTCTCCACCGCGCTGTTCGACCGGCCCGCCTTCCGCAACGTCATCAGCCACGGCATCGTGCTGGGCTCGGACGGGCAGAAGATGTCCAAGAGCCTGCGCAACTACCCGGACGTCTCCGAGGTCCTGGACCGCGACGGCTCCGACGCGATGCGCTGGTTCCTGATGTCCAGCCCGATCCTGCGCGGCGGCAACCTCGTGGTCACCGAACAGGGCATCCGCGACGGCGTCCGCCAGGTCATCCTGCCGCTGTGGAACGTGTACAGCTTCTTCACGCTGTACACCAACGCGGCCGACGGCGGCAATGGCTACGACGCGAAGCTCCGCTACGACGGCTACGCCGACACCCTGGATACGTACCTGATGGCCAACACCGGGGACCTGGTCCGGAACATGACCGCCCAGCTGGACAGCTACGACATCTCCGGGGCGTGCGACGAACTGCGCGGCTACCTGGACATGCTCACCAACTGGTACGTCCGCCGCAGCCGCCAGCGCTTCTTCGACGAGAACGTCGACGCGTTCGACGCGCTCTACACCGCGCTGGAGACGGTCTGCCGGGTCGCGGCGTCGCTGCTGCCGCTGGTCTCCGAGGAGATCTGGCGCGGCCTCACCGGCGGGCGCTCCGTGCACCTGGCCGACTGGCCGGACGCCGGACTGTTCCCGGCCAACCCGGACCTCGTCGAGGCGATGGACCGGGTGCAGCAGATCTGCTCCACCGGCTCCTCGCTGCGCAAGGCCGCCAACCTCCGCGTGCGCCTGCCGCTGCAGGAACTCACGGTCGTGGCACCCGGCGCGGACGCGCTGGGAGGCTTCGCCGCCGTCGTCCGCCGATGAACTGAACCTGCGCTCGGTGCGCCTGCTCGACGCCGAGAGCGCCTCCCCGGAGGAGTTCGGCATCGAGCAGAAGCTCGTGGTCAACGCCCGGGCTGCCGGGCCGCGGCTGGGCAAGAACGTCCAGCAGGCCATCAAGGGCTCCAAGTCCGGCGACTGGACGTGTGGACGACGCAGGGGTGGTCACCGCCGGCGGGCTCGCCCTCGAGCCGCACGAGTACACCCTGGAAACCGTCGTGGCCGAAGCCGCCGAGGGCGAGGGCTCGCGCGCTGCGGCCGTCCTGCCCGGCGGCGGGTTCGTGGTGCTCAACACCGAGGTCACCCCGGAACTGGAAGCCGAGGGCACCGCCCGCGACCTGGTCCGCGCCATCCAGCAGGCCCGCAAGGACGCCGGGCTCAACGTCAGCGACCGGATCCGCACCACGGTCACGGCGGCGCAGGACACGGTCGAGGCGCTGCTGGCCCACGCCGCACTGGTCAAGACCGAGACCCTGACCGTGGAGCTGGACACCGTTCCGGCCGAGGTCAGGGAACCTCAGGTCAGCGTCGAAAAAGTAACCGTTGAAGTAGGGGCATAATCCATGACCGACGAATTTTCCGTAGAGAGCGTCTACGCCGAGCTGCTGGGCCGGGCGCCGGAGAACAAGATGGAGCCCCGGCTGGCCCCGCTGCACCGGGCCATGGACATCCTGGGCGAGCCGAACAAGGCGTTCCCGATCATCCACGTCACCGGCACCAACGGCAAGACCTCCACGGCCCGGATGATCGAGGCCGGGCTGCGCGCCCACGGGCTGAGCACCGGCCGGTACACGAGCCCGCACCTGTCCAAGGTCACCGAACGGATCAGCATCGACGGCGAACCGGTTCCGGATGAGACGTTCGTCCGGATCTGGGACGAGATCCGCCCGTACCTGGAAATCGTGGACGGCGAACTCGTCGCCGAAGGCCAGCCCCGGCTGACCTACTTCGAGTGCCTGACCATCCTGGGCTTCGCGGTCTTCGCCGACCAGCCGGTCAACGTCGCCGTGATCGAGGTGGGCCTGGGCGGCATCACCGACGCCACCAACGTCGGCGACGGCCAGGTGGCCGTGGTCACCCCGATTTCGCTGGACCACACGGAACTGCTGGGGGAGACCACCGAGGAGATCGCCTACGAAAAGGCCGGCATCATCAAGCCCGGCGGCTTCCTGGTCAGCGCGGCGCAGCCCGTCGACGCGGCCCAGGTCCTGCTGGAGAAGGCCAAGGAAGCGAACGTGCCGTTCCGCTTCGAAGGCGTGGAGTTCGGCGTCGAGTCCCGCACCGTCGCCGTCGGCGGCCAGATGGTGACCATCCAGGGCATCGCCGGACGCTACGAGGACCTGCTGGTGCCGCTGCACGGGGCGCACCAGGCCGAGAACGCCGCCGTCGCGATCGCCGCGCTGGAAGCCTTCTTCGGCGCCGAAAAGCCGCTCGACGCCGAGGTGCTGCAGGAAGCGTTCGCCTCCGTCAGCTCCCCGGGCCGCCTGGAAGTGCTCCGCACCGCGCCGACCATCATCGTGGACGCCGCGCACAACCCGGAGGGCGTCCGGGTCTCCGCCGAGGCCATCCACGAGGCCTTCAGCTTCAGCAAGCTCGTGGTGGTGGTGGGTGTCCTGAAGGAAAAGGACGCCGAGGAAATCCTCCGCCAGCTCAAGGAATCCCTGGGCGACCTCGCCTCGGAGTACTGCTTCACCCAGTCCAACTCACCGCGCGCCGTGCCGGCCGAGGACCTCGCCGAGCTGGCGCTGGACCTGGGCTTCGGCGAGGACAACATCCACGTCGCCGAGAAGCTCGACGACGCCCTCGAGTGGGCCGTGGAGCGGGCCGAATCCAACGACGACCTGGCCGGCGGGATCCTCGTCACGGGGTCCATCACGCTCGTGGCCGAGGCCCGGATCCTGCTCGGGAAGGCTGAGGCGTAACCGATGGCCAGACTGACCAAAGCCCAGCGCGAATGGCGCCCGGGCATGCCCAAGAAACGCCGCTCCACCAAGGTCATGTTCGCCTCCACGGTGTTGCTGCTGGAGGCCTTCGTGGTGCTCTTCGGCACCCTCGCGGTCTTCGGCCTGCGGCGCGGCGAGCTGCCGCCGCTGCTGGTGTTCGGCGTCGGCATCGGCCTGAGCGTGGTGCTGGTGCTGACCTGCGCGGTGCTCTCGAAGCCGTGGGGTGTGGCCCTGGGCTGGATCCTGCAGCTGCTGCTGATCCTCACCGGCATCGTGGAGCCCACCATGTTCGTGGTGGGTGGCCTGTTCGCGATCACCTGGTGGTACGGCATCCGGACCGGTATCCGGATCGACCGCGAAGCCGCCCAGCGCGAACGGGAGCAGGCGGCCTGGGAGGCCGCGAACCCCGAAGGCCAAAGCAACTAGACTTGTCCCGAACCCCACCCCAACCACATTGGAGCAGCTGTGAGCACTGAGCGCACCCTAGTCCTGGTCAAGCCCGACGGCGTCGCCCGCAACCTGACCGGCAGCATCATCGCCCGGATCGAAGCCAAGGGCTACACCCTGGCCGAACTGAAAAAGGTCAACGCGAGCCGCGAGCTCCTCGAACAGCACTACGAGGAACACGTCGGCAAGCCGTTCTACGAGCCGCTGGTCGAGTTCATGCTCAGCGGACCGGTGGTCGCCGCGATCTTCGAGGGCCACCGCGTGATCGAGGGCTTCCGCTCGCTCGCCGGCACCACGGACCCGACGACGGCGGCGCCCGGCACCATCCGCGGCGACTTCGGCCGCGACTGGGGCGTCAAGGTGCAGCAGAACCTGGTCCACGGCTCCGACTCGGCCGAGTCCGCCGAGCGCGAGATCAGCATCTGGTTCTAAGCGGCCCGCCGCCCCTCACCGAGGTGACAGTTAAGGCCAATGTTCGCGTGCGAACATTGGCCTTAACTGTCACCTCGCGGCGGTTAAGCGGGGGCTGCCGGGCTAGTAGCCGGAGGTGCCGATGAAGACCTGGATGAAGGCGAAGAAGATGGTGGCGATCACGGCGATGTAGAGCAGGGCCGTGAGGATCCAGCCGGAGTCGGCCAGGATGCGGGCCGCGGCGGCCGGCATCGGGATGACGCCGTGGCTCACGTTGCGGACAGTGACCCAGACGAACAGGGGAATCATCGCGGCCCAGACGATCATGCAGAACGGGCACAAAATGTGGATGGAGTACAGCGCCTGGGACCAGAGCCACACCACAAAGGCGAAGCCCAGCGTGACGCCGGCCTGCAGCCCGATCCAGTACCAGCGGGCAAACCTGGCGCCGGCGAGGATGCCCATCGCGGTGGTGATGACGACGGCGAACGCGACGATGCCGATGAACATGTTGGGGAAGCCGAAGAGTGAACCCTGCCAGGTCTGCATCACCTGGCCGCAGGAGATCCACGGGTTCACGTCGCACACCGTGACGTGGCTCGGGTCCTTCAGGACCTCCAGCTTTTCCAGCACCAGCGTTCCGGAAGCGAGCCAGCCGACGACGCCGGTGACCAGCAGCAGCCACGCAAACGGCCGGTCACGCGTCATCAGGGGCAGCGGGCGCTCCGCAGCGGCCGCCCCGGCGGAACGCTCGGGGGCGGTCACGTCGTCGGGGGCGTGGGAGATGCTGGGCATGGAACTCGATCCTTTGCGTCGGGTGCTCTTGGGCCGATTCTATCGCCGGAGGCTGGATGAAACCGGTTAAGCCTCGAGCGGTCACCAGTGATTCGCTGCGCGGCGCGGGCCGGATGACCGCTTAGCCCGGCTTTGGCGGCTCCTGTGAGACAATGAACCTGGCTGGGTCACGATCCACATTCGCGTCTCAGTCCGGCGACTTTGTTTTCAAGACCGCCAATGATGAGCAGGGCATACTTCGGGTCCCTCGATCCGTCCTATCCCGCAATTCCATTGGGCGGCACCTGGTTGTGACGTACAGATCAACGGGTTCAGAACAATCTCGCCGGCCTTCCAGGGCTGCCGCACCCCACTGCCGGTGCGAACCTGGGGGTACTCAATTGACTTCTGTCAATGCCCGCGGGTGTTGACAAATATTTGCCCCGCGGGTGCCGGATGTGGCGGTGCATCAGGGGCAGGAGTGTTGCCACATATGGATAATGACCAGCTAGCAGCCGGTAACGACGAAGCAACTGTTACCCAGGAAGCACCGGAAACCGCCGCCGTGACTGAGGCGCCGAAGCGGGCCACCCGGACCCGGCGCAAGGCCGAGCCCAAGGCGGAGGCCGCCGACCCGGCCCCCGAAGCAGCCGCCAGTGCGGCCGACGCTGAGGTCGCCGCCGAGGCCGCCGCCGTGCCGGCCAAGGCCCCGGCCCGCCGGAGCCGGTCCCGGAAGAAGACCGACGACGATGTCCAGCCTGCCGTCGCCGACCCGGCAGCCACCGCGGAAGCCGCTGCCCCCGACGCCGAGGCGCCGGCAGACGCCGCCGTGGAACTGCCCGCAGCCGAGGCAGCACCGGAGAAGCCGGTCCGCCGCCGCGCCTCCCGCGCCAAGGCGGCCCCGGCGGCCGCTGCTAGCGACGAGGCGCCGGCCCCGGCCGGAGGCTGCCCCCGAGGCGCCCGCCGCCGTAACCGCACCGGCCGCCGGACACTGCGCCGGCCACCGACACCACGCCGGCTGCCGAAGCCGCGCCCGCCCGGGAAACTCCTGCCGAGGCCCCGGAAACTCCCGCACTCTTCCTCGCGCCCGGCGCCGTCACCTCGATGATTTTCCAGGCCCCGGACCTGACCGCCGTCGTCCGTCCGGCCCCGGCCGCCGCCGAAGAAGCGGAAGAAGAAGACGAAGAAGCCGAGGGCGATGACGCCGGCAGCCGCCGTCGCCGCCGCAGCCGGGGACGCCGCGGCCGCAGCCGTGCCGGCGAGGCCGACACCGATGCGGACACCGACGCCGAGGGGACCGAGGAGTCAGGCGAGGACTCCGAGGGCACCCTCGAGGACGGCGTGACTTCGCGCCGCCGCCGTCGCCGCCGCCGCGGCGACCAGGACCTCGAACTGACCGGCGGCGAGGACGATGATCCGCCCAACACGGTGACCCGGGTCCGGGCGCCGCGTGCGATCAGCGAGGCCCCGCCCAGCAACCGCGTCACGTCCGTCAAGGGCTCCACCCGGCTGGAGGCCAAAAAGCAGCGCCGCCGCGAATCCCGCGACACCGGCCGCCGCCGCACCGTCATCACCGAGGCCGAGTTCCTGGCCCGCCGCGAATCCGTCGACCGCCAGATGATCGTCCGCCAGCGCGACGACAGAATCCAGATCGGCGTCCTCGAAGACGGCGTGCTCGCCGAGCACTTCGTCTCCAAGACCCAGCAGGATTCCCTGATCGGCAACGTCTACCTGGGCAAAGTCCAGAACGTGCTGCCGTCCATGGAAGCCGCCTTCGTTGACATCGGACGCGGCCGCAACGCCGTGCTGTACGCCGGCGAGGTCAACTGGGACTCCGTCAACCTCGAGGGCAAGCAGCGCCGGATCGAAAACGCGCTCAAGTCCGGCGACTCCGTGCTGGTCCAGGTCACCAAGGACCCGGTCGGCCACAAGGGTGCCCGCCTGACGAGCCAGATTTCGCTGCCCGGCCGCTACCTGGTCTACGTGCCCGGCGGCTCCATGACCGGCATCTCCCGCAAGCTGCCCGACGTCGAACGCAACCGGCTCAAGCGGATCCTCAAGGACCGCCTGCCGGAGGACGCCGGCGTCATTGTCCGCACCGCGGCCGAGGGCGCCTCGGAAGAAGAGCTGACGCATGACATCAACCGCCTGCGCGCGCAGTGGGAGGGCATCGAAAGCCAGTCCACGTCCACCAAGATCCTGGCTCCGGAGCTGCTCTACGGCGAACCCGACCTGACCATCAAGGTGGTCCGCGACGTCTTCAACGAGGACTTCTCCAAGCTGATCGTCTCCGGCGAGGAAGCCTGGGACACCATCGAGGCCTACGTCACGTACGTGGCGCCGGACCTGGTGGGCCGGCTCGAGAAGTGGACCAAGGACACGGACATCTTCGCGGCCTGGCGGATCGACGAGCAGATCCACAAGGCCCTGGACCGCAAGGTCTTCCTGCCCTCCGGCGGCTCCCTCGTGATCGACCGGACCGAAGCCATGACCGTGGTGGACGTCAATACCGGCAAGTTCACCGGCAGCGGCGGCAACCTCGAGGAAACCGTCACCAAGAACAACCTGGAAGCAGCCGAGGAAGTCGTCCGGCAGCTGCGGCTGCGCGACATCGGCGGCATCATCGTGATCGACTTCATCGACATGGTGCTCGAATCCAACCGCGACCTCGTGCTGCGCCGCATGGTCGAATGCCTGGGCCGGGACCGGACCAAGCACCAGGTCGCCGAGGTGACCTCGCTGGGCCTGGTGCAGATGACGCGCAAGCGGATGGGCACCGGCCTGCTGGAAGTCTTCGGCGAACAGTGCGAAGCCTGTGCCGGCCGCGGCGTCGTCACCCATGACGAGCCGGTCGAGCACCGCCGGGCCAACACCGTCGCCGCGGAACACCACGTCCCGCGGACCGAGCACCAGCCGGCCGCCCGCAGTGAGCGCAAGCGCCGCCGCGGCAAGGGCGGCCAGGGCGCCGGGGAGACCACGCCGTCCGCACCGGCGGCGGCGCACCCGGAGCCCACCGAGGCCGAGCGCCATGCCAAGGCTGAGGCGACCCGCGCCGCGCTGGCCAATATCGCCGCCGCCGCGCACGCCGCCCACCTGCACGACGGCGACGCGACCGCAGCGCCCGACGCCGAGACCCGCCAGGCCGCGCTCGACGCAGCCGTGGAACTGGCATCGACCGAGGAGTCGGCCGGACGTCCCGCGGCGGTGCTGACCTTCGGCGGAGAGCAGGTGGCGTTGCCCTTCGTCGAGCACGCAGAGGACACGCAGCAGCCTGCGCTGACCCTGGACCTGCTCACCGAGGCGTTCGCCAACCTTGGCGATGCCGAGGCCGGCAAGACACCGGCCGCAGCGGAGCCCGCCGCGGAAGCCGCCGCCCCGGCTGTCTCGGCACCGGCTGTCTCGGCACCGCCCAGGGCCACCCGCGGCCGAGGCCGCGCCCAGACCGCCCGGATCCAGCCGCCGAGCGCCCGGACGCGCGAGGCCCAGGCTCCGGCTGCCCGCCAGGAAACGGCGCAGGCACCTGGCCGCCAGGAAACTGTCAAAGCACCCGCAGCACAGGCGCCGGCTGCCCGGCAGGAAACTGTCCAGGCACCCGTGGCCAAGGCTCCGGCTGCCCGGGCCGCGGCGGCTCCCGCCGACACGTCCCAGCCCCGCCGGGTACGCCGGAACCGGAGCGCCAGCCGCGCCCAGGGCGCCGCCAACGAGACGGCGGTGCAGCAGCGCGAGACCGCTCCGTCGGCTGCGGCCGGCTCGGTCCACGAAGCCAAGGCCCCGGAGCCGGCGAAGGCGGCGGCCAGGCCTGCGGCCAGCGAGCCGGTCATCCTCGGCGTCGGCGTTCCGGCGTCGGAGCTGTAGGCCCCAGCAGACACCACGGCCCGCGGGCACCGTCCGGGCTCGACGCGACAACGCGTCGAGCCCGGACGGTGCCCGCGAGTTCGGTTAAAGGGAACGCCGGGCCGGGGGACCGACGCCGCGAACGGCTGCCGGCACAGCTGGAGCCCTCCGACGCGCCGACGCTGCCCGCCTGGGCCGGCCGGCGCGAGGCAGCCGGTAAGCTAGTGGGGCACGGTTCCGGAAATCGCTGCAACGCCACAGCTTTGGCCCCTCGGGGACGCGGTGTGGCGTCTGTCACGCACTACCCGCCGGGACCAGCCTCGTTTGCGGCCGAAGGCAAAATTAGCGTAGTCTAGATCTTCGGTGCTTACGCCAACACTTGGGTTATGACCTTGAGGAACAGTTCACCCGCACTGCGGGCAGGATTTTCCACGGGATAGCTCATGGGTTCCCCCGGGGAACCCACCGGCGTTGAGGCACAGCGTGAGCCGGACCAGAGATTTTGGCCCCAGGTTCCGCACGCAAATCTAGTAATAAACGTCGAGAGAAGTGAGTTCCCCAGTGGTGTACGCGATTGTCCGCGCAGGCGGCCGCCAAGAGAAGGTTTCCGTTGGAGACTTCGTTACCCTGAACCGCGTCCCCGGTGGAGCCGGCAGCACCTTTGAGTTGCCCGCACTGCTCCTGGTGGACGGTGACAAGGTCACGTCTGCAGCCAAGGACCTGGCCAAGGTAACGGTTACGGCTGAGATCCTCGAAGACCTCCGTGGTCCGAAGATCGTCATCCAGAAGTTCAAGAACAAGACCGGTTACAAGAAGCGTCAGGGCCACCGTCAGGAATTGACCAAGGTCAAGATCACCGGTATCAAGTAACTCATTCGTTACTGATCAGGTTCCAGAAGTTTCCCCAGAATTTTTGAAGGCAGGCATTTCAAATGGCACATAAAAAAGGCGCGAGTTCCACTCGCAACGGTCGTGACTCCAACGCCCAGTACCTCGGCGTCAAGCGCTTCGGTGGCCAGGTAGTTTCCGCAGGCGAGATCATCGTCCGCCAGCGCGGCACCCACTTCCACCCGGGCGCCGGCGTCGGCCGCGGCGGGGACGACACCCTGTTCGCCCTGACCCCCGGTGCTGTCGAATTCGGCACCCGCCGTGGTCGCCGCGTTGTGAACATCGTGGCTGCTGCAGCTGCAGAGTAACAACAAGTTCTAAATCGGTGGGGCGGGCCATTAGGTCCGCTCCACCGGTGTTTAACCGCATTACAATCATCTTGGGCCCCTTCGTGGATCCGGGGAACAGCACTGAGGAGATCCACGTGGCGAGCTTTGTAGACCGGGTAGTACTGCACGTATCCGGCGGTACCGGCGGCCACGGCTGTGTCTCCGTCCACCGCGAGAAGTTCAAGCCCCTCGGCGGTCCCGACGGCGGCAACGGCGGCAACGGCGGCGACGTCATCCTGCGCGTCGACCCGCAGACCACCACCCTGCTCGACTACCACCACGCACCCCACCGGCACGCCACCAACGGCGGCCCCGGCATGGGCGACTGGCGCGGCGGCAAGAACGGCGAAACCCTGATCCTGCCGGTGCCCGTGGGCACCGTCGTGAAGTCCAAGTCCGGCGAGGTCCTCGCCGACCTCGTGGGCGAAGGCGACGAATTCGTCGCCGCCGCCGGCGGCATTGGCGGCCTCGGCAACGCCGCGCTGTCCTCCCAGAAGCGCCGCGCGCCCGGCTTCGCGCTGCTCGGCATCGAAGGCGACTCCAGCGACGTCGTCCTGGAACTGAAGTCCATCGCGGACATCGCCCTCGTCGGCTTCCCCTCCGCCGGCAAGTCCAGCCTGATCGCCGCGATGTCGGCCGCCCGGCCCAAGATCGCCGACTACCCCTTCACCACCCTGATCCCGAACCTGGGCGTCGTCCAGGCCGGCGACGTCCGGTTCACCATCGCCGACGTCCCCGGCCTGATCGAGGGCGCCAGCGAGGGCAAGGGCCTGGGCCACCACTTCCTGCGCCACGTCGAGCGCTGCGCCGCCCTGGTGCACGTGCTGGACTGCGGCACGCTCGAATCGGACCGCGATCCGCTGTCCGACCTCGCCGTCATCGAGGCCGAGCTGGAGAAGTACGCCGTGGACATGAGCTACGGCGGCGCCGACGGCGAAGTCGTTCCGCTGAACCACCGCCCCCGCCTGGTGGCCCTGAACAAGGTGGACCTGCCCGACGGCAAGGACATGGCCGAATTCGTCCGCCCGGAGCTGGAAAAGCGCGGCTACAAGGTCTTCGAAATCTCCGCGACGAGCCACGAAGGCCTCCGCCAGCTCGGCTTCGCCATGGCCGAGATCGTCCAGGCCGCCCGCGACGCCGTCGCCGCGACCCCGCCGAAGGTGCAGGCCCCCGTGCTGCGGCCCCGCGCCGTCAACGAGACCGGCTTCACGATCCGCCGCGAGGAGAAAAACCTCGAGCCGCTCTTCCGCGTCCTCGGCGACAAGCCCGTGCGCTGGGTCAAGCAGACCGACTTCACCAACGAGGAAGCCATCGGCTACCTCGCCGACCGCCTGGCCAAGCTCGGCGTCGAAAACGAACTGTTCAAGCAGGGCGCAAAGCCCGGCGACATGGTGGTCATCGGCGAGGACGACGGCGTCGTCTTCGACTGGGAGCCGACCATGATGGCCGGCGCCGAACTGCTCGCCTCACCCCGCGGCACGGACGTGCGCTTCGCCGACATCGGCGACCGCCCGACGCGCGGCCAGAAGCGCGACGAACAGCAGGAGCGCCGCGACGCCAAGGCCGCCGCCCGCGCCGAGCTCGAAGCCGAACGCAAGGCCGGCATCTGGACCGAATCCGTCAGCGGACGCCGGGCACGGCAGCCGCTCAAGGAGAGTGGACTCGGCGAAGCCGATGACGAGTAACGCGGTCGCCGTTCCCGGCGCGGCCGGGGCGCCCGGCCGCGCCGTGCTCTCCGGCGCCCGCCGGATCGTGGTCAAGGTGGGCTCCTCCTCGCTGACGTCCATCAGGGGCGGCATCGCCGAGGAAGCCCTGACCGACCTCGCCGACGCCCTCGCGCACAAGCGCAACGCCGGCACCGAAATCATCCTCGTCTCCTCCGGGGCGATCGCCGCCGGGCTGGCGCCGCTGGGGCTCGACAAGCGCCCCCGCGACCTCGCCACCCAGCAGGCCGCCGCGAGCGTGGGCCAGGGGCTCCTGATGGCCCGCTACACCCACGCCTTCGGCGCCCACGGCGTCACGGTGAGCCAGGTGCTGCTCACCGCGGACGACTTCATGCGCCGCAGCCAGCACACCAACGCCTTCCGCGCGCTGGACCGGCTGCTGAACCTCGGCGTCGTCCCGGTGGTCAACGAGAACGACACCGTCGCCACCCACGAGATCCGCTTCGGCGACAACGACCGGCTCGCGGCCCTGGTGGCGCACCTGGTCCGCGCCGACGCCCTCGTGCTGCTCTCCGACGTCGATTCGCTGTACGACGGCCCGCCCTCGCACGGGGCCAAGCGGATCGCCCACGTCGCCGGGCCGCACGACCTCGAAGGCATCTCGATCGGCAGCACCGGCAAGGCCGGCGTCGGCACCGGCGGCATGGTCACCAAGGTCGAGGCCGCGTCCATCGCCGCCGGGTCCGGGATCCACGCCCTCGTGACCTCCACCGCGAACGCCGCCGCCGCGCTGGCCGGCGAGGACGTGGGAACCTGGTTCTCCGTCAACGGCTCCCGCAAGCCGATCCGGCTGCTCTGGCTCGCCCACCTGGCCTCCGTGCAGGGAACGCTGGTGCTCGACGACGGCGCCGTCCGGGCCGTGCGGGACCGGCGCACCTCGCTGCTGCCGGCCGGGATATCCGCCGTGCACGGCGACTTCGAAGCCGGCGACGCCGTCGAGATGGTCGGCGCCGACGGGACCGTGATCGCCCGCGGCCTGGTGAACTACGGCGCCGCCGAACTGCCGCAGATGCTCGGCCGCTCCACCCGCGAACTGGGCAAGACGCTGGGCCGCGGGCTATGACCGTGAAGTTGTTCATGTTGACGACCTGGTGCTGGTCTAAGCCCTTCGCTCGCCTAAACTTGGAGCATGACTGAGGCCCTCACTTCGCCCCCCGACCTGCCGGTTCACGACGCGCCCGCCGACGGGCCTGACCGGCGGCCGCGACGGATGTCGAAGCCGCCGTGCACGCCGTCGCCGACCGGTCCCGGGCAGCCTCCCGCCGGATGGCCCGCGCCAACCGGGCGTGGAAGGACCGCGGACTGCGGGCCGTCGGTGCCGCACTGCTGGAGCACCAGGACCGGATCCTGGCCGCCAACGCCAAGGACGTCGACGCCGGCCGGGCCAACGGCACCTCGGCGGCGCTGCTGGACCGCCTCACCCTCACCGAGGCCCGCGTCCAAGCCCTCGCCGCCGCGCTGGAAAACCTCGCCACCCTGCCCGACCCGGTGGGCGACGTGGTCCGCGGCCAGACCCTCCCGAACGGGCTGCGGCTGCGCCAGGTCCGCGTGCCGATGGGCGTGGTCGGCGCGATCTACGAGGCCCGTCCCAACGTCACCGTCGACATCGCCGGGCTGGCCCTCAAGAGCGGCAACGCCGTGATCCTGCGCGGCGGCAGCGCCGCCGCGGCCACCAACGAGGTGCTCGTCGCCATCCTGCGCGACGCCCTCGACTCGCGTGGGCCTGCCCGCCGACGCCGTGCAGAGCGTCGACGAGTTCGGCCGCGACGGTGCGCAACGCCCTGATGCGCGCCCGCGGCTACGTCGACGTGCTGATTCCGCGCGGCGGCCGCGACCTGATCCAGACCGTGGTCACGAACGCCACGGTGCCCGTCATCGAGACCGGCGACGGCATCGTGCACATCTTCCTCGACGCCTCGGCGGACGAGGAGATGGCCGTCGAGATCCTGCTCAACGCCAAGATGCAGCGCCCCAGCGTCTGCAACGCCGTCGAGACGCTGCTCGTGCACTCCGGCGCCGACCGTGCTGCCGCCGTGCCGCCGCCCTGCGCGACGCCGGCGTCACCGTGCACGCCGACGACGCGGGTCCGCGCCGCCCTGCCGGCCGCCGTGGATTCGGTGCCCGCCACCGACGAGGACTGGGCCACCGAGTACATGGACCTCGACCTCGCGGTCGCGATGGTCGACAGCCTCGACGACGCGGTCGAGCACATCCGCACCTACTCCACGGGCCACACCGAGTCGATCGTCACCAACGACCTCGCCAACGCCGAGCGGTTCCTCGCCGAGGTGGATTCGGCGGCCGTGATCGTGAACGCCTCGACGCGGTTCACCGACGGCGGCGAGTTCGGCCTCGGCGCCGAGGTCGGCATCTCGACGCAGAAGCTGCACGCCCGCGGCCCGATGGGGCTGCCCGAGCTCACCACCACGAAGTGGATCGTGCGGGGCGACGGCCAGGTCCGGGCCTAGCAACGCGGTAACATGGAACAGAAGCCCGGAACGGCGGGTATCTCCGCCGTCGTAAATTCTTGAACTCACTAGGGGAGAACATGCTGTGCAGCAGATCGCCACATCCATCGCCGCAGCCGGCGAACACGAGGAACTCGCGCCGCTGATTGCGCCGCCGTTCGTCATCGGCGGCATCATGTTCGCCATCATGCTGGTCATGATGTTCGTCACGCTGTCCTACCGCAACCTCGGCAACCGCCACGAGGCCGTCGAGGAGCACGCGGACCCGCACCGCCAGCACCCGAACAAGCACGACCACGGCCAAGGCCACTAATATTTCCGCCCCGTGAAGCAGCACGGCGCCACGCGCCGCCTGCGCCTCGGTGTGATGGGTGGCACGTTCGATCCCATCCACCACGGCCACCTCGTCGCGGCGAGCGAGGTCGCAGCGAAGTTCGACCTCGACGAGGTGGTGTTCGTGCCCACCGGGCAGCCCTGGCAGAAGAGCAGCAAGAAGGTCAGCGAGGCCGAGCACCGCTACCTCATGACCGTCATCGCCACGGCGTCGAATCCGCGGTTCACCGTGAGCCGGGTCGACATCGACCGTCCCGGGCCCACCTACACGATCGACACCCTGCGCGACCTGCGCACGCTGCGGCCCGACGCCGACCTGTTCTTCATCACCGGCGCCGACGCCCTGGCCCAGATCCTGTCCTGGAAGGACATCGACGAGCTGTGGTCGCTCGCCCATTTCGTCGGCGTGACCCGGCCCGGACATGTCCTGGACGGGATGGGCCGCAAGACGTCAGCCTCCTGGAGGTGCCCGCCATGGCGATCTCGTCCACGGACTGCCGGGCCCGCGTCGCGGCCGGGAACCCCGTCTGGTACCTCGTGCCGGACGGCGTGGTCCAGTACATCGCCAAGTACGACCTGTACGACGGCGCGAGCCCGACTCCGGAGCAAGAGCGCCGGATCCTCGGCCAGTCCCGAGACAAACCAAACCGCCAGCACCGAATGAGTCTGTCAATGAGTCAGGAACAGCCTCCCATCCGCAGCCGCCGCGAACTGCGGCAGGCCAGGGATGAACGCCAGGAAGTCGAGCCCGGGACACCGGCACCCCGTGGTCCGGCGCGGTGCCGCTCACCGGCCTGCCCGGCGAGCGGGACGGCTCCGGCTGCCCGGCCGGACGGCGCGAATCCCGCTTCCCGCCCGACCCGAGGAACCGACCGAGGCCGAAACCACCGGCCGCCGCCGCATCCCGGCCCGGTGGACTCGGTCCGGACCACCCGCCGCCGAACGGTCCTCCCAGATCCGGGCCCGCGACCGGGCCGCGCTGCGCACCATCAAGGAACTCGCGGAAAAGGAGGGCCAGCTCTCGCCCGGCGGTCCGCCCACGCGCCGCCAGCTCCGGCTCCAGCAGCTGGCCGAGGAGACCGCCCCTGCCACCTCGGCCAACCCGATCGTGCCGCCTGCCCGCGCCGCGGCCCAGCGCTCGTGCCGCAGGCGGCGCGCCCGGGCCAGCCGCGCCCGCAGGCAGCCTGCCCGGCCGGACGGCACCCGCAGCCCGGCCGACGGCGGCCCGAGTCTGCCGCGGACGCCGAGCGCGCCCGGGCCCCCGGCAGCAAGCTGCCCGAGGGGATGACCGTCGAACAGGCCCTCGCCGCGCGCGAGCTCCTCGCCGAAGCAGGCCCGCAACCAGGTCGCCAAGATGGAACACATCGCCGCCACGGACCCCGACGCCGTCGACCCGGAAGTCCTCGCCGAGCAGATCGCCCTGGCCGAGCGCGCCGCCGTCCTGAACCGGCGGGCGGCCGCGAAGCAGAAGCTGGCCGAACAGAAGCCAGCCAGCCCGCAACACCGCCGAAGACCGACCCTCGGCCGCCAGCAACCTCGCGATGGTCACGCCGCTGGAGTTCGTCGAAGGTCCCGGGCGTGGAGCGGCCGGTCATGAAGCGCCCTGCCACGTCGTACGTCCCGGTGGTCACCAACCCCAGCCCCCAGGTCGCAGCCGCCGGCACCAAGCGGGCCGCCGCCGATCCGTCCCGTCAGCGGGACGCCGCGGCCGGCCACGGGCCGCGCCGGCGTCCTTGCCCGAGCCGAGGCGGCCGCGCAGGCTGCAGCCGATCCCGCGGCGCGTCCCGGCCCGCTGCGGCGGAGCCCGCGGCCGCCGAGGCCGAGGAGGATTTCGCCGACAGGCCGCCGGTCGCTGCCAATACCGCCTACGGACTGGATCCGCTGGACGCGGCCACCGCCGGCCTGGGCCGGGCCCACCGGCTGCGCGCTGCTCCAGCTCGGTGGTCCTGGCCCTCGGGGATCGTGGCGCTCATCGCCGGCGATCACCCTGATCATCACCGGGCTGGCCCCTGACTAACGCACCGCCGCACCGGCCCGCTGCCCGGCCGACCTTCCGCATTGCATCACAACCTCAAAGCTTTACACCCAACAAGGAGTCCCGTGACTGCAACCGATTCATCCATCGCCACAGCCCGCCACGCCGCCCGCGCTGCTGCGGAAAAATAGCCCAGGACATCGTCGCCCTGGACGTCAGCGAGCGGCTGGCCCTGGCGGACGTCTTCCTGATCGCCTCGGCGTCCAGTCCGAGCGCCAGGTCAACGCCATCGTGGACGGCATCGAAGACGAACTGGCCAAGTACGACCTCCGTCCTGTCCGCCGTGAAGGCCGCTCCGGCGGACGCTGGGTCCTGCTGGACTACTCGCGACGTCGTCATCCACGTCCAGCACGAGGAAGACCGCGTGTTCTACGCCCTGGAGCGCCTCTGGAAGGACTGCCCCGTCGTGGACCTCCAGCTCGGGGACGACGCGTCGGCCAAGGCGGCTGTATCCTCCGAAGCGAGTAACGGCCGCACCGCGCCACCGAATATGCCCGATTTGGAATTTTCGGAACGGCTGTTCTAAGATATTTGAGTTGCTTCGGAGAGATCCGGACGCAGAACCGGGCCCGACAGTGCAAGACTGAAGGTGCCGGAGCAATGAAAATTCGGGGCTGTGGCGCAGCTGGTAGCGCACCTGCATGGCATGCAGGGGGTCAGGGGTTCGAGTCCCCTCAGCTCCACCGAATGGTCCGCCGGAATCGAAAGATTCCGGCGGAATTTTTTTATGCGATTTTTCATCGGCGGCCGCCGCCCGAGCAGCCGGACGGCCCGTCGTTTGCCACTGCGAGGACCTTTTCCGGACGGCGGTCATTGGCGTCTTACGGAACGAATTGTGGTTTAAGATAATCAAGTTGCTTACGGAGATCGTTCCGAAAGACGCCAGAGATTCGGGGCTGTGGCGCAGCTGGTAGCGCACCTGCATGGCATGCAGGGGGTCAGGGGTTCGAGTCCCCTCAGCTCCACCCAGATTCAAACAGCAGAAGTCCGCCCACTGACGCGGGCGGCTTTTGTTGTACTTGGACGCGAGATCGACCCCCCGGCCTAAGGCGTGACGCGTGAAGCCCGAGCCCCGCTCGACCGGGGGAGGACCCAGACCCTGCCGCCGTGCCCCGAATGCTCCAGCGAGTACACCTACGAGATGGGAGCGCTGCTGGTCTGCCCGGAGTGCGCGCACGAGTGGTCGGCCGAGCCGCGGAACCGCAGGCCGGAGACCGCGAACCGCAGTCATCAAGGACGCGGTGGGCAACGTCCTCGCCGACGGTGACACCGTCACGGTCATCAAGGACCTCAAGATCAAGGGAAGCTCCACCGTCATCAAGGTGGGGACCAAAGTCCGCGGCATCCGGCTCGTGAACGGCGTGGGCGACCACGACATCGACTGCAAGGTGGACGGCGTCGGGCCCATGCAGCTGAAGTCCAGCGTGGTCAAGAAAACCTGACCGGGGAGATGCCACCACGCCCGCAGGCGGCAACGCCCCCGTCCGGTCCGCCGACGTAGTGGTGATCGGCGCCGGACAGGCCGGGCTTGTCCGCCGCCTACCACCTGCAGCGCCGGGGTTTCCTGCCGGCCGCGGCTGCTCCGCAGGGCGCGGGTCCGGCCGGCTCGCCCGTCGCCGGACCTACATCGTCCTCGACGCCGAAGACGGCCCCGGCGGGGCGTGGCGGCACCGCTGGAAGAGCCTCATCATGGCCACCGTCAACGGCATCAGCGACCTGCCCGGCATGCCGAAGCCGACCGTGGACCCGGACGAGCCCAGTTCCAGCTTCCTGTCACGCTACTTCGC
>CAVOQF010000023.1:0-209655 GCA_963698285.1 uncultured Actinomycetota bacterium | reverse complement strand
GACGGTGCTGACGCTCAAGAACAGCGCCTGGGCCGCCTCCCGATTGGTGAGTCCGCTCGCGACCAGGTCGGCGACCCTCTGCTCCGTCGGCGTCAGGCCGACGGGACCGGGAGCCCGACCTCCGACCCTCGCCGATCTCGGCCCGCGCCTTGTCCGCCCACAGAGCCGCGCCGAGCTGCTCGAACACCTCCAACGACCGACCGAGCGAGTCTCGCGCGAGCCGCCACTTCTTCGTTCGGCGGAGGGCTTGGCCCTGCACGAGCAGCGTCCGCCCGAGCTCGAAGGGCTCCGCCAGCGCTGCGAGATGCTCCAGGGCCCGGTCGAACGCGGCGAGCGCCTCGGGGAATCTCCCCTGCGACGCGTAGAGCAGCCCCCGGCCTCGTTCGGCGGCGGCCAGCGCCCACGAACGCCCAAGCGCCTCGGCGCGAGCGAGGAACGGTTGCAGGAGCGAGTGTGCCTTCTCCGCCTCGCCCAGCGCGATGAGCGCCTCGATCTCATCGGGCAGGAACCGCAGCATGCCCGGCTCGCCGATCCCGGCCTCGAGTACGCCTTCGGCGAGCGGCCGAAGCAGGCGATCGGTCGCCTCCGCGTTCCCCAGCGACAGTTCGAGGAATCCGAGCGCCGAGAGGTTGAACTGACCGGCCTGCTTCAGACCGGACTTCCGGGCAAGCTCCAGCCCCTCCTCGGCGGCGGTCCGTGCGGCCTGTTCCTGTCCCCGGTGCGCCTCGATGAGCGCCTTCGCGGAAAGGGCGAGCGCCCGATAGGGCTGCTGGCCCGTCCACACCGTGATGCTGCCGCTCTCGTCCGCGTACAGACCCGCCTCGCTCCAAGCACCGGCCCAGCACTCCAGCAGCGCGAGCATGAACAGGATCACCGCGAGCGAGCCTTCATCGCCTCCGTCCCGGCAGCGCTTCTCGATGTCCGTCAACGTCGATCTCGCCGCGTCAAGGTCGTCCGTCCACAGCGACACGCAGGCCTCGCGGAAGGTCGGGCTGCGGAGCGGCCGGAAGTCCCCTCCCGTCCCCTCGAGCTCCACCGCGCGGTTCATCACGCTGCGCTGGGTTCCCTTCCCGGCGAGGAAGTCGTAGAACGCGACCAAGGCGAGCCCTTCCGCAAGCGACGTCTCGTCACCCTGATCCTCCGCCAGATCCACGGCGGCATGGGCGTGCACCCGCGCGCCGTCGTGATCGCCGACCGCCTCCGAGGCCGCTGCGAGCTCGATCTGGATCAGCGTCCTCAAGGCCGGATCGTGCGCCGCTTCCGCAAGGGCCTCCTCGGCGAGTGATCGCGCCGAGAGCGCGTCACGGCTGTGGTAGTGGATCCTGGCGAGGAAGAGCAACGCCTCCGCACGCAGCCAGCCGGTGGGGGCAGCCGCCACCGCCTCCTCGAGCAAGGTGGCGGCCCTGCCCATATCCGCCGCCTCGAAGGCGTACTGACCGGCGTGCACCGTTCGATGGATCCGCGCCTCGGTGTGTTCGGACGGGGTCAGCTCGCGAGCGAGCTCCGACAGTTGGGCTGCGGCGTCCGGCGCGCCACGCCCGGCTGCCTTGCGGGCCGCCTCCTCCAATTCCGCGGCGACGCCCTCGGCCGGACCCTCGGCGGCGAGCGCGAGATGACGCGCCCGCTCCTCCTGATCGACCACGACCGCGGCCAGCCGTCGGTGGACATCTCTCCGTGCCTCTGCCGAGGACTCCGAGTACGCCACGGTCGCAAGCAGCGGGTGGGTCGATCGGACGCGTCCGCCGCTCCCCTCGATGATGCCGGCCTTGAAGGCATCTTCGATGTCGTCTTCTGCCGTCGGACCGCCGATCGCTTCCGCGACCAGTGAGACCGTCGGCTGGGACGCGGCCGAGATGACCAGGAGCACCTGCCTGACCGGATCGGGGAGCTCGGACAACCGATCGGTGACGAGGTCGGAGAGGTTCGACGGGACGGGAAGGTTCGCTTCCGGTACCTGTTCGATCCCACGCCGGACGAGCGCTCGTCCGAGTTCCAGAGCCAGGAACGGGTTCCCCGCCGATGCCTCGTAGATGCGAAGCAGCAGCGGGCGCGGGAAGCGCGCGGACAACTCAGAGCTCAGCAGGTTGCGCGTCGCCTGGAGCGTCATCGGCCCGACCATGACCCGTTCGATCCGGTCGTCCGAGAGAGCGCGCTCGAGTCCGAGGGGAAGCGGATGGAGCTCCTGAGCGCGCACGGTCATGACGAGACCGATCGGTGCATCGTTCAAGCGCCGAAGCGCGAACTCCAGCACTCGGGCCGAGGGCGCGTCCAGCCACGATGTGTCATCGATCGCAACCACCAACGGGCCCCCCGAAGCGAGCGCGAGCAGGGCGCCGTGGAAGGCGGTCGAGATCGCCCGCTGGTCGGGTGGGAAGCCGGTCGCGTCAGCGCGAAGGAGAGCAACCTCGAGGGCCGATCGCTGGGGTGAGGGAAGCCGTTCCAGGCTCTCCTCGACGACCCCTTCCAAGAGGTCTCCAAGAGCGGCGTAAGAGAGCTTCGCTTCCGACTCGTCGGGTCGACACGAGAGCACCCGATAGGAACGCGCCCTGGCTTGCGAAAGGGATTCGAGCCACAGGGTGCTCTTGCCGATGCCCGCCTCTCCGCCGAGGATGAGCGCGACCGGCCCCGAGGGTATGCCATCCAACAGCCTCGAGACGCGCGCCAGTTCGGTCTCCCTGCCGAACAGCCCTCGCTCCATCACCGCTCCCGGTGTGTTCGCCAGCATTATGCAGGTCAGCGACCACACGTCGCGATGGAGGGGTCCCGCCACCCAGCCATCTCCCGCACCGATGAGCGGGGATCGTCACCACGCCCACCCGAGTGCCTGCCCGGAACTCGTGCGCCGAACGGATGGGCCAAGCGCCCTACTCGTCCGTACACCTGACGATGTGGTCGACCGACCGCGTCGCCACGAGAGAAGGGAGAGCGTCGATGATCAGAGACCGCTCACGAGCGATCCGCAGGGGATCGCCGAAGCCGCACCGTCTCCTGCTGCTCGCAGGTGCCGTGCTGGTGATGGTTCAGCTCACGGCGTCCGCAGCGGGTGCGGCCGGTTCGCACGTCGGGTTCGGGTTCAACGCCCCCGACATCAAGGGGTTCCCCACCGGAGAGGTCGCGTTGACCGGTGGCGGTGCCTTCGACCTCACCGCCGGATCGGTGCACGCCGGCGGTTCGTTCAGCTGCGTCGCGCAGGTGGACCAGGTGCCGCTCGCCGGGTGCCTGGCGGGGCAGGGCGTGCGGTGGGACGCCGAGGCCCTGCTGTCGAGCACGACGTTCAAGTGCACCGGCGCGGCGACCGAGGCCCTCAAGACCGCGAACACGAGCCGATCAGACCGTCGTGGTGCAGGCCGACTTCTATCGAGCCGGCGATGGCAACGATGAGTCGTTCACGGCGAAGATGATCGTCTCGGCGGTGGACATCGCTCCCGACCTCACGGGCATCCAAGACGTCTGGGTGCAGGGCGTGGGCTGCACAGACGGGCTCGTGAACCAGCTCCTGATGAACGTCCGAGGCCGACGGTCGATCGCGGGCCCGCAGCGGGAGCCGATCCTGAGCCTTCAGGCTCGTCTCGACGGACGAGCTCTACCGCTGTTCAATCGTCGCATCGAAGTAGGAGGACGAAGGGAGATACCCGGCCTCGCGACCAGATCGCAACAGGCGGGGTATCTCCCATCCTCTTCAGCCCGACTTGGCCTCGAACCAGATGACCTCGGCCACGATGTCGCAGATCCGGAAGACGACCATGGAGGCATCCGCCGCCAGCATCGCCTCCCCTCCTCGAACGGCCAGGTCCTCGTGACGCGGACCGTCCGGGAGCTCGCGACGGGCACCGACCTCGCGCTTCGAGCCGCTCGGCGCGGTGGCGCTCCGGGGTCTGCCCGAGTGGGAGCTGTTCGAGGCGTCGATCGGATAGGCAGGATGCGGATCCCCACTCTCGGTCCTCGCGGCGAGGGGTGGACTGTCGTCCAGGTCGTGCTCATGTTCGCGATCATCGTGGCCGGGGTCGCGGGCCCAGCGTGGCCGGACGACGTCTCCTGGTTCCGGCCGCCGTCGGGATCGCGTTCGCGATCGTTGGCGCGATCCTGTTGGTCGGCGGCATGGTCGGGATCCGTGGCTCGCTGACGCCGTTCCCGAGGCCCCTGGACCACGCACGGCTGCAGGTGGGCGGCGCCTACCGGCGCGTACGGCATCCGATCTACGGCGGGTTGATCCTCATCGCGCTCGGGTGGTCGCTGATCTCCTCCGCCGCTGACGCTCGTGTCACCGTCGCTCTGATGCTCGTGCTCGAGATGCCAAGTCGCGGCTCGAGGAGTCGATGCTCGAGCAGCGCTTTCCCGGAGTACGACGCGTACCGGCGTCGGGTCCGATGGCGATTCGTTCCCGGCGTCCACTGAGCCCATCCGACTTGGTGTCAGACTTCGAGGCGCAGATGTCCTCGATCCCCTCGCTCGTTCCGCGCGATCGCTACGCGGCCCTGGATCGCTGCACCTACCTCCACCAGGCGTCGCTGGGGTTGATCCCCGTTCCGACGATCGACGCGATGGACACCTTCCTGAGGCAGACGGCGCAGTTCGGGAACCTCTACCTCAGCGACGACCAGGAGGCCGCGATCCTGGACGGCGTCCGTTCGGCCGGCGCCGAGGTGCTCGGGACCTCATCCGACTCGGTGGCCGTCGTCGCGGGCGCGAGCGAGGGTCTCGGCCAGGTGACCTCGCTGCTCGAACCCGAGCATGGGACCGTCCTGCTCGTCGGATCGGATTTCCCCAGCGTGACGTACCCGTGGCTCGCGGCCGCCGAGCGTCACGGGGTCTCGCTACGGTTCGTCGACGACCGCGCCGACCGGGACCTCACCCAAGATCTCGTCGACGCGATCGATCCGACGACGGTGGTCGTCGCCTTCAGCGTGGTCCAGTACGCGACGGGCACGCGGGTCGACGCCCGGCGGGTGGCGGAGCGGGCGCACGAGGTGGGCGCCCGCGTCGTGGTGGACGCGACGCAGCTCGCCGGTGCGGGGGTCGTCGACACCGTCGGGTGGGGTGCGGACGCGCTGGTCACGAGCGGCTACAAGTGGCTGTCGGCCCATGGAGGCGTGGCGCTGCTGGCGCTCGCTCCGGATCTGGTCCAGCGCCTTCCCCGCCTCGTCGGCTGGATGGGTGCTCAGCGCCCGTTCGACTTCGATCCGCTGACGCTTCGCCTGGCCGATGACGCGCGCCGCTTCATGCTCTCGACGATGTCGTACGTGTCCGCCATCGGGCTCGAGTCCTCGATCGCGATGCTCTCGTCGTTGGGGTTCGAGCGGATGGAGCAGCACGCGCGCCGTCTGGCGACGTACCTCATCGAGCAGGTCGCCGAGCTGGGATGGCGCCCGTTCCGGCCGGTGGCCGATCCGTCGGCGGCGTCCCACATCGTGTCCCTGCGGCACGCCGATCACGATCCGGGCGTGACCGCGGAACGTCTCGCATCGGAGTCCCGGGTCATCTGCGGCGGCCGAGCGGGCGGGCTCAGGATCTCCCTCCACGCCTACAACGAGGGCGACGACGTCGACCGGCTCGTGGAGGGCCTGGGGCGTCTCTGAGCCTTCGCCGATCCGTCGCGAGACGCGGGCCGGCCCCCCTGGTTACTGGTGGCGCCTGAAGCGGACGCCGATCAGGGCCATCGCTACGAGCGCTGCCGCAACAACCATCGCGATCTTCGCGAGCGAACGAGCGTGCTCGGACGCCTCTCGAGCGGCTCGTTCGGCTCGATCGGCCGCGTCAACCGCGCGTTTGGCGTGATCGAGCACCTCTTGCATCCGCGCCAGGTCGTCCTCGGCTTTCGCGATCTTCTCGCTTCGCACGTCCTCCAAGAGCTCCCCTCTCTTCCCGTTCCACGGGACCATCCTGTGCGGATCAGAGCGAGTCGATGTCCGCCTTCAGCCCGTCCGCGTCGATCTGGACCTGCTTCTTCGCGATGTCCTTCCCGCGTTGGATCGCAGCCTCGACGCGGTCCTCGACGTCCGTCGCTGCGACGACGACGAGTCCACTCGTCCCGGTATCCAGCAGCTCCCCCAGGTCCTTGAGGTCGGACCTGCTCATCCCTGCCGCGACATGGCCGGCGGTGGCTCCGAGCGCCGCTCCCGAGGCACCGCCGATCGCGAGGCCCGCACCGATCGCAACCGCGGGGAACAGCGCCACGAGTGCCCCGACGGCGATACCGACCGCGAGGCCTGCGATGGCGCCTTGTCGGGTCGGCTCCTCAACCTTCGTGACGATCCTCACCTTCCCATCGGTGTCCTTGGTGACTACGGCGGCGTCATAGGTGTCGATGATGTCGAGACCCAGGTACAGCTCGCGGACGGCGTCGTAGTCCGCGAGAGCATCCTCCTCGAGCGCGTACTGCGACGCGATGAGGGTGAACGTGTCCATCGCCATGGTGCTGCACCTCCCATACCATCGAGGCTCGTTCGATCCCTCCGAACGGCTCAGGCTTCCAATGGACATCACCTCCGGCGGTCGCCACCGGAAGGGGTCAACCACGCCAAGGAACGAGCCCGCTTCGACCCCCACGACCGTGCCTCGTTGCGCCCGTCGTACACCCGACTCGTATCGGCGCGCAAGTGGACCACTCGATCCGTTCGTTCGATGTTCGTCGGCGCGCAAGTGGAACACTCGATCCATTCGTTCGATGTTCACGTCCGTGCCTACCAGGCGGTGGTTCGAGCGGCTCCGCGGCGGCGGATCGTCAGCGATCTCGCAGGGAAATCGGCAAACCGGTTGGCCTGCTCGTCCGTAGACCCACGGAGTAGCGTGAACTACGTGCGAACGGACGAGCTCGAGCAGCGACCTCGCTCTGATGGCGGACTTCGCGGCCCGTCGGGAGCGTGCCGCTGGCGTGCTCTACGACCAGTTCGCGTCCAGGATCTATGGCCTCGGCGTCGTGATGCTCGGCAACGATCAGGCCGCACAGGACCTCGTACAGGACACGTTCGTGAAGCTCTGGAGATCCGCCGACCACTACGACCCGGAGCGCGGGCGTCTGGAGACATGGGTGCTGCTGACCGCGCGGTCGCTCGCTATCGACGCCCTGCGTCGGCGCGTCGTGGAGTCGCGGAGCCTCCAGTCGGTGGGCGTGCAGCCCGAGGACGACCCCGAGCCGCTCCCGGACGAGCAGGCGGCGGTCGCCGACCTCTCGGCCCGTGCGCGACGGGCGATGGGGGTCCTCTCGCCCGAGCAACGCTCCGCGCTGGAGCTCGCCTACTTCGGTGGCCGGACCACGGCCGAGGTGGCGGCGCTCGAGGGGATCCCGCAGGGGACCGTGAAGTCGCGGATCCGAGCGGCCCTGTTGCGTCTGCGGGCCGAGATGACGGAGGGATCCGGACGATGACGTGTGACCAGATCCGAGAGCTCCTGCCCGAGCACCTGCTTGGCACGCTCGAGGGCCCCGAGGACCTCGAGGTCCGGCGGCACCTCCGAGGATGCGCCGCCTGCCGTGAAGAGCGGATGAAGCTCGAAGAGGGCGTCTCGGCGCTGTCCCGGGCCGTCCACGATCAGGAGCCGCCCCCCGAGCTCCGTGACCGTGTCTTGGGCACACTCGGCGATGAGTGGGAGGAGAGCGGGCGTGTGACAGCCACGCCCGTCCTCTCCCGTGGAGCCGGCCGCGAGCGGTCGCCGTGGCGAGCCTTCGCGGTCGCCGCCGCACTGATCTTTGTGGTCGGCTCGATCGCCTTCGGCTTCGCCCAAGGGCACCGCGCCTCCTTGGCCACGACCGACGCGCAGAGCTACCGGAACCTCCTCACGGCGCTCGGTGGGAAGGAGTTCAGGATCGGGGAGCTCCGACCGGCCGAGGGATCCGCGATTCGGGGGCAGGTGCTGATCTACGACGGCGACCCGTCCGGCGATTGGTCCTCGTGGGCGATCGTGTTCGCGAAGGTGCCCGGCTCTACGGGTTCCGCGACGGCGACGTTGCTCTCGGCCGACGGCGAGTCGCTGGCTCTTCCACCGATCGAGTTCCGGGATGGCGACGGGACGACCTTGTTGGTCACCTACGCCGACCTAACCCGCTTCGACCGCCTCACCGTCACCTCCCCGACCGGGCAGGTGTTGGCGACCGCGGCCATCGACCACGCCTAAATGGTCCTGGCTTCTCGCCCGTCAACCATCGCACGGGAAGCACCCTCACAAGGGACATCCGACCCAGGTCAGGGTCGGGGGTCTGGTCGCCGAACGTTCATCTCGTTGCGGTGATCCTTGATGCCTGCTCGCCCGTAGTACCCAGCACGGTGCGGGATGGCCCCGCTTCGACACAAGGAGGGGTCGGTATGCGGCTGAACGGAGTCACATCGAGGATCGGAGTCATCCTCGTCACGGGGGGCCTGTTCGTCGCCCTCACGGGTGGCGCGGCGCTCGCAACGCAGGGGAGCCCGAACGGCGCTGCGAGTCAACGGCCCGTCTTCTACGAGGAGCAAGCAAGTCACGGTCAACATGTTCGAGGTGCCGTCGTCGGAGGCGCTGCTCGAGCACAACCGGAGCACCAACACGATCTACGCCTCGAACGACCTCGACGATGAGCAGGACTTTCTCTCGGTGATCGATGCCATCCAGGGTGAGGGGTTCAACCCCCTGTGGAACCAGGTCCTCATCGTCTTCAACCAGGGATTCGCTCCCCACCAGTTCACTTCCGAAGATGACGTCCTAGCGGCTGCGGATGGACCCAATCCGGAGATCACGCTCGTCCCGACGGACGAGGTCTACCGCTGCTCGATCGTCGCATCGAAGTAGGAGGATGACGGAGACAGCCCCCTCCAAGCCAGACCGCAAGAGGCGGGTTGTCTCCGTCGCCTTCGCCTGATCCAACGGACTAAGACGTGGACTCGAGTACGGGATCAACTGAGCAAGAAGAAGATTCGCCCTCGGTGCCGCCGTGGCTTGCCTGGCACCCGGTGATCTTCATCACGCTCCCGATCGGAAGTCGCGCGCGCGTCCAGCCGTTGTGGAAAGGGTAAGGACGCAGAAGCCGAGCAAGACAAGCCGGAGGAGGCTCAGCATGGATGACTCGAGCGGCGTGCAGCGGCGCAGCGGTTGGACCTGGAAGGTATGGGTTGGGATCCTGGTCGGCCTGGCGGTCGTGGCCGGTCTCGTCGTCCTGATCGCGAACGCAGGCGGTGGCTCGGGCGGCATCTACTGACGAACCGTTCGAACCCGGATCGTGTCGGCCGTGGGGATCGGAACCCCCACGGCCGCGCCGCACGGCGAAGCGGCCAGAGGTCACGGCCTCAACGCTCGGTCATCTGAGGGTCGAAACCATCAGTGCCACGAGGACCCGCCCGATCGAGCCGTATCGTAGCTCGGTCGTCGCTGGTTACCCCGACGCAGGCGCCCCGCGGCGGGGTCTGGCGGCCGCTCGCGCCGCGGTCGTAGGGTGCGATCGGCCGAGGAAGGAGGCGGTGATGCCGCAGGATCCGTCCAGCCGCGAGACACGGGTCCTCTTGGGCGGTCTCGGGATGGGCGAGTCACCGCGATGGCACGATGGCCGCCTCTGGTTCTCCAACTGGGGCACCAACGAGATCGTCGCGGTCGACCTCGAGGGGAACAGCGAAGTCATGGGACCCGGCGGTGGGGGCAGCGGCTGGGCCACCAACTGGCTGCCGGACGGACGAACACTGGTCACCGGTGACGAGCTGATCCGCGTGGAGCCCGATGGGTCTCGCGTCCGGCACGCCCACCTGGGCCACATCTCGCCGCACGGCTGGGGCGAGATGACCGTCGACGGACGCGGCAACATCTACGTCAACACGATCAACTTCGACTTCGCGGACTTCAACGACATCCTGACGAGCGGGGATGCGCCGGGGAAGATCGCGCTCGTTTCGCCCGAGGGCGATGCCCGGGAGGTCGCCGACGATCTGGCCTTCCCGAACGGCATGGTCGTGACGCCGGACGACGCAACGCTGATCGTCGCCGAATCCTTCGCCCGTCGTCTCACCGCGTTCGACATCGCCGCCGACGGCAGCCTGTCCAACCGACGCCTGTGGGCCGACGTCACGGGCGACGGGATCTGCATCGACGCCGAAGGCGCCGTGTGGTGCAGCGACGTCGGACCGGACGAAGGCGGTGCATGCCTTCGCGTCCGCGAGGGTGGTGAGGTGCTCGATCGGCTCGAGCTCGACCGACCCTGCTACGCGTGCATGCTGGGCGGCGAGGACGGCAGGACGCTCTTCATGGTGGTGGCGAAGTGGTTCGGTCCGGACAGGATCGACGAGTTGATACAGGCGAAGACGGGCCAGATCTTGACGGCCCGTGTCGACGTGCCGCACGCCGGCTGGCCGTGACGAGCGTTGGGGCCCCGGAGACGAGGTTTTCGGATCGTCGATCGGCCATGTCACAGGGGCGGCCGCTCGCTCGTCCTCCTTCGAAGACGGCGCGAAAGGCATCAACCATGACGAGCGAACTACGACACACGACGAGTCCCCTCGAACGAAGCGAGCTGGCCTCGATGCAGCCGGTGAAGTTCATCCTCAACTGGGGCCGGCGGTACTCCCTGTGGCTGCTCAACTTCGGTCTGGCGTGTTGCGGGATCGAGCTGATCGCGGCGTCGATGTCGAAGCACGACTTCATCCGATTCGGCGTCATCCCGTTCGCTCATGGGCCCAGGCAGGCCGATCTGCTGATCATCGCGGGCACGGTGACCGACAAGATGGTGCCCCCACTGAAGCGCGTCTACGAGCAGATGCCCGAGCCCAAGTACGTGATCTCGTTCGGGTCCTGCGCCAACGTCGGAGGTCCGTACTGGGACTCGTACTCGGTGACCAAGGGGGTCGACCAGATCATGCCGGTCGACGTGTTCGTTCCCGGGTGCCCGCCGCGGCCCGAGGCGCTGCTCGACGGGATCATCATGCTCCAGCGCAAGATCGGCGACGAGGAGATCGCCGAGAAGTGGGCGGGGTAGGCGTCGGGGTTCGGCGGCGCGCCTCGACGGTCGGATCGACGCCCTCCAGTCTTCGATGGATGCGATGCGTTCGGACATCACGCAGGTCGCCCTCGCCGTGGGTTTCGCCCGCCAGCACAGAACGACTGAGAACCTCTGGTCCCTCGGCCCCCTAGTCCGAAGCGAGCACCCACATCTCCTCGAACGGTGTCGTGACGTGCCACGTGGTCGCGATGCCGGGAGGAAGCGAGAAGAGATCCCCGACCCCGAGATCCAGCGTGTCACCACCTTCGATCTCGATCCGCACGGACCCCTCCAGGATCAACGCGACCTCTCGCCGCTCGGGGGTCCACGGCACCGGGCCGTCCACGTCCGTGAAGCGCGTCAGCCCGCCCCATAGGCCGTCGGCGTGCACGAGCTCGTGCATCTCGCTCCCGGGCACGTCTGGGTCGGACCGCCAATCGTCGGTCGAGGTCTTCGAGACGAACACGCTAGGGCGCTGCTCCATCCTTCCCCCTCCTTCCAGCTCGGGTGGGCGCGACGTCCCGACGGCTCGCCGGTCCCACCCACTTTCCGACGTTCCACGCCATCAGGGGCGCGAACGGTACGCACCATCACCCTTCGCCGAACGCCGCGGCAGCGGCCCGAGCGATCTCCTCGCGCGGAACGTCCCGCACGTGCTGGGCCAGGTTCCACCGGTGGCCGAAGGGATCCGTGAGCTGCCCCTGTCGGTCGCCCCAGAACTGATCCGCGAGCGGATGGAGGACCTCGGCGCCCGCACCGACGGCGCGGTTCCAGAGCGCGGCGACGTCGTGCGTGAACAGATGGAGGACGACCGGCGTGCCCCCGATGCTCTGCGGCGACAGGACCCCCGCCTCGGGGAACTCGTCGGCAACCCTCACCGCCGAATCGCCGAACCACAGCTCCACGTAGAGCAGCTTCCCGCTGGGCAGCGCGAGCCGGTCGCGTACCTCCGCACCCAAGGCGGAGGGATACCACTCGGCGGCCCGAGCGGCGTCTCGAACGACGATGTGTGGTGTGACGCTGTGCATCCCCTGGGGGATCGCCCTCACGTTCGAGTCCACGTCGGCCTCCTTGTCGACCGGAACACGGAGAGGCTACTGGTGACTAGACGGCCGGTCAGGCCAGCAGGTACGTGCGACTCAGCGGCACCTCGGAGACCGGCTCGACGGCGAGGACCCGCGCGGGTTCGGCCGTGACCTTGGCCAGGTAACGCAGGACGCGGGCGTTGTCGTCGCCCTCGTGGTCGCTCGCCCACGCCTTCATGACGTGGGCGATTTGCCAGGTCCGCCGGATCGTCTCGCCGATCCGGCCCTTGCCCTGGGAGTCGCTGTTCACGATCGAGATCGCGCCCAGCTCGTGTAGCGGGCCCTCGGCCGCCATCGTCCGCGGGATGGATGCGTTCCCCAGCTGCCTCGACGTCCTCGGGCACGTCGGGCGAGCCCCCATTCACCGCGAGGATCATCCCAAATGCTCTGTCAGCAACGCCGCACCCGCGCCGCCCGACCCCTCAGCGGCCCGTCATCCGCTCGAGCTGCTCCGGGTACCGAGCTCCCTCCACCGGGATCTCCGACGCCGAGCGGTCGATCTCCGCGAGATCCTCTGACGTGAGAGCGACCTCCGCCGCCCCGAGGTTCTCCTGGAGACGCTCCAGCTTGGTCGTTCCGGGGATCGGGACGATCCACGGCTTCTGGGCGAGCAACCAGGCGAGCGCGATCTGCGCGGGCGTCGCACCCTTGCGGTCCCCCATCGTGCGGAGCAGGTCGACCAGGGCCTGGTTCGCCTCCAGGGCCTCCGGGGTGAAGCGTGGGAGCGCGGCCCGGAAGTCATCGCTGTCGAACGTCGTGCGCGCGTCCATCTTTCCCGTGAGGAAGCCCCTCCCGAGCGGGCTGAAGGGGACGAAGCCGATCCCGAGCTCCTCGAGAGTCGGCAACACCTCCGTCTCGGGTTCTCTCGTCCACAGACGGTCCAGCCCGATATGGCCGACACGTGCGGACGGCATCAGATCAAGCATGCCGTCCAGAATTTCGTTGCCGGCGCGCAGGATCGAGACGAAGCATAGCTTCTTGCCAACCAGACGCGGCGCCAGCATGCGCTCGAGCGGTGTATGGATCGCCGTCTCCTCGAGCGGCAGAACGCGCGTGACCTCATAGGCCATGAGCAGACTGATCTCGCGCACGAGTTGGCGGAACTGCGCCGTCGGTGTGTTCGTGTCGCGCAGCAAGGTGAGCTTGTGACGCACCAACGGATGCTTCGACGACAGTTACGTTCGGCATATTAGACACTTGTGGCCCCTCCCGGCCTGAGGGAAATCCGTGGGATTTAAGTGCCAGTCGGGATCGTGCTCGGTACCAATCGGATGATCCCGTGCAACCAGAACCCCTTGCCCGGAATGAAATTCACCTCGAGCCGGATGCCATCGGGATCCTCGAAAACAAAGAAGTAGTACCCGGGCGCGAAGTCGCCCTCCATGGGGCCACGGTCGATACGGCCGCCGCAACCCTCGACGACATGGTGGTGCACCGGCTCCGGGCCCACGGGATCGAGCCCTCCACCGTGGAGTGGGATTCCTGGCGCCGTCCGGACGGCAGCTGGAACGTGGTGGCCCGGTTCGAGGCCCAGTCCGGCGCGCATGCCGCGATCGGCGAGGAGCCGCCGGCCATGTGGACCTTCAGCCCGGCGCGCAAGTCCCTGCAGAACGCCAACCGCTGGGCCCAGCAGCTCAGTGAACTGGAACCGATGGACGGCCCGGTCCCGGCCCGCCGGCTCGCCGCGGTCTCGGACCGCCCCTTTGATTTTGAAACCGACGCGGAGGCCGCGGCGCGCACCGCCACCGCGCAGCTCAGCATCGTCCAACAACACGGAACCCAGCCGGAACGGGACGCCGACGGGCTGCTGGACATGCTCCGCTCCCGCCGCGGGCAGCGTCTGGGCCTGGACGAGGACGCCGACGATGCGCTGGCGCTGCTGCTGACCAACGGGGTTCCGGCCGCGCACCCCAGGCCGTCCGAGGTCCCGCCGCCGGAGGAGGCCGACGACGACGATGTCGAGGCGCCCGGGGAGCCCGCAGCCGAGGAACAAGCGCAGGCAGCGACGTACGAACCGCACTCGATCCCGGAACCGGATGCGGTTCGCGATCCGGTCCCTGATGCCTTGTCCCGGCGCCGTGACGCCCGGCCCTCCATGTTGTCCCGCCTGAGCCTGGCGCCGCGGCACCAGGACACCGACGACGACGATGCGCTGAAACTTCACGACGGGGTCAGCACCGAGACCCGCGAGATCACCATCGCGGCCTCGCAGCTGCGCCCGGTCCGCACCGGTCCCACGTCCAGCCCCGGGCTGGACGAGCTCCTGGGCGGCGGCCCGTCGCGGCGGAGCCAGGCCGGCTCCCCCGCGCCTTCCGGCAGCGAAGGATCCCGCAGGGATCCGTCCCGCACAGATCCGTCCCGGACTGAACCATCCCACGGCGACCCGTCCCGCAGCGAGCGGGAACCGGAGACGCCGGAACGCCAGCCGTCCAAGCCCAAGCGCTCCAGTGTGCCCAGCTGGGACGAAATCGTCTTCGGCACCCGCAGCGACTAAGGCCGCAGCGGCAAGGGCGGCGCCGGGACGTACGCCGCCCGAGACCCGCTCAGTGGCGCGGAGCCTTGCCGGCTGTTTTCCTTCCGGCGGGCTTGGCGGCGCCTGATTTTCCCGCCGCCGGGAAGCACAGCAGCGGAACCTCGCGCTCCGCCTTGGTCAGCGAGCCGTGCTGCCCCACCACCTCCAGCGCCCTGGCCGGGACCCGGCGGGTGTCGTAGAGGGCCAGTGCGTCGCGGGCGGCGATCATGACATCGCCGATCCGCGGGCCGACCGCGGCGCGGACCTCACCGAACAACCCGGCGGCCACGGCCTCGTCCCGGGTGAAGGCCCAGATCCGGTCACCGAAGCGCGCCCGCCAGGCCTCCAGCAGCCGCCGCCGGACGGCGTCGTCCGCCGGGTCCTCCACGTAGAGGTGCACCATGCGCGGCTCCCCCGCCGTATGCCGGACGCCGGCGATGAGCCCGGCGTCGGCGGAAAAGTCGATCCGCTGCGATTCCGGCACGTCCAGCATGCCGTGATCGCCGGTGACCAGCACCGTGGTGCCCGCCGGGAGGGTGGCGTTGAGCCTCCGCACGGTGGCGTCGAGCTCTTCGAGCTGGTGCTCCCACTGCGGTGACTGGCAGCCGTAGCGGTGCCCGGCCTTGTCCAGTTCCTGCACGTAGAAGTACATCAGCGAGCTCTCCGCGCCGGCCATGGCTTCCGCCGCGGCCGCGGTCCGGGCATGCGACGTCGTCCCGGCCAGGAAGCGGCCGCCCCGCAGCGCGGCCCGGGTCAGGGCGGAGTCGTTGAACCGGGGCAGGCCGACGGTGCTGACGTCGACGTGCCCGGCGGCGCGCTCGAAGACGGTGGGCAGCGGCTGCCACTGCTCCGGGTCGACGCCGTCATCCCAGTTGCCCAGCATGTTGACCACCCGGTCCTGGGCCGGGTCGAGGACGTCGTAGCCCACCATCCCGTGCTGCCCGGCGGGGGCTCCGGTGCCGAAGCTGGCCAGCGACGCCGCCGTCGTGGACGGGAAGGCCGCATCCAGCGACGCCGGAACGGCGCCCTGGCCCGCCTGCAGCACGGAGCGCAGGAACGGGGTGTGGGCGGACTTCTGCTTGAGCAGCTGCCGGCCCAGGCCGTCGGCCAGGACCACGCAGACGTGCTTCGCGGCGGGCAGCTTCAGCCGGTTGTCGAAGCCCGGGACGCCAAGGCTGGCCGCGGCGCTGCTGAACACTTCGGCGATGGAACGCTCCCCGTAGGCCGGGGGTGCGGGCAGCCCGGCGGGGCCGCCGGCCGCCGGGAGCGGCGCCTGCGCTTCTGGTACCGGGGAGCCTGAGGCGCGGACCGGCGCCATCTCAGCGCTGGTGGCCGCGGCTGAGGCGGTTTCCGAAGACGCCGGTGCGGGCACGCTGTGGCAGCGCGGAGACTCCGTGCGGGGCCGGAGCGGTGGAGCCGGTGTTCACGGCCCGGAGCGCCCGGGCGAAGAGCTTCGCGTCCTGGACGGCCTGGAGGCCGTCCGCCTCGGCGCTGATCCGCAGCACGATGTCCTCCTGCGCGATCGTTCCGCTGTAGCCGTGGTCGGCCTCGCACTGCGGGTCGCCGCAGCTGGCGGGGCCCATGTCGAGGCGCTGCCCGCCGGACCAGGCGATCGAGAGGGTCAGTTCCCGGACCGGGTCCGAGGGCTTGTAGTCCTGCGGCTGGGCGTAGACGTAGCTGAGCACCACGGAGCGGATCTGCGTCACCGGGACGGATTCGGTGGAGACCTGGGCGACCATCTGGTCCCCGGCCTCGTCGAGCTGCTGGTCGTCCACGTGGGTGATGACCAGCATGTCCTCGGTCAGCACGAGCACCGTGATGTGCCGGCGCACCTCGGCCCGGTCGAAGTGGGTCTCGAGGTGGACCAGGTGGGCCACGCAGTCGCGGCCGTCCAGGGCGTCGGCGACGACGTCGGCCACCAGCCGGGGGTAGAAGCCCGCCTGCTCGAGGGCGCCTTCCAGGCTCTGGCCCTGCGCGCTGTGGTCATGCAGGCCGGGGTGCTGCGGGCCGCGGCGGCCGGGAACGGACGCCTGGGGCTTGGATGCTGGAGGCTGGGAGCTCATGGCCTCCATTTTCACAGATCGGCCGGGCACTTGCTAACTGCGCGCTAGTTGCGCATGGCCCGCCGTGCCGTGTCGGTGCGCTGGGCGGCGTTGGCGATCCGGACGTCGGCGGCCAGGATCACCGCGCCGTCGGGACCGGCCAGGACCGGGTTGAACTCCACCAGGACGATCTCCGGGTGGTTGTCCTTGAGCCGGGTCAGCCGGGCCGCGAGGTCCTCGAGCGCGGCGGCGTCGACGGCGGGCAGGCCCTGGTAGCCGAAGAGCTTGCGCGACGCGCGGGGCGCCCGGATGAAGTCGCGGACGTCGGAGCCGGAGAGCGGCGGAACGCGGTGGGCCCAGTCGTCGAGCAGGTTGACGGCATCGCCGGCCAGCCCGAAGGACACCACCGGGCCCAGCAGCGGGTCCTCGATGGCGCGGAACGTGCAGGCCTGGCCCACCGGCGCCATGGACTGCACCTCGAGGGACGGGGAGCCGTAGCGCTGCAGCGACTTGCGCATCTGGGCGATGTTGCGGCGCAGCGAGTCGGCGTCCTGGATGTCCAGGCGCACCCCGCCGAGGTCCAGCCGGTGCCGCAGGGCCGGGTCCGTGGTCTTCAGCGCCACCGGCCAGCCGAGCCGTTCGGCCGCGGCGACGGCGTCCTCGTCGCTCTCGAAGCCCTCGGAGGGCAGCACGCGGATACCGTAATGGCCCAGCAGCTTCGCGGCCGCGGCGGGATCCAGCCGGACCAACTGCTCGCCGCCGACGGGCCGGAGCAGCTCCTCGAGGTCCTCGTGCGCGCCCTCGGGATCGCAGCCCTCGGGTTCAACGAAGAGGCCCTGGTCGCGGACCACCCACTGCGCGTAGCGCACCACCGCTGCGAGGGCGGCGACGGCGGCCCCGGGGTTGGAGTAGCAGGGCACCCCGGCGAGCGGGTTCCGCCGCGTCATCCGCCGCGGCCCCGACCATGCCTTCGACGTAGATGGAGGGGTCAAGGAGGCCGGTGAACGCCGCCACCACAGGTTTCCCGGCGGCGGCGGAACACTCGGCCAGCACCGCGCCGATCTTCTCGACGGTGAGCCCGCGGGCCGGCAGCAGGGCCACCACCACCGCGTGCACCGACTCGATGGTCAGCGTCTCCTGCAGGCTGCGCCGCAGCGCCGGCAGGGCCCGGGACATGCCGGCGTCCAGGTCGATGTCGGCGACGATGCGCTCCACGCCGAGTCCGGCGGCGGCGGCCCTGTCCGCCACCACCTTGCCGAGCGCCCCGGAGTTGCTGAACACGGCGACGCCGGGCCCCTGCGGCAGCGGCTGGCTGGAAACAATCTGGGCCACATCCATCAGCTGTTCGATCGTCTCCACCCGGATCACGCCGGCCTGGCGCATCATGGCGTCCAGCGCTTCGGGCGGGCGCCTGTGTGGTGCGCACGGCGTGGCCCGGCGGCAGGTTCAGTCCCATCGCGTCGGACTTGGCCACAATCACCGGTTTGGTCCGGGCCAGGCGCCGGGCCAGCCGGGAGAACTTGCGCGGGTTGCCGATGGATTCGAGGTACAGCCCGACGGCGGTGGTGTCGGCGTCGTCCTCCCAGAACTGCATCATGTCGTTGCCGGACACGTCGGCGCGGTTGCCGGCCGAGAGGAACGTGGAGATGCCGACCCGGCGGCGGCTGGAGGCGGCGTACAGGGAAACGCCGATCGCCGCCGACTGGCTGAACAGGCCCAGTCCCCCGCGGCGGGCCAGCGACGGTGCCATCGAGGCGTTGAGGGACACGGCCGGGTTGGTGTTCATGATGCCCAGCGAGGCGGGGCCGATCACGCGCATGCCGTTGGCGCGGGCCTGCCGGACCAGTTCGCGCTGCCGGGCGAGGCCGCGTTCGCCGTCGTCCGCGTAGCCGGCGGTGGCCACCACGATGCCCTTCACCCCCGCGGCGCCGCATTCCTCCACGACCTTGGGGACCTCGTCGTACGGGACGGCGATGATGGCGAGCTTAACCGGGCCGGGCACCTCGGAGAGCTTGGCGAAGGACAGCATGCCGGCCAGTTCCAGGGCCTCGGGGTTGATCGCGTAGACCGGGCCGGTGAAGCGGCCCTCGATGATGTGCTCGAGCAGCTGGTAGCCCACGGTGCCCCATTTGCGGCTGGCCCCGATCACGGCCACGGAGGCCGGGGCGAGCAGTTCCTGGATGCTGCGGGCCTCGGCGCGGTGTTCGCGGGACTCCATCACGGCCCGGGACTTGTCCGTGGGGTCGATGTTGAATTCGAGGCTCACGACGCCGTCGTCGAAGTGCCGTTTGACGTCGTAGCCGGCGTCGGAGAAGACCATCAGCATCTTGCGGTTCTCCGGGAGCACCTCGGCGCTGAACTTGCGGATGCCGTTTTCCCGGGCCGCGGCGGCGAGGTGTTCGAGCAGGATCGAGCCGATGCCGCGGCCCTGGTGCGCGTCGGCGATGTTGAAGGCGACCTCGGCCTCCTCCGGGTCCTCGAGCCGGTCGTAGCGGCCGATGCCCATGATTTCGCCGCCGATGGTGATCACCAGCGCCACCCGGTCCTGGTAGTCGACCTCGGTGAAGCGCTTGAGTTCCTTGGCGGAGAGCTTGGACTTGAACGCGAAGAAGCGCATGTAGATGGACTTCTGCGACTGGCCCACATGGAAGGCCTGCACCGCGTCGGAGTCGGCGGGGTGGATGGGGCGCAGGTGCGCCGTGCCGCCGTCGCGCAGCACGACATCGGCTTCCCAATGTTCCGGATATACGCCGTCCGCGGGCTGATCCACCATAGGCTTAGCCTAGCCATAAACTTTCGCAGCACCCGTTCAGCACCCCGCAGAAGGACCCACCAGCCTCATGGCACGCCGCCAAACCACGCCCCCGGCAGGGGAAGCCAGCCCGGACTTCACAGAGAACATCGTCGACATCGACGTCACTTCCGAAATGGAAGGCTCGTTCCTGGAGTACGCCTATTCGGTCATCTATTCCCGGGCCCTGCCCGATGCCCGCGACGGCCTCAAGCCCGTGCAGCGGCGCATCCTGTACATGATGAGCGAGATGGGCCTGCGCCCGGACCGCGGCCACGTCAAGAGCGCCCGCGTGGTGGGCGAAGTGATGGGCAAGCTGCACCCGCACGGCGACACCGCGATCTACGACGCCATGGTCCGGATGGCGCAGGACTTCTCGCTGCGGCTGCCGCTGATCGACGGCCACGGCAACTTCGGCTCGCTCGACGACGGCCCGGCCGCCCCGCGGTACACCGAGGCGCGGCTGGCGGCGGCGGCCCTGACCCTGACCGACCACCTCGACGAAGACGTGGTGGACTTCGTCCCCAACTACGACAACCAGCTCACCCAGCCGGACGTGCTCCCGGCCGCGTTCCCGAACCTCCTGGTCAACGGCGCCACGGGCATCGCCGTCGGCATGGCCACCAACATGGCCCCGCACAACCTCGCCGAAGTCGTCGCCGCGGCCCGGCACCTGATCGACGCACCCGGACGCCACGCTCGAGGACATCATGAAGTTCGTCCCCGGCCCCGACCTGCCCACCGGCGGCCGGATCGTGGGGCTGGACGGCATCCGCGACGCCTACGCCACCGGCCGCGGCTCCTTCAAGACCCGGGCCAAGGTCGACGTCGAACAGCTCTCGGCGCGCCGGACCGGCCTCGTCGTCACGGAACTGCCGTACATGGTGGGCCCGGAGAAGGTGATCGAGAAGATCAAGGACGCGGTCAACGGCAAGAAGCTGACCGGCATCAGCGACATCGTGGACCTGACCGACCGCAAGCACGGCCTGCGGCTCGTGATCGAGCTGAAGAACGGCTTCAACCCGAATGCGGTGCTGCAGCAGCTGTACCGCTTCACGCCGATGGAGGATTCCTTCGGCATCAACAACGTCACGCTCGTCGACGGGCAGCCGCAGACCCTGGGCCTGCTGGAGCTGCTCTCCGTCTACGTGAACCACCGGATCAACGTGGTGCGCCGCCGCACGTCGTTCCGGCTGGGCAAGAAGAAGGACCGCCTGCACCTGGTCGAGGGCATGCTCATCGCGATCGTGGACATCGACGAGGTCATCCAGATCATCCGGTCCTCGGACGAATCGGCAGAGGCCCGCACCCGGCTGATGTCCATCTACGACCTCACCGAGATCCAGGCCAACTACATCCTGGAACTGCGGCTCCGGCAGCTGACCAAGTACTCCCGGATCGAACTGGAGAAGGAACAGGAGGAGCTGCGCCGCGAGATCGCCGAGCTCCAGGCCATCCTGGACTCCCCCGAGCTGCTGCGCGGACTGGTCTCCGACGAACTCGGGGAACTCGCGGACAAGTACGGCACGCCGCGCCGGACCGTGCTGCTCGAATCCGAGGCCGTCTCCCCCACGGTCGCCGCCCTCGCCGCGCCCGGCGCCAAGGGCAAGGCCGCCCCGCTGGCCCTGGAAATCGCGGACGACCCCTGCTGGGCCATCCTGACGGCGTCCGGCCAGATCGCCCGCACCGCCAACCAGGACAGCCTCGCCGAGGCCGGGCCGCGCACCAAGCACGACGTGTTCCGCTCCGTGGTCAAGACCTCCGCGCGCGGCGAGATCGCCGCGGTCACGTCCCAGGGCCGGATGCTGCGACTCCAGGTGATGGACATGCCGGTGCTGCCGCCCACCTCCGGGACCCCCAACCTGGCCGGCGGCGTGCCGGCCAAGGACTTCATCACCCTGCTCAAGGGCGAATCCCTGGTCGCGTTCGCCCCGCTGGACCAGGTCCTCGCCATCGGCACGGCCCAGGGCGTGGTCAAGCGGGTCCAGCCGGACTACCCGCTGAACCGCGAGGACTGGGAAGTGATCGCCCTCAAGGACAAGGACACCGTGGTGGGCGTCGAGCCGGCCGCCGGCGACGACGTCGAACTGGTCTTCGTGACCCGCCAGGCCCAGCTGCTGCATTTCAGCGCCTCCGCGGTCCGGCCGCAGGGCCGCACCGCCGGCGGCATGGCCGGGATCAAGCTCGCCGCCGGGGACCGGGTGCTGCACTTCGGCACCGCCCGCGCCACCGACGACGCCGCCGTGGTGGTCACCATCGCCGGCACCGAGGGCGCGCTGCCCGGCACCGCCCCCGGCGCCGCGAAGGTCACGGCGCTGGCCGAGTACCCGGCCAAGGGCCGCGGCACCGCCGGCGTCCGGGCGCACCGCTTCCTCAAGGGCGAGGACACCCTGCTGCTCGCCTGGGCCGGCCACGGCCCGGCGAAGGCGTCCTCGCTGGCCGGCGTGGCCCGCTCCCTGCCGGGCGAGCACGGCCGCCGCGACGGCTCCGGCATCCCGCTCTCCCAGGCCATCGACGCGATCGGCCCGAGCATGGCCTGGGCGCAGGAAGCCGCGGCGGAGGGTTAGGCGCTCAGGGACCGGGGCGGCCGCTCAGCCAGTCACCACGAACGGCCGGGTGAACTCAACTTTGAACCCCGGGCGGCGCGGGGCAACTGTGTCGCATCCACGATGGAACCCTGGTTTTCGACTTCGAAGTGAGGTGCCACTGCCGGCATGGGCTGCAGAAGTAGGCCCCTGTGGGCGACTTTCGTCCGCGAGTCGAAGCGATTCTTTGGATTGCACGAAGGGCGAGCTCCGCAGACCGGCGTGTTTGATATGGGATTTTCGGGCAAACGGACATTGGTTCAGGTCCTGAGTTGCGGCGAACTCGGCACGCTCTAAGTCGTGCCCCGCTCGAGGGTGTACACCTCTATCGATGTTTGGCCCACGGCTGGAGTTGAAGGCCCATATCCTTCAGGCTCCACTTTGCGTAAAGCCTATCCCCGGCGTCGAATCGACCGCAAGGCGACAGACTGGAGGAGGGAACGACACAAATTGTAAATATGACCCCACTGGAGGCGGATCCCTGCTTCTGTACTGGACGGTGGGCCCGCGTGCGATTGCGTGAGGCAAGTCCACGCTGTTACGTAAGTTGCGGGCCGCGTGTGATAGTGATTCCCAACGCAACATTCTGGGGGGCGAATGACACGGAGAACGGTCATGTTTCTGACCTGCGTGATTCTTTCCGTTGCTTGGTATTTAGCCGTAGGCGCGTTTGATCGACTAATCATGTCTCACGATCATCAGACGTTCTCGCAGTACTGCTATTCCGAGCACCTGCCTGCCGACACGGTGCACAACCCTGAGGGGTTCCCCTCCGCCCCAGGAGGAACTTACGAGTTCCTCCCGCTCGGAGTGGAGTGCACTTTCGTTATGGTCGATGGAACGATAGCTGACTCCTTGTACGTCAGGTATTACCCGATGGTTCTTGCGTGCATCCCTGGGACCGCAACCTTGATTTGGGGCGCTCGAAATGCCTGGACCCACCTCCACCCACCTAGGGCACAGGTCGGCAGTCAGACATAGCTCTGTTTTGGGATACCTCAGAGAGCCCATTTTCAGTTGCCGGTTGTGGGTCCTGCCTGGGTGACGAGGGGCGGCGCAGCCGCCCCCTTGACTTGAAATAGCAACATAACTCGGAGAGTCGGGTTCGGCCCTGGCACCACCGACCGTGGTGCTGTGAGCTAGCCTAGCGGCGTAACCCACCCAATAAATCCGGCAAGGATCACTACGGTTCCAGCGACCACGTAGATTTTCGCGAAGAGGCGGATTCGGCGACGTTTCCTCGTTCTGTATGTGTCCATATCTTCGGTTCGTAGAAATAGATTCCAATTGGTCGCCCACCTGGACAGGGGACCGGACACGGCGAAGACAAACAGTCCCATAAGCACCAAAAGTGAACCCGCTAACAGCGCTTGGCCAGCCATGATTGCCCCCTGTAGCCACGTATCCGTAATTGCCACGTTATCGGGCGGACAGTGGCAAGGGACGCAGCGCCTGCAGGACGCTCCGCGTCCTCGGACGAACGGTCCCGCGGCAAGTAGTGACATCCGTGTAATTCGAGTGGCAGGATGGGCGCATTGCAGTACCCGGCAGAACCAACTCAGGGCCGGACATAACTACTTGCAGGGTGGCTTTCCTGAGGGGCTGAGCAGCGTGGTAGGCCCGCGTCCCAAGAATGCTCATGGTCAGACAGAGAGGGCCCATCCGGAGCGAGACCGGATGCTGAAGCCCCTGTCCTTGTTCACGTTTCTTCTCCATCGTCGGCGGACTTCAGCGATTCCTTGTCGGTTTCGTTCTCTTGGGGTCCCATGTCCGCTTCTGCTCTCGATTCTTCATCCCTCACCCCCTTCCTCGCCCAGGCCGGTTGGTACTTCTCGCTGTATCCGGAGGCCAGCGAAGGTGGCGGCTCGTTCAGGTCTGCCTACAAGCCGAAGAGCAAGTTTGTCGCCAAAGGTTCCGCGGCGGACCCGGCGCGTGCTGCTGCGGAGGCGGGCCGGCGAGCTGGCGCAAATCTGCGCCGCTACTGTGCCGCGAACCGTCTGAACCGGCTCGGGACACTGACCTATGCCGGCTCGGGCTGCCATGATCCGCAGGAACTCCGCTCACACGTGGCCGAGTTTTTCCGCGACCTTCGCTCAGGGTTGGGCGGTAAGCCGCTGCCATATGCGTGGGTTCCCGAGTGGCATCCAAAGGGGCACGGGCTGCACGTGCATTTTGCTGCCGGAAGGTTTATCCACCGGAGCTTGATCAAGTCCGCGTGGGGTCGTGGATTTGTCCATACGAAGTTGCTGGGTGGTCTGCCGGTGGGTTCAGGGAGTTATCGGAAGCCCGCAAAGCTGCCGGCTATCTGTCTAAGTACGTGTCTAAGTCCTTCACCGATCCTGGTTCGCGGGCGTTCGGGTTGCATCGGTATGACGTGGCGCAAGGATTTCAGCCGGTGAAACTGGCGTTGAGTGGCACTTCCCCGTCAGATGTACTGGAGCAGGCGTCGGGATTTCTTGACGGGCGACCAGCCATTGAGTGGTCTTCTGCCTCGGTTGAAGACTGGGCCGGCCCGCCTACTATCTGGGCGCAGTGGGGTGCCTGATGCTGGATAGAGAGTCCCTGGCGACGTGGGTCGCCGAAAGCTGCGCTGCTCAGGGTGTCCCGGTGCGGGTGACGGATCCTGGGCTCATTGCCCGTATCGGTGTGCTTTTGGGGGTCGCGCCCGGAACGGACGGACGCGCCAGCGGCCGGAGTACCGCCGCGGCCTCAGAGCCGCCAGACGGGTTCAATGCGGGCCGGATCCAGCGAGCGTGACCCTGGGGTTCCGGGAAGGATTGTGGCGTAGTCAAGAACGGCTTTGATGATCGCTGACTGTCGGTCGAGATTCAAGGTCTCCCAGCTCGCCCGTAGTTCTTCGCCGTGTCCGATGAGCGCGGCGTATTCATGGGGGTCAGACTAACAAACAGTCAGGAACGGGACGTTGCTCTGTCCCGGTAGCTCAACGACGCGCTCAGGCGGCGACGTCCCGTCGTCGGAATCCGACGACGGCGAGCGCCACCAGCACCGCGATGGTGGACACCGAGACGGCGACGCCGTCCCAGGCAACGCCCTGCCGCAGCGGGTCGTGCGCGATGTACTGGAAGAACGGCGAGACCTGCTGGACCCGGTCGAAAACGTCCACCAGCGGCGCCAGTGCGTTGACGATGTAGGCGATACACCGCCAGCGCGCCCGGCACCCCGCGGCTCAGGCCGGTTCGTCCGGTGCCGGCGGACAGCGCCAGCGCCAGCGCCCCGAACACGACGCCGAGCAGCGCCAGGTGGAGCATGGTGGCGGCGACCTTGTCCGCGGGAAGCTGCAGGTCCACGAGTTTGCCTTCGAGCACCAGCGAGACCCCCATCACGGCCGCCAGCAGGAACGTGCCCACAGCCATCGCCAGGAACTTGTCCAGCACCACCCGGCCGCGGCCCACCGGGTTGGACAGCAGCAGGTCCATGGTGTGGCGGTCCTCCTCCCCGCCGATCGCGCGCGCCCCGGCGCCGACGGCGTAGATCAGGATGGCGATCGGCCCCATGAAGGAGAGCAGTTCGATCTGGATGTAGCCGGTGGGGGTCGACATGTCCGCGCCGGAGGTCGCGAACATGGACCGGAACGCCTCGGGCATCTGGTCGATGAAGTCGCTCATCGAGGGCTGGTCGCGGACCGAGGGCCACACGGCCGCGTACATCGCCACGATCAGGGCCAGGGAGACGGACCACGCCAGCAGGCTCCGGCCCTGGTCCCGGAGCGTCTTCGTCAGCACGCTAGCCAGCATCGCGGGCCGCCGTCCCGGCTGCGCGGCGGCGTATTCGCGCCGTTGCGGTCCATGCCGTAGTAGCTCAGGAAAGTGTCTTCCAGCGGCGCCTCGGCGCACTCGAAGTCTTCCACCTGGCGGGCGCTGACCCGTTTCAGGAGCGCATCCAGGGCCGACTGCGGGGCGCTGCAGCTGAATGAGCGCCCGTCGACCAGGACATCCCGCAGCCCGGGGATCCCGGCGAAGTCCGCCGCGGTGACGTCCTCGGCGAAGCGGGCCCGCACCTGGTGCAGGGACCGTGCGGCGAGGTCCTGCAGCCGCTCCACGGCGACCAGCTTGCCCCGGCGCACGACGCCGATCCGGTCGGCGACGCGCTCCACCTCGCCCAGCACATGGGAGGAGAACAGCGCGGAGCCGCCGTCGGCCGTGTGTTCGAGCAGGATGGAGTGGAAGACCTGCTGCACCAGGGGGTCGATCCCGCTGGTGGGTTCGTCGAGCACCAGCAGCCGCGGCCGGGACATCACGGCGAGGACGACGGCGAGCTTCTGCCGGTTCCCCCGGGAGAGGGTGCGGGCCGGCCGGTCCAGGTCCAGGCCGAGCCGGTCGGCGAGCCGGGCCGCGTGTTTCGCATCGTCCCGATGCCGCAGGTGGGCGCAATAAGCGACGTGCTGGTGCCCGGTGAGGCGGTCGTAGAGGGCCGGCTCGCCCGGTACGTAGCCCACCAGCCGGTGCACCTGCACGGGCTGCCGCCAGGAGTCCAGCCCGAGGACCTCGGCAGTGCCCGAGCTGGGCCGCAGCATCCCCATGAGCAACCGGATGGTGGTGGTCTTGCCCGCGCCGTTCGGTCCCAGATAGCCGAACACCTCGCCGGGTTCAATGGTGAGGCTGACGCCGTCGAGCGCGGTGCTCTTGCCAAACCGCTTGCTGAGGCCGACGAGCCGGACCAGGGCTTCCGCGCACATGGGACACAGTCTGCGGGTCCCCGGCCGCCAGTTCCAGAGTCTTTGGGCCCGCGGGCCATCCCGGGCCGCCGCCTGGCGCGGCCGCCCGGGATCAGGCAGGGAACCCTACATCCCCGTATTGAGGTTCAGGATGTTGCCCTCGCTGTCCAGGAACCACGCTGCGGAGCTTCCGTCCGGCAGGGTGGCGATGCCGTCTTCGGTCTTCAGGCCGGGGAAGTCGTATTCCTCGAAGACGACCCCCGCCGCGCGAAGCTCGGCGACGGCGGCCGGCAGGTCAGTGACCATCCAGCCCATCTGGGTATTCCTGGCCGATCCGGCGTTGGGCGTCTGGTACAGCAGGAATCTGCTGCCGGCGCCGCACGTGTACTGCAGGTTGTCCTCGGCACCCGGATTGTCGGGTTCGAGTCCGAGCTTGTCGCGGTAAAAATCCCGCGCCCGGGCGAGGTCCGCGGCCGGCAGTACGGCGCCGACCGGCTGGTCCTTGAGCATGGCTATGTCCCTTTCCAGGCCCTTCCCCCGGAACGAATCCTACTCCTTGACCTAGACTGCACACATGCCTATCGTGCCCGATCAAAAGGACTGGACCTGGGTGCTGTCACGGCCGTGCCCCGAGTGCGGTTTCGACGTCTCCGCCTGCACCCCGGCCACGACGCCGGGGAAGCTCGCCAACATGCTGCCGCGCTGGCGCGCCGTGCTGCGCCGCCCGGACGCCGCGGTCCGCCCGGACGAGGACACCTGGTCGCCGCTGGAGTATGCGTGCCACGTCCGGGACGTGTTCAGCCTCTTCGACCACCGCCTCGACCTCATGCTCACCAAGGACGACGCGCGCTTCGAGGACTGGGACCAGGACCGGACCGCCCTCGAGCAGGACTACGCAGGCTCCGATCCGGCCGAGGTGAGCGCCGCCCTGACGGCCGAGGGCGAACAGATCGCCGCGTCCTTTGGCCGCGTCCCGGAGCAGGACTGGGGCCGGAAGGGGACCCGCAGCAACGGCTCCGAATTCACGGTGCTGACGTTCTCGCAGTACTTCCTGCACGACGTCGTGCACCACCTCCACGATGTGGACGGACTAGCGCGTGGATGGCTAGCGCGTGGACGGCTAGCGCGGCGGCCGCTGCCTAGAGCTCCTTGTCCCAGGCCATGCTGCGGTTGACCGCGACGTACCCCATCTTCGTGTAGAGCGCCAGGGCGCCGGTGGGGTTCTCCGAGTCGACATCGAGCGAGGCTTTGTCCATTCCGGCGGCGGCGAAGCGGCGCATCGCGTCGGCCAGCAGCGCCTGGGCGATCCCCCGGCCCCGGAACTCGCGGCGCACCCCGAGCAGGTCCGTGTACCCTTCCTTGAAGCCGCGGTCCGCGGCGCTGTCGGCGTCGTGGCTGGCGATCTGGTATCCGGCCACCCGGCCGCTGGACTTGTCCACGACGACGCCGCTCAGGTCCGGCCGCGCCTGCGGGTCGTTCACCACGAATCCCCAGGCCTCCTCGTCGCGGGGTTCGCTGCCCCAGTGGTCCCGGAAGGCCTCGTTGTGGGCCAGCCGCACGGCCTCATGCAGCCCGGGCGCGAAGCCCACGAGTTCCAGTCCGTCGTCCAGCACGGGCGCGGGGAGGTCCTGGTCCAGCGGCCGGTGCATCTCGTTGAAGTAGCGGACGATCCGGTAGCCCCGGCCCTCGAAGAGCGCCGCCTGGTGGGTGTGCTGCTGTTCCATGTAAAGCCGCAGCCTCGGCTCGGCGGCCCGGCCGTCGTCGGCGAACCGCTGCCGGGTCCGTGCCTCCAGCCAGCCCAGGAGCCCGGTTCCCACCCCGCTGCCCTGCCATTCGGGGTCCACGCAGCCGAAGCCGACGGCTTTGTCCCCGTCCGGGTTTTTCGTGAGCCTGGCGTAGGCCCGCACGACTCCCTGCGCGTCGAAGCCGAGCATGCTGTTCGCGGCCACCGGGTTCGCCCGGGACTCCAGGATCTGGGCCAGGTCCTCGCGCCGCTCGAACCAGACGGGACGTTCGACGGCGGCTGTCCGGGCAATGAGGGCGGCCCAGCCGTCCAGTTCGGCGGGACCGGCCGGCCGCCACGTCAGGCGGGGGTCCAGGCCGGCCCGCGGGTCGGGGTGTCCGTTCATGGCAACAGGCTAACGGCCGCCCTACCCCCGCGCCAGCAGCGGCTCGGCCTGCGCCGCCTCACGGTCGAGGTCCAGCCGGCCGTCCTCCGGGCTGATGTCCTCCGGGTTGTGGGTCACCAGCACCACCGTGCGGCCGGCCAGCCCGCGGCGCAATTCGGCCAGCATCGTCCGGCCCGCCTCCGCGTCCAGGTGTGCCGTGGGCTCGTCCAGCAGGATCACGTCGGCGCCGGTCAGCAGCGTCCGGGCCACCGCCAGGCGCTGGCGCTCCCCGCCGCTGAGGAACGCGCCGCCCGGCCCGATGGGGGTATCCAGGCCGCGCTCGAGCCGCGCCAGCAGCGGTGCCAATCCGACGGCGGACAGCGCCTCTCCCAGCCGCCGCTCGAGCTCTGCCCCGGCAGCGGCCGTGGCTGCGTCCTCGGGACGATCCCCCTCGGGCAGTCCCAGCATCAGGTTCCCGCGGATGGTGGAGTCGAAGAGGTGCGCCTCCTGCGGGCACCAGGCGGCCCGGCCGGTCAGGAAGAGCTGCCCGCCCGCGGCCGGCAGGAAGCCGAGCATAACGGCCAGCAGGGTGGACTTGCCGGAACCGGACGCCCCCGTCACCGCCAGCCAGCGGCCGGGTTCGGCGCTGGCGGAGAGGCCGCTGAAGACCTCCGCGCCGCCCGGCCACGCCGCCGCGAGGTGGTTAAGCTCCAGGCCGGGCCGGCCGCCGGGCCGCGCGGCCGGCGGCACGGGGCCGGGCGCTTCCGGCGCCTCCGGGGCGAGCACGCCGGAGCCGCCGATGCGCCGCAGCACGGACCGCAGCGCCGGGTACTGGCGCACCGCCGTCGTGATGGCCGCATAGGGTTCCACGAGTGCCAGCTGCAACAGCACGACGACGGCGACCGTCGCCGGCTCCGCCGCGCCGCGGAAGACCAGGGGTGCGCCAAGCACGGCGCTGGCCAGCGCGGCGGCCCCGCAGGCCAGGACGGTCAGCCCCTGCCCGAGACCCTCCGCCAGGGCCGAACGCTGCGACGCTGCCGTCGCGGCCCGGTCGGCCCGGTGGATGGCGGCCAGGACGGGGGAACCCACGCCGTTGGCGTGGAGTTCGGCGCGTGCGTCCAGGGCCGCGGCGACCCGGCGCAGCACCCCGGAGCGCAGCTGCTGTTCGGCACTGGCGGACATCCGGTCCGCGAACAGCGCCAGGGCCGGCGCGGCCACGAGGGAGACGACGGCGGCGGCTATCACGGCCGGCAGGGCCGCCGGCAGCAGCAGCCCGACGCCCGCGACCGCCGCCGCGCCCACGGCCAGAGCCGTCAGCGGGGGCAGGACGACCCGCGGCAGCAGCTCACGGACGGTGTCGACGTCGTCCACCACGGCGCCCAGGACGTTGCCGCCCTGCAGCAGCCGCCGCAGCGACAGGGCCCGCCGGCTCAGCGACTCCCACAGCCGGCCGCGGAGCCGGGTCAGGGCGGTGAAGACGGCGTCGTGCAGCAGCAGGCGTTCGCTGTACCGCAGCACGGCGCGACCGATGCCGAAGAAGCGCACCCCCACGATCGCGGTGAGCAGGTACAGGATGGGCGGCTGCTCGCTGGCACGGATGATGAGCCAGCCGGACAGCCCGGAGAGTGCGACGGCGAACAGCGCGGCCAGCACCCCGACGGCGCCGGCGGCGGCAAATTTCCCGGCCACCGGTGCGAGCAGCCGGCGCAGCTGGGAGGCCGCCGACCCGAAGCGGGCGGACTCATCGGTGTCCGTTCCGGCGCCGGCAGTGCTTGCTGTGGAGTCCGTGGCTGCCCTGCCGGCTGCTGCCGTAGCGACTGCGGCCGGCACGGCGCCCGGCGTGTCCGCCGGAACCACGGCCGACGGCCACGAGCCGGTCCGCCAGGGCACGGGTCTGCCGGTCGTGGGCGACCAGCAGCACCGTGGCCTTCCCCCGCAGCCCGGCGATGCTGCGGCTGATGGCGTCGGCGGAGGTCCGGTCCAGGTGCGCGGTGGGCTCGTCCAGCAAGAGCACCGTGGCGCCGGCCGCGATCCGGGCCAGTCCGCGGGCCACGGCCACCCGGCGCAACTCCCCCGGGCTGAGCTCGGCCGGATGCTTCTCGGCAAGATGGTCTGCCGCGCAGGCGGCGAGGCAGCGCCGCGCCTCGGCAGTGTCTTCGGTGCTGGCCTGCGCCGGCGACCGGTCCGGGGAAGTGCCCAGGTAGAGCAGGACTTCCGCCAGCACGGTGGGCTCGACCAGCACGGGGTGCTGCGGCACCCAGGCGAGGTCCGCCGTCGTGAATCCCTCCAGCACGCCGGTCAGTTCCGTGCCGGCGCCGGCGCCGATGGTGCCGGCGAGCACGCCGAGCACGGTGCTCTTGCCCGCCCCGCTGGGGCCGTTCAGGGCGGTGATCTCGCCGGGGGCCGCGGTGAAGCTCAGCGGCCCGACGGCGGCGTCCGCGCGCCCGGCGTAGCGCACGGCCAGGTCCTTGACGGTGACCGGCGGCGGGCCGGAGGCGGGCCGGCCGGCGGCGGACGGCACCAGCGGCGCGGCCTGGCCGGCGTCGAGCACCTCGGTGGTGTCGGCGAGCGCGGCCCGGCCTTCGTCGCTGGCGTGGTGGGCGGTGCCGAGTTCGCGCAGCGGGAGGTAGCAGTCGGGGGCCAGGATCAGCGCCAGCAGCCCGGCCTCGAGGGCCATGTCCCCGTGCACCAGCCGGACGCCGATGAAGACGGCCACCACGGCGACGGAGATCGTGGCGATGAGTTCCAGCGCCAGGGCCGAGAGGAACGCGGTGCGCAGGGTTCCCATGGTCTTGGCGCGGTATTCCTCCGAGATGTCCTCGAGCGCCTTGCGTTGCGCCGTGGCGCGGCCCAGGCCCACCAGCACGGGCAGGCCCTTGGCGAGCTCCAGCATGTGGCCGGAGAGCCGGGACAGCGCCGACTGGGCCTCGCGGACCCGGTCCTCGGTGTAGCGGCCGATCAGGATCATGAACAGCGGCACGAGCGGGACGGTCAGGACGATCACCACGGCGCTGATCCAGTCCGCGAACAGGATCCGCGCCCCGAGCAGCAGCGGGATGGCGGCGCAGTTCACCAGGGCGGGCAGGAACTGGGTGTAGTAGTTGTCCAGGGCGTCCAGTCCGCGCGTGGCCAGCACGGCGAGCCCGCCGTCGGCGGGGCCGGCGGTGCGGGTGCCGGTGTGCAGGGCCCGTTCCAGCAGCTGCGAGCGCAGCTCCTCCTTGACCCCCAGCGCGGCGCGGCGGGCGGCCACGGCCTGCGCCCACACGGTGAGCGAGCGCAGCACCACCCCGGCCAGGCCCCAGCCCAGCTGGTCCGCCCAGCCGGGGTTGTGGGCCATCAGCCCGGCCAGCATGGCGGCGACGGCCTGCCCCATCAGCACCAGGGACAGGGCCTTGAGGGCCGCCAGCAGCCCCAGCAGGTAGAGCGCCGAACGGGTGGCAGGGCCGGTGGGGAACTGCGGTTTCATTGGGCGGCTAGTCCTTCGGCGCCAGGGCCCTGGCGGCAATCGCGGGCAGGAAGCTGTGCGCCTCGGGAATGTGGTCGGCACTCACCCGGCGCCGGAACACCCAGTAGGTCCAGGCCTGGTAGGCAAGGACGAGCGGCAGCCCGATGCAGGCGACGATTGTCATCAGCCCCAGGGTGTAGTCCGAGGACGAAGCGTTGGCGACGGTCAGGCTGAAGTCGGGGTTGAGGGTCGAGGGCAGCACCACCGGGAAGGCCGCGCCGAAGATCGAGGCGCTGCCGAGGACCAGGAAGACGCCCAGCGCCACGAACGCCCGGCCTTCCGCGCCGCCGCGGGCGAAGTTCCACGCCAGGGCGGCGGCCACGACGGCGGCGGCGACGGCGGCAACAGTCCAGACTTCACCGCTCTGTACCTGCAACACGATCGCCCAGCCGGCGATCGGCAGGAGCAGCACCGGCAGCAGCCGCACGAACCACTGCCGCGCGCGGTGCCGGACGTCGCCGTCGGTCTTCAGGGCCAGGAAGGCCAGCGCGTGCAGCAGCGAGAAGCCGACGACGGCGAGCCCTCCCAGCACGGCGTATCCCGTGAACCAGGCGAAGGGGCCGCCCTCGCGGTCCCCGTTGGCGTTCAGCGGCAGCCCGGTGGTGGTCAGCGCCAGGGCCGCGCCGACACCGAACGCGGCCACCAGGGAGCCCAGGGCGAGGGCCCAGTCCCACCGGGCCCGCCACTGCGGGGTGTCCACCTTGCCCCGGTACTCGATCGCCACGGCGCGGAAGATCAGCGCCACCAGGACCAGCAGCAGCGGCAGGTAGAGCGCGGAGAACAGGGAGGCGTACCAGAGCGGGAAGGCGGCGAAGGTGGCACCGCCGGCGGTCAGCAGCCACACCTCGTTGCCGTCCCAGACCGGGCCGATGGTGTTGAGCAGCACCCGGCGCTCGTTGTTGTTCCGGGCGAAGGCCTTCATCAGCATGCCGACGCCCAGGTCGAAGCCCTCCAGAAAGAGATAGCCCGTCCACAACAGCGCGATGGCGATGAACCAGATGGTGGGTAGCAGTTCCATGCTGTGTATCCTCTGCGACTTGTCGGGGGACGTTAGTAGGCGAAGGCCAGGACGTCGTCGGCGGCGGGCTTGCCGGGCGTCCCGCCGGGCGGGGTCTGGTCCTCGTGTTCGTCCGCCGGGGCATGGGCGAGTTCGGGCATCGCCGAGACCACGCCGCCGCGGATGTACTTCACGAGGAGCTTCACCTCGACCACCAGCAGCACCCCGTAGACGGCGGTCAGCACGATCAGGGAGGTCAGGAGCTCGCCGGCCGAGACCCCCGGGGAGACCGCGGCGGCGGTGAACATGAACACCTGGTCGATCCCGCTGGGGTCCGGGTTGGGGGCGACGACGAAGGGCTGCCGGCCCATTTCGGTGAAGATCCAGCCGGCCGCATTGGCGCCGAAGGGGGCGAGGATGCCGAAGACGGCGAGCCGCATCAGGCCGCGGGAGGCCGGGACCGTGCCCTTGCGGGTGAGCCAGAGGGCCACGAGGGAGGCCAGCGCGGCCACGCCGCCGAAGCCGATCATCATCCGGAAGCCCCAGTAGGTGACTTCCATGACCGGGACGTACTGGATTTCCTGGCCGGCGCGGTCCCCGTAGATCGGATTGTCGGGGAGGTTGGTGCCGTAGTCGGCCTTGTACTGGTCCAGCAGGCTGTTGACGCCCTTGACCTCGGTGGTGAAGTCGCCCTTGGCGAGGAAGGACAGGATGCCCGGGACCTCGATCACGGCGACGACGTCGTCGCAGTCCTTGGAACCGACGTTGCCGACGCTGAGGATGGAGAAGCCGGTGCCGTCGTGGCACGCGGCCTCGGCCGCGGCCATCTTCATGGGCTGCTGTTCGAACATGAGCTTGCCCTGCAGGTCGCCGGTGATGGCGGTGCCGGCGAAGGAGATCATCGCGACGACGGCGCCGATCCGCAGCGAACGGATCCAGACCGCGTGGTCCGCGCGGTCCCGGCCGGGAACCACCGACTCGCCGGGCACCACCTTGCCGTCGGCGCCCACCGTGTCGACGCCGTCATGGCGGCGGCGCCACAGGTGGTACCAGGCGATGCCGAGCAAAAACGACCCTGCGACGGCGAGGGCGCCGAACAGCGTGTGGGGCACGGCCACGAGGGCGGTGTTGTTGGTGAACACGGCCCAGGCGTCGGTCATCACGGGCCTGCCGTCGATCATCTCCACGCCCACGGGGTGCTGCATCCAGCTGTTGGCCACGATGATGAAGTAGGCGGAGAACACCGAGCCGATCACGGCCACCCAGAGGCAGGCCAGGTGGACGGCCGGCTTGAGCTGTTTCCAGCCGAAGATCCAGAGGCCCAGGAAGGTGGATTCAACGAAGAAGGCCAGCAGCGCCTCCATGGCCAGGGGGGCGCCGAAGACGTCGCCGACGAAGCGGCTGTACTCGCTCCAGGCCATGCCGAACTGGAACTCCTGCACAATGCCGGTGGCGACACCCATGATGAAGTTGATCAGGAAGAGCTTGCCCCAGAACTTTGTCATCCGAAGGTATTCGGGCTTGCCGGTGCGGTACCAGAGCGTCTGGATCACCGCCACCACCAGGCCCAGGCCGATGGTGAGCGGCACCATCATGAAGTGGTAGACGGTGGTGATACCGAATTGCCAGCGTGCGATTTCCAAGGCGTCCAAGGCAGTCCCTTTGGCTAGGTTCCCAAGAGTTTTCTACGTTGCGTAGAACTAGTACTTCTACAGAGTGTAGAACACATCCGCACCCTCCCGCACCCCAGCGTGGCACGGCGCGCCGCGGCCCGCAATGGAGCGGCGCTCCGCGTCCGGGGGCGCAGCAGCCGGCCGCCCGGAGGGCCGCCCGGACAGCCGCGGCGGGCCATTTCTACCTCATGTAGAAAGTAGGCGCAAAACGCGGTAAATTTATAGCTGAAGTATTCAGCACCCTCCCGGCGCAGACACCAGGCGCCGGAGGCCCTCAAAAAGGACACACGGAATGGCAAGTCTCGGCGAACTGGAACGGGCAGTGATGGACCTGCTCTGGGCAGGCCAGGAGGCTGCGACGGCGAACACCCTGCGGGATCTGCTGGCGCAGAGCACGCGGTCGCCGGGCGGCACCGACGGCCACGAGGGCAAGGACCTGGCCGTGACCACCGTGCTGACCGTCCTCTCCCGGCTGGAGCGCAAGGGCCTGGTGGAGCGTGAACGCGGCACCCGCCCGCACCGCTACCAGGCCGTCTCCAGCCGCGCGGACCACACCGCGGAACTGATGCACGAGGTGCTCGGATCCGCCCCGGACCGCGAGGCGGTGCTGGCGCGCTTCATCGGCTCCGTGTCCTCCACCGAGGCGGAAACGCTGCGCAAACTCCTGGGCCACAGCTAACACCGGATGTTCTGGACCTCATATTTTCTGGCGGTCCTGGCGATAGTGCTGGCCTGGCCGGTTCCTATCCTGCTTTCCCGTGCCCAGTGGCCGGCCCGCTCGCCGTTTACGGCCATGCTGCTCTGGCAGGCCATCGCCCTGGCCGGCGGCCTGTCCATGATCGGCGCCATGCTGATCTACGGCCTGGAACCGGTCGGCGACAACCTGCTGGCCGGGCTCCGGTCGCTGGCAGGCATGGTCTTCCGCAATGAGCCCACCACGGCATTGGGCTTTTGGCACATCTTCGCGCTCTCCGCCGCGGCACTGCTGAGCGCCCACCTGGTCTTCACCCTGCTGCTCACCTATTACAGGATCCAGCGCCAGCGCCGGCGCCACCGCGAACTCCTGGCGCTGCTGGCCTCCCCCTCGGCCGACGGCCCCCGGACCATGGTGATCAGCCATGACTCCCCGGTCGCGTACTGCCTGCCCGGCGGCGCCCGCTCGGTCACGGTGCTCTCGGACGGGCTGATGGCGGCCCTGGAACCGGACGAGCTGCGTGCGGTCCTCATCCACGAGAACGCCCACCTGAGCCAGCGCCACCACCTGCTGCTGTGGGCGTTCGCGGCCTGGCGGCAGGCCCTGCCCTGGCTGCCGACCACCCGGCTGGCCCAGGAAGCGGTCAATTCGCTGATCGAGATGCTGGCCGACGACGTCGCGCTCAGGACCGAAAGCAGGGCCACCCTGATCAAGGCGATCGCCATCGTGGCGAGTGGTTCGGCAGCCCCCGGCGCCCCTGCCGCCCGGATGGCGTTCGGCGATGCGGGCGCGGAAGCCGACGCCGGCCAGCCCGGGGCCACCGGCGGCGCTGGCGCGGCGGGCACCACCGCCTCGCGGGTCAGCCGGCTGCTCTCGCCCCGGCCGCCGCTGCCCGAGCCGCTGCACTACGCCGTGCTCGGCGCCTGCGTGCTGCTGCTGGCGGTGCCGACGGCCCTGCTGATCGTCCCCGGCCTGCTCGGCTAGGCCCGCCGTGCCGGCCTGGCCCGTCCGCGGCATGGCCCGCCGCGGCATGGCCCGGGCCGCCCCGCCGGTGGCGGAACGGCCCGGACCCGGGATCACAGCTCCTATTTCAGGAGTCCGTGGCCCTTGTACTCGAGCTCGACGTTGCCGGCGCCGTTGCCCTTGGAGGTGCCGTTGACCGCCGAGGTGGTCATGCCGAAGGTCAGCGTCGCATGGGCGATGGCGTCCGCCATTTCCTCGAGCACGACGGGGTCTACGTTCGCGAGGGTGTCGCAGGACTGGTGGTAGCACCCGTCGTAGGGTTTGCCCGCAGTGCCGCCGAAGATCTCCGCTTCCCGGACCGTTTTCAGATCCTCGGCACCGGTGAACAGGCCGCCCGCCGGAATGCCGTTCTCGATGAACCCGAAGTAGTCCGAGCGGCCGTCGAACTGGGTCGGTGCCGCGGGCAGTCCCTGCGATGCGAAGTAGTCAAGGAAGACCTTCTCCACCAGTGCGGAGCCGTTGGGCCCCTTCTCGCCGAAGGAGGAGCCGTCGCCGTCGTAGACGAATCGGACGGCGTTTGGTGAGCCGACCATGTCGAAGTTGAGGTTAACGGCGTGTTCCTTGAGCTGGCGGGCCGATCAGCTGGGTTGACGTAGTACTCGGACCCGACCAGCCCGTCCTCTTCCCCGCCCCACCACGCGAACCGGACCCGGTTCGGTCTGGCCGCCGGCGTTGCAGCCGGAGCGGCGGTTTCCAGGATGGCGGCCGAGCCGGTGCCGTTGTCGTTGATGCCCGCCCCCTCGCCGACAGAGTCCAGGTGGGCGCCCACCACGACGGTGCGGTCGGCACGGCCGGCGGTGTCTGCCAGGATGTTGAAGGTCTCGATCCGGGACACGGATGCGACCACCTCCAGATGCATGCGGACACCGCCCAGCGCGGCCAGTTCGGCGCCGTTGTCGAAGGTTGTGCTCACCGCGGGGATGGAGGCCTGGGGAAGGTCAAGGGTTCCGGCGAACAGGCCCAGCCGGTCCTCGTCCGGAACATCGTTGCCCTGGTTGAAGATAATGACGCCGGCCGCACCCGCTGTGGCGGCGTTGTCCACCTTGGTCCGGAAGGTGCAGGTGCCGCGCTGAATCAGGGCGATGTTGCCGGCGGTGAAACCGGCGAAGTCCGCCGGCTCGCAGCCGCTGGTGGAGGCGCGGTCGCCGGCCAGGTTGAGGTCGACGGCGGCAAGGTTTGCCGTGACGTTGCCCGAGCCGGAATAGTCCATGTCCAGGAAGCCGTCGTCCGCGGCGTAGCCGTAGGTTTTCGGCGACGGTGCCAAGCGCTCCAGCGCGGCGCTGGCAAAGTCGTAGCGGTCGTAGCTGAACTGCTGCCGGACCGGACTGTAGCCGGCGGCCCGGAGCTGGTCCTCGACGTAGCGTGCGGATGCCTCGTAGCCCGGGGTGCCGGCGGCCCGGGTGCCGCCGTTGGCCTCGGCGGCGGCCTGCAGGGCGGCAAGGTGGTTCATGATGTAGTCGACGGAAACGGCCGTGCGCAGTGCGGCGCTGTCCGTTCCGCTGGCTGCCGTGGCCGGCGGCGCGAATCCGGCCGCCAGGCCGATGGTGGCGGCGATCGCCGCGCGGGTGATATTCCGACTGTGCCTCATAGGGATCTCCTGGATTTTAAGCGGAATCCGGCCCCGGGCATCGTTGCCCGGGGCGGTGAGATGACACTATCGGCTGGGTTACCGCCCGGTAAGAGGGCCGTTCAGCCCTAGCTGCGCCCGGGAGCGCGGGAGACAATCCGCCCCGGTCAGGCGTCGATGCGCTCCCGGTCCAGGCTCGCGGCCCCGGCGATGATGAAGTCCTTGCGCGGCGCCACGTCGGAGCCCATCAGCAGGTCGAAGGTCTCCTCGGCCTGCTTCGCGTTCTCGATCCCGACCTTGCGCAGGGTGCGGTGCCGCGGGTCCATCGTGGTCTCCGCGAGCTGCTCCGCGTCCATCTCGCCCAGGCCCTTGTAGCGCTGGATCGGTTCCTTGTACCGCTTGCCCTCCTTGGCGAGCCGGGCCAGCAGCACATGCAGCTCCGCCTCGGAGTACGTGTAGATCATCTCGTTGGCCTTCTGGCCGGCGTTGATCGACCTCCACCCGGTGCAGCGGCGGGACGGCGGCGAAGACGCGGCCCTCATCGATCATCGGGCGCATGTAGCGGAAGAACAGCGTCAGCAGCAGGGTGCGGATGTGGGCGCCGTCGACGTCGGCGTCGGTCATCAGGATGACCTTGCCGTAGCGGGCCGCGGCGATATCGAAGCTGCGGCCCGAACCGGCGCCGACCACCTGGATCAGGGCGGCGCACTCGGCGTTGGAGAGCATGTCCCCCACCGAGGCCTTCTGGACGTTCAGGATCTTGCCGCGGATCGGCAGCAGCGCCTGGAAGTCGGAGGAGCGTGCCAGCTTGGCGGTGCCGAGCGCGCGAGTCACCTTCGACGATGAACAGTTCGGAGCGTCCGACGTCGTCCGTCCGGCAGTCCGCGAGCTTGGTGGGCATCGAGGACGTCTCCAGCGCGTTCTTGCGGCGCTGTGTCTCCTTGTGGACGCGGGCGGAGATGCGGGACTTCATCTCGCTGACGACCTTTTCCAGCAGCAGCGCCGACTGCGCCTTGTCGTTGCGGTTGGACGAGGTGAGCTTGGCGTTGATCTCCTGCTCCACCACCTTGGCCACGATCGCCCGGACGGCCGAGGTGCCGAGGATCTCCTTGGTCTGGCCCTCGAACTGCGGCTCGGCGAGGCGGACCGTCAGGACCGCCGTCAGCCCGGCGAAGATGTCGTCCTTTTCGATCTTGTCGTTGCCGGCCTTGAGCTTGCGGGCGTTGGTCTCCACGGCCTTGCGGAACGTCTTGAGCAGGGCCTGCTCGAAGCCGGACTGGTGGGTGCCGCCCTTGGGGGTGGAGATGATGTTGACGAAGCTGCGCACGGTGCTGTCGTAGCCGATGCCCCAGCGCAGCGCGACGTCCACCTCGCAGTCGCGCTCCACTTCGGCGAGCTGGCTGTGGCCGCGCTCGTCCAGGACGGGCACCGTCTCCTTGAACTTCCCGGCGCCGTGCAGCCGCCAGATGTCGGTGACGGCGGGATCGGCGGCGAGGAAGTCGACGAACTCGGAGATGCCGCCGTCGTGGTGGAAGACCTCCTCGTGCGGGCCGGACTCGCCCGGGGTGCCGGCGACCTTGCGCTCGTCCCGCACGGTGAGCTTCAGCCCGGGGACCAGGAAGGAGGTCTGCCGGGCGCGGGCCGCGAGCTCGTCGTAGGAGAACTTCGCGTCCGGCGTGAAGATCTGCCGGTCGGCCCAGTAGCGGATCCGGGTGCCGGTGACGCCGCGCTTGGCCTTGCCGACGACGTCGAGCACGGAACCGTCGACGAAGGGTTCGAACACGGCGGCGGGATCCGGCCTGGTGCCCGGGTCCTTGAAGCGGCCCGGCTCGCCCCGGCGGAAGGACATCTTGTAGGTCTTGCCGCCGCGGTCCACCTCGACGTCCAGCCGGGAGGACAGGGCGTTGACGACCGAGGCGCCGACGCCGTGCAGGCCGCCCGAGGCGGTGTAGGAACCGCCGCCGAACTTGCCGCCCGCGTGCAGCTTGGTGAAGACCACCTCGACGCCGGTGAGCCCGGTCTTGGGCTCGACGTCGATCGGGATGCCGCGGCCGTCGTCGTGGATCTCGACCGAATTGTCCGCGTGCAGGATGATCTTGATGTCGTGGCCGAAGCCGGCGAGGGCCTCGTCGACCGAGTTGTCGATGATCTCCCAGAGGCAGTGCATGAGACCGCGGGAGTCGGTGGAGCCGATGTACATGCCCGGGCGCTTGCGGACGGCCTCGAGGCCTTCCAGCACGGAGAGATGCCGGGCGGTGTAATCAGAACTGGGTGCCACGGGTCGGGAACTCCTTCGGGGACGGAACGTAGAGACGCTCTTCCTAGGTTAGTCGGCCCGGGGCCCGACGCCGGGTTGCCACTCCCCCGCACGGACAACACCGCTGCCAGCCGTTACTGAGCCGTGATACGCGGACAGCGAAAGTGTCCCATCCTTGCCATGGAATGTCTGCGAATGCTGGTTATATAGATGTATCGATCTACCAAGGAGGCCGAACATGACCACAGCAGTTGCGGACCGCACACTCACCACCGTTGACCGGTGCGACCGTTGCGGAGCCCAGGCATACGTCCGGGTTGTCCTCGAAGCCTCCGGCGGTGAACTGCTCTTCTGCGCTCACCACGCACGCGCCGTCGAACCGAACCTCCGGCCGCTCAGTTCCGACTGGCATGACGAGACGGGCCGCCTCCACGAGAAGGCACCGGTTCCGGTCGACTAGACGTCCACTCAGAGAAGGGCCCCTCCGCCGCGGAGGGGCCCTTCTGCGTTAACCCGGCTTCAGCCCCGCACCTTTTAAGTGACCAACGCGGGGTCACTTCCCGCCCGCGTATCCGAAGATTACGGGCGGGAAGTGACCCCGCGTTGGTTGCGCCGGAGCCTAGTCGAGGTAGTCGCGCAGCACCTGCGAGCGGGACGGGTGGCGCAGCTTGGACATGGTCTTCGATTCGATCTGGCGGATGCGCTCGCGCGTGACGCCGTAGACCTTTCCGATTTCGTCTAAAGTCTTCGGCTGGCCGTCGGTCAGGCCGAAGCGCATCGCCACGACCCCGGCCTCGCGCTCGGAGAGGGTGTCCAGGACCGAGTGCAGCTGTTCCTGCAGCAGCGTGAAGCTCACGGCGTCGGCCGGAACCACGGCCTCGGAGTCCTCGATCAGGTCGCCGAACTCGGAGTCGCCGTCCTCGCCGAGCGGGGTGTGCAGCGAGATCGGTTCGCGGCCGTACTTCTGGACCTCGACGACCTTTTCCGGCGTCATGTCCAGCTCGAGGGCCAGCTCCTCCGGGGTGGGTTCGCGGCCGAGGTCCTGCAGCATCTGCCGCTGGACGCGGGCCAGCTTGTTGATGACTTCGACCATGTGCACCGGGATGCGGATGGTGCGGGCCTGGTCGGCCATGGCGCGGGTGATCGCCTGGCGGATCCACCAGGTGGCGTAGGTGGAGAACTTGAAGCCCTTGGTGTAGTCGAACTTCTCGACCGCGCGGATCAGGCCCAGGTTGCCTTCCTGGATCAGGTCCAGGAACAGCATGCCGCGGCCGGTGTAGCGCTTGGCCAGCGAGACCACGAGGCGGAGGTTGGCCTCCAGCAGGTGGTTCTTGGCACGCTTGCCGTCGTGGATGACGAATTCAAGTTCACGCTTGAGCTTCGGATCCATGGATCCGTCGTCGGCGGCGATCTTTTCCTCGGCGAAGAGGCCCGCCTCGATCCGCAGGGCCAGGTCGACTTCCTGCTCGGCGTTCAGCAGGGCGACCTTGCCGATCTGCTTCAGGTAGTCCTTGACCGGGTCCGCGGTGGCACCGGCGGACATGACCTGCTGGACAGGGGCGTCGTCGTCGTCGGCATCGGAGTAGACGAAGCCGGAGCCGGTGGTGGCTGCTGCCGCCTTGCCGGCTACTTCTTCGCCGTCCTCGCCGAGTTCGGCGGCGTCCGGCGCCGCCTCGTCGAGCTCCTCGTCGACATCAACGTCGTCGGAGTCAGCGTCCCGGGACTTGCTGGCGGCTTCGGCCGCGGCTTTGGCGCCGGGCTTGGGCCCGCGCTTCTTGGGCTCAGGCTTGGCGACTGCCGGGGCGGAGTCATCACCGGCGGCGGAGGCGGCGTCCTTCGCAGCCTTGTTGGCTGCACGCGTGGCGGCACGCTTGGCGTTTGCCGCTGCCTTCTTCTCCTCGGCGGACAATTCGGCCTGGTCGGCGGGTTCCTTCTTCGCGGAAGACGGGGTCACAGAAAACCTTTCTAGCGGCGGTCTGTGGAATCACCATACGGGCAACACCACTATGACCCTGTCAAGTCCGTGTTTCACATCAGGGCGAAATCGCGACCAGCAGAGCCACTTAGTAGAACTGCCGGGGCGACCGTAATGTTCCCTGTTTCCAAGGATCGTTACTCGCACTCGATACACGGACCCAACCGGGTCTCGCCAACCATTGTCGCACGATTTTCTGTTTCGGGGCCTCGGAGCCGGCGTGGCCGCGCAATATGGCGTACCGGCTCACCGGCGCTCAGGCGGCGTCCGGATCGAACCTCTGCCAGGCAGCCTCCTTGCGGCGCGCCCAGCCGCACAGGGTTCCCCGACGGCCCAGCTCCGCCAGCAACTCGGCCAGCCGGTACCCGGGTTGCTCGGCGGCAGCCGCAGTGAACAGCGCGTCGGCGAACGAGCCGCGGCCGCGGCACCATTCGATCCAGCCCCGGGCAGTGAGGGCCGCGGCCCGGGCTTCGCCTCCCCCGCAGGTGCCGAGGCGGACGAGGATCCGGTCGAGCCCGGCCAGGCGGGCCCAGTCGGGCGTGGCGGGCGCCAGGCCCAGGAGGACTTCCCCGTAACCCGGGGCCGCCGCGGCTTCCCCGGCGGGCCCCGGACTCACCGGAACCACTGGACTCACCGGTCCCACCAGGCGCCGCGGCCGGGTAGCCGTCGAGCTCGGGCAGCGGGGCGGGCCTGCCCGGGCCGCCGGCGAACACGCCGAACTCCTCGGCGCCGGCCACGGCAGCGGCCCGCCCGGCGGCGGCCATCACGAGCACCGCGTCCCGCCACGCCGCCACGCACAGTGTGGCCCTCAGGTACCCGGCGAGGCCGGCCGGAAGCGCGGCCGGCGGCGGGCCGCCCGGCAGTGCGGGCTGCTGTCCCGCGGCCGTCCCGGCTGCCGGCCGGCCGGCGGCGTTCAGTACACGTTCCCAGACGTCCAGCACCGCACCGAACTGCGCCCGGTCACGCCACCGGCCCAAGAATTCCCGCGTCCAGCTGTCCTCGGCCTCCAGCGCTGCCGCCTCGTCGTGCTCCGGCGTGCCGGAGGCGGCGGGACTCCCCGGGGCGGCGCCAACGCTGCTGCCCCGGAAGACGAGCTCGGCGTTGAGCCGGCTGTTCCTGATCTCCTCGACCGGCCTGCCGGGCGGCGCGCAGCAGGCCGGGTCGGTGCAGTAGGCGTTGCGCCAGTAGCGCTCCCCGATCAGCCAGGCATCCCGCACCGGCAGGCCTGCCGCGCCGAGGGCCCGCTCCAGTTCCCGCAGGAGCCTGGCCAGCGCGGGCGAGCCGGTACCGGTGTCCGCCAGTCCGGCGTCCGGCCCGCTCCGGCGTCAGGTCGCCAGTCGCCGTCCGGCCCGTCGGCGCCGGCGGCGCCCTCCCCCGGCGGACCGGCGAAGATGGCGAGCAGGGTGCCGTCCGCCTCCTTGTCGGCCTCGAGATAGTCGCGCACGGTCCGGGCAAAGGCGGCCAGCCCGGGTCCGCGGCAGCGCGACGGTTCCGGGAGGTCGACGCGCAAGGTGGCTCCGAGCCGTTTTCCCTGCAGCGTCATGGCCACGAGGCTGTTGGCCGGCCAGTAGCCCAGCGAATGTGGAATGAATCCGAGGATGTCTTCGGGGCCGGTGATCTTCAGGTGGTCGGGGGCTGTCATAACGCCAGCATTCGTCGCGCCGGCCGCCGTCGTCAGCCCCGAAGGTTCCCTATGTGGACAACGCCAAGGGCGGCAGTCAGGGCGTGCGGCGGCGTTCCGCGACGAGCCGGCGCTGCCGGGCCATGGCCTGGAGCAGCGGCGGCACCACCACACCCTGCGCCGCCATCTGCCGGCGCACCTTGCGGCGGCTGACAAGGATGGCCGCGGCGCCCGCCGCCAGCAGCAGGAACTGCACGCTCAGCGCGACCCGGAACGCGCCGAGGCTGTAGAGCCCCTCCGGCGAGTATCCGGCCAGGTGCAGCGCGTCCAGCGCCAGCCCGATCAGGAGGATGGACAGCAGCGCGGCGATGAAGCCGCCCACATTCACGATCCCGGTGGCGGTCCCGATCCGGTGGGCGGGGTTGAAGGTCCGGGCAAAGTCGAAGCCGATCATCGAGCCGGGGCCGCCGATGGCCAGGACCACCACGAGGCCGGCCAGCAGCCACAGCGGCGAACGGTCCGGCTGGAGCAGCACCGCGGCCCACGCAACGGCCGTGGCGCCGGAGATCAGCAGCACCATGGTGGAGCGGCGCAGCGGATGGCGGGCCACGAAGCTGCCCATCAGCGGCCCGGCGGCCATCGCCGCGGCCACGTACAGCGCCATCAGGGCAGAGACCGTACCGGTGTCCAGCCCCTGCGCCGAGATCAGGAACGGGTAGCCCCAGGTCATCGCGAAGACGGTGCCGCTGAACTGCACCGTGAAGTGGCTCCACAGCCCCAGCCGGGTGCCCGGTTGCCGCCAGGCCCGGGACAGCGACACCCCGGTGGCCCGGAGCCCCTGCGACGGTTCCGGGGCAGGGTGGCCCGGCGGCAGGTCCTGCAGCAGCACCAGCACCAGCACGACGGCGAGCCCGGACAGGCCGGCCAGGGTCAGGAACGCGGGCGTCCAGCCCGCGGCGTGCAGGATCATCGCGAACGGCACCACGGAGAAGAGCTGGCCGAGCTGGCCGGACATGCCGGTCAGCTGGGTCAGCAGCGGCACCCGGGACGGGGCGAACCAGAGCGGGATCAGCCGGATCACGGAGACGAAGGTCATCGCGTCGCCGGCGCCGACGAGCACGCGGCCCAGCACACCGCCGGGGATGCTGTCGGCGAACGCGAGCTGGAGCTGGCCGAGGCCCATCAGCAGGGCGCCGCCGGCAATCATGGCACGGGAGCCGAAGCGGTCCACCAGCACCCCGACCGGGATCTGCAGGCCGGCGTAGACCAGCAGCTGCAGCACGGTGAAGGAGGAGATTTCGGCGGCGCTGGCATGGAAGCGGGCCGTCGCCTCGAGCCCCACGACGCCGAAGGACGTGCGCTGGCTGACCGCCACGAGGTACGCGAAGACCCCGATGATCCAGATCAGCCAGGCGCGGGGGGAGGTCACTCCCCCATTATGCCCCCGGACGTCATAAACAATATTTATTCGCCCGGTTCTTTACGGGCCAGATAGGCCTCGACGGCAGCCCCGAGCGCGTCGGCGTTGGGCAGCTGGTCGTTCTCATCCGCAAGCAGGGACCGGCGCACGGTCCCCTCGGCCTTCTCGTCGTATTTGGTTTCCAGCCGGGAGACGACCTGCTGGACCTCTTCGGAGGCGTCGATCTGCTCGGCGATCTGCCGGCCGACTTCCCGTCCGGCTTCGCGGAGGCGGTCCGTGGGGAGCATCAGCGAGGTCGCCGCGCCCAGGTACTCCAGCCCCGCGACGGCGGCGGTCGGGTATTCGGCCTCGGCCAGGTAGTGCGGCACATGGATCACGTAGCCGGCGACGTTCCGGCCGGCCTCGACCAGGCGCAGTTCAAGGATGTGGCCGACGGCGGCCGGCACCTCGACGGTGGGCTTCCAGACCGAGATCCCCTCGATCAGCTCCGGCCGGTTGCCGTGCACGGTGACCCCGACCGGGCGGGTGTGCGGCACCGGCATCGGGATGGAGTGGATCCAGGCCGCCAGGTTGACGTCCAGTTCCGCCACGATGCCGACCACGGCGCGGGCAAAGCGCTCCCACTGCAGGTCCGGCTCGAACCCGGCCAGCAGCAGGAACGGCTTCCCCAGCCCGTCCAGCAGCCGGTACAGGGCCAGCCGCGGGGCCTGGTAGTCCTGCAGGTGGTCCTCGACGAAGCTGACCTGCGGGCCGGCGGGAGCGGTAGTCCATCAGCTGGTCGGCGTCGAACTCGGCGATGAGCTCGGCGTCGAGGGTGTCGAGCAGTTCCGCGGTGATCTGCTTGACCACGTGGCCGGCGTCAGCGAAGCCGGTGAAGCCCATGACCAGGTTCAGCCCGCGCAGCTCCGGGCTGCGGAACAGCGCGTCGTCACGGACGTACAGCGTCTCGGGGTCCAGCAGGGAGCCGGAAATCCGTTCCATCACGGCATGTTCCTTTCGCAATGGCAGGTGGAGGGTGGCGGGTGCCGGTACCTGCTACAACGCACCGCCGGCCGGGCTAATTCCTGCCCGGACTGTGGGCCAGCTCTCATTAAATTGAACTCCGGCGCCGGGGAGAGACTACGATCGGAGCTGGCCTTATAGATGGCCTTGCAGACACCGAGGCGGCAGGTCATGCCTACGGTGGCGCAGGTACCCGTGGCAGGGCGCCGAACATGCAGTTCCTGCCGAAATATCACAGAGAATTGAGGACTGTCCTCGTGGTCAAGAATACCGAAGTCAAGCTGAGTGCGGTCGCCGGAGACTTGAAGAAGTCGCCGTCGGACGCCCTCGTTGTAGGCGTGGGACAGGGCACCGACGGCCCCGTGCTGCTGGAGAACCCGCTGACGGCCAAGGCTGCCGAGGCGCTGGCCGAGTCCCTGGCCGTTCTTGGCCTCACCGGCGCCGCCGACCAGGCGCACCGCCTCCCCGGCCTGCCCGAGGCCGGGGCCTCCGTCCTGGTCCTCGCCGGCGTCGGCAAGGTTGCCGCGGGCACCCCGCTGAGCGAGGAGGCACTGCGCCGCGCGGCCGGCTCGGCCGTCCGCCAGCTCGCCGGCGTCGCCACCGTCACCCTTGCGCTGCCGACGCCGACCCTCGCGGCCGTCGCGGCCGTCGCCGAGGGCGCGGCGATGGGCGCCTACTCCTTCAACGAGTACCGCTCCGCCAAGGACGGCATCAAGGACCCGGTCAAGAACGTCCGCATCCTCACCGACTTCGCCGCGGACAAGGCGCTGGCGCCCGTGCTGCAGCGCGCCGCCCTGATCGGCAAGGCCGTCAACGCCACCCGCACACTGGTCAACCAGCCGCCGAGCCACCTTTACCCGGAAACGTTCGCCGACGCCGCCAAGGAACTCGCCAAGGGCCTGCCGGTGAAGGTGACCGTCTGGGACGAGAAGCGCCTCGAGAAGGACGGCTTCGGCGGCATCCTCGGCGTCGGGAAGGGCTCCACCAGGCAGCCGCGCCTGGTCAAGGTCGAATACGCCCCGGCCAGGGCCACGGCCAAGGTCGCGTTCGTCGGCAAGGGCATCACCTTCGACACCGGCGGGATCTCGCTCAAGCCGCACCTCGGCATGGGCGAGATGAAGTCCGACATGGCCGGCGCCGCCGTCGTGCTCAACACCGTCCTGGCCCTCGCGGAACTGGGCCTGCCGGTCAAGGCGACCGCCTGGCTGTGCATCGCGGAGAACATGCCCTCCGGTGCCGCCCAGCGTCCCGCCGACGTGCTGACCATCTTCGGCGGCAAGACCGTCGAGGTCCTGAACACCGACGCCGAGGGCCGGCTGGTCATGGCCGACGGCATCGTCGCCGCCAGCCAGGAGTACCCGGACGCGATCATCGACGTCGCCACCCTCACCGGCGCGCAGCTGATCGCGCTGGGCAACCGCACCGCCGGTGTCATGGGCTCCGACTCCGTCACCGGAGCCCTCAAGGTCGCGGCGGACCGCGCCGGCGAGCTGGTCTGGCCGATGCCGCTGCCCGAGGAGCTGCGCCCGAGCCTGGACTCGCAGGTCGCGGACATCGCCAACATCGGCGAACGCCACGGCGGCATGATGACGGCAGCCGTCTTCCTGCGCGAGTTCGTCGGCAAGGGCAAGGACGGCGAGCAGATCCCGTGGGCCCACATCGACATCGCCGGGCCGTCCTTCAACAACGGCAGCCCCTACGGCTACAACCACAAGCAGGGAACGGGCAGCACCGTGCGCACCCTGGTGGCCTACGTCGAGGACATCCTCGCCAAGGCCGTCTAGGCGGCGGAGTCTCACGCGGCCTTGTGGCCCGGGGCTGATGCCCCGGCCACAAGGCCGCGTGACACTGGACACAAGCGCTCCCCAAACGCCCCGGCAAGGTGGAGCATGTATTAGTGGTTCGCTAAGGTGAACCGTAGTTTCAAAGCAATTAGCTTCACAGAAGTAATTCCAAACGAAAGGGAACCGGCCTGCTGGCATAATCACGGCAGACAGTTCCAAGACCAGATGATGCGTACTCTCGTGTCATCGTTCACGCGAGGGAGCGTTTTAGTGGCCGATCAGGCAACTGCGCAAGAATTCGACATCCTGGTACTCGGCGGCGGCAGCGGCGGCTACGCGACTGCGCTCCGCGCCGTCCAGCTCGGCCTTACCGTCGGCCTCATCGAAAAGGGAAAGCTCGGCGGCACCTGCCTGCACAACGGCTGCATCCCCACCAAGGCCCTGCTGCACTCCGCGGAGCTGGCCGACCACGCCCGCGACTCCGCGAAGTACGGCGTCAACGTGACCCTGGACGGCATCGACATCAACGCCGTCAACGCCTACAAGGACGGCATCATTGCCGGCAAGTTCAAGGGCCTGCAGGGACTCATCAAGGGCAAGAAGGGCATCACCGTCATCGAGGGTGAGGGCAAGCTCCAGGGCACCGACACCGTCGTCGTGAACGGCACCGCGTACAAGGGCAAGAACATCGTCCTCGCGACCGGCTCCTACTCCCGCACGCTGCCCGGCCTCGAAATCGGCGGCAAGGTCATCACCTCCGACGAAGCCCTCACCATGGACTTCATCCCGAAGAGCGCAATCATCCTCGGCGGCGGCGTCATCGGCGTCGAATTCGCCTCCGTCTGGAAGTCGTTCGGCGTCGACGTCACCATCGTCGAAGGTCTGCCGTCCCTCGTCCCGAACGAGGACGCGACCATCGTCAAGAACTTCGAGCGCGCATTCAAGAAGCGCGGCATCAAGTTCTCCACCGGCGTTTTCTTCCAGGGCGTCGAGCAGAACGACGACGGCGTCAAGGTCACCCTGGTCGACGGCAAGACCTTCGAGGCGGACCTCATGCTGGTCGCCGTCGGACGCGGCCCGGTCACGGCCAACCTCGGCTACGAAGAGGCCGGCCTGACGATCGACCGCGGGTTCGTCATCACCAACGAGCGCCTGCACACCGGCGTCGGCAACATCTACGCCGTGGGCGACATCGTCCCGGGCGTCCAGCTCGCACACCGCGGCTACCAGCAGGGCATCTTCGTGGCCGAGGAAATCGCCGGCCTGAAGCCCGTCGTCGTGGAAGACGTCAACATCCCCAAGGTCACCTACTCCGAGCCGGAAATCGCGACCGTCGGCTACACCGAGAAGGCCGCCAAGGCCAAGTTCGGCGACGACCAGATCGAAACCCAGGAATACAACCTTGCCGGCAACGGCAAGAGCTCCATCCTGGGTACGTCCGGCCTGGTCAAGCTGGTCCGCCAGAAGGACGGCCCCGTCGTCGGCGTCCACATGATCGGCGCCCGCATGGGCGAGCAGATCGGCGAGGCCCAGCTGATCGTGAACTGGGAAGCCTACCCGGAGGACGTGGCCCAGCTGGTCCACGCCCACCCGACGCAGAACGAGTCCCTGGGCGAAGCCCACCTCGCCCTCGCGGGCAAGCCCCTGCACGGCTAGCAGTTCCGCCCGCACCACCGCAAGACTCCGTGCTTAGTGCACCCGGCCCGAAAAGCCGGGTGCACTAAGCTCGAACCAGGCAGCAACCATCCGCACTAAAGATCAATAAGGAGAACGGGGACGACATGTCTGAATCCGTTAACTTGCCCGCCCTCGGTGAGAGCGTCACCGAAGGAACCGTCACCCGCTGGCTCAAGCAGGTCGGTGACCGGGTAGAGGTGGACGAGCCCCTGCTCGAGGTTTCCACCGACAAAGTAGACACCGAGATCCCCTCTCCGATCGCCGGCGTGATCGAGGAAATCCTCGTCGCCGAAGACGAGACCGCCGAGGTCGGCGCCCCGCTGGTCCGCATCGGCGACGGTTCCGGTTCCGGCGAGACTGCCGCTCCGGCCGCCGAGGAGGCGCCCGCCGAGGAAGCCCCGGCCGAGTCCCCCTCCGCTGCCGAGGCGCCGGCCCCCGAAGCCGAAACGCCCGAACCGGCCGCCGAGCCCGCCGCTCCGGCACCGGCCGCCGAGGCCGCCCCGTCCGGCGAAGGCCACGAAGTCACCCTCCCGGCCCTGGGCGAGAGTGTCACCGAAGGCACCGTCACGCGCTGGCTGAAGAGCATCGGTGACACCGTCGAGGTCGACGAGCCGCTGCTGGAAGTGTCCACCGACAAGGTCGACACCGAGATCCCGTCCCCGGTTGCCGGCACGCTGCAGGAAATCCGCGTCGCCGAGGACGAGACGGCCGAGGTCGGTTCCGTCCTCGCCGTGATCGGCTCCGGTACTGCCGCCCCGGCCGAGGCTCCCAAGCAGGAAGCCCCGAAGCAGGAAGCCGCCAAGCAGGAAGCTCCGGCTCCGGCCGAGGCTCCCAAGCAGGAGGCCCCCGCCGAGGCCCCGAAGCAGGAAGCTCCGAAGCAGGAGGCTCCCAAGCAGGAAGCTCCGAAGCAGGAGGCTCCCAAGCAGGAAGCCCCGAAGCAGGAAGCAGCACCGGCCGAATCCGGCTACGTCACTCCCCTGGTCCGCAAGCTCGCCAACCAGCAGGGCGTGGACATCGCCTCGCTGACCGGCACCGGCGTCGGCGGCCGCATCCGCAAGCAGGATGTGCTGGCCGCAGCCGAGGCCAAGGCCGCACCGGCTCCCGCGGCCGCTGCACCGGCAGCTTCTGCTGCGTCCGCCCCGCGCCCGTCCGCTGACCAGTCCTCGCTGCGCGGCACCGTGCAGAAGGCCCCGCGCATCCGCCAGGTCATCGCCCGCCGCATGCGCGAGTCGCTGGACATCTCCACCCAGCTGACCCAGGTGCACGAGGTCGACATGACCAAGGTCGCCAAGCTGCGTGCCAAGGCCAAGAACTCCTTCCAGGCGCAGAACGGCTCCAAGCTGACCTTCCTGCCCTTCATCGCCAAGGCCGTCGCCGAGGCGCTGAAGCAGCACCCGAAGGTCAACGCCTCCTACGACGAGGACAAGCAGGAGATCACCTACCACAACGCCGAGCACCTGGCGATCGCGGTAGACACCGACAAGGGCCTGCTGGTTCCGGTCATCGCCGACGCCGGCAACCTGAACCTGGCCGGCCTGGCCGGCAAGATCGCCGACGTCGCCGACCGCACCCGCAACGGCAAGATCGGCCCGGACGAACTCTCCGGCGGAACCTTCAGCATCACCAACATCGGTTCCGTGGGCGCCCTCTTCGACACCCCGATCATCAACCAGCCGCAGGTGGCCATCCTCGGCACCGGCGCCATCGTCAAGCGCGCCGTGGTGGTCTCCGATGAGAACGGCGACGATTCGATCGCGATCCGCTCCATGATGTACCTCTCCCTGACGTACGACCACCGCCTGGTGGACGGCGCCGACGCGGGACGCTTCCTGCAGACGCTGAAGGCACGCCTTGAGGAAGGCGCGTTCGAAGCCGACCTGGGCCTCTAGGCTGCAACTCATCCGGTCGGATGAGTGAAGGGCACCTTCCCGTGAGGGAGGGTGCCCTTCGCAATTTACGGACACTTTGTCGCTAAGCTAGGTCCCATGAACATCGTCTATAACTTCATGGTCTTCCTGCACATCATCGGCGCCGCCATGATCGTGGGCATCTGGATTGCCCAGATGAAGCAGCCCACCGTGCACCCCCGCCAGTTCGACGGCGCTGCCCTGCAGCTCATCACCGGCATCGTGATGATGGGTCTCATCCCCGCCCTGGACATGGAGGCAAACTACTTCAAGCTTGGCGTCAAGTTCGCGATCGCCCTCGCCGTGGCCGTGCTCGCGTTCATGGGCAGCCGAAAGTACAAGAAGGACGAACCGGTCAGCAAGGGCCTCGCCCACGCTGTGGGCGGCCTGGCACTGCTTAACGTGGCCATCGCCACCCTCTGGCAGTAGGCTCCGGCCACCACGACGACGGCGACGCACCCCGCGCGGGTGCGTCGCCGTCGTCGTTATGCCACGCCCGTTCGGATGTCGAGGCACTCCTCTGAGAGCGGAACCGCCGTGCGCCGGGGGCGCCGGCTCCCTAGGATGGGAAGCGGCACGACCCGGCCTGGCCGGGACCTAGGCAGCAACGAACTGGAGGAGTGGACATGGCAGCAACTCGCACCGCACACACTGTATGGAACGGCGACCTGATGACGGGGGCGGGCAACACCACCCTGGACAGCTCCGGCCTTGGCACCTTCGACGTCACCTGGAAGGCGCGCACGGAAGCCTCCGAGGGCAAAACCAGCCCCGAGGAGCTGATCGCGGCGGCCCACTCGGCCTGCTTCTCCATGGCGTTCAGCCACGCCCTCGCGCAGGCCGGCCACGCCCCGGAGGAAGTCAACACCAAGGCCGATGTCACCTTCGTGCCCGGCACCGGCATCACGGACAGCCACCTGACCGTCAGTGCCCGGATCCCCGGCATCTCGGAAGAGGAATTCCAGCGCATCGCCGAGGAAGCCAAGGTGGGCTGCCCCGTCTCGGCAGCCCTGACCGGCCTGAAGATCACCCTGGACGCCACGCTGGCCTCCTAGCACGCCCGTCACTGCGTACGGCGAAGGCCCCCGTCCCGGAGTTCCCGGGGCGGGGGCCTTCGCCGTACGCGCTAGTTTGCCTGCGTGCGGGCCGGCAGCGGGGCGGGCCGCACCATGCGGTAGCCCTCGCGCAGCGGCGGCCGGTCGGTGGGGAGCTCCTGGATCATTTCCTTGAGTGCGCCGATGCCGTATTCCAGCTGCGGGTCCGCCCCGGCCGCGTAGGCGTGCGGCGGGAAGGCGACCTCGATGTCCGGGGCAACACCGAAGTTTTCGACGCCCCAGCCCACGCCGCCGGTGAACCAGGTGGCGTAGCGCGGCTGCGTGACTCCGGTGCCGTCCGCGAGGGCGAAACGGTTGTCGATGCCGACGACGCCGCCCCAGGTCCGGGTGCCGATGACCGGTCCGATGCCGCGGAGCTTGGAGACCTGGGTGATGATGTCGCCGTCGGAGCCGGCGAACTCGTCGGTGAGGATGATGACCGGGCCGCGCGGGGCGTGGTGCGGGTAGGTGCGCGGACGCTCGCCGCGCGGCATGCTCCAGCCGGTCACCTTCCGGCCGATCAGCTCCGCCACGAGCTGCGAGGTGTGCCCGCCGCGGTTGCGCCGGACGTCCACGATCAGGCCGTCGAGGGACGTTTCGGTGTCCAGGTCGCGGTGCAGCTGCGCCCAGCCGTTGGCCATCATGTCCGGGATGTGGAGGTACCCGAAGGTCCCCTGCGACGCCTCCCTCACGGTGCGGCGGTTGGACGCGACCCATTCCTGGTAGCGCAGCCGTTCCTCGTCCTTGACCGGCACGACGGCGACGCGGCGCTGCTTCCCGGCGGCGGGGCCGTGCCCGGCGCCGTTACGCAGCGTCAGCTCGACGGCGCGGCCGGCGGCTCCGGCCAGCTGCATGGCCGGGGTCAGCGATTCGGAAAGTTCGACGCCGTCGATTGCCAGCAGCACGTCCCCGGGGCGGGCGTCGGCGCCCGGCCGGGTCAGCGGCGAGGTGGCCAGCGGATCAGAGGATTCGCCGGCCAGGATGCGGGTGATTTCCCAGCCCTCGCCGGTGAAGGCGAGGTCGGCGCCGAGGCGGCCCTGGCCGTTGCTGCCGTTTTCGGTGACCGCGGCGGGGCGGACGTAGGCGTGCGAGGTTCCCAGTTCGCCGTGGAGTTCCCAAAGCAGGTCCACCAGGTCGTCGTGGGAGCCCAGCCGGTCCACAATCGGCCGGTAGCGGGCGTGCACGGAATCCCAGTCCTGGCCCGCCATGTCCGCGGTCCAGAAGAAATCGCGCTGCAGGCGCCACGCCTCGTCGAAGGCCTGGCCCCAGACGCTGACCGGATCCAGCCGGACCCGGATACGGTTCAGGTCGACCTTGACCAGTTGCCCGGAATCCTCGTCGGCCTTCGACGCCGCGGGCGAGACCCGGATCTGCTTGTCCTGGACCACGACGACCTTGTCGCCGTCGCCGGAGAGCCGGTAGCTGTCCAGCGCCTCGACAATCGTGGTGCTGCGGCGCTTGGCGAGGTCGAACCGGACCAGGCTCGGCGCGGCGTTCTTGTCCTCCAGGCTGGCCCGGCCCTCCCCTGTCACGCCGGCCAGCTCATGGTCGAGCCAGAGCAGCGCGCCGGCCGTGGCGGAGAGGTCCGAGTAGTTGCCCTGTGGGACCGGGACGCTGATGACCCGGTGCGCCAGGCCCTCCGCGTCGACCTTGACCGCGACCTGGGTGTCACCAGTCTCGGCGTTGCCGCCGTCCCCGGCCGCGGCGCCGTCGTCTTCCGGGAGCGCGACGTACGGCCCGAACGGGGACGGAGTGTCAGCGGCCAGGGCCACGAGGTACGGCTTGATCGGGCTCGGGAAGGACAGGTCGAACGAGTGTCCGTCGTACACCGGGTCGAAGCTGCGGTTGGACAGGAAGGCGAGGAATTTGCCGTCCGGGGTGAAGGCGGGCGATTCGTCCCGGAACCGGCCGTCGGTGACGTCGATGATTGCGGGCGCCGCGGCCGCGGCCCCGGCGCCGGCTGCGGCCTGGGCGATTCCGGCAAGCCGGAGCCGGGTGCGGGAACCGAAGGAGGTGACCGGCTCGGCCCAGCCCAGCCATGCCGAGTCCGGTGACCAGCTGAAGCCGTCGATGCTGCCCTCGCCGATGCTGCTCAGCAGCGTGAGGTCGCCGGTGCGGGTGTCCGCGAGGTAGATGTCGCCGAAGGAGGTGCCGACGGCGACCCAGTTGCCGTCCGGGCTGGCCTCCAGGGCGCTGGCCCGGCTCGGCTTCGGGAAGTCGATGCGGACCGGCTGTCCGGCGGCGTGGCCTGCGGCGCCGGATCCGGCGCCGGCCGGGGTTGCGCCGGCCTGGACCGCACCGGTCGGGGCTGCGCCACCGTGGGCGTCGCCGGCGGCGGCATCGGCGGCGACTACAGCCGGGGCGTCCGGCCGCGTCAGGGCGGCGGCGGAGACGGGCCGGGGCAGGGGCGTCCCGTCGTGGCCGTCCTGGGCCGGCTTGCCGGGCGCCGGTGCGGGGGCGGGTGCCTGGGCGCCGGAGCCGTGGCCGCCCTGCACAGGTCCGGCGACGGCCTTGAGGTAGAGCGCCTCGGTTCCGCCGTGGTCGGCGATGTAGGCGATGCGTCCGGCGCCGAAGGGGCGGGGCAGGCGGGCGCGGACGCCCGGGGTTGCCTCGAGGATGCGTGAGGGGCCGTCCTTGTGCCGCAGCCAGTGCAGGGTGCCGTGGGCCTCCACGGCGCTGGAGTCCCCGGTGTGGTCCGGGATGACGTCGCCGAGGTGCCGGGAGGGCTTCAGCGCCGACGAGCGCCGCGCCTGCGAGGCGGAGCCCAGCGTGATGTCGAGCTTGACCGCGTCGGCGTCGAGGCCGGGCAGCAGCCAGAGTTCGCCGGCGGATTCGAAGACCACCCGCTCGCCGTCGCTGGCCGCGTGCCGGACGTAGAAGTCCTCGTGGTCCGTGTGGCGGCGCAGGTCCGTGCCGTTGGGCAGCACGGAGTAGAGGTTGCCGTAGCCCTCATGGTCGGAGAGGAAGGCGATCCTGCCCCGGACCCACATGGGGTCGGTGAGGTTGCCGTCGAGTTCCGGCGCAAGCCGCTCGAATTCGCCGTTTCCGTCCGCGTCGATCCAGAGTTTGCCGGCGGTGCCGCCGCGGTAGCGCTTCCACCAGGCGGGTTCGCGGGACAGCACGCTGGCCAGGACCACGGGCCGTTCGTCCCCGACGACGGTGCCGTACGCGACGGACTCGACCGGTCCGAACGGCAGCTCCTCGGCCCAGCCGCCGCCCACCGGCAGGCTGTAGGCGTGTGTGAGGCGGCTGTCCGCCTGCCGGAAAGCACTGGTGACCACCACGTCGCCGTCCGGGGTGAAGCCCTTGACCCGGGTGGAGCTGTGGCCGAAGTAGCTCAGCTGGCGGTACCCGCCGCCGTCGACGTCCGCCGTCACGACCTCCGGCGCCGTCCCCTGGATGACCGTCCACACCAGGCGCTGCCCGTCGGGGGTGAAGCGGGGGTTGCGGGCGGGCAGCTGCAGCGAGGAAACCCGCCAGGCGCGGCCGCCGTCGAGAGGCGCGATCCAGACGTCGTCCTCGGCCACGAAGGTGACCAGATCGCCGTGCAGATGCGGGAAACGGAGGTAACTCGAAGAGGTCATCGTTAGATCATAGTCAAAAGCGCCACGGCCTCCGGGAGGTTCCCCCTGCCGTGCCGTGCATGGTGAGATGGGTCATGCGAATCCTTATTGCCGGCGCCTCCGGGTTGATCGGAACCGCCCTTTCCGGCACGCTGCGCGGCAGCGGCCACGACGTCGTCAGCCTGGTCCGGCGGCCGCCCGCCTCGCCGGCCGAGGTCCGGTGGGATCCCGCCGAGGGACGGATCGACGACGGTGCCCTCAAGGGCGCCGACGCCGTGATCAACCTCTCCGGCGCGGGGATCGGCGACCGGCCCTGGACCCGGCGCCGGATCAACGAACTCAGCACCTCGCGGCTGGGCCCGACGCGGACCCTGACCGCGGCGATGGGCCGGATGGACACCCCTCCGCCGGTCTTCCTGAGCCAGTCCGCCTCCGGCTACTACGGCAACGCCGGGCCGATGGTGCTGCCGGAGAACGCCCCGGCCGGCCACGGTATCCTGGCGCGGATCTGCGCCGACTGGGAGGCCGCCGCGCACGAGGCGCCGGCGGGCGTCCGCGTGGTCACCACCCGCACCGGCGTCGTCCTGAGCCGGACCGGCGGCGCCCTGGGCCGGCTCCTGCCGCTGCTGCGCCTGGGCGTCGGCGGCCCGCTCGGCAACGGCCGCCAGTACTGGCCCTGGATCACCCTTCCGGATGTGGCAGCCGCCTTCGAATTCCTGCTCACCGCACCGCTGTCCGGGCCGGTCAACGTCTGCGCCCCGGAGAGCGCGGACGTGAACTCCTTGATCGCCCGGCTGGCCGAAGCCCTCCACCGGCCTGCGCTGTTGCGGGTGCCGGCGCCCGTCCTGCGCCTGGTGATGGGCCAGCTGGCCGACGAACTCCTGCTCGCCAGCCAGCGGATGGAGCCGGCGGCCCTGGCCGGGGCCGGATTCCGGTGGCAGCACCCCGCATTGGCCGAGGCCGCGGCGTGGGTAGCGGCCGGAAAATAGCCGGCTAGCCCCCGGCGTCGGCGAGGATTTCCTGGATCCGCCATGTGCCGCCCACCGGCACCAGCACCAGGCGCAGCGCCCGCTCCCCGGCGGCCGCGCCCTGGGCGACCACCGTGCCGGCCGCGTCGCGTTCCCGGTAGGGCGGCGAGGCCACGCGCAGCGACACCACGGCCCGCCCGGCGGTGCTCCCCGGCCGGCGCTGGAGGCCCGACAGCCGCGCCTCGAAGCCCTCGAGCACGTGGCCGGACGCCGCCAGCCGGGCACCGAGCTCGGCGTCCGCGCCGGCTGCGGGCGAGCGCCGGGACCGTGACCTGTTCCAGCAGTCCGAGGTTCCCCGTCCGCAGGGCGTGGGAGCGCAGGCCGGCGAGGCCCCGGACGGCGTCCTCCGGCCGTGACGCCGCGAGCAGCTCCTGAAGCTCTGCCGGGACGGCGCCCGCGGCGGCGGTCGTCGCAGCGGGCGCGGCCGGCCCGGGGAGTCGCGCGCCCGCTGGGCCCGTTGTTGTTGCTGCCGCAGCCGGTTGGGAGACCGGCGCTGGCTCCGGCGCCGCCGGTCCCCCGGCCAGCAGCGACGTGCCGGCGACGCCTGCGACCGTGACGGACGCCGCCACGATGAGCGCGGCTGCGGCCCTCCGCAGGCTCCGCCGCCGGCCGGCGGGGCGGGCGGCGTGCCGTGCGCCGCGTGCCGCTCCGCTTGCCGCTCCGCCTGCGGCTTCGCTCCACGCGCGCCGTGTCGACGCAGCGGGCCCGGCGCGCAGCCGAGGCACCGGCGCCGCACTGCGTCCGCGGCCCGACAGCCGGCCCGACACCCGGCCCGACACCCGGCTCCGCCAGGCCCGCAGCCACTCCGCCCGGCGTGCCCGCGCACCGGCGGGAAAGGGTCCGCCGGGTCAGGAGTTGCGGCAGTACTGTCGGGTGCACGGACACCGAGAGGTCCACGGGCGCCGCCGGGGCGCTGCGGTAAACGGCGGCGGCCAGTTCCGCCGCTGAGGGCCGCTGACGCCGGTCTGTGCGCAGTCCCGCTTCGAGGGCTTCGGCGAGGCCGGCCGGAACCCCCTGGACCAGCAGCGGGAGCGGCGGGCGCTGCGGCTCCGGTTCGGGGGCCCGGCCGGTGAGGCAGAACCAGCCCAGGGCCGCCACGGAGTAGACGTCCCCTTCCGGCTGCAGCCCTGCCCGGACGGCATCCACCGGGGCGGGATCGCGGAACCCGTCCGTACCGGGGCGGGACAGTTCCCGCGGATCCGCCAGCATCCGTGCCACCCCCAGGTCGGCGAGCAGCGGCTTGCCGTGGGCGGTGAACAGCACGTTGCCCGGCGACACGTCGCCGTGCGTGAAGCCGTTCCCGTGCAGATAGGCCAGGGCCTGCGCGATCGGGGTCAGGACGGTGACGGCCTCCCCGGGTGCCAGGCTGCCGCGGGCCGCCAGGAGCTCCGCCAGCGAACCGCCGGGGGCGTAGTCGAGCACCAGGCCCAGCCCGGCGCCGCCGGTGGTTCCGTAGCGCACCGGCACCACCGCGCGGGCCTTGACGAGGTGCCCGTGGTCGAGGGCCGAGAGGATCCGCACCTCCCGCCGCACGGCCTCCTCGGCGTCCGCCGGCTCCGTCTCCGGACTGCGACGCCCGCCCGGCGGGCCGGCGGCGGGCCGGCATTTCAGCGCGACCTCACGGCCCGTCACGAGCTCCGTGGCGAGCCAGACGGCGGCGGTGCCGCCGCACCCCAGGAGCCGGCCGACGTCGTACCCGGGAACCTCCGGCGCCGGTCCGGGGTAGGGCCGGCGGCTGGGCGTGTCATCATCCATAACTCAGGAATAGCCGATCCGCGGCATCTCTGCAGGAGTTATCCACAGGTGTGAGAGCTTGGCCACAGAATCGGTTGGCGGCTCGGCCGGGGACTAAGCTGGATGCCATGACTCTTGAGTTCTCCCGGCTGGGTCTCGCTCCCGACTTCGTCGACTACACCCGCGGCTGGGACATCCAGCGCGAACTCCACGAGAAGGTTGTCGCGGGAACCGCGCCCAGCACCGTTCTGCTGCTCGAACATTCCCCGGTCTACACCGCCGGCAAACGCACCGAGGACCATGAACGCCCCTTCGACGGCACCCCCGTGGTGCCGGTGGACCGCGGCGGCAAGCTGACCTGGCACGGCCCCGGCCAGCTGGTGGGCTATCCCATCATCAAGCTGAAGAACCCGGCAGGCATCCGGGACTACGTCGAACGCCTCGAAGCCGTCATCATCGCCGTCCTGGCCGACTACGGCATCGACGCCGTCCGGATCAAGGGCCGCGCCGGCGTCTGGATCGACCAGGACGAAAAGGGCCCGGCGCGCAAGATTGCCGCCATCGGCATCCGCGTCCACGAAGGCGTGACCATGCACGGCTTTGCCATCAACTGCAACAACGACCTGGCCCCGTACGGCCAGATCATCGCCTGCGGCATCACCGACGCCGGCGTCACCACGATCGCGCAGGAGACCGGCCGGGACGTCACCCCGGCAGACCTCGTGTCGCGGATCACCGAAGAACTGCGCGACAATGAAGAAGCCCTAGTCGCAACCCACGAAGGAGCCCTACTGTGACACTGGCACCAGAAGGCCGGAAGATGCTGCGTATTGAGCAGCGAAATGCGGCCACCCCGGTGGAACGGAAGCCTGAGTGGATCAAAGCCAAGGTCCAGATGGGCCCGGAGTTCGTCCAGCTCAAGAACCTGGTGAAGAAGGAAGGCCTCCACACGGTGTGTGAAGAGGCCGGCTGCCCCAACATCTTCGAGTGCTGGGAAGACAAGGAAGCCACCTTCCTGATCGGCGGCTCCGAGTGCACCCGGCGCTGCGACTTCTGCCAGATCGATACCGGCAAGCCCTCCCCCGTGGACATGTTCGAGCCCACCAAGGTGGCCCGCTCGGTCCAGGCCATGCAGTTGCGTTACGCCACTGTCACCGGCGTCGCCCGCGACGACCTCGCCGACGAGGGCGTCTGGCTCTACGCCGAGACGGTCCGCAAGATCCACGAGCTGAATCCGGGCACCGGCGTCGAACTCCTGATCCCCGACTTCTCCGGCAAGCCCGAGCACATCGAGGCCATCTGCGATTCCAAGCCCGAGGTGTTCGCGCACAACGTCGAGACCGTGCCCCGGATCTTCAAGCGCATCCGCCCCGCGTTCCGCTACGAGCGGTCGCTGGATGTCATCACGCAGGGCCGCAAGCTCGGCATGGTCACCAAGTCCAACCTGATCCTGGGCATGGGCGAGACCCGCGAGGAGATCTCCGAGGCGCTGCGCGACCTGCACGAGGCCGGCTGCGACCTGATCACCATCACGCAGTACCTGCGCCCGTCCGAACGCCACCTCCCGGTGGACCGCTGGGTCAAGCCGCAGGAGTTCGTGGACCTGCAGCAGGAGGCCGACGAGATCGGTTTCCTCGGCGTGATGAGCGGACCGCTGGTGCGCTCCTCCTACCGCGCCGGCCGGCTCTGGGCCACCGCAATGCGCAAGAAGGGCTGGGAAATCCCGGCCGAGCTCGCGCACATCGAGAGCTCCGGCAGCACCCAGCAGGAAGCCAGCTCGCTGCTCGCAGCGCACGCCTGAGCGACCCCGCACACCCTTGCCGCCCAGGGCCGGCGCCGGAGCAATCCGGTGTCCGGCCCTGAGCCGTGCATCACGTAGAATTAAGGCACTATGGCGAATTCCCCTGACCCCAGCATGTCCACTTCTTCAGCCCACGGCTCTTCTGCCGTTGAGCCGAAGCGTGGCCTTTTCTCCCGCAAGCCCAAGGTAGCCAAGGTCAAGAAGCCGAGCCGGCTCAAGCAGATCCGCGAAGTCTTCCAGATGACCCGCCGCCACGATCCGATGGTGCCGTGGCTGATGCTGCTGGCCTTCCTCGGCGTCGTCGCTGTCAGCTTCCTGGTCGGCTTCCTGCTGGACAACTGGATCACGGGCCTGATCATCGGCATTCCGCTGGGCGTCCTGGCGGCCACCCTGATCCTGTCCCGCCGCGCCGAGCGCGCGGCGTTCGCGCAGATTGAAAACCAGCCGGGCGCCTCGGGCGCCGCGCTGGGCACCCTCCGCCGCGGCTGGATCACCGAGGACCAGCCGGTCGCCGTGAACCCGCGCACCCAGGACGCCGTCTTCCGCGCCATCGGCCGCCCCGGCGTCGTGCTGGTCAGCGAGGGCCCCAGCCACCGGGTCAAGCCCCTGCTCGACGGCGAACGCAAGCGCCTCGCCCGCATCCTGCCCAACGTGACCATCCACGTGATCGAGAGCGGCCGGGAAGAAGGCCAGGTGCCGATCAGCCAGGTCGCGAAGAAGATGGGCAAGATGAAGAACGAACTGACCAAGACCGAGGTCAGCACCGTGTCCAAACGCATCTCCTCGCTCGGCAACCGCCTGCCGATCCCCAAGGGCATCGACCCCTACAAGGCCCGCCCGGACCGCAAGGCCGCCCGCGGCCGCTAAGCCGGCTCCGCGCAGCCAGCGTGCCAGGATACGCCCCGGTTACCGGCATCAGGCCGGGAACCGGGGCGTTTGGCATTAACCCCGCACGACTGCACCGCACGACGACGGCGCCCGCGCCACCGCACGGCCGCCGCCCTGACGAATTCGGAGTACTCCCATGAAACGTCCCTCCAAGTCCACTGTGGTCAGGATCTTCCGGATCCTGGCGGTCGCCGAAGCCTTCAGCTGGGCGGCGTTGCTGGTGGGCATGTTCCTGAAGTGGGTGCTCCGGACCACCGAACTGGGTGTGGAGCTGGCCGGGCCGGTCCACGGAGCGTTCTTCATCGGCTACGGGCTCGCGGCCCTGGCCTTGTGGCGGCTGCAGCGGTGGCCCTTCCGGGTGGCGCTTTTCGCCGGGCTCGCCGCCGTCCTGCCGTTCGCCACGGTCTGGTTCGAACGCTGGGCCGGCCGCCGTGGCTACCTGGCGGTGCAGGCCGGAGATGCCGTGCCCGCGCGGGAGCCTGCCGGGGTCTAGTTCCGTATCCCGCGGGCCGGGCAGCCTGCGGTTGGGCGGACGCTACATCCGGACGAGCAGGGTATTCATGGCCTTGTCGTGCAGGCCCCGGTGGTCAGGGTCGAAGATGACGGCCGGGACCACGAGGCAGAGCAGCACGCTGCGGACCAGTGCCGCGAGCGGACCTGCCGGGCCGCCGCCGGGCCGGACCACGTGGATGCCGACGATCCGGTGGCCGATGCTGTAGCCCAGTGTTCCGACCAGCAGCGCCTGTTCCGACCGCGAACACGGCCAGGGTCGCCCAGGAGTTCCCGGCAAAGGCGTAATTGCTGATCAGCAGGGCGATTCCCCAGTCGATGCAGAGGGCCAGGATCCGCCGGCCCGCGCGGGCCATCGAGCCCGGGCCGGACTCGGGCAGGCCCAGCCGCTCCCCCGGGTACTTGGAGATGCCGGACGTGTCCGGTCCGCTGAGCCAGGAGCCTATGTCTTTGCGATCAACCACCCTCCAAGCCTATCGGCTTCCGGACCGGGCCCGGCCTGTTCACCATCTGGACTTTTGGTGGTCATAGAGCGGACCCGGATAGGCCACACTGTGGACAGCGGCTAGCTTTAACACGTCAGCGCATTCTGTAACCTGCCTGAAACAAAGCGGACACCGTGGGGAAATCCCGTGTCCTTAGGGTGGTAACAGTTGCCAGCGGCACCGCAGGCGGGGTGGACACGTCGTTTCCCCCGCCGTCGGACTGCGCTGGACCACACGGCCTGATGGCCAGATCTTTCATATGCGTAAGGAGCATAGATGTTCAAGACTGCGGACGAAGTCCTCAAGTTCATCAAAGACGAAGACATCAAATTCGTCGATATCCGCTTCACCGACCTCCCGGGCGTCCAGCAGCACTTCAACGTGCCCGCCAAGAGCGTTGACGCAGACTTCTTCGTCAACGGCCAGCTTTTCGACGGCTCGTCGATCCGCGGCTTCCAGGGCATCGCCGAGTCGGACATGCAGCTGATCCCGGACGTCACGACGGCGTTCGTCGACACCTTCCGCATCGAGAAGACCCTCGCGCTGAACTTCTCCATCGTGAACCCCCGCACGGGTGACCCGTACCACCGCGATCCGCGCGGCGTGGCCGAGAAGGCCGAGGCCTACCTGGCCTCCACCGGCATTGCCGACACCGCGTTCTTCGCCCCCGAGGCCGAGTTCTTCGTCTTCGACAACGTCCAGTACCAGTCCTCCCCGCAGGGCAGCTTCTACAAGATCGACTCCGAGGAAGCCCACTGGAACACCGGCCGCGAAGAAGAGGGCGGAAACCTCGGCTACAAGACCCCGGTCAAGGGCGGCTACTTCCCGGTCTCCCCCACCGACAAGCAGGCCGACCTGCGCGACGCCATGTGCATCGCCCTGGACGAGGCCGGCCTTGAGGTCGAGCGCAGCCACCACGAGGTCGGTTCCGCCGGCCAGGCCGAGATCAACTACAAGTTCACCACCCTGACCCACGCGGCCGATGACCTGCAGAAGTTCAAGTACGTCATCAAGAACACCGCGGACGCCTGGGGCAAGTCGGTCACCTTCATGCCGAAGCCGGTCTTCGGCGACAACGGCTCGGGCATGCACTGCCACCAGTCGCTGTGGAACGGCGGCGAGCCGCTGTTCTACGACGAGAAGGGCTACGCCGGCCTGTCCGACACCGCCCGCTGGTACATCGGCGGCCTGCTGAAGCACTCCTCCGCCGTGCTGGCCTTCACCAACCCGACGGTGAACTCCTACCGCCGCCTGGTCAAGGGCTTCGAGGCCCCGGTCAACATGGTCTACTCGCAGGGCAACCGCTCCGCCGGTATCCGCATTCCGATCACGGGCTCCAACCCGAAGGCCAAGCGCATCGAGTTCCGCGCTCCGGACCCCTCCTCCAACCCGTACCTGGCGTTCGCTGCCCAGCTGATGGCCGGCATCGACGGCATCCGCAACCGCATCGAGCCCCCGGCCCCGATCGACAAGGACCTCTACGAGCTCCCCGCCGAGGAAGCCAAGGACATCCCCAAGGCCCCGGGCACGCTCGAGGAGGCCCTGGAAGCCCTGGCCGAGGACAACGAGTTCCTGCAGGCCGGCGGCGTCTTCACCCAGGACCTGATCGACACCTGGATCGAGTACAAGTACGAGAACGAGATCCGTCCGCTCTCGCTGCGCCCGAACCCGTACGAGTTCGAGCTCTACTACGGCGTCTAGCCGATTCGGCCGCAAGGCCCCGCAGTACAAATGAGTCCGCCCGGGCTGCCAGTCGATGGCAGCCCGGGCGGACTCTTTGTGTTCTGCTTGCTTAGACCTTGGTGACGGTAATGGTCACGTTTGGGCAGGAATTGGCGAGGCGCACCAGCGCCGCTTTTTCGACGCTGTCTACGCGCAGGCCCCAGCGGATCTTTACCGCCACCCACTGGCCGATGTAGGCGCAGCGGTTTGCGGGCGGCAGCCAAGCCTCCGGGCCCTTAGCCTGCTTGGCGGAGTTGAGGGCGGAGGTTTGGGCGCTGAGCGTCCGTGAGTCGCTCAGGTCGTTGTAAAACGCCACCCGCCGCGTCTGGGACCAGTACCGCGCACCGGATCCCCACGCTTCGTGGACGGGTACCGTGTGGTCGATCTGCACGGTGGACGCGTAGCTGTGAACGCGGTTGTCCCATGAGGTCACCCAGCGCCCCCTGCTGACGGTGCATCCGCGGCTGGTGTAGGCGAGGGCGGCCCGCGTCTCCTGGATAAGGACTTCCTGCCGCGTGTTCTGGCAATCGCGGTTGGTGTCCTTCCAGACGCCAAAATACCGGTCCCGGTCGTACCCCGTGTTGACCTCCGCGGCGACGGGCAGCGCCCGCACGGCGGTGCGAAGGGGCGCCTTGTAGACGGTTGCCGCCTCGGCCGGAACGGCCAGCCCGGTCAGCAGCAGACCCATCACGATGCCGGCTATCCCGGCTCCCCTGCCGGCGCGGAGTACGCGCTTGACCATGTTCGGCGGCGGCCAGGCCCGGCCGCGGACACGCAAGGGCTGTTGGACGTTCATGTTCCCCCAATATTGACTCTCAGTAAATGGCGCCTAACTGTGGCGCGAAGGCAATTGTGCCACAGCCCAGAGGGAACGCCCGGTACATGATCGTGGCGGCTACTCGCCGGTGGCGCCGTCGATCCGCTCCCGCAGGAGATCGGCGTGGCCGTTGTGGCGGGCATACTCCTCGATCATGTGCACCAGCACCCAGCGCAAAGACACGGCGCCGCGCTGTTTAGCGTCCCCGGTGACGTCCAAATCGGCGGCGTTCTCGACAAACGATTCCGCGAAGTCCACGGCCTGGCGCCACGCCTGCCAGGCCTCGTCGACGGCGTCGGCGTCAGCCGTTGCCCCGTTGAAGTCCCCGTCGGGGTCCGCTGCGGAATGGAAACGCGGCGGCAGCATCCTCACCGGCCAACATCTCCCGGAACCAGTAATGTTCGACGTCGGCCATATGCCGCACCAGGCCCAGCAGCGAGATCGCGGATGGTTCCACGGCCCGCCGGGCCAGTTCGTCCGGGGCGAGGCCCGCGCACTTGAGTTCCAAAGTCTGCCGTTGCCAGCTGAGGAATTCGGAGAGGGTGGTTCGCTCGTCCGTGCGGGGCGCCGGCTCGATCCGCGGATCGGCGGCGGTGTCTGTGCTCATGCGCGCCAGTCTACGGCGGGCCGGTCAGAACGCCCGGAACATGGTCCGCTGCGGGCCCGCGTCGCCGCCGAGGCCCCGCAGCGGAAATGAGTCCGCCCGGGCTGCCGGCGATGGCAGCCCGGGCGGACTCTTCTTCGTCTGGCCGGCGGCAGTCGATTACGGCGAATCGGGGTTCTGTTGCCGGTCGCGGATATTCTTCGCGATCTCGTCGATCTTGTCCTTTACGATCTTCCCTGCGTCCGACAGGCTCTTTTCCGCGCTGGTGAGCGGATCCGGTTGCAGATACACGGTCTGACCGACGGGCAGGTCAAACTCTTCCTTCAGGTGGGTGCCGCCAGCGACGCCGAGGAGGGCCAGATAGACCCGCGCTTCAGTCCTGGCGATGCCGGCGATGGTGCCGAAGACGACGGTGAACTCGTTGGACTGGAAACTGAGCGTCTGTCCCACGTGACGCCGGTCCAGGTCGCCGGCCAGCACGGCCTTCTCCGAGTGGGTTCCGGTGTAGTTCATTGACTGCTCCTAATCATCGGGGACCACGTACCGCAGCAGTCTACAAGCTGCAGGATCCCGTCCCCCAAGGCCCGGCCAGGCCGCCCGGCCTATGGAGTCCGGGCACAGCGGGCCCGTAGGCGGCTTAGAACGCCCGGTACATGGTCCGCTGCGGGCCCGCGTCGCCGCCCAGGTACTGCCCGCGGTCCTCGAAACCGGCCTTCCGGTAGGCGGCCTGCCCGGCGGGATTCGCCTCGTTCACGGACAGGACGACGCCGGCCTGACCGCCGCCGAGGGCTGCCGTCAGTTTCGCTGCCGCCTGCACGGCGGCCTCCGCTGCCAGCGTGCCCAGGCCTTTGCCCTGCTGCCGGCGGTCGATCAGGAAGCCGCGCAGGAGCCAGACCGAGGTGTCGTCCGGCCAGCCGGCCAGGGTGGCCGCCCCGGCCTGCAGCGTCAGGACGCCGACCGCGGCGCCGTCGACGTCGACGACAAAGGGGTGCCGGGAGTCCTCTTCGAGCCCGATCAGCGTCATCCGCAGCGGGTCCCCGACGAATTTCCCCTGGCCGGGTGCGACTTCAAGTCCGGCGACCTCCCCCAGCTTGATGGCGCGCGCGTCGTCGTCGAGGTCCTTCAGCGGCAGCAGCCACACGTGTCCAGCCATATACGAAGCCTACCCACGCCGGCGGGGTGCTTCGAACGCTACAGCGCGGCGTCCTTGGGCGGCCCGGCCGGGTCCATCCAGAACACTTCCCAGAGGTGGCCGTCAGGGTCCTGGAAGCTGTGCGTGTACATAAAGCCGTAGTCCTGGGCCTCCTCCGACGGCGTTCCGCCGGAGGTCAGCGCGGTCCTGACCAGCCCGTCCACGGCCTCGCGGCTTTCCAGCGAGAAGGACATGATCGCCTCGCTGCTGCTGCGCGCGTCTGCGACAGTCTTGGAGGTGAAGGTCTTGAAGTAGGACTCGACGAGCAGCATGACGAACGCGTCGTCGTTGACGATCATGCAGCTCGCATTCTCATCGGTGAAGTCGGGGTTGAAGGAAAACCCCAGCGCGGTGAAGAACTCCACCGTCTTCGCGAGGTCTTTCACGGGCAGGTTCACAAACAGTTGCCTGGTCATGCGCCCCAAGGTAGCACCGCCGCCCCTGGCGCGTCAGTAGCGGCCGGCCGGCTGCGCCGGGCCGGCTACTGGCCGTAAAAGACCCGTTCAAAGACGGCGCGGGCCCGCCGGCTGAGCCGCAGGTAGTCCTCCTCCAGCGCGGCCGCGTTCCCCTGGCCGTAGCCGCACCAGCGGGCCACCGCCTCCAGGTCGCGCCGGGAGGAGGGCAACAGGTCCGAGGCCCGGCCGGTCCAGATCACGTTGGCCGAGCGGATCCGGCTTGCGAGCCGCCAGGCCCGGAGCAGCAGCACCACTTCCCCGGCCTCCAGCAGTTCAAGGCCGGCGGCCGCTTCGAGGGCCTGCACGGTGGAGGTGGTCCGCAGCTCCGGGTGCCGGCCGGCGTGCCGCAGCTGCAGCAGCTGGGCGAGCCATTCGACGTCGCTCAGGCCGCCGCGGCCCAGCTTCAGGTGCCGCGCCGGATCCGCACCGCGGGGCAGCCTCTCGGACTCCACGCGCGCCTTGACCCGCCTGACCTCCCGGACGTCCTGGTCGGAAATCGCGTCCGGGTACCGGATCGGGTCAATCAGCGCCACGAAGTCGGCGGCGAGCTCGTCGTCGCCGGCCATCGGCTTGGCCCGCAGCAACGCCTGGGCCTCCCAGATCAGGGACCAGCGGCGGTAGTACTCGGCGTACGACTCCAGGGACCGCACCATCGGCCCGCTCTTGCCCTCCGGGCGCAGGTCCGCGTCCACCATCAGCACGCGCTCGGCCAGGATGGCCGGCTTGAGCGGCTGGGTCAGCAGGCTGGAGAGCTTGCCGACGATCCGGGCCGCCTGCTGCTGCGCCTCGTCCTCCGGGACGCCGGGCAGGCCACGGTGCACGTACATGACGTCGGCGTCGGAGCCGTAGCCGATCTCCCGGCCGCCCTGGCGTCCCATCGCCACCACCAGCACCTGGGTCTTCAGCGGCTCCCCGGCGCGTGACGACCGTCTCGGCCACCCGGAGCGCACCGAGCACCGCGGCGCGGTCGGTGTCGGCCAGCGCCGCGCCCACCTGGTCCTGGTCCAGCAGCCCGGCGCTGTCGGCGATGGCGATCCGGAGGATTTCCCGGCGCCGGATCAGCCGGATCAGGCGCATGGCGCTTTCCGGGTCCGCGTGCCGGGACATCTTGGAGGTGATTTCCAGCCACTGCGCCTCGTAGCTGAGCGGGACGAGGTCCTTGTCCGAGCCGAGCCACGCCACCGATTCGGGCGAGACCTCCAGCAGGTCCGAGATCAGCCGGGAGTTGGAGAGCACGTGGCAGAGCCGCTCGGCTGCCGCCGTCGAATCCCGGAGCAGCCCGAGGTACCAGTGGGTGGTGCCGAGCGCCTCGCTGACCCGGCGGAAGGCCAGCAGCCCGCCGTCGGGGTCCACCCCTTCGGCGAGCCAGCCGAGCAGGATGGGCAGCAGCTGCCGCTGCAGCGCGGCGCGGCGGCTGACCCCGCCGGTGAGCGCCTCGATGTGCCGCATGGCGCCGGGCGGATCGAGGTAGCCGAGCGCGGCGAGCCGGCCCTGCGCGGCCTCGGGGGTGAGCCTGGCCTCCTCGCTGCTGAGCGCGGCGGCGGTGTTGAGCAGGGGCCGGTAGAAGATGCGTTCGTGCAGTTCCCGCACGGAGCGCTTGGTCTTCCGCCACGCCGCGAGCAGCGCGTCCGGGTGCGGGCGTTCGTTGGAGAACGGGCCCAGCACCGCCTTGGCGAGGGAACGCAGCGAGGCTTCCTTGACCGGCATGAGGTGGGTGCGGCGCAGCTGGAACAGCTGGATCCGGTGTTCGAGCAGCCGCAGGTAGCGGTAGTCGCGGTCGAACTCCCTGGCGTCGGAGCGTCCGATGTAGCCGCCGGCGGAGAGCGCCGCAATCGCCGAGGTGGTGTCCCGGCAGCGCAGCGTCTCATCCGACTTGCCGTGCACCAGCTGGAGCAGCTGGACGGTGAATTCGACGTCGCGCAGCCCGCCGCGGCCCAGCTTGATCTGCCGCTGCTCCTCCTCGGCCGGGATGTGCTCGGTGACCCGGCGGCGCATCGACCGGACCGACTCGACGAACCCTTCGCGGCCGGCGGAAGCCCAGATCAGCGGCGCGACCGCGGCCTCGTAGCGGGCGCCGAGGGCGGCGTCGCCGGCGATGGTGCGGGCCTTGAGCAGCGCCTGGAACTCCCAGCTCTCGGCCCAGCGCGCGTAGTAGCTCTCATGCGAGGCCAGGGTGCGCACCAGCGGCCCGGACTTTCCCTCCGGCCGGAGGTTGGCGTCCACCTCCCACAGGCCCGGCTCCCGGCTGGTGGACATGATGGCCCGCGAAATCCCCGAGGCCAGGGCGGTGCCGATGGTGTTGGCCCGGGAGTCCTCCTGCGCGCCGGCGTCGATCACGTAGATGACGTCGACGTCGGAAATGTAGTTGAGTTCGCGGGCGCCGCACTTGCCCATCCCGATCACGGCCAGGCCGACGTCGGCCACCTCCGCCGGCGCTGAACTGCTCCGCCGCCTCGGCCCGGGACACGGCCAGGGCAGCCTCGATCGCGGCGCCGGCGAGGTCGGCCAGTTCGGCGCCCGACGGCGGGCATGAAGTCGAGCGGATCGGCGGCGCAGAGGTCCTTGATCGGCGAGCTCGACGAGTCCGCGCCGGTAGGCCGTGCGGAGGGCGGCGTACCCTTCCTGCCCGGTCAGCCCCGCCACCGGACGGGCGGCTTTCGGATCGGCACGGACGGACTGCAGGAGCCGGGTGCGCAGCGCGGCCGCGTCGGCGGGCACCGGTTCGGGGCTGGCCGGCGCGTGGAACGCGTCCAGGTGCTCCGGGTGCCGGATGAGGAACTCGCCGAGGGCCTCGGACGCGCCGAGGACCCGGTAGAGCGGTTCGCTGCGGTCGGGTTCCGCCGCGGCCAGCTTCCGCAGGTCCGGGTGTTTCTCGATCAGCCGGACCAGCGACTGCAGCGCCGTGTCCGGGTTGGCGGCCAGCTGCAGCCCGGCGAACAGGGCGTCCTGGTCCAGGCCGTCCAGCTCCGGCGCGGCCAGGAAGCGCTCGCCCTTCTCCAGGTCGTTGAAACCTGCGGCGATCAGGCGCCGTGCCAGGCTCACCGCGGCCGCCTAGAGGATGGCCAGGTTGCGCTGCAGCTCGTAGGGCGTCACCTGCAGGCGGTAGTCCTGCCACTCGGCGCGCTTGTTGCGCAGGAAGTGCTCGAAGACCTGCTCGCCCAGGATCTGCGGCATCAGCTCGGAGTCCTCCATGGTGCGGATCGCGTCGTGCAGGCTGGCCGGCAGCGGGTCGTGGCCCATGGCGCGGCGCTCGGCCGAGCTCAGCGACCAGATGTCGTCCTCGGCGGCGGCGGGCAGCTGGTAGCCCTCCTCGATGCCCTTGAGCCCGGCGCCCAGCAGCACCGCGTAGGCGAGGTACGGGTTGGCGGCGGAGTCGATGCCGCGGTATTCGATCCGGGCGGACTGGCCCTTGCCCGGCTTGTACAACGGCACCCGGACCAGCGCGGAGCGGTTGTTGTGGCCCCAGCTCAGGTAGCTCGGGGCTTCTCCCCCGCCCCAGAGCCGCTTGTACGAGTTCACGAACTGGTTGGTCACCGCGGTGAACTCGGGGGCGTGCTTGAGGATGCCGGCGATGAACTGCCGGGCGGTTTCGGAGAGCTGGAACTCCGCGCCGGCCTCGTAGAAGGCGTTGGTGTCGCCCTCGAACAGCGAGAAGTGCGTGTGCATGCCGGAACCGGGGTGCGCGGTGAACGGCTTGGGCATAAACGTCGCGTAGGTCCCCTGCTGCAGCGCGACCTCCTTGATCACGGTGCGGAAGGTCATGATGTTGTCCGCGGTCTGCAGGGCATCCGCGTAGCGCAGGTCGATCTCGTTCTGGCCGGGACCGGCCTCGTGGTGGCTGAACTCGACCGAGATCCCCACCGATTCGAGCATGGTCACGGCGGTCCGCCGGAAGTCCTGCGCCACGCCGCCGGGCACGTGGTCGAAGTAGCCGCCCTCGTCCACCGGGATCGGCGCGCCGTCCGGGCCGGGCTGCTGGGACTTGAGCAGGTAGAACTCGATTTCGGGGTGGGTGTAGCAGGTGAAGCCCATGTCCGCGGCCTTGGCCAGGTTGCGCTTGAGCACGTTGCGCGGATCCGCGGCGGAGGGCTCGCCGTCGGGCGTCAGGATGTCGCAGAACATCCGCGAGGTCGCTTCGGTCTCGCCGCGCCACGGCAGGATCTGGAAGGTGGAGGGGTCAGGCTGGGCCAGCATGTCCGACTCGAAGACGCGGGCCAGGCCCTCGATCGAGGAACCGTCGAAGCCCAGGCCCTCCTCGAAGGCACCCTCCACCTCGGCGGGGGCGAGGGCCACGGACTTCAGCGACCCCACGACGTCGGTGAACCAGAGGCGCACGAAGCGCACGTCACGCTCTTCGATCGTCCGCAGGACAAACTCTTGCTGGCGGTCCATGGTGCCTCTTTCCGGGTCTACGTCCGTGCCCCGGGCCCGTCCCGACTACTCGTTTGGCCGGCGCCCGCAGCTGCTCACGAATCACTCTACCCAGCATTCCCGGGGATTGCTGGCGTAGCGCACCCGCGTAACACGCCGTTTACACAAAGGCCCCCGGGCGCGCGTTCCGGCGCCCCGCACCGGTCCCGGAAGGCGCCGTTTGTGACGGGTTCCACGCGGCTGCTGCCGCCGCGCAGTAGCTAGTACCCCGGGTATCGCACTACGCTCGTGGCATGGCCCCCAGCAACAACACCGATTCCAGCATGTCCGCAGAACTCGCCGCCCCCTACGGCAACGGCCCCGCGTCCGCCGTCCCGGCGGGCTCCGCCGACGCCCAGCCGCCGGCGTCGGACGCCGGTGCCAAAGACACCGGCGCCACAGCCGCCGGCGCCAAACCGGTCGCCAAAATCCGTACCCACCACCTGCGCCAGGCGAAGCTCAACGGCGAGCACTTCGCCATGCTGACCGCATACGACCAGTACACCGCCGAAATCTTCGACCAGGCCGGCATCGAGGTGCTGCTCGTGGGAGATTCGGCCTCCAACAATGTCTTTGGCAATGAAACCAGCCTGCCCGTCACGGTCGATGAGCTGATCCCGCTGTGCCGCGCCGTGACCCGCTCGGCCCGGCGCGCCCTCGTGGTGGCCGACCTGCCGTTCGGCAGTTACGAGGTTTCCGCCCAGCAGGCCGTGGCGACGGGCGTGCGCTTCCTCAAGGAGGGCCTGGCCCACGCGGTCAAGATCGAGGGCGGAAAGTTCTACGCCGAGACCGTCCGGGCCATGGTCCAGGCCGGCATCCCGGTCATGGCGCACATCGGCTTCACGCCGCAAAGCGAGCACGCCCTCGGCGGCTACCGCGTCCAGGGCCGCGGCGACGACGCCCAGCGGCTGATCGACGACGCCGTCGCCCTCGCCGACGCCGGCGCGTTCTGCGTGCTGATGGAAATGGTTCCGGCGCCGACGGCGGCTGCCGTGGACGCCGCCGTCGAGGTCCCCACCATCGGCATTGGGGCCGGCAACGCAACCACGGGCCAGGTGCTGGTGTGGCAGGACATGGCCGGCCTGCGGGGCGGGAAGATGGCCCGGTTCGTCAAGCAGTACGCGGACCTGCGGACCACCCTGAGCGACGCCGCGAAAGCCTACGGCGACGACGTCCGCTCGGGCCAGTTCCCCGGCCCGGAGCACTCGTTCTAGCCGAACCGGCCGTTACGCGTCGTCCTCGTCCTTGTCCCAGGCCTCGTTGCGGGCCTTGACCTTTTCGAGCGCGTGTTCGGCTTCCGCGCGGGTCTTGTAGGGGCCGATCAGCTGGGTCCAGTCGGACAGGGCGTCTTCCTCGATCTCGTGCGTGTTGACGTTGTACCAGTACTCGGGCATCGGGGCTCCTTCTCGCGCGCGGTTCCGGCCTGCGGCCGGGGGCTTATAGAATCAATCTATGCCTTCTCTGACCTCGACTGCACCCATCGGCACCCTCGTCCCGGGGACAGTCAGCCCCCAGCGTGCCGTGCCGGCGTCCATTCCGCGCCCTGAATACGTCGGCAAGCCGGCCCCGGCAAAGTTCACGGGTTCCGAGGTCAAGTCCGCGGAGACCATCGAGAAAATCCGGATCGCTTCCCGGCTTGCGGCCCAGGCGATCGTCGAGGTCGGCAAGCACATCGCCCCCGGCGTCACCACGGACCAACTGGACCGGGTGGGGCATGAGTTCCTGCTCGACCACAAGGCGTACCCGTCCACGCTCGGCTACCGCGGTTTCCCGAAGTCCCTGTGCTCCTCGCTCAACGAGGTCATCTGCCACGGCATCCCGGACAGCACGGTGGTCCAAGATGGCGACATCCTCAACATCGACATCACCGCCTTCATCGGCGGCGTGCACGGCGACACCAACTACACGTTCCTCGTCGGCGACGTCGACGAGGAATCCCGGCTGCTCGTCGAACGCACGGAGGAGTCGCTGCGCCGGGCGATCCGGGCGGTGGCCCCGGGCCGCGAAATCAACGTCATCGGCCGGACCATCGAGTCCTACGCCAAGCGCTTCGGCTACGGCGTCGTCCGGGACTTCACCGGGCACGGCGTCGGCGAGGCCTTCCACACCGGGCTGATCATCCCGCACTACGACGCCGCACCGGCCTACAACACCGTGATCGAGGCCGGCATGGTCTTCACGATCGAGCCCATGCTGACCCTCGGCACGGTCGACTGGGACATGTGGGCCGACGACTGGACGGTCGTGACCCGCGACCGCAAGCGGACCGCGCAGTTCGAGCACACCCTGCTGGTCACGGAGTCCGGCGCAGAGGTCCTCACCCTCCCCTGACCGCGCAACACCCCACCGAGCCACCCTCCCCTGCCACGAACGGAAACACATTGGCCAAGAAGGACGAGAAGTCGAAGAAGAACGCCCCCCTGATCGGCATTGACATCGGTGGCACCGGCATCAAGGGCGGAATCGTCGATTTGAAGAAGGGCAAGCTGGTGGGCGACCGGCTCCGCGTGCCCACCCCGCAGCCGTCCACCCCGGAAGCCGTGGCCGAAGTCGTCGCCAAGGTCGTCGCGGAGCTGTCCAAGCGGCCCGATGCCCCGGCAGCAGACTCGCCGGTGGGTGTCACTTTTCCCGGAATCATCCAGCACGGCGTGGTCCACTCGGCGGCGAACGTTGACCACTCGTGGCTGAACCTGGACATCGACGCGATGCTGACTGCCCGCCTGGGCCGGCCCGTGGAGGTCATCAACGACGCCGACGCCGCGGGTCTGGCCGAGGCACGCTACGGAGCCGGCGAAGGCGTCGCCGGCACGGTCCTGGTGATCACCCTCGGCACCGGCATCGGCTCCGCCTTCATCTTCGACGGCAAGCTCGTCCCCAACGCCGAACTGGGCCACCTGGAAATCGACGGCTTCGACGCCGAAAGCAAGGCTTCCGCCGTCGCCCGGGAGCGCGACGGCCTGAGCTGGGCGCAGTACAGCGTGCTGCTGCAGCGCTACTTCTCCCACGTCGAATTCCTGTTCTCCCCGGAACTGTTCATCGTGGGCGGCGGCATCTCCAAGCGCGCGGACGAGTACCTGCCGCACCTGTCGCTGCGCACGCCGATCGTGCCGGCCGAACTGAAGAATGACGCCGGCATCGTGGGCGCGGCGATCGAGGTTGCCCTGACGCACAAGCTGGCCAAGTAAACCCACCTGTTGGAGCCGGTGGTGGCCGCGGCTTCCCCTCCGCTGCCACCACCGGAACTTGGTTGAGCCTAGAGCGGGCTCTTCTGCGAGTTCTTGCCTTCCAGCCCCTTGGACTCGGCCTCATGGCGGAGCAGGGCGATGGCGGACTCGAAGTCTTCCAGCGATTCGAAGGCCTGGTACACGCTGGCGAAGCGCAGGTAGGCCACCTCGTCGAGGCGCTGCAGGGGGTTCAGGATCGCAAGACCCACCTCGTGGGCGTCGATTTCGGCGGCGCCGGAGCGCGCGGATCGTCTCCTCGACCTCCTGTGCCAGCATGGCGAGGTCGTCTTCCGTGACGGGGCGGCCCTGGCAGGCCTTGCGCACGCCGTTGATGACCTTGCTGCGGCTGAACGGCTCGCCGACGCCGGAGCGCTTGATGACGGTCAGGCTGGTGGTTTCCACGGTGGTGAAGCGGCGGCCGCATTCCGGGCACTGCCGGCGGCGCCGGATGGCGGAGCCGTCGTCGGCGATGCGGCTGTCCACCACGCGCGAATCGGGATTACGGCAGAACGGGCAATACACGTCGGTCCCTCCCCTGCCGCAAGCCTGGACCCCATGAACGGGCCGGAGCACCGCGATGGCGCTTCCGAATCAGTTTACGACTAGATGTTGCTGAATAACAAGCCTGTAATTACTACATGTTGTGGTTTGGCCGCTCCGGCGGCCCGGCTAGCCCCCCGTGGCGAACCGGGCGGTGACCGCCTCGCCGTGCGCGGGCAGGTCCTCCGCGCCGGAGAGGCTGACAATGTGGCCGCTGACCTCCTCCAGCGCCGCCCGGCTGTAGTTGACCACCTGGATGGCGCGCAGGAAGGTGGTCACGTTCAACCCGGATGAGAAGGCGGCCGTGCCGCTCGTGGGCAGCACGTGGTTGGATCCGGCGCAGTAGTCGCCCAGGCTGACGGGGCTGTAGTCCCCCACGAAGATGGCGCCGGCGTTGCGGATCCGCGCGGCCACGCCGGCGGCGTCCGCGGTCATGACTTCGAGGTGTTCGGCGGCGTAGGCGTCGCAGGCGGCGATGCCCTGCTCGAGGTCATCGACCAGGACCACGCCGGACTGCGGGCCGGACAGTGCCTCCCGGACCCGGGCGCCGTGCTTGGTCGCGGCGGCCTGGACGTCGAGTTCGCGGCGGACGGCGGCGGCGAGCTCCTCCGAGTCGGTGATCAGCACGGAAGCGGCCTGCGGGTCGTGCTCGGCCTGGCTGATCAGGTCGGCGGCGACCAGTTCCGGGCGCGCCGTGGCGTCGGCCAGGATCGCGATCTCGGTGGTTCCGGCCTCCGAGTCGATCCCCACCACGCCCTTGACCAGCCGCTTGGCGGTGGCCACGAAGATGTTGCCCGGCCCGGTGACGACGTCGACCGGGTCGATGCCGGCGGCTGCCTCCGCCGGGGCCGGTGCCGCCGGGAATGCCGTAGGCGAACGCGGCGATGGCCTGGGCGCCGCCGATCGCGTAGACCTCCTCGATGCCCAGCAGGCATGCGGCCGCCAGGATCGTGGGGTGCGGCAGTCCGCCGAAGTCCTTCTGCGGCGGCGAGGCCAGGGCGATCGATTCCACGCCGGCGGCCAGCGCCGGGACGACGTTCATGATCACCGAGGACGGGTAGACCGCCAGTCCGCCCGGGACGTAGAGCCCGACGCGGGCCACCGGGACCCAGTTCTGGCCGACCACGGCGCCTTCGCCGAGTTCGACGTCGGTGTCGGCCGGACGCTGCGCGTCGGCGAAGTGCCGTGCCCGGCGGATGGACTCCTCCAGGGCGGCGCGCACGGCCGGGTCCAGGCCGTCCAGGGCGGCCTGGAGGGCTTCGGCGGGTACGCGCGGGTGGGCCTGTTCGACGCCGTCGAATTTCAGCGCCAGCTCCCGCAGCGCCTCGAAGCCCCGCGTGCGGACCGCCGAGATGATGTCCAGGACCTTTTGCTCGGCGTCGGCCACGGTGCCGTGCTGCGCCCGCGGGACGGCGGCGCGGAGCCCGGCGAGGGACAACCGCTGCCCGCGGACGTCCACGGTGCGGTAGTTGAGTGGCGGAGGGTGCGCAGGGAGCCGGGGTTCAGGGCTGTCAGCAGTTGGGGTCACGCGTCCATTTTACGCGCCGGCCGGGCCGGGCCGGACGCTGTTACGCGGCACCCCGCCCGGAGCGTCCCGGCGTCCGGGCGCGCTGGCCGAGGCCTGCGGCCCGGTCGCCTGGTCCGGCTCGGAGTGGCCGAACACCGTGGCGAAGAAGATGGCCAGCGGCGATGGCGGCCGGCCAGATGAGCCAGCATGGCGTAGGCGCGCAGCGAGAACGCGATGCTGGCGCTGGCCGAGGTGTCCTCCGCGGCGCCCCACCAGCTGCCGGCGAGCACGCCGGTCCCCCAGGCCAGGAGGGCGCCCGCGGCGCCGGCGGCGACGGCCAGGACCACCGTCGCGGTTGCCCAGCCGGGCGGGCCGGTTGCCGGCGATCAGGACCCCGGACAGGCAGCCGGCCAGCAGGAACAGCCCGGCCAGGACCAGGTCCCGGGGCAGCCAGGTCTCGGGGTTGCTGCCGGCGGCCAGCGCAGGGTCGCGGGTGATGAGGTTCAGCCCGGTCGGCGCCAGGAGCCACCAGAGCAGGCCCACCGGAAGCCCTGCCGCGGCGATCGCGACGAGCCCCTTCCACGGCAGTGCGGGCAGCAGCCCGGCGCGGCCGGGCCGGACGGCGCCGACCGGCAGGGCGCCGCCGTCGTGGTGGTCAACGGGCTGGTGGACCGCGGGTTGTGTCATGCAACAAACCTTAACAAAGGATCCGGCGGGCGCCGGACATCACGCCGCCGCCCGCCCGTGACAGCCGACGGAGCGGATGGCACCGGCCGAATACCGCGGGCCGGGCCCGCCGGAATAGGCTGGCAGGAGAACCAGTCGCAGAGCACAGGGAGATGAACCACAGTGGCCTCAGCCGAAGAAGCCTTCGAAGGTACGTTCAAGGAGATGTTCCGCCGGCACGCGGCCGGCGTCGCCATCATCACCGTGAACTACAACGGCGTCCCCTACGGCTTCACCGCCACCTCGGTGGCGTCGCTTTCGGCCAAGCCGCCGCGCTTCACCTTCAACATGGCCCGCACGTCCAGGTCCTGGCCCGCGGTGGCCAACTCCAGCTACATCGGGCGTGCACATGCTCGGTCTGGAGAACCAGGAGCTCGCCGACCGTTTCGCCCGCACCAGCAACCGGTTCGAGGGCGACCACTGGGACCTGGGCCCGCACGAGGTGCCGATCCTCAAGGACGTGTCCGGCTGGCTGATCGGCAAGATCCAGATGCGGCTCTCCTTCGAGAACAACGCCGTGGTGGTCGTCGAAGTGGTCGACGGCGCAGTCGGCGGCGACGGCGCGCCGCTGCTGTACCACGGGGGCAGCTACAGCCAGCCGGTGCCGCTGGACTACGAGATCTGACGCTGCCCGCCCGTTTAGACGGTTCCGTGCCCCCTCGACTGGCGGAAACATCGAGTGCGCAGGGAACCGTCGAAACGGCGCTGGTGGCGGTGCGGGCCTAGCTGTCCAGGCAGGTCGGGCCGAGCAGCACCTTCAGGTCGCCGAACAGGGACGGGCTGGGGTTGACGCGCAGATGCACGGGCAGCCCCATCACCTCCACCCGGGAGTCGCCGTGCAGGTGCAGCCGCACCTCCGACTTGCCGCGGTGGGTCCTGAGCACCTCGCCGAGTTCGTTCACCACGGCCTCGGTGGCCTTGTGCGTCGGCATGGTGATGACCAGCGGCCCGTCGAGGCCTTCGCTGAGGTCCGGTACCGAGAGTTCCATGCAGTTCAGCGCCACCGCGCCGTCGTCGCGGCGCTGCAGCCGGCCCTTGACGACGACGATCAGGTCCTCGGCCAGCACGGAGGCGATCGGGCCGTAGACCTGCCCGAAGAACATCACCTCCACGGAGCCGCCCAGGTCCTCGATCTCGGCCCGCGCGTAGGCGTTGCCGCTGGCCTTGGCGATCCGCCGGCTCAGTGAGGTGATCATGCCCGCGATGGTGATGATGGCGCCGTCGTGCGGGCCGTCCTCGGCGATGATCGAGGTGATGGACTGGTCCGCGTGCTGGCTCAGCAGCCCCTCGAGGCCCTGCAGCGGGTGGTCCGAGACGTAGAGTCCCAGCATGTCGCGTTCGAAGGAGAGCTTGTCCTTCTTCTCCCACTCGGGCAGCTCGGGGATCTCGATGCTCAGCGAGGACTCCGACTCGGTGTCATCGATGCCGGCGAAGAGGTCGAACTGTCCGATCGCCTCGTTGCGCTTGAGCGTGATGACCGAGTCGATGGCCTCTTCGTGGATCATCGCGAGGGCCCGGCGGTGGTGGCCCAGCGAGTCGAAGGCGCCGGCCTTGATCAGCGATTCGATGGTGCGCTTGTTGCAGACGACCGCCGGCACCTTCATCAGGTAGTCCTTGAAGGAGGTGTAGGCGCCCTCGCGTTCGCGCGCGGCCACCATCGCGTCGACGGCGTTGGCCCCGACGTTGCGGATGGCGCCCATGCCGAAGCGGATGTCGTTGCCGACCGGGGTGAAGTTGAGCGCCGATTCGTTGACGTCCGGCGGCAGGACCGTGATGCCCATGCGCCGGCATTCGTTCAGGTAGATCGCCGATTTGTCCTTGTCATCGCCCACGGAGGTCAGCAGCGCCGCCATGTATTCCGGCGCGTAGTGCGCCTTCAGGTAGGCGGTCCAGTAGGAGATCACCCCGTACGCGGCCGAGTGCGCCTTGTTGAAGGCGTAGTCGGAGAAGGGCAGCAGGATGTCCCAGAGGGTCTTGACCGCGGCCATCGAGTAGCCGTTGTCCTGCATGCCCTGGGAGAAGCCGGCAAACTGCTTGTCCAGCTCGGATTTCTTCTTCTTGCCCATGGCGCGGCGCAGGATGTCGGCCTGGCCCAGGGTGTAGCCGGCGAGCTTCTGCGCCACGGCCATGACCTGCTCCTGGTACACGATCAGGCCGTAGGTGCCGCCGAGGATCTCGGCCAGCGGTTCCTCGAGCTCCGGGTGGATCGGGATGACTTCCTGGATCTTGTTCTTGCGCAGCGCGTAGTCGGTGTGCGCGTTGGCGCCCATGGGGCCCGGCCGGTAGAGCGCCAGCACGGCGGAGATGTCTTCGAAGTTGTCGGGCTTCATCAGCTTGAGCAGCGACCGCATCGGCCCGCCGTCGAGCTGGAACACGCCCAGGGTGTCGCCGCGGGCCAGCAGTTCGTAGGAGGCGGCGTCGTCGAGGGCCAGGGACTCCAGGTCCAGGTCCTCACCGCGGTTCATTTTGATGTTTTCCAGGGCGTCGGAAATGATCGTCAGGTTCCGCAGGCCCAGGAAGTCCATCTTGATCAGGCCGAGGCCTTCGGAGGTCGGGTAGTCGAACTGCGTGATGACCTGGCCGTCCTGGAAGCGGCGCATGATCGGGATGACGTCGATGATCGGGTCCGAGGACATGATGACGCCGGCCGCGTGGACGCCCCACTGCCGCTTCAGGCCTTCGATGCCCAGGGCGGTCTCGAAGACTTTCGCGGCTTCCGGGTCGGTACTGATCAGCTGCCGGAAGTCGCCGGCCTCGCCGTAGCGCTTGGCTTCGGGGTTCTGGATGTCGGCCAGCGGGATGTCCTTGGCCATCACTGCCGGCGGCAGGGCCTTGGTCAGCGTCTCGCCCATGCTGAAGGGGTACCCCAGCACGCGGGAGGAGTCCTTGAGCGCCTGCTTGGTCTTGATGGTGCCGTAGGTGACGATCATCGCGACGCGTTCGTCGCCGTACTTGCGCGTCACGTAGTCGATCACTTCGGAGCGGCGCCGGTCATCGAAGTCGACGTCGAAGTCGGGCATGGAGACGCGGTCCGGGTTCAGGAAGCGCTCGAAGATCAGGCCGTGGTGCAGCGGGTCGAGGTCGGTGATGCGCATGGCGTACGCCACCATGGAGCCCGCACCGGAGCCGCGGCCCGGGCCGACCCGGATGCCGTTGTTCTTGGCCCAGTTGATGAAGTCGGCCACCACCAGGAAGTAACCCGGGAAGCCCATCGAGGTGATGACGTCCAGCTCGTAATCGGCCTGCTGGCGGACCTTGTCCGGGATGCCCGCCGGGTAGCGGTAGCGGAGGCCCTTGTCCACTTCCTTGACCAGCCAGGACGTTTCGTCCTCGCCTTCGGGGCAGGGGAACCGGGGCATGTAGTTGGCGCCGGTGTTGAACGACACCTCGCAGCGTTCGGCGATCAGCAGGGTGTTGTCGCAGGCGTCGGGGTGGTCCCGGAACAGTTCCCGCATTTCCTGCGGCGACTTCAGGTAGTACCCGCTGCCGGAGAACGCAAAGCGTGAGCCGCCGTTGTCGTACGTGGGCTCCAGCAGGGTGGACCCGGACTGGATGGCCAGCAGGGCCTCGTGCGCCTTGGCGTCGTGCTCGTGCGTGTAGTGCAGGTCGTTGGTGGCCACCAGCGGGAGGTTCAGTTCCTTGGCCAGGCGCAGCAGGTCGCCGGTGACGCGCCGCTCGATGTCCAGGCCGTGGTCCATGAGTTCGCAGAAGTAGTTCTCGGCGCCGAAGATGTCCCGGAACTCGGCCGCGGCCTCGACGGCTTCCCGGTACTGGCCGAGCCGGAGCCTCGTCTGGACCTCGCCGGACGGGCAGCCGGTGGTGGCGATCAGGCCCTCGGAGTAGGTGTTCAGCAGTTCCCGGTCCAGCCGGGGCCATTTGCCGAAGACCGAGTCGAGCGAGGCGATCGAGGAGGCGCGGAACAGGTTCCGCATGCCGGTGTTGTTGTAGCTGAGCAGCGTCATGTGGGTGTACGCGCCGCCGCCGGAGATGTCGTCCTTGCGCTGGCTCTCTTCGCCCCAGCGCACCCGGGTCTTGTCGGTGCGCGCGGTACCCGGCGTGACGTAGGCCTCGACGCCGATGATCGGTTTGATGCCCTTGTCGGTGGCGCGCTTCCAGAAGTCGAATGCCCCGAAGAGGTAGCCGTGGTCCGTGGTGGCCAGGGCGGGCATGCCCAGCCGTTCGGTCTCATCGAAGAGTTCCCCGAGCCGGGCCGCACCGTCCAACATGGAGTACTCGGTGTGGTTGTGGAGGTGGACGAACGAGTTGTTGCTGGAAGTCACCGAATCATTCTAGTGCCGGGCCCGGACACTTCCGTGCCCGGCACGCGGCCGGTCAGGCCTGGCCGGACTCCAGCACCTCGAGGGCGTACCGGAGGTCCTGCGGGTACTCGCTGGTCACCGTGACCCGCTCCCCGGTCCTCGGGTGGTCGAAGGACAGTTGCCGGGCGTGCAGCCACTGCCGGGTGAGGCCCAGGGTGGCGGCGAGCCGGGGATCCGCGCCGTAGGTCAGGTCGCCGGCGCAGGGGTGGCGCAGCGCGGCGAAGTGCACCCGGATCTGGTGGGTGCGGCCGGTTTCCAGATGCACCTCCACCAGCGAGGCCTTGCCGAACGCCTCCAGCACCTCGTAGTGGGTGACCGAATCCCGGCCGTCCTCGATCACGGCGAAGCGCCAGTCGTGGCCCGGGTGGCGGCCGATCGGCGCGTCGATGGTGCCGGCCAGCGGGTCCGGAAGCCCCTGCACGACGGCGTGGTAGACCTTGTCCACGGTGCGTTCCTTGAAGGCCCGCTTCAGCGCCGTGTAGGCGTTCTCGGTCTTGGCCACCACCATGACGCCGGAGGTGCCGACGTCGAGCCGGTGCACGATCCCGGCGCGTTCCGGCGAACCCGAGGTGGAAATCCGGTAGCCGGCGCCGGCGAGGCCGCCGACCACGGTGGGCCCCACCCAGCCGGGCGAGGGGTGCGCCGCGACACCGACAGGTTTGTCCACGACGACGAACTCGTCGTCGTCGAGCAGGATTTTCAGGCCTTCCACAACTTCCTCCACGACTTCCAGGGGGTCCCGGCGCTCCGGTACGACGACGTCGAGCCGGCCGCCGGCGCTGAGCTTGAGGGACTTCCCCACGGTCTTGCCGTGGCTGCTGACGTTGCCCTCGGCGATCAGCGTGGCCGCCTGGGAGCGGGAGATGTCCATCAGTTGCGCCAGGCCGGCGTCCACCCGGGTGCCGGCAAGCTCCTCGGGGACGGTAAAGTGCCGGGGCGTCGTGGCCGGTCCGGGCTCAGACATTGTGTTCCCGCCCGGTCTGGTCCCGTTCGGTGTACTCCGGCGCGGCCGGGCCGCTGGCGGCCTTGTCGTGGCGGGGGTTCAGCCGTGACCCGTCCAGGGTGATGCCGCGCAGCGTCAGCAGGCAGATAATCACTACCGAGGACACCACGGCCGAGTCCGCGATGTTGAAGATTGCGAAGTTGGGCAGCTGGATGAAGTCCACCACGTGGCCCATCGCGAACGAGGGCTCCCGGAACAGCCGGTCGGTGAGGTTGCCGAGCGCACCGCCCAGCAGCAGCCCCAGCGCCAGCGCCCACCAGGCGGAGCCAAGCTTGCGCAGCTGGAACAGGATGGCCACGGAGACAGCCGCCATGATGATCGTAAAGACCCAGGTGACGTTCTCGCCGATCGAGAACGCGGCGCCGGAGTTACGGATGTAGTACCAGTGCAGCAGCGGCGGCAGCACCGGGATCCGCTCCCCCTCGGTCATGGTTCCGGTGACCCAGAGTTTGGTCAGCTGGTCGAAGACGTAGGCGAAGACCGCGAATCCGGCGAACAGGGACAGCAGCACGGCGCGCCGCGGTTTGCGCGTTGGGGGCTGCGCGGCGTCCGCGGAGTGCGGGGGCTGCGCGGCGTCCGCGGGCCGGGCGGCGTCTGGGGTTGGTGCGTCAGTCATAGTGCTTTCGTTCCGGTGCCGGGGGTGGCGGTTAATGCCAAAAGCCGGTGGCCGAGGAGTCCTCAGCCACCGGCTTTCAGAATACTTGCTAAACGTCCTAGTTGGCTTCGACCTCGGGGGCCGCCACCGAACCACGGGCGTCCAGGTCACGCAGCTGGCCTTCGATGTAGGCCTTCAGGCGGGACCGGTAGTCGCGCTCGAAGCCGCGCAGCTGCTCGACCTTGCGTTCCAGCACGGAGCGCTGCTGCTCGAGGGCGCCCAGGATCTTGCGGGACTTTTCCTGCGCATCGTTGACGAGGCTGCTGGCTTCGATCTGCGCCTCGGCGATGATCTTGTCGCGCTGCTGTTCGCCGTCGGCGACGTGCTTGTCGTGCATCTGCTGCGCCATGGCCAGCAGGCCGGCGGCGGACTCCGCGGAGGGGTTGGCGACGGCGGGAGCCGGGGCTGCCACCGGGGCGGGAGCCTTCTCGGCTTCCTTCTTCTTGGCGGCTTCGGCGGCCTTGGCCTCGGCTTCTGCCTTGGCGCGGTCTTCCTTTTCGGCCTTGACGGGTGCCGGCACCTTTTCCACGACGGGAGCACCAGCAGCGGAGCTGGCGGCCGTGCCGGAACCGGCTTCGGCGAGCTTCTTGCGCAGCTCGTCGTTTTCCTGGTTCAGGCGTCGCAGTTCGACGACGATCTCGTCCAGGAAGTCATCAACCTCGTCCTGGTCGTAGCCTTCGCGGAACTTGGTCGGCTGAAAGCGCTTGTTGACAACGTCTTCTGGCGTCAAAGCCATCTGGTCACCTCGTTGGTCTAGTTAGTCAGGAGGCCTTCCGGCCGTCAAAACTACGGTACCTAAATATGGTCTGGTTCCTCTAATTCAACACCGCGGTGTCAAACCGGAGTTTTCTATCTTTTCGGCCGGCGGAGCTGGTCCGCGGCCGGAGTTACGTGGCGATCGGCTGCGCGTAGGTGAAGTACCGGGCGATGCCCATGGCCACCGAGACGGCCAGGAACAGGACCAGGAACGCCAGATCCAGCGAGATTCCGCCGAGCCGCAGCGGCGGGAGGACCCGGCCGAGCAGTTTGAGGGGCTTGTCCGTGACGGAGTAGACGGCATGGGCGGTGACCAGGGCCACTCCGCGCGGACGCCAGCTGCGGGCGAACATCTGCACCCAGTCGAAGATCAGGCGGATGATCAGCGCGACAAAAAAGAGCAGCAGTGCGATATAGAGAAGTCCGAAAACAATTCCCATGAGTTAGCTCATATCTCCATGATCATTCCGGATACCGCGGTGTCCTGGCTGTGGTTACGCATCTATTCCAACACGGATGTCCAGGCAGGGATGCCAGGCAGGTGTCCCTGCCTGGCATCCCTGCCTGGATCCTGGACTAGCTCTGGTTGAAGAAGCTGGCCTGGGTCTCGCTGATCTTCTTGTCGTCGCCGATCACTTCGACGTACGACGGCGAGAGCAGGAACACCTTGTTGGTCACCCGTTCGATGCTGCCGCGCAGGCCGAACACGAGGCCGGCGGAGAAGTCGACGAGGCGCTTGGCGTCCGCCTCACCCATGTCGGTGACGTTCATGATGACGGGGATGCCGTCACGGAAACTTTCGCCGATGAGCTTGGCGTCGTTGTAGGACCGCGGGTGGATCGTCGTGATCTGCCGCAGGCCGGTGGTTTCTTCGCGGCTCGCGGCCGCTCGCTTGATGGGTGTCACGGGTGCGCGGTATTCCTCTTCGGCGGCGTAGGGCTCTTCCCGGTGTGGCTCGCGGACGGGGGCCGGCGCGCGGCGCTCCTCGCGGTCGTGCTCCATGGAATCGTCCTCATCCTTGTGCGGGGTGTGATGCTCGGACTCGTAGTGTTCGTCGCCGTCAGCGAGCCCAAGATAGATCATTGTCTTGCGCAGAGCGCCAGCCATGGTCGACTCCTAATCGTGTCCGTGTGCGGGCCGCCTAGTGACTTGACTGCATTGGAATCCCGCCCTTACCTTCCAATACGTCGAACCTACCGCAAGGCCGGGCGCGGACCGAGAATATCGGAGCCAATTCGTAGGTGTGTCGCCCCGAAACGGACGGCCGCTTCGAGGTCCTGGCTCATGCCGGCTGAAATGGCGGTGGCCTGCGGATATTCGCCGCGGAGCCGGGCGGAGATTTCCGCCAGTTTTTCAAACGCCGCCTCCGGAGCTGCGCCGAGGGGCGCCACCGCCATCACCCCGGCCAGCCGCAGGCCCGGGGACGCCGAGAGCTGTTCGGCCAGGCCCGGGACGTCCGCGGGCAGGGCACCGCCGCGGTGGCCGTCGGCGTCGTCGTCCAGGCTGACCTGGATGAAGCACTCAAGGTCCGCCCGGCCGGTGCGTTCCTGCTCCGCGCGCACCGCCTTGGCCAGGGCCGTGGCCAGCTGGGGCCGGTCCACGGAATGCACGGCGTGGGCATACCGCACGACGGATTTGGCCTTGTTGCTTTGGAGCTGGCCGATGAAGTGCCAGCGCAGCGGCAGTTCCGCCAGCCGGGCTGCCTTGTCCGCAGCCTCCTGGTCACGGTTTTCGCCGACGTCGGTGACGCCCAGGGCGGCCAGCCGCGCGACATCCTCGGCGGGGTGGAATTTCGTCACCACGATCAGTTGCGGCGGGTCGGCCTGGCGTCCGGCGCCGGCCACCGCGGCGTCGATCCGCTGCCGGACGCCCGCGAGCCGTTCGCGCAGCTCGGCGAGACGCGGGTCGTGCCCGCCGGCTGCCGTGTCCGTCGCCGTCCCTGCGCCGGTCCAGACGAGGCCCGCGAAACGGCCCGTGTGGTTGTTGCGGCGGTACGAGAACAGTTCCTCATCCTCCAGGGTGCACCCGCCGGAATATTCGACGGCGACCCCGGCGGCCTCCAGCTGGCTGCGGACCCCGGCGGGCAGGTCCAGTCCCGGCGTGCCGCGGGAGGTCGTGCACCACGCCGCGGGGACGAGCGCCGCGACGTCCGCGCGCATGCCCTCCGGGACCTCGTAGCACTTCCCGCAGATGGACGGGCCGATCCAGGCGCCGATGTTTTCCGCTCCCAGCGCACGCATCTGCGTCACGGCGGCGGGGACCACCCCGGCTGCCAGGCCCGGACGGCCGGCATGGACGACCGCCAGCACGGGTTCGGCAGGGCCGTCCCCGGCGCGCTCCCCCACCAGCACGATCGGCACGCAGTCGGCCACCATGACCGCCAGCGGCTCCCGGGCGGACACCATGGCATCGGCCGTCGGGGCCGGGCCCTCCGCGTCGCCCGCACCGGCGATGACTGCCACCTCGTTGCCGTGGACCTGGTTCATGAACCGGAAACGGCGGGTCCCCAGCCCGGCGGCCTGCTCGAGCAGCGCCCTGCGTCCGCGCACCGCGGCCGGATCGTCGCCGACATGGAGCGCCAGGTTGCCGGCCGCAACGTTGGTGAACGCCGCCCAGACGCCGGGCCGCACCTCAGTCCGCCAGGAGAACACTCAGCACACCGCCGCATCAGGAACCAGAACCATTGAAAACCTCATACCAAACACCGTAACCCGGAAAGCACCATGGCACCGCCCGAGGGCAGTGCCATGGTGCAGATTGCCGTGGTGGACCGCAGGCCTACTTCAGGAAGTCCGGCACGTCCAGGTCGTCCGAGTGGCGGCCGGAGAGATCCGGCTCAACGACAGAGGGCAGGTCAACGTCGAACCCCGAGTCGGCCGGCACGGCCGAGGGGCGCTGCTGGCCCCAGTTGCTCAGCCCCGAAGCGCCGACGCCGGCGTGCAGCGGCTGGACCGGCGCCGAGGCGGGCGCCTGCGCCGGAGCCGGTGCGGGGGCGGCAGGGCGCGCCGGAGCGGGCTGGGACTGGTCCATCGACGGGGAGGTGGCCTTGACGTCGTCGAACCCGGCGGCGATCACGGTCACGCGCGCTTCGTCGCCGAGCGCGTCGTCGATCACCGCGCCGAAGATGATGTTGGCCTCGGGGTGTGCCACTTCCTGCACCAGGCGGGCGGCCTCGTTGATTTCGAACAGGCCCAGGTCCGAGCCGCCCTGGATGGACAGCAGGACACCGTGGGCGCCATCGATGGACGCCTCCAGCAGCGGTGATGCAATGGCGAGCTCGGCGGCCTTGACGGCACGGTCTTCGCCGCGGGCCGAGCCGATGCCCATCAGCGCGGAACCCGCACCCTGCATCACGGACTTGACGTCAGCGAAGTCAAGGTTGATCAGGCCCGGGGTGGTGATCAGGTCGGTGATGCCCTGGACACCGGACAGCAGGACCTGGTCGGCGGAGCGGAACGCGTCCAGCACCGAGACGTTGCGGTCGCTGATGGAGAGCAGCCGGTCGTTCGGGATGACGATCAGGGTGTCGACCTCGTCGCGCAGGGCGTCGATGCCGGCTTCGGCGGAACCGGCGCGGCGGCGGCCTTCGAAGGTGAACGGGCGGGTGACGACGCCGATGGTCAGCGCACCCAGGGAGCGGGCGATGCGGGCCACGACGGGCGCGCCGCCGGTGCCGGTGCCGCCGCCCTCGCCGGCGGTGACGAAGACCATGTCTGCGCCACGGATGACCTCTTCGATTTCATCGGCGTGGTCTTCCGCGGCCTGCCGCCCGACCTCAGGATTCGCACCGGCCCCGAGGCCGCGGGTCAGCTCGCGCCCGACGTCGAGCTTGACGTCCGCGTCGGACATCAGCAGCGCCTGCGCGTCGGTGTTGATGGCGATGAATTCGACGCCACGAAGACCGACTTCGATCATGCGGTTGACTGCGTTCACGCCACCGCCGCCGATGCCGACGACCTTGATGACGGCCAAGTAATTCTGCGGAGCTGCCACGTTACGTGTCCCTTGTTCGTGTTCTGTTGCGAAAACTGATGGAGTCAAGCTTGAAGCCCTGAACCTTAACCTTCCAGTTGAAGGTTATAGTTATGTCAAGTAACTCATGCCTTTGACGCTATTTCCTATGCCGGGGACATTCAATAACCGGCTCCGCGTGTCGCGGTAATACCGGGGAAATGCCCCTTGGTTTCTGCTTTTCGGCCGGTTCCGGCGCCGCGCCGGGCTCCGGCGGAAGCACCGTGTGGACTATCGCCCGGTCCGGCGCCGATGTAAGTGATTGACAGCTACCGGGTGACCGGATGCCGCGGCACACTGACGTCGTAGATCCGGACCGGATTCTTCGGATCCGCCGGCACCTTCAGCAGGGCCGAGAGCACCTTGGCCTTGAGCTCCTTCTCCCCCGCGTTGCCCCAGACGATGGTCTGCCCGTCCACCAGCTTGAGTTCCACCGCGTCGACGGACTTGGCCGAGGCGTCCGAGAGCCGGGCGAGCACATCCGGCGGGAGCGCCCCGAGGACCGCGGTGATGGCGCGGAACAGCTCCTTGGGCGGGGCCCCGCCGCCGCCGTCGATGACCGGCAGCTTCACCGACGCGGCATCCTTGGTGGTGCTGAGCTGGACGCCGTCGACGTCCACCAGCGCAAAGGCCTTGGCCTGTTTGACCAGCGCCACCGGCACGCGCTCGGTGACCTTCACCTGCAAGGTCGACGGCGGACGGGCCTGGGTGCTGACCGCCTTGACCTGGACCAGTTGCTTCAGCAGCCCGCTGACCTCCTCGTCGCTGATCTGCGGCAGGGGCTTGCCCTGCAGCGGCGCCAGGGCCGCCTTGACCTGGTCCGGGGTGAGCAGCCGGGTGCCCTCCACGGTGACCGTCTGGACGGCCAGCCAGGGCGAGTAGACGGCTGCCGCCACGATTCCCGCGAGCAGCGCGGCGATCACCCCGACCGTGCTGAGCACGATCCGGCGGCGCCGTTTGGCCTTTGGTTCGGGGAAGGACAGCACATTGCCGCGGTGCGTCTCCGGCGTGCCGGCTCCGGCCGGGCCAGCGCCGGCGGGTTTCCGGGCTGTTGGTGCCGGGGCCGGCGGAGCCGGGGCTGCGGAGTCCGCCTTGGACGCCGAGATGACGTCCGGACGACCAGTGGGAGCGCCGGAGGGAGCGCCGAAGAAGTGCCGGTGGGACCGCCGGCGGGAAGGGCGGGCCGGCGCGTGCTAGGCACCCGGCGCTCCGACCCTCAGCGCCTCGACGATGAGCGGGCCGTAGGCCGTGACGTCGCCGGCGCCGGCGGTGAGCACGATGTCCCCCGGGGCCGCGGCTTCGAGGACGGCCTGTACGGCTTCCCCGCCGGGGCCAACGAGCCGGCCGCCGGAGCTGAGGTGGTCGGCGATCAGCTGGCTGGTGACGCCCGGGATGGGGTCCTCCCGGGCGGGATAGATGTCCAGCACCAGGGCCGTGTCCGCGGCGTTGAGCGCCGCCGCGAACTCGTGCGCGAATTCGCGGGTGCGGGAGAACAGGTGCGGCTGGAACAAGACGTGGACCCGGTGTCCGCCGGCCACCGAGCGGGCCGCGGCGAGGGCCGCGCGCACCTCGGTGGGGTGGTGGGCGTAGTCGTCGTAGACGCGCACGCCCCGGCCTTCGCCCTTGAATTCGAAGCGGCGTGAGGCCCCGGAGAAGTGTGCCAGCGCGCCGGCCGCCGCCTCGGGCGCGACGCCGAGTTCCAGCGCCACCGCGAACGCCGCGGCGGCGTTGAGGGCGTTGTGCCGGCCCGGCACCTGGAGTTCGACGGCGAATCGACCCGCCGGCGTGGAGATCCAGACGTCGCCCGGGCCGCCGTCGTGCAGCTTCACCTCGGCGTCCTCGGCCGTCCCGTAGAGGACCACCCGGGTGTTTGCCCGTTCCCGGGTGCGCAGCGCCAGGGCGCGCGCGCCGTCGTCGTCGGCGCAGGCGACCAGCAGGCCGTCCGCGGGGAGCAGCGCGGTGAAGCTGTCGAACGAGGCGTACACCGCTTCCGCCGTGCCGTAGTGGTCCAGGTGGTCCGGTTCGACGTTCGTCACGACCGCGATTTGCGGGCGGTAGTTCAGGAAGGAGCCGTCCGACTCGTCGGCTTCCGCGACGAAGACCGGGGACGTGCCGGAGGCCGCGTTCACGCCCAGGGCGGGGACGTTCGCGCCGATGGCGAAGGACGGATTGATCCCGGCGCCCTGCAGGAGCACCGTGATCATCGACGTTGTGGTGGATTTGCCGTGGGTGCCAGCGACCGTGACGGCCGTGTCCTGCGCCATCGTCGCGGCCAGGGCCTCGGAGCGGTGCAGCACGGGCAGGCCGGCGGCGCGGGCCGCGGCAAGTTCGGCGTTGTCCGGGCGGATGGCCGAGCCGGCGACGACGGTTTGGGCGTCACCCAGGTTCGCCGCGTCGTAGCCGACGGCGATCCGGGCCCCGGCCGCCGCGAGTTCGGCCATGACCGGAAGGTCCTTGGCGTCGGAGCCGCTCACCGGCAGGCCCCGGGCCACCATGATGCGTGCGACGGCGGACATCCCCACCCCGCCGATGCCGATGAAGTGCACGCGCCCCAGCGACTCCTGGGTGCGGGCCGCCGGCGGCGTGCTGTTCTGGGCGTGGGTCATTGCTTTACCGCTTCCTGCCATGCTGTTCACTGCTCACGGTCCCTGTTGGTTGGGTCACTGCTGGTGGGGGCACTGTCGTTCGGGGCACTGCTGGTGCCGCAGCGTCGGTGCCGGCCGGGCCGGCGGCGGACTGCGCGGCCTCAAGGACCAGGGCGGCCATCCGCCGGTCGGCGTCCCGGATGCCAAGCTGTTCGGCATCGGCGGCCATCCGGTCCAGCCGGGCGCCGTCGAGCAGCAGCGGGATGATGTTTGCGCCGACCCAGCCGGCGTCGAAGGCTTTGTCCTCGACCAGGAGCGCGGCGCCGGCGTTGACCAGGCCCGCCGCATTCAGGGCCTGTTCCCCGTTGCCGATCGGCAGCGGGACAAAGACGGCGGGCACGCCGACGGCGGCGACCTCGCAGACGGTCGCCGCGCCGGAGCGGGCCAGCAGCAGGTCGGCGGCGGCGTAGGCCAGTTCCATGCCGTCCACGTACTCGACCTGGCGGTAGCCCGGCGCGGCCAGCAGCCTGCCCTGGGCGTCGTGGACGGTCTTGCCGCGTCCGGTGATGTGCAGGGTCTGGATTCCGGCCTCGGCCAGGGCGGCGACCGAGGCGGCGATGGTGCGGTTGATGCTCTGCGCACCGGAGGAGCCGCCGGTGACGATCAGGGTGGGCTTGTGCTGCTCCAGCCCGAGCGCGGCGCGCGCGGCTGCGCGCGCAGCCGTCCGGTCCAGGCCGGAGATTTCCCGCCGCATCGGCATGCCGACGTGCCGCGCCCCGCGGATCCGGGTCTCCGCGAACGCCACGGCGACGTGCCGGCTCAGCCGGGCACCAACGCGGTTCGCGAGCCCGGCCCGGGTGTTGGCCTCATGCACCACGATCGGGATCCTGCGGCGCCACGCGGCAAGGTACAGCGGCGTGCAGACGTAGCCGCCGACGCCCACGAGGACGTCCGCACCGGCCTCGTCGAGGATGCTGCCGGCCTGCCGCACGGCGCCGGCGAGTTTGCCCGGAAGCCTGAGCAGCTCCAGCGAGGGTTTGCGCGGAAACGGCACCCGGCTGATGGTGGCCAGCTCCAGTCCGGCGGCCGGAACCAGCCGGGCCTCCATCCCGCCGGGGGTGCCGACGGCAAGGAGCCGGGCCTCGGGACGGGCCTCAAGGAGGGCATTGGCGATGGCCAGCAGGGGGCTGATGTGCCCGGCGGTGCCGCCGCCGGCAAGGACGACGGACAAGGACGGCTCGGTCTTCATGGGGCTAGCTGCGCTTTCGTGCGGGGTTCTTGGGGGCGGGGGTCCTGGTGCCCGGAATGCGGCCGGCGGTGCTTCCGGCCGTGCTGCGGGGCGCCGTGCTGCGGGCGGCGGCCGGTCCGGCGGCGGAGGCGCGGGCTGCCGGGGCCTTGGCTGCCTGGGACTTCGCGGCCGCGGGTGCAGGTGCGGGTGCCGGGCGCCGGGCCCCCTTCTTCGCCGCGTGCTTGCGGAGTACCTTGGCGAACCCCGCGGGCCCGAACTTGAACAGCCCCTTCGGCTGCATGTTCGGTTCCATCTGCGCACGGGCCAAAGACAACACTACGCCGATGGCACACAGCGACATGAGCAGGGCCGAGCCGCCGTAGGAGATGAAGGGCAACGGGATGCCGACCACGGGCAACAGCCCGGTGACCACGGCCATGTTGACGGCCGCCTGGCCGAGCAGCCACACCATGATGGTCCCGGCGAGGACGCGGTGGAACAGGTCCTGCTGGGCCACCACCACGCGGTAGATGGCCGTGCCGAGGATCGCGAACAGGACCAGGACCACGATGGTGCCGATCAGGCCGAGTTCCTCGCCGATGATGGCGAAGATGAAGTCGTTGTGGGCTTCCGGAATCCAGCTGTACTTCTGCCGGCTCTGGCCCAGGCCCACGCCGAACCAGCCGCCGGACGCCAGGGCGTAGAGGCCGTTGGTGGACTGGTAGTTCACGTCCGAGCCGTCGGCGCAGGTCTGGCCGGTCCAGGACAGGATGCGGCAGACCCGGTTCGGGCTGGTGATGGCCAGCACGGCGGTGCCGACGGCCAGCACCGCCCCGGCGATGCCGAACAGGTACAGCCGGACGCCGGCGAAGAACAAGCGCGGCGGCCGTGATCATCATGACGATCATCGCCGTGCCCAGGTCGTTGCCCATCAGGATCAGGCCGATCACCCCGGCCGCCCCCGGGAGCACCACGGGGATGAGCGCGTGCTTGGCCTGCCCGAGGAGCTTGGCCTTGGCATGAAGCACCGTGGCCATCCAGAGCGCCAGGGCCAGTTTGGCCGCCTCGGAGGGCTGGAAGGTGAAGGGCCCGACGTCGATCCAGTTCTGGTTGCCGAGCGCGCTGCGGCCCACGAGGAGCACCAGGACCAGCAGGACGAAGGCGCCGAGGATGGCGAACCAGGCGCCGCGTTTGAGCCACACGACGTTGACGCGCGAGAGCACGAACATGAAGAACAGCCCGATGCCCGCGAAGAGGCTTTGCTTGCCGGCGGCCGTGTAGGCCGATTCACCCGCGGCGATCGCCTCGACGCTGGAGGCGGACAGCACCATCATGATGCCGATCGCGGTCAGCGCGAGGGTCGATCCGAGGATCAGGTAGTAGGTGGAGCCGTTGCGGGACCTGCCGGTGCCCTCCAGGGCGGACCAGAAGCCGCGGTACCAGCCGCGGACCCGGGCGGCGGGCGCAGGCGTCGGTGCCGCAGCGGGGCGGGTGGGCGTGCTGACCATTGTTACTCCTCGGTGGTCTGAGCCTGCCCTTCCACGAGCTCGCGGACAGCTTCGATAAAGGCGTCGCCACGGTGAGCGTAGGAAGAGAACTGATCCATGGACGCAGCTGCCGGGGCCAGGAGCACAGTGTCCCCGGAGGCGGCCAGCTGTGCCGCCGACGCAACGGCCCGTGCCATCACAGTCTCGCCGAAAATCGGTGAGGGGCCTGCGTCGGCGTGGGCCGTTCCGGCAGTCTGCACCTCTTCAGTGTCGCCCTTGGCGTGGCCGATGACGGGGACATCCGGCGCGTGTCGCTGGAGCGAGGCCAGCAGCCCGGACGAGTCCGCCCCGATCAGCACTACGGCCTTGAGCCGCCGGGCGTTATCCCGGACCAGTGCGTCGTAATTCACACCCTTGGACAGGCCGCCGGCGATCCACACCACGTGCTCGAAAGCGGAGAGCGAGGCCGCCGCGGCGTGCGGGTTGGTGGCCTTCGAGTCGTTGATCCAGAGCACGCCCTCGTGGCGGGCGACCGGCTGGATGCGGTGGTCCCCCGGCAGGTAGTTTTGCAGCCCCTGGCGGACGGCGGACGGTTCCACGCCGTAGGCCCGCACGAGGCCGGCCGCGGCGAGGGCGTTGGCCACCATGTGCCGCGGCGCCACCGGCCCGAGGTCGGACATCGCGGCCAGCTCGGCGGCGCTGTCCTTGCGCTCGGGGATGAAGGCCCGGTCCACGAGCAGGCCTTCGACCACGCCGAGCATGCTGATGGCGGGGGTGACCGTGGTGAAGCCCACCGCGCGGCAGCCCTCGACGACGTCGGCGTCTTCCACCATGCGCTCGGTTTCGATCTGTTCGGCGTTGTAGATGCACGCCTTCTGGGTCCGTTCGTACACCTTGGCCTTGTCCGCCAGGTACGAGTCGTAGGAGCCGTGCCAGTCGACATGGTCCTCGGCGACGTTGAGGCAGACGCTGGCGACCGGCGACACGGAGTGGCTCCAGTGCAGCTGGAAGCTGGAGAGTTCCACGGCGAAGACGTCGTAGTCCACCGGGTCGCGGAGGGCGTCCAGGATCGGCGTGCCGACGTTGCCGACCGCGATCGCCTTGAGCCCCGCGGCCTGCAGCATCGACTCGGTCAGGCCGACCGTCGTCGTCTTGCCGTTGGTGCCGGTGATGGTGAGCCAGTCGGCGGTCTTGCGGCCCTTGCGTTCGCGGACCCGCCAGGCGAGTTCGACGTCGCCCCAGACCGGGATGTGGGCCCGGGCGGCGGCGGCGAGCAGGGCCTGGTCGGGCCGCCAGCCCGGTGAGGTGACGATGAGTTCGGGCTTTTCGCCGTCGACCTTGGGCACCGTGGCGACCGCGTCCTCGCCGAGCAGCACGTCGGCGGCGCCGACGATCCGGAGCGTGTCGGCCTGGGCCCGGGCCTTGGCGCTGTCCGCGGCGTCGACCACGACCACCCGGGCGCCGAGCTCGATCAGGGTGTCGGCGGCGGCGAAGCCGGAAATACCGATGCCGGTGACGACGACGCGGAGTCCGGACCAGTCCGAATCCCAGCTGGTGAGGTCCGCCAGCCGCGGCGAACTGGCCAGCGGCTCGGGGATGGTCCCGCTCACAGCAGCACCACCCATTCGGCGTAGAAGATGCCCAGGCCGGCGGCGACGAAGAGCCCGCAGAGGATCCAGAACCGGACCACGACGGTCACTTCCGCCCAGCCCTTGAGTTCGAAGTGGTGCTGCAGCGGGGCCATCTTGAAGAAGCGCTTGCCCTTGGTGATCTTGAAGTAGCCCACCTGGATGATGACCGAAAGGGTGATCAGGACGAAGAGGCCGCCGATGAAGGCGAGCAGCAGTTCGGTCCGGGACAGGATCGCGAAGCCGGCGACGGCGCCGCCGATAGCCAGCGAGCCGGTGTCGCCCATAAAGATCTTCGCCGGCGAGGTGTTCCACCAGAGGAAGCCGACCAGCGCGGCGCTGAGGATGGCGGCCAGCAGCGCGAGGTCGAGCGGATCGCGCACGGTGTAGCAGCCGGCGCCGGCCTGCCGGGGCGAGCCGCAGGACTGGTTGCTCTGCCAGATGCCGATCAGGGTGTACGCGCCGAACACCATGACGGAGGCGCCGGCGGCCAGGCCGTCCAGCCCGTCGGTGAGGTTCACGCCGTTGGTGGCGGCGGTGACGATGAGGTTCGACCACAGCACGAACAGGATGGCGCCGAGCACGGTGCCGCCGAACGCGAGGTTCAGCCACGGGATGTCACGGACCAGGGAGATCTGGTACGACGCCGGCGTGACCTTGTTCTCGTCCGGGAAGTTGAGCGCCAGGACCGCGAAGATGATGCCGACCGCTGCCTGCAGCACGAGTTTGGCCTTGGCGTTGAGCCCCAGGCTGCGCTGCGCGGAGATCTTGATGAAGTCGTCCAGGAATCCGACGAGCCCCATGCCGACCATAAGGAAGAGCAACAGCAGGGCGGAGGCGGAGGGCCCCGGCGAGTTCGGGTTCATCATCCACATGACGAGGTGCGTGATGCCGTAACTGGCCAGCACCGCGACCACCACCACGGCGCCGCCCATGGTGGGCGTGCCGCGTTTGGTGTGGTGCGAGGTGGGTCCGTCGTCGCGGATGAACTGTCCGTAGCTCTTGCGGACCAGGAACCGGATAAAGAGCGGGGTGCCCAGGAAGGAGAACAGCAGGGCCAGTCCGGCGCCCATCAGCAGTGCGATCACGGCAGCGGGCTCCCTTCAGTGGTGGTTCCGGCGGCGGTGGTTCCGGCGGCGGGCGCGGCGCCCGCTTCCGGCGCCAGTGCAGGCAATGCTATCCGATCCCCCAGGTGGCGGAGCCCAATGCTGTTGGAGGACTTGAAGAGGACGAGGTCGCCGGGCTCCAGTTCGGAGCGCAGGATCTCGTAGGCCTCGTCAACGGTCTCGGCGAACAGGCACTCATCGCCCCAGGACCCCTCGTTGACGGCCGAAACGTAGAGGGCGCGGGCCTCGCGGCCGATCACCAGCAGGCGGGAAATGTTGAGCCGGACCACCTGGGTGCCGACGGCGGTGTGCTCCCGGATGGAGTCCTCGCCGAGTTCCAGCATGGCCCCGAGCACCGCCCAGGTCCGGCGGCCGCGGCCCAGGTCCGCCAGCGTCCGCAGGGCGGCGCGCATGGACTCGGGGTTGGCGTTGTAGGCGTCGTTGATGATGGTCACGCCGTCGGGCCGTTCGGTGCGTTCCATCCGCCAGCGGCTGGCAGCCGACTGGGCGCTCAGCGAGGCGGCGATCTGCGCGCCGGGGATGCCGGCGGCGTGGGCGGCTCCGGCTGCGGCGAGCAGGTTGGCGACGTGGTGGGCGCCGATCAGCCGGGACGCGACGTGGTGCCGGCCGCCGCCGGGCAGCAGCAGGTCGAATTCGGGGTTGCCCCCGGCGTTCAGCTCGACGTCCTCGGCCCGGACGCCGGCGGGACTGGCGTCCCGGGCGGGCTGGGCGGAGAAACCGAGGACTGCCGCGGTGGTGCGGCCGGCCATGGCCGCCACCCGGGCGTCGTCCAGGTTCAGCACGGCCGTGCCGTCGGCGGGAAGGGCTTCGACCAGTTCGCCCTTGGCCAGGGCGATGTTCTCGACGCCGCCGAATTCACCGGCGTGGGCGGTGCCGACGCAGAGCACCACACCGATCTCGGGGCGGACCAGTTCGGCAAGGTAGCGGATGTGGCCGATGCCGGTGGCGCCCATCTCGATCACGAGGTAGCGGGTGTCGAAGCCGGCCTTGAAGACGGTCAGCGGCACGCCGACCTCGCCGTTGTAGGAACCCTGCGGCGCCACCGTTTCGCCGTCGCCGGCGAGGATCCCGGCCAGCAGGTCCTTGGTGGTGGTCTTGCCGGCGGAGCCGGTGATGCCGATCACGGTGAAGGCCAGGCCGGCGGCGGCCCGGCGGGCACGGATCCGGCGGACCGCTTCGGCGGCCAGCGCGCCCATGGCCAGGACGGAGTCCTCGACGACGACTGCCGGGATAGGGTGCCCGGCGGCGTCGGCGACGTCGCGCTGGACGAGGGCCAGCACGGCACCGCGCTCGAAGGCGGCGGCCACGAAGTCGTGCCCGTCGGCGGCCTCCCCCGGCTTGGCCACGTAGAGGGAACCCGCCGTGGCTTCGCGGGAGTCGGTCACCACAGAGCCGGGCGTGATGTCCGGATCGGCGGCCAGCCGGCCGTGGGTTATGTCGGCGATTTCCGCCGCGGTAAATGCAATCATCTCGGTTTAGGACTCTATCCGCTGGTCATCGAGAATGGTGAATCCTCGTGCTGTCAAGGCGGACCGCAGCTCCACCCGGTCATCGAGGGCCAGGTTGACGCCCTTGACCTCCTGCCAGACCTCGTGGCCGCGGCCGGCCACCAGAATCGTGTCCTCCGGGGCGGCGAGTTCCACCGCCTTGCGGATGGCGGCGTCGCGGGGGAAGACCTCCAGGACGGTGCAGCCGAGGCCGGCGCTTGCCTTGGCCTCGAGGGCGCCCGCCAGCACGTCGGCGCGGATGGCGGCGGCGTCCTCGTCGTGCGGGTCGTCGTCGCTGACGATCACGATGTCCGCGAGCCGGGCGGCGATCGCGCCCATCGCGGGACGCTTGCCCTGGTCGCGCTGGCCGGTGGCACCGAAGACGATGATCACCTTCGACCCCGGCTCCGGGGAGCGCACGGCTTCGAGTGCGCGGGCCAGGGCGTCCGGGTTGTGGGCGAAGTCGACCACGGCGGCGGGAGCCGTCGCCACGAGCTGCATTCGGCCCGGAACGGCCACGGTGAACGGATCCGCACGGTCCAGGGCGGCCTGCACCTCGGCCGCGCCGGTGCCGCCGGCGAGGACCATGGCGGTGGCCAGCGCGGCGTTGGCGACGTTGAAGCTTCCGGGCAGCCCGGTGTGCACGCGCAGTTCGGTGCCGTCCCGGTGCCGCAGGCCGAACTCGGTGCCGAGGCCGCGCGGGCGGGGATGGACCACAGTCCAGTCCGCAACGGTCCCGCCCGCCTCCGGCGCGCTGCTGGCGAGGGTGGTGACGGGGATGCCGGCGACGGCGGCCAACTTACGGCCCCATTCGTCGTCCACGGTCACCACGGCGGCCCGGGCGCGCCCGGCCGTGAAGAGCCGGGCCTTGGTCTCGAAATACTCGTCCATGGTCCCGTGCAGGTCCAGGTGGTCCTGGGTCAGGTTCGTGAAACCGGCGACGTCGAACTCCACGCCGTCCACCCGGTGGAAGGAGATGGCGTGCGAGGACACCTCCATCGAGGCCGCGTCGAGGCCGCGTTCGCGCATGAGCGCCAGCAGGGCGTGCACGTCCGTTGACTCGGGGGTCGTGAGCAGGCTCGGGATCGCTTCGCCGCCGGCCAGGATCTCGATGGTGCCGATCAGCCCGGTCTTCCGGCCCAGCGCCCGCAGCAGGGAGTTGATGAAGTAGGTGGTGGTGGTCTTGCCGTTGGTCCCGGTGACGCCGAACAAGGCCGGGGCGGCCGCGTTGTCCGGCCGGCTCCGGTAGATCTGCGCGGCGAGGCGGCCGACGAGGCTGCGCGGCTCCCCGGCCAGCAGCACGGGCACGGAAATGTCGTTGGAGAGGGCCAGCAGGCGGGCCCCGGCGTCGTCGGTCAGCACCGCGACGGCGCCGGCGTCGACCGCCTGGGAGACGAAGTCCGCGCCGTGCCGGGTCGCCCCGGGCAGGGCGACGTACAGGTCGCCGGGCTGCACGGCCCGGGAGTTCAGCGAGATTCCCGTGACCGGGACGGCCGCGGAAGCGCCGGGGACCACGACGCCGATCCACTCGCCGATGGTTTCCAGCGGCACCTCGGCGACCATCGCGGGCCGGAACGCCGCGCTGGAGTCCTGGCCGGTCGGCGCGGCGGCCGCGTCCTGGGCATTGAGCTCTGACAAGGGTGTCTCCGTCGTGTGGTGCTGACGCTGCGGGCGCCGTGCGCGGAGCATTGCCCCGCACGCAGGCCCGGCTGCGTGGAACTGGTTGTTGCTGCTGACTCGTGGTGCTGGGTGCTACTTGGCGTACTGCGGCAGCCTGGCCGGCTGCCCCTTGGACGGCTGGACGTTGTAGGTGCGCAGCGTCTGGCTCATGACCGAACGGAAGGTGGGCCCGTTCGAGATGCCGTAGATGTCGCCCTTGGGCCGCTGCAGGACCACTTCAACAATAAACCGCGGATCGTCCATCGGCGCCATCCCCACCATGGATGCGGTGAAGCCGCAGAAGCCGGACTTCCCGTCGTCGCACGGCGACTGGGACGTTCCGGTCTTGGCCCCCACCCGGTAGCCGTCAATCCCGGCCTCCTTGATCTGGCCTTCCGTCACTGCGCTTTCCAGGATGTCGCGCACCTGCTTGGCGGTTTCCTTGGAAACAACGCGCCGGGCGTCCTTGGCCGGCACCTTTTCCTCGGTCCCGTCGGGGTTGATGTAGCTGTCGATCAGGCGCGGCTGGAGCATGACGCCGTCGTTGGCGATGCTCTGGAAGGCGCGCACCGTCTGCAGGGTCGACTGCGAGACACCCTGGCCGAAGAGCACCGTGTACTCCTGCCGGCCGTCCCACTGGTCGGCCGGCGTCAGGATGCCCTTCGCCTCGGCCGGAAGCCCGATCTCCGGCGCCTCGCCGATGCCGAACTTCTTCAGCCAGTCGTAGCGTTGTTCCTTGCTGAGCCGCTGCCCCGCCATGACGGTGCCGGTGTTCATCGACCAGCCCAGGATGCCGGCGAGGGTGCGGTCCTCGGTGCCGTGGGGAAAGGAATCGCTGAAGGTCTGGCCGGCCACGGTGTACGTCTCCGGGATCCTGAACTTCTCCAGGGGGCTGGACTTGCCTTCTTCGATGAGCGCGGCGGCGGTGATCACCTTTTGGACCGAGCCGGGCTCGTAGGCGGCGGTCACGGCGCGGACACCCCGGTCCCTGGCGTCCACCTTTCCGGGATCGTTGGGATCGGGGGCGTTGGTGTCCGCCATGGCGATGATGTTGCCGTTCCTGGCGTCCGACACGATGATGACGCCCCATTCGGCGCTGAGCTTGTTGGCCTGGCTCTGGATGGCCTGCTGGGCGAAGTACTGCAGGTCGGAATTGAGCGTGAGCCGGATGTCCTTGCCGTTGACGGCCGGCGTGAACTGGTCCACGCCCACCGGGATCCGCAGCCCGTCGGCACCGATTTCGAATAGCCGCTTGCCGGCCGTGCCCTTGAGGACCTCGTCCTGGGTCTGTTCGAGCCCGGCCTGGCCGGTGGTGCCGTCCTTGAGGAAGCCCACGATGCCGCCGGCCACGGAGCCGTTGGGGTAGACCCGCTTGCTGGTGCCCTCCGTGACGATCCCGGGGACCTGGAGCTTGGAGATGCGGTCTTCGACGTCGGGCCGGATGTCCTTCGCCACGATGTAGTAGCGCTGCGTGCCGGTCAGCGCCTCCTTGAGGTCGTCCTTGTCCATCCCCAGCACGGTGGCGAGCTCTTCGATGCCCTGGTCGCGGGGGATTTTGACGACGGTGTCCTTGCCGTCGATCTGTTCCAGCCGCGGGAACGATTCGGTCTTGGTGTTGACGGTCTGGTCGACGACGACGTTGTAGCGGATCACGCTGCTGGCCAGGACGGTGCCGTGGGCGTCGAGGATGCTGCCCCGCTCCGCCGGCAGCTCCATGGGTTTGAGCCGGTTCTGGAGTGCCGCCTCGGCCATGCCGCCGACGTCGAGCCCCTGGACCAGGAACAGTTTCCCGCCGACGACCAGCAGGAGGGAGAGCATAATGCCCAGGCCGAGCCGCAGCCGCCGCGTGGCGCTCGGCGTCTTGCCCGCGCGTGCCTTGCCGGTGTTCTGCGCCACGATGATTCCTTGCTGCTTGCCTGGCTGGTCGTTGGTCCCGTCGGCTATTTTCCGGGAGTCTTTTGCGCCGGTGCCGGGATGGATCCGCCGTGCAGGTCCACGGGCTTGGGTGCCGGCGGAACGGGTACGGCCGGCGCCCGCACAGCCGGTGTTTGCACTGCCGGTGCCTGGACCGCGGCCGGGATGCTTTCGGCCGGTTTGCGGTTGACGAGCGGATCCTTCGCCGAGGCGGCCGGAACCACGTTGACCTGGCCCGCGACGGCGGGCGCCGCAATGATCGCACCGGGGGCGTCACCCTTGACGGCGGGTTTGGCCTTTCCGGTCACGGCCAGGGTGGACAGGTCGATCTGGCCCTTGCTGGTGGAGGCCACCATGCCCAGTTCCGTGGCCTTCGCGGCCAGGTTCTGCGGGGCGTCAAAGTTCTGCACCTGCTGCGTCAGGTCCTGGTTCTGCTTGGTCAGCGTGGACTGCTTGGCGCGCAGCTCCACCAGCTGGTACTGCGCCGCCGAAACGGAGATGTTCAGGACCAGCACCGCCATCAGCGCCAGCGCCAGGATCCCGAAGCACATGACGACGAACGGTGCCCGGCGCTTGCGCGGAGCGCTGCGGACGACGGAGAGCGGGGTGCGGGTCTTGCGGGCCGGCACGCCCGGGTGCAGCTCCGGCAGGGCACGGGCCGTGGCAGCTGTGGCAACGGGGAATCTGTTGACGGCGGCGGTGCTCATGCGACTCTCCTGGCTTTGATGCGTTCCACGGCGCGGAGCCTGGCGGAGGCCGCCCGTGGGTTTTCTGCGATTTCTGCTGCGGTGGGCACCTCGGTGCCCTTGGTCAGGGTCTTAAGTTCGGCCTTGTGTTCCTCAAGTTCCACCGGGAAGCCGAGCGGGGCGGAGGACTTCGAGCCGGCCTGGAAGACGGCCTTGACGATCTTGTCTTCCAGCGAGTGGTAGGACATGACGACGACCCGGCCGCCCAGCGCAATCGACGCCACGGCTGCCGGGATCGCGCGCTCCAGCACGTCGAGTTCCTCGTTGACCTCGATCCGAAGGGCCTGGAAGGTCCGCTTGGCGGGGTGCCCGCCGGTTTTCGCGGCGCCGGCGGGGACGACGGCGCGGATGGTCTCGACCAGTTCCCCGGTGGTGGTGAACGGTTTGTCGGCACGGGCCGCGACAATCCTGTTGGCGATCCGGCCGGCGAACTTTTCCTCGCCCCACTTGCGGATGATGCGGACGAGGTCATCTTCGCTGTAGTTGTTCACCACATCGGCCGCGGTCTGTCCCCGGCTGGTGTCCATGCGCATGTCCAGGGGCGCGTCGAAGGAGTAGGCGAAGCCGCGTTCGCGTTCGTCCAGCTGCAGCGAGGAGACACCCAGGTCCATCAGGATGCCGTGGACTTCGGTGAAGCCGAGGTCTTCGAGGACGTCGGGGATTTCGTCGTACACCGCGTGGACCAGGTCGATCCGGGAGGCGAAGGGCTTGAGGCGTTCCCCGGCCAGGGCGAGGGCCTCCTCGTCGCGGTCGATGCCGATCAGGTGCAGGTCCGGGAACCGTTGCAGCATGGCCTCGGAGTGGCCGCCCATGCCGAGCGTGGCGTCGACGACGACGGGCGTCTCGCCCCGGCGTCGGGCTTCCTCGAAACCGGGTGCCAACAAATTGATGCACCGGTCCCTGAGGACCGGCACATGGCGTTCGGACGTTGGCTTCGCCTGGTTGGAGTCGTCGCTCATGCCTGCGTCCTTTCGCGGTAGGGAGTGCCTGTCAGGTTGTTGCTGCGGGGTACTGCTGCGCCGGGGGCGGTGGCCTGGTCCGGGCGCTGTGCTTCTTGATCCAGATCCCCATCCGCGCCTACCCTGCGGCCCGCCTGGCTCCGGGGAAGTGAGCCAGGTGAACTGCCGGATGGGCGGCTGGAGATCTCGGTCAAGAAACTTGGTGCTGGTGGTGCCGGCGCGGGGCTTCAGAGAATCCCCGGGATGGCGTCATCGGTTTCCGAGAAGGCGGTTTCCTTTTCGGCCAGGTACTCGTTCCAGGCCTGGGCGTCCCAGATCTCCGCGCGGGTTCCGGCGCCGATGACGGCCAGTTCCCTGCCGAGACCTGCGTATTCCCGGAGCGCCGGCGGAATCGTCACGCGCCCCTGCTTGTCAGGTACCTCGTCGGAGGCTCCAGAGAGGAAAACGCGGATGTAGTCACGGGCCTGCTTGGAGGAGATTGGAGCCTCCCGCATCTGCTCGTGAACCCGGCCGAATTCCGCCTCACTGAAGACGTAGATGCAACGCTCCTGGCCCCTTGTGAGAACCAGTCCGCTGGCAAGTTCCTCGCGGAACTTCGCTGGGAGGATGATTCGACCCTTTTCGTCCAGACGCGGCGAATGAGTGCCGAGAAACACGGCCCACCGCCTGTCTGTTGTAGGAAGTCCAACGTCCCCTGTGCTGCCACTACCCTCTTACGTCCTCCACATTACTCCACTTCGCTCCCCCGTCAACGACATCCGGACTATTTTTGGACAAATTTGGGGCATCTTTGCCGCAAAAGTCCCTTGGGAATACAGGGAAGCGGGAAAAGTGGTGCGCAGTGGAGGGATTTCCGCCTCCATGCGCCTGCGGAGCGACCCAGCGCTGCCATTGCAGGCCGGCTGCGCAGCGGCTGCTCCGTAGCGGCCCTTATGGCACCTCAAAACGGCAGCTACGGAGCAGTCGATGCGGGTTAAACGGCAAAAGACCCGCCGAAGCGGGTCTTGAGCTGCCTACCGGAGGCCTGCGTGGTGCGGAATGGAGGGAGCCTTGGGCCTGGCGACCGGGGGACCGGCGCCGGGGGCCTGGCGACCGAAAGGACTGGCGACCGGGGGGACTGGCGACCGGGGGAACGGCCGGTCAGGAATCTCCGCGGTGCCGTTCGTCCCAGCGCTCCTCGAGGTTGCTCATGAACGAACTGCGCTGCTTGCCCGGCTTCCGGCCGGCCCCGCCGGCGGTCGCTTTGCCACCGGAGTTGCGCATTGTCGCGAAGTAGACGCCACCGCCCATCACAACGAAGCCCAGCACCCCCACGATGATGCTCTGCATCGAGACGCCAAGCAGCAGCAACAGTATGCCTGCGAGGGCGCCGAGAACCCCAATGACCAGGTGGCGGGTGGACCAGGAGCGACCCGGATCCGAGCCCATCGAGCTGGCGAACTTGGGATCGTCCTCGTGCAGCTGCTTCTCAAGTTGCTCCAGCAACTTCTGTTCGTGCTCCGAGAGCGGCATCACGACCTCCTTAAGTCGGCCAACGTCCAGACTTGACGCGGCCCTTGTCCCTAAACCCCTAACGTCCGGGATCTCCGTCTGGTTCCCATTCCCCGCCATCGGATGGAATGTGGATTACGGTTCCCTGAAAGGTGTTCAGTTGGCATGGCCGGCAGCCCGAACGTTCGATCCGGTCGTTCGAAATCTACGTATATCTAGGATAGTTTGTTGCGCCCTGTTCTGAAAGACGCTTGGGCCAGCTGTGCGACTCAGTCGGTGCCGGGACCCGGGTCCAGCAGCCGGGCCGGCAGCACGGATTTGTTGCCGAACTTGCGGGTGACGCGGTCCAGGGCCTGCTCGGCGGCGCGCCAGTTGTCGTCGCGGCGGTCCAGGCTCAGCTGCAGCGGCGCCTGGGCGGCTTCCTCGAGCTGCTCCGCCCGGATCCCGACCAGACGCACCGTCATGGGCCGGTCGCCGACCGACTCCAGCAGCTGCAGGGCGACGGCGTAAAGCAACTGGGCACTGTCAATCGGAGTGCTCACGGTGCGGCTGCGGGTAATGGTGGAGAAGTCCGCGTAGCGGAGCTTCAAGGCAACAGTCCGGGCGTGCATCCCGGCGCTCCGAAGCCGTTCCGCCGTGCGGTGCGAGAGCCGCAGCAGCTCGCGGTGCAGCAGGGCGTCGTCCGCCGTGTCCACCGCAAAGGTCTCTTCCGCGCCGATGCTCTTTTCCAGCCGGACGGGCGTCACGGGCCGGGGGTCGATCCCCCACGACAGCCGGTGGACGTGCTCCCCCGAGGCGCCGAGGATCTTCCGCAGGGACGGCAGCGGCGTCGCGGCAACGTCGGCGACGGTCCGGATCCCCATCCGTGCGAGCACTTCAACCGTCTTGGCGCCGACCCCCCAGAGCGCGCCGACCGGCAGTGTGTGCAGGTACGGGACGGTCTCGTCCGGACCGATCAGCAGCAGGCCGTCCGGTTTGCACCGCGTTGACGCGATCTTCGCGACAAACTTGCTCGCAGCGATCCCCACCGACGCCGTGATCCCCAGCTCCCCGGCAACGCGGCGGCGGATCAGCTCCCCGATCTCCCGGGGCGGCCCCAGCCGCCGGATGGCGCCGCCGACGTCGAGGAAGGCCTCGTCAACGCTCAGGGGCTCCACCAGGTCGGTGATCGATCCGAAGATGGCCATGATCTGGCCGGAAACCTCGTAATACAGCCGGTGGCGCGGTTCGATGATGACTGCGGCGGGGCACATCCGCGCCGCGACCGCCATGGGCATCGCCGACTTCACCCCGAACTTGCGGGCCTCATAGGAGGCCGACAGCACCACGGAGCGCTCGGCAGGATAGCCCACGATGACCGGCCGGCCTTTAAGCTGCGGCCGGCTGCGGAGCTCCACGGAGACGAAGAAGGCATCCATGTCCACGTGCAGGATGCTGCTGCGCCGGAGCTCGCGGAGATCCGCCTCGCTGTATTGGATCCCGCGCTGCTTCCCGCTGTCTTTCACGCTGTTGATTTCAAGGTGATTCTCGCTCTCCGGCCCCACGCATCAATCCTATGCGCAGGGACTGACTAAACTGGAGGCTGAATCCGGCGTCAACTCCAGGAGGAATGTCCGCGTGAAGGTTTTTGGAGCGCATAAACGCACCGTGGCGGCCGTCGGCGCCGTGCTGGCACTGGCCGCCTGCACCCCCGGCCCGGGTGCCCCGGCCGCCTCATCCCCCACGGCGTCGACGCCGACGGCGGGATCCACCGCCCAGGCCTCCACCACGGCCCCGCCCAGCCCGTCCGCCGAACCCGGCACCTCCGCCACCGTGGGCGCCCTCGTGGCGGGCTTCCCGCAGAAGCTGCTGCCCGTCATGCCCGGCGCCAAGGTGGAATCCAGCAGTTTCGACAAGACCGGAACCCCGGCCACGGTCGCCTTGGTGGGGAAAATCACCTCGCCTGCCGCCGGTGTGGTCGCGTATTACAGCAAAAAGCTGGAGAGCCAGGGCTTCAAGGCCGTTCCCGGCGATACCGTCGGGACCGTGGCCTCAAAGGACTTCCTTCGCGGTGAGGACGAAACCGTAAACCTCGCCGTGGTGGAGTCCGCCGGGATCTCCACGTTCACCATCGGCGCCAACGTCGCCGCAAAGTCCGTCAAGTGAGCCTGGCCGAACAACTGCGGAGTGAGCAGACAGAGTTCGTGGCAGCCGTCGCCGGCACCCTCACCGACTTCCTGACGGCGCGCACCACGGTAATGTCCGCCATTTCCCCGGACATCGACCCCCTGATGGGGTCCATCTCCAACCTCGTCACCGGCGGCAAACGCCTCCGTGCCCTGATGTGCTACTGGGGCTGGCGGGGAGCAGGGGGCGACGCCGGAGCCCGCGAGGTGGTCACCGCCGGCTCGGCGCTTGAGCTGTTCCAGGCCGCGGCGCTGATCCACGATGACATCATTGACCGCTCCGACACCCGCCGCGGCGGCCCGAGCGTGCACCGCCGCTTCAGTGAACTCCACGCGAGCCAGGGCTGGGCCCTGGACCCGGAACGTTTCGGCCACGCCGCGGCCATCCTGACCGGTGACCTGTGCCTGTCGTTCAGCGAGGAGTCCTTCACCGAAATCGGCGATCGGGCGGCCGCCGGCAGCCGGGCCCGGCTGATCTTCAACCTGATGCGTGCCGAGGTCATGGCCGGGCAGTACCTGGACATCCTCGAAGAAGTGGCGGGCCCGCACCGGGACCGCGCCGGCGCCGTCAGCCGCGCCCAGTCCATCATCCGGTTCAAATCGGCCAAGTACTCCACCGAGCACCCGCTCGCCCTCGGAGGTGCGCTGGCCGGTGCCCCCGACGAGCTGCTCCGCGGCTACTCCGCCTTCGCCCTGCCGCTGGGTGAAGCGTTCCAACTCCGCGACGACGTGCTGGGAGTCTTTGGCGACCCGGTGACCACCGGCAAGCCGGCTGGCGACGACCTGCGCGAGGGCAAGCGCACGGTCCTGGTGGCCTTCGCCCTCGACCAGGCCGCGCCGGCCGAATCGAGTTTCATCGACGCGAAGCTGGGCAGTCCGGACCTGACCAGCGACGACGTCGAGGAAATCCGCCGCATCATCGTCGACTGCGGGGCACTCCAGGCCACCGAAGTCCTGATCGAGGACTTCGGCCGGGCAGCGTTCGAGGCCCTGGACTTGCTGCCGCTGGAGGAACTGCCCAAGACCGCGCTCCGGAAGCTCGCCGAGGCCGCCGTCAGCCGCACCGCGTAGCGGCGGCCGGCCACCACGGCATACACAAAAGGCCGTGCACAGCGCCGGGCGCTGTGCACGGCCTCAGCCGTTTTGGTCCTGCTACCAGGCCATGGTCTGCGCCCGCCGGCGGATTTCCGTCTTGCGTCCTTCGCGGAGGGCGTCGATCGGCCGGCCGCGCAGGGAGTCGTCCGGGGTGAACAGCCACGTGATGAGTTCCTCGTCCGAATATCCGGCGTCGGCGAGGACGACGATGGTGCCTTTGAGGCTCTCCACGGCGTGGCCGTCCTGGATGAAGGCCGCCGGCACGGAGCGGATGCGCCGGTCACCGATCCGCACTGCCGCCAGCGCACGTTCGTCCAGCAAGGCATGGACCTTGGTGATGGACACGTCCAACAGCTGGGCTACGTCGGGCAGGGGCAGCCAATCGCCTACAAGGCTTTCTACATTACTCACGGATCAAGATTGCCATGCCGGACCGGATTGCGCCTAGTCAGCCACGACCCAATAATGCGACCTCTTAATGCAGACCCCGGGGTGGATCCCGAAACGGCGGCCCATGCGGGCGCCTCCGCGGCCCCTGTACGGGCCGCGGGCAGGGAGCACAGGCGACACGCTCCAATTCGGTGTGCTTGCAGAATGTCAAACAGTTCTTGTGCTAATTCCCAATTCATGAGAGATTCACATAGATCACATTTGTAACTGGAGCATCTTTAGTCACACTGGTAACACCAGTAACACAGGCCTGACCTGCAGCGTCCGCCGCTGAGAAGAGGATTTTTCCCATGACGACGTCACGTTCGCCGAAGCCCACCACGAGGCCAGGCCTCCCGCTGATTGCGGCGACGACGGCAGCACTGCCCGCCGTCATGCTTTCCTCCCTGGCGGTCGCGCAGCCCGCCGTTGCCGAGCCGCGCCCGCGCGCCATCCCCGCGTCGCTCGCTGCAGCCATGAAGGCCCAGGCCACCACGTTGCAGCCGTCCGCACTGATTCCCGCCGGCGCGGTGCCCGCGGCCATCCCGTCTGCGCTGCGCCCGGCGAAGGTCGGCGCCCCTGCGGTCTACACGATCAACCGCGGCGACACGATCAGCGCCATCGCGAAGCGGTTCGGCCTGAACACCCAGTCGGTCCTGGCGCTGAACAAACTGCGGTCCAATTCGGTGATCTACCCCGGCCAGAAGATCAAACTGACGGGCTCGGTCCGCCCTGCCGCGGCCCCGGCTGCGCCGGCCCGGACCGCCGTCGCCGCCCGGACCACCGTCGCCGCTCCCGCCCGCGTCTACGCGGTACGCTCCGGCGACACCCTGAGCGGCATCGCTGCCCGGCACGGGGTGAAGCTTTCCTCACTCCTCAGCTCCAACGGCCTTAACCTGCGCTCGGTGATTTACCCGGGACAGAAAATCAAGCTCGGCGCCGGTGCGGCGGCACCGGTACGCGTTGCCGCTCCCGCGGCGCCGGCCAAGGTGCGGACGGTTGCCCCGGCACCCGCCCGCTCCGGCTCCTACACCATCAAGTCCGGCGACACCCTTTCCGGCATCGCCGCCCGGCACGGTGTCAAGCTCTCGGCGGTCCTGTCGGCAAACCGCCTCACCATGAGCAGCGTCATCTACCCCGGCCAGAAGCTCGCCATTCCCGGCGGTACGGTGCTCAAGCCGGCGGCCACCCCGCCGAAGTCCACCGCGGCGCCGCTCGTGCCCAGCACGTTCCTGGGTTTCAGCTACCCGGCGGCTGTCGTCAGCTCGGCCAACCAAAACAAGGCGCTGCTCAATGCCTCGCCGGTTCCCAGCCGCCAGCAGATGAAGCAGATCGTGGCCGACACCGCGCGCCGGATGGGCGTCGAGCCCGCCCTGGCCATGGCCTTCGCCTTCCAGGAGTCCAGCTTCGACCACCGCTCGGTGTCCCCCGCCAACGCGATCGGCACCATGCAGGTCATCCCCTCCTCGGGGCAGTGGGCATCGGAGCTGGTCGGCCGGAAGCTGAACCTGCTCGATCCCTATGACAACGCCACCGCCGGCGTCGCCATCATCCGCCAACTGGTCCGCACCAGCAAGAACTTGGACCACGCGATCGCAGGCTACTACCAGGGCCAGTACTCGGTGAGCAAGTACGGCATGTACGACGATACGAAGGCGTATGTGGCCTCGATCAAGAAGCTGAAGCAGACCTTCAGCTAAACCATCGGCGTCGCACGGGGCTGAGCCCTCCGTCGCGTAACGATACGGGTCCGGATTGCATGTCGATCCGGGCCCGTTTCCGTGCAGAGTCTAGGATCTAATGGTGCAGGAATACTCATCGGACGCTCTCGTCGGGACCCTGGTGGACAACCGGTACCTGATTCGATCCAGGCTTGCCCGCGGCGGGATGTCGACGGTTTACCTCGCCACGGACCGCCGGCTGGAGCGGGACGTGGCGCTCAAGGTCCTGCATCCGCACATGGCCGGCGACCCCCAGTTCCTGGACCGGCTGGGACGCGAAGCCAAGGCCGCGGCCCGGCTCTCGCACCCGCATGTGGTGGGAGTGCTGGACCAGGGCGAGGACGGCGCGCTGGCCTACCTGGTGATGGAGTACATCAAGGGCCATACGCTGCGGGACGTGCTCAGGGACAAGGGCGCCCTCACGCCGCGGCTGGCCCTGGCCCTGATCGACCCGGTCGCCGAGGGCCTCGGAGCGGCCCACGCTGCCGGCCTCATCCACCGGGACCTGAAGCCGGAGAACGTGCTGATCGCCGACGACGGCCGGATCAAGATCGGCGACTTCGGGCTGGCCCGGGCCATCTCGACGACCACCAACACCGGGGCGCTGATCGGGACCGTGGCCTACCTCTCCCCCGAGCTCGTGATGGGACGGCAGGCCGACGCGCGAAGCGACATCTATTCCCTCGGGATCATGCTGTACGAGATGATGACCGGCCGGCAGCCGTTCGACGGCGAAGTCCCCATCCAGGTCGCCTACCAGCATGTGAACTCCAGCGTGGGCGCACCCTCGGAGCTGGTTCCGGGCCTGGCCGGCGAGCTCGACGAGCTGGTGCAGTGGTGCACGGCCAACGACCCCGATCAGCGTCCGGTGGACGGCAACGCCCTGCTTTCCGAACTGCGCCACATCCGGACGAACCTCAGCGACGCGGAGCTGGACCTGCGACCGCCCGCCGCCCTCCCGGGCGGTGTGGCAGGCGCGGCGGCGGCCGGCGCCGGATCGTCCGGGGAAGCCCACACCGAAGTCATTGGCGGCGTCCAGCAGCCCACCCAGGTCATCAGCCGCGGCAGCAACCCGACCACGGTCCTCTCCCGCACGCCGCGGCCCGGCGCCTACGGGCCGCTCAGCGCTCCTGAGGAAGCTGGCTTCGGCGCCTCCGCGGCAGAGCCCGACGTCGAACCGCTCGGCCCGGCGAGCAAGCGCGCCCAGCGCAAACAGGACCGTGACGAGGAGAAAGCGCGGCAGCGGGCGGCAGCGACGCCCAGCCGCAGCCTCCGGGCGGGCAATCCGCGGCGCCGCGGGCTGGCCTGGATCCTGGTGCTGGTGATGCTGGCGTTGCTCGCGGCAGGGGCCGGCTGGTTCTTCGGCATGGGCCCGGGGTCCCCCGGTACCATTCCGCAGCTGGCCAACAAAACCGTGGCCGAGGCCCAGCAGCTGCTCCGGACGGCCGGTTTCCAGTCGACCACGCGGGATGTCTTCGACGACAACGTTTCGCCGGGACTGGTGGTGGGCTCGGAGCCGGCAGCCGGGCAGGTGGTCCGCAAGTTTGAGTCCGTCTCGCTCGCCGTCTCCAAGGGCCCGGAGCTTTTCCCCCTTCCGGTGCTGACGGGCAAGTCGCTCGATGATGCGAAGGCGGCCCTCAACGGCTCCGGGATGGCCCTGGGTCCCACCACAAGCCGCTACGACGACGCGGCGGCGGGAACCGTGCTGGCCCAGAAGCCGGCCAAGGGCACTCCTGCCAAGCGCGGGACGCCCGTGGCCCTGACGGTCTCCAAGGGCCCGCAGCCGATCCCGGTCCCCGATGTGCGGGGCAAAGACCAGGATGCCGCGGTCCGCACCCTCGAAGCGGCCGGGCTCAAGGCCGTCGTCGTCCCGGAGCCGGTCTTCGACCGGAAGGTGCCCAGGGGCGCCGTTGCCGGCCAGGATCCGGCCACCGGCAACCTCACGAAGGGCGGCGAAGTGGCCCTGACGATCTCCAAGGGTCCCCGGCTCGTGGACGTTCCCAACTTCATCGGCAAGCAGGCCACCGAGGCCCGCGAGGTCCTGGAGGAACTCGGGTTTGAAGTCGAGATCGAGAACATCTTTGGCGGCTTCTTCGGCACGGTCCGGGAGCAGGATCCGAAAGGGACCAAGGCCCCCGAAGGCTCTCTTGTCATCCTGAAGGTCGTCTGACCCGGGCCCGCACGGGAGCACAGCTCCGCCCCGGCTGGATCCAGCCGGGGCGGAGCTGTTGTTGTCCGGTCCCGCCTAGCGCTTGGAGAGCGCTCCCGCCACCAGGAACGCCATTTCGAGGGACTGCATGTGGTTCAGCCGCGGATCGCAGACGGACTCATAGCGGTCCAGGAAGGCATCCTGGTCGATCGGATCGGCGCCGCCGAGGCATTCGGCCACATCGTCGCCGGTCATCTCCACGTGCAGGCCGCCCGGGACGGTGCCCAGGCCATGGTGTACCTCGAAGAAGCCGCGCACCTCGTCGATGACGTCGTCGAAGTTGCGGGTCTTGTAGCCGTTGGGAGAGGTCACCGTGTTGCCGTGCATCGGGTCGGTGACCCAGAGGACCTGGGCGCCGGACGCGGTGACGCGCTCGACGATGGGAGGCAGTTTTTCCCTGATGTTGCCGGCACCCATCCGGGTGATGAAGGTCAGGCGGCCCGGTTCGCGGTTCGGGTCCAGCTTCTCGATCAGGCGGAGCGCGTCGTCGCCCGTGGTCGACGGGCCCAGTTTCACGCCGATCGGGTTGCGGACCCGGGAGAGGAAATCAACGTGCGCGTGGTCCAGTTCGCGGGTGCGCTCCCCGATCCAGAGGAAGTGGGCGGAGGTGTCGTACGGCAGGCCGGTCCGCGAGTCGATGCGGGTCAGGGCGCGCTCGTAGTCCAGCAGCAGGGCCTCGTGGCTCGCGTAGAACTCGACCCGCTTGAGCGCCTCGAAGTCCGCTCCGCAGGAGGCCATGAACTGGATCGCGCGGTCGATGTCCCGGGCCAGCGACTCGTAGCGAGCGTGCGCCGGGTTCTCCGTGAAGCCCTTGTTCCACTGGTGCACCAGCCGCAGGTCGGCGAAACCGCCCTGGGTGAAGGCGCGGATCAGGTTCAGGGTCGACGCCGAGGTGTGGTACGCCTTGAGCATCCGGCCGGCGTCGTGGGCCCGTGACTCCGGCGTGAAGTCATAGCCGTTGACGATGTCGCCGCGGTACGCCGGCAGCGTGACGCCCTCGCGGGTTTCGTCGTTGGAGGAACGCGGCTTGGCGAACTGGCCGGCCATGCGGCCCATCTTGATCACGGGCATCGCCGCGCCGTAGGTGAGGACGACGGCCATCTGGAGGATCGTCTTGACCCGGGCGCTGATCTTGTCCGCCGTCGCGGCGTCAAACGTCTCCGCGCAGTCCCCGCCCTGGAGCAGGAACGCCTTGCCCTGGGCGGCCGCGGCGAGCCGCTCGCGCAGGATGTCCACCTCGCCGGCGAAGACCAGCGGCGGCAGCACCGAGAGTTCCCGCACCGAGGCCTCAAAGACGGCCGGGTCGGACCAGTTGGGCTGCTGCGAGGCGGGCAACTCCCGCCAGTGGTCCAGCCCGGGATAGTTGGCGGCGCCGCTCTGGGCGGTGCTGGCAAAGGCCGTGCCGGCCAGGGCGGATCCCGCCAGCGGGAAGTTGTTGAGGGGGGACGTCGAAGGCTCAGATAGCTCAGTCACCCTCTAAGGATAGGCGCCCCGGCGTCGAACGGGGGCGCCCGGCGTCATCGACCGCGGGCCTTCCGTCACAGAGTTCCGGGCGTCTCCGTACCCTGGTCGGCGCCGGCCTCCGGCAGCTCGGTGGCTTTCCCGGCGAGCCGGAGTTTGACGACGGCGGCGTACTCGTCAACGTACTCCTGGCCGGAGAGGCGCATCAGTTCATACATGATCTCGTCGGTCACGGAGCGCTGGATCAGGCGGTCATCCTCCATGCCGTAGTAGCGGCTGAAGTCGAGCGGTTCGCCGAAGATCATCCCGATGCGCCGGATGTTGGGCATCCGCTTGCCGATCGGCTGGACCTTGTCCGTGCCGATCATCGCGACCGGGATCACCGGGACCCGCGCCTGCAGGGCGAGCCGCGCCACGCCGACCTTGCCCCGGTACAGGCGGGCGTCGGGGCTGCGGGTTCCCTCGGGGTAGATGCCCAGCAGCGAGCCGTTCTTCAGCACGTCCATGCCGGCGTTGAGCGAGAGGGCGGACGCCGCTCCCCCGGACCGGTCCATCGGCAGCTGGTTGGTCAGGCGGAAGAAGGCGGCGGTCAGCTTGCCTTTGATTCCCTTGCCCGTGAAGTACTCGGACTTGGCCAGGAACACCACCGGCCGGGGCACCATAAGCGGCATGAAGATGGAATCGGAGAAGGAGAGGTGGTTGGAAGCCAGGATCGCGGCACCCTCGGCCGGCACATTGTCCAGTCCCTTGACCCACGGCCGGAACAGCGTCTTCAGGACCGGCCCGAGAACGAAGGTCTTCATGAACCAATAAAACACGTGGTGTACCTCTCCGGCAGGCGTCTGGCCGGCCCTTCCTCGGGCCGGGACAGGACTTCAATGACACCCTACTCTAGTGAGTTTTGTCGGGAACAGTGACACGATGGGCTCATGAGCGAAAGCAGCACTCCAGTGACGCCTGCCGCTTTCAGCTACCCGGGCCACGGCGCCAACGCCGGCATCGGGGTGGCCATCTGCCACGGCTTCACCGGAAGCCCCCTCAGCGTATTGCCCTGGGCCGAACACCTGGCGTCCCTGGGGCACGCGGTATCCGTCCCGCTGCTGCCCGGGCACGGCACCGACTGGCGCGACCTGGCCCGGCATGGCTGGCAGGACTGGTACGGCGCGTTCGAGGCCGCGTACCTCGACCTCGCGGCGCGGACCGACGCCTGCTTCGTCGCCGGCCTGTCCATGGGCGGAACGATCGCGCTGCGCACCGCGGCGCGCCAGCGCGTGGCCGGCGTCGCCGTCGTCAACCCCGGTCTCAGCTTCTACGACCGCCGGGTGCGGTATATCGGGGTGCTCAAACACCTGCAGCGCACCACCGTCCCGCTCCGGGAGGCGGAGTCGACGGCGGCGCCCACCCAGGACGGCGACTACTCGCTGACCCCGCTGGCCGCCGTCCACCAGTTGCGCAAGCTGTTCACGGCCACCCTGCGCGAACTGCCCGCCGTGGAGGTCCCCGCGCTGGTGTTCAAGTCCGACACGGACGCCGTGGTGCCGCCGTCCTCGCTGGCACTGCTCCGGAAACGCCTGGGATCGCGGTCGCTGGCCGTGGTGCCGCTGCCGGACAGCGGCCACGTTGCCACGCTCGACGTCGACGCGCCGCTGATTTTCGCGCAGTCCGCCCGTTTCTTCCGCGAGCACGCGGCCCCGTCCACGCCACGTCCAGCCAGGCCACAGTCCGGCCCCCTGTCCCCGCCCCCAGCAGCCCTGAATGACCGCGCAGCCATGAAACACGGAGCCCCCATGAGCACAGCCCCCGACCACTCGCCCTTCAGCAGCCCGTTCACCGGATCCGGGCTCCGGACCGGCGTCGTGGTGTCCCACGGGTTCACCGGCAGCCCGCACGGCGTCCGGGCGTGGGCCGAGTCGCTGGCCGGCGCCGGCTACGCCGTGCGGATGCCGCTGCTGCCCGGGCACGGAACCAGCTGGCAGGAGCTGGCCCGCACCCGCTGGCAGGACTGGCACGCGGGCATTGACGCCGCCTACCAGGAACTGGCCGCCGAGTGCGACCACGTCTTCGTGGCCGGCCTCTCGATGGGCGGGGCGCTGGCCCTGCGGCTCGCCGCCACCCGCCCCGTGGCCGGGGCGGTGCTGGTGAACCCCGGCCTGGTCATCGACGACCCGCGCGCGCCGCTGGCGGGCATCCTCAAGTTCGTGCTCAAGAGCACTCCGGCGATCGCCAACGACATCCTCAAGGCGGACGTGGATGAAGGCGCCTACCCGCGGACCCCGGTCGCGGCCGCCCATGAATTGAACAAGATGTTCAAGGACACCCTGCGGCTGCTGCCCCGGATCACCGCCCCGGTCCGGGTCTACCGCTCCACCGTTGACCATGTCGTCTCCGACGCCAGCCTGGCCGCCCTGCGCCGCGGACTGTCCAACGCCCCGCTGGAGGTCATCCGGCTGGAAAACAGCTACCACGTGGCTACCATGGACAACGACGCGCCCCGGATCTTCCGCGGCACCGCCGAATTCATCCGGTCGGTCGTGGAAGGGCATGCCCCGGGCGCGGCCGGCGCCAGCCAGAAAGAAACGGCAGATGACTAGATCCGACCCCGGCTCCCCCGACCCGGACTCCAGCCCCAACCAGGACGATGCCGTCTGGCAGGATCTGGTGGCCAGGCTTGAGCGCACCGACTCCGGTTCCGCTGCCGGGTCCGGTGGCGGGAGCCCCGCCGCACGGACGTTCCGCGACTTCGACCCGCTGGGGCTGTCCGCCCCGGCGCCGCTGAATCCCGCGCCGAATCCCCCAGGCGGCGGTGTGGAGGACGCGGGCGACTTTGATGCTGTGGCCGGGCCGCGGGACTACGAGCCGGACGACGACGACGGCGCGTTTGTCCCGGAAGAACCGCCCAGCCTGGCCGCGTCGGATCCGATGACGGTGCTGGCGTGGCTGGGGGCCGTCGGCGGTCCGATCGCCCTGCTGCTGTCCGCCATCTTCTGGCGGACCGCGCCGCTGCTGGCGATTTTTGGCATGGTGGCCGCCTTCGCAGCGTCGGTGGTCTTCCTGATCATGAAGCTGCCGCACGAAAAGGACGAGCACGACGACGGGGCCAGGGTGTAGCCAGCCGTGGTGTGGCCGGCTGTGATGCGCCGGCAGCGGTGTGGCTACTCGGCCGGGCGGCGGCGTTCCGCTAGCTGCGCATGCGGCTGCTGACCCGGGAGAGGTCCGCGGCGCCGATCAGTCCGGCGTCGGGGCCGAGGGCCGCCAGTTCAATCCCGGCCGCGGGGCGGAAGCCGCGGCCGGTCAGGTTGCGGGCGAAAGCCGTCCGCGCCGGGGCCACAAGGAGTTCACCGGCATCGCAGAGTCCGCCGCCGATCACGAAGGTGCCCGGGTCCAGGGCCGCGGCCAGGTTGGCCAGCCCCAGCCCGAGCCATTCCCCCACGTCCTCGAGGAGTTCGCGCGCGGTGGCGTCGCCGGCCTTGGCAAGCTCGGTGACGATCACGCCGGTGATCCGCTCGGCCCGGCCGTCCACCGCCTTCAGCAGTTCCTGGGCCACCGGGGAGTTGGCGTAGGCCAGTTCCCTGGCCTCGCGTCCGAGCGCGTTGCCGGAGGCATACTGTTCCCAGCAGCCGCGGTTGCCGCACTCGCAGCGGTGGCCGCCGGGCACGATGATCTGGTGGCCGAATTCGCCGGCGACGCCGAAGCGCCCCCGTTCCAGCCGTCCGTCCATCACCATGGCCCCGCCGATCCCGGTGCCCAGCGTGATGCAGACCAGCCGGCTCTCGCCGCGCCCCGCGCCGAAACGCCACTCGGCCCAGCCGGCGGCGTCGGCGTCGTTGGTCAGCAGCACCGGCCGGCGCAGCAACCGCTGCAGGTTGTCCCGCAGCGGCTCGTTGCGCCACGCCAGGTGGGGGCTGAACAGCACCGTGGCGCCGTCGAGGTCCATCCAGCCGGCCGCGCCGATGCCGACCGACCAGATGCGGTGCCCCCGGCCCAGTTCCTCCACCAGGTCGACGATCACCTGCTCGACGGCGCGCGGGTCGTTGCCCGGGGTGGACCGCCGGGCCTGGCTGAGGATGCGCCCTTCGGCGTCCACCACCCCGGCCGCCACCTTGGTGCCGCCGATGTCGACGCCGATCGCCAGGCCCTTGCGGCCCAGGCGCAGGTGTTCGCGCAGACCGCCGGCACGGCCGGAGCCGGGGCGGCCCGTCGTCCGGCGGCGCCACGCGGCGGTCCTGGGCTGCGGGCCCGGTGTTGGTGTATCCATCGCTCCCCATTCTAGGGCTGGCGCAGACGGGGCGCGGCAGGGCCGCGGGGCGGCCCGGTGAGTGGCGTGACCGGCGGACCACCCGTAAAGTTACTCGTCAGTAGTGAAGTGGAACACACCCGCGGTGGCCGCATACTACTCTTAGTCGTACCCACTTGCGGGTCAATGGATATCAAAGGAGCTATCGTGCGAGAAATCAGTGTCCCGCCCCTGGTCACCGTCCCCCCGGAAACGAACATCACAGACCTGGTCCTGCGCCAGGCCGCCAAGGCTTCGAATCCTGCCCTGTTCTCGCGGCTCGACGCCGCAGGCCAGTGGCAGGACGTCCGGGCCGGCGATTTCCTGGCCGACGTGTCCCTGCTCGCCAAGGGCCTGATGGCCAGCGGCGTGGGGGCCGGGGACCGCGTGGGCATCATGTCCCGCACCCGTTACGAATGGGCGCTCGTCGACTTCGCGATCTGGTTCGCCGGCGCCGTCTCCGTCCCGATCTACGAGACCTCCTCGCCCTCGCAGGTGGCCTGGAACCTCGGCGACTCCGGCGCCGTCGCGGCCTTCGGCGAGTCGGCCCACCATGAGGACATCATCCGGCAGGCCGCGACCTCGGAGGGCCTGACCGGCCTGCGGCACGTCTGGCAGCTCGAGGGCGACGCCCTCGACGAGCTCCGCGCCGCCGGCACCGGGATCACCGATGAGGAACTGGAGGCACGGCGCAGCCAGGCCTCACTCTCGGACCTCGCCACGATCATCTACACCTCCGGCACCACCGGGCGCCCGAAGGGCTGCGAGCTGACCCACGGCAACTTCGTGGAACTCTCCGACAACGTCCTGGCCACCTCGCTGGGCCAGATCGTCAACGAGCAGTCGCGGACCATCATGTTCCTCCCGCTGGCTCACGTCTTTGCCCGCTTCATTTCGGTGCTGGCCGTGGCGGCAGGCGTGACCGTCGCGCACACGCCCGACATCAAGAACCTGCTGCCGGACCTCCAGAGCTACAAGCCAACCTTCATCCTCGCCGTGCCGAGGGTCTTTGAAAAGGTCTACAACTCCGCCCTGACCAAGGCCGAGGACGGCGGCAAGGGTGCCATCTTCCACCGCGCCGCGGACACCGCCATCGCCTACTCGCGGGCCCGGCAGGAGGGCAAGGTGGGCCTGGGCCTGCGGCTCAAGCACGCTTTGTTCGACAAGCTCGTCTACAGCAAGCTCCGCGCCGCCATGGGCGGCCAGGTTGCGCACGCTGTCTCCGGCGGCGGTCCGCTCGGCGCCCGGCTCGGCCACTTCTTCCAGGGCATCGGCATGCAGATCCTCGAAGGGTACGGCCTGACCGAGACCACCGCCCCGGTCACGGTCAACACGCCGTCGCTGATCAAGATCGGCACGGTCGGTGCACCGATTCCCGGCAATGCCGTGAAGATCGCCGAGGACGGGGAGATCCTCGCCAAGGGCGTCTGTGTGATGCGCGGCTACTTCAACCGCGAGGACCTCACGGCCGAGACCTTCGAGGACGGCTGGTTCCGCACCGGCGACATCGGCCAGCTCGACGAACAGGGCTTCCTGACCATCACCGGCCGGAAAAAGGAAATCATCGTCACCGCCGGCGGCAAGAACGTGGTGCCGGCGCTGCTCGAGGACCAGATCCGCGCCGACGCGCTGGTCTCCCAGGTCCTTGTGGTCGGCGACAACCGCCCCTTCATCGGCGCCCTGGTGACCCTCGACGAGGAAGCGCTCCCGGGCTGGCTGCAGCGCCACAGCCTCCCGGCGTCGACCACGGTGGCCGAAGCGACCTCGCACCCCGCCGTGACCGCCGCGGTCCAGGAGCTCATCGACCGCGCGAACGAGTCCGTGTCCCAGGCCGAGGCCATCAAGTCCTTCCGGATTGTGCCATCCGATTTCACCGAGGCGTCCGGGCACCTCACGCCGTCCATGAAGGTCAAGCGCGCCCAGGTGATGAAGGACTTCGAGAACGTCATCGAGGAGATGTACTCCGCGAAGCGCGCCAACGCCTAAGCCCCGCCACACCCGGCGTATGGGTTAAGCGAGAAAGGGTCTCCCCCGGCCGCAGCCGGAGGAGACCCTTTCCGTTGTCCTCCCGCTTTACTCCACGACCAGCAGCAGGTCGCCGCCCTGGACCTGTTCGATGGCGCCGACGGCGAGCCGCGCGACCGTGCCGGCCACCGGCGTGGTGATGGAGGCTTCCATCTTCATGGCCTCGATGGTCGCGACGGTGTCGCCGGCCTTGACCGCGTCGCCGGCCTTGACGGTCAGGGTGACGGCGCCGGCGAACGGCGCTGCGACCTGGCCCGGCTGCGAGGCGTCCGCACGCTCCGCGGCCTTGACGTTGCTGACCACGGACCGGTCACGGACCACCACGGGCCGGGACTGTCCGTTCAGCGTGCACATCACGGTGCGCATGCCCTTCTCGTCCGGCTCGGAGACCGCTTCGAGCGAGGCGATCAGGCGCACGCCCTTCTCGAGCTCGATCTCGTGTTCGGCGCCGCGCTGCAGCCCGAAGAGGTAGTCGCGGGTGTCCAGCACCGAGAGGTTGCCGTACGCCTCGACGCTCTTCAGGTAGTCCTTGGTGGGGCCGGCGAAGAGCAGCCGGTTCAGGGTCTGCTGCACCGTCCTGGAGTCGCCCTTCAGGGCGGCACTGTCCTCGGCGCTCAGCTCGACGTCGCGGACCTTGACGCTGCGGCCCTGCAGGGCCTTGGTCCGGAACGGCTCGGGCCAGCCGCCGGGCGGGTCGCCCAGTTCGCCGGAGAGGAAGCCGATCACGGAGTCCGGGATGTCGTATTTCTGCGGGTTCTCGTTGAAGTCCGCCGGGTCGGCGTTGAGGCCCACCAGGTGCAGGGCGAGGTCACCCACCACCTTGGAGGACGGCGTGACCTTCACGAGCCGGCCCAGGATGCGGTCCGCGGCGGTGTACATGTCCTCGATCGCCTCGAAGCGTTCGCCGAGTCCCAGCGCGATGGCCTGCTGGCGCAGGTTGGACAGCTGCCCGCCGGGGATCTCGTGCTGGTAGACCCGGCCCGTGGGTCCCGGCAGTCCCGATTCGAAGGGCGCGTAGACGCGGCGCACGGCCTCCCAGTAGGGCTCCAGGGCGCAGACATTGGCCAGGCTCAGGCCGGTGTCGCGCGGCGTGTGGGCCAGCGCCGCGACGAGGGCCGAGGCAGACGGCTGGCTCGTGGTGCCGGCCAGCGAGGCCGATGCCACGTCGACGGCGTCCACGCCGGCGTCCACGGCCGCCAGCAGGGTGGCCAGCTGGCCGCCGGCGGTGTCGTGGGTGTGCAGGTGGACCGGCAGGTCGAACTTCTCCCGCAAGGCCGCCACGAGGCGTGCGGCGGCCGCCGGACGGAGCAGTCCCGCCATGTCCTTGATCGCGAGGATGTGCGCGCCGGCGTCGACGATCTTCTGCGCGAGCTCCAGGTAGTAGTCGAGGGTGTACAGCTTCTCGTCCGGGTCGAGCATGTCCGCGGTGTAGCAGAGGGCCACCTCGGCGACGGCGGTGCCGGTTTCGCGGACGGCGCGGATGGCGGGAGCCATCTGGTTGACGTCGTTGAGGGCGTCGAAGATGCGGAAGATGTCGATGCCCGTCGCGGCGGCCTCGTTGACGAAGGCCACCGTCACCTCTTCCGGGTAGGGCGTGTAGCCGACCGTATTCCGGCCGCGGAGCAGCATCTGCAGGCAGGTGTTCGGCAGCGCCTTGCGCAGCGCGGCCAGGCGGTCCCAGGGGTCCTCGCCAAGGAAGCGCAGGGAGACGTCGTAGGTCGCCCCGCCCCAGGCCTCGACGGACAGCAGCTCCGGAAGCAGCCGGGACACGGCCGGTCCGGCCGCCACGAGGTCCCGGGTCCGGACCCGGGTGGCGAGCAGGGACTGGTGCGCGTCACGGAAGGTGGTGTCGGTGACGGCGACGGCGTCCTGGTCGCGGAGGGCCTTGGCGAATCCCTCCGGGCCGAGCTCCAGGAGCCGCTGGCGGGACCCTGCGGGGGCCTCGCCGTCCGGGAGGGCGGGAAGCTTGTCCGCCGGGTCGGTGTGGACCGTGAGCTCGCCGTTGGGCTTGTTGACCGTGACCTCGGCGAGCCAGGTCAGCAGCTTGGTGCCCCGGTCCGCGGAGACACGGGCCTTGAGCAGCTCGGGCCGTTCGTCGATGAACGAGGTGGCGACGTCGCCGGCGACGAAGTCCGGGTCGTCCAGGACGGCCTGCAGGAAGGAGATGTTGGTGGACACGCCGCGGATCCGGAACTCGGCGAGGGCGCGCCGGGCGCGGGCGACGGCGGTCGGGTAGTCGCGGCCGCGGCAGGTGAGCTTCACCAGCATCGAGTCGAAGTGCGGGCTGATCTCGGCGCCCGAGTACACGGTGCCGCCGTCGAGCCGGACGCCGGCGCCGCCGGCCGAACGGTAGCCGGTGATCTTTCCGACGTCGGGCCGGAACCCGTTGGCCGGGTCCTCGGTGGTGATGCGGGACTGCAGCGCGGCGCCGTTGAGCTTCACGGTCTCCTGCGAGAGCCCCAGGTCCGCGAGGGTCTCCCCCGACGCGATGCGCAGCTGGGCCTGGACGAGGTCGACGTCGGTGACTTCCTCGGTGACGGTGTGCTCGACCTGGATGCGCGGGTTCATCTCGATGAAGACGTGCTGGCCGGCCCGCTCGCCCACGGTGTCGACCAGGAACTCCACAGTGCCGGCGTTGACGTAGTTCAACGCCTTGGCGAACTTGACGGCGTCCCGGTAGAGCGCCTGCCGGATACCTTCGTCGAGGTTGGGCGCCGGGGCGATCTCGATCACCTTCTGGTGGCGGCGCTGGATGGAGCAGTCGCGCTCGAAGAGGTGCATGACATTGCCCTCGGCGTCCGCGAGGATCTGCACTTCGATGTGCCGCGGCCGCAGCACCGCCTGCTCCAGGAACATGGTGGGATCGCCGAAGGCGGCGTCGGCCTCGCGCATGGCGGCCTGCAGGGCCTCGGGCAGCGCCTCCCGGGTGTCGACCCGGCGCATGCCGCGGCCGCCGCCGCCGGCGACGGCCTTCGCGAAGATGGGGAAGCCGATTTCGTCCGCGGCGGCGATCAGCTCGTCGAGGTCCTTGGACGGCTGGCTGGACTTGAGCACCGGGACGCCCGGCCTTGCGGGCGGCCTCGAGGGCCGCGACCTTGTTGCCGGCCAGTTCCAGGACCTCCGCCGGAGGCCCGACGAAGGTGATCCCGGCGGCAGCGGCGGCGCGGGCCAGGTTGGGGTTTTCCGACAGGAAGCCGTAGCCCGGGTAGATCGCATCGGCGCCGGCCTCCTTCGCGACGCGGACGACCTCGTCGACGTCGAGGTATGCCCGGACCGGGTGGCCCTCCTCGCCGATCAGGTACGCCTCGTCCGCCTTCTGGCGGTGGATCGAGTTGCGGTCCTCGGTGGGGAAGACTGCAACGGTCTTGGCGCCGAGCTCATAGCTGGCACGGAAGGCGCGGATCGCGATTTCGCCGCGGTTAGCCACCAGAATCTTGGAAAACATACTTCTCCTGCATCATTGCGGGCGGTTCGGTAAGTGGTCACAGTTTCTAAGACTGGTGTGCGCAAACACAAATCATTGTGGCGCCCATCACAAGATTATGCGTCATTTGGGCCGGGGACGGCAGATCGCCGCCGTTCCGGCGCCTTCCCGGCCGTCCGGGTGCCCGCCGGGCCGGATGAGACGGGTTTAGCCGGCGCATCAACATATGATGAGTTGGTGGGTGGCGCATGCACGCCCCGGTCCGAAGGAACGCACGGGCCGGCAGGACCCCGTCCCGGCAACCGGCGTTAGGTATTGGTTTTTCAAGTGCAAGTAGTCAGCATCAGCAGCCTCAAAGGCGGTGTCGGCAAGACATCCGTGACAACCGGACTGGCGTCGGCCGCACTCGCAGCCGGCATCCCCACCCTCGTGGTCGACCTCGACCCGCATGCGGACGCCAGCACGGCCCTCGGCGTCCGCCCCGACGACCAACTGGACATCGGCCGGATGCTCAAAGCCCCGCGCCGGGCACGCCTCGCCGAGAACGTTGTCCCCAGCGGCTGGGTGGAACACAGCAACGGCACCCCGCCCAACGGCGGAGGGCACGTCCTGGATGTCGCCGTCGGCTCCGCCTACACCGGAATCTATGACCGGCCGGACCTGGGCCGCCGCGACCTGCGCCGGCTCTCCACGGTGCTGGCCGGCGCCGGGGCGTACGAGCTGGTCCTGATCGACTGCCCGCCCTCGCTCAACGGGCTGACCCGGATGGCCTGGTCGGCCAGCGACAAGGTCACCCTGGTCGCCGAGCCCGGGCTGTTCTCGGTAGCGGGCACCGAGCGCACCATGCGCGCCATCCAGCTGTTCCGGCAGGAATTCGCGCCGGGGCTCTCCCCTGCCGGCATCGTGGCCAACCGGGTGCGGTCCGGCTCCTCGGAACACAGCTTCCGCCTGTCCGAGATGCAGTCCATGTTCGGCGAACTGCTGCTGACCCCGCACATCCCGGAACAGGCCAACTGGCAGCAGATCCAGGGCGCGGCCCACTCGGTCCACCATTGGCCCGGCGATTCCGCCAAGAACGCCGCAGCGCTGTTCGACTCCCTGCTGGCCAACCTGATGCGCAACGGCAGCGCCCCGGACGCCTCCGCCGGCCCGGCCCGCAACCGCAGCCAGCGCTAGCGGTATTGCCCCGCCCGGGCCAGGACGCCCGGCCCGGGAGCGGACAAAGAAAAACAACGCGGGGCCATGTGGTGGCCCCGCGTTGTTTTGTTAGGTCTGTCCGGGCCGTGCTAGCCGATCTTGCGGGCGGCGCGGCGCTTGCTGAGTTCGTCGTCGGGGAAGGACTGGTCCGCGGCGTGTTCGCTCGGAAGGGCCGCGAGGCTGCCTTCGACTTCGCGCCAGACCCGGCCGACGGCGATGCCGAAGACACCCTGCCCGCCCTGTACCAGGTCGATGACTTCATCCGCCGAGGTGCATTCGTAGACACTGGCACCGTCGCTCATGAGGGTGATCTGGGCCAGGTCCTCGACCCCGCGCTCCCGGAGGTGTTCGACGGCGGTGCGGATCTGCTGCAGCGAGACGCCGGTGTCGAGGAGGCGCTTGACGACCTTGAGCACCAAAATGTCGCGGAAACCGTAGAGCCGCTGCGAGCCGGAGCCGGCGGCGCCGCGCACGGCGGGCTCGACGAGCCCGGTCCGTGCCCAGTAGTCCAGCTGGCGGTAGGTGATGCCGGCGGCCTTGCAGGCCGTCGGGCCGCGGTAGCCCGCGTCCTCGTCCAGGACGGGAAGATCCTCGGTGAAGAGCAGGCCCTGGGCACCGCTCGCGGGCACTGCAACGCCGGCCGTCGAGGCCTGCTTGAGCTCGCCTGCTTCGCCTTTCGGACTCACGTGGATCCTCCTTGTCATGAGTTCCCGCGGGAACTTGCAGCGACAGCGCGCCACTTTCCAGTGTGACTTGCGCGGCTGTTGTATGCAATGGGAACTTGTACCTCTGACGTTAGGCCTGCCGGGGCCCAAGGTCAAAGACGTTGGGCCTATTGCCGGGGCGTGTCGAAACTTTCGACCTCGACTTTAAGCTTTAAGCCGTTTCAGCCGGCAAAATCCTCGGGTTCGACGTCGTCCAGGAACTCCCGGAAACGGCGCAGCTCCCCCTCTTCGTCAACGGCGGGCCCGGGCTGGGCCGCCTCGCCGTCGTCGTGTTCGGTGATCCGCACACCCGCCTCCTCCATCACGGCGTCCGCGCACCAGATCCGGCACTTCGCCCGCAGGCCCAGGGCCAGGGCGTCCGAGGCCCGCGAACTGACGGTGGTGCCGTCGTCGAACTGGAGCTGGCCGTAGAAGATGTTGTCCTCCACCGCGACGATGTTCACGCTGACGATCGTGTGTCCCAGCGCCTCGACGACGTCCACGAGCAGGTCGTGCGTCATCGGCCGCGGCGGGACCACACCCTGCTGGGCCAGGGCGATCGCACTGGCCTCCGGGGTGCCGATCCAGATGGGAACGTGGCGCTCCCCGTGCATCTCCTTGAGCAGCACCAGCGGCTGGTTGGACGGCAATTCGATCCGTACGCCGACGATTTCCACCTCGATCATCAGCTGTCCATCCTCGAGATGCGGTCCTGGACCAGGGCGCGGTGCAGCGACAGGCAGAGTTCGCTGATTTCCCGCGCAGCCTCGGCGGCGCGGGCCTGTGAGGCGGCATCCTTGCGGGACGTCAGGGTGGCCACCGCGCGTTCCACCAGCCCGAATTCGCGGTCGGCGGCGGCCTGGAAGGGCCGCAGGTGGCGCGGTTCGAGGCCGTGGCTTTCCAGTTGCACGCACGCCCGCGCAACCTGCAGGGCGTGGTCGTCGAATTTGCCGTTGACGTGCCCGATCAGGCCGAAGCTCAACAGCGATTCCAGCAGCGGGACGCTGGCCCCGGACTCGGTGCGGAGCTGTTCCTCGCTGAGCAGGCGTACGCGGTTGTTCAGTTCGGAGGCGAGCTCATCGGAGACGATCCGGGGTGAGACCGTGACGCCGGGGGGCAGGTTCTCCGGGCGTTCGCCGCGGTCAATCGCGTCAAGGTAGTCCTTGATCACCTTCAGCGGCAGGTACTGGTCCCGCTGCAGGGACAACACAAAGCGCAGCCGTTCGACGTCGCCTTCGGAGTACTGGCGGTAGCCGGCGGGGGTCCGCTGCGGGTTGATGAGGCCCTTTTCTTCAAGGAACCTGATTTTCGACGCGGTCATGGAGGGGAAGTCGTCGCTCAGTTGAGCCAGGACCTCCCCGATGTTCAGGACCTGGGGTCCGCGCCGTTCGGCTTGTGCCATGGCCACCGGCAACTACCCCGATATCAGACGTGGCCTGCGGTACGGGCAGGGCTGAGGTAGAAGGTGAGCCGGAACTTGCCGATCTGCACCTCGTTACCGGACTTCAGCTCCACGCTGTCGACACGGTCGTGGTTGACGTAGGTGCCGTTCAGGCTGCCGGTGTCCACGACCTCGAAGCTGCGCGCCGTGCGGCGGAATTCGACGTGGCGGCGCGAGACCGTGACGTCGTCGAGGAAGATGTCGGCGTCAGGGTGGCGGCCCGCCGTCGTGACGTCGGAGTCCAGCAGGAAGCGGGCGCCGGAATTGGGGCCGCTGTGGGCCACCAGCAGGGCGGACCCGGCCGGCAGCGACTCGATGGCCGACCGTTCCTCGCCCGAAACCTTCGGGGTGATGCTGGGCTCATCGCTCACCGGAGTGAGGTGGATCGACGTGGTCTCCGAGGCTTTCACGCCACCCGTGCCGTATCCACCGGTGTCGTTCTGTCCGTGCCCAACCATTGAGTCCTCCTCATTCGTTGCAGGTGTCCCCCCTGCAAACAACGCATGCCGTCCGGAAAAGCCTGGCAGATCCGGTAATCAGTCCCCCGCCGGCGGCTGTGGCCAACAACTGCTGTGTCCAATACTGCTGTGTCCAACAACTGCTGTGGCAAACAACACGGCCCGGCGGCCTTCCCTTTAGCCTACCTGCTGTTCGTACTCCGACGCACTGAGCAACGACTCCACGGCGTCAGCCTCCGCGAGCTTGATTTCAATCAGCCAGCCCTCGCCGTAGGGATCCGAATTGATCAGGGCCGAATCCGTGTCCAGCGCCTCGTTGCGGGCCACCACTTCGCCGCTCACCGGGGCGTAGATGTCACTGACGCTCTTGGTGGATTCGACTTCCCCGACGACGTCGTTGGCCTTGATGTCGGTGCCGACCTCCGGCATTTGCGCGTAGACGACGTCCCCGAGGGCGTCCTGGGCAAAATCCGTGATGCCTACGCGCACGACGCCGTCGGCGTTCGGTGCGGAGACCCATTCGTGCTCGGCGGTGTAGGACAGCTCTTCGGGAATGATGCTCATGACGGGCCTTTCGTCGGGTCAATCACCAAGGTCGACGGCGGCCGATCGAACCGGCCGCCGCTGAAAGTATAGGCATATCCGCCCGGCCCCCGGGAGGACTCTGGCATGATGGGGCCATGGCAGCCACCCCACCCGTTCCGGACGGATTTGCCCATGCCTGAGCTACCGGAAGTGGCGGCCCTGGCGGACTTCCTGGACGCCCGCCTGCGCGGAGCCGTCCTGACCAAGGTCCAGATCGTCTCCTTTGCGGTGCTCAAGACGGCGGATCCGCCCCTCACCGATCTGGAGGGCAGGGCCGTGACCGGGGTGCGGCGGCACGGGAAGTTCGTGGACCTGGACGCCGGCGGACTGCATCTGGTCTTCCACCTGGCCCGGGCCGGCTGGGTCCGGTTCACCGACTCCCCCACCGGCACACCGCTGAAAATGGGCAGCGGCCACCTCGCGGCGCGGCTGTCCTTTTCCGGCGGGGACGGCCCGATCGATGTGGACCTGACCGAGGCCGGCACGAAGAAGAGCCTGGCGGTGTACGTGGTCCGCCAACCGGCGGACGTTCCCGGGATCGCGGCGCTCGGACCGGATCCGTTCAGCCCCGGGTTCGACGTCGATGCCCTGGCCGGGATCCTGGCGGCCAGTTCCCAGCAGGTCAAGGGTGTGCTGCGCAGCCAGGGCGTCATCGCCGGCATCGGCAACGCGTACAGCGACGAGATCCTGCATGCGGCCAGGTTGTCGCCGTTCGCCATCGCCAGTTCCCTGGACCGGGCGGCGGTGGAGCGCCTGTACGACGCGGTCCATGACGTCCTGGGCGCGGCCGTGGCGGAGGCCCGCGGCAAACCGCCGAGCGGGCTCAAGGATTCGAAGCGGAGCCGGATGCGGGTACACGGCCGCACCGGCGAAGCGTGCCCGGTCTGCGGCGACACGGTGCGCGAGGTTTCCTTCGCGGACACCTCCCTGCAGTACTGCCCGGGCTGCCAGACGAAGGGGAAAATCCTGGCGGACCGCCGGACGTCACGCTTCCTGAAGTAGGCCCGGGAAACAGAAAACCCCGCCATTCCGTTGCCGGAATGGCGGGGTACTTTCTTGTTGGTCGGGCTGACAGGATTTGAACCTGCGACCCCTTGACCCCCAGTCAAGTGCGCTACCAAGCTGCGCTACAGCCCGCTGGTTCCGTCGTTCTCCGCTCGTGATGTTCGTCCCTTGGAGATCCAAAGGATTTCATCCGAGCAGTCCGGCCGAACCACCTTGAAAAGCTTACACGATTCCGGAGGGTGCCCGTGACACTTTCACCGCGCCACGGGCCACCTGTGTCGGAATTAACGCTTCTTGCCGCGCTTTTCCCGGACACGCATGTTGACCTCGATCGGCGTGCCCTCGAAGCCGAAGGTTTCGCGGAGCCGGCGGGTGATGAAGCGGCGGTAGCCGGGGTCCAGGAAGCCGGTGGTGAAGAGCACGAACTTCGGCGGCCGGCTGGAGGCCTGGGTGCCGAAGAGGATGCGGGGCTGCTTGCCGCCGCGGACCGGGTGCGGGTGCGCGGCCACCAGTTCGCCGAGGAAGGCGTTCAGGCGGCCGGTGGGGATGCGCTTGTCCCAGCTTTCCAGCGCGGTGTCCAGGGCCGGGACCAGCCGGTCCTTGTGCCAGCCGGTCTTGGCCGAGATGTTGACCCGCGGCGCCCAGGCGACGTGGGCGAGGTCCTGCTCGATTTCGCGTTCCAGGTAGGTGCGGCGTTCGTCGTCGAGCAGGTCCCATTTGTTGAACGCGAGCACCAGCGCGCGGCCGGACTCGATCGCCAGCTGCAGGATGCGCACGTCCTGCTCGCTGAGCACCTCGTCCACCGCCAGGAGCACGACGGCGACCTCGGCCTTTTCGAGTGCGCTCTGGGTGCGCAGCGAGGCGTAGAAGTCCGCGCCCTGCGCCATGTGCTGGCGGCGGCGGATGCCGGCCGTGTCCACGAAGCGCCAGGTCCGGCCGCCGAGCTCGATGAACTCGTCAACCGGGTCGCGGGTGGTGCCGGCGGTGTTGTCGACGACGACGCGCTCGGAGCCCGCGAGCTTGTTCAGCAGCGAGGACTTGCCGACGTTCGGCCGGCCGATCAGGGCGATGCGGCGGGGGCCGCCGCTGCGTTCGAGGCCTTCGATCGTGGAGAACTCCGGCAGCGTGTCCATCACGTGGTCGAGCAGGTCGGCGACGCCGCGGCCGTGCAGCGCGGACACCGGGTAGGGCTCGCCGAAGCCGAGACCCCAGAGCGCGGCCGAGTCGGCCTCCTGCGCGAAGTCGTCGACCTTGTTGGCCACCATGATGACCGGTTTCTTGGACTTGCGCAGCATCTTCATGACGCCCTCGTCCGTGGCGGTCGCGCCGACGGCGGAGTCCACCACGAACAGCACGGCGTCGGCGAGTTCAACGGCCATCTCGGCCTGCTCGGCGACGCGGGCGTGGATGCCGCGGGCGTCGTGTTCCCAGCCGCCGGTGTCCACCACGGTGAAGTTCCGGCCGTTCCAGTGTGCGGAGTACATGACGCGGTCGCGGGTGACGCCGGGGGTGTCCTCGACCACGGCTTCGCGGCGGCCCAGGATGCGGTTGACCAGGGTGGACTTGCCGACGTTGGGGCGGCCGATGATGGCCAGGACCGGGTCAAGCTTGACCGGGCCGTCGAAGTCCTCGTCCTCGTAGCGGCCGCTCAGCAGGGCGGCGTCTTCCTCGTCCAGCTCGTAGTCGTCCAGGCCGGCCCGGAGCGAGGCCGCGCGGAGCTCGGCTTCCTCGTCGTCCAGGGCGGCAAGGTTTTCCGCCACCTGGTCCGTGCCGGTGGGCGTGTATTCGTCTTCGCCGGCGCCGAAATGGCCGGGGGTTTGAGTCGTATCGCTCATTGCACTTTCCTTAGGTGGTGATCTGCCGGCGTCCCGGCTACTGCTGTCTGGCGTTCTTGGGTGGGTTCCGCGTCGGGCAGGCCCTGCCCGGTGCACTGAATGGTGTCCTGGACGTGCCGCGCCAGGGCGGCGCGGATCTCGGTTCCCACCCTGTCCATTGAAGCACGCCCGGTCTCCCCGGGCCTGCGGCTGACATTGAGGGCCCCGCCGAAGCTGACATGCAGCCGGCGGCCGGGCCGGGGAACCGCGTTGAGGTGCTCGCCGCTGATCCTGGTTCCCAGGATGGCGACCGGGATGACGGTGGCGGCCGAGTTCAGCGCGAGCCAGGCCACCCCGTTGTTGATCGCCGCGGCTTCCCCGCTCCCCCGTGTGCCTTCGGGCAGGATCCCGATGCACCGTCCGGCGTCGAGGATGCCCTTGGCCCGCTGCAGCGCCGCGCGGTCCCCCGAGCGGTCCACCGCCAGCTGGCCGGAGGCTTTCAGGACAAGGCCCGGGAAGCCCCTGAACATCTCCTTCTTGACGAAGATGTGCATGGGCCGCGGCGCGGCCCCGAACATGACCGGGCCGTCCAGGAAACTGATGTGGTTTCCGGCGAAGATGACCGGACCGGCCGCCGGGACGTTGGCGCGGCCCTTGACCGCGGTCCGGTACACCAGATGGTCCAAGAGCCAGCCGACCGGCCGGCTCCAGGCCATGGTCCCGTCCAGGAACCAGCGGCCGGGCTGCTGCGCCCCGGTGGCGCCCTCAGTCACGGTTGACGGCCGGCTGGTTGATGGCCGTGTGGTTGATGACCTTGTGCACGATCCCGAGGGCCGCGTCGACGGTCTGGGCGAAGTCCAGGTCCGAGGAGTCCAGGGTGACCACGCCGTCGGCGGCCTGGGTGAAGTTCACCACGGTGGAGTCCTTGGCGTCCCGCGCCGTGACCTGCGCCGCGAGCTGTTCGGCGTTCTGGCTGCCGCCGAGCTGGATGCCGCGGCGGCGAAGCCGGGCCTCCTCGCTGGCGGTGAGCAGCATGCGCACCTCGGCGTGCGGCGCGACGACGGTGGTGATGTCCCGGCCCTCCACCACCATGCGGCGGTGGTGCTTTTCGATCAGCTCGCGTTGCCGCCGGATCAGTTCGGTCCGCGCGCCGAGCGTCGTGGCGACGGCGCTGACCGCCGCCGAGATGGCCGGCTCGCGGATGGCCTCGGTGATGTCGACACCGGAGACGCGGACGTACTCTTCCTGCGGGCTCGTGCTGATCTCCAGCTGGAGCCCCTCGGCGGCGGCTTCAATGGCTTCGCCGTCGGCGAGGTCCGTTCCGCTGTCGAGGCAGAACCAGGTCAGGGCCCGGTACATGGCGCCGGTGTCGAGGTAGGCCAGCCGGAGCCGGCGGGCCACCTCTTTGCTGACGCTGGACTTGCCGGAGCCCGAGGGGCCGTCGATTGCGACGACGAGGCTCTTTCCCGGGCGGACGACGTCCACCGTTTCAATAAGTTCCTGGGTCATTACTGGAGTACCCGCCATCCACGGTCGTTGAGGGCTTCGATGAGCATCTCGTGCTTGTTGGGCAGCACGGAGAGTTCCACCATGCCGACATTCTGTCCTGAGGAGTGGTCCAGGCGGAGGTCCTCGAGGTTGACGCCGATCTCGCCGATCTCGGTCAGGAGCCTGGCGATCTGGCCGGGCGTGTCGTCCACCAGGACGGTCAGCCAGGAGTAGGCCTGCGGCGGACCGCCGTGCTTGCCCGGGATCCGGGACTGGCCGGCGTTGCCTTCACTGATCAGCTGGGCGAGGTCCAGCCGGGCGCCCGGCGCCGTCGGATCCTCGAGGGTTCCGATCAGCCGGTTCAGGTCCTCGCGGACGCCGTGCAGGATCTCCACGACCTTGCCCGCGTTGGCGCCCAGGATCTGCACCCAGAGCGTGGGGTCGCTCGCGGCGATCCGGGTCACGTCCCGCAGCCCGTTCCCGGCCAGCGACAGCGCGTGCAGGGGCGTTCCCTGCAGCCGGCTGGCCACGAGCGAGGACATGACCTGGGGCAGGTGCGAGACCAGCGCCACGGCTTCGTCGTGTTCCTCGGCGCCGAATTCGGAGACGACCGCGCCCAGGTCCCCGGCCAGCGCACGCGCGGCCTGCAGGGCATCGGGCCGGGTTTCCGGCGTCGGGCACAGCACCCACGGCATCGAGGTGAACAGCTCGCCGCGGGCGGCGACCGGGCCGGACTTCTCGCGGCCGGCCATCGGGTGCGTGCCGACGTAGCGGCCAAGATCGGCGCCGCGTTCGCGCAAGCTCCGCCAGGATGGACGCCTTGACGCTGGCGATGTCGACCACAATGGCCTGCGGGTAGTCCGCGAGGGCCCGGGCGACGACGTCGGCGGTCACGTCCGGCGGCGCGGCGACCACGACGAGTTCCGGCGCTTCGCCGTCAAGGCGCGCCAAGGGCAGCCCGGCGCCGATGTCGACGGCGACGGCCTGGTTGGTCGGCGAAGGGTCGGAGAGGAACACGGCGACGCCGCGGCCGCGGAGCCCCAGCCCGATGCTGGTGCCCAGCAGCCCTGTCCCCACGACCACGACCGGCCCGTTCAGGTGGCCGCGGCCGTGGGTGCGAAAGGCGGACATGCCCTACAGCCCCACAGATGCCAGCAGGTGCCCGACTTCCTGCTTGCCGAGGTTGCGGATGCTGCCCTGGCGCTGGTCGCCCAGGCCGATGGGGCCGACCTTGACGCGGACCAGGCGCAGCACCGGGAAACCGACGGCGTCGAAGAGCCGCCGTACGATGCGGTTCTTGCCGGAGTGCAGCACGACCTCGATCAGCACGTGGCCCGGGGTCGAGTCGACGAGCTTGAAGGAGTCCACCGAGGCGATGCCGTCTTCGAGTTCGACGCCGGCCTTGAGCTGCGCGCCGACGCCCTGCGGGAACGGCCCGCGGACCTGGACGAGGTACGTCTTGGGAACCTCGTAGGAGGGGTGCGTCAGGCGGTTGGCGAGTTCGCCGTCGTTGGTCAGCAGCAGCAGGCCCTCGGTGGCGACGTCGAGCCGGCCGACGTGGAAGAGCCGTTCGCCGTGGTGGTTGCGGACGAAGTCGCTGATGCACGGGCGGCCGTCGGGGTCCTCCATGGTGGAGACGACGCCCTTGGGCTTGTTGAACACCATGTAGACCATGTTCTCGTCCAGCTGGATGCGCAGTCCGTCCACGTGGATCACGGCGGTCTTCGGGTCAACGCGCACGCCAAGCTCCGTGACGACCTGCCCGTCGACCTCGACGCGGCCTTCGGCGATCATTTCCTCGCAGACGCGCCGGGAGGCGACGCCGGCGGAGGCCATGACCTTCTGCAGCCGGACGCCGTCGGCATCGTGCAGCTCAGACTGCGGCACCTCGGCGCGCGGGCCGCGCTTGCGGGCCGGCTTCCGGACCGGGCCGAGGCTCTGGCCGAACCGTTCGCTGCCGAAGGCACGCGAACCGGTGGCCTTGGCCGCCCCGGCGCCGATGCGCGGCTTGGGCTTGAGCGCACCGGGGGTGCCGGGAACCTTGCCGGCGCCGGGCTTGCGGGCGGCGGGCTTGCGGGCCGCCGGCTTGGCACCGGACTTCCGGTCCTGTTCCGGGGCGCCGCCGCCGGGGTTCAGGTCCGGATCGATAAAAGCTTCTTCGCGCGGCTTGGGGCGCTTGAACGGACGGTCGCCGCCGCCCTTGGAGAAGTCGCGCTGGCCCCGGCCGGCGCCGCCCGCACCCTGGGTGCGCGCTGATTGTTGTCCGGCGCTGTTGCGTCCCGAACTGTTACGTGGTGAACCCTGGCGTCCCGCCTGTGTCATGACCCGTCCTTCGTTTGGTGGCCCGTGGCGGCTGCCTCACGGCAGTCCCCACCGGCCGGGCAAATGGTTCTGCCCTGGTGGATACTCTTACTGAGGCAGCATTCCTGCCTACATTCTTCCTGCGTCGTAGAACTCTGCTATGCCTTCAAGCCCTGGAAGATGGGGTGAAAGCTGAGGCAACTCAGCCACCGAGCCGATTCCCATGCGTTCAAGGAAATACGACGTCGTGCGGTACAGGATGGCCCCGGACTCGGGATCGTTTCCCGAATCCTCGATCAGTCCGCGCTGGGTCAGCGTCCGCACCACGGAGTCAACATTGACCCCCCGAATTGCAGACACCCGCGCCCTGGAAACGGGCTGGCGGTAGGCGATGACGGCGAGCGTTTCGAGCGCCGCCTGCGTCAGCCTGGCTGTCTGACCCTCCAGCACGAATCCGCCTACGACATCGGCGAACTCAGCGCGGGAATAGATCCGCCAGCCTCCGGCGATATTCCGCAATTCAAAACCCCGGGGGGCGGTACTGAAGCCAGCAGGATTATTAGCTGTGCTGGCGTCGTCCGCATCCGGGGCATTACCAGTATACCCGTTGTACTCCCGCTGCAGTTCCCCCAGCAGGTCCTCGACGACGTCGACCGTGAGGTTCAGGCCGGTGGCCAGCTCCGTGGCCGTGGCCGGTTCGTCGATCACCATCAGCACGGCCTCGAGGGCCGCGCGGGCACCGCCGGGCAGTTCAGCCAGGTCTGGACCCACGGACCCGCCGGCGTCGGAGTTGGGACTGGTCGGCGCGTCGGTCACGGCTGTTCCTCATATTCTTCGCTCAGGTTGTCGGAGCTCCAGTCCGCGTCGTCGGCGGTCCAGTGCACGGACAGCTCGCCGAGGGGCAGCAGCTGGTCGAAGGCGACCGCCTTGTCCCGGAACATTTCGAGCAGGGCCAGGAACCGGGCCACCACCACCAGGGTGGATTCGGCGTCGGCGATCAGGGCCCGGAAGGTGAGCGCCTTGCCCAGGCGCAGCCGCAGACCGAGGATTTCTGCCTGCTCCTTCACGCTGACGGGCGTCCCGTGCAGGTGGGCGAGGCCGACCTCGGTGGGGGCTGCTTCCTTGGGTTTAAGGGCCGCTTCGGCCAGGGCCGCGAACTCCGCCGGGCCGTGTTTCCAGACCAGTTCGGGCAGCAGCGCGGCGAAGTGTCCCTCCAGGGCGACCTGCCGCGGGTAGCGCCGGCCCTCCAGCTCCAGGGTGGAACCGATGAGTCCGGCCACCTGCTTGAAGGCCTTGTACTGCAGCAGCCGGGCGAACAGCAGGTCCCGGGCCTCCAGCAGCGCGATGTCCTCGTCGTCCTCGACCTCGCCGGCGGGCAGCAGGCGGGCGGCCTTGAGGTCCAGCAGGGTCGCGGCGATGACCAGGAACTCGCTGGCCTCATCCAGCGCCCAGTCCTCCCCCAGCCGCTGCAGCCCCTTGATGTACTTGATGAATTCATCGGTGACGGTGGCCAGCGCCACCTCGGTGATGTCCAGCTGGTGCTTGGAGATCAGGCCCAGCAGCAGGTCGAACGGGCCGGTGAAGTTGGCCAGCCGCACTTCGAAGCCGGGCTTTTTCCCGGGCGGCGCCTGTTCCGCCGCCTCGGTGGCTGTCGCCGCCATGGCCCTGGCTAGGGCGCGCCGCCGCGCGAAATCAGCTCTTTGGCCAGGCGGCGGTAGGCGTCGGCGCCGGCATGGTTTCCGGCGTAGCTGGTGATCGGCTCGGCGGCGACGGTGGCGTCGGCGAACTTGATGGAACGCTTGATGACGGTCTCGAAGACCTTGTCGCCGAAGGCCTCCACGAGCCGGGCGATGACTTCGCGGCCGTGCAGGGTGCGGGCGTCGTACATGGTGGCGAGCACGCCGTCGACCTGCAGGCGGGGGTTCAGCCGGTCCTGGACCTTGTCGATCGTCTCGACCAGCAGCGCCACGGCGCGCAGCGCGAAGAATTCGCAGATCAGCGGGATGATGACGCCGTGCGCGGCGGTCAGCGCGTTGACGGTGAGCAGGCCCAGCGACGGCTGGCAGTCGATCAGGACGACGTCGTAGTCGTCCTCGACCTTTTTCAGCGCCCGGTCCAGCACCTGTTCGCGGGCGACCTCGTTCACGAGCTGGACCTCCGCGGCGGAGAGGTCGATGTTGGCCGGCAGCAGGTCCACGTTCTCGACGCCGGTCTTCTGGATGGCGTCGCGGATGTCGACCTTGCGGTCCATCAGGACGTTGTAGACCGTCAGGTCGAGTTCGTGCGGGTTCGTTCCCAGGCCGGCGGAGAGCGCGCCCTGCGGATCGAAGTCGACCAGCAGCACGCGGCGGCCGTATTCGGCCAGGGCCGCGGCGAGGTTGATGGTGGACGTGGTCTTGCCCACCCCGCCCTTCTGGTTGACCATGGCGATGACCCGGGCCGGGCCGTGGGAGGACAGCGGCGCGGGCTCCGGGAAGTCGCGGTGGGGGCGCCCGGTGGGGCCCATGACGGCGTCTTCCAGGTCGAGTTCGGTGCCTTCCAGAGTGGCGGAACCCTGTTCGCTGCTCACGTATCTATCCACACTTTCGATGACGGTGATTTTGGTGCCGGATCCTGCTGGCTGGTCTGCTGGCTGGTGCTGCTGGCTTCGTTCGGCTGGCGCTGCCCGGCATGGATCGTTATTCCTCCCAAGGTTACAGCCCCCGCCACGGTATTCGACGGACGCTGACAACCGCCGCCCGGCGCGTCTGACCCTCTGGTAGAGGTCGAGGGTTACCCGCCGACAGGTTCCCGGGGCACGCAAAACCGCCCGGACGCGGGGTGCGCGTCCGGGCGGTTTCAGTGCGTTTCCGCTGGTGCTCAGGCGTTGGCCGGCACCCTCTGCGCGGGCTGGGAGGCCGGGTCGGCGGCAGGCTGCTCGACGGCGTGGCCGGCGATCATGGTCTGCTCGTCGAAGGGCTCGGCGCCGGAGAGCACACGCTCGACCTGTCCGCCGTCGATCTCCTTGACCCAGGTGCCGATCAGGACGGTCGCCACGGCGTTGCCGGTGAAGTTGGTCAGTGCCCGGGCCTCGGACATAAAGCGGTCGATGCCGACGATCATGCCGACGCCGCCGAGCAGCTCCGGCTTGTGGGCCTGCAGGCCTGCGGCCAGGGTGGCCAGGCCGGCGCCGGTGACGCCGGCGGCGCCCTTGGAGGCGATGATCATGAAGATCAGCAGCGAGATCTGGGCGCCCAGGTCCAGCGGGGTGCCCATGGCGTTGGCGACGAACAGGGAGGCCATGGTCAGGTAGATGGCGGTGCCGTCGAGGTTGAAGGAGTACCCGGTGGGGACGGTGACGCCGACGACGGGCTTGGACACGCCGAGGTGTTCCATTTTCGCGATCAGGCGGGGCAGGGCCGACTCCGAGGAGGAGGTGGAGAAGATCAGCAGGTATTCGCGGCCGAGGTACTTCATCAGGCGGAAGATGTTCACGCCGGTGACCACCTTGAGCACCCCGCCCAGGATCACGACGATGAACACGGCGCAGGTGATGTAGAACGCGACCATCAGGGTGGCCATGCTGATGATGGCCTGGACGCCGGTGGCGCCGACGACGGCGGCGATCGCACCGAACGCACCTACCGGGGCGAGCCACATGATCATGATGAGCAGGCGGAACACGAGGACCTGGCCGTGGCCGATGGCCTTCAGGATCGGGATGCCCTGCGGGCCCATCTTCTGCAGCGCGAAACCAATGAGGATGGCCGCAAAGAGTGTGGGCAGCACCGGGATGTCACCCGGAATGATGCCGAGCAGGAAGTCGACGGTGCTGTCCGTCGCGGCCTTCTTGTTCGGATCGTAGGGGGCGATCTTGAGGCCCTCACCCGGGTGGATCAGGTTGCCGACGACCAGGCCGATGGCCAGGGCGAAGGTCGACATGAGGATGAAGTAGCCGAGGGCCAGGCCGCCGACCTTGCCGACCGTGGCCGCCTTGGCGATGGAGCCGATGCCCAGCACGATGGTGCAGAAGATGACCGGGGCGATCAACATCTTGATGAGTTTGATGAAGCCGTCGCCGAGGGGCTTGAGGGACTTGCCGACCTCGGGGAACATCAACCCGACGAGGGCCCCGAGAACAACAGCGATGATGACGGCCATGTACAGGTAGTGGGACTTGTCCAGCCCCTTGCGCTTCTTGACCGGCGCCGCGGCCTGTGCCGCCGACTCTCCTCGTTGAGAGGCCATGGTGTTCTCCTTGGATAGGCTGGACTTCGATGCGGCTTGGGGTGCGCATCACGTCCGTTGTGCGTGTTCCTCCATCATTGGGGATGAAGTGACGCGCATCACCGTTGCGTTCATATTGGTCATGGAAGGTGCAGTTGATCCACCACTGGAGCATCGCCCGCAGGCTGTTTGTCTCCCATCTGCTGTTCATGCTGGCACTGACGGCGATCGTTGGCACGGCCACGTTCGTGGACGCCCGCGACCACGCCTACGAGGAGGCCGGCCGGCGGATGGCCGGGATCGCGACCGCCGTTGCGGACAACCCCCTGGTCCTGCAGGCGGCGGGCGCCCCGGATCCTTCCGCGCAGCTGCAGCCCTACGCCCAAAAAGTGATGCGGGATGCCCAAGCGGACTTCATCACGATCATGGCGCCGGACCGGACCCGGTGGACCCATCCCCGCGTCGAGGAACTCGGCCAGCCGTACATCGGTTCGATCGACGCCGCCCTGAAGGGCGAGGTCTTCACCGAGATCCAGGCCGGCACCCTCGGTCCCTCGGTCCGCTCGATCGCCCCGGTCAAGGATGCGGACGGCAAGGTCCGGGCCCTGGTGGCTGCCGGAGTGACGGTGGGGACGGTGGATGTGGCGTTTTCCGGCCGCCTGCCGGCCCTGCTGGCAATCGCCGTGGCCCTGCTGGCGGGCGGATCGGTGGCGTCCTGGCTCCTTGGCCGCTACCTCCGCCAGGTGACCCGTGGCTGGGGGCCGGAACAGCTCGCGCAGCTGTTCGCCTACTACGAATCCGTGCTGCACTCGGTCCGCGAAGGGGTGATCCTCATTGATCCCAGGGGCAAGGTGGTGATGTACAACGACCAGGCGGCGGCGCTGCTGGGGGTCCCGCCGCGCACGGTCGACGGCGGTTCCTCCCCCGGCCGGGGCGCGGCGGCGCCGTCGCTGGCCGAACTGCCGCTGGCCCCGAGCCTCAAGGAGCTGTTCGAGTCCGGCCGGACCGCCGAGGACGAAATCCATCTGACCGGCAGGCGGGTGCTGGTGGTCAACCAGCGGCCGGCGGTGGGCCCCCGTCCGACGGCGGCCCGCCAGCGCCAGGCGGCCGGCTCGCCCGTATTCGGCACCGTGGCCACCATCCGCGACCGCACCGAGATCGAATCGCTCGGCAGCGAACTGGAAACCATGCGGACGCTTTCCGACGCGCTCCGCGCCCAGACGCACGAGCACGCCAACCGGCTGCACACCATCGTGTCCCTGATGGAGCTGGGCCGCGGCGCCGAGGCGCTGGACTTCGCCACCAAGGACCTGGAGCTGAGCCAGCGGCTGACCGACGACCTGGTCAGTTCCATCGAGGAGCCGGTGCTCGGCGCGCTGGTCATGGGCAAGGCGGCCGAGGCCCACGAACGCGGCGTCGAACTCATCCTCAGCACCGGCGGCTCCACGGCCGTGACCGGGCTCGCCGTCCAGGACCTGGTGGCCATCCTGGGCAACCTGCTCGACAACGCGATCGACGCCGCCGCGGACGGCGCCGCCGCCGCGCCTGGTGGAGCTGTCGGTCAGCTCCGGGGGCGGGGCCCTGGAGATCTCGGTGGAGGACAGCGGTCCCGGGATCGATCCGGACGCGGTGGAGGACGTCTTCCGGCACGGCTTCAGCACCAAGGCGCCGGGACCCTTCGGGCGCGGGCTCGGCCTGGCCCTGGTCCGCCAGGCCGTGCAGCGCCTGGGCGGTAGCATGACCATCACCAGCCCGGCGGGGGCACTCTTCCGTGTCACCCTGCCGACGGCACCGGCAGCCGGGGCGGGCGCCGCGCCGGCCGCGGCAGAAACTGCCAGCACAGCAGAGGAACAGCAATGAGCGATATCCGCGTACTCGTCGTCGAGGACGAACCGATCGCCGCAGCGGCCCACGCCGCCTACATCGGCCGGCTGGAAGGCTTCACCCTGGCCGGCTCCGCCCCGGACGGGCAGTCGGCCCTGCGCCTGATGACGGAGCTGTCAGCAGCCGGCCAGCCCGTGGAACTGGTCCTGCTGGACATGAACCTGCCGGACCTGCACGGGCTGGACATCGCCCGCCGGATGCGGGCCGCCGGCCTCTTTGCGGACATCATCGCCATCACGGCGGTGCGCGAACTGACCATTGTCCGCAGCGCCGTGGCGACCGGCGTCGTGCAGTACCTGATCAAGCCCTTCACCTACGCGACCTTCGCGGACAAGCTGCGCAGCTACCGGCTGTTCCGTGAGCAACTGGCGTCCCCCGGGCCGGGCGGCTCCGGGGCGGGCGCGTCCCAGAGCGACGTCGACCAGGCCTTCGCGAGCCTGCGCGCGCCTTCCGAGCTGCCGCTGCCCAAGGGCCTGTCCGGCTCCACCCTGGACTCCGTGCAGGACTTCATGAAGCTGCAGTCCGGGGCGGTGTCGGCCAGCGAGGTGATGGAGGCGCTGGGCATGTCCCGGGTGACGGCCCGCCGCTACCTCGAGTACCTCGCCGACGCCGGCACGGTGGCCCGCACCGCGCGCTACGGCGCACCGGGCCGGCCGGAAAACGAATACCGCTGGAGCCGGCCGGGAGCCTAGAGCCTGCCGCTCCCCCGCGGCGCCCGGCCGCAGCGACTCCGATGAGCTGGTCGATCACGCCGGCGTCCTCGATGGTGGAGGGCACCACATAGTCGTCGCCGTCGGCGATCTGGCGCATGGTCTTGCGCAGGATCTTTCCGGAGCGGGTCTTGGGCAGGGCCTCCACCACGGTGACGTGCTTGAAGTCCGCCACGGCGCCGATGTCCCGCCGGACCAGGGCGATCAGGTCCTTGACCAGGAGCTCCTCCGGCACGTCGACCCCGGATTTGAGGACCACATAGCCGCTGGGGCGCTGGCCCTTGAGCGGGTCGGCGAGTCCGATCACGGCGCATTCGGCGACTGCCGGGTGCTGGCCGATCACCTGTTCCATGGCGCCGGTGGAGAGCCGGTGGCCGGCGACGTTGATGATGTCGTCGGTGCGGCCCATCACGAAGAGGTAGCCGTCCTCGTCCTGGTAGCCGGAGTCGCCGGTGGCGTAGCAGCCCTCGAAAGCCTGCAGGTAGGAGGAGATGTACCGCTCGTCGTTGCGCCAGAGCGTCGCCAGGGTGCCGGGCGGCAGCGGCAGCCCCAGCACGATGTTGCCCTCGGTGCCGGGTTCGACGTCCGCGCCGGCGCCGTCGAGGATCCGCAGCCTGAAGCCGGGCATCGGCACGCTGGGTGAGCCGGCCTTGATCGGCAGCCCGTCCAGGCCGCGCGGGTTGGCGCAGATGGCCCAGCCGGTCTCGGTCTGCCACCAGTGGTCCACCACCGGGACGCCGAGGATCCGGGAGGCCCAGTGGAAGGTGTCGGTGTCCAGCCGCTCGCCCGCCGCGAACAGGGTCCGCAGGCTGGAGACGTCGTAGTGTTCCAGCAGCTCCGCCTCGGGGTCGGCCTTCCGGATGGCCCGCAGCGCGGTCGGGGCGGTGAACAGCACGTTGACCTTGTGGTCCTGGATCACGCGCCAGAACGCGCCGGCGTCCGGGGTGCCGACCGGCTTGCCCTCGTAGATCACGGTGGTCGCGCCGGCCAGCAGGGGCCCGTAGACGATGTAGGAGTGGCCCACCACCCAGCCGACGTCGGACGCCGTCCACATCACGTCGCCGGGGCCGACGTCGTAGATGTTCTCCAGCGTCCAGCGCAGGGCGACGGCGTGGCCGCCGTTGTCCCGCACGACGCCCTTGGGCGCTCCCGTGGTTCCCGAGGTGTACAGGATGTAGAGCGGGTCGGTGGCCTTGACGTCGACCGGGGCGGCGGGTTCGGCGGCGGCCAGTTCGGCGTCCCAGTCCAGCCAGCCGGCGTGGTCTGCCGCGGACGCTGCGAAGCCGTCCCGCGCCTTGACCAGCACGGGGGTCTGCGGGGTGCCGGCCAGTTCGAGGGCCTCGGCGACGGCCGGCAGGTACTCGATCCGGCGGGAGGGTTCGATCCCGCCGGAGGCGGTGACCACCGCGGCGGGGGCGGCGTCGCGGATCCGGGCGGCAAGTTCCTTGGGCGCGAAGCCGCCGAAGACCACCGAGTGGATCGCGCCGAGCCGGGCCGTGGCGAGCATGGCGATGGCGGCCTCGGGGATCATCGGCATGTAGATGACGACGCGGTCGCCTTTGCCCACGCCGTGGCTGCGCAGCACCCCGGCGAAGCGGGCGACGAGGTCGGTGAGCTCGGCGTAGCTGAACCGCTGCTGCGTGCCCAGCATGGCGGAGTCGTAGATCAGCGCGTCCTGGTCGCCGCGGCCCTCCGCCACGTGCCGGTCCAGGGCGTTGTAGCAGGTGTTCAGCACGCCGTCGGGGAACCAGCCGTAGAGCGGGGCCCGGCTGGAGTCGAGGGCACGGCTGGGCGGGGTGCTCCAGGCGACCTTCCCGGCGGCCTCGAGCCAGAAGTCCTCCGGCTTTTCGACGCTGCGCTGGTAGCTGTCCCGGTAGCTGGTGGTGACCATGAAGTAATCCCGTCCACGACGTTGTGATGCAGCTCATGGTAGTCCGGTGAGGGCGCTGCCACAAGGGCTGTGTATACAGTGGACGCCGGCAATGTCGCTATTCGGGCAAAAAGCTGGGCCTGAACGTGGATTGTGTATACACTGATGGAGTCAGCCGAGGAAGGAGACCAGCATGCGCGCCAGCGACAAGGCCTACGCGGCCCTGCGCGACGACATCATCGAATGGCGCCTTGCCCCCGGAACCGTCCTCGCCGAGGTGGAGCAGTCCGAGCGGCTCGGCATCTCGCGCACCCCGCTGCGGGAGGCGCTCAGCCGGCTCACCGCGGAGGGGCTGACGACGACGGCGGGCGGCCGCGGCGTCGTCGTCACCGACATCTCCCTCGAGGACATCGACGAGCTCTTCGAACTCCGCGAAACCCTCGAAGGCAAGGCCGCCGCGCTGGCCGCCGAGCGCGGCGACGCCGCGACGTTCGGGCAACTGCAGCGTGAACTCCTGCACGCGCCGGAACTGATCAACGGCGCCGATCCAGCCCGGCATGACTACTACAGCCTGGTCGGGCGCCTCGACTCGGCCATCGACGCCGCGATCTCCAACTCCTACCTGGCCCAGGCCATGCGCAGCCTGCGCGTGCACCTGGTGCGGGTCCGCCGGCTGGCGGCCGACGACGCCGAGCGCCTCACCGCCGCGGCGGCCGAGCACGCCGCCATCGCCGAAGCGATCGCCGCCGGCAACCCGCGGCTCGCCGAGGCCGCCACCACCGCTGCACCTGCACCGCAGCCTTTCCCACGTCAAAGCCACCCACGTACCTCATCAGAAGGAGCACCATGGTTAAGGAACACCACGTCCGCGTATACAAGAGCGAGGAAAACCTGGCCCGCGAGGACCAGCTCGCCTACAAGATCGCCAAGGTGGCCGCGGATCCGGTCGCGGTCTCCGACGAGGTCACCGACATGGTGATCAACCGTGTCATCGACAACGCCTCGGTGGCGATCGCCTCGCTGAACCGCGCCCCCATCGTCGCGGCCCGGGCCCAGGCGCTCACCCACGGCCCCAGCACCGGCGGCAAGGGCTCCAAGGTCTTCGGCATCGAAGAGCGCGTCGCCCCCGAATGGGCGGCCTGGGCCAACGGCGTCGCGGTCCGCGAACTCGACTACCACGACACCTTCCTGGCCGCGGACTACTCCCACCCGGGCGACAACATCCCGCCGATCCTCGCCGTGGCCCAGCACGTCGGTTCCAGCGGCCAGGACCTGATCCGCGGCATCGCCACCGGCTACGAGATCCAGGTCAACCTGGTCAAGGCCATCTGCCTGCACAAGCACAAGATCGACCACGTCGCCCACCTGGGCCCCTCCGCCGCGGCCGGCATCGGCACCCTGCTGGGCCTTCCCGTGGAGACCATCTTCCAGTCCGTCGGCCAGGCGCTGCACACCACCACCGCCACCCGGCAGTCCCGCAAGGGCGAAATCTCCACCTGGAAGGCCCACGCCCCCGCCTTTGCCGGCAAGATGGCCGTCGAATCAGCCGACCGTGCCATGCGCGGCCAGACCTCGCCGGTGCCGATCTACGAAGGCGAAGACGGCGTGATCGCCTGGATGCTGGACGGCCCCGACGCCAGCTACACCGTGCCGCTGCCCGAGGACGGCGAAGCCAAGCGCGCCATCCTGGACACCTACACCAAGGAGCACTCCGCCGAGTACCAGGCGCAGGCGTGGATCGACCTGGCCCGCAAGCTGCACCGCGAGCACCCCGAGGTTACCGACCCGGCCAACGTCGAGTCCGTGCTGATCAAGACCAGCCACCACACCCACTACGTGATCGGCTCCGGCGCCAACGACCCGCAGAAGTACAGCCCGACCGCCAGCCGCGAAACGCTGGACCACTCCATCCCGTACATCTTCACGGTGGCCCTGCAGGACGGCGCCTGGCACCACGTCGATTCCTACGCCCCCGAGCGCGCCGGCCGGCCCGACACGGTGGAACTGTGGCACAAGGTCAGCACGGTCGAGGATCCGGAATGGACCCGCCGCTACCACTCCCTGGACATCGCGGAGAAGGCCTTCGGCGGCTCCGTCGAGATCACGCTCAAGGACGGCACGGTCGTCACCGACCAGATCGCCGTCGCCGACGCGCACCCGCTGGGCGCCCGGCCGTTCGCCCGGGAACAGTACGTCAACAAGTTCCGCACCCTCGCCGCCGGCCTCGTGGCAGAGGAAGAGATCGAGCGTTTCCTGGCCGCCGCGGCGCGGCTGCCCGAGCTGGCTGCCGGCGAGCTGGACCAGCTCAACATCAAGGCAGCCGACGGCGTGATCGACCTGGCGTCGGCACCGAAGGGACTTTTCTGATGCTGTACTCGAAGACCACACCGGAGCAGAAGCGGATCCGTTTCCGCGAGCTGCTGGCTTCCGGGACCATCGCGCAGTTCCCGGGCGCGTTCAACCCGCTCTCCGCCCGGCTGATCGAGGAGAAGGGTTTCGCCGGGGTGTACATCTCCGGCGCCGTCCTCGCCAACGACCTTGGCCTGCCGGACATCGGCCTGACCACGCTCACCGAGGTGGCCACCCGCGCCGGGCAGATCGCCCGGATGACGGACCTGCCCTCGATCGTCGACGCCGACACCGGCTTCGGCGAGCCGATGAACGTGGCGCGCACCGTCCAGGAGCTCGAGAACGCGGGCCTGGCCGGCCTGCACATCGAGGACCAGTTCAACCCGAAGCGCTGCGGCCACCTCGACGGCAAGAACGTCGTGGACCTGGAGACCGCCACCAAGCGGATCCGGGCCGCGGCCGATGCCCGGCGGGATCCGAACTTCCTGATCATGGCCCGCACCGACATCCGGGCCACGGACGGGCTGGAGGCGGCGCAGCAGCGCGCCAAGGCCCTCGTGGAAGCCGGCGCGGACGCGATCTTCCCGGAGGCCATGAAGGACCTCAGCGAATTCCAGGCCATCCGCGACGCCGTCGACGTGCCGATCCTGGCCAACATGACCGAGTTCGGCCAGAGCGCCCTGTTCACCGTGGACGAGCTTGCCGGCGTCGGCGTCAACATGGTGATCTACCCGGTGACGCTGCTCCGTAGTGCCATGGGCGCTGCTGAGCGTACTCTGGAATCGATCAAATCCGACGGCACCCAGGAGGCACAGGTTTCGAGCATGCTGACCCGTGCGCGGCTCTACGACCTCGTCGACTACGAGGCCTACAACCGCTTTGACACCGGGGTCTTCAATTTCCAGATCCCCGGCATCTGACACCCCCACCGGACTGCCGGCCCCGGCCGGTCAACAGGCGTTAGGAACAAAGGAGTTTCAGCATGGCTGAAAATGAGATCAAAAAGGGCCTTGCCGGCGTCGTGGTGGACTACACCGCGGTATCCAAGGTCAACCCGGACACCAATTCGCTGCTCTACCGCGGCTACCCCGTCCAGGAGCTGGCCGCCAAGTGCAGCTTCGAGGAAGTGGCGTACCTGCTGTGGAACGGTGAGCTGCCCACCGAGGAGCAGCTGGCGGAGTTCACCGCACGGGAACGCGCGGGCCGCGCGCTGGATCCGGTGGTCAAGCAGGTCATCGACGCCCTGCCGCTCAGCTCGCACCCGATGGATGTCTGCCGGACGGCGGCTTCGGTGATGGGTGCCCGGCACCCGCTCGCCGAGGATTCCTCGCGCGAGGCCAACATGGCCAAGGCCGTGGACCTGTTCGCGGCGATGCCGGCGGTGGTGGCTTACGACCAGCGCCGCCGCCACGGCCAGGAGCTCGTCGAGCCGCGGGAGGATCTCGGCTATTCGGCGAACTTCCTCTGGATGTCCTTCGGCGAGGAGCAGGTTCCGGAAGTCGTCGAGGCCTTCAACGTCTCGATGATCCTGTACGCGGAGCACTCCTTCAACGCCTCGACGTTCACGGCGCGGGTGATCACCTCGACGCTCTCGGACCTGCATTCGGCCGTGACCGGCGCGATCGGGGCGCTCAAGGGCCCGCTGCATGGCGGCGCGAACGAGGCCGTGATGCACACCTTCGACGAGATCGGCATCCGGCAGGAGGAGTCGCTCGACGAGGCGGCGGCCCGGGCGAAGACCTGGATGGAGGATGCCCTGGCGCACAAGAAGAAGGTCATGGGCTTCGGTCACCGTGTCTACAAGCACGGCGACTCCCGGGTCCCCACGATGAAGGCAGCCCTGGACAAGATGATCGCGCACTACGGCCGTCCCGAGCTGCTGGGGCTCTACAACGGCCTGGAGACGGCGATGGATGAGGCGAAGTCGATCAAGCCGAACCTGGACTACCCGGCCGGTCCGACGTACCACCTCATGGGCTTCGACACCCCCACCTTCACTCCCCTGTTCGTGGCCAGCCGGATCACCGGCTGGACCGCGCACATCATGGAGCAGCTGGATTCGAACTCGCTGATCCGCCCGCTGAGCGAGTACAACGGCGTGGAGGAACGGCACGTGCCGTAGTTCCTGCCAACAGCAAAAGCGCTGGCCGGCCACCTTGTACAGGTGGCCGGCCAGCGCTTTTTGGTTAACGCCGGGGTTAGCCGGCGTTGACCTTCAGCGAGGTGATCATGCGCTTGGCGTTCAGGTACTCGGGCGTCTGCATGTAGGCCCGGGCGGCGTCCAAGGAGGGGAACGTCTTGGCGCCCTTGCGGTTCGGGACCTGCTCCGTGCCTCCGGCTGTTGACCTGGAAAGCGTCGGCAAAGGAGTAGAGCGGCGACTCGGCCGGCCCGTTCACGACGTTGTAGAACATGCAGGTGGTGCCGTTCTGGCCGGCCAGGGTGCTGGTCAGCCCGTAGGACGCCGTGACGTGATCCGCTTCCTGAAGGGCCCGGAAGGCAAACCGCGGAGTCACCGACCCCTTGGCGGGCTGGTACGGCAGATCAACCTCGACGACGTCCAGCACCGTGTAGGGAACCGCCCCCTGGCACGCTCCGCCGATTCCGCCCGACGGCCCGAAGTGCAGGGAGGCCACCACGATGCCGGCCTCATCGGCGACGTCAACGTCGACGGCTCCGGAGCCGGCGGCCCCGGCCGGGGCGGAAACGCTCCAGGCGGCCGGGTGGTCAAAGCTGATTTTTCCGTCCGCACTGGTGAATGTCCGCCAGGCCCCGGCTGAGGGGGCGGCGGTTTCGCTCGCCGACGGGGCGGGGGTCGCCGACGCCGACGGGGAGACGGACTCTTCCGTCGTGGCGGTCGGCGACGGCGTTGTGCTCTCCGCCGCGGAGGCCGTGGGCGTCACCGACGCGGTCGTCGCAACGGCCGCGGGCGTCTGGTCCGCGGGCCGCAGGGTGCCGGCTACGGCAACGCCACCGGCGACGGCGGCCAGGGCGAGGACGACGACAGCAGCCACCCAGGGCCAGCGCCGGCGCGTCCCGGGTCCGGCCGGCGGCTGCGTCGTCGGACGGGTCCGCGCCCGTAATGTCGTCGTTACTTGAGTCCATGCCGTGCCCCCAGAATGTTCGGTGTGCCGCTGGCCGGTGAGCCACCGAAAAGCGCGGTGGACCGCTGCGGCGCAATGTTCGAACCCTAGGCTACTGCCGGGCGCGTCCCGCATTTCCCGCACCGCGGATTCGAGTCGCGGAATATTCGGCGCTGCAGCCCGGCTCACCCGGGTCGGGAGGGATAGCGGACCGACGCGACGGTCTCGTTGTCCTCGTTGAGGACGACGACGACGTCGATCGTTTCGCCTGCCAGCGCCGGCGGCAGCCAGTGCTCAGCGTCCTGCCACATGCGGTGCAGCGGCAGCGCACCGGCGCTGGAACCACTCGGGCGTGATCTCCGGGCTCTCGGCGGGTTCGCCGTCCCACTTGCCGGGTGGTGAAGAGCCGGCAGGACATGTTCCACTCCGGCCGGGCGGGAAAGATGAACTCGACGACGCCGGCGTGGGCCAGGTCCTCTTCCCGGACCACCACGACCGATTTCTTCCCAGACCTCGCGGACCACGGCTTCGGCGTCGTTCTCCCCCGGCTCCACATGGCCGCCGACGCCCACGATCTTGCCGATGCCGAAACCGGTCCTTTTCAAGCCCAGCAGCACCTCGGTACCGGTGGGTGCATCGCGGAGCAGGAAGCAGAGAGTGACGGGCGTGGGGCTCATGTGCCAACCCTACCGCCGCCGGATGCCGACGCTACCCGGCCGCCGGGCCCTCGCCGACCAGCTGAGGCCGCAGGTCGACCGGGAGTCCCTTTTGCCGCGAATTCCTTGTCCATGGCCTGCTGCGCAGTGAGTCCCTGATTGTTCGTCGCCTGGAACTCCCAGTTGAAGACGTTGGCCCAGGTCTTGCCGGACATCGCACAGAAAACGGCCGTTCTGCAGTTTGGCGACTTGAACCAGGCGTTGCCGCCGTCGAGCTGCAGCGCCCGGACGCCCTCATCCGAGATGGAGTAGGCGAGCCAACCGTCAGCACAGCCCAGCACGGTGTAGTAGCGGCGTTCGGCGGCGGGGACCGGCTTGATTGCCCGCGGCTGGTCGCTGCGCTGCTGGTCGACATTGGCCAGGTGCACGCGACCCCTTCGGTGCTCAACACTGCGGTACTCACTTGAGTGGGAGACGGCGGTGGGAGCGGCAGCCGAAGGGCTCGGGGAGGCAGGCCGAGGGGGTGGCGGAGACTGTCGGCGTCGGGACGCCCGTCTGGGCCGGGCCGGGCGCCGATTGCGGCATCAGCTTCCCGCCGACAACCACTGCGCCAACCACCGCTGCAGCGGCCAGCACCGTCGCCGCCGCCGCCCGCACGGCGTTGCGTCGTGCCGGAGTGCGCCCTGCCGGCGTGCGCTCCGACAAGGGGACGACGTTCGGATCCGTAGAAAAAACGATCGAACGGACAGCGTCGCTACCGGCGCGGCGCCTGGTGCCTCGACCCGCGGCTTGGCATCCTTCATGAGCTGTTCGATGCGGTCCATGGCTAGTCCTTCCGTTCGGTCATGAGATGTGAGGGGGCGGCTTTCGCGAACGCACGGCGGGCCCGGTGCAGGCGGACCGCTGCGGCTGAAGTGGAACATCCCAGGGCCTGGGCCAGTTCGGCGGTGCTCAGTTCGTCCCAGTAGCTGAGCATCAGGACCTCGCGGTCGCGCTCCCTGAGTTGCACCAGGACATCAGCGACGGCGGCCCGTTCTTCAGAGCCTGTCCCCGGGACTTGGCTTTGGGCCTCGTTCTTCAGCCTGTCGACAAGTTCCTGGCGGCGTCGGCGGCCCTTGTACTCATTGCCGACCACGTTCCGTGCGGTCGCCAGCAGCCAGCCAATGCCGGGCGGTTCCGGCAGCTGCTTTTCCCAGGCGATCCTGAAGACGTCCGCAGCAAGTTCCTCGGCGCGGTGCCGGTCACTGACACGGCGCGCGATGTAGCCGTAGACCCGCGCGGAATGCTGAGTGTGCAGGTCAATAAACGCCTGCTCTTTGGCTGCCAACATGGTGTCTCCCCCGGACTCGGATAACTTTCTTTCTGAAGACTAAGTGTCCCGTGAAGGGCTTTTCCTTACACTGACGACAAGAACATTTATTGGCCCGGAATTCTGGCAGGATGTCTGAATGCCCATCGCGCTCCGCACGCCCTCGCTCTCCGATGCATCGCAGATCGCTGAATTGCACGTGGCCACTTGGCGCGAGGCATACGCGCATTTGCTGCCTGAGGAATTCTTCACGGAGGAACACATCCAAAGCCGACACCGGATGTGGAACCACATCCTCGGCAACCCGCGCGAGGACTGGAGCGTCCGAATCGCAGAAAGCGGTGGAACGATCATCGGCTTCGCCTTCGTCGGGCCCAGCTTCGGCCCGGAAGGCCAGGAACTCCCACGCAATCGTCAGGTGTTCAGCATCTATGTCGCGGCAACCTTCCACGGAACGGGTACGGGCCAGGCGTTGCTTGATTCGACGGCGGGTGATGAACCAGCCATGCTGTGGGTTGCCAAAAACAACCCCCGCGCGGTGGCGTTCTATCGGCGCAACGGGTTCGATTTCGATGGTACCGAGCAGGCCGACCCCGGCGCTCCGAGGATCGTCGACGCCCGCATGGTGAGATAGGCAACCCGGCAGGTTGGCGGATCGCGTTGCCGAACCGCGCGGCGACGGGCCGGTGTCAGGCGCAGTGGAGCAGGAAGCTGTCCGACAAGCGGTACCCGGCCGTGACAAGGTGCCAGTCGGGGAAGGGGTCCACTGGCAGTTCCGGTTCAGGATCGCAGGCCGTGATGCAGTCCGGGATACGGGCCGGGATCGGTTCGGATACTGCCGGGGTCCTGGCCAGGGGAGGTTCCGGTTCGGGATACGGGCCGGGATCCCAGCCGGAATCCTGGTTACTGTGTTTGTCCCCAGTCAGGACGTGCGGCGGCCAGTGGGGTGGTTCCCAGTCCTGGTGTTCGCTGGGGTAGGTCCGGCCGGTCGGTGAGGTCCAGCCGGGCGGGTGGTCCTTGGTGGCTGCGGTGGGTGTCCAGGCGGTGGTGTGTTTGAGGCGGTGGTGTTTGCGGCAGGGCTGGCCGAGGTTGGTGATCCCGGTGGTGCCGCCGTCGGCCCAGGCCAGGAGGTGGTCCGCGTCGTTGTCCAGGGAGGGGTTGTTGCAGCCCGGGAACGAGCATTTGCCGTCCCGGAGCCGGAGCCACTGCCGCAGGGCCTTCGGGATCCGGTAGCTGGTCCGGCCGATTTCCAGCGGCGCCCCGTCGCGGGGGTCGGTCAGGACCCGGTAGAACGAGTCGGCGCCGTCGGCGACCAGCCGGCGGGCCATCGACGGCGGGATCGGCCCGTACCCGTCCAGCATGGCCGGTTCGTCGGTGACGCCGAGCAGGGACAGGACCGGGACGGTGATCAGGACCTGCGCCCGCGGCGACCGGCACACCCCCGCACAGCCACACCCAGGCCCCCGGCGCCGGTTCCGCCGCCGGAGCCGTCCGCGCCCGCTCGCCGGTCCGGCGCCGTGCCGGCGCCCGCCGGCCGTCCCGCCGGTGCCGTCGGCGGTGCCGGTGCGGTGTCGGTGGTGAGGAGCCAGGTCGCGGCGACGTCGGCGCGGAGCTGGGCCAGGGTCCGGGCCTCGTCCGGGCCCTGCAGGGCCCGGGCCGCGGCGGTGGTCCGTTCCCAGATCCCCGCGGCGGTGTCGGCCGGCAGGTACGCCGAGAGCCAGGCCATGCCGTCCCGGTCCGGGTAGATACTCCACCCGCCGGTCCGCGGCGCATTTGGTGTGGCGTGCTTCGATGCTGACCGGGTGGTGGCGTTCGCGCCAGGTGCGCGCCTTGGCCCGGAACCGGCCCGGGACCAGTTCCCCGGCCGGGCAGCCGCGGGCCGGGTCTGGCGCGTCGGGGTCCAGGAAGTGCGCCTCGAGCGCGGCCGCCCCGGCCGGATCCAGGTTCGTCGGTCTCGTCGACCATGATCCGGGCGTGCTGCCAGGAAATCGTCGCCGTCCTGCAGCGCCGCCAGGGTCAGCGGCAGCGTCGTCGTCAGGGTCAGGGCTTCGGAGATCAGCGCCCCGGCGGTGCGTTCGCTCACCGTCAGGGCACAGGCGACCTCCGCGACCGTGGCCATCTCCCACGCGGTGCATTGCTGCGGCGACGCCGGCGGCGGCGCCAAAGCCTCGGCCGCGTGCACGTACTCGGCGGTGAGCCGGGCCTTCAGCGCCGCCGTCCGGGCCTCCAACCGGGCCACCTCGGCCAAGCCGTCCAGGCACGCATCCGCCCGGGCCCGCAACGGATCCGGATCGGCTTCGGCTTCGCCAGCGCCGGCGAAAGCAGCCAGCGCAGCCGCGGACGCGGCGACGGCCGCCAGCGCCTCCCCGGTCTCCGCACTCAAAGCCGCTCTGCTTTCCATACCCTCACACTAGATGGAGCCACCGACAAAAAGGCGAACCAGCGTCTGCTGTCCCGGCTGCACCGGCGACCAGCGCCGGGCAGGTCAAAAAGCGGCTCCGTTCTTCATGACCCCAAGGCTTGTCGCAGGCCAGGCACTGGCAGTTTTTCGCGCGGAATCCGGAGACTCCCGCCGTCGTGCGACCGGCGTCCCCGGGCCCGCCGGTCCCGTGTTCCAGCCACCTGTGCCTGCCGGTTCCGTCCCCGGCCTCCATGGCGGGATCCCGGCCGAAGGTGACAGCATGGAACCATGACTACCGCCCACGGTGTTTCCGGCTTCTTCCGGCGTCCCCGGCCCATCAAACCCAAGGCCGGCCAGGAATCGGTGTGGGACTACCCGCGGCCGCCACGGCTCGAGCCGCGGTCGGAGCGGGTCGTTGTGCGGCTCGGCGGGCAGGTCATTGCCGACACCACCGATACGGTGCGCGTCCTGGAGACCAGCCATCCGCCGGTCTACTACCTGCCGTTGGACTCGTTCCCTGCCGGGGTACTCGTCCCGGTCGACGGCACCAGCTTCTGCGAGTTCAAGGGAGAAGCGCACTACTTCGACGTTGTGGCCGGCGGAGTCGTTGTACCCCGTGGAGGGTGGACCTATCCGGAGCCCACCCGGGGCTTCGAGGCGCTCGGCACCCGAGTGGCCCTCTACCCCGGTCACATGGACTCCTGCGAGGTCAACGGCGAGCAGGTGACCTTCCAGGAGGGTGACTTCTACGGCGGGTGGATCACCACCCGGATCGTTGGTCCCTTCAAGGGTGGACCGGGTACGGCCGGCTGGTAAGCGCATCGGCCGGGGCCGGCCGGGGCGGCCGCCCTGTGCTTAGCCCAGCGCCCGCGGATGAGCGGCGGCGTAAATCTCGCGCAGCGTGTCCGCCGTGACCAGGGTGTAGACCTGCGTGGTGGTCACGGATGCGTGGCCCAGCAGTTCCTGTACGACCCGCACGTCTGCCCCGCCTTCCAGCAGGTGGGTGGCGAAGGAGTGCCGCAGGGTGTGGGGCGAGACGTCCTTGGTGATGTTGGCCTTCTCTGCGGCGGCCTTGAGGATGGTCCAGGCGCTTTGCCGGCTGATCCGGCCGCCCCGGGCGTTCAGGAAGAGCGCCGGCGTGCCCTTGCCCTTGGCGGCCAGCAGCGGGCGGCCGCGGACCAGGTAGGCGTCCAGGGCGCGGGCACCGAAGGATCCCAACGGCACCAGGCGCTCCTTGGAGCCCTTGCCGAACAGCCGGACGATGGCGGGGCCGGGCTCGTCGTCCCCCTGCAGCGAGATGTCGTCGACGTCGAGGCCCACGGCCTCGCTGATGCGTGCGCCGGTCGAGTACAGGAACTCCAGCAGGGCGCGGTCGCGCAGGCCGGTGGCCGTGTCCGTGCCGGCCGCTTCCAGGATGCGGGTGACCTCGTCGACCGTGATGGCCTTGGGCAACCGCTTTCCGGGCATCGGCGGGTGCACGTCGCTCGCCGGATCGGTGGGCGTGACGCCCTCCAGCGCCCAGAACTTGTGCAGTCCGCGGACCGCGACCACCGTGCGGGCGGCCGAGCGCACGCCCAGGGACGAACCGCCGTCGGACCCGTCGGAGAGTGCCTGTACGAAGGCCGTCACGTCCCGCCGGGTGATCTCCTCGGGGCGCCGGCGTCCCGCCCCCGCGAGGTGCCGGGCGTAGCGGGCCAGGTCGCGGCGGTAGGCGGAGAGGGTGTTGGCGGCGAGGCCGCGTTCGACCCCCATGTGCTGCAGGTAATCCGTGATGGCCCGGTCGACGGCGGTCAGCGGCCGGGTGGGCTGCTCAGCCCGCTGCCCGGCCCGCGGCTCGGCGGGCGCAGGCTCAGCGGCGGGCGCGGGCTCAGCGGCGGGAGGTTCAGCCGCCAACAGTCCCGTCATTGGCGCTGGCTGGGGTGGGCGGGCCACGGCGCGCCGGCCGGGCGGAGGCCCTGGAAATCGTCGGCACGGGCCGCGGCGGCGGCGAGGATCCCGACGACGGCGGACGGGTTGTGCAGGCGGCCCTCCAGCACTGCCCGGACCGCGTCGTCGAGCGGGATCCAGTGCAGCTCGATTTCCGCTTCCTCGTCGGTGCGGACGTGCAGTTCATGGCCGGGCACGTCGCCCAAGTCCCGGGCCAGGTAGATGCGGATGGCCTCGCTGGAGGAGCCCGGCGAGTTGAAGAAGTCCGCCAGCACGTTCCAGCGGGCGGCCACGAGGTCCGCTTCCTCGGCGAGCTCCCGGGCCGCCCCGGCCACGAAGTCCTCGCCCTCGACGTCGAGCAGTCCGGCCGGAATCTCCCAGAGGGCCATGCCGACCGGGTGGCGGTACTGCTTGATCAGGAGGATCTCGCCGTCGTCGTTCATCGGCAGCACGGCAACGGCCCCGGGGTGGTCGATGTAGTCGCGGACCAGGGGCTCGCCGTCGTCGCTCAGCCGGAAGCTGTCGCTGACGACATCCCAGATCCGGCCCTGGTAGACCTTCTCCGAAGACAAAAGACGGCGCGGGCTCGGCTCGTCCGAAACCTGCCGTGCAGCATTGGGGGTCTCAGGCTTACCGGGCATCGCGCCGTCCTTTGATTCAGTTGGGAATTACTTTGACGCTGCCGGCGTGGCCTTGGCCGAAGCATCCTTGGCAGTCGCAGCGGCAGGCTGGCCTGCGCCGTGCTGGTGATCCAGGGCGGCCTTGACCAGTCCCGCGAACAGCGGGTGCGGGCGGGTGGGCCGTGAGCTGAGCTCCGGGTGCGCCTGCGTCGCCACGTAGTACGGGTGGACTTCACGGGGAAGCTCGACGTACTCGACCAGCTTGCCGTCCGGGGAGGTTCCGGAGAACACCAGGCCCTGGGCGGCGATCTGCTCGCGGTACTTGTTGTTGACCTCGTAGCGGTGCCGGTGGCGTTCGCTGACCGTGGTGGTGCCGTAGGTCTCGGCGATGACGGAACCCTCGTCCAGTTTGGCTTCGTACAGGCCCAGTCGCATGGTCCCGCCCAGGTCGCCCTTGCCGTCGACGATGTCCAGCTGCTCTTCCATCGTGGCGATGACCGGGTACTTGGAGTCCGGCTCGAATTCCGAGGAGGAGGCGCCCTCGAGACCCACCACGTTGCGGGCGTACTCGATCACCATGCACTGCAGGCCCAGGCACAGGCCCAGGACCGGGAGCTTGGTTTCGCGGGCGTACTTGAGGGCGCCGAGCTTGCCCTCCAGGCCGCGGATGCCGAAGCCGCCGGGAACGCAGATCGCGTCCACGCCCTCCAGGGACTTGACCGCACCCTCGTGGGTGTCGCATTCGTCCGAGGGGACCCAGCGGATCTTGACCTTGGTGTTGTTCGCGAAGCCGCCGGCACGCAGCGCCTCGGTCACGGACAGGTAGGCGTCCGGCAGGTCGATGTACTTGCCGACGAGGGCGATCTCCACCTCGTGCTTGGGGTTGTGGACGGCGTCGAGGAGCTTGTCCCAGCTGGTCCAGTCGACGTCCTTGAACGGCAGGTCGAGGGCGCGGACGATGTAGGAGTCCAGGCCCTGGGAGTGCAGCGTCTTGGGGATGTCGTAGATGCTCGGTGCGTCCGGGCAACCGATCACGGCGTCGATGTCGACGTCGCACATGCGGCCGATCTTCTCGCGCATGGGCTGCGGAACATCGCGGTCCGAACGGATCACGATCGCCTCGGGCTGGATGCCGATGGAGCGCAGCGCGGCGACGGAGTGCTGCGTGGGCTTGGTCTTCAGCTCCTGTGAGGGTCCGATGTACGGCACGAGGGAGACGTGCAGGAAGAACACGTTGTTCCGGCCCACGTCCTGGCGGACCTGGCGTGCGGACTCGAGGAACGGCTGGGACTCGATGTCGCCGACCGTGCCGCCGATTTCGGTGATGATGACGTCGGGGGCGTTCTTGCCCTCTGCGGGCAGCCGCATACGGCGCTTGATTTCATCGGTAATGTGCGGGATGACCTGGACGGTGTCGCCGAGGTACTCGCCGCGGCGCTCCTTGGCGATGACCGTGGAGTAGACCTGGCCGGTCGTGACGTTGGCCGAACCCTCGAGGTTTTCATCGAGGAAGCGCTCGTAGTGGCCGATGTCGAGGTCCGTCTCGGCGCCGTCGTCAGTGACGAAGACTTCGCCGTGCTGGAAGGGGTTCATCGTGCCCGGATCCACGTTCAGATAGGGATCGAGCTTTTGCATTGTTACAGACAGGCCGCGTGCCCGCAGGAGGTGACCGAGGCTCGAAGCCGTCAGTCCCTTACCGAGCGAGGACGCCACACCACCGGTTACGAAGATGTGTTTGGTCGTCTTGGACGAGCCCGGGAACCGGGAATTTACACGGGAATTTGATCGCTGCACCACGGAATTTGAGCCTATCATCATTTCCGCCTTCCTAGGGTCGGTAAATCGCCGCTGTGATTCTCATCCCAGTCCCGGGCGGCCGGCCCTGCCCGTCAGGCCTGCGGCAGCAGCTTGGCATCGTCCAGCAGCTCCTGGGCGTGCGCCCGTGGCCGATTCGGAGTCTTCCTGCCCGGCCAGCATGCGCGCCAGTTCCCGGACCCGCTCCGCCTCGTCCAGCAGCCGGACGTCGCTGGAGGTGAAGCCCGTGGCCGTCGCGCCGTCGGCCCCGCGCACCGAGGTCTTGGTGACCTGGATGTGCTGGTCCGCGAACGCCGCCACCTGCGGCAGGTGGGTGACCACCAGGACCTGGACATGCCGGGCGAGCATGGCCAGCCGGCGGCCGATCTCGACGGCGGCGCGGCCGCCCACGCCGGCGTCGACCTCGTCGAAGACGAACGTCGGCACCGGGTCGACGGCGGCCAGCACCACCTCGATGGCGAGCATCACGCGGGAGAGTTCACCGCCGGAGGCGCCCTTGCCCAGCGGCCGGGCCGGTGCGCCGGAGTGCGGCTGCAGCAGGAAGGAAATCTCGTCGGCGCCGAACGGGCCCAGCTGCTCGCCGGGGTCCACGTTGATGACCAGGGTGGCGTCGGCCATGGCCAGTGCGGTCAGCTCGGCGCTGACCCGGGCCGAGAGGTCCTTGGCGGCCTTCTTCCGGGCCTTGCTGATGGCTCCGGCCTGCTTGCGGAGGTCCGTCTCCGAGCGGGCGACCTCGGCGTCCAGCGCCTCGATCCGGGTGGAGTCGTCCTGGAGTTCCTCGTAGCGGGCCCGGGCCTGCTCCGCCCAGGCCAGCACCTCGTCGATGCTGGGCGCGTACTTGCGCACGAGCTTGGCCAGCGCGGCGCGGCGGTCCTCGATCTCGGCGAGGCGTTCCGGGCCTTCGGTGTCGAGGGAGGCCTGGTAGCTGGCCAGTTCGCCGGCAATGTCGTTGAGCAGGAAGCCCACTTCGGCGAGCCGGGCGGCGGCGGAGCCCAGTTCCCCGTCGTGTTCGGCAACGTGCTCCAGGGTGCGTTTGGCTGCGTCCACCAGCGTGGTGGCGTCGGCTTCCTCGCCGAAGTCCTCGGAGATCAGCGCCTGATGGGCGGTGCTGGCAGCGATCCGCAGCTCTTCGACGTTGGCGAGCTTGACGGCCTCGGCCTTGAGCGCTTCGTCCTCGCCCGGCTGCGGGTCGACGGCGTCGATCTCGGCCAGGGCGGCTTCGAGTGATTCCGCCTCGCGCAGCCGTTCGCGGGCGGCGCTGCGGAGTTCGTCCAGCTCGGCCTGGCTGGCCTTCCAGTGCCCGTGCAGTTCCTGGTAGGCGGCCAGGGCACCGGCCAGGGACTCCCCCGCGAACTTGTCCAGGGCCTCGCGCTGCGCCACCGGGCTCTTGAGCCTGATCTGGTCCGACTGGCCGTGGACCACCACCAGCGTCCCGCCGATCTCGGCAAGGACTCCGACCGGCGCGGTTCGGCCGCCCAGGTAGGCGCGGCTGCGCCCGTCGGCGCCGACGCTGCGCGCGAGCAGCAGCTCGGCGCCGCCGTCGAACTCCTCGACCTCGGCTCCGGCCTCTCGGGCCCGGCTGACCGCGGCGTGCCCGGCGTCGAGCTTCAGGACCGCCTCCGCCGAGGCGCTCTTCGCGCCGCTGCGGACGGCCCCGGCGTCGGACCGGGCGCCGAGCAGGAGCCCGACGGCGGTGACCACCATGGTCTTGCCGGCGCCGGTCTCGCCGGTCACCACACTCAGGCCCGGGCCCAGCGGCAGCGTCGCGTCGGTGATGACGCCGAGGTCGCGGATTCTCAGTTCTTCAAGCATGGGTCACTTCGCAGTCGAGGGATCGGTGGGGTCGCCGGGGTCCGCGCCGGGCGGCCCCGGCTGCAGCGGAGTTGGCAGCGCAGGGCTCGGCCGCGGCGTCCGGATCACCGGAACCGGCCCGGTGTGGATGGCGTCGGGCTGCGGCACCGGGCCGCGCCAGCCCTGGATGGGGAGTTCGAACTTGCGGACCAGGCGGCCGGAGAACGGGGTCTGATGGGTGCGGGCGAGCCGGACCGGGGTGGCCGAGCGGGTGACCTCCACTCGGGCGCCCGGGGGCAGGTCCACGGAACGCCGGCCGTCGCACCACAGCACGCCCTGGGCGTCGGTGCGGTTCAGGATCTCTACGGCGAGCCGGGATCTGGGCGAGACGACGAGTGGCTTGGCGAAGAGCGCGTGGGCGCTGATCGGCACGATCAGCAGCGCCTCGACCTCCGGCCACACCACGGGCCCGCCGGCGGAGAACGCGTAAGCGGTGGAGCCGGTGGGGGTGGCGAGGACAACGCCGTCGCAGCCGAAGGAGGTCAGCGGGCGTTCGTCGACCTCGGTGACCACCTCAAGCATCCGTTCCCGGTTGCCCTTCTCAATGGCTGCCTCGTTCAGCGCCCAGGTGTGCCAGATTTTCTGGCCACGGACCCACACCTGCACATCGATGGTCATCCGCTCCTCCACCGTGTACTGGCGGCTGGCGATCCATTCCACGGTCTGGGCCAGGTCCGCCCGTTCGCTCTCGGCGAGGAAGCCGACGTGGCCGAGGTTGACGCCGAGCAGCGGCACGTCGACCTCGCGCACGAGCTCCGCGGCGCGCAGGATGGTGCCGTCGCCGCCGAGCACCATAACGAGCTCGACCTCGGGGAGTTTGACGTGGTCGTGCAGCACCTCGACGGGCTGGTCCAGCCGTCCGTAGAACCGGACCATGTCGCCGAGCTCGGATTTCTGCATCACGGGGACGATGCCGGAGGCATGCAGCTGGGCGCACGCTTCCCAGGCGGCCTTGAGGGATTCCTCGCGGCCGGTGTGGGCAAGGATGAGGACACGCCTGCTCATCGGGTTCCGCCTTCTAACGCTTCTCGTGCTTTCAGTACTACGGCCAGATCGTTCCGAGTAACGCAGCAACGGCTGCGTCCCGCTCCTCGATCTTAGGCAGGTCTCTCCGGTTCCCGCGTTTTATCCACAGGAAGTACTCAACGTTTCCGTCCTGGCCGGGCAGCGGGCTCTGCGCCAGGCCCGCCAGGTCCAGGCCTGCATCCAGCGCCGCGGCCGCCACCTTGGCGACGGCCAGCCGGCGTTCCCGCTCCGAGGTGACCACCCCGGTCCGGCCCAGCCGGTCCTTGCCGATCTCGAACTGCGGCTTGACCATCAGGACCAGGTCCCCGCCGGGCTCGGTGCACGCCGCGAGCGGCGCCACCACGAGGGTCAGCGAAATAAAGGACAGATCCGCCACGGTCAGCGCCGCCGGGCCCGCCGATCTGGTCCGGGCCCATGTAGCGGACGTTGAGCCCTTCATGGACGGAGACCCGCGCGTCATTCCGGATGTGCGGCACCAGCTGGTCATGCCCGACGTCGACGGCGACGACGTGCCCTGCGCCGCGGCGGAGCAGCACCTCGGTGAAGCCTCCGGTGGATGCCCCGGCGTCGAGGCAGCGTTTGCCGGCAACCTCGACGGCGGGAAAGGCGTCCAGGGCGCCGGCAAGCTTGTGGGCCGCGCGGCTGACGTAGTCGTCCTCGCTGGCGGCGGCGACCTCGAGGGCCGTACCTTCCTGGACCTGCAGGGAGGCTTTGGCAAGCACCTCGCCGCCCGAGCTGACTTTTCCTTCGCCGATCAGGCGCGCGGCGTGGGTGCGGGACCTCGCCAGTCCGCGGCCGACGAGGGCCTGGTCGAGCCTCATGGTCGGCGCTCCCCCGCAGCCTGCCCGGCCACGTCCTCGTTGAGGGCTGCGGCCAGCTCGTCGTGCAGGGTTGGCATAGACCTCGCCGTGGGCCGACACCGGCAGCTCCGGCAGGGCTCCGAGGCGCCCCAGGAGCGCGTCCACCGCAGGGTCGCCCACGGTGGGGCCGCCGGCGGCGGGGTCCCCCGGGTGCGACGGCCAGTCGATGCGGGCCTCAGCGCTTTCCGGGCTTGCCGGGTTTTCCGGCTTGCCGGGTTTTCCGGGTTTTCCGGCCGGGCGTCAGTGTCAGGGTTCAGCTCGGTCATGGTCTCCAGTCTAGTGATGCATCCACTCCAGGCCTGGCGCCCGGGCGGTGTGCGTCTCCGGGTTCGCGGCCCACCAGGCCGCGCAGGCCGCACGCCAGGAGTCGAGCTCCGCGGGGTCCCCGCTGACCCGCACGCTTGTCCCCTGCACTTGCGCGGAGGCGCCGCCGCAGCGGTAGCGCCCGCCGCCGTCGTGCTCCACCGCCGGGTAGGGGCGGAACAGGTCGGTGAGGTCGTTGATCAGGAAGGTGGGCCGTTCCATGGTGCGGGCGGCGAGGATGGATTCCCGCGTGTCGACGCCCGTCAGCACGGCCACCGTGGCGAAACCGGCGTTGTTGCCGCCGAGGATGTCCGTGTCCAGCCGGTCGCCGACGACGAGCGGCCGGTCGGCGGCCAGCCGCTTGGCGGCGGCGTGGAACAGCGGCGCTTCGGGCTTGCCCGCCACGAGCGGCTGGCGGCCGGTGGCGGCGGCGACGGCGGCGACCAGCGTGCCGTTGCCCGGTGCCATGCCACGCGCCTGCGGAATGGACATGTCCGTGTTGGTGGCGACCCACAGGGCGCCGCCCGCGACAACGTACGACGCCTCCGCGAGATCCTTCCAGCCCAGCTCGGGGTGGAAGCCCTGCACGACGGCGACGGGGTGCTCGGCCTCGCTGCGGACCGGCACCAGGCCCGCGAGTTCGATTTCGCGGGCCAAGGCATCGCCACCGGTAATCAGTACGCGCGCGCCGGCGGGCAGCAAGGAGGCGAGCAGCTCACCGGCTGCCTGGGAGGAGCTCACCACCTGCGCGTCCTCGGCGGGGGCGCCCAGGTCGCGCAGGTGCTGTGCCACCTCGGCGGGCGAGCGTGAGGCGTTATTCGTCACGTAGCCCAGCCCGATGCCGAGGCCGGCGAGCCGGCCCAACGACTCCACGGCGCCCGGAATGGCGTGCGGACCCGCATAGACGACGCCGTCCAGGTCGGCCAGGAGCGCGTCGAAGCGGGAAATCAGCACAGCTTCCGCCATGGTTGCCTAGTCCTCGGCGCGTTCCGGAACGTGGGACCCGTGGCCGTGGGCGTCCCCGGCTTCTGTTTCGTCCGTTTCCAGCTCGTCGGCTTCCACGGAGTCTTCGTCGGACTCGGCGTCGTCGGATTCGAAAAAGTCGGGTTCTTCGTCGTCGGAGCCGGCTTCGAGGTCATGCGCGGCTGACTGGGAGGCTGCGGCCTCCGGGAGCCCGGCTACGGCTTCGGCGCCGGCGGCGCGGGGGGCCTGCTCACCCGAGGCGGCCTCGGTCTGCTCGGCGGCCTGCTGCTGCAGGATCCGGCGTCGCTGCTGTTCCTCGCGGGCTTCCTCTTCCTCGTCCCAGCCGAGGTCGATGATGTCCGGTTCCTCGTCGACGCCCAGGCCGAGGGCATTTTCGGCGACGACGGCCTGGCGCTGCCATTTCCCGGCTTCGGCTTCGCGGCCGGCTGCGGTCAGGGCATCGGCGTAGGCGCGGAAGAGCCGCGGGCTGTAGGAGAAGGCACGGTTGATGTCCAGCTGCGCGATCTCCAACTCGGAGACGGCGGCGTCGAGCTGGCCCAGGTCGGTGCGGGCGCCGGCGGCGACGATGGCCAGCTCCACCTTGCCGGGGGCGTCGAGGTCCTTGGCTTCTTCGGAGCGGGCCATATCCAGGGCCCGATCCGGGCGGCCCAGGCCTCGTTCGCAGTCCGCCATCACCGGCAGGTGCATGTTGGAGCCGCTGATCCGGCGGTACGTCCGGAATTCGCGCAGCGCCTCGCCGTAGTGTCCTGCCGCGTAGGCGGTCAGGCCGACGGCTTCGCGCACCGCCGCGAGGCGGCCGCCGCGGCGGCTGGCGGCAAGGGCGTGCTGGAAGGCGAGTTCCGGCTCGTCGTCGATGAGGCGGCCAGCCATGACGAGGTGGCGTGCCACCCATTGGGCGCTGTTGTCCTCGAGGGTCTTGATCTGGTGCTGGGTGGCGCGGTCCAGTTCCTTGCCCGTGACGTCCTCGTCGATCTGGGGTGAACGCTCACGGTCCGGGCGGTTGGCGCTGCGCAGGTCCCTGGCGTTCGGCTCACGAACCGGGCGGTCCTCGGCGCGGTCGCGGCCGAACTGGCGGGGACCGGAGTCGCCGCGGTCGAAGCTGCGGGCCGGACGGTCCTCGCGGTTGCCGAACGGCTTGCGGTTGTCGCCACCGCTGAAAGGCTTGCGGTCACGATCGCCCCGCCGAAGCTGCGACGCTCGCCACCCTCACGCGACGGACGGTCACCAAACGGCTTACGGTCACGGTCGCCACCGCTGAAAGGCTTACGATCACGGTCGCCACCGCTAAACGGCTTACGGTCACGATCGCCACCGCTAAACGGCTTACGATCACGATCGCCACCGCCGAAGCTGCGACGCTCCCCGCCTTCTCGCGACGGACGGTCACCAAACGGCTTACGATCACGGTCACCACCACCGCTGAACGGCTTACGATCACGATCAGCGCCGAAGCTGCGACGCTCGCCGCCGCCTTCTCGCGACGGACGGTCACCAAACGGCTTACGATCACGGTCACCACCCTACCGCTGACGGTCACCAAACGGCTTGCGGTCACGGTCACCACTGCCGCTGAAGGGCTTACGATCACGGTCAGCGCCGAAGCTGCGACGCTCGCCGCCGCCTTCACGCGACGGACGGTCACCAAACGGCTTACGGTCACGATCACCGCCGCCGCTGAACGGCTTACGGTCACGATCACCGGACGACGGGCGGGATCCCGTCGAGCGGTCATCCCGCGCACGGAACCCGCGGGGGTCACCGCCGGAGTTATTGTTCCCGCGGAATCCCCCACCGCCGGAATTGCGTCCGCCGCCGAAGTTACCGCGGTCGTTGCCGCCGCGGTTGCCGTCGTTGTGCTCAGCCATGTTGGATTCCTCCTGTTATGAGCTGACCACTGGCGCAATCGCAGCCGCTCTTTTTCCGTGTTTCGTTCCCTACGCAACCCGAAATAAAGCGCTTCGAAGTCCGTACATCTCAATCAATTCTAGGCGAGTCGTCTCCGCCGGGCTAACGGCAGGGGTTCATTCATGCCCCGCGGTGTCAAGTCTCACAGGACGGTCCGGCCGTCGACGCGTCGCGACTCATCACAGCGCCGGTGCTGCGGGAACGTTGCGGCGGTGGGCGCCGGGTGAGCGCCGGGTGAGCGCCGGGTGTGCGGGAGGGTTCTGGTTTTTCGCGCCGGGTGTGCCGGAGGGTTCGGTGTTCCGCGGCTGGCCTGTTGAACGGGCTGTTAAACGGCGCAGGCCCCGACACTGTGTGTCGGGGCCTGGCTGTAATGGTTGTCCGGCGGTGACCTACTCTCCCACACCCTCCCGGGTGCAGTACCATCGGCGCTGTGGGTCTTAGCTTCCGGGTTCGGAATGGGACCGGGCGTTTCCCCCACGCTATGACCGCCGTAACCCTTGCTCCGCACCCCGGTGCCTGTGAGGGTCCTGGGGTGGGAAATCTGTGGTTACAACATGTGGTGTTGTATTCAGTTGTTTTGGTTCCTCAACAACGTTCGTCTGGCGACGGGTTTGTTGTTTGGGAACCACATAGTGGACGCAAGCAGTCTTGTTTCTTTGTACCACCCCGTTGGTGTGAACGTCTTTTGAATCCGTTCGCGAGGGTGGTGTGTGGTGTAAGTTATCGGCCTATTAGTACCGGTCAGCTTCACGAGTCGTTAGTCCTCGCTTCCACATCCGGCCTATCAACCCAGTGGTCTGGCTGGGGGCCTCTCACACACAAGGTGTATGGAAATCTCATCTCGAAGCGAGCTTCCCGCTTAGATGCTTTCAGCGGTTATCCCATCCGAACGTAGCTAATCAGCGGTGCACTTGGCAGTACAACTGACACACCAGAGGTTCGTCCGTCCCGGTCCTCTCGTACTAAGGACAGCCCTTCTCAAATTTCCTGCGCGCGCAGCGGATAGGGACCGAACTGTCTCACGACGTTCTAAACCCAGCTCGCGTACCGCTTTAATGGGCGAACAGCCCAACCCTTGGGACCTACTCCAGCCCCAGGATGCGACGAGCCGACATCGAGGTGCCAAACCATGCCGTCGATATGGACTCTTGGGCAAGATCAGCCTGTTATCCCCGAGGTACCTTTTATCCGTTGAGCGACGGCCATTCCACAATGTACCGCCGGATCACTAGTCCCGACTTTCGTCCCTGCTCGAGATGTCTCTCTCACAGTCAAGCTCCCTTGTGCACTTACACTCGACACCTGATTGCCAACCAGGCTGAGGGAACCTTTGGGCGCCTCCGTTACTTTTTAGGAGGCAACCGCCCCAGTTAAACTACCCATCAGGCACTGTCCCTGACCCGGATTACGGGCCGAAGTTAGATGTCCAAAGTGACCAGAGTGGTATTTCAACGATGACTCCACCCGAACTGGCGTCCGGGCTTCAACGTCTCCCACCTATCCTACACAAGCCACTCCGAACACCAATACCAAACTATAGTAAAGGTCTCGGGGTCTTTCCGTCCTGCTGCGCGTAACGAGCATCTTTACTCGTACTGCAATTTCGCCGAGTTTATGGTTGAGACAGCGGGGAAGTCGTTACTCCATTCGTGCAGGTCGGAACTTACCCGACAAGGAATTTCGCTACCTTAGGATGGTTATAGTTACCACCGCCGTTTACTGGGGCTTAAATTCTCAGCTTCGCCTTGCGGCTAACCGGTCCTCTTAACCTTCCAGCACCGGGCAGGAGTCAGTCCGTATACATCGTCTTGCGACTTCGCACGGACCTGTGTTTTTAGTAAACAGTCGCTTCCCCCTGGTCTCTGCGGCCCCTGCACGCTCCGGACAGCTAGTGTCCATCACGATAGGGGCCCCCCTTCTCCCGAAGTTACGGGGGCATTTTGCCGAGTTCCTTAACCATAATTCTCTCGATCGCCTTAGTATTCTCTACCTGATCACCTGTGTCGGTTTGGGGTACGGGCGGCTAAAACCTCGCGTCGATGCTTTTCTAGGCAGCATAGGATCACCGAATCCCCCCATACGGGGGTCCCGTCGGGTCTCAGGCATCATGAACGGCGGATTTGCCTACCGTTCGCCCTACATCCTTAGACCGGGACAACCATCGCCCGGCTCGGCTACCTTCCTGCGTCACACCTGTTAATACGCTTGCCTCCCAGGATCAGGTCCCGCGCTCCACCAAAACCCTTCACCCACAAGGGGTGTCGGGCAGGTCTCGGGCGGTTAGTATCCCCTGTTCAGCATGGGCGGTTTTTCGCCGGTACGGGAATATCAACCCGTTGTCCATCGACTACGCCTGTCGGCCTCGCCTTAGGTCCCGACTTACCCAGGGCAGATTAGCTTGACCCTGGAACCCTTGATCATTCGGCGGACGGGTTTCTCACCCGTCTTTCGCTACTCATGCCTGCATTCTCACTCGTGTAGGCTCCACCGCTGGTTTACACCGCGACTTCACTGCCCACACGACGCTCCCCTACCCATCCAGACGCCTGAACCACAAGGGCTTAGCTAATATCTGAATGCCACAACTTCGGCGGTGTACTTGAGCCCCGCTACATTGTCGGCGCGGAATCACTTGACCAGTGAGCTATTACGCACTCTTTTAAGGATGGCTGCTTCTAAGCCAACCTCCTGGTTGTCTTCGCAACTCCACATCCTTTCCCACTTAGCACACGCTTAGGGGCCTTAGTTGGTGGTCTGGGCTGTTTCCCTCTCGACTATGAAGCTTATCCCCCACAGTCTCACTGCTGCGCTCTCACTTACCGGCATTCGGAGTTTGGCTGACGTCAGTAACCTTGTAGGGCCCATTAGCCATCCAGTAGCTCTACCTCCGGTAAGAAACACGCAACGCTGCACCTAAATGCATTTCGGGGAGAACCAGCTATCACGAAGTTTGATTGGCCTTTCACCCCTACCCACAGCTCATCCCCTCCATTTTCAACTGAAGTGGGTTCGGTCCTCCACGACGTCTTACCGTCGCTTCAACCTGGCCATGGGTAGATCACTTCGCTTCGGGTCTAGATCACGCCACTGCAACGCCCTGTTCAGACTCGCTTTCGCTACGGCTTCCCCACACGGGTTAACCTCGCGACGTAACACTAACTCGCAGGCTCATTCTTCAAAAGGCACGCCGTCACAGCTACAAGGCTGCTCCGACGGATTGTAAGCACACGGTTTCAGGTACTGTTTCACTCCCCTCCCGGGGTACTTTTCACCTTTCCCTCACGGTACTGGTCCGCTATCGGTCATTAGGGAGTATTTAGGCTTATCAGGTGGTCCTGACAGATTCGCACGGGATTTCTCGGGCCCCGTGCTACTTGGGATACTTCCCAGGCGGCACACTACATTTCGGTTACGGGGCTCACACCCTCTCTGGCCGGCCTTTCAAGACCGTTCACCTATGCACATGCTCTCACCCCACTGTCCCGGCAGAGACAGAACGGAAAGTCCCACAACCCCGACCATGCAACGCCCGCCGGCTATCACACATGGAACGGTTTAGCCTGATCCGCGTTCGCTCGCCACTACTGACGGAATCACTATTGTTTTCTCTTCCTGCGGGTACTGAGATGTTTCACTTCCCCGCGTTCCCTCCACGCACCCTATGTGTTCAGATGCGGGTCACCAGATCACTCGCGCGTCTGGCGGGGTTTCCCCATTCGGACACCCTGGGATCACAGTCCGGTTATCGACTCCCCCAGGCTTATCGCAGATTCCTACGTCCTTCTTCGGCTCCTAATGCCAAGGCATCCACCGTGTGCTCTTAAAAACTTGACCACAAAAGATCAAGGAGTAATTTCGAGAGAACCACAGAAACCAACCACACCCAACAACACCACCCACAGGGGTGACACCATCACGCGCAGCCAGATCCAGGTTCATATTCTTGGAAATTGCTTCTTATAAAAGATGCTCGCGTCCACTATGTAGTTCTCAAACAACAACCCCGTACCACACACCCCACACACCTAAACAGTGCGTGCTCGCTGCAGCCGGGAAACCAGAAACACAAGTCCCGGACGCCACAGCCCCGACAGGCCCTGCACAACCGGTCCTGTTGTCTCAGGACCCAACAGTGTGCCAAACACTAAACCGCTCATCCCCCGCCCGCACCGTTCCAGGACACTCGAGAGCATCCGTACTGGGTGCCGGCAGGAAACCGGCGGCCGCTATTTGTTGATATTCCACCCGTGAGCACCCGCCGCAGAACTTGCGTCTGCGCAACGGGCGTACTCCTGACAACACCACCACCAGGACATGCGTCCCGGAGTGAACGTTGTAGGTGCTCCTTAGAAAGGAGGTGATCCAGCCGCACCTTCCGGTACGGCTACCTTGTTACGACTTAGTCCCAATCGCCAGTCCCACCTTCGACAGCTCCCTCCCACAAGGGGTTAGGCCACCGGCTTCGGGTGTTACCAACTTTCGTGACTTGACGGGCGGTGTGTACAAGGCCCGGGAACGTATTCACCGCAGCGTTGCTGATCTGCGATTACTAGCGACTCCGACTTCATGGGGTCGAGTTGCAGACCCCAATCCGAACTGAGACCGGCTTTTTGGGATTAGCTCCACCTCACAGTATCGCAACCCTTTGTACCGGCCATTGTAGCATGCGTGAAGCCCAAGACATAAGGGGCATGATGATTTGACGTCGTCCCCACCTTCCTCCGAGTTGACCCCGGCAGTCTCCCATGAGTCCCCGCCATTACGCGCTGGCAACATGGAACGAGGGTTGCGCTCGTTGCGGGACTTAACCCAACATCTCACGACACGAGCTGACGACAACCATGCACCACCTGTGAACCGGCCCCAAAGGGGAAGGACTGTTTCCAGCCCGGTCCGGTCCATGTCAAGCCTTGGTAAGGTTCTTCGCGTTGCATCGAATTAATCCGCATGCTCCGCCGCTTGTGCGGGCCCCCGTCAATTCCTTTGAGTTTTAGCCTTGCGGCCGTACTCCCCAGGCGGGGCACTTAATGCGTTAGCTACGGCGCGGAAAACGTGGAATGTCCCCCACACCTAGTGCCCAACGTTTACGGCATGGACTACCAGGGTATCTAATCCTGTTCGCTCCCCATGCTTTCGCTCCTCAGCGTCAGTTAATGCCCAGAGACCTGCCTTCGCCATCGGTGTTCCTCCTGATATCTGCGCATTTCACCGCTACACCAGGAATTCCAGTCTCCCCTACATCACTCTAGTCTGCCCGTACCCACCGCAGATCCGGAGTTGAGCCCCGGACTTTCACGGCAGACGCGACAAACCGCCTACGAGCTCTTTACGCCCAATAATTCCGGATAACGCTTGCGCCCTACGTATTACCGCGGCTGCTGGCACGTAGTTAGCCGGCGCTTCTTCTGCAGGTACCGTCACTTTCGCTTCTTCCCTACTGAAAGAGGTTTACAACCCGAAGGCCGTCATCCCTCACGCGGCGTCGCTGCATCAGGCTTGCGCCCATTGTGCAATATTCCCCACTGCTGCCTCCCGTAGGAGTCTGGGCCGTGTCTCAGTCCCAGTGTGGCCGGTCACCCTCTCAGGCCGGCTACCCGTCGTCGCCTTGGTGAGCCATTACCTCACCAACAAGCTGATAGGCCGCGAGTCCATCCAAAACCACAATAAAGCTTTCCACCCCCCACCATGCGATGAGGAGTCATATCCGGTATTAGACCCAGTTTCCCAGGCTTATCCCAGAGTTAAGGGCAGGTTACTCACGTGTTACTCACCCGTTCGCCACTAATCCCCGGTGCAAGCACCGGATCATCGTTCGACTTGCATGTGTTAAGCACGCCGCCAGCGTTCATCCTGAGCCAGGATCAAACTCTCCGTTGAAGTAAAACAGACACAGAACACGCCCCCGGGAAAACGGGAACACGCCCTGCACAAAATTTGAAACCAGCTAAAAACACCAGACCCAACCACGGGGTGGCGGATCCGGCACAATCAACCAATTCAATACAATAAATTGGTATCAACAAACTTGGCACACTATTGAGTTCTCAAACAACAGACACATTCGAATACTTCCCGAAACAATTCACTTCGTGAATTTATTTGTTTCGTATTTCTTCGCTGCGATGTTTTCAGCTTATTTCATTCATTTCCACTTTGCAAACCGGAAGTTTTTCCGAAATTCACCTTGTAGAAGCGAATCCGCCCAGCAAAATGTGAAGCAATTTCGATTTCCCGCGGCTGGCGCCGGAAGAATTGCTTCTCTTGTTGGGGGTTTGTCACCACTCAGCGGCGGCGACTCAGAAAACATTACACGCTCCTCCCCGGCCGTGCAAATCGGCCGGAGAGGAGCGTGCAGGAGGCGTCGCGGCGGCCCAGGCGCAGCTCGAAGGGTGCCGGCTATCCGCCGGAGACCTCGACCGTTGCCAGGTTTTTCTTGCCGCGGCGCAGCAGCAGGAAGCGGCCGTGCAGCAGTTCCCCGGGGGCGATCACGGCGTCGGGGTCGGAGATCTTGGTGTTGTTGACATAGGCGCCGCCCTCCCCCACGGTCCGCCGGGCCGCGGACTTGCTCTCGGACAGGCCGGTGGCCACCAGCAGGTCGATGATGCCAAGCCCGGAGCCGTCCACAGTGGCCGAGGGAAGCTCCGCCGTCGCCGCCTGCAGGCTCGCCTCGTCCAGGACCGTCAGGTCCCCGCCGCCAAACACGGCGGCCGATGCGGCGATGACTTTCTCCGTGGCTTCGACACCGTGCACCAGCGAGGTCACCTCGTAGGCGAGTTTGCGCTGGCCTTCACGGGCGAACGGCCGCTCGGCAACCGACGCTTCGAGGGCTTCGATCTCGGCGCGGCTGAGGAAGGTAAAGACCTTGAGCCGGTCGGCGACGTCCGCGTCGGCGGTGTTGAGCCAGAACTGGTAGAAGGCGTACGGGCTGCACATCTCGGCGTCCAGCCAGATCGCGTTGCCCTCGCTCTTGCCGAACTTGGTGCCGTCCGAGTTGGTGATCAGCGGGGTCCCCAGGGCATGCACATGCTTGCCCTCCACCTTGCGGATCAAGTCCGTGCCGCTGGTGAGGTTGCCCCACTGGTCCGATCCGCCGGTCTGCAGCACACAGCCGTAGTCGCGGAACAGCTGCAGGTAGTCCATGCCCTGCAGGATCTGGTAGCTGAACTCGGTGTAGCTGATGCCCTCGTCGGAGTTCAGGCGGGTCGCCACGATGTCCTTCTTGATCATGGTGCCGACGCGGAAGTGCTTGCCGATCCCGCGCAGGAAATCGATGGCGCTCAGCGGGGCGGTCCAGTCGAGGTTGTTGACCATCCGGGCGGCGTTGTCGCCCTCGAAGCTGAGGAAGCGCTGGACCTGGCCCTGCAGCCTGCCGACCCACTCCGCCACCGTCTCCGGGGTGTTGAGCACGCGCTCGGCGGTCTGCCGGGGGTCACCGATCAGCCCGGTGGAACCTCCCACCAGGCCCAGGGGCTTGTGCCCGGCCAGCTGGAGCCTGCGCATGAGCAGCAGCTGTACGAGGTTGCCGAGGTGCAGGCTCGGCGCGGTGGGATCGAAGCCGCAGTAGTACGTGACGGGCGCCCCGGCGAGCAGTTTCTCCAGCTCAGCCTCGTCCGTGGAGACGTGGACGAGGCCGCGCCATTTCAACTCCTGCCAGATGTTGGCAAAGCCTGGGTCGTTCTGCTGGGACTGAAGATCATTTAGCTGGGACACGGAATCTAAGTTAGCAGGATCGGCAGGGCCGGACGGCCCGGCCCCGGCACGTGACGGAACAGCGGCGGGCCCAGGACCGCACGGCACCGCGGCGGGTGCCGACGCGCCCGGGGGCGCACCGACGCTAGCGGCGCTGGCCGCGGCCCTCGTCCTCGATGCCTGCCGGCACGCCGGCGGCCGCGATGAGGCGCAGCCGCTGGGTGGGCCGGGTCATCGCTACGTACAGATCGCCCACCCGGCCGTGCTCATGGTTGAGCATCGCCGACGGTTCCAGCACCACGACGCCGTCGAACTCCAGCCCCTTGGCCTCGCGGGGGCTGATCACCACGATGTCCTGCTCGTAGCTGCCGGCACCGGTGCCGACGCGGCGGCCGTAGGCGCCGCGCAGCGCGGCGGTGGCTTCCGGGAGGAGCCCGCCGTCGGCAATCACCGCCAGCAGGCCGCCGTCGAGCGCGTCCAGCTCCTCCGGGAGCACCTCCAGGAGCCGGCCGACGATCGCCCCGGGCTCGACCCTGTCGATCACCGGGGACCAGCGGCCATCGCGGACGGCCTTGGGGGCCGAGACAACCAGTCCTGCTGCGTTGGCCATCCTGGCTGCCGCCTCGGCGATCTGGGCCGGGGTGCGGTAGTTGACGGTGAGCTCTTCAAGCTGCCAGCGGTCCCCGAACATCGGCGCCAGCGCGCTCTGCCAGGATTTCGCCCCGGCCACCGAGCTCGTCTGGGCGATGTCGCCGACCACCGTGAAGGACTTCAGCGGGCAGCGGCGGACCAGCAGCCGCCACTGCATCGGCGAGAGTTCCTGTGCCTCGTCCACCACGATGTGACCGAACGCCCAGGTGCGGTCGCTCGTGGCGCGCTCGGCCGCGGTCAGCCGCGCCTCGCGCTCCTGGTTTTGGTCCACCAGTTCCTCGGCCGAGATCAGGACATCCACTCCGGCGGTTTCCATGTTCACCAGGGTCTGCTTGGCGTTGGCCAGGTCCCGGGCACGGTCGTGCTCCTGCTGGGCCAGGCCCCGGCCGGCGGCCGGATCCAGCTCGCCGAGCAGTTCCGCGGCCTCGTCCAGCAGCGGCACGTCGGCCTCGGTCCACGGGGATCCGGCCGGCCGGAGCAGCAGGGCGCGTTCGGCGGGGCTCAGCGTCGGGGTGCAGGCCTCCAGGATGGCGGGCTTGCTGAGCAGCTCGCCCACCAGCTTTTCGGGGGTCATCGGCATCCAGCACAGGTTCAGCGCCACCCGGACGTCCCGCGCCGAGCGCACGTCCTCGGCGAGGTAGGAGCGGTCGGCGTTGTTGCCGATGCTGCCGGCCTCGACCAGTTCGGTCATCTGCTCGGTCAGTTCGCGCAGCAGGATCTTGACGAAGGAGACCCTCGCCTCGTTGTGCGGCTTCCCGGTGGCCCGTGCCTTTTCCCGGGCCCGGCGGACCTGGCGCGGCGTGAGCACGAGTTTGCGGCCGTCCACCTCGAGGATGCGGTTTTCGGCCGGGATACGCTGCCGGTTGGCGACCGCGTTGGCCACGACGTCGGCCATGTCCAGCCGGCCCTTGATGGCCGCGACGTCGGCGTCGTCTTCGGCGACGGCGTGGATGCCGGGCATCAGCCGGCCCAGGCTTGCCATCACGACGCCGGTCTCACCGAGGGACGGCAGCACCCGTTCGATGTAGTTCATGAACGAGGACGACGGGCCCACCAGCAGCACGCCGGCGGTCTTGAGGCGGTCCCGGTGGGTGTAGAGCAGGTAGGCGGCCCGGTGCAGGGCGACGGCGGTCTTGCCGGTGCCCGGCCCGCCCTGGACCACGAGGGCGCCGGAGATGGAGGAGCGGATGATCCGGTCCTGTTCGGACTGGATGGTGCCGACGATGTCCGACATCCGGCCGGTGCGCTTGGAGTTCAGCGCGGCCAGGAGCGCTCCCTCGCCCTGCAGGGAGTCGTTGTCGGCGAGCAGGTCGGCGTCGAGTACGTCATCCTCGATCGCCTTGACCTCGCGGCCCTGCAGGATCAGGTGCCGGCGGCGGCGCACGCCCTGCCGGTCGAAGGCCGTTGCCTGGTAGAAGTGGCCGGCTTCGGGGGCACGCCAGTCCACCATCAGCCGCTGGAGGTCCTCGGTGGTCAGGCCGATGCGGCCGATGTACTGGGCTTCCCCCGAGTCCAGGTCCAGGCGTCCGAAGACGAGACGGTCGTCGACGGCGTCGAGCTGCGCGAGGCGGTCCTCGTAGAGGGCGGCGAACGCGTCCCGCTCGGAGACGTTCTGCATGGTGCCCACGGCACCGGCGCGGCGGACCTGGGCCAGCTGGGCGCGCTTTTCCGCCCGCAGCTCATCCAGCCGGGCGTACAGTCCGGCTACATAGTCGCGTTCATGGGCCAAATCAGCGTCGTGCATCGAACGTTCCCCTATCGAAAAAGACAGACCAACCATTCTACAGCGATTTTGCGTTTCGCTCCGGAAATATGTCGGTTTTCTTCAGGCCGCACTTTTTTCAGGCATTCTAGCCGTCCGGCGTTACAGGCTCAGCAGGGCGTGGACGCGGTGGCCGTCCAGGGCCGCCCGGCCCTGCAGCTCACCAAGTTCCATCACCACGCCGACGCCGGCCACCTCGACGCCGCAGCGTTCGAACAGCCGGGCGGCTGCGCCCAGGGTGCCGCCGGTCGCGAGGACGTCGTCGAGAATGAGCACCCGGGTGCCCGGCGCCACGTCCTGGCTGTGCAGCTCGAGGGTGGCGGTGCCGTACTCGAGCGAGTAGTCCTCGGAAACCACCTCGCGGGGCAGCTTGCCGGCCTTGCGGACAGTGACGACGCCGGTGTTCGTGGCGTAGGCCGCGGCGGCGGCCAGCAGGAAGCCGCGGGCTTCCACTCCGGCGACGGCGTCGAACCGTCCGAGGAACGGCTCAACCAGGGCATCGACCATGGCCTTGAGCGCGACGCCGTCGGCGAAGACCGGGGTGAGGTCCTTGAAGACGATGCCCGGCTTGGGGTAGTCCGGGACGGTGGCACACAGGCGGGCAATGAGCTCGTCCACCGGCACGGCTGCGTCGCTCGGGGAGGTGGCGTGGGGTTGCGCTGCTTGGAGTTCGCTTCGGCTTGGATTCACCCGTCCACCTTACGCGGTGGCGCCAAACCGCCGGGCCCGGAGGGTCTGCCCGCCGGCCACCGGGACGTCGCCAACTGTTCATGGCTGTGGCACCGTGTGTCCGTTTGCGGGGGCCGGCGGCGGTGATTCAATACTGCAATGCAGCACGAAATTGCGTTGTCCGGGCACGGCGTCTGCGCGGTCCCGCTCTCGCCGGAACACGCTTCGGCGCTCTTTGATTTCGTCGATCCGGGGATGTGGGCCGGCATGGCCGCGGCCCGTCCGCTCGACGCGGCGGAGCTGGCCGCCTTGTTCCGTGCGCGGCTGGAGGACCCGTCCGTGCTCCCCTTTTCCGTGACGGACCAACGGACCGGGGCGCTGCTGGGCACCACCTCGCTGTGTGACTACGTCCCCTCGCAGCAGCGGATCGAAATCGGCGGGACGTTTTTCGGCCGCCAGTTCTGGGGCAGCCACGTCAATGCCGCGAGCAAGGCCATGCTGCTCGGCTACGCCTTCGAGGTGCTGGGCGTGCACCGCGTGGGATTCCGCTGCGACGCCACGAACCTGCGCAGCGCCAAGGCGATCGAGCGCTTGGGCGCACAGTTCGAGGGGGTGCTGCGCGGCCACCGGTCCGCTCCGGACGGGGGACGATCGAACACTGCCGTCTTTTCGATCCTGGCTGAGGAGTGGCCCGGGGTGCGGGACGGCCTGCAGTCCCGGCTGGCCCCCTTCGCGGTTCCTGCCGGTTACGGCGTCCGCAGCTTCGCTGCCTTGTAGCGGGAGACGGTGGGGTCGCCGCTGAGCCAAAAGCGCCACGGGTACGCGTCGGTGCCGCCGGCTCCGGAGACGCCCACCCGCGGCCCGGAGCTGATTCCCGACGCCGGCTCGTCCGGCAGCTCGAGCCGGAACGGCTCGCCGAGCGCGTCGCGGCCGGTGTCCGCCGTCGTCAGCCCCAGGGCCGTGGCGAAACGGGCGGGACCGCTGGCCAGGTCCTTGGCGGCCTTCGACGTCGGCCGCCGTGCGAGGGCCAGTTCCTCCCCCGCCACCACTTCGCCGGCACGGAGCAGCAGGGCGGAGGCCACCCCCTCCGGGCCGCAGACAATGTTGGCGCAGTGGTGCATGCCGTAGGTGAAGTAGACGTACAGGTGTCCGGCCGGGCCGAACATCGGCGCGTTCCGCCGGGTCTGGCCGCGGAACGTGTGCGAGCCGGGGTCCGGGTGCAGGGAGTCCTCTGGGCCCAGGTAGGCCTCCACCTCGGTGATCCGCACCGCCACCGGCCCGCCGCGGCTGTGGTGTGTGAGCACCGCGCCGAGCAGCAGCGGCGCCACGGTCCGGGCGTCGGCGGAGAGCAGCCCGCGCAGGGCGTCGGGCGTGAGGCGCGAATCCATTCCCCGACTTTAACAAACCCACGTCAACCAGCCGCCTCCCGGCCCTCCACGGCCGTGTCCGATTTCCGCTAGCAGGGGCCTGGGGGAAGCTGGCAGGATGGAGCCATGGACTTCTGGCAGCGTTACCGGGCAATCGACGCCCGGGACCCCCGTTTCGACGGGCAGTTCTATACCGCTGTCCGCACCACCGGCATTTACTGCCGGCCGTCCTGTCCGGCCCGGACCCCCAAGGCCGGCAACGTCACCTTCTATGAAACGTCCGCCGCCGCGCACGACGCCGGCTACCGGGCCTGCAAACGGTGCCTGCCCGAAGCCGTGCCGGGCACCCCGGCGTGGAACGTGCGCTCCGACATCGCGGGCCGGGCGATGCGGCTGATCAACGACGGCGTGATCAACCGCGACGGCGTGGAAGGTCTCGCCGCGCGGCTGGGCTACTCCTCGCGCCAGCTCAACCGAATCCTCAGCCACGAACTCGGGGCCGGCCCGCTCTCGCTGGCCCGGGCCAGCCGCGCCCAGACCGCCCGGACGCTGCTGGTGTCCACCTCGATGAAGGCCGCCGACATCGCGTTTGCCTCCGGTTTCAGCAGCGTCCGCCAGTTCAACGAGACCATTGCCGAAGTCTTTGCCATGACCCCGTCGGCGTTGCGGGCCACGGCGCGGCACCAGCGGACGCCCGCGGCGGCTGCTGTGTCATCGACGGCGCTGACGCTGAACCTGCCCTACCGGGAGCCGTTCGATCCGGGCATCTTCGAGTTCCTGGCCGTCCGCGCCATCCCCGGCATCGAGCAGGGAAGCCCGGCTTCCTATGCCCGGACCCTGCGGCTGGCCCACGGGGACGCCCGCTTCCGGGTGGAGTACGACGCCGGCGCCCCCGGGCGTCCGATCAGGCTGAGCATCGGTGCCGTGGACCTGCGGGACCTGGCCTCGCTGCTCAGCCGGGTCCGCCGCCTGCTGGACCTCGATGCCGACCCGGTCGCCATCGACGGGGCGCTGGGGGCCGACGCCCGGCTGGCAACAAGCGTCGCCGCCACCCCGGGCATCCGGATGCCCGGCGCCGTCGATCCGCAGGAACTGCTGATCCGTGCCATGATCGGCCAGCAGATCACCGTCGCGGCGGCGCGCACTGCGCTGGTCCAGCTCTCCGAAAGCGGCAGCGACAGCCTGGTCCCCGCGGACGGACTGCACCGGATCTTCCCGACGGCCGCCGAGATCGCGGAGACCGGGTTCCGGCTGCTCCGCGGGCCGCAGCGCCGCATCGACGCCATCCGCGGCGCGGCCGCCGCGATGGCCGCCGGCGGTCTGGACTTCGGCTACGGCGACGACCTGGCCGGGCTGCAGGCCAAGCTCCTGCCGCTGCCCGGCGTCGGACCCTGGACCGTGGGATATCTCGCGATGCGCGTGATCGGCGCCCCGGACGTGTTCCTGGCCAACGATGCCGCGGTCCGCAACGGCATCCGCTCACTCGCCCAGGAGGCAGACGGTGCCGGCACGGCTGCAGGAGAACCGCCGCCCGGCCCGGCCTCCCCCGATTTTCGGGAGCTCAGCCCCTGGCGCTCCTACGCCACGATGCACCTCTGGCGCGCGGCCGCCGCGGCCCAGGCCGCGGCCCGGAGCAGCTCAGGCCGCACCACGAAACCCGCCCCGAAGAAAGTGACGCAATGAAAGCCCAGCTCCTGACCATGGCCACCCCGGACGGCCCGTTCACCATCATTGCCCGGGACGGCGCGGTCCTGGCCTCCGGCTGGACCGCGGTGCCCGGCGAACTCACCGGCCAGATCCACGCGGACCTGCTGCCCGGCGGCTACGAACCCGTCGCGGAGCTGGGCGGGATCTCGGCCGCCGTCGAGGACTTCTACGCCGGCAACCCCGGAGCCGCCATGGCGGTGCCGGTAGTGCAAAAATCCGGGCCCTTCCGCAGCCATGCCTGGGACATGCTCCGGACCGTCGCCCCGGGCCATCCGGTCACGTACACCGAATACGCGGAGCTGGCCGGCAACGCCAAGGCAGTGCGGGCGGCGGCCAGCGCCTGCGCGTTCAACGCGGCCGCCCTGTTCGTGCCGTGCCACCGGGTAATCCGCACCGACGGGAGCCTGGGCGGCTTCCGCTGGGGACTGGCCATCAAGGAAAGCCTCCTCGCCCGGGAACGCGAGGCGGCGCTGCTCGAAACCGTGCAGGCCTGACATTTGAAGCCCATGGTCCGTCGAGCATGGGCTTCCAATGTCACCTCGGCGGAAGTGTCAGCGGGTGACGGGCACCCCGGCGGGCCACGGCAGCAGTTCCGGAAGGTCGACGCCGTCGGCCGCGGCCGTGGCGCGCAGGCTGCCCAGGGTGGGGGTGCGCCCGGCCAGCCACGCGGCGATGTCGGTCAGCATGCCGTTGATCACGGTCGATCGTCCGCCGGCGGCGCCGATCGTGACGGAGGGCAGTCCGAGCGGCTGCAGCACGAAGCGCTGGCCTTCGGGCACCCGGGCGGAGAGGAAATCGAAGAGGTGCTCACAGAATGGCCGGCTCCAGGTTTCCGGGCCCCGGCCCGTGCCGAGGTCGGTGGCGTGGATGGTGAGTTCGCGCCAGAGCGCCAGCCCGCCGTCGAACACGACGCCGCCGCGGAAGCTGATCGGTTCCCGCCAACCTGCCGCATCAAGTGTCCCGAACGCCTTGAGGGCGCGCTCGAAGGCAGCGGACACTGCCGTCCGGTGCTCCTCGGCGCTGTGGCCGGCCGCCAGTTCGATGGCGCGGGTGCGTCCCTCGTAGCCGCCGTCGTAGAGTTCGATGCTTTCGCCGCGGGCGGCGTATTCGGCCTGGCGGGCCATCGCGTTGCCGATTCCGGCGATGTGGGCCAGCACGTGCCCGCGGGTCCAGCCTGGGAGTTCGGACGGGGCCTTGACATCCTGGTCGTTGAGTTTGGCGGCAATTCCGGTCACGACGTCGGCGGCGCGGCGGAGTTCCTCCAGCAGGTTTTCAGGGGTGATTGAGGTCATGGCGCCCATCCTAACGGAGCGACCGGATTAATCGCGGCTAACTGGGCTGGCCGTCCCGGCCGGGCCCGTAGCGGTGCCGGATGTGCCGGCGGTCGTGCCGTGCCTGCCAGAATTCGAGTTCCCGTGGCCGGAGGGCGTAGAGCTGCCACGCCGGATTGTCGCTGCCGTCGGCGCCGGGCCGGGCGCGCCAGTCGGCGGCGGACGCCTCCGCGGAGAGCTCCACGACGTCCCCGGCCACGCGGACCTGGCGGCCCTGCTGCTGCCAGAAAAAATTCAACGCGGCGTTCGGGTTGGCGCTCAACTCCTGCCCCTTGCGGGACTCCCGGGACGTCGCGAAGTGCCAGCCGTCGTCGTCGATGTCCTTGAGGATCAACATCCGCGAGGACGGCCGGCCGTGTTCGTCCGCCGTGGCGAGGCTGCAGGCGTTGGGCTGCGGGACGCCTGCGGCCAGGGCCTCGGCGAGCCACTGCCGGAACAGTTCCGCGGGGTCCTCGGGCGCTGTCTCCGGGTCGAAGTCCGGGAGCACGTCCGGGAAATCGGGCAGGGCGCGCAGGAACTGGCGGAACGATTCGCTCATGCCGCAATGCTAGCGGGGAGTTTCCGGCGGCAAACGCACAACGCTCCCTCACCTTTGGCAGGAAACCCGACGACGCTCCTGCAACGAGTGCAGGAGCGTCGGCGGAAACGCTGCCAGACGTGAGGGAGCGTCTGGTTGCTAGCCGGCGTACTGCGCGCACGCCGCTCGAGCTCGGCTTCAAGGGCCTGCAACTGGCGCTCGACGGCGGCCGGGGCGGTGCCGCCCTGGGAGTTCCGGCTGTTGAGCGAGCCCTCCGTGGACAGCACCGTGCGGACCTCCGGCGTCAGGTGCTCCGAAATGGCCGCGTATTCCTCGTCCGTCAGGTCCCAGAGCTCGACGTCGCGGCTTTCGGCCTGCTTCACCGCGGCGCCGGAGAGTTCGTGCGCCTCGCGGAACGGCACGCCCTGCCGGACCAGCCATTCGGCGATGTCCGTGGCCAGCGCGAAGCCCTGCGGTGCCAGCGCTTCCATCCGCTCGGTGTTGAACTTCAGCGTCGCGATCATGCCGGACACGGCCGGGAGCAGCAGCTCCAGGGTGTCGGCGGCGTCGAAGACCGGTTCCTTGTCCTCCTGCAGGTCGCGGTTGTACGCGAGCGGCAGGCCCTTGAGGGTGGCGAGCAGCCCGGTCAGGTCGCCGATCAGCCGGCCGGCCTTGCCGCGGGCCAGCTCGGCCACGTCCGGGTTCTTCTTCTGCGGCATGATCGAGGAGCCGGTGGAGTAGGAATCGTGCAGGGTCACGAAGGAGAACTCCTTGGTGGCCCACAGGATCACTTCCTCCGACACCCGGGACAGGTCCACGCCGATCATGGCCGACACCCAGGCGAACTCGGCGAAGACATCGCGGGAGGCGGTGCCGTCGATCGAGTTGTGCGTGGCCGAGTTGAAGCCCAGGTCGGCCGCGACGGCCTCCGGGTCCAGGCCCAGCGAGGAGCCGGCGAGGGCGCCGGAGCCGTACGGCGAAACCGCCGCGCGCTTGTCCCAGTCCGCGAGCCGCTGCACATCGCGCAGCAGCGCCCAGGCGTGGGCCAGCAGGTGGTGGCTCAGCAGGACCGGCTGGGCGTGCTGGAGGTGGGTCCGGCCGGGCATGGCCACGCCCCGGTGGGCCTTGGCCTGGCCGATCAGCGCGTCGATCGTGGCGAGCACGCCGCGGGCGATGATCCGGGCATGGTCGCGCAGGAACATCCGGCCCAGGGTGGCCACCTGGTCGTTGCGGGACCGGCCGGCGCGGAGCTTGCCGCCGAGCTGGGTGCCGGCGCGCTCGATCAGGCCGCGCTCCAGCGAGCCGTGCACGTCCTCGTCGGACTCGGCCGGGGTGTAGGCGCCGGAGGCGACATCCGCGTCCAGCCGGTCCAGGGCGTCGAGCATGCCCGCCAGCTCGGCGTCGTCCAGCAGCCCGGCCGTGTGCAGCACGCGGGCGTGCGCCTTGGACCCGGCAATGTCGTAGCGGGCCAGCCGCCAGTCAAAGTGCGTGGACTTGCTCAGCGCGGCGAGGGCGTCCGCGGGGCCGCCGGCGAACCGGCCGCCCCACAGCGCACCCGTGTTCGTCGCCTCCGACTTCTGCTCAGCCATACGGGCTACTTTCCCGCGACGCGGATGTCGCGGCCGGAGGCAACCTTGGCGGACATGCCCCACAGCTCGATGAAGCCGCGCGCCATCGACTGGTCGAAGGTGTCGCCGGTGTCGTAGGTGGCGAGGTCGAAGTCGTAGAGCGAGGTCTCGGAGCGGCGTCCGTTGACGATCGCCTGGCCGCCGTGCAGGACCATGCGGATGTCGCCGGAAACGTAGCGCTGGGTGTCCAGGATGAAGGCGTCCAGGGAGCGCTTGAGCGGGGAGAACCACTGGCCGTCGTAGACCAGCTCGGCCCAGCGCTGGCCGACGGTCGCCTTGAAGCGGGCCTGCTCGCGCTCGATCGTGATGTCCTCGAGGTGCTTGTGCGCGGTGATCAGCGCCATTGCCCCGGGGGCCTCGTAGATTTCGCGGGACTTGATGCCGACGAGGCGGTCCTCGACGACGTCGATCCGGCCGACGCCCTGCGCGCCGGCGCGGCGGTTCAGTTCCTTGATGGCCTGCAGCGGGGTGACCTTGACGCCGTCGATCGCGACCGGGATGCCGGCTTCGAAGGAGATGGTGACCTCATCCGGGGCCGGCGGGAACTCCGGCGTGGCGGTGTAGTCGTAGATGTCCTTGGTGGGGGCGTTCCAGATGTCTTCGAGGTAGCCGGTTTCGACGGCGCGGCCCCAGACGTTCTGGTCGATCGAGTACGGGTTCTTCTTGGTGGTCTCGATCGGCAGTCCCTTGTCCTCGGCGAAGGCGATGGCCTTGTCGCGGGTCAGGGCGAGGTCGCGGACCGGGGCGATGCACTTCAGGTCCGGGCCGAGGGTCTGGATGCCGACCTCGAAGCGGACCTGGTCGTTGCCCTTGCCGGTGCAGCCGTGCGCGACGGTGGTGGCACCGAATTCGCGGGCGGCCTTGACCAGGTGCTTGACGATCACCGGGCGGGAGATCGCGGAGACCAGCGGGTAGTGGCCCTGGTAGAGGGCGTTGGCCTGCAGCGTGGGCATGCAGTATTCATTGGCGAACTCGTCGGACGCGTCGGCCACGTAGGCCTCGACGGCGCCGCAGCCGAGGGCACGCTGGCGGATGGTCTCCAGCGACTCGCCGCCCTGTCCGACGTCGACCGCCACGGCAATGACCTCGGCGCCGGTCGCTTCACCGATCCAGCCGATGGCTACGGATGTATCCAGGCCACCGGAGTAGGCCAGCACAATACGCTCAGTCACTTCAAATGCTCCTTAGTTGTTGGGTTCTTGGTTGTCTGTTGAAAGTCGTCTGTAAGGTCATTGGCCGGCCTCCTCGGCCAGCTGCAGGAAGCGGGCGGCGACGGCGGCGCCGCCGGCCGGGTCGCGGGTGACCAGCAGCACCGTGTCGTCCCCGGCGATGGTGCCGAGGATCGAGGGCATCACCGAGTGGTCGATCGCGAGGGCCAGGAAGTTCGCGGCGCCCGGCGGGGTCCGGAGCACCACGAGGTTCGCGGACGCCTCGGCCGTGACGAGCAGTTCCCCGCAGAGCCGCGCGAGCCGGGCGTCGAGGATTTCCTGGGTCACCCCGCTCTTGGCGCCGCGTTCGCCGCCCTCCCCCGGCACGGCGTAGACGAGCACGCCGTCCTTGCCGCGGACCCGGACAGCGCCGAGCTCCACGAGGTCGCGGGACAGCGTGGCCTGGGTGACCTGGACGCCGTCGTCGGCGAGCAGCGCGGCGAGCTCCGCCTGCGAGCGGACGGACTCGCCGGTGAGGATCGCGGTGATCCGCGCCTGCCGGGCCGTTTTGGTGGCCGGGCTGGCCCCCTGGGCGGCTGGCTGGACGGACATCAGTGACCAGCCCCTCCACCGGCGCGAGCCCGTCAACAACGGCCAGGCCGGAGCGGTGCATGAGCCAGGCCATCAGGGCCTTCTGGGCGTGCAGCCGGTTCTCGGCCTCGTCCCAGACCACGGACTGCGGGCCGTCGATCACGCCGGCGGCAATTTCGTAGCCGCGGTAGGCCGGCAGGCAGTGCAGCACGACGGCGTCCGGGGCCGCGAGCTTCATCGCGTCCTCGTCCACGGAGTAGTCGCGGAACAGCTGCAGCCGGGCTTCCTTCTCGTCTTCCTGGCCCATCGACACCCAGGTGTCGGTGGCGACGACGTCGGCTCCGCGGAGCGCCTCGGCGGCGTCAACCGTGACCAGCACGGAGCCGCCGGTTTCCGCGGCGCGCTCCTCGGCGGCGGCGACGATCTCCGCGGCGGGCAGGTAGCCCTCCGGGCCGGCGATGCGCACGTGCATGCCCGCGGTGACGCCGGCCAGCAGGTAGGAGTTGGCCATGTTGTTGGCCGCGTCGCCGAGGTAGCTCATGGTGAGGCCCGCCAGCTGACCCTTGTGCTCCTTGACGGTCAGCAGGTCGGCAAGGAGCTGGCAGGGGTGGTAGTCGTCGCAGAGGGCGTTGATGACCGGGACGCGGGAGTTTTCCGCCATCGCGACGAGGCCGGCGTGCGCGCCGGTGCGCCACACGATGGTGGAGACCATGCGCTCGAGGACCTTGGCGGTGTCCTCGACCGATTCCTTGTGGCCGATCTGGGCCTCGCCCGGGTTGATGATGAGCGCGTTGCCGCCCATGTCCGCGATCCCGGTGGCGAAGGAGACACGGGTGCGGGTGGAGGTCTTGTCGAAGATCACGGCCACGGTCTTGCGGCCGCTGGCCTCCGCGGCGAAGGGCTGCACGCTGTACGGCGCGGCCTTCATCCGGACGGCCAGGTCCAGGACCTCGGCCTGCTCGGCCGGGCTGAGGTCCGTGTCCTTGAGGAAGTGGCGGGTGGTCACGGATGCGTCACGGGGCGGTCACTGGGCGTCCTTTGCGGTCTGGAGGAGGGCGGGCAGCGCGGCGAGGAAGCGGTCGGCCTGGGCCGCGGTCAGGATCAGCGGCGGCGCGAGCCGGATGGTGTGCGGGCCGGGGCTGTTGACGATGAATCCGGCGTCGAGTCCCGCGGTGACGACGGCGGGCGCGACGTCGGCGTCGAGGTCGAAGCCGATCAGCAGTCCTTCGCCGCGGACCTCGGTGACGCCGGCGATGCCGGCGAGGCCGGAGCGCAGGTGCTCCCCCACCTCCCGGACGTGGGCCAGCAGGTGCTGGTTTTCCAGCACGTGCAGGGTGGCCAGGGCCGCCGCGGTGGCCACCGGGTTGCCGCCAAAGGTCGTCCCGTGCTGGCCGGCGGACAGCAGCGCGGACACCTCGGGGCCGAAGGTGAGCAGGGCGCCGATCGGGAAGCCGCCGCCCAGGCCCTTGGCGAGGGTCACGGCGTCGGGGACGATTCCGGCGTCCTCGCTGGCCAGCCACTTGCCGGTGCGGCCGATGCCGGTCTGGACCTCGTCCAGGATCAGCAGCGCGCCGGCTGCGGTGGTGGCCTCGCGGGCGGCCCGCAGGTAGCCGGCGGGCAGCGGCCGGACGCCGGCCTCGCCCTGGATCGGTTCGAGGAAGACGGCGGCGGTGGTCTCGTCAATCGCGGCGCGGAGGGCCTCGATGTCACCGAACGGGATGTGCACGACGCCGCCGGGCAGCGGCGCGAACGGCGCCCGGTAGGCCTCCTTGGAGGTCAGCGCCAGCGCGCCCATGGTGCGGCCGTGGAAGGCGCCGTCGAGGGCGATGATCTTGGTGCGCGGCTTCTGTCCTCCGAACCGGCTGTTCCGCCGGGCCAGTTTGAACGCCGCCTCGACGGCCTCGGTGCCGGAGTTGGCGAAGAACACCTTGGACCCGGCCGGCGCCTTGGACAGTTCCAGCAGCTTCTCGGCCAGGGCGATCTGCGTGGGGCTCGTGAAGAAGTTGGAGACGTGGCCCAGGGTGGCCAGCTGGCTGGAGATCACCGAGGTGACGAACGGGTGGGCGTGGCCCAGCGCGTTGACCGCGATGCCGCCGAGCAGGTCCAGGTACTCCTTGCCGTCGGCGTCCCAGACGAGGCAGCCGGCGCCGCGGACCAGCACGCGCTGCGGGGTGCCGAAGACGCCCAGCAGCGAGGAGGAGTAGCGGGACAGCCACTGCGCGCCGCTGGCTTGCCAGCAAGCGAAGCTGCGGAGCCTCCGCCAGCGATGGGGGCCCAGCTGTTCGCGATGCCCGACCACACCCGGCCCCCCATCGCTGCTGCGGCCTTCGGCGGAATGTTCAGTTCGGTCTGCTCACTATGCGTTCACTTCCTCGTCCGGGACGACCTGGGTGCCGATGCCGGCGGTCGTGAAGGTTTCCAGCAGCATCGAGTGCGGCAGCCGGCCGTCCACGATGTGCGCGCGTTCGACGCCGTCGTCAACGGCTTTCAGGCACGCCGCCATCTTCGGGATCATGCCGGACTCCAGGCGCGGCAGCATCTCGCGCAGCTCCGAGGCCGTCAGCGAGGAGATCAGCGAGGACCTGTCCGGCCAGTTGGCGTAGAGGCCTTCGACGTCGGTCAGGATGACCAGCTTGGAGGCGCCCGAGGGCTGACGGCGAGCGGCCGCGGCGGCCGTGTCCGCGTTGACGTTGAGCACCTGCCCGGTGGTGGAGCCGTCGTCGTGGATTTCCGGGGCGACGGTCGAGATCACCGGGATCCGGCCGGCCGCGACGATGTCCAGGATGCCCTTCCGGGTTCACGCCGACGACCTCGCCGACGAGGCCCAGGTCCACCTCCTCGCCGTCCACCACGGTGCCGGTGCGGACGGCGCGCAGCAGCCCGCCGTCCTCGCCGGACATGCCGACGGCGTAGGGGCCGTGCGAGTTGATCAGGCCCACGAGTTCGCGGCCCACCTGGCCGGTGAGGACCATCCGGACCACGTCCATGGCCTCGGGCGTGGTGACGCGCAGGCCGCCCTTGAACTCGGATTCGATCCCGAGCCGGCTGAGCATGGCGTTGATCTGCGGGCCGCCGCCATGCACCACCACGGGGTGGATGCCGACGTGGTGCAGGAAGACGACGTCCTCGGCGAAGGCGCGGCGGAGCTCGTCGTTGACCATGGCGTTGCCGCCGTACTTGATCACCATGGTGGTGCCGGCGAAGCGCTGGATCCAGGGCAGCGCCTCGATCAGCGTGCCGGCCTTGCCCTGCGCGTCGGACATCGGAGGTCGTCTCGCGGGTCTGGGTGCTCATGCTGTTCGTCCTTCTGTTCGTCCCTACGGTTCACCCTCCGGACCTCCGGGGACTAGCTGGAGTAGGCGCTGTTTTCGTGGACGTAGTCGTGCGTGAGGTCGTTGGTCCAGATCGTCGCCTCGGCGGCCCCGGCCTGCAGGTCGATCTCGACGAGGACCTCGCGCGGTTCCAGGTCCACGAGGTTCCGGTCGTCGCCGATGCTGCCGTTGCGGCAGATCTGCACGCCGTTCATCGACACGTTCAGCTGGTCCGGTTCGAACGCCGCGTCGGTGGTGCCGACGGCGGAGAGCACCCGGCCCCAGTTGGGGTCCTTGCCGAAGATGGCCGTCTTGAAGAGGTTGGAGCGGGCCACGGCCCGGCTGACCACTTCGGCGTCCTTCTCGCTGGCGGCGTTGAAGGTGCGGATGGCGATGTCGTGGCTGGCGCCCTCGGCGTCGCCGATCAGCTTGCGGGCCAGTTCCGCGCAGACCTGGGTGAGGCCCTTGCCGAAGTCGGCGGCGGACGGCACGGCGCCCGAGGCCCCGGAGGCGAGCAGCACCACGGTGTCGTTGGTGGACATGCAGCCGTCCGAGTCGGCCCGGTCGAAGGTGACCCGGGTGGCGTCGCGGAGGACGACGTCGAGCATCTCGGGCTGGACGTCCGCGTCCGTGGTGAGGACCACGAGCATGGTGGCCAGGCCCGGGGCGAGCATGCCGGCGCCCTTGGCCATGCCGCCGATCGTGAACTCCCTGCCCTCGGCGTCGGTGCCGGTGAAGACCGCCTGCTTGGAGACCGAGTCGGTGGTCATGATCGCGGTGGCGGCCGCCGGGCCGCCGTCGGCGTTCAAGCTCCGCCGCCGCGACGCCGATCGCCGGGACGAGTTTGTCCATCGGCAGCTGCTCGCCGATCAGGCCGGTGGAGCAGACGAAGACGTCGGTCGCGGAGACGCCGAGGGCCTCGGCGGTCTTCTCCGCGGTGGTGTGGGTGTTCTGGAAGCCCTGCGGGCCGGTGCAGGCGTTGGCGCCGCCGGAGTTGAGGATGACGGCGTCCACGCGGCCGTCCTTGATGACCTCGCGGGACCAGTGCACGGGCGCCGCCGCCACCCGGTTCGAGGTGAAGACGGCGGCGGCGGCCTTGGCCGGGCCGTCGTTGACCACGAGGGCCAGGTCCGGGTTTCCGGAGGCCTTGAGGCCGGCCGTGACGCCGGCGGCCCGGAATCCCTTCGGTGCGGTGATGCTCACGGTGCGACTCCCTGCAGGTCGAGGCCGGCGGTTTCCGCCAGGCCGAGGGCAATGTTCATGGACTGCACGGCGCCGCCGGCGGTCCCCTTGGTGAGGTTGTCGATGGCGCAGGTGACGATCACGCGGCCGGTGTGCCCGTCCAGGGCCAGCTGCATGACGGCGTGGTTGGAGCCCTGCACGGACTTGGTGGACGGCCACTGGCCCTCCGGCAGCAGGTGCACGAACGGCTCCTCGTCGTAGGCCTCGGCCCAGGCGCGGCGCAGCTCCGCGGCGGTGACGCCGGGCCGGACCTTGGCGGTGGCCGTGGTGAGGATGCCGCGGCTCATCGGGGCCAGCGTGGGGGTGAAGGAGACGGTGACCGGCGCGTTCAGCGCCTTGGAGAGTCCCTGCTCGATCTCCGGGGTGTGCCGGTGTCCGCCGCCGACGCCGTAGGGGCTCATCGAGCCCATCACCTCGGCGCCGATCAGGTTGACCTTCGCGGCCTTGCCGGCCCCGGAGGTGCCGGAGGCGGAGACGATCACGACGTCGTCGGCCTGGAGCAGGTGGTTGCTGAAGCCCGGGGTGAGGGCCAGCAGGGCCGACGTCGGGTAGCAGCCGGGGACGGCGATCCGGGTGGCGCCGCGGAGGGCGTCGCGCTGGCCGGGGAGCTCGGGCAGGCCGTAGGGCCAGGTGCCGGCGTGCGGCGAGCCGTAGAACTTCTCCCACGCCGCCGGGTCCTCCAGCCGGTGGTCGGCGCCGGCGTCGATCACGACCGTGCCGGCGGGCAGCTGCGCGGCGATCTCCGCGGATGCCCCGTGCGGGAGGGCGAGGAACACGACGTCGTGCCCGGCCAGGTTCTCCACGGTGGTGTCCTCGAGGATCCGGTCCGCCAAACCGTGGAGATGCGGCTGCAATTCCCCTAGTCTGGAACCGGCGTTGCTGTGCGCGGTGATGGCGCCGATGGTGACGTCGGGATGGCCGGCCAGGAGCCTCAGGACCTCGCCGCCGGCGTAGCCGCTTGCACCGGAGACGGCAACAGAAATAGTCATAGCCCCGAGTATACAGCAAGACTATGCATAGATCCCGATATTTATGCATGAGAACAGCCGTGCCCCGCCATCCCGGGGCGCCCCGCGCGCCTGCCAGCGTATGCTGGGCGGAGGGTGATCCAGACCGTGCCGCTGCAAATGTCAGCCGCAGCGTTGCCCGTAACAGTTACGAGGCATGCGTTTCATGACCCCCTCCACCACCCTTTCCGCCGACTCTCCGGCGCGCCCGCAGCCGCGGGTCCGGCAGCCCAACGCCGTCGTCCTGAGCTATTCGGAACTGCTGAAGAGCGTCAAGGCCGCCGGCCTGCTGGAACGACGCACCGGCTTCTACATCACGGTGTTTTCCGTCCTGGTCCTCCTGATGGCCGCCACCTGGTTCGGCTTCGCCCTGATCGGCGACAGCTGGTTCCAGCTCCTGATCGCCGCCGCCCTGGGCATCCTCTGCACGCAGTTGAGCTTCCTGGCCCACGAGGCCGGGCACCGGCAGATCTTCGCCTCCCGCCGCGCCAACGACTGGGCCGCGCGGCTGCTCGCCACCTCCGTGGCCGGCATCAGCTACTCCTGGTGGGAGCAGAAGCACGGTGCGCACCACAACCACCCGAACGTCATCTCCAAGGACCCGGACATCGCCACCGGCGCGATCGCCTTCTTCCCCGAAGCCGCCGCCACCCGGCAGGGACGCCTCTCCTTCCTGACCCGCAAGCAGGGCTGGTTCTTCTTCCCGCTGCTGTTCCTCGTCGGGCCTGGGCCTGCAGATCGATTCGGTCAAGTTCATCTTCCGCCGCGCCAAGGTCACGCACCGCTGGGTGGAGATCCCGATCCTCGCGGTCCGCCTGAGCCTGCTGCCGGTCCTCGCCTTCGCGTTCCTGCCGCTGGGCATGGCGTTCGCCTTCATCGGCGTGCAGCTCGCCGTCTTCGGCTTCTACATGGGCGCCTCGTTCGCGCCGAACCACAAGGGCATGCCGGTGCTGCCCGCGGACAGCCGGGTGGACTTCTTCAGCCGCCAGGTCCTGACCTCGCGGAACATCTCCGGCGGCCGCTTCATGGACATCCTGCTCGGCGGCCTCAACCGCCAGGCCGAGCACCACCTCTTCCCGGACATGGCGCGCCCGCAGCTGGACAAGGCCGCCGTGATCGTCCGCGAGTTCTGCGCCAAGCACCAGGTCCCGTACACCGAAACCACGCTGCTGCAGTCCTACGGCATCATCGTGCGCTACCTCAACGACGTCGGCCTCGCCGCCGGGCGGCACTTCGAATGCCCGATGGCCACCGTTACCCGCCGTTACTAGCCTCCTGCCGGGCCTGCTTCGCCCGGCGCGGCGGTGTCCCTAGGATGGTCTCAGGATCCGGGCCGGGAATTCCCCCGCCCGGAGCGCTTGCACTTCAGAAAGCACTGACACTTCAGAAGGAGACACATGACGCACGCAATCGTGGCACGTCAGTCCGGCGGCCCCGAGGTCCTCAAGCTGGCCGAAGTGGACCGTCCGGTTCCGGGGCCCGGCCAGCTGCTGGTCAAGGTCGCCGCGGCGGGCGTGAACTTCATTGACACCTACAAGCGCAGCGGCGTCTACAAGGTGCAGTACCCGTTCACCCCGGGCTCCGAAGCCTCCGGAACCGTGGAGGAACTCGGTGACGGCGTGAGCGGTTTCTCCGCCGGGGACCGGGTGGCCACCGCCGAGGGCGTCAACTGCTACGCGGGGTACGCCCTCGTGGACGCGGACAAGGCGCTGCCGGTGCCCCGCGGCGTCGACGTCTTCACCGCGGCCGCCCTTCCCCTGCAGGGCATCACCGCGCACTACCTGATCAACTCCTCCTTCAAGGTGGAGCCGGGCCACACGGTGCTGCTGCACGCCGGCGCCGGCGGCGTCGGCCTGCTCCTGATCCAGCTGCTCAAGGCCAGGGGCGCGCACGTCATCACCACGGTCTCCACCGACGAGAAGGAGTCGCTGGCCCGCGAAGCCGGCGCCGACCACGTGCTGCGCTACGACGGCTTTGCCGCGAAGGTGCGCGAACTGACCGACGGCGCCGGCGCGCACGTGGTGTACGACGGCGTCGGGAAGGACACCTTCGACGGGTCCCTGTCCGCCCTCCGGATCCGCGGCACGCTGGTGCTCTTCGGCGCGGCGTCGGGTCCGGTGCCGCCGTTCGACCCGCAGCGGCTCAACGCCGGCGGGTCGCTGTACCTGACCCGGCCGACCATCACGCACTTCCTCCGGGACGCGCAGGAACGCCGCTGGCGCTCCGACGAGCTTTTCGCCGCCGTGGCGGACGGCAGCCTCAAGGTCCGGATCGGTGCCCGCTACGACCTCGCCGACGCCGCCGCGGCCCACGCCGACCTGGAGCAGCGGCGCACCACCGGCAAGGTCATCCTCGTCCCCTGATCCCGCACGGGAGCGACGCCGATTTCTACCGTTCATCTGCGCCAAGGAGAATCACGCTGTGATCGAGCAGCTACCGCCCGCCGGCAGCAACACCCCCGCCGGCGACACTCCCCCGGGCCGCCCCGACTACCAGCCGCAGCTGCCGGGCGCCGCCGCGGCGCCGCCGGAGCGGACGCTGATCGATATCCTGCAGGACACCGCCGGCCGCTTCCCGGACGCCTCCGCGCTCGACGACGGCCACCGTTCCCTCAGCTATGCCCAGCTGATGGAGGAGGTCCGCGCGGCCGCGAGGAAGCTGCACCTGGCCGGGCTGGGTGCCGGGGACAAGATCGGCGTCCGGATCCCCTCGGGCACCAACGAGCTCTACATCGCGATCCTGGCGGTGCTGTTTGTGGGGGCCGCCTATGTTCCGGTCGATGCGGACGACCCGGACGAGCGGGCCAAACTGGTCTTCGGCGAGGCCCGGGTGTCGGGCATCCTGCGCGCCGGCGGCACGATTGTCGCGGATACCGGCCGCCCCCGGCCCTTCCAGGGCGCCAGGCAGCCGGTCCCCGGCGACGACGCCTGGGTCATCTTCACCTCCGGGTCCACCGGCACGCCCAAAGGCGTCGCGGTGCGGCACCGTTCCGCTGCCGCGTTCGTCGACGCCGAGGCGCGGATCTTCCTGCAGGCCGAGCCGGTGGGACCCCAGGACCGGGTACTGGCCGGCCTCTCGGTGGCCTTCGATGCCTCCTGCGAGGAGATGTGGCTCGCCTGGCGGCACGGGGCGTGCCTGGTCCCGGCGCCCCGCGCCCTGGTCCGGACCGGCATGGACCTGGGCCCCTGGCTGATCAACCACGGCATCACGGTGGTGTCCACGGTGCCCACGCTCGCCGCGCTGTGGCCCGTCGAGTCGCTGGAAAGCGTCCGGCTGCTGATTTTCGGCGGCGAGGCCTGCCCGCCCGAACTCGCCGACCGGCTGGCCGTGGACGGACGCGAAGTCTGGAACACCTACGGGCCCACCGAGGCCACCGTCGTCGCCTGCGCCGCGCCGCTGGGCGGGCCGGGACCGGTCAGGATCGGGCTGCCGCTGGACGGCTGGGACCTCGCCGTCGTCGACTCCGACGGGGTGCCGGTCGCCGAGGGCGGGACCGGGGAACTGATCATCGGCGGCGTCGGGCTGGCCCGGTACCTCGACCCGGCCAAGGACGCGGAAAAGTACGCCCCGCTGCCGGCCCTGGGCTGGTCCCGGGCCTACCGTTCCGGCGACCTGGTCCGCTACGAAGCCGAGGGCCTGCTCTTTGTCGGCCGCGCCGACGAACAGGTCAAACTCGGCGGCCGCCGGATCGAACTCGGCGAGATCGACGCCGCGCTCCAGGCACTGCCCGACGTCGCCGGCGCCGCGGCGGCGGTGCGGACGACGGCGGCCGGCAACCAGGTGCTGGTCGGCTACCTCTCGCCGGTCGACGGCCGGGAGCCGGACCTCGCCGCCGCGCGGCAATTGCTCGCCGCCAGCCTGCCCGCCCCGCTGATTCCGCTGCTCACCGTCGTGGACGCCCTGCCGACCAAGACCAGCGGCAAGGTGGACCGGCACGCCCTGCCGTGGCCGCTGGCCGGGGCGGGGGCACGCCGATGCCGCGGCGGCGCCGTTGAACCTGCCCGACGACGCCGGCTGGATCGTCGAGCAGTGGAGTGCCGTGCTGGGCGGGACCGTGGCCGACCTGGACGCCGACTTCTTCGCCTTCGGCGGCGGCTCGCTGGCCGCGGCCCAGCTCGTCTCCGCCCTGCGGGTCCGCTACCCCACGATCACGGTGGCGGACATCTATGCCACGCCCCGGATCGGCGCCCTGATCGACGCGGCGCGCCAGTCCCTGCCCGAGGGCGGGGCCGCCGCGGCCGGCGAACGCGCCGTGCGTCCCACGTCCCGCCGCGCCCAGTGGGCGCAGACGCTGCTGGGCGTTCCGCTGCACATCCTCGTCGGGATGCGCTGGCTCACGTACCTCATGGCGGCGAACAACCTGCTGGCCTCCCTGGCCGGTTTCACGGCGGCGCCGACGCTGTCCTGGTGGTGGGTGGGCGCGTCCTGGCTGGTGTTCGTCAGCCCGGCGGGTCGGATGGCGATCTCGGTGGCCGCGGCGCGGCTCCTGCTGCGCAACGTCGCCCCCGGAAGCTACCCCCGCTCGGGCCGGGTGCACCTGCGCCTGTGGCTGGCCGAACAGATCCAGGACCTGGCCGGCGCCATCAGCCTGGCCAGCGCCCCGTGGGTGCCGTACTACGCCCGGGCCCTCGGCGCGAAAATCGGCAGCAACGTCCAGCTCCATTCGCTGCCGCCGGTGACCGGGACTGCTGTCGCTGGGCACCGGCTGCAACATCGAACCCGAGGTCGATCTCTCCGGCTGGTGGATCGACGGCGACTCGGTCCACATCGGCGCGCTCCACATCGGCGCCGGGGCCGTCGTCGGCGCCCGCAGCACCCTCATGCCCGGTGCCAGCATCGGCGCCGGGGCCCAGGTGGAGCCGGGCTCGGCCGTCCTCGGCCGGGTCAAGGCCGGCCACCTGGTGGCCGGTTCCCCGGCGGAACGCCGCGGCAAGGCCAAGCAGGGCTGGCCGGAACTCCCGCCGGAGAACCGGCTGACCGGCCGGCTGTGGTTTGCCGGCTTCGCCGCCGCCTCCGCCGTCCTGGCCCTGATCCCCTACCTGTCCGCCGCCGCGGCCGCGCTGGTGATGTTCCTCTTCATCCAGGGCCGTGACTCGCTGGCCGCGGCCCTGCCCCAGCTGGCCGTGTCGCTGCCGCTGGCCGCCCTCGCGTGGTTCGGCACGAACCTGGTCCTGGTCCTCGCCACCACGCGCCTGCTCGGCATCGGTCTGCGCGCCGGCTACTACCGGGTCCGGAGCCGGATCGGCTGGCAGGTCTGGGCCACCGAGCGGGTCCTCGACCTGGCCCGCGACCTGCTCTTTCCGGTCTACGCCAGCCTCTTCACGCCGGTCTGGCTTCGCCTGCTCGGCGCCCGGATCGGCCGGAACGTGGAGGCGTCCACCGTGCTGCTGATCCCGAAAATGACGACCGTGGGCGAGGGCGCCTTCCTGGCCGACGACACCCTGATCGCGTCCTACGAACTCGGCGGCGGCTGGATGCGGATCGCCCCGGCCAAGGTGGGCAAACGCTCCTTCCTCGGCAACTCCGGCATGACCGCCGCGGGACGCAACGTGCCCAAGAACTCCCTCGTGGCCGTGCTCTCCGCGACCCCCGCCAAGGCGAAATCCGGCACCTCCTGGCTCGGCAGCCCGCCGGTGCGGCTGCGGCGGACCGCCATCGCCTCCGATGACACCCGCACCTTCCAGCCGCCCCCGCGGCTCAAGCTGGCCCGTGCCCTGTGGGAGCTCTGCCGCTTTGTCCCGGTGGTGCTCACGGTGGCCGTGGCCGCGGGCGTGCTGCTGGCCCTGGACTGGCTCGCCGGCACCTTCAACTACGCCGTGGCGGCCCTCCTGTGCGGTGTGGTGGTCCTGCTGGCCGGCGCCGCCGCCGCCGGCAGCGCCGTCGTCGCCAAATGGCTGCTCGTGGGGCGGATCCGCCCGGGCGAGCACCCGCTCTGGAGCTCCTTCATCTGGCGGAACGAGGTGGTGGACACTTTCATCGAGATGGTCAGCGCCCCCTGGTTCGCGCGCGCCGCGTCCGGCACCCCGGCCCTCGTCTGGTGGCTGCGCGCCCTCGGCGCCAGGATCGGGGCCGGCACCTGGTGCGAAAGCTACTGGCTTCCGGAGGCGGACCTCGTCACCCTGGGCCGCAGCTCCACGGTCAACCGCGGCTGCGTGGTCCAGACCCATCTCTTCCACGACCGGGTCATGAGCATCGACACTGTTACCCTCGAGGACGGGGCCACGATGGGCCCGCACGGAGTCATCCTGCCGCGGGCCCGGATCGGTAACGGGGGCACGGTGGGGCCGGCATCACTCGTGATGAGGGGCGAAACGGTGCCGGCCGCCACGTACTGGATGGGAAATCCGGTCAGCCCCTGGGGCGGCCCGGACGTTCCGGCACCCAAACCGAAGTAGCCCCGCCCGTCCGTGTACCGCCCGCAAAGCGCACCGCGCCCACCGCAACCACCGAAGGCCGTCCCATGAGTCCCACCGCATCAGCCGCCGGGGAATTTCCCGCCGAGTTGCCTCCCGGAATGCCCGCGACCGCCCCGGACCCGTACATGCCCGGCCACGGCACGGAGGTCTACCGCGTGTCCCGCTACGAGCTGGAGCTCGACTACCGGATCAGCAGCAACCACCTGGCCGGCCGGGCGAGGCTGCACGCGGTCGCCCGCCGCCAAAGTTCCGCGATCGTCCTGGACCTGACCGGGCTCCGCGCCACCAAGGTGCTGATGCCCGGCAGGAAAGTGCGCAAGTTCAACCAGCAGGCCGAGCGGCTCGTCGTCGTGCCGGAGCCGGCGTTGCTGCCCGGCGACGAATTCACCCTGGATATCCGCTACGAAGGTAATCCGGCGCCCCGCCGCGGGCTCTGGGGCGAGGTGGGCTGGGAGGAACTGAGCGACGGCGTCCTGGTCGCCGGCCAGCCGAACGGCGCGTCGTCGTGGTTTCCCTGCAACGACCACCCCCGGGACAAGGCGAGCTACCGGATTGCGGTCACCACGGACGCGAACTACCGTGCCGTCTGCAACGGGGTGCTGGTTTCGCACCAGGCCCGGTCCAGCCGCGAGACCTGGATCTACGAGCAGTCCGAGCCGATGGCCAGCTACCTCGCCACGGTGCAGATCGGCCGCTACGAGTTGCTGCAGCTCAACCCGGACCGGGCCGACGGCGACGTGGCCCAGGCCGTCGCGGTGCCGGTCGAGCTGTCCGCCGAGGCCCGCGCCGGACTCGCCCGCCAGCACCAGATGATGCGGACCTTCACCAACTGCTTCGGGCCGTATCCGTTCCCCCGCTACACCGTGGTGGTGACCGAAGACGACCTGGAAATCCCGCTGGAGGCCCAGTCCCTGTCAATTTTCGGCCGCAACCACCTGGCCCAGGACTGGGAATCGCAACGGCTCATTGCCCACGAACTGTCCCACCAGTGGTTCGGGAATTCACTGACGGCCGCCTCCTGGAAGGACATCTGGTTGCACGAAGGCTTCGCCTGCTACGCCGAATGGATCTGGTCCGAGGAAGCCCGGATTATGACCGTGGCCGATCGGGCCCGGGCGGCCTGGCGGATGCTCAACCGGGAGGACCAGGACCTGCTGGTCGGTGATCCGGGACCGGAACTGATGTTCGACGACCGTGTCTACAAACGCGGCGCCCTCGCGCTGCACGCGGTACGCCTGCGTTGCGGCGATCTTGCCTTCTTCGCGCTCCTGCACGACTGGACCGGCAGCCACCGCTACGGCTCCGTCACGACCGAGGAGTTCATCCTGGCGGCGCACCGGGTCACCGGGATGGACGCCGAGGCCGTGCTGCACCCCTGGCTCTATCAGGAGGCGCTGCCGCCCCTGCCGGCCGGCTGATCCCCCGGCCGGGACCCGCCGGGCAACACGGACAGGGCGACGGCGGCGGCAAACTGCCCGGGCAGACCGGATTCAGCGGGCGGCAGGTCGCGGATGCCCGGGTGGTCCAGCACGTCCACGCTGTCCGGCGCGGTGCGCAATCCGGTGCCGCACAGCTTGAGCCAGGCCTCCTTGCGGGCCCAGAGCCGGGCCCGTGCGGTCAGCAGTTCGGCGGCGGCCAGGCCGCGGAGGCTCTCACGTTCGGCCGGACCCAGCGCCACCTCGTTGAAACCGGCAAAATCCGTGCCCGCCGGGTCCTGCACGTCGACGCCGAGGCGGAGCCCGGTCGGAGGGTCCGGCACCGCCGCCAGCAGGACCCAGCCGGCGCTCCGCGAGAGGCTCAGCAGCAGCGGCGCCGGCGTCCCATGCAGCGTGTAGCCGGGCCTGCCATGCGGACTTCCGGGGCCGCACTGCGGGCAGTCGTAGGCGGCCGTCAGGTCCGATGCCTGCACACCCAGCAGTTCCGCGGCAAAGCGCCGGAGTGCCAGCCGGCCGGCCAGGAACGCCTCCCGCGGACGGGGTTCCAGGGCCCGGGCGCGGCCGAGTTCGACGTCGTCCAACAGCTCACGGGCGGCGGCCTCCAGGGTCCCCGCGGCGCCGGGGACGTCCGTGGTTCCAGGGACGTCCGTGGTTCCGGGGACGCGGAAGGGCGGGACCGACCGCACCATCAGCTGCGACGTCATGGTCCCGCCCTCCTGTGTTTACTGCCTTCCCTCGGGAGGGTCGGCTGCTAGCGCTGGACCGCCCCGAAACGCTCGTGGGCGGCCGCCACCGCGCTGTCGCGGGCGGCCGAGGCCTCGTCGGCGGTCAGCGTCCGGTCACCGGCGCGGAAGCGCAGGTTGAACGCGAGCGACTTCTTGCCGTCCTCGATGCCCTTGCCCGCGTACACGTCGAACAGGGCGACGTCCTCAAGCAGTTCCCCCGCGCCGTCGCGCAGCGCGGCCAGCACCTCGTCCGCGGCAACCTCGGCCGCCACCACGAGGGCAACGTCCTGGGTGGCCACGGGGTAGCTGGAGATGTGCCGGGCGACGATCACGTCGGCGGCGGCGTCGAACAATGCGTCGGCGTTCAGTTCCAGCGCCACGGTGCGGGCCGGCATGTCGTGCGCCGCGAGCAGTTTCGGGTGCAGTTCGCCGGCGTAGCCCACGACCTCCCCGCTGCGGAGCGCCAACTGCGCGGCCCGTCCCGGGTGGAAGGCCTGGTGCTGGCCCTGGCTGATGACAAGCTCGACGCCGAGGACGTCGCCGGCGAGCCGGGCGATGTCCAGCGCGTCGGCCCAGTCCCAGGCGCGGGGCGCATGCGCCGGCGCGGCCGGGGAATCGTGGCCGGTCAGCACGGCGGCGAGGTGCAGCGGCTGGTCCGGGACGCCGTCGTACAGGCCGTCGAGCACCTCGTCGGAGGGCTTGGCGCCCAGCGGCGGGATGGCGGCGGTGCCCAGCGTGTCCCCGGGCAGGAAGACCAGCCCGGATTCGAACAGCGCGAGGTCGCGGAAGCCGCGGGAGTGGTTGCGCTTGGCGACCTCGATCAGGCCCGGCAGGATGGAGGTCCGCAGGTAGCCGTGCTCTTCGCTGATCGGGTTGGCCAGCTTGAGCGCCTTGCGCTCCGCGCCTGCCGCCGGGACCCCGAAGGTGTCGTTGGCGGCCTTGGAGACGAACGGGTAGGCCAGCACCTCGGTGAGGCCGGCGTCGGCCAGGGCCTGGACGAGCCGGCGGCGCTGCTGCTGCACGCGGGTCAGTCCCCGGCCCGGGGGTGCCACCGGCAAGGTGGCCGGGATCTTGTCGTAGCCGACCAGCCGGGCGATCTCCTCGGAGAGGTCCTCCTTGGTTTCCAGGTCGGTGCGCCAGCTCGGGGCCGTCACGGCGTAGCCGGTGCCGGTCTTCCCGACGACGGCGCCGAGGTCCTGGAGCGAGGTCAGGATCTGTTCCTCGGTGAAGTCGATGCCGATCCGCTCCGCCGCGAAGGCTGCGGGCAGCTCGACGGCGACGGCGTCCGGCGCGGTGCCGACGTCGGTGCCGGCCTCGTCCGCCGTGCCGCCGGCGAGTTCAACCAGGAGGTCGACGGCGCGCTGGGCGGCCACGTGGGCGACGTGCCAGTCGACACCGCGTTCGAAGCGCTTGGACGCCTCCGAGGGCAGCTTGTGGCGGCGGCGCGAACGGGCAATCGAGACTTCCTCAAAGTGCGCGGCTTCGATCAGGATGGTCGACGTCGCGTCGCTGACCTCGGTGGCGGCGCCACCCATGACCCCCGCGACGCCGATGGGGCCGGAGCCGTCCGTGATCAGGAGGTCCTCGGCGTCGAGCGCGCGGTCCTTGCCGTCCAGGGTTTTGAGCTTCTCGCCGGCGACGGCGCGGCGGACCACGATCTCGCCGGAGAGCTTGTCCTGGTCGTAGAAGTGCAGCGGCTGGCCGAGTTCCAGCATGACGTAGTTGGAGATGTCCACCGGCAGCGAGATGGACCGGATGCCGGCGAGCCGCAGCCGGGAGCTCATCCACGGCGGTGTCGGCCGGGTGGCGTCGACGCCGCGGACGGTGCGGGCCACGAAGCGGTCGCAGCCGGGCTTGCCGTAGATCGGGGCGTCGTCGTTGAGCTTGACGCCGTAGCCGCCGCTGAGGTCCGCGGGCGCCTGCACCCTGGACGCCGGGTCGGTGAAGGGCGTGCCGGTGGCGTGGGCGTACTCCCGGGCCACGCCGCGGATCGAGAACGCGTAGCCGCGGTCCGGGGTGACGTTGATTTCGGCGGCCTGGTCGTAGAGGCCCAGCAGCTCCATGGCGTCGGTGCCGATTTCCGGGTCCAGTCCGATCCGGGAGAGCACCAGGATGCCGTCGTGGTCCTCGCCGATGCCGAGTTCGCGTACGGAGGCGATCATGCCGGCGGAGAGGTGCCCGTAGGTCTTGCGGGCGGAGATCCGGAAGTCCCCGGGCAGCACGGCGCCCGGGAGGGTGACCACCACCTTGTCGCCCTCCACGAAGTTGTGCGCGCCGCAGATGATGCCCTGGACGCCGGAGGGGTCGATGCCCTCACCGGTCAGGCTCTGCTGCTGTCCTTCCGGGACCACCCGGACCTGGCACCAGTTGATGGTTTTGCCGTTGGTCTGGGGTTCCTTGACGATGCTCAGGACCTGGCCCACCACAACGGGCCCCTGGAGGGCGTCCGTGGGGCGGTGGACGGCTTCTTCTTCAAAGCCGACCTTGACGAGGTCCGCCATAACGTCTTCGGCCGTCGCTTCGGCCGGTACGGCGGCGAATTCACGCAGCCAGGAAAGTGGGATACGCACTGTTAGATCTCCATCCCGAAGTGCTCGCTGAAACGTACGTCGCCTTCGATCATGTCGCGCATGTCGCCGACCTCGTTGCGGAACATGAGGGTCCGCTCGATGCCCATGCCGAAGGCAAAACCTGAATAGATGTCCGGATCGATGCCCGCGGCGCGGAGCACGTTGGGGTTGACCATGCCGCAGCCGCCCCATTCGATCCAGCGCGGGCCGCCCTTGGCGCCGGGGTGCCAGATGTCCAGCTCGGCGGACGGCTCGGTGAACGGGAAGTAGTTGGGGCGCAGCCGGATCTGGGCCTCGTCGCCGAACATCTGGCGGGCGAAGTGTTCCAGGGTGCCGCGGAGGTCGGCCATGCTGAGCTTCTTGTCGATGGCCAGGCCCTCGAACTGGTGGAAGACCGGCGTGTGGGTGGCGTCGAGTTCGTCGGTGCGGAAGACCTTGCCCGGGCACAGGACATAGATCGGCACCTCGCGTTCCAGCATGGAGCGGACCTGTACCGGGGAGGTGTGGGTGCGCATCAGCAGGTGGGCCTCGGGCGGCTCCACGAAGAAGGTGTCCTGCATTTCGCGGGCCGGGTGGTCCGGCTTGAAGTTCAGCGCATCGAAGTTGAACCACTCCGACTCGACCTCGGGACCCTCGGCGATTTCCCAGCCCATCCCCACGAAGATGTCCGCGACGCGGTCCTGCAGCGTGGACAGCGGGTGGCGTGCACCGGCACGACGGCGGCGCGGGGCGGCGGTGACGTCGACGGTCTCCTCGACCAGGATGCGGGCGTCGTTCTCCGCTTCGAGCTCGGCCGTACGGTCCGCGAGCGCCTTGTTGACGCGTCCACGGGAGGCGCCCATCAGCTTGCCGGCGGCGGCCTTCTGGTCTTTGGGCAGGCCCCCGATTTCACGGTTGGCCAGGCTCAGCGCGGATTTTTCCCCGGTGTGGGCGAGCCGCGCGGCCTTGAGCTCATCGAGCGTCGAGGCGGCGGCAATGGCGGCGACGGCCTGGTCTACGGCGGCGGTGATGGCGGCTTCGTCCAGAGGGTTCGGGACGGCGGCGCCCGGCAAAGTTTCAGTCATCTACTGTTCTTAGCTACGAGTCGGGTGATGCCAACGCACGCAGGGCCTTCAACGGGTGCAGGGACCGGTGCGTTGGCAAAGGGCAGGGCCCGCCAAAATGGCTGCGGCGGGCACTCCACTTCAGTCTAGTTGACGGCACTCAGGTGCCCGAACGTGACGGCGCTCCCCCGGCGGCGGCGCTGCGGCGTCCCGGCGCGGCGCTGCGGCGTCCCGGCGCGGCGCTGCGGCGTCCCGGCGCAGCGAGCGCCCGGGCCGGCGTCGTACCCCGCGGGCGGGCGCCCCGCTAGCATGGCCTCATGACTCCCGGACAGCGGCTGCGGCAGCTTGCCAACGTGGTGAATGCGTCCACCCCGCTGGGGCTGGTCCTGGCGGCCTGCGCGCGGACCACGCTCCGCCGCGGACCCCGTGGCCTGCTCCTGGCCACCGGCTACCGCTGGCGCCTGCCGTTTGCGGCGGCGTTCACCGTGGGCAACGTGGTGCTCTTCCGCGCCGGGCCGGAGGAGGCCCTGGCCAACCCGGTGCTCCTTGGGCACGAGGAGCGGCACGCCACCCAGTACGCCTGGTGCCTCGGGGTGCCGTTCCTGCCGCTGTACTTCCTGGCGGCGGCCTGGTCCCTGGTGCGGACCGGCAACCCCGGATCAGCCAATATCTTCGAGCGGCACGCCGGACTCCAGGCCGGCGGCTACCCGCCGGGCGCCCCGGGGAAGCCGCCCCGGCACTCCCCCACGGCCGTTGCCGGCACGGCCGTCAAACGGAACGAGGCATGACATGACGGAAACCCCCAGGTCCATTTCGGTCACCGGCTCCGGCACCGCGGAGGCCGCGCCGGACTTACTGACTCTCTCCCTCGGCGTCGAATGCCGGCGCCCGGGCGTGGAAGCGGCGTACCGGGATGCCGCCCGTGCCTCGGCCGCGATCACGGCCGTGCTCCGGGACCACGGGGTCGGAAATCCGGACATCACCACCTCCGGGCTGAACGTCCGGGCCGAGGTCAGCTGGCAGGAGGGCCGGGGCCAGATCGTCTCCGGCTACCTGGCCTCCAGCATGCTCACCGTCCGGCTTCGGGACCTGGCGGCGTCCTCCGGACTCATCGCGGCCGCAGTCCAGGCCGCCGGGGACGACGCGCGCCTCAACGGAGTCGAACTCGGCTTCGCGGATCCCGCCGCGGTCGAAGCCCGCGCCCGGGAGGCCGCGTGGAACAATGCCCGCGCCGCAGCGGAACATTTCGCCTCGCTGGCCGGCGCCCGGCTGGGCAAGGCCATCTCCGTCACCCAGCAGCCGGGGACCGCTCCGCCGCTCCCGCTGGCCACGATGCAGCGCGCGGTGGCGGCCGAGCCGCTGACCGTCGAGGCGGGCGCGGCCGGCGTCACCGCGGCCGTCGGCGTCGTCTGGGAACTCTTGGACTGACCGTTTCCCGCGCTAGTGGGTGGCGCCGGCGGCAAGCCTGAGGTCCGCCGTCGTCGCCAGCGCGGTCCGGACGACGACGGCGAGCGCCTGCGTCATGTGTTCCACCGGCAGCGAGGCCAGGCCGCTCCCCGCCGGGACCTGGTCCGGTCCGTACGGGACGTGGACAAAGCCGCCCCGGGCGCCGGGGACGAGCCGCAGGGCGTGCATCAGGCCGTAGAAGACGTGGTTGCAGACGTAAGTTCCGGCCGTCTGGGACACCTCGGCGGGAATCCCGGCCGAGCCCAGCGCCGCCAGGGCCGCCTTCACCGGCAGGGTGCTGAAGTAGGCCGCCGGGCCGCCGGGGACCACCGGCTCATCGACGGGCGCGTTGCCCGCATTGTCCGGGATCCGCGCGTCATCGCAGTTGATCGCGATCCGTTCCAGCGAGATGCGGGCCCTGCCGCCGGCCTGGCCCGCGCAGAGGACAAGCTCCGGACGGTGCTCCGCCAGGGCCGCCTGCAGGACGGCGATGGCGTCGCCAAAGACGCAGGGCAGCTCCACCGCCGCCACCTCGTGCCCCTCGGCTTCGAGCAGGGCCGCGGCCCCGCGCGCCGCGGTCCAGGACGGATTGGTAGTTTCGCCGCCAAACGGTTCGAAGCCGGTCAGGAGAATCATGGGCCCAGCCTAGCAACGCCTCGTTCTGCCACGGCCCGGTCCCCTGGCCTGCGGTCCTTGACTTAAGATCGAACATATATTCGAATGGAGCCATGAGATGGGACGCGCAGGCACTCAAACCAGCTGCCGCCACAACCGGCGGACAGGCAACCGGGAGTTCCTCCTCCGGCGCGGGCCCGGCCGCTCCGGCGTTGCTGCCGCTCGCCGGATTGGTGCGCTCCGTCTCCACCCCTGAGTTTGCCGGGGTCACTTTCCATGAGGTCACCGCCAAATCGGTGCTCAACAAGGTGGCCGCCGGTTCCCGGATGCCGTTCGAGTGGACCGTGAACCCCTACCGCGGCTGCAGCCACGCCTGCGTCTACTGCTTCGCCCGCAAGACCCACACCTACCTCGACTTCGACGCCGGCCTGGATTTCGACAGCCAGGTGGTGGTCAAGATCAACGCGGCCGAGGTCCTGCGCAAGGAACTGGCCAAGCCCTCGTGGCAGCGCCACCATGTCGCCCTGGGCACCAACACGGACCCGTACCAGCGCGCCGAAGGCCGCTACCAGCTGATGCCCGGCATCATCGGCGCCCTCGCCGACTCCGGCACGCCCCTCTCCATCCTGACCAAGGGCACCCTGCTGGCCCGCGACATCCCGCTGCTCAAGCACGCGGCCGCCCAGGTCCCGGTGGGTGTGGGAATCTCGCTGGCCATGACCGACGAACGGCTCGCCGAGGCGGTGGAACCCGGAACCCCCGGTCCGCGGGCACGGCTGAAGCTGGTCTCCCGGCTGCGTGAAGCCGGGCTTCCCTGCGGCGTGATGGCGATGCCCATCCTGCCCTGGCTCTCCGACTCCGACGAAGCGCTGGATTCCCTCTTCGGTTCGCTCGCCGCCGCCGGCGCCACCGGTGTCACGGCCGGGGCGCTCTACCTCAAGCCCGGGACCCGGGAATGGTTCATGCAGTGGATCGCCAAGGAGCACCCGCAGTTCGCCGGCAAGTACCGCCGGCTCTACGGCAGCGGGTCCTACGCCTCCAAGGAATACCGGGCCTGGCTGGCCGGCCGGATCCGGTACTTCAAGGCCCGGCACGGCTTCCTCGGCTCCTCCGGGTTCAGCCACCGGGACCTGGAGGGCGACCCCCGGGAAGAAGAGGCCCAGTACCCGGCGGGCAGCATCCCCGAACCGGCCGCCGTCGGAGGGTCCGCGCCCACCGGTGCCGGGACCGCCCAGCCCACGCTGTTCTAAGCCGCGTGCCTAAAGGATCTTGACCGCCCCGAGGACCCTGGAGAGCGAATCCTTGGCGTCGCCGAACAACAGGGTGGTCTTCGGATCATGCAGGAGTTCGTTCTCGATGCCGGCAAAGCCGGGGCGCATCGAACGCTTGAGGAACACCACCTGCTGGGCCTGGACCACCTCCAGGATCGGCATCCCGAAGATCGGTGACCCCGGGGACGACTTCGCGGCCGGGTTGACGACGTCGTTTGCGCCCACCACCAGGACGATGTCCGTATTGGCGAACTCCGGGTTGACCTCTTCGAGCTCCCGCAGCGACTCGTAGGGCACATTGGCCTCGGCCAGGAGCACGTTCATGTGCCCGGGCATCCGGCCGGCGACGGGGTGGATGGCGAAGACGACGTCGACTCCCCGGGCGGTCAGGGCGGTGGCGAGCTCGGCCACCGTGTGCTGGCCCTGCGCGACGGCGAGGCCGTAGCCGGGCACGATCACGACGCGCTGGGCGTAGCCGAGCTGGACGGCGACGTCCTCCGCCGAGGAGGAACGCACCGGCCGGTCGCTGAGGGTGGTCGAGCCTGCGGTCGACCCGCCCCGGAAGGCGCCGAACATGATGCCGGCCACGCCGCGTCCCATGGCGGAGGCCATCACCTTGGTCAGGATGGTGCCGCTGGCGCCGACGAGCGTCCCGGCGACCAGCAGCAGCACGTTCCCCAGCACGATCCCGGACGCAGCGACGGCGAGGCCGGTGAAGGCGTTCAGCAGCGAGATCACGATGGGGACGTCGGCACCGCCGACCGGGAGCACCAGCAACAGCCCCGCGGCCAGGCCCAGGACCAGCAGTGCGCCGGCCAGCAGCGCGCCGGCCCAGCCGGGCGAACCCGCCGCCACAACGAAGCCGCCTGCGGTGAGTGCGCCCGCCAGGACGACCACCATCACCGCCGGCATGCCCGGGAACAACAACGGGCGGGTGCTGATCAGCTCCTGCAGCTTCCCCACCGTGACGGCCGAACCGGCGAAGGACACCGCGCCGACCAGCATGGTGAAGACAACGGCCAGCCGCACCCAGGAGTCCCCGCTGTGGCCGAGCTCGAGCACCGCGACCAGCGCGGCCGCGCCGCCACCGACCCCATTGAACAGGGCCACCAGTTGCGGCATCTGCGTCATCTGCACGCGCCGGGCAACCGGTACGGCGAGGGCGGTGCCGACGGCGATGGCGGCGAGGATCAGCGGAATGTTCTCCAGCCGCGCGGAGAGGAACACGGTCACGACGGCCACTGCGGCGCCGGCGGCGCCGATGGCGTTTCCGCGCCGGGCCGTCCGGGGCGAGCTGAGGCCCTTCAGCGCGAGGATGAAGCAGACCGCCGCCACGAGATAGAGCAGCGCGGTCCAGGCCGGGGCGAGGATGCTCACGGGCGCTCCTCCCCTGCCCGGCCGGTCCCGGCCGGGGTGCCGGCACCGTCCGCGGTGCGGGGCCCGGCCGCTTTGCGGGGCCCGGCCGCTTTCCGCGGGCCGAACATTTCCAGCATCCGGTCGGTGACCACAAAGCCGCCCACCAGGTTGACAGTCGCGAGGACCACCGCCAGCAGGGCGACGGCCAGCAGCCACGGGTCTTCGGCCTGCCCCGCCACGATGATCGCGCCGACCAGGATGATGCCGTGGATCGCGTTGGCGCCGGACATCAGCGGGGTGTGCAGCTTGCTGGTGACCTTGGAGACGACTTCGAAGCCGACGAAGACGGCGAGCACCACCACCGTGAGTAACGTGACCGCATCCATCAGTTGTGCGCCTCCATTGCTGCCGCCGTGCCGGCGTGCCGGACGGCGCCGTCGTGGGTCAGACAGGCTCCGGCGACGACGTCGTCGTCGAAGTCGGGTGCCACCGTGCCGTCCGAGGTCATCAGGGCGAGCAGGTTGGCGACGTTCTTGGCGTACAGCCGGGACGCGTCCGAGGCGACGGCGGACGCCGCGTCCTGCATCCCCACCAGGGTCACGGTGCCGCCGGGGACCGGCACCAGGACGTCCCGGCCGGCGATGACGCCCTCGACGTTGCCGCCGGACTCGGCGGCCAGGTCGACGACGACGGACCCGGCCCGCATGCCGGCGACCATGTCGGCGGTGACGAGCAGCGGGGCGGCACGGCCGGGAATCGCCGCCGTCGTAATGAGCACGTCCGCGGCGGCGACGTGCGGCGCCAGCAGCGCCCGCTGCCGGGCGGCGCGGTCCTCGCCGAGTTCCCGGGCGTACCCGCCGCTTCCTTCCGCGGCGTCGAGCTCCAGGTTGATGAAGGTGCCGCCCATCGAGGCGACCTCATCGGCGGAGGCGGCCCGGATGTCGTTGGCGGAGACCCGGGCGCCGAGCCGTTTCGCGGTGCCGATGGCCTGCAGGCCCGCGACGCCGGCGCCGAGGACCAGCACCCGGGCCGGCGGGATGGTGCCGGCGGCGGTCATGTAGAGCGGGAAGAACCTCGGGTAGCGCAGCGCTGCCTCCAGCACGGCGCGGTAGCCGGCGACGAGGGACTGGGAGCTGAGGGCGTCCATGGACTGGGCCCGGGAGATCCGCGGGACGAGCTCCAGGGCAAAGGACGTCACCCCGGCGGCGGCGAGGGCACCGACGGCCGGCAGTTCGGAAGCCGGGGAAGCGAAGCCGATGGTGATGGTGCCCGGGCCCAGCGCGGCCGCCGTCGCCGGCGTGAGCGGGCGGACGTGCAGCAGGACGTCAAGGGCCGCCAGCGGAAGCTCCGGGATGAGGGCCGCGCCGGCCTCCTCGTAGTCGGCGTCGCCGTAGCCGGATTCGATGCCGGCACCGCTTTCGACCAGGATCGACAGTCCGAGGCCGGCCAGCTGCCGCACCGTCTCCGGTGTCGCCGCCACCCGGCGTTCCCCCGCACGCTCTTCCCGCCTGACCCCGACCTGCACGCCCAGCTCCTCCCAGTTGGCCCCAGCGTAGCCACCCGGGGCTCAGTTTGGCGAGGGTTGCCCCGCGACCGCGGCCAGGAGTGCTTCGACGATGGGCAGGTCGGCCGGGATCCAGGGCAGCGCAAGGACTTGCTCCGGGTCCGCCAGCGCCACCCAGCGCAGCTCGTCGTGGTCTTCGAGCGGCTGCGGGGTGCCGGCCGCCAGTTCCGCGAACCAGACCCGCATCGCCGCCCGGCCGTTGAGCGGCCAGCCGGTCGGAGCTTCAGCGGGCAGTTCCGGTCCCAGCCGGACCTCGACCCCGAGTTCCTCGTACAGCTCGCGGTGCAGGGCATGCTCCGGGGCCTCGCCCGGGTCCACCTTCCCGCCGGGGAACTCCCACATGCCGGCAAACTGGGGCGGCGCCGTCCGCCGGGCCACCAGGAGGGTCCGGGGGTCGGCCAGGGAATCCACAACTGCGCCGCCGACGACGTTGATGAGTTCAGTCACGTCCACCAGTCTAGGGGCCGCCCGGTGCCGCGGTGCCGGGGGACAATGGTGGGGCGCGCCACGCCCGGCGCCGGAATACCGGGGCCGGTGCCCCGCGTTGCCCCCACAGACAGCAACAGCCGATCCACCACGCCGCATTGTCCCGGCCCAGCCGGGATCGTTCCCGAAAAGCAGACGGATGACCATCACCACAGACGCCCCCGCGACGCCGAAAACCGGCCCTCGCCGCCTCGCCCTGGCCATCATTGCCCTCGCCATGGGCGGCTTTGGCATCGGCACCACGGAGTTCACCATGATGGGCCTGCTCAAGGAGGTGGAGCAAGGCCTGGGCATCGGCACTCCGGAGGCCGGGCACCTGATCTCCGCCTACGCGCTCGGCGTGGTGGTCGGCGCCCCGGTGCTGGCCGCGGCCGGTGCCAAACTGCCCCGCAAGCACCTCGCGCTGGGACTCATGCTGTTCTTCAGCCTCGCCAACCTCAGCTCCTTCATCGCCCCGGACTACGGCACCATGCTGGTGTCCCGCTTTGCCGCCGGGCTGCCGCACGGCGCCTTCTTCGGGGTCGCGGCGGTCATCGCCGCGTCCCTGGTGGCCCCGACCAAACGCGGCTGGGCGATCTCGATGGTGATGGCCGGCCTCACCGTCTCCAACGTGATCGGCGTGCCGTTCGGGACGTGGCTGGGCCAGAACTTCGGCTGGCGGCTGCTCTTCCTGCTGGTCGGCCTGATCGGTATTGCCACCATGGTGATGCTCTGGAGGTTCGTTCCGTTCCAGAAGCCCCACGCCGACGCCAGTGTCCGGCGCGAGCTCGCCGCCCTCAAGCGGCTGCAGGTGTGGCTCGCCGTGCTGATCGGTGTGGTCGGCTTCGGCGGTTTCTTTGCCACCTATACCTACATCGCCCACACCATGACCTCGGTGGCCGGCATTCCTGCGCAATGGCTGCCGCTCGTCGTCGCGCTCTACGGCGTGGGCATGGTGGCCGGCAACATCGTGGGCGGCCGGATCGCCGACAGGTCCGTCATGGGCACCATTTACTGGGTCCTGCCCGCCGTGGCCGTGGCGCTTGTGGTCTACGCGGTGGCCGTGCACTGGCCCTGGTCCGCCTACGTGATGGTCTTCGTTGTCGGCGCCGCCGGCGCGATGCTCGTTCCGGCGCTGCAGACCCGCCTCCTCGACGCCTCTCCCGGCGCGCCGTCGCTGGCATCCTCGTTGAACCACGCCGCGCTGAATGTGGCGAATGCCCTTGGCGCGTTCCTCGGCGGCCTCGTCATCGCCTGGGGCTGGGGCTACGTGGCCCCCGCCCTGGTGGGGGCGGTACTGGCCGTCCTGGGGCTCGGCGTCGCGGTTCTCAGCGGGGCGGTGGAACGCAGGAAGCCGCTGGTCCGGTGACCCGCACGGTGCGGTTCCGGCCCAGC
>CAVOQF010000022.1:0-219571 GCA_963698285.1 uncultured Actinomycetota bacterium | reverse complement strand
GTGGAACAGCTCCGGGCTGATGGCGTAATCCTTGTACATCGTCGTAGCCGAGTGCTTCTTGCCGTCCTTTTTCAGCGTGACGAAGAAAGCGTCCGTCGACGTCCCCGAGCACCAGGCGACGCCCTCGCGGTGCTGGACGTTCTTGCCGAGCTCCAGCGACCCGTACTGCAACGCCGCCAGGACCTCCTCGCGGCGGTACGTCGCGTGCGACAGCAGCGGAACGTGCTGCAGCCCGGCACCGAAACCCTTGGCGGCAGCCTGGACGCGGCCACGCCGAGCTTCACGAGCTGGCGGATCTCACTGCAGACAAACTGGTAGCCGCGCAGATAGTCGAGGCCGGCGTCGTACGACTGGAAGCCGCCGCCGTCGTCCCAGAGCGTGTAGAACAGCATGCGGGCGAACGTCTGCTCCCGCATGCCGAGCTCCGCGTAGCGGGGCGCGTCGGCGCCGACGAGCATCGAGTAGGCCTTGGCGCGTTCCGGATCGTCCACGTGGATAAGCGCCGCCGTCCGGCCAAGGAGCTTCTTCTCGTCGGCGTCGGAGAGCTGCCGAAGCCGCCCGCTGAGCACCGTCTAGAACGGCGAGAACCCCTCGATCAGCCCGGCCTGGCGAAGGTAGCCGGTCGACGAGTGTCCTTGTCGAACGGTAGATCGACTTCACGTCGTTCCCGGACCGCTCCAGATAGGCCTCCAGCTCGATCTCCGCGTACGAGGCGATGTCCCGGACCAGTTGCGACACGGTTGAACCGCAGCTGCGCCTTGATGTTGTCCAGCACGACCTTCTGCGCCACCCGGTCCAGCACGATCTGAGAGCCCGACGGCAGGTACGGGAACTCGTCCTCGACAGCCTTCTCCAGCTCCTTCCGCCCGTAGCCGGTGAGCGCCCGGTAGCGCAGATCGAAGCGGAACTCACGGCGCTGCTGGCCGATGAAGTCCATGACGGTCAGCACCGCCTTGCCCTCCGCGCGGCGCAGCCCGCGTCCCAGCTGCTGGAGAAAGATCGTGGCGCTCTGTGTCGGCCGGAGCCTCAGAATGGTGTCCACTTGCGGCAAGTCCAGGCCTTCGTTGAAGAGGTCGACGGCGAAGATGCAGTTGATCTCGCGTGCGGCGAGACGTCTCAGCGCCGCCGCACGGTCGGCGTCGTCGGTGCTGCCGTCAACCGCGACGGAGGCGATCCCGGCGCGGTTGAAGACACGCGGCCATGTAGCGGGCGTGCTGGACCGAGACGCAGAAGCCGATGGCCCGCGTGCTGCTCGGTGCTGGTGACCTTGTCGCGGAGTTCGCGGATCGCCTTGGCGGCGCGGGCAGTCGTTGCCGGTGTAGAGGTTGTTCAGCAGCGCGGTGTCGTAGTTGCCGCGCTTCCATTCCAGCTGGCTGAGGTCAACGTCGTCGGAGACGCCGAAGTCGTGGTAGCGAAACCGCGCACCAGCAGATCAGCGTCCAGGGCCTTGCCACAGTGCTAGTTCGCTGGCGGTGCGGGTGCCATCGAAGAAACTTGCTTGGCGACGTCGACGCCGTCGCCGCGTTCCGGCGTCGCAGTCAGCCCGAGGAGCTGCTGCGGCTGAAGATATCCAGCAGCCGGCGGTAGGTGGGCGCCATGGCGTGGTGAAACTCGTCGATCACGACGACGTCGAAGAAGTCCGGTGCCAGCTTGTTCAATGCCGAGGGATCGACAGCGACTGGACGGAAGCGAAGATGTGCTTCCACTGCCGCGGTTTGTGCTCCCCGACGTAGAGTTCGCCGAAGGCGCCGTCCTGCATGACGTCGCGGTAGGTGCGCATGGCCTGCTTCAGGATTTCCTGACGGTGCGCGACGAAGAGCAATTTCAGATTGCGGCCGGCCGCCTCGCAAAGACGCTTATAGTCCAGCGCGGCGATGACGGTCTTGCCTGCGTGCCGGTGGCGGCGACACGAGGTTGTGGCTGAAGCCCTTGAGCCGCTCGGATTCGAGGTCCTCAGCATCTTCCTCCTGGTGGAGGTAGCGGCTGGACTTCAGACCGGTCGCCGCCCCGGGGACGGCGCTACGGCGGCCGCCGTTACGTTCCAGCGCGGCGTCCAGCTTCTCGCCGTCGCGTTCCGGGTCGTAACTCTGGAAGGCGCGCTGCGCCCAGTCGCTGTCGAAGGTGACTTCAAACTTCTGCAGCAGTGCGGGCGTGCCGACGGAGCTGAGCCGGACGTTGGATTCGAGCCATCCGCGGGAGCGCCTGGCTGAGGTTGGAGCTGCCGACGTAGGCGGTGTCGAAGCCGAGTCTGCGGCGGAACAGCCGGGCCTTGGCGTGCAGGCGTGTGGCCGCGTCTTCGTCGCTGATCTTCACCTCGGCGCCGTACGGTGGACGAGCTCGTCGATCGCGCGACGTTCCGTCAGCCGTGCCGGTGGTGGTGATGACCCGGAGGGCCTCGGCGCCGCGCTCCTTGAGCTGCGCGAGGGCCGGCTCGAGAAGCCTCAGCCCGGTCCAGCGGACGAAAGGCGCAGAGCAGGTCCACCGTGTTGGCGGACTCGATCTCGGTCCTGAGCTCCGCGGCGAGATTGGGATCGTCCTTGCTGTTGGTGAGCAGGGCCGAGTCGCTGAGTTTGGTAGTGGGGCGGCGAAGATTGCGGCGCTTGAGCGTGTCCGGGCGGTGAAGGGACTGGAGTTGCGTCGGGCCGAGGGCGATGCGGTCTCCGGTGTTCAGTTCCTGCAGGAGTTTGTTCGCGAGGGCTACGCGGTCGGCTGGTTTGGCGGCGGTGAGGGCGCCGCCGAACGGCGTCTGCAACGTGGCGGGAAAGGACGTCCGGGGCGTCTTCGTCCTCAATGTCCGCGAAGACTGGGTGAAGATCTGCCGCGCTGTGCTCAGCCGGTCGCCAAGGGCGTCCGTCTTAAGAAGCTCGTACAAGCCCTCGGGCAGCTGCTCCGCCGCCACTCCCCCAATGAAACTCGTCGCTGCGCCAGGCTATTGCCTTCCAGCGCGAGAAATATGACAACCCGCCAGCAGGGTCAATAAATGGCGACTCCATGGCCGCTTCCCATCACTGTTTGGGCACGGGCGTGGCATAGCAGTCGGTCCCATTATGGACAGGCGGTTGCGTCGCGCTCCGGATCCTGAATGGGTGCTGATGGAACGGCTCGTGCTGAGCAGGAAGCGCACCGCTGAACTTGTGCGTGCAGAGCCGGCGTCCGTGGCTCCGCCTGGTACATAGGCCGCCGGCGGTCCCGGGCCTCGAGGCGAACACCGGGCCGCCGCCAGCAGCGCCGCCTCTCACCCCTCCCCGCGCATTTTGCCCGCATGGCGGAGGTCATCTTAGCCGTGTCCTGTCTGAGGCCGGCTCCCCCGCCGCAGCCCCTTTTCGTCGGCGACTTCCATCTCCCAGAGGTAACCTCCCACTAGTGCCACCCACTCTTCAGGCGTCGCACCTCGGCCCAAATCTCTAAACTCGACCGGGGTCAGGTTTCGCTACAGCCAAAACGGCTCCATGCTCGTGTTTGCCGAATGGGCAGTCGACTTGAGTTGCCACGCATTTCTCGGTCCCGTCAGCCCTTCTCTTCCCGCGTCGTTCAAGCGGGAAGCTCTTACGATCGCGCTGCTGTGGTGGCCATGCGCGCCAAGCTATTTAAAAGGCCATTTCCCAGTCCTGATTGGACCATCGTCAAGGACCATCAGCCCCATTAGCCGCAAGACCGCCCATCGAAGCCTATCTGCGGTGTTACGCAGCCGCTGCTGTATGTTCGATGTTCAAACTACTAGCGGGCCGGAAGGTTCGTGCCGTGAGATACAGCCGGAACTCCTAGCCAGACAGCAGTAGCCCGCTCTTGAGTATGGAGGCGATCTCTGGCCGGTAAGCGAATTGCTGAACGCGGTGTTTGGTTCCCTTCTTCACCTCCGCGATCAGCTTCCCGATTGACTCGGCGTGCCGGAACTTCCCACCAGCAGAGAAGAAGGCCCGCAACCAAGGTTCCTTCTCAAGGGCATAGCCGCCGTCAGTGAAAGCACGGACCCGGAACATCGGCAACTTTCCCTTCCCGGTCGAGGCCCGTTCGTACGGCTCATCAACCATGGACTTGGCCGCCTTAAGCTGGACGGAATCGACCACTTCGACCGAAGCCGGATGCACCTTGCGACGCCGCGACACCATCAAGCCCCATCCGGCCCATCTCCGAGGGGACCAGACAACGCGAAGAGACAGGCAATCCTGTTGTTGGTAACGAGTTCCCTGAGCAACTCCCAATCGTCCTGCCCGTGTGGATGGAGGACCGTGAGTTCCGTCGAAGCAATTGCTTTCATGCGCAAACTTCCGCAACTCCGAGATACTCATGATCCGTTGGGAAGCTTTCTCCACGGCGACATAGTTTATGAACTCCATGTCTGCGCTATCTGGCTCTCAACCGCTGGAAATCCGAGGCTCCAACAGGTACGGCGGCTCACCAAGCCACTCACAGATGACAGCCCTTTGGGGCATCATCGAGGTCCCCTCCTGTGCCCAAGCTTGGCGCGTAATGTATCCAAGTTGGACCTTCCGAATCGTTGCACGCCCCTCTGAAATTGGACGTCACAGGCCGCAGCCGCCGGAAAATTCGGTCTCCGCGCCGTTCAGGATCATCAATCCTTTGCCGGCTCCCACAAGTTCACCCAGCGCTTTTCGATGGCTTCCTTGGATGTTGCCTCGGCCCCAGCCGGAGTGGGGAGGACGGATCGTCCGGCTTACTGGGAACGTCGTCCCGAATTTAGTCCATTGTCCGCTGCAGACGTGAAGTCCTTAAGACGTCGCGGTTCGCGTACCGGTATAAGAGCCAAACGTGAACGTCGGCCAGTGGCGGATGCAGTTGCGGGGGCATGAGGTCGGAGCAAGGATACAACGGGGGCGTGTCGGCTGAACGCTGCTGTGAGATTACATGGCGGGCCGAACGGGTACATCCACAGGTGCTTATTCGGGTACCCGTTCAACTTCTTGGCCAGGGCCTTCACTCCGCCATGCTGCTCCTTGTCGACCATGTGCAGCCATTGCCGAATCACCTCCAGAATGCAGTGAGGGTTCGTGCACGATAGACCACTCGATCTGATGACGCTCGACGTCCGATGCCGACAGTGTCCACGCACAGCAGTTGACCCGGTCGTCGTAGGCCCGAATGACGAGGAGCGGCGCGAACGGGCGCCCGGCCGCAAGTACCATCTGAGGGCGAAGACCGGTGATAACTTCATCCCGACGCCGCAGTCCACCGTAGGACATCGGCCCTAATTTTGTGGCGCACGGCTTTGCGTGGCGCCTGCCGAATCGATGCGCTCCATCGCCGGTACAGCAATGGCGGCGTGCCGCGCCGGGCATTGGCGAGTGGTGTGCGCCTCACGGACGGCAGACGGAGTGGTCGTGATCACTTCTGCGACGTGGTTCCCGTCCAGTGATAAAAGATCGGGCATGCTCGATTTGGATCCGTCGTCGTGGTGTTGGAATTCCACTCCGAGTTCGTCTTCGAGCACGATTCTCGCGTGCTCTTCTTCTGCCCTAGACGCCATCTTCCTTCCGCCTCCCATGTGAACTTCCGATGACCCTACACTCAACAGGTCAACGATGTGTCCTCGGAAACTCGATACCGAATAGTCCGCCCCGGCCGCGCCGACGACAGGTGGTCATCCTCCTTGCGCCATAGGGCGAACTGCACTATCTTTATGGGTGCCGCCGTTCTTGAACTTGCCACGCGCCCAAACGGTGATGGACATGTTCTATATAGTACAGGCAAGGTCCCACCAGTACCTGTCGAAGGTACGCATGGGGCGATCTTGTCCAGCGGGATCTACAGCAATTCCTGCAGGGGAACCGAAACAGTTCGCCACAGCCTGGCGAACACTCACACGCAGGTGACTGGCACCCGTGGGAAGTGTGGGCTCCCAACGTTGACATTCCCGTTCAAAATCACGCATGACGTCACCAATCTTTCAGAAGGTCGAGGGGCCTCGCACATCGCATGTTCGAGCAGGATGAACGGGCCGCAACGCCTCACCACCTTTTCAACGGCACGATACTGAGCGTCTCGCGACTCGCGGCGCCGCTGATACAGCTCTCCCCGGACCAAAGCAACGGCCGATATGAGAGCAGCTGCAACAGCCACCCAAAATTCCGGATTCATGGTGAGACTGTACTTGCTCCTGGCCGGAATTTTGCGCTTCGGCCAGCGGTCCCCGTCCATTATGTCACGCGGCTCGCCACGCCCACAAGATGGCAGCATGTCAAGGATCGCTGGTAAGACTTGACGAGCCACTCGATCAAGGAGCTTCCCCGGATTTCGTTGACTCTCGAGGTTTAGGGTCGTTAGGCGGCTTTGAGGCCGCTCTGAAGATTGTCTCAACACTCGACGGTTTCGCCGTCCGAGGCGCCCCTGGCGCCGCTTCCGATGGTACGTCTTCTCGATCCAGGTGACGATGGCCAGGCGCAGTTCCGCCCTCGTCGTCCATACGCCCTCCACTCACACGGACGCCCCTAGTTCGGCACCTCACGGCAACTCGCCCAGGTAAAACACGCCCGCCCCCCGGTTAGCGCGCCCGGCCAAAGCCGGACGCGCCCTCCGCGTGCACCGGACCCGCCATGCGGGTCCGCAGCACGTGACCTAGTCGATCAGCGCCGGCTCCTTGGCACGCTCCGCGGATTCCTCAACCGGCGCAACCTTCCGGTTCCGCTGGTTCAGCCAGCAACCCACCGCCAGAAGCGCCACGAGCGCGAACGTGCTCAGGAGCTGGGGACGGGAATCCTCGCCGATGAAGCCCACCGTGAAGATCGCCGCGAGGATCACCAGGCCAAACACCGTGAGCCCCGGGAAGCCGGGCATCCGCAGGGGAAGCTCCGTGCCCTCGCGGTCGGCGCGGAGGCGCAGCGCCAGCTGGGCCAGCAGGGCGGACGTCCACACCAGCAGGCAGGTCGAGCCCACGATGTTGAGCAGGACGGGAAGGACCATTTCCGGGAAGGCCAGCTCCAGCACCACCGTGACAACGCCGAAGGCGACGCTGGCCAGGACGGCGGCCACCGGGACCCGGGCCTTGGACACCGAGGCCAGCAGGCGCGGTGCTTCGCCGCGCTCCGCGAGGGAGTACGCCATCCGTGACGCGCCGTAGAGGTTGGCGTTGAGGGCCGAGAGCAGCGCGGCGACGGCCACCAGGGTGATGGCGGTGGCTGCGCCGGGCATGCCGGCGGCCTCCAGCACGGCGGCGAACGGGCTCTTCAGCCCGTCCGATCCCACGGGAACCACGGCCGCGATAATGAAGATGGCGCCGATGTAGAACACCAGGATGCGCCACAGCACCGTCCGGACTGCCTTCTTCACGCTGCGGGCAGGCTCGGCGGTCTCGGCAGCAGCCACGGAGACAATCTCGGTGCCGCCGAACGCAAACGCCACCACGAACAGCGCCGTCGCGATCCCGGCGAAGCCGCTGGGCGCGAACCCCTCGCCCATGAAGTTGGACAGGCCCGGCGACTGCACGCCCGGCAGCCAGCCGAAGAGCAGCGCAGCGCCCACCAGCAGGAACCCGACGATTGCTGCCACCTTGAGCAGGGCAAACCAGAACTCGAACTCGCCGAAGTTCTTCACGCTGGTCAGGTTCACGGCGGTGAGCACCACGATGAACACGAAGGCCATCAGCCACACCGGCAGGGCCGGGAAGATGGTGGCCAGCAGGCCTGCCGCACCGAGCGCCTCGGCCGCGATGACCACCACCAGCTGCACCCACCACAGCCAGCCCACGGTGGCGCCGGCCACCGGCCCGTAGGCCTTCGCGGTGTAGACGGAGAAGGCGCCGCTGTCCGGGTTGGCGGCGGCCATCTCGCCGAGCGCCCACATCACCAGGATGATCAGCGTGCCGGCGACGAGGTAGGAGATCAGCACGGCCGGGCCGGCGGCCTGGATGCCGGCGCCGGAGCCGATGAAGAGGCCGGCGCCGATGGCGCTTCCGAGGCCCATCATGGTGAGCTGGCGGGGTTTGAGTGCGGCGCCCAGTGCGCGGCCAGACGTCTTTGTCTGTTGTTCCATGGGGAGTCCTCTGGTTGTTGGTGGAACGGGTTGGTAAAGGTCAGTGGTTGTCTAGCCGGCGTGGGCTTCCAAGAGCCGGAGCACGCGGTCGTTGGAGGCGGGATCGGCCACGGTGATCCGCACGCCGTCGCCCTGGTAGCCCCGGACCAGGATGTCGGCGCGGTCGAACGCGTCCACCAGCCGTGGCCCGGAGGGTGTCATCCGCGCGGATCCACAGGAAATTGCCCTGGCTTGGCTGCAGTTTCCAGCCCTGCGCTTCCAGCTGCGCGGCCATCCGGGCGCGCTCCTGCTTGACGGCTGCCACCCGCGCTTCCATCTCGTCCCCGGCGTCCAGCGACGCGATGGCCGCCTTCTGGGCCAGCGCGCTCACCGAAAAGGGCAGGGCGGTGCGGCGCAGTCCCTCGGCGATGGCCGGCGCCGCCACGGCGTAGCCCACGCGCAGGCCGGCGAGTCCGTAGGCCTTCGAGAAGGTGCGCAGGATGCAGACGTTCGGGTACTGGCGGTAGAGCGCCAGGGAATCGGGGCCGCTGCCCGCGTCGGCGTACTCCACGTAGGCCTCATCGACCACCACGAGGATGTCGGACCGGACGGACTGCAGGAAGGCCTCGATGCGCTCGTGGCTGATCGGCACGCCGGTGGGGTTGTTGGGGGTGCAGAGCAGGATCACCTTGGTGCGGTCGGTGACGGCCGCGGCCATGGCCTCGAGGTCGTGGCCCTCGGCGTCGTCCAGCGGGATGCGGACCGGCCGGGCGCCGGCCAGCTCAACCAGGATGGGGTACGCCTCGAAGGAGCGCCAGGCGAAGATCACTTCATCGCCGGCGTCGCACAGTCCGGTGATGATCTGCTGGAGGACCCCCACACTGCCGGGTCCCACCGCGACCTCCGCGGCGGTGACGCCCAGGTGCCGGGCCAGCCGTTCGCGGAGTTCGACGGCGGCGCTGTCCGGGTAGCGGTTCATGGTGCCGGCCGCTTCGGTCACCGCAGCGGCGGCCGCGGGCAGCGGCTCGTAGTGGCTTTCGTTGCTGGCGAGGGCGGCAATGTCCAGGCCGGCACCCTTCCGTCCCGGGACGTAGGCCGGCAGTCCGGCCACAGCGCCGCGAAGGGCGGGAAACGCTGTGTCCGGTGCGGTGAGGAGTTGATCAGAGGTCATGAGGTCCGATCATGATTGTGACCCGCCACACAATGCAAGATACCCTCATCCCATTGGGACTTCTGCTCAACTTCTACAGTCTGCGGTGAAAATATGACCACGCCGAACCCTCGTGCCCTGGATTCCCTCGACGGCAGGATCATCCTGGCCATGGACAAGGATCCCGAAGCCAGCGCCCTGGCCCTCTCGCGGACGCTCGGCGTCGCACGGAACACCGTCCATGCCCGGCTGGCGCGGCTCGAGCGCAGCGGCGCCCTCCGGTCCTTCAGCCGCAGGCTGGACCCCGCCGCGCTGGGCTATGAGCTCATGGCCTTCCTGTCGTTGTCCATCAGCCAGACGCGGACCGGGGCGGTGGAAGACGGGCTCGCCGCGATCCCGGAGGTCATCGAGGTGCACGCCACCACCGGGGATGCGGACCTCATGGCCAAGGTGGTGGCCCGCGGCACGGCCGACCTCTACCGCATCACCAACGAGATCCTGGAAATCGACGGCATCCAGCGGACCAGCACCGCCATTTCCGTGCTGGAACTCATGCCCCCGCGCTACGACGGCCTCCTGGCCCGGCTCTCGGAGCAGGAATCCCGCCCCGCCGGGCAGGGCGCATGACGCACCGCTCCAAGTGTGCAGATTTTCACCTGCACGACCTCTGACTGCCAAAAATCGCAGTCACAATCAACGCTCTTGCCGATTCGTGATCCAGCCCACAAGATTTCTGCATGACTTCACTCACCGTCTCGGGCCGCGTGGCACAGGTTCTCAGCAGCTACCTCACCGACCTCTTCGGTGTCATGGGCAACGGAAACGTCCACTTCCTGGACGCCGCCGAGAAGCTGGGCCTCCGCTTCTCCGCCGTCCGGCACGAGGGCGCCGCCATCGCCGCAGCCGACGCCTACTACCGGACGTCGGGCCGTCTCGCCGCGGGCACCACCACCTACGGCCCCGGCTACACCAACGCCCTCACCGCCCTGGCCGAGGCGGTCCAGGCGCAGATCCCCGTCGTGCTGGTCACCGGGGACGCTCCCACCAGCGGCGCCCGCCCCCAGGACGTGGACCAGGCGGCCATCGCCGCAGGTCTCGGCGCGGCCACCTTCACCGTCACCCGCGACGCCGCGGGTTCGATCACGCAGCAGGCGGTGGAGTACGCACTCACCAAGCGCACCGCCGTCGTGATTGCCATCCCCTACGACCTCGCGGCACTCGAGGCGACAGATGAAGAGCTGCCGGCGCCGTTGGCACCGGCCGTCCGTGACGACGTCGACGGCGGCCTGGGGCAGGTAGCCCGCCTGCTCGCCGGGGCGCAGCGGCCGCTGATCCTCGCCGGCCGCGGCGCGCATCTCGCCGGCGCCGGCCCGGAGCTCCGCGAACTCGCCGACCGCCTCGGCGCGCTGACCGCCGGAACCGCGCTGGCGCTCAACCTCCTCCAGGGCGACGGGTATCTCGGCGTCGCGGGCGGCTTCGGCACTGACACCGCGGCCGGGCTCATGGGTGAGGCCGATGTCATCCTCGTAGCCGGGGCAAGCCTGAGCCCCTTCACCATGCGGTTCGGGCACCTGCTCGGCCCGGACAGCACGGTCATCCAGATCGACGCCGCCCTGCAGCCGACGCACCCCCGGGTGGACACGTTCGTCAGCGCGGACGTGAAGTCTGCTGCCGGACGCCTCCTTGCGCTGCTGGATGACCCGGCCTCGCCGGCCGCCGGCCCCGCAGAAGCCTGGCGCGCGGAAGCCCGCAAACGCCTGGCCGAGGGACCGGCCCACCACCCAGGCTCGGCGGAGACGCCGGACGGCCGGCTGGACCCGCGCTCCCTCGCCGTGGCACTGGATGGCGGTGCTGCCGGAGCGCCGCACCGTGGTCCAGGACGGAGGGCACTTCGTCGGCTGGGCACCCATGTACTGGCGCATCCCGAGGCCACAGGATCTGGTCATGGTGGGGACCGCCTACCAGACCATCGGCCTCGGCCTTGCCAGCGCCGTCGGAGCAGCCCGCGCGGTGGAGGACGGCCGCACCCTGGTGCTGGCGTCCGGCGACGGCGGTTTCCTGATGGGCCTGTCCGACCTTGAGTCGCTGATTGGCGCGGCCAGCAGCGCCGTCGTCGTGATCTACAACGATGCCGCCTACGGAGCCGAAATCCACCAGTACGGGTCCCAGGGCCTGACCGAAAAGCCCATGCTGATCCCCGAGGTGGACTTCAGCGGCGTCGCCCGGGCGCTTGGGGCCGAATCGGCGATCATCCGCTCGCTGGAGGACCTTTCCGCGCTCACCGACTGGATCGACGCCGGCGCCAGGGGAACGTTCGTGGCCGACTGCCGGATCACCGCCAGTGTCCGGGCCCCGTGGCTGAGCGAGTGGATGGCGGCCTCGCAGGCCGCGAAGGCGGCGGTGGCGGGCTCACGATGAGCCGTTCCGCAACGTCGCGCCCGTGGGCCGCTCGACGGGATCGCCGCAGGCCTGCCGCGGGTGCCAGCACATGAGCTTGTCGCAGGAAACCGCCCTGGCGCCGGCCGCCTGGTGGGAATCCGCGGTCATCTACCAGGTCTATCCGCGCTCCTTCGCGGACGGCGACGGCGACGGCGTGGGCGACCTCGCCGGGCTGATGGCCCGGCTGCCGTACATCGCCGCGCTCGGCGTCGACGGGATCTGGATGACCCCGTTCCAGCCCTCCCCGCAGGTGGACCAGGGCTACGACGTGAGCGACTACTGCGGCGTGGACCCGCTGTTCGGCACCATGGAACAGTTCGACGCGCTGCTGGAGCAGGCCCACGCGCTGGGCCTGCGGGTCCTGCTCGACGTCGTCCCCAACCACTGCTCCTCGGAGCACCCGCTGTTCCAGGCGGCCCTCGCGGCCGGCCCGGGCTCGCCGGAACGGGACATGTTCCACTTTGTTGAAGGCCGCGACGCGGACGACGTCCCGCCGAACAACTGGCAGAGCGTCTTCGGCGGCCGCGCCTGGAGCCGCGCCAACCCGGGTTCGGCGACGGACACCGACTGGTACCTGCACCTCTTCTCCCCCGGACAGCCGGACTGGAACTGGCGCAACCCCGCCGTCGGCGGCTACTTCGACGGCGTGCTGCGCTTCTGGTTCGACAAGGGCGTGGACGGTCTGCGGATCGACGTCGCGCATGCCCTGTTCAAGGCCCAGGGGCTGCCGGATTCACCGTCGGAGGGCGGCGTGGTGGACGGGCTGCGGTCCAACCCGCAGGTCTCGGACCAGGAGGAAGTCCACGAGGTCTACCGCCGCTGGCGCACCCTGGCCGAGCAGTACGAGCCGCACCGCCTGCTGGTGGGCGAGGTGAACCTGGAACCGGCCCGCGCCGCCCGCTACACCCGCTCAGATGAGATGCAGCAGGCTTTCGCCTTCGCGTTCGTGAAGCTCGGCTGGGACCCGGAGGCCTGGGCCGCCGTCGGGAATGAACTCGAGGCCGCCCGGCAGCTGCACGGCGCCACGCCGACGTGGGCGCTGGAGAACCACGACATCGTCCGGTCCGTCACCCGGTTTGGCGGTGGCGAGGTGGGCGCTGTGCGGGCCCGCGCCGCGCTGGTGGCGCTGCTGGGCCTGCCCGGCCCGGCGTACCTGTACCAGGGCCAGGAGCTCGGGCTGCCCGAGGTCGACGTCCCGCTCGAGGCCCGGGTGGATCCCATGTGGGCCCGCGGCGGCGTCTGCCGCGACGGTGCCCGGATCCCGCTGCCCTGGACCGTGGACGCTGCGTTGAACCACGGTTTCTCGCTGGCTGAAAGCGCTGCGCAGCCGTGGCTGCCGCAGCCCGAAGGCTGGGGTGCGCACGCGATCGAACGCCAGCAGCAGGACCCGGAGTCGTCACTGGCGCTGGTGACCAAGGCGCTGGAGCTACGCCGGAAGCTGTGGAGGAACGAGGTCTTCACCGCGGACGACGGCGGAACCTGGCGCGTGGAGGCAGGCAACCTGCTGATCTGCGAACGCAACGCAGACTTCCTCGTCGCCGTCGCGATGGGCACCGAACCGGTGCAACTGCCGGCCGGATCGATCCTGCTCAGCGCGGCACCGCTGGCGGAGGACGGCTGCCTCCAGCCCAACAATGCTGCCTGGGTGTTGCGGGACTAGGGCTATCACCTTCACACCGCCCGGGTTCCAGACACACCCAGCAACCGGCCCGATTCCGGCATTAGCGGTTCGCACCTTCAGGCCTGCCGCGGCGCCGTCGTCGTGATCTTCACCAAGGCCACACGGGGAACCGAAATCCGCCAGTACGGCCGCCCGCCTCAGCCGTGGACCTGCAGGTCCGCCCAGACGAGGCGGTGGTCGCTGCTCGGGAACGGATAGACGCCGGTCAGCCGTGAGATTGGGTCTGCCTGGGTAGGCCAGAACACGCCGGAACCGAGCACCGGAGTCCTGCGTGAGGGCAACACGTAGTCAGCCCGCAGATTTCCCGGCGCGGTATCGGCGAAGTCTGCGGTGTCGTAACGGGGGTCACCTTCGTGGGTGGCGTTGGCTCCGCCTTGCAGAACCGCCGCCTCCACGGCACCAACGGACGCCGGCAACGGGTCAACTATGCGCTTGGAATCAAGGAGCTGGTTGATCGCGGAATCCACGGAGTCGCCGTCAAAGGGGTCGGCGTTCTGGTCACCGACGATGACGAACGGTTCGCTCGGCAGGAGCCCGCGCTCCTTACCCTGATCGTCCACGATGTACGCCGACTTGCCCGGGGTGACGTAGTCGGCCCAGAACCGGATCTCGTCGTGGTTGCGGCGGCCGTTCCGGTCCTCGGGTCCGTCAAAGGTGGGCGGTGTGGGGTGCGAGGCGAGCACGTGCACCGTCTCCCGGCCAACCTTCACCGGAACGTCCCAGTGCGACTTGCTCGACAGGCGGACCACCTCGAGCTCCTCCGGGGAATACCAGTCGGCCGGTTCGGGCGTCGCCGGGTTGTCCGGCAACAGCGCCCCTGGCATGTCCTTCCACAGGAAGTTCTGGAAGGTCCGCACGTTCTCCGTGTCGATGGGGTACTTCGACAGGATGGCCATGCCGTATTGCCCCTCGAAGGCCCCGAAGCCGAAGGCGTCGTCCCCGCCGGCCACCTGGCCGTTGTTGTTGAGGTCGAACCCGCTGGGGATACCGGTGTTGGACGGCGCGACGTAGGCGTAGGGGTAGTCGACCGGGTCAGCCCCGCCCTGCCCGATCTCCAAGTAGTTGTCGCGGAACAGGTCAGCGGCACGCATGTTGGGCACGTAGTCGAACTCATTCAGCAGGATGACGTCCGGGTTGGCACGCTGGATGACCTCGGCAACGGTGCGCGCCTGCTGATCGTCCGGAGTGCTCAGATCGGCCTCGAGCTCACCGGCGGTTGCCCGGTTGAGCGAGAGGTTGTATGTGGCGACCCGCAGGTCCACTGGGTGGTCCGTTGCGGGCTCGGCGGCGGCCGGAGCACCGCCGAAACCAACGGCGAGGCCGCCGAGGACAGCAGCGGTGGCGGCAGCGGTGAATGGGCGTCTCGTGGACATGGGACTCCTTGGCAGCGTAAACGTGGCGAAACGAACGACGGTGCGCTCAACCTACGCGGCCAAGGTGACCAACAGACGTACCCCAAGCGAACGGAGATGGCACGGAGCCGAATCAAGGGCAGCTACGTTCTCAGCCGTCGTCGAAGGTGCTCCGTTTACGAAACGCAACGCCATCCCACCATCACCCCACACTGTTGAACCTAAGGAACGCACAGGTCGGCGGCCTACGATGGCCCTTATGAAAACCGCCCGGGAAGCCCGCTCTGCCGCCGTCGTGATCAACGCCGGATCACGCCGAGGCGCCGCCCACGAACTTGCCGTGGAGACGATGCGAAGGGCGGGTGTGCCGATCTCCGCCGTGCACCACGTGCGGTCCGGGGGCGAGCTGGCCGCGACCCTTGACCGGGTGCTGGCGGAGGGGCACGATCTGCTGGTGGTCGGTGGAGGAGACGGGACCGTGTCCTACGCCGCCGGCCGGGTTGCCGGCAGCGACGTGATGCTCGGCGTTCTTCCACTGGGCACCGCCAACGACTTCGCCCGCACCCTGGAGATACCGAACAACCTGGCCGAGGCATGCGCCGCCGTCGCCGACGGGAAGGTGGTGGACATCGACCTCGGCCGGGCCAACGGCGAGCCGTTCCTCAACGTCGCGTCCGTGGGCCTGTCGGTGGCAGTTACCGAAGCTCTCAGCCCCCGCCTGAAGCGGTACCTCGGGCCGTTGGCGTATGGCGTTGCAACCCTCCGATCGTACGCCCGGCACAAGCCGTTCCGTGCCCGCCTCGCGTTCCCCGACGGGGACCACGAGCCGATGGAGCTCGAGAACCTGCTGCAGGTCGCCGTCGGCAACGGCCGGCATTACGGCGGCGGCAACACGGTCTCCCCGACGGCAGGGATCGACGATAACACCCTCGATATCTACGCGATCCTGGCGGGGCCGCTCCGTGAGCACGTGAGCATCGCACGGTTCCTCAAGGACGGAAGCTTCATCGAACACGACCGGGTGCACCACCTGACCAGCCGACGTGTCCGGCTGGTGACCGAGCAGCCGCTGCCGGTGAACCTCGACGGCGAGATCGCGACCACCACGCCCACCGACTTCACCGTCCAGCGCAACGCCGTCCACGTCGTGGTGCCCCGGAGCAGCACGAGCGCGTTATTCGACGGACCGGGCCCCGCGAACGGGCTGGACTGAGGCGCGGACGGCGGGCTGAGCCTTCCCGGTATCGAAGCAGTGCCGCCCATAAGATGAGGCATGGACTTCGAGGGCACGCTCTGGACGGTTTTGGGGGCCGGGCTGGTTCTGCTGATGCTCGTTGATGTCTTTCGCACGCTCCTTTACCCGCATGGATCTGGTCCTTTAGGCCGGGCGATCATGCGCGGATTCTGGCTGGTGTCCAGAAAACTGCGGGGCCGTGGCTCCTTCATCGCGGCACCTTTGGCCATGGCCGCTGTCATTGGCGCCTGGGCAGGCCTGGCGGCCATCGGCTGGGCGCTGCTTTATCTGCCCCATCTGCCGGCCGGTTTTATTCATGGAGCCGGGGTGCCACAGCGGGGCGACTTCGGCGAAGCGCTCTACATTTCCCTTGTCACTCTTTCCACGGTGGGGTTCGGCGACATCGTGCCGGCGCACCCGCTGCTCAGGCTGGTCGTGGCCCTGCAGGCCGTCGCCGGCTTCGGGTTGCTGACGGCAACAGTCACGTGGATCCTGCAGATGTTCCCGGCCCTGAACCGCCGCCGGACCCTTGCCCACCAGCTGAACCTGTTCAGGGAGGCAACAGGTCCGGCGGGTCTGTCATCACTGGATCCCGGGCATGCCGCCGGGCTGCTGGAATCAATGGCCGGAAACGTGGCTGCGGTGAGCGTAGACCTGCTTGCTTTCCATGAAACCTACTACTTCCGTGAAATTGAGCAGCGCGGCTCCTTGCCCGCCACGTTGGCCTACGCCCAGGAGCTGGCATCCCAGGCCCAGCGCAGCGAGAACCCGGAACTCCAGTTCGCCGGACGGATGCTCCACGCGTCGCTGGACGCCCTCGCGGAGGTCCTTCGCGGCAAATTCGGCCATTCAGGAACCACGTCCTCCGATGTGTTCGACAGCTATGAGTTGCACCACCGCCACCGTCGGCATGGGGAACCGGACTCGAACTAGTGTCACGGCGCTTCCGTCATTGTCCGCAGGGTGACAGAGTTGAACGATGAACCAAGCGGCCGGGAATGACGTAACCGGGAACGAGGAAACCGGCGGGCTGGTCCTGGACCTCGAATACACGCTCGATGCTCCCCCGGAAGAAGTCTTCAGGATGCTGACGGAATCGACCGAACTGGTGAAGTGGTGGGGTCCGCACGACTTCACCATCCCGGCAGCCGAACTGAGCCTCACGGAAGGCGGCCGCTACCGATTCCGCATGGCGCCACCGGACGGCGAACCGTTCCACCTCTCGGGCGAGTTCCTGGAGATCGACCCTCCCTGGCGCCTGGTGTACACCTTCCTGTGGGAGGAACCGACGCCGGACGACCGGGAAACCGTCGTCGACCTCTCACTCGGCAGTACCGGCGAAGCCACGCGCCTGTTGCTCTCGCAGGGACCGTTCCTGACAGAAGAGCGGCTGGACCTGCACCGCAGCGGATGGACCGAGTCGTTCGAGAAACTGCAGGCGATACTGAACAGCCGCACCTGACGGGCCCTGAGCGATCCCGGCGATGCTCCGATTCCTTCGCCCGCCAAGGCAGTCATGACAACCATCCCGCACCGCGAGCTCCGCAATCAGCAGCAGCAAGATCCTGAGCGTGTGAAGAACGGCGAGACCATCGACGTCACCAACAATGGCGAAGTGGCCGCCACCTTGATCCCGCCTGCAGTCTCTCCGTTCGAGCGGCTCCTGCTGTCCGGAAGCGTGCGTCGCGCCGCATCTGAGCCAGTGGACTTCCAGATCCTTCGCCGCGTCAGCAGTGGCACCGGCAGCGCAGAAATCCTGTCCGAACTGCGCGGCGACCGTTGATCATCTACGTTGATGCTTCTGCCGCCCTCAAGCTGGTGGTGGAGGAGACCCGAGTCCGCTGCTGCGGCGCAATACCTGTCAACTGCCGCGCGTCGGGGCGACCGAGCTAGCGGCCTCCATGCTTGCTCTACACGGAACTCCACTGCGCGGGCCACCGCAGGGGGTCGCCGGTCGATTTGATCACGACGGTATTGGACGGAATCAACCTCGTGGACTTAGCGCGTTCGGATCTTATGTACGCCGCCGCTATGCCGGGAAGCTGCGAAGCGCCGACGCCATCCACCTCGCCACGGCTATCCGGCTGCAGACAGACGTCTTGGTGGCGTACGACGTCGAACTCGTCACCGCAGCGACGGAAGCCGGGCTCCGGACCCAGTCACCGGGGATGACTCTGTAGCGGAATCCAGCCGGCATCCTCGTGCGTCCGCAGGAAAATCGTGGGACAGTTTTCGCCATGGCAGCTTTCAATCAGTCCGACGACCTCCGTGGTGCCGAATTCGTCGACGTGAACCTGCGCGGAGCCCGGTTCGTCCGGTCTGACCTGTCCGGCGCGGTGATGCGCGGCGTGGACGTGGGCGGGGCGGACATCGATGCGCCGTGGCTGTTCGACGGCGGGGATGTCCTGCGCGTCAACGGCGTCGATGTGGCCCCTTTCGTCGAGGCCGAACTGAACCGCCGCTTTCCCGGCCGCGCCGAACGACGCGCGGGCGATCCGGACGGACTTCGTGCCGCCTGGGCCGTGCTGGAGCGGACGTGGTCGGCGACGCTCGAACGCGCCGCGGCGATGCCTGCCGGCACGGTCGATATCTCTGTGGATGGCGAGTGGTCATTCGCCCAGACGCTGCGTCACCTGGTCATGGCCACCGACACGTGGCTGGGCCGGGCCATTCTGGAGATTGAGCAGCCGTATCACCCCGTGGGTCAGCCAAACTTTGAGTACGAGCCCGACGGTTATGACATGTCAGTCTTCTCGACGCCATCACCGTCGTATGCCGAAGTGCTAGAGGTTCGGGCGGGCCGGGTAGCCATGGTGCGCGACTTCCTCGCGACTGTCACCCAGGCTGACCTGGCCAGCGTGCGCAAGAATCCCTGGGGCCCCGAACATGCGGTGACCATCCTGTCGTGCCTGCACACCATTCTTGATGAGGAGTGGGAGCACCACCGGTACGCCGTCCGTGATCTGGACGCGATCGAGGCGGGACTCGACGGTTAAGGCGTGACGCACGACGGCGGTCGGTCCGGCCGCCGTCGTGCTTCGGTTTTACTCAGGCCATCGCCATGGCGCCGATCTGCTGCATGAGCTTCATGTTGTCCGTGGTGCCCCAGTGCTCGGCCACCTTCCCGTCCTCGACACGGATGATGTCCGTGCAGTCGAACTTCGGGCACGCCGCACGGCCCCACGCCGCCAGACCGCTATCCCGGGCCGTGGGCGCCGCGCGGAGCGCCGAGAAAGACTGTGAAGAAGAAGTGTGGAACGGGTGAAATGGCTCCGTTAAGGCAGAAGATATTCTGGGGTTTGAGCGTGTCAAGATGTATTGGTAACAGCTTCCGGCCTACGAGCGCTGGGCGATGTTGAGGATGTTGCCCTCGCTGTCCAGGAACCAGGCTGCCTTCCCCCAGTCGGCGGTGGCAACGCCGTTCTCCGTCTTCAGGCCGGGAAAGTCGTACTCTTCGAAGACGACGCCGCGGCCTCGCAGTTCCTCCATCTCGCGTTCCAGGTTGTCTGTCTCCCAACCCAACTGGGTGTTCTTGGCCGTTCCCGCATTGTCCGTCTGGTAAACGAGGAAGCGGGTTCCCTGGCCGCAGCTGTACATCACGGCGCCCTCCTCCATCGATTCGGAGGGTTCGATGCCCAGTTTGTCCCGGTAGAACTCTTTCGCCCTGTTGATGTCCTTCGCGGGGAGGACAGCCATGATGTTTGAATCCTTGAACATGATGATTCCCTTCAGTGCGTCGATGACCGCAGCGATGGCGCTATCCCCCCGGTTTCGGTCCCCGGAGTCATGGTCCGGGCCAGTGACCGCCCCTCGCGCCGAGCCGGGGCGGCCACCTGATCCCGACGGCGGTCGGTCCGGCCGCCGTCGTGGGTCGGTACCGCTCAGCCGACGGCCACCGCGCCGATCTGCTGCATGAGGCTCAGATTGTCCGTGGTGCCCCAATGCTCGGCGACCTTGCCATCCTCGATCCGGATGATGTCCGTGCAGTCGAACTCGACGCTGTTGCCCGTTGCCGGGATGCCGGCGAGTTCCCCGCGATGGGTCCCGGTAAGGATCACGTGGCACGCCTCCATGTTCCCGTCGCTGAACGAAGGCTCGATCGCTTTGACCTTGATGTCCGGGAAAGCCGACCGCATAGTGTTCACGAAGAATCTGACGCCGTCCTTGCCTGCCGGCTGCCCCGGCATGGCCTCCTCGTGATCGACATAGTTGTCCGTCGCCAACTCGTCAACGAGGTCGACGTTTCCGCTCTCCATGACGTCCCTGTAAAACCGCTCTATCAGTCCAATACCTTCCAACATTTCCTGCTCCTTGTGCGGCGAGAGACCGATGTGGATCCCCCCGGCGTGTTGCCCGGCCATCGCCCGCAAGCCCGCTGCAGCCAGGTTCCCGTCCGGAGAGCGTCACGGCGCACCCCCGGGAACTGCTGTGCCTAAGTAGTGAGAAACGGGCGAAACGCCTCGTTAAGGCTGAAGCTAATCCGGGGCTTCGAAGGTGTCAAGATGCCCGCCGGTTGCGGCCCGGGATAATGTCAGACCGGCCCCCTAATCTGCCGTTAGAAGCTTGTACCGTCCGGCAGGGGATGACATGGCTGACCTGATTAACGACGACGGCGTCGCGGACTACCTGCGCCGGCTGAGCCGCTACAGCCTGCTCACCGCCGAGCAGGAAGTGGACCTGGCGCAGGAGATCGAGGCTGGGCTTTTTGCGGAACACCTCCTGGCGGGCGGCACACCGGGGCCCGGCCGGGATCCGGAGGAACTTCGGGCCATCGCCCTACTGGGCCGGCGTGCTTTCGACACGCTGTTCCACGCCAACCTCCGGCTGGTCGTGTCGATCGCCAAGCACTACACCCGCCGGGGCCTCGACCTTGAGGACTTGATCCAGGAAGGAAACCTGGGACTGCTCAGGGCCGTCCGCAGGTTCGACTTCACCCCGGGTTTCAGGTTCTCCACCCACGCCACATGGTGCATCCGCGGGGCCATCACCCGGGCGGTGGCTGACCAGGGAAGACTCATCCGACTGCCGGGGCACGTGGTGGACGAATTGCAGAAGGTGCGGTCGGCACAACGGTCGGCCGCTATGACGGGTGCTGTTTGCCGCCCCGGAGACCTTAGCCGGGTGACGGACAACTCAATCGGGAAGATTGAGTGTCTGCTGGCCGTGGATCAGACCGTCGAGTCGTTGGACGCCGAGGTGCCCGACGGCCGGGGCGGCACCCAGGCCCTGGCCGAACAACTGCTGGACTCCTCCGAGCCCGGCCCGGGCACTGGACTCTTCCACCAACAGCTGAAGTCCCAGGTACAGGCCGTCCTCGGCACCCTCGAGGAGCCGGAGGCCCGGATCATCGCGATGCGTTTCGGCCTCACGGGCTGCGGACCTCAATCCCTGCACGCGCTGGCGACGTCTCACGGGACCACCCGCGAACGCATCCGACAAATCGAGGCCGCGGCGATGGAGAAGCTCAAGGACCCAACCCGGTCCGGTCTCCTGCGGGACTATCACGCTGGAGGCTAGGGCGTGTTTCCTAAAACCGGGCCGGTTGTTCGGGATGCTGGATGGGTTTCTCGTACTTCTGTTGGAGATGCCGTCGACACCTTGGATTCACACCTTTGTATTCAGACGCGCTCACCGTCTCCGCTGCCAAGGGCAACACGTTCGATTTCGCACATACGGTCCGCGGGCTCTACACCCCGTCAAGCTCCGCCAACACCTGGCGCAGCGCCACACTGCTCACAACAGTTGTTCGTGCAGCTCCTGCGCCTCACGGTAGTAGTCGGCCAACGCCAAGTCCGCCGCTGCCGCCGGATCCAGCACCACCGTGGCATTGGGATGCAGTTGGAGGGCCGATGCCGGACAGAAAGCACTGATGGGGCCCTCAACCATGGCCCGGACGGCCGCCGCCTTGTTGCTTCCAAGGGCCACGAGCACCACTTGCCGCGCCTCCGCTATGGTTCCCAGGCCCTGTGTCAGGCACAAACGGGGTACGTCTTCTGCCTCGTCCTCGAAGAAACGCGCGTTGTCGGCGCGTGTCCGGCTTGCCAGCATTTTGACCCGCGTCCGGGACTGAAGTGATGATGTCGGCTCGTTGAACCCGATATGCCCATTCGTGCCGATACCGAGTACCTGCACGTCCACTCCGCCCGCGGCTCTGATGGCCCGGTCATACCGGGCGGCCTCGTCGTTCAAATCAGCGGCGTCGCCCTGAGGCGTGTAGAGCCGCTCCAGCGGCATATCGACGTGGTCCACAAATTCTCTCCGGATTGTGGAGTAGTAGGACTGCACATGAGCGGGCGGCAACCCTGCGTATTCGTCGAGCGTAAATGCGCTGACGCGGCTAAAACTCAGGCCTTCTTCGCGGTGCCGACGAATCAGCTCCTGGTAGGTGAGGGCGGGAGAGCCGCCTGTGGCCAGTCCCAACACGGTTGGCCCTTGCCGGAGCCGGGCCTCAATGATGTCCGCGGCGCGACGGCCTACATCATGGGTTGATTTGCACAGAATGATTTGCACAGTATTGCGCCTCGCTAAGATTGTGGTTCCGGGCGGATTACCCGCCGTGGTGTGCCAAGTAGGTCAAACCGCTCACGGAGTTCATGGCCAGTTCAGCGGCGCCCATAATCACGGCGTCGGCGCCCAAGGCGGGCGGCACCAGATGGGGCACCTCCAGGATTCTCCCCTCCAGGCGCTCGCGTATGCCCGGAATGATCAGGTCTGAGTTAGTGGCAAGGCCACTGCCCACCACGATCACTTCGGGGTCGAGGATGATCGCCATGGCTGCAATCGCCATGGAGATCATGTCCAAGATCCCGTCCGCCAATTCGTTCGCAGCAGGTTCGGCCCCCTGGGCCGCAAGCAGGAGGATGTCATGGGCCGTAAGAAGTGTGCCGGCAGGAACGTTGATGCCCTTTTTCCTGGCCTCGCGGGTCAGTGCCTGCGAGCCCACTCTGTCTTCCAGGTCGCCAAGCTCACCGTACGAACGCCGGAGCGAGGACCTTTCCATCAGCATGTAACCGACTTCACCGGCGGCGGACCGCGCACCGCGGTGCAGTACGCCGTCGGTGACAATACCGGCACCCAGGCCGTTGCCCAGCAGCAGTGCCACCAAGTTGGAGCTGTGCTGCCCCGCACCGCGTTGGAGTTCGCCGTAGGCCATGGCATTAGCATCGTTTTCCAGGAAGACCGGAACACTTGTCCGCTCCCGCAGGATCTTTCCCAACGGCAGCTTGGACCACCCTAGTTCGGGGATGCTGTTAACAACGCCGTCAGGCCCGCTCACCACGCCGGGGACTGAGACGCCGACGCCGAGGCATGGCCTGCCTTGCGCCTCGGCGGCAGCGAGCAGGGCATCGAGAAGTCCGAGCGTCACGCTCAGGCGCGCTCCCCCGGCGCCGCCTTCCGCGCTAGCACCGCCCAGTTCCTGACTTCCAAACTCCGCTTGGTGCCGTTCCACCACTTCGCCGTCGAAGTCCACCAGGATTCCGGTCGCTTTATCGGCGGCCAGCTGGATCGCCGCCACGAGCCTGGCCCGCCCCGTGTAGCGGATGATGAGGGGAGGGCGGCCGCCAGTCGATTCCTTCTGGCCCTCGACCTCGACCAGGCGCTCCTTGATGAGGCTCCCGGTCAACCGGTTGACCGTTGCCGGGCTTAGCCCCGTAAGTTCACCTATCCCGGCGCGCGAGAGCGGACCATGTGCTTTGAGGGTCTCAATGATGGCCGTGCGGTTGACTTTGGAGACCGTACTTGTGGTTGCGGTGCTCCCGTTGGCTCTCGACACTTTCCGATCTGTCCTAAACGGTCCGGTTGACGGGTTGCAGCTTCGTATCGTCCTGGTGGTACCGGAAGCCTTGGATGGCCAGGCCAGTGTTTTCCGCGACGGCACCGACAATAAGATGCACGATAACTGCTTCGACAATAGCGCGCGCGAAGTCCGTTGCTTCAGCCGGAATCTCGACGACCATCAGGTTGGGGTGTTCAGGCCGGGCGATGGCCTCCCCTGGCGCCGCCGTAATCAAGACGACCTTGACGCCGGCGTCGAGGACGGAGTCTGCCAGGGAAAGTTCCCGTCCGTCCCCGAAGATCACCAGCCCGGAAGAAGGTCCCAGGGGTTCCATAGGGCCGTGCAGGTACTGGTAGGTATCGAAAGATGCCGTTGGTAGTTGAAGGGCTTCGCGGAACATCAGGGCCCCTTCCCCCGCCGATGCCAAGGAGTACCCGCGGCCCACAAAATCCACCGTCAGTGCCTCGCCCAGATGTTCGGCGGCCTTCGGCCCGGCACCGGAGTAGTTGGCGAGGACCTCGGACACCAGCGCCGGAATGCGTTCGCTGTCGAAGAATCCCGGCTGGCCTTCGTCGCCCGCTGTAAGCGCGCGCAGCAGTCGGGAATAGGCCAGCAGCGTAGCCGTATACCCGATGGTGTAGACAGCCGAATCATCAAATCCGCCAAGGGGAAGGACATGGTCCACCACTGCGGAAAGCGGCGCATCGGGAACATTCGTGATGCCAATCCTGCGGCCGGGAGCCAGTTTTTCCGCCGCGCTGATCGGTTCAGGACTGAGTCCCGATTCGGAGACCACCACGTAGTGGTCGGCAGGCTCAAACCCTTCACGCATAAGTGCCAGGTCCGATGCCGTGATGTTCACTCCGCGGAGACCTGCTTGGCCGAGTGCGGTCAAGAGCGCTTGGCCTGAATGGGTGGAAGCCCCCATGGCGACGACGCCAACAGTTTCACCGGGCAGCCAGCGCTGGTCGAGGCCGGCAAGGACCTCCAGCTGGCCGGGGAGTGAACGCCGAAGGTTTTCAGGCTGCGAAGCCACAGCATCCGCGTACGAAATCTTTCTCAACTGTATTAACCTTTCACTGCGCCGGCGGCCATGCCGCTGACGATGTATCGCTGGAAAATGACGGCAATGATGACGGGCGGCAGGGCGGCGAGTATGCCTCCGGCTGCTACCAGTCCGAAGTCCGTGGTGTATCGGCCCGCAAACTCGGAAATCGCGACTGTCAGGGTCTTGGAGGCATCCGACGACGTGAAGATCAGCGCATACATGAACTCGTCCCAGGCCAGCAGGAAAGAGAACATCAGTGCGGCGAAAATACCGGGCTTCGCGCTTGGCAGCACCACCCGGAAGAGTGCCCCCATGCGGCTGCACCCATCGATCAGGGCAGCTTCTTCCAGCTCTTCGGGAATCGTGACGAAGTAGTTGCTCAGGATCCACAGCGTGAACGGGATGACAAGCGAACAGTTCACGATGATCAGTCCGAGTTTCGTGTCCAGCAGCTGCAGGGTGCTCAGAGCCAGGTACAGCGGGATCAGCAACGCGATCTGCGGCAGCATATAGGTTGCCAGGAAGATCATCAGCACGGTTCCGCGGAAACGGAACCGCAACCGGGCGAAGGCATAGGCGCCGAGGATGGCCACGACCATGGAGATGGCTACGGTGCCGCTGGCAACGATCACCGTGTTGGCGAAGGCGCTCCGGAATGCGGAGCCGACGCTGTTTGCCCCGCCGGTGAATATTTCCTGGTAGCGGTCCAGATAGAGCGTGGAGGGTATCCATTGCAGCGGGCGCGAAATGAGGTTGCTCTGGGGTGAAATGCTGGCGATCACCATGAACGCGAAGGGCGCGATGATGGCGAGCCCCACCACGATGGCAGCCAGGTGGATCAGGACGGAGTTGCGGCGCCCGTTTCTCATACCAGGCTCATTCCGGACCGCCGCAGAACACGGAGATAAATAGTGGACAAGATGAGGATCACCATCACAATGAGGTAGGACAGCGCGGACCCGACGCCGTAATTTTGGTCGGAGAAGGCGGTGACATAGGTGTAGTAGGCAATGGTCTGGGTACCGTTTGCCGGCCCGCCCCGCGTCATGCCGTAGATGATGTCGAAGACCTTGAAGGCTTCTACTGTCCTCAGGACGACGACGATGGAGATTGAAGGCACCAGCAGGGGCAGGACGATGGACCGGAACATCCGCAGCCAGCCGGCCCGGTCCAGGCGTGCGGCCTCGTAAAGCTCCTTGGGAATGGACGTCAGGCCTGCCAGCAGGAAGAAAGCCACCAGGGGCGTCGTCTTCCACACATCGGCAACTATGACCATGTTCAATGAGGTGAACGGATCCCCCAGCCAGGCCTGGTAGTGGTCAATCAGGCCCAGCTGCAGGAGAACCGCGTTGAAGGCCCCGTACTCTGCGTTGAAGATGCCTTTCCACATGGCGGCGTTCACAATCGTGGGAACTGCCCACGGGACAACGACAACAGCACGGAACAGCCAGCGGAACTTCATGGGCGCATTGAGCAGCGCAGCGAGCCCAAGGCCCAGGATTAACTCCAGCGCCGTCGATGTCAGCGTGAAGTACAGGGTGCGCCCCATCGAAGCCCAGAAGCCCGGGCTTGCCAGTGCCGAGGCGTAGTTTCCAAGACCCACGAAGGGGGTGTCAACTGCCATGACCGAGTCCACCTGGAAAAACGAGATCAGCAGGGTGCGGAGGATCGGGTAGACAATTACCCCGAAAACCGCGACGGCAGCCGGCAGGAGCAGCCAGAAGGCCAATTTTCCGTGATTCTCAAGTCGCCTCCTGCGCACTGGCGGAGCGGCGACGGCGGGCACGGGTGTTTTCGTGACAGTTGACACCGTTTTATTCCTTGTTGGCAGCGGCTACGGCGTCGTCCATTGCCTGCTGGGCAGATTTCTTGCCGAGCAGGGCGTTCTGGAGTTCGACCTGGAGCGCCTGCGAAGCACGGTTGTAGTCCTTCATGGCAGGGCGGGAGATGAGGTTATCGAACTGCGCGCCGGCGGCCTTGAATACCTCAGAGTTCGTCTTGGTGACCTCGGGCTTTTCGTAGCTCGATTTCCAGCTCGGCATGGAGCTGGCAGCATACTTTTCCTGGTTTTCCTGGCTGCTCATGAATTCGATGAACTTCCAGGCCGCATCCTGGTTCTTTGAGTGCGAGCCAATTGACAGTGCCATGGATCCGTTGACGCCGGGACGTTCGCCCGAGGGGCCAGCCGGAGTCTGCATGACGCCGATCTTGCCCACCACCTTGGAGATGCTCGGGTCATCGAGGTCCCGAAGGGTCGATTCCCAGTTCAGCGCAAAGGCAGTCTGCCCCTGTGCGAGGGACTTGGTGACGTCGTCCTCGAGGAACGTGGTTGAGGACGGGTTGCTCAGTCCGCCGTGGATGCTGTCCATCATCCACTGCAGCGCTGCAACGCCTTCGGGGCTGTTGACGGCAAGCTTGCCGTCGTCGGCGGTGAAACGGCCTCCGAAAGCGCCCAGCAGCTGGGCGTAGTCACAGACCAGCGCCTCTGCCTGGGACCAGCTCCAGGACAACGGGAATTCGACCTTGCCCTTGGCCTTGATCTTCTCGGCAACCTTGAGGACTCCGTCCCAGGTCTGCAAGTCCTTTTCGCTGGCTCCGACGCTCGCTACGAGGTCCTTGTTGTAGTAGAAGAGCTTGGTGGAGGGGAACAGGGGAACACCGTAGTACTTGTCCTCGTACTTCGCCGTGTCGAGGGCGCCGCCCAAAACGTCCGTCTTCCAGCTCCCAGGGATACGGCCGGTGAGGTCTGCCGCGATTCCCTTGGAGGCGAACTCGGCAGGCCAGATGACATCTGTGAGGAATACGTCATAGGTGCCGGCCGGGGCGGCCGTGACGATCTTGTCGTGGAGTGCTTCGTAGGACACGAACGTAGGCTCCACATCGATGTCCGGGTTCTTCTTTTCGAACTCGCCGACCATTTTGGCGACGTCCTCCTCGGAGTAGCCGGCCTGCTTCATGAACAGTGCCTGTACAGTTCCGGTGCCCTTGCCGGTGGCCCCACCGGACGGTCCGGCGCCGGTCACGCTGCATCCCGAGAGCGCCAGCGCCCCCGCGAGCAGGCCGGCCCCGATGGCCAGCGGTTTCCTAACCAATAGGCTGGTGATGTTCATTGCTCTCCTTCATTCTTATTGGTGACGTCTCTGTCAGGTGTTTGGCGCGCTGTAAGGCACCCCAAACAGGAGGAATAGTCAGTAGTTCCACGTTGAGTTCGGGGTGGTCTGCCGCGACGTGGCGTTCAAACGCTTGGAGCAGGAGCGGCTGGTTCACAGCAACGCCCCCGGCCATGACCACAGTGTCTCCTTGGGCGCCCCGCCTCCGGACCCGCCCCACGTCGGCGGCCAAAGCCACGGCTGCGGCATCGACGACGGCCTTTGCCAGGGGCGAGCCTTCCTTGGCACATTCGAAGATGAGTGACGCCATACTGCCCCACCGGGTGATCCGCAGGTCGCTGGCGAAAAAGTAGGAAAGCTCAGTCTCATCGGCGGCCTGGCAGTGGGCCAGGAGCCGTTCTGCCAGAATTTCCCTCTCCATGCCCTCGTCACGGGCTTGCAGGACGGCGCGGACCGCCTCCCGGGCGAGCCCGGGAGCACTTCCCGGGTCGCCGAGAAGCCAGCCATGGCCGCCCGCGGTGACCTTGCCGCCGTCGGCCGTTGTGCCCACCACGATGGACCCCGTCCCGACTATCACGGCCAGGACCGGGTCCTGCGTGCCGGCGGCGGGGCCAAGCAGTTCTGCATCGTTGACCACCTCGACCGGGCCGGGGTGCACCAGTTCCAACTGGGCGCGGAAGGCCTCGCACTGGGCTGCCGTGTCGCACCCGTGCGCCCCCACTGCCAGCGGAACTCCGGAACTGGCACCAATGTGCCTGGCGTAAAGGGCAACAAGGCGTTCCGCGTTGGCACTGTCCCCCAGAAGATAGCTGCGCTGCCACTCGGCAGTGGGCACCACGATGTGCACGTCCTCGATACCCGGCGCTGCCACGAGGATGTGGGTCTTGGTGCCGCCAATGTCGATTCCTACGAGCACTTGCCTGCCGGTCCTCACAGTTGGGGGATACTTTTTTATCTGATCGATAAGAAGTAGAGCTAAGCTAACCGCCAGTGGGATCCGGTGTCAATAGCCGCCGCTTAAGAAGCTCCCGGTCATCCCGGTAAGACCCGGCCGCTGCGGCCATTAGAAGCCGGTAGCAACGGCTGAGTGCGGGCCCACTGACGCCAGTCAGAACAGACGTACGAGACACCCATCCAGCCGCAACGGATGGAGCGAGTCATTCGAGAATTGCAGGCCGTCCTAACTGGCCGCAGCTGAGGAACCTTCGGCCCGCGGAACCGGGTCCACACTCGATCAAGGCACAATGGAACCATGCCCCTCACAACCTTCGCGCTCATCCGCCATGGCCAGACCGACTGGAACGCGCAGCGCCGGCTGCAGGGTTCCACCGACATTCCGCTGAACGACGTCGGCCGCGGCCAGGCGCGGGACGCCGTCGCCGCCCTGTCCGGCCATGAGTGGGACGCGATCGTCTCCTCGCCGCTGAGCCGTGCGGCGGAGACCGCCGACCTGATCGCGGCCGGGCTCGGGCTCAGCGTGGCCCGGCACGTTCCGGAACTCACCGAGCGCTCCTTCGGCCCGGCCGAGGGCCTGCAGGACGGTCCCGAGCTGGATGCCCTGCGCATCCCCGGCGGTTTCCGCGGCGCCGAAAGCGAGGACGACGCCGCGGACCGCGGGCTGGGCGCGCTGGAAGCCCTCGCCGAGGAGTTCCGCGGCGGCCGCGTCCTGGTGGTGGCGCACGGCTCGCTGCTCCGGGTGAGCCTCAGCCGGGTGGTGGGCCGCCCGCTGGAGAGCATCGACAACGCCGCGCTCAACCTGGCCCACCACCACGCCGTCGACGGCTGGCGGCTCGAATACTTCAACGGCGAGCCGCTGATGGCAGACGCCAGCGTCTGACGCGAACCCCGCCGGCTACCCCCGCCCTAAACCGACGCCCGCTCCCCCAGCAGCGGCGCGAAGAACGCGGCGAGCTCCGCCGTCGCCGTCAGCGGCAGGACGGTGGCCACGTACTGGTCCGGGCGGACCACCACGATGACGCCGCCGCGGTCCAGGCCGCGCTGCTCAAAGATGTCCGCCCGCGGATCCGCGGCGTAGACCTTCTCGAGGTAGTTCAGCTGGAACGGCCCCACCTGCGGCTTGAACACCGCCGGTACGGCGCTGATGTCCACGCTGGTGTGGTCCTGCTGGTAGATGACCCTGACGTCGAACCACGCATCGGCGTCCGAAGCCCTCAGGCGTGGCGGCGAGCGGCGAATCCGGCGCCGTCGCCAGCCAGTCGGCCAGCTCCGTGGTGGGCGACGGCGCGCCGGCCGCGGCCGCGTCGGCGAAGACGTAGATCCGCCACCGGCCGTCCGCCGTGGCCTGGTGGCCGAGGTGCAGCGGGTTGGTGTCGCAGACCCGCACCACCGGCGCGGACTTGAAGCGCTTGCCGATCGGGAAGCCGGTGGCCAGCTCCTGGTGCGTCGGCCTCGCCGATCAGCATGGACGGCGCGTACTGGGTCATAAAGCCGGCCGGGAACTCGGCGGTGCTGACGTAGAAGTCCTCCAGCTGGGAGGGGCTGTCGAATTCCTCCGGCTTCTTCGCCATCAGCGTCGACCATTCCTTGTCGAAGTCGATGAGGTTCTTCGCCACGACCTGGCGTTCGGCCGAGTAGGTGGCCAGCAGGGTCTCCGGGCTGCGGCCCTCCAGCACGTGCCCGAGCTTCCAGCCGATGTTGAAGCCGTCCTGCATGGAGACGTTCATGCCCTGGCCGGCCTTGGCGCTGTGGGTGTGGCAGGCGTCGCCGGTGATGAACACCCGCGGGGTGCGGGTGCCGCGGTCCTCCGGGCGGACGTCGTCGAACCGGTCGGTGAGGCGGTGGCCCACCTCGTACACGCTGTGCCAGGCGACATTGCGCACGTCCAGCGTGTAGGGGTGGATGATGGCGTTGGCCTTGGCGATGATCTGCTCAATGCTGGTGCCGCGCACCGCGCCGGCGTCGCCCTCCGGGACCACGCCGAGGTCCACGTACATCCGGAAGAGGTGCCCGCCCTCGCGCGGGATCAGCAGGATGCTGCCGCCGGCGCCCGAGGTGATGGCGCACTTGGTCCGGATGTCCGGGAAGTCGGTGTTGGCGAGCACGTCCATCACGCCCCAGGCGTGGTTGGCCTTGTCGCCGGCCATGGTGCAGCCGATCGAATCCCGCACCCGGCTCCGGGCGCCGTCCGCGCCCACGACGTACTTGGCCCGGACGGTGCGCTCCTGGCCGGCGTCGGGTCCGGAGGTGTGCACGAGCGTCACGGTGACGGGGTACTCCCCCTCGCCGACTTCCAGGGCCTTGAATTCGTAGCCGTAGTCCGGTGCCATCCGGGTGGGGGCGTGCGCCATGAACTCGGCGAAGTAGTCCAGGACGCGGGCCTGGTTGACGATCAGGTGCGGGAACTCGCTGATCCCGGCCGGGTCGTCGAGGGTGCGGGCGGCGCGGACAATGCGGGACGGATCCGCCGGGTCCGGCTTCCAGAACGCCATCTCGGTGATCCGGTACGCCTCCGCGATGATCCGCTCGGCGAAGCCGAAGGCCTGGAACGTCTCCACGCTCCGGGCCTGGATGCCGTCCGCCTGGCCGATCGCGAGCCGGCCGGGCCGGCGCTCCACGATCCGCGTCGTGACGCCGGGGAACTGGGAGAGCTGCGCGGCCGTGACCATGCCGGCGGGGCCGGTGCCCACAATGAGGACGTCGACGACGTCGGGCAGTTCCGCGGGCCGGTCAAGGCCGACGCCGGCGGCCGGCTGGACCCGCGGGTCCCCGGATACGTAACCGTGGTGGTGGAAATGCACGGGCTGTCCTCACTTCTTTGTAGGGCCGGCTGCCGCCGTCAAACTCTGATGTTCGATAATAGAACTCGCCGTTCTAATATCGAACCGCTCCCTTGACTATAGGTGCCGCAGGAGGGTGCGGGCAACTTTTTTGTGGCTCCGCTCACACTGGACCCGGCTCTTCCAGGCCGTCAAGGAGGCGGCCTACGCCGTCCGCCGCTCCCGCCACAGCAGCGACACCACAAACACCACCGCGCCCAGGCCCAGCATGACAAGGACCATCAGCCCCCAGTTCGCCTGGGTGACGCCGGTGCCGTAGAAGATGCCGATCAGCACGGTCGCGGTGATCGCGCCCAGGTAGCGGCAGGTCTGGAAGATCCCGGCCGCCACCCCGCGCTCCTCCAGCCGGGTGGACAGGTACATGCCCTGGCTCGAGGCGATGCTGACCACGCAGTAGGGCACCCCGAGCAGCGCCGTCATTCCCAGCACCAGCGGGACGGCCAGGGACGCGGTCAGCAGCCACATGGTCCCCGACGCCAGAATCAGCAGCACGACGCCGGCGATCAGCACCCGCCGCACGCCGAACCTGTCGATGGCGCGGACCGCGGCCGGCGTCCCGACCACCGAGATCGCGGCCAGCGGCAGCATCAGCAGTCCCACGATCCCCGGGTCGTAGCCGCCGGCGGTCTGCAGCAGCTGCGGGAGCCCGAAGAACGCGAAGTAGTAGACGGCGCTGAACAGCGCGAAACCCAGGTACACCAGCAGCAGCGGCCGGTTGCGGCCCAGCAGCCGCAGGTCCAGGAACGGCGGGTTGAAGCGCAGCTCCCGCCAGGCGAACAGCGCCGCGACCAGCAGTCCGCCGCCCAGCAGCCACCACCGGTAGCCGGGCAGCACATTGAGCAGCGCCATCATCACCAGCACCAGGGCCCCGATGAACGCCCCGATGCCCGGCAGGTCCGAGTCGCGCAGCAGCTCCGACACCCGGCCGCGTTCCCGCTCGCCGTCCGCCGGGGCGAACCGCCGGACCACCAGGATCGCCACCAGCGCGAGCGGCACGTTGACCAGGAACAGCGCCTCCCAGCCCACCAGGCTCACCAGCAGCCCGCCCACCACCGGCCCGACGGCGGCGGCCGAGGTGTTCGCCATCTGGATCCGGCCCAGCGGCCGGGTGGATTTCACGTTCGCCTGCCGCGCCAGCGCGGCGACCATCACGACGGCGCTGGGATACGCCGTCGCCGTCCCGAGGGCCATAAACGCCCGCGCCACGCAGAGCAGCGCGAAGTTCGGCGCCAGCGGGGCCAGCGCGCAGGTCACCGCCACGAGGACCATGCCCAGCAGGAACAGCCGGCGCGGGCCGAAACGGTCCGCGAGCCGGCCCATCAGCGGCTGGCCGGCCGCGGAGGTGAGGTAGAAGGACGTGACCACCCAGGTGACCGTGGCGACGTCGAGCCCGAAATCGTCGCGCAGCACCACCAGCGCGACGGCGATCATCGAGGAGTTCAGCGGGTTCAGCGAGGTGCCGAGGCTGAGTCCTGCGACGGCGAGACCGGTCCGGGATGAGTTGCTCACGGCAACAGTCTGTCCTACGGCGCCGTCCGGGATCGAACCCGGGTGCGGTCACCAACCGGTGGTCGCGTCACACAGCGCAGGATTGAGCGGCCCTATTGCCCGGGCGCCCGGTACGACGGCGTCTTCTTGACGGCTGCGTCGATGTCCTCCACCGTCATGAGCGGCTTCAGGCGCACGTTGACGTTGCCGGTGGAATTGATCATCAGCGAAAGGGCCGCGGCGTCGGCGTCGCTCGGGGCCTCGAGGACGCCCAGGACGTCGGTGTCCCCGAAGGCGTAGTAGAAGCATTCGAGCGTTCCGCCGACGGACTTGAGCGCGTCCACCAGGGCGTCGCGGCGTTTGCTGCCGCCCTCGCGCATCAGTCCCTTGATGCCTTCGCCCAGGTAATTGGCTTCAAACAGATATTTGGTCATGGTCGTTCCTGTCCCGTGAATCCAGGACGCAGGCATCCGGGGGTGAGCATGGCACCCCCATGTGGGAGGATCCTGGAGCCGGTCCCCGGAATGGGGCCGCCGTGCCACAGCGTAGGCCCACTCCCGCGCACTGACAACAGCCGCCGGAAAGTCCGGTGGGCGGGCTGTCCCTGGCTCAGCCCTTGGTCTTCGCCACCGTCATCAGGATGGCCGAATCCTCTTCCGCCTGCAGGCTGTGCAGCCCGTCCGGGACGATCAGCAGGTCGCCGGTTTTCCCCTGCCAGGATTCGGTGCCGGCCTGCAGCCGGACGCAGCCGCGGAGCACAAAGACCGTCGCCTCCCCCGGGTTCTGGTGCTCGCTCAACTGGGTCCCGGCCTTGAACGCCATCACGGTCTGGCGGAGGATTTTCTCGTGCCCGCCGTAGACGGTGTCGGCGGCCCGGCCGCTGCCGGCCGCGAGCGCCGCCGTCAGCTGCTGCCGCGCCAGCGCGTCGATCGATATCTTCTGCATGGGCGCCACCCTACCCACCGCGGCGGTCCCTGCCGAGGGCCCTTCGTCCCGGCCGACGTGTTCCTGGCAGCCGCCCGGCTGCGCCTACCCTGAACTCAGACGGCCGGCCCGCCGGCCGCCACAGTCCCAAACGCCGCAAGGGAGCCGCCGAATGAGCAGGCCACCGCCGGGCCGGACCACGCAGCGCCCGACGACGGCGCCCTCCGCACGCTCGCCGCCGTCGCCTTCGGCCTCCCCGACCTCCGCGACGGGCAGCTCACCGGCATGCGCGCCCTCGCCGCCGGCCGCGACGTCCTCGCCGTGATGCCCACCGGCTACGGGAAGTCGGCCATCTACCAGGTCCCCGCGCTGCTCCTGCACCGGCAGGCTCAAGCGGCCCACCGTCGTCGTGTCCCCGCTGATCTCCCTGCAGGAGGACCAGCTGGACGGCCTGGCGGACGCCCTCGGCCCGGACCACGCCGTCGCCGTCAACTCCTCGCACAGCCCCGCGGCACAGGAGCGCGCCTGGCAATCCGTGGAGCAGGGCGACGCCGCGTTCCTGTTCCTCGCCCCGGAGCAGCTGGCCAAGGCCAGCACGGTGGACCGGCTCGCGGCCCTCAACATCGCCTTGTTCGTGGTGGACGAGGCCCACTGCGTCTCCACCTGGGGCCACGACTTCCGGCCCGACTACCTTCGGCTCGGCGCGGTCCGCGAGCGCCTGGGCAGCCCGACGACGGCGGCGCTCACCGCCACCGCCGCTCCCCCGGTCCGCGAGGAGATCCTGGACCGCCTGCGGATGAGGGACCCGCTGGTCCTGGTCCACGGCTTCGACCGCCCCAACATCGGCCTGGACGTGCGTCCGGCACCACGAGGACAAGGACAAGCGCCGCGCGGTGGTCGCGGCAGGCGGCGGCGCTGGTGGCCGAACTGCACGGCCCGGGCCTGGTCTACGCCGCCAAGCGCAAGGACACCGAGAAGTACGCCGCGAAGCTGGCGCGAAAGGGACTCCGCGCCGCCGCCTACCACGCGGGCCGGACGCCCGGCGGAACGGGAGCGAGGTGCACCGGCAGTTCCTCGCCGGCGGGCTCGACGTGGTGGTGGCGACCACCGCGTTCGGCATGGGGATCGACAAGCCGGATGTCCGGTTCGTGCTGCACGCGGACATCCCCGAGTCGCTGGACAGCTACTACCAGCAGATCGGCCGGGCCGGCCGCGACGGCCTGCCCGCCCGGCGCGGTGCTGCACTACCGGTCCGAGGACCTGGGCCTGCGCCGCTTCTTCGCCACCCACCGGCCCGACGAGGACGCACTCCTGGCGGTCCTCGCCGTCCTGCGCGGCGCCGGCGGAGCCGTGCCGCCGGCGACCCTCGCGGCGGCTGACGGGATTCCCGCCGCGCCGGCTCACCGGACTGCTGAACCAGCTCCAGGACACCGGCGCCGTCACCGCGTCGGAGGGCTCCGTCCGGCTCGACCCGGGCGCCGATCCCGCGCAGCTGGTGGACCGCGCCGTCGACCTTGCCGCGGCGCGCGAGCGCGTGGACAAGTCCCGCATCGCGATGATGCGCAGCTACGCCGAGACCCACCGCTGCCGCCGCCAGTTCCTGCTGGGCTACTTCGGCGAGGACCTCCCCGCGCCGTGCGGGAACTGCGACAACTGCACCGATGACGGCTCCACCGGCAGCGGGACGGCCTTCCGTGCGCACGACGACGGCGCTGCCGCGGCTGCCGCTACCGGCGCGGCGGCGTTTCCGCTGAACTCGCCCGTTGAGCATGCCCTCTGGGGCCCGGGCCTGGTGATGCGGCACGACGACGACGCTGATCACGGTGCTGTTCGAACGCGAGGGCTACAAAACCCTGTCCCGCAAGGCAGTGCTGGCGAGCGGACTGCTCACGCCGCTGCACAGGGCGTGAGCAGCGCGTCAGTACACCACCCGGAAATTGCTGAACGCCCCGGTGGCCGGCGAGATCCGTTCCTCCACCTGGTCCACCCGCCCGGGCGCCTCCGGCGAGCGCAGCCAGCTCCGGAACTGCAGCACCACCGCCTGCGGGCCCTCCACCGACGACGGCGACAGTGCCGTCGTCGTCGTTCCTGACCGTGCCGCGCAACGACAGTTCCTCGGCCTTGCGCACCGTCCAGTAGCGGAAGCCGACCGCCTGCACCATGCCCTGGACCCGGGCCGTCAGCCGCACGGCGGTCCCCGCGTCCGCCGGTCCGGAACCACTCAGCGAAATCAGCCATGGCTCCAATGTAGTCCCGGCCCGGCACCGGCGACATCAGGGACTTTCGCCCCTTTCAGCCCCGCCGCAGGCCCAAGGAGGGTGGAAGAAGACCTCCGGCGCCTTGCACAGCGGACACCCCGCGTCGCCCGCCGGAACGCCTGAAAGGAAAAGACAATGGCAGGACAATTCGAGATCTTCACCGACGCAGAATCGAACGTCCGGTTCCGGCTGCTGGGGGCTGACGGCACAGTGCTCGCTGTCTCAAAGGCCTTCGAGGACAAGCGTTCCGCGGCCGACGGCATCATGGCCGTCCGTGAGTGCGCCGGCACCGGGCTGATCCGGGAAACGCATTCCACCCCCTGGGGCGGCACCACCTGGACCAAGAGCAGCCAACTGCCGCATCCCCACACCCACCGGCGCAGGCACTTCCCCGCCGTGTGAGCAAGGCTGAGCTCCCGCCGGTCCGACCTCGCGGCCGGCGGGAGGATCTAGCCCCGGCCTTCGCCGGGCGCAGGGACGTGATCATCTTCCGGATCGTCTGGTACTCCGGGGTGGACGCGTACAGCTTGGCCTTCTCCAGATACGGCAGTGCGGGGTCGCCGGGCGTCGCGTTGTTCTCCGGGTTGTACGTGCCGCCGAAGAACGCGCCGCTCGGCGGCCACAGGAACAGGTGGAACATCGGGCACGCCAGGTCGCCGGACTCTTCGGGCACCATGGTGATGCCGTACGCCGCGATGGTGGACTGTGTGGCCACCGGCCCGGTGTCGTCGCCGCGGGATTCGAACACGTAGCGGGGCACGCCGCCGTCGCGCGCCCCCGCCCTCGGCGAGCGCCTGCATCGGCTCGGAATCGTAGACCTGGTACGGGGTACTTGCCGACGCACTCCGCGCCGGTGACGATGTTGGTGCGCAGGCTGGCCATCGGTTTCCCCTCGGCGTTGAGTACGTCCACGAACTCGCCGCCGAGCGCCCCGCCGGGGTCCTTGACCGTCCAGTCCGGCGGGATAGTCGAAGGACAGCCCGCGTCCGTCGTCGTGAACGTCTTCCAGCCCGACGACGGCGTCCCCTCCGCCGGCGTGCGATCCGACGGCGTCGTGGTCCGACGGTGCTGCGGTGCTGCCCTGGAGTCTGGCTGCGCCGGCGCGCCGTCGGCTGTCCGCCGTCGGACCGGCCGCAGGACGTCAGCAGCCGGACCAGTGCCCGGCGGCGCCGCAGCCGCCGAGCAGCAGGGCCACTCCAAGGGCGGCGGCCGCCGCCCGAACCCGTGTCCTCCCGGCCCTACTTTCCGGCCGGCCGCAGTGACATGATCGCCTGCTTGACGTCTTTGTACTCGGTGGTGTCCATGTACACCTCGGGGGTGTCCACGTTCTTGGGAGCTCCCGGGGTGGTGTCGAACGGGTCGTAGACGCCGCCGAACGATGGCGCCGCTGGGCGGCCAGGTGAAGAAGTGGGAGATGGGGCAGGCCGTCGTCCCCGATGGGTTCCGGCGCGGAGGTGATGCCGTAGGCCGAAGGTGAGGCGCCTTCGACGGATCGCTCGACGCCGGGTCGGTCCGCCCCTCGTAGACGAACCGCGGGGTCGCCCCGTCCTGGGCCAGCGCCGGGACGGGCTCGGTGTCGTACACCATGAAGGGCAACTTCTCCGTGCACTCGGCGCCCGTGACCATGCCGGTCCGCAGGGTGGCCATCGTCTTGCCGTAGTCACTCACCAGGTCCACGAGCACGCCCCCTTCAGCCGGCGGTCCGGCCGGGTCCTTGATGGTCCACGTCTCCGGGTAGTCGAACGCGAGCGTGCCGTCCGACGTCGTGAACGTCTTCCAGCCCGCCGGGACCGGTGGCGGGACGGGCGGAGCTGGCCGATGGACTCGGCGACGGCGCCGGTGCGCTCGACGTGGCAGTGACTCGTCGTCGGCGCGGCGAGCTGGTGGCGGGCGCCGCTGCCGGTGACCCGCACCCTGCGAGCAACGGCCGCCGTGCAGAACGCGGCCGAACTGACTGTGGCCAACGATGCGGCTGCGGCGCATGACACCCTCCCCCTGGGAATATGCAAGTGATTGGACCATTCTCGGGGCTTTCGCGCGGGGAAACTAGGGCCTTAGGTCCCTAATCGGTCGCCGGGTGCGGCGGCGGCCGGTGCGGCCGGCGCGGCCCGGCCGTGATGCTTCCCACGTTGACATTCCACCGATTTCAGTTGGTCGCGCGAAGCTTGCTAGACCTTAAGTGATGCAAGACGTCCTCGATCCCGCCATGCCCTTCTACCTCGCCGTGGCCCTCGCCGTGGCCGCCGGGCTGCTCGCCTCCTGGCTGGTGCGCCGGGTGGTGCTCCGGCTCAACCGCAAGCAGGAGGCGCTCCGCGAGACCTCCCGGGTGGCGCGCCTGCCGCTGCGCCTCGCGCTCTGCCTGATCGGCGTCCGGATCGCGCTGGCCCTGACCACCGAGGACGCCGAGTGGCGCCGCAACGTGGACCATGCCCTGGAGATCGCACTGATCGGGTCCGTCGCCTGGCTGGCGATCGCCGTGCTGCTGATCATCGAGACCATGGTGCTCACCCGCTACCGGGTGGACGTGGCGGACAACCGGCGTGCCCGGCGGCTCCGCACCCAGGTGATCCTGGCCCGGCGGATCGGCGTCGCCCTGATCGCGATCGTGGCGCTCGGCATCGTCATGCTGACCTTCCCCGCCATCCAGGCCCTCGGCGCCGGGCTGCTGGCCTCCGCCGGCGTGATCTCGATCGTCGCCGGCCTCGCCGCGCAGACCTCCCTGGTCAACGTCTTCGCCGGCATCCAGCTCGCCTTCACGGACGCGATCCGGGTGGACGACGTGGTGGTGGTCCAGAAGGAATGGGGCCGGATCGAGGAAATCACCCTGACCTACGTGGTGGTCCACATCTGGGACGACCGCCGGCTGATCCTGCCCTCGACGTACTTCACCACCACCCCGTTCGAGAACTGGACCCGGCGCCAGTCCGAGGTGATGGGCACCGTGGAGTTCGACCTCGACTGGCGCGCCCCGGTGGAAGCCATGCGTGCCGAGCTGAAGAAGGTGCTCGCCGTCCACCGAACTCTGGGACGAGCGCGTGGGCATCCTGCAGATCACCGACGCGACGGCGGGCTTCGTCCGGGTGCGCATCCTGGTCAGCGCCGGGGACAGCGCCTCGCTCTTTGACCTGCGCTGCCTGATCCGCGAGGAGCTGGTGCTCTTCCTGCAGCAGGAACACCCGACGGCGCTGCCGCACGTCCGGCTCGAGTCCATGCCCTCCGCCGCGGCCTCCACGCAGCCTGACAGCCAGGCGCCCGGCAAACTCTCCGCGTCCGACGAGACCGCCGCGCGGCTGCCGTCCGACCCGCACGATTCCCAGCTGTTCACCGGCTCGATCGAGGCCGTGCAGCGCTCCCGCGCGTTCTCCGGCCCCGGCGAGGAGGTGTTCGAGGACCGGGACAAGTCGATCGCGGCGCAGAACTAGGCTCTTACCTGCCACCTTCCCTCTCGGGTGTTGCGGGTCGATAATCGGTGCCATGACCATCCCACCAGCGCCCGAGCCGTCCCCGTTCCCGCCCGAGCCGGGCCCGACGTCGCCGGAGCCGCAGCCGGGCGATCCGTTCCCGCCGGATCCGGGACCCACCCCGCCGGCGCCCATTCCCGCGCCGGGGCCAAGTCCGACGCCGGGACCCGCACCGGGGCCCGCACCCACGCCGGGTCCGCTGCCCATCCCGGATCCCGGCCCGGTACCGCCGCCGCCCGTTCCACCGGGCCCGGACCCCACGCGGTTCTAGCAGGCGTCAACCTTCGGTAACGCCGCGCAGGAACCGGCGTACCTCGGCGTTAAGGCTTCCGGCGCCTCGAGCGCCGCCATGTGCCCGGCCTCGGGAATGATGGCGAGCCTTGAGCCCGCTATCTGCCGGTGCATCTCCCGCGCCACGCTCAGCGGCGCGCGCACGTCCTCGGCACCGTACAGGAGCAGCGTGGGCACCTCGATGGTCGGCAGGACTTCGCGGTAGTCGGCACGTGCGCTCGCGTTCAGGAGTGCCCGCATGCCGGCCGGGTGGAAGTCCGCCATGATGGCGCTGGCTTCTTGCACAACCGCAGGATCTGCACGGCCGGTGAAGAGGGTTGGCAGCCACCCGGGGATGAATCGTTCCGGCGGCTGCTCGAGTTCGGCCAGCACTTGCGCGTAGCGGCGCTCGACTTCCTCAGGCGGCAGGGATCCCGCCCAGCCGGCGTAGGCCGAGACGAGCAGCAGTGACGCGGGGACGGACGGGTGACCCCGGTAGAGCTCCAGTGCGATGCCGGAGCCCATGGAGAACCCGAGGATGTGGGGCCTGCCCGGCACCGCTTCCCGGAGGAATCCGGCCAGGGCGTCGCCCAAGTCCTTCGCGGTGAACTCAGCCGGCGGAACCTCGGATCCGCCGCACCCCGGTGCGTCCCAGGCGAAAACCATGAATTCATCCGACAGCGCGTCGAACTGGCGTCTCCAGATGCGGCTATCTTCGTATGCGCCATGCAGAAGGACTAGCGCCGGCCCCTCGCCCGCACGCCGGTAGCGAATTCGCAGACCCGCAACGTCGACGGCATCCATGAGGCAATGCTAGGCCTCCCCGCGCGCTCGCCGGCAGGTCCAAGATGCGCAAATCCTCCCCCGACACGCAAATGAGCCTGCGACACCCGGATTTGGGCGTCGCAGGCTCATTTGCGCGTCGAAAGGACGGCTTCCTGTCGATGGCTAGTCGACGACGATGTCGCGGGTCCGGTGGTCGTAGCGGATGACCAGGACGCCGCCGCGGTGGTGCACCTCGTGGTTGGCGCCGTCGAAGTGGCCGAAGGCGCCGTAGTTCTCGTCCCAGGAGCGGTTGATCGCGATCTTGAAGCTGTAGGAGCCGGCCGGCAGGTCCGCGGCGAGCTTCCAGAGCTGGTCCACCTCGTCCAGCTGCATCTGGGACTCGTCGTACTGCGGCGCCCAGTTCGCGGGCGCGCCCAGCAGGACGTTGAAGTCGCCGGCCACGGCCACCGCTGCGGGCTGTTCAACAGGCTGCTCGACGGCCGGCTGGACGTCGGTGCTGCGGCGGCCGGCGGCTGCGGCGGCAGCGGCCTTGTCCGCGGCCTTGCGCTTCCGGACCGCCTTGGCGACCGGGGCGACGGCTTCCTCGACCAGCTTGGCGGCCGTGTCGGCCACCTTCTCGGCGACCTTTTGGCGACCTGGACGGCCTTCGGGGCGGCCTTGGCGCGCCGGCTTTCCGGCGGGGGCGGACGGCAGCGGGGTGTCGGCCGGAACCGGGGTGCCGGCGTCGAGCGCTGCCGTGAAGGCTGCGGGGTCCGCGAAGGCGACCGTGGCGCGCTGGCCGTCCTCGGTGATGGTCCAGCCGGAGCGGCCCTTGACCAGCCAGCCGGCCTTGACCAGCTTGGCCGTGGCGCTGGTGAGTGCCTTGTGGCCGCGGGGAATGCCGCCGCTGAGCAGCTCGCGCTCGTGCTCGTTGAGCGGCACCCGCGCGATCGCCTCGCCGAGCACGACGCCGGCGTTCAGCTTCTCGCCCGACCAGACCCCCTCGGCCAGGACGTCCAGTACAGCCTTAAGCCGAAGGTTGGTGTTTTCCGCTGCGTTCGCGCCCATGGGTCTCCTTAGAAGCAATTGATCCACCTGCATTTTGCCAAGCTTCGGCGGGTTCCGCGACCAGACAAGGTTAACTCTGTGTGTCGTGACCCCCTGTGACGGTCCGGGAGGGTCAGTTGCGGGCACCGCCCCGCGGCGTCCATGGGATCATGGGCCTGGTGCGCGGGGCTCTGCCGGCGCTTTCGGAGGGATACGAATCATGACCGGTCCAACCAAGAAGTGGCTGCTCGCCTACGCGGTGGCCGCCGTCGTCTTCGCCGGCATCGATGCGGTCTGGATCGGCGCCGTGGCCAACCAGCAGTATCGAAGCCAGATCGGTCACCTGCTCCCCGCCAACTTCAATGTTCTCGGCGCCGTCCTGTTTTACGTCATCTATGTGGTGGGCATCGTGCACTACGGCGTCCGGCCCAACGACCCGAGCGCCACGCTTCGGAGCCGGGTGGGCGGAGCGGCACTCTTCGGCTTCTTCACCTACGCCACCTGGGCACTGACCGCGTTCGCCATCCTCAAGGACTTCCCGGCCGTGGTGGCCTTGACCGACATTGCCTGGGGTGCCGCGGTCTGCGCCGCGGTCACCGCGATCACGGCCGCGCTCCTGCGCCTGGGCAAACCCGTGGCCCGCGGCAAGCAAGCCGGCTAGAGTCCGCCTCGCCCCCGGTCCGGTTGCCCTATCAGTTATGGCTCCTATCCGGCCGGGTTAGCAGCCATAAGTGATAGGGCAACTCGGGGTTTAGCGGCCGGACGCCGCCAGTTCGGCCAGCAGCTCCGTCTTGCGTTCCTCGCTCGCGAAGGAGGACCGGATGGAGTTGGCCGCGAGGCGCACGCAGTCGAACTCGGAGAGCCCGATCACGGACCTGAGCTGGGCAAAATTGTCGTCCACGTACCCGCCGAAGTAGGCCGGGTCGTCCGAGTTCACGCTGACGTTGAGCCCGGCCGCCAGCATGCCCGGCAGCGGGTGCTCGGCCAGCGTGTCCACCGCGCGGAGCCTGACGTTGGAGAGCGGGCAGACGGTCAGCGGCATCAGTTCGTGGACCAGGCGTTCCACCAGCTCGGGGTCCTCCATGCAGCGGATGCCATGGTCGATCCGGTCCACCCCCAGCAGGTCCAGCGCCTCGATAATGTACGACGGCGGGCCCTCCTCGCCGGCGTGCGCGATCCGCCGCAGCCCCGCCTCCCCGGCCCGGGCGAAGAGCCGCTCGAACTTCGACGGCGGGTTGCCCACCTCGGCCGAATCGAGCCCGATCCCGGCGATCGGCGCGCCCATGGCGAGCAGCTGCTCCAGCACCTCCAGCGCCGATTCCTCGGACTGGTCGCGCAGGAACGCGGCGATCAGCAGGGTCGAGATGCCGAACTCCTGCTCCGAGGCGGCCAGCACCGAGGCCACACCGTTCACGCAGGTCTCCAGCGACACCCCGCGGGACAGGTGCGCCTGCGGATCCAGCATGATCTCGGCATGCCGGACCCCGGCCGTCGCGGCCCGCGCCAGGTAGGCGCGGGTCATGTCCGCGAAGTCCTGTTCGGTCTGCAGCACAGCCATGTTCGCGTAGTACAAATCCAGGAACGACTGCAGGTCCGTGAACTCATACCGGGCGCGCAACTCGTCCAGGTCCGCATAGGGCAGCGTGATCGCGTTGCGTTCGGCGAGCGCGAAGATCAGCTCAGGCTCCAGGGTGCCCTCGATGTGCAGGTGCAGCTCCGCGACCGGCAACGCGGCGTGGACTCCTTCGGGGACTTCGGCGAACTCGGGGACACCCTCAACCTGCGGCCCAGCCCCCTGCTCCTGCCTGCGGCCCGGCCCCCTGCCCTGCCTGCGGCGCAACGGCGCCGCCGTCGTAAGTTTCCATTCGGTAAGGATATGCCCGCGGCCTGCCAGGACGGCTAGAGTCGAACAGATGCAGAATAATCAGCAGGCTTCCGATCTTGCCGGACTGGCGCCGGACCACCCCACGGACGGCTTCGTCCGGGTCCGCGGCGCCCGGGAAAACAACCTGCGCAACGTGGACGTGGACGTGCCCCGCGACGCGATCGTCGCCTTCACCGGCGTCTCCGGCTCCGGGAAGTCCTCGCTCGCCTTCGGCACCATCTACGCGGAGGCCCAGCGCCGCTACTTCGAATCCGTCGCGCCCTACGCCCGCCGGCTGATCCAGCAGGGCCACAACCCGAAGGTGGAGCTGATCACCGGGCTGCCGCCCGCCGTCGCACTCCAGCAGCGCCGCGGCACGCCCAGCTCCCGCTCCACCGTGGGCACGGTCACCACGCTGTCCAACTCGCTGCGCATGCTCTTCTCCCGCGCCGGCAGCTACCCCGACGGCGCCGCGCCGCTGGACTCGGACGCGTTCTCCCCCAACACCGCGGCCGGCGCCTGCCCGGAGTGCCACGGCCTCGGCATCGCCCACACGGTCACCGAATCCTCGCTGGTCCCGGATCCCTCGCTGAGCATCCGCGACGGCGCGATCGCCGCCTGGCCCGGCGCCTGGCAGGGCAAGAACCTCCGCGACATCCTCACCCACCTGGGCTACGACGTCGACACCCCCTGGCGGAAGCTGCCCAAGAAGCACCGCGACTGGATCCTCTTCACCGAGGAGCAGCCCGTGGTGGAGGTGACGCCGCAGCGCGACCGCGTCGCCAAGCCGTACAAGGGCCGCTTCTGGAGCGCCCGCAGCTACGTGCTGCACACCCTCGCCGACTCCAAGAGCGCCACCATGCGCGAGAAGGTGCTGCGCTTCATGGAAACCGGCCCGTGCCCGCGCTGCGGCGGCAGCGGCCTGCGCCCCGAAGCCCTCGCCGTGACGTTCGCCGGGAAGACCATCGCCGAGCTCAACGCCGTCCCGATGACCGAACTCGCTGCGATCATCCGCCCCACCACCGAGCTCACGTCGGCGGGGACCGCCTCGCGCAAGCAGTCCTCCGGCGAGTCCAACGAGGTGGCCGTCGCCATCACCCGCGACCTGCTGCAGCGCGTCACCGTGCTCCTGGACCTGGGCCTGGGCTACCTCGCGCTGGGCCGGTCCACCCCCACCCTCTCCCCCGGCGAGATGCAGCGGCTGCGGATCGCCACCCAGCTGCGCTCCGGGCTCTTCGGCGTGATCTACGTGCTGGACGAGCCCTCCGCCGGCCTGCACCCGGCCGACGCCGAACCGCTGCTCGCGGTCCTGGACCAGCTCAAGTCCTCCGGCAACTCGGTCTTCGTGGTGGAGCACAACATGGACGTGGTGCGCCGCGCCGACTGGCTGGTGGACGTCGGCCCGCGCGCCGGCGAGGGCGGCGGCGAGGTCCTCTACAGCGGCCCGGTGGCCGGCCTCGCCGGGGTGGACGCCTCCGTCACGCGGCCCTACCTGTTCCCGGACGACCGCGACACGGCGACGGCGGCGGCACGACGACGGCGGCGCTTCCGCGGGCGGGGCCCGCCGGGAGGCGGCCGGCTGGCTGGAGCTGCGCGACATCAGCCGCCACAACCTGCAGAACCTCGACGCCAGCTTCCCGCTCGGCGTCCTGACCGCCGTCACCGGCGTCTCCGGCTCGGGCAAGTCGACCCTGGTCAGCCAGGTCCTCGCCGAGGTGGCCAACACCTGGCTGCATCCGGGGGCCGACGCCGCGGCGGCACCGGAAGAGGTGGCCGAGGGCTCCGAGGAACCCGGCACCCCGCTGAGCGTCGGCCCGGTGTCCGGGCTGGAGCAGATCGACCGGCTGGTGAAGGTGGACCAGAAGCCGATCGGCCGCACCCCGCGCTCCAACCTCGCCACCTACACCGGGCTCTTCGACGCCGTCCGCAAGGAATTCGCCGCCACGGACGAGGCGAAGGCCCGGGGCTTCGGCGCCGGACGGTTCTCCTTCAACGTCGCCGGCGGGCGCTGCGAAACCTGCCAGGGCGAGGGCTTCGTGGCCGTCGAACTGCTGTTCCTGCCCGGCAGCTACGGCCCGTGCCCGGAATGCCACGGCTCGCGCTACAACCCGGAGACCCTGGAGGTCACGCTACCGCGGCAAGAACGTCGCGGAGGTGCTCGGCATGACGGTCGACGCGGCCGCCGAGTTCCTGACCGACGTCCCCGCCGCCGCGCGCGCCCTGCAGACCCTGCGCGAGGTGGGCCTGGGCTACCTCCGGCTGGGCCAGCCCGCCACCGAGCTCTCCGGCGGCGAGGCGCAGCGCATCAAGCTCGCCACCGAACTGCAGCGTGCCCAGCGCGGCCACTCGCTCTACCTGCTGGACGAGCCCACCACCGGGCTGCACCCGGCCGACGTCGAACTCCTGATGGCGCAGCTGCACCGGCTGGTGGACGCCGGCAACACCGTGGTGGTGGTGGAGCACGACATGGACGTGGTGGCCGCCGCGGACTGGGTGATCGACCTGGGCCCGGCCGGGGGCGACGCCGGCGGCAAGATCATCGCTGCCGGGGAACCCGCCGTCGTCGCGCGCTCCAAAAAGAGCAGGACCGCCCCCTACCTTGCGGTGGCGCTGGGCGGCTGAACCGCCGAAAAGCTTCCGGCGAGGCGGTTGATCAGGGTCCCGGGCTGCCCTACCGTGGACGCACGCCCGCAATCGGGCGTTTGCATGCCCGGTGCTGCCACCACCATGAACTGCCCGACCGGCAGACACCGCAGATGACCTCTAACGTCAGGGGCGGGCAGTGGCGCGATAACGTCCGGGGACGGACCGAGCGCCGGTGGCCCTCAGGAGCAGCTGAAACCATGAAGACCTCAACCCTTACTACTGCCGCGCGCCGCGGCGCCGCCCTGGCCGCCATCTCGGTTGCCGGCGTCGCCCTCTCCGCCACCGCAGCAGGCGCCGCTACCCCTACCGCGACGTCGCACTTCGACCTGGGATGCGCTGGCCCAGTGCGAGAGCGGCGGCAACTGGAGCATCAACACCGGCAACGGCTACTCCGGCGGGCTGCAGTTCAGCCCGAGCACCTGGGCCGCCCACGGCGGCACAGGCTCGGCGGCCAGCGCCAGCCGCGAACAGCAGATCGCCGTGGCGCAGAAGGTCCAGGCCAGCCAGGGCTGGGGCGCGTGGCCGGCCTGCTCCGCGCAGCTGGGCCTGAGCGGCGGCGCGGCGGCGGCCCCGGCGCAGCTTCCGGCGCCGGCCGCCCAGGCGCCGGCCAAGGCACCGGTGCCAGGCTGCCGGTCCAGGCCGTTCCGTCCAGGGCGCGCCGGCGCAGCAGGCCCCCGTCCAGGCGGCGCCGCGGCACGTTGCCGCGGTGGCCCTGAGCGGCGAGACCTACACGGTGCAGAGCGGCGACAGCCTGAGCAAGATCGCCGAGAAGCTCAACATCACCGGCGGCTGGCAGCTCCTGGCCGACGCCAACGCGGACACCATCAGCGACCCGGACCTCGTGCTCGTCGGGCCAGGTCCTGCAGCTCCCCGCCTGAGGCGCAGGTCGGCAAGGCTGCATTAAACGACGACGCCGGGCGTCCCCTCGGGGGACCGCTCCGGCGTCGTCGTTTAGTTGTTCGTTCGGCTGTCGCTGAGCCGTCAGGCGCGTCCGGCGGCAGTTCGCGGACGATGCGGACCTTCCAGGCGGCGTCGTCGCTGGTGTCCAGCAGGGCCACGGTGCCCTGGGCGAGGTGCAGGGCGACGCGCTTGGCGGCGAGCAGTTCCAGGTAGAGCTGTTCGTTCATCCGGGCCGGGGTGTCGATCACGTACTTCACCGCGTCGCGGACCTTGCGGTAGTTGTCGCTGCGTTCCCGGTGCAGGTGCAGCTCGAGCATCCGGCGCTGCCGCAGCCGCGGTTCATGCCGGTTCAGCCAGGACACGGCCGCGTGGACCGCCACCACGAGCGTCAGCGAGATCGACGTAGATCTCCCAGCCGCTGGAGAGCAGGAAGAGCGGCAGGTTGGCGATCGCCACGACGGCGATGAACAGCCGGAACGCCAGCAGTCGACGCATGGTCAGGGCCACCGAGGCCAGGGCCGCGCGGAAGCCGTCTGTTCCTTGCGGGCCTCGGCCGGGTCGAGGGTGAATTCTTCGAGGACCAGGATGCCGTTGGCTTCCGGGCCGAGCATTTGTCCGTACTTTGGCGCAAAGGGCGCCGTCTGATTTAGGGGTCATGGCGGGTCTTCCGTGCGGCTGGGGTGGTTGCCGTAAATGATAAATCCCCGGGCTGGGAACTGTCTGTACCGTATCCGAAATGTGAACACGCTCACCCGCGGACCCCCAGCAATTGGCGTTGCGGCCCCGTGGCCCCAAACTGGAGAGATGCAGACTTTCCTCCCCTTCCCCGATTTCCAGCAGAGCGCCGCGGCCCTTGACCGCGTGCGGCTCGGCAAGCAGCGCGTCGAAGCGCTGCAAATGCTGCGTGCGCTGGTGATTCCCGAGTACGGCTGGCAGTCCCACCCGGCCGTCCGGATGTGGATGGGCCACGTCCCGGCGCTGACCATGTACGGCCTGGCCATGGTGGACGAATGGACCGCCCGCGGCGGCGAGGACACCACCCGCGAGAAGATCATGGAGTTCGCCCCGCAGGCCGCCCACCCGGACTACGCCGCCAAGATCCCGATGCCGTCTGGCTGGGCAACCCGGACTTCCACCTCAGCCACCGCTCCCGGCTGCTCGCCAAGGACCCGCGGTTCTACACCGAGGTGTTCCCGGGCACGGACCCGGACCTGGAGTACGTCTGGCCCGAGCCCAAGCACGAGCTGCTGCCGGAAGACCCCGCCGGCGACCGCATGTGGGTCCTGCGCCTGCCGCTGGGCGACACCGATCCGCGAGCAGCTGGACACCATCAGCCTGCCGCCGGTCGCGCGGCACGGCCAAGGCCGCCGCCGGGCGACGACGACTACCAGTTCGTCTACGCGGACAACGGTTCGCGCCGGCCGGACAAGAACGCCCGCAAGCGCCCGGCCAAGCCGCTCGTGAAGAAGCCCACCCGCAAGCGCCAGGCAGCAGGAAGAGGCCTTCACCACCCTGCCCGGGCAAGTCCGTCGTCGCCGATCCCGTTCGACGGCGGCGCGTCCTTCGCCGTCGGCGAGGTCCTGGGCCGTCCGATCACCGTGGACGGGCCGCTTCGCGCGCAACTTCCAGGTCAACGAGATCCTGGCCCGCTCGGGACTTCGACTACCCGGCCCTGCTGCAGGATCCGCGGGTCTTCTTCCCGATCCCGGCGCGGTAGCCGCGGCCGCGGACGTCCCGGCGGTCCGTACGCTCGCGGCCGCCGATTGCTGGCAGACTGGCCGGTATGACTGTACTGATGGCCGGTTGCGGCGATCTGGGCACCGAGGCCGGGCTGCGTTTTGCCGCGGCCGGCCACCGCGTGGTGGGCTGGCGGCGTTCGCCGGAGAAACTGCCGGCCGCCATCGAAGGCGCCGCGGCTGACCTGACCTCCGGCGAACTGCCGCCGGTCCCGGCGGACACCACCGCCGTCGTCGTCGCCATTGCGGCGGACTCCCCCACCGAGGAGGCCTACCGGGCCGCGTATGTGGACGGCCTGGCGCACGTGCTCGACGCCGTCGCGGCCTCCGGGGCGCCGGTCCGGCGGGTGCTGTTTGTCTCCTCCACCGCCGTCTACGGCGACGCCGACGGCGGCTGGGTGGACGAAACCACGACGCCGAATCCCGGCGGATTCTCCGGCCGCATCATCCGCGAGGCCGAGGAACTGCTCTTCAGCCGGCTGCGCGGCACCGGAATCTCGCCCGTGGTGCTGCGGCTCGGCGGCATCTACGGGCCGGGCCGGACCCGGCTGATCGACCAGGTGCGCGGCGGGAACGCCACGGTCCCGGCGGAGTCCCGCTTCACCAACCGCATCCACCGCGACGACGCCGCTGCCGCGATCGTGCACCTGTGCACCATGGACGCTGAGCCGGCGCCCGCTGTACCTGGGCGTGGACAACGAGCCTGCCGAACTGGGCGAGGTGCTGCGGTTCCTGGCCGCCGAGCTGGGACTCCCGGAGCCCGGACCGGCGGCACCGGCGTCGGGGGCTAGTGCGTCCGGCGGCGAGCCGTCGCGTGCGCGGCGGCAGTCGGCGCAGCCGGCGGCGAGCCGTCGCGCGGCGGGAACAAGCGGTGCAGCAACGCGCTGCTGCGCGGCACCGGCTTCGAGTTCGCCTATCCGAGCTTCCGCGAGGGCTACCGCGCCATCCTGGCCGGCGTCGGCGTGCGGCACCCCTGACGCGTCGCCGCTATCCGCCACTAGTTCACACCCGACTCCACCGAGGGGCAGCATGGATTTCCAGCACATTATCGAGACCGTCGGCCGGTTCATGGATTTCGCCGGTGTGGCCGTCATGGTCATCGGCGCCCTGGTGTCCATCCCGATGGCGCTGCGGGGATTCCAGCCGCGGCAGCCTGCCGGCCGGTTCCGAACCGCTCTCCGTCTACCGCTCCTACCGGCAACTGCTGGGCCGCTCCATCCTGCTGGGCCTGGAACTGCTCGTGGCGGCCGACATCATCCGGACCGTCGCCGTCACCCCCACCTTCGAGAGCGTGGGCGTGCTGGCCATCATCGTGCTGATCCGGACGTTCCTGAGCTTCTCCCTCGAGCTCGAAATCACCGGCCGCTGGCCCTGGCAGAAGCAGCCCGCCGGCGACGCAGGCGGCTGCGCCGGCGGCGCCGGCGTGACCCGTGATGGGTACCGATCCCTGGCCCGACGCCGCCGGAACTGCCCGGCCGGTCATCATGGACCAGCGGTGGACGGACGCGGTCTTCCTGCACTGGCGCATTCCTCAGCACGTCGCGGCCGCCGTTCATGCCGCCCGGGGTGGTGCCGGACGAGCTTCGACGGATCCGCGTGGGTGGGGCTGATCGGCTTCCGCATGCAGGGCGCCGGCCTGGGCCGGGGCCCGGCGATTCCCTACTTCGGGAGCTTCAACGAGATCAACGTGCGGCTCTACTCCCGGGAGCCGGACGGCACCCGGGGCGTCGTTTTCCTCAGCCTGGATGCGTCGCGGCTGGCCGTGGTGCTGGCGGCGCGCGCGGCGGGAATCCCCTACGTGTGGTCCCGGGACCGCTTCAGGGCGGCCAACCGGGCGGACCCGTCGACCGGGATACTCGGTACGCCGTTTCCGGGGCGGTGCGCGGAGCGACTTCGCGGTCGTTCCGGAGTTCGACGCCGAAGCCACCGACCCGCTGTCCGTCCACCTCACGGCCCGGTTCGGCCTGCACACCCGTTTCCGCGGCAAGACGCTCTACGTTCCGAATACCCACAGCCCGTGGCCGCTGTTCCGGGCCCGGGTCACGGTGCTGGAGGATCAGCTCATCGCGGCAACGGGCATCACGGTGTCCGGAGCCGCCCGAGTCGGTGCTGTTCTCCCCGGGCGTCCGGACGCAGTTTGGCCGGCCACGGGTGATTAGCGGCCCGTAGTTTCGTGCTGATTCGGCTGCGGCCAAAATGTCGTAGCCACCCCTGACTGGCATGGAATCGGGAGCTGTCATGCGCGTCCGGCCAGCGGGGGCATGATCGCTGTCCGGCGGTCCGTGCCGGTCGGCTGCTGGGCTGATGCATGCTCCGCCGGCGAGTCCTGCCGGCTGTCCGTGGCCGTTAGTGTCGCAGGCCCTGGTTGGCTGCTCATGGAACCGTGCAGCGGTCGCTTGCCGCCGGTCAGCCGGCCGGTGCCGGCCGGTGGTCCCGCCGCGTGCTCCGATGGGGACGCCGCACGTTCGCGGTCTGTTCCGCTGCAGCCTATAGTGTCGCAGGCCTCTGGCTGGATTGATTCATGGGAACCAGCGCAGCTCTCAGCGCTCGTCCGGCCGGCCGGCCGGATGATGACTGCGGCGCGGCGCCGCCCCTGATCGCTGGCGGAGGTTCTTGGCCAGCTGCGGGAGTCTGTGTGCGACGGCGGCCGCGGACGCGGCGCTGCTCGGGCCCGGGGAGGCGGCGGAGTTCGCCGGCCAGGTCGAGGAACTCTCCCGGGCCGCGGAGTACCTCCAGATCGTTGCCGCCGGGGCCGTGGACCGCACCCGCCGCGAGGCCGCGGACGAGGGCTCCCCGGTGGTCGATGACGGGTACCGGAAGACCGGGGAGTTCCTGCGGGACCGGTTGCAGATCAGCGCCGCCGAAGCCCAGCCGCCGGCTCTCCCTCGCCGGGGAGGTGCTGCCGCGGACCGGGATCACCGGCCAGCCGCTGCCGCCGCTGCGCGAGGAACTCGCCGCCGCCGTGGCCGCCGGGACGGTCCCGTCCCGGTCCGCGACCATCATCACCCTGGCGCTGGACCGGGTCCGGCCGCTGTGCGACGCGGAGACCATGGCCCGGATGGAACACGCCCTGACCCGCACCGCGGCCGAGCACGACCCGGACTTCCTGGCCCGGATCGCCCGGCGCTGGATGGACGCGACTCGACCAGGACGGCGCCGAACCCTCCGAAGAGGTCCTGCGCCAGTTACAGGGCGCGTTCATCCGCAAACCCAGCCACGGGCTGCAGCACCTGGAAATCTTCGCCACCGCCGAACAGTTCGAACACCTGCTGACCGTGATGAACACCGGCACCAACCCCCGCACCGGCACGGCCGGCAGCACCCGGCGACGGACGACCGGGACGGCGCCGACGGGGAGGGTGCGGGCACGGCTGCGGACGGAGCGTCCGGCGGGACGGACGGTTTCGTGCCGAACCAGCTGGACCGGCGGTCCCGGCCGCAGAAACAACTCGACGGCCTCGTCGGCGGCTGCAAAGTCGCCCTCGCCTCCGGCGGGCTGCCCGCCACCGGCGGATTCCGGCCCCAGATCATGGTCACCATCGACTACCGCGACCTCCTCGACCGCCTCACCCGGCTGACAGACACCGGGGACGCAGGCGGGACCGGGGACGCCCCGCCCCCGGACCCCGGACCCTGCGCCGGGCCGCTCGGGTTCACCGGCACCGGCACCCTGGCCTTCACCGGCCCCGTCACCGCCTCGACCATCCGCAAAATCGCCTGCGACGCCGACATCATCCCCGTCCTGCTCGGATCCCAGGGCCGGATCCTGGACATCGGCCGCACCAGCCGGATCTTCCCGCCCCACATCCGCAAAGCCATCACCGCCCGCGACCAGGGCTGCGCCTTCCCCGACTGCACCATCCCCGCCCCCTGGTGCGAAGCCCACCACATCACCTACTGGTCCCGCGGCGGCACCACATCCACCGACAACGGAACACTCCTCTGTTCACACCACCACCACCTGATCCACAAAGAACAATGGACCATCCAGCCCCGTGCCGGCATCCCCTGGTTCATCCCGCCACCCCACCTCGACCCGTACCAAAGACCCCGAAGAAACCACTACTTCAGATCGTGAATCTGTGCCGGCCGAAGGTGTTTGAACCTGGGGCGCCTTCCTGGGTCAGCAAACGGGCCTCGTCAAAGCCGCCGATCCGTGCTGTGATGACACACAAATAGCCCTTGGGTTGTCCCGGTGTAGGGAGAGATCGTGCCACGTAACGGAATTCCCGGTTCAGAGTTGCTCGGCCAGTCCGGCCCGCGGAAGGAGCTGGCGATCCTTTGCGGATTCGTGGCGATGCTTCTCTGGTGGATTGGAATCACCGGATACGTGGCCGTCGGGGGCGTGGCCAGCGGAGCAGCCGGGCTTGGCCTATTCCTGGGCCTCCCCGCCGTCGCGACCGCCGGCACATACCTCGTGGCACGGCGTCGCCGGGGCCCGACGTCGTTTGGGTGATCACCGCCGTCGTTCTACCGCCCGGCGGCGTACCCCTGCGCACCCCGGGGGTTCGCGGCGGCCTGTAGCACCCCGGTCGCCGGGTCCCTGACGACGGCGGACAGCCGGCCCAGCGTCCAGCCGCCGGCCGTGGTGACAACGTGCCCGCGGCGCTCAAGCCCCGCGATGACGTCCTCGCCCAGCCGGTCCTCGACCACGGCGCCGCCGGGTTCCCAGGTGCGCGGCCAGAACGAGCCGGGCATCGACGTCGTATGGAAAGTCGGCGCGTCGATGGCCTGCTGCGGTGAGTAGCCGCCCACGATCGTGCGCAGCAGGTACGGCAGCTGCCACTGGTCCTGCTGGTCGCCGCCGGGCGAACCCACCGCGGTCACGGCGCGTCCATCCCGGAGCACCAGCGTCGGCGTCAGGGTGGTGCGCGGCCGCTTGCCCGGCATGAGCGTGGACGGCGTGCCCGGCTCCAGCCAGGTCATCTGCAGCCGGGTCCCCAGGCAGAAGCCCAACTCGGGAATCGCGGGCGAGGACTGCAGCCAGCCGCCCGACGGCGTGGCCGAGACCATGTTTCCCCAGCGGTCCACCACGTCAATATGGCAGGTATCGCCCCGGGTCTCCCCGCTCGGCGCCACGGTCGGCTCCCCGGCGCCCAACCCGAGCGAGCCGGCGCCGGCCAGCGCGGGCGGCGTGTACTCGGTCCGCAGCGCCGGCACATACGGCTCATGCCCCGGCACCTGGCCCGGCCGGAATTCGTGCGACGCCCGCTCGGTGATCAAAGCCCGGCGGCCCGCGCAGTAGTCCTCGGACAACAGGTACTCCAGCGGCACCTCGGTGTCCCCGTAGTACGCCTCGCGGTCGGCCAGCGCCAGCTTCTGCGCCTCCAGGATCGTGTGTGCCCCGAGCTCGGTGGACGGGTCCAGGAAACGGTCCTCGAAACCGTCGAGGATGGCCAGGGTCTGCAGCAGCGCCGGCCCCTGCCCCCACGGCCCGGTCTTGGCGATCGTGTGACCGCGGAACTCGACGGTGGCCGCCGCCTCATATCCTGCTTCGAAGCCGGCCAGATCGGCCAGGGCCAGCACACCGGCGTGATCGGTGCCGGAGGAGTGCCGGTGCGGAGTCTGCACGGACTTCACCATCGCCTGGGCGACGAAGCCCTCGCGCCACTCCCGGCGGGCCGCGTCGATCCGCGCCTCCCGGGACCCGGCGGCCTGCCCGGCGTCGACGAGCCGTTCCAGGGTCCGGGCGTAGGCGGGATTCCGGACCATTTCGCCGTCGGCCGGGATCCTGCCGCCGGGCATCCACAGCTCGGCCGAGGTGGGCCAGTGCTCCTGGAACAACTCAGCCACCGCGGCAATCGTGGTGCCGACGCGGCCCAGCATCGGGTGACCGTCGCGGGCATAGCCGATCGCGAACTCCAGCACCGCTTCCAGTTCCCAGGTCCCGTGGTCGCGCAGCAGCAGGAGCCAGGCGTCGACGGCGGCGGGCACCGCGGCGGCCAGCGCCCCCGAGCCCGGCACCAGGTCCAGGCCCTCGGCGCGGTAGTGCTCCACGGTGGCCGCGGCCGGGGCCGGGCCCTGGCCCATCAGCACCACGGGCTTGCCGGGCTCCGCCGCCGTCACGAAGACGCCGGTCATGTCCCCGCCGGGGCCGTTGAGGTGCGGCTCGACGACGTGCAGCACGAAGGCGCCGGCCGTGGCGGCGTCGAACGCGTTACCGCCGCGTTCGAGCACCGCCTGGGCGGCCGCCGTCGCGAGCCAGTGCGTGGACGCGCTCATCCCGAAGGTGCCCTGCAGCGTGGGGCGGGTGGTGAACGTCGGGCGGTGAACTCCGGGAACGGCGTGCCGGTGCACAGGATCATGCGATTCAGCCGAACAGGGCCGCCACGCGGGTCAGGGTCTCGTAGACGCCGTAGCCCAGCGGCACCCCGACGAGCGCCCAGGCGACGGCCAGCCTGCCGGTGGACGCGTTGGCGGACGCGGGTGCTCCGGGGGTCTGTGCAGTGCTCATCTCAGGCCTCCATGGCGGGTTCTTCGGACCGGACGCGGTCCGGGCGGGGTTCGTGGAATCGTGCGTCGACCGGCTTGACCAGCAGGTTGGCCACGAAGCCGATGACCAGCAGCCCCACCATGGTCAGCAGCGCGGGCTGGTAGGACGCGGCGGTCAGCTGGCCGGGCTTGCCCTGGGCGTCCAGGAACGCGTTGACGATCAGCGGCCCGGCGACGCCGGCCGCGGACCACGCGGTCAGCAGCCGGCCGTGGATGGCGCCGACCTGGAAGGTGCCGAAGAGGTCGCGCAGGTAGGCCGGGACGGTCGCGAAGCCGCCGCCGTAGAAGGAGATGATGACGAACGCGAGCGCCACGTAGAGGAACGTGGTGGTGGAGCCGGCCAGCGCCAGCACCGTGTAGAGCACGGCGCCGACGCCGAGGTACATCATGTAGATGCGCTTGCGGCCGGTCACGTCCGAGGTGGCGGACCAGGCGAAGCGGCCGGACATGTTGCCGATCGAGAGCAGCCCCACGAAGCCGGAGGCGACGGCGGCGCTGACCAGGGACACGCCGTCGGACTGGCGGAAGAAGTCCTGGATCATCGGTGCGGCCTGCTCCAGGATGCCGATGCCGGCGGTGACGTTGCAGAAGAGGGCGATCCAGACGAGCCAGAACTGCCTGGTCTTGACGGCGTTCTTGGCGGAGACGTTGTCCGTGGTGACGAGCGTGGCGGCCTTGACCTTGGACGGGTCGAAGCCGGCCGGCTTCCAGCCGTCGGCCGGGACCTTGATGGTGAAGGCGCCGAAGAGCATGTAGGCGAGGTAGACGACGGCGAGGGTCAGGAAGAGCTTGCCGACGGAGTCGCCGCTGGCCACCCAGCCCTTGGCGCCGGAGTTGGGGTCGTACATCTTCAGCAGCGCGGTGGAGACCGGGCTGGCGATCAGCGCGCCGCCGCCGAAGCCCATGATGGCCATGCCGGTGGCGAGGCCCGGGCGGTCCGGGAACCACTTGATCAGGGTGGACACCGGCGAGATGTAGCCGATGCCCAGGCCGATGCCGCCGACGAAGCCGTAGCCGAGGTAGACGAGCCACAGCTGGCTGCGTGAAGATGCCGAGCGAGCCGATCAGGAAGCCGCTGGCCCAGAACATGGCCGAGGTGAACATCGCCTTGCGCGGGCCGTTCTTGTCCACCCAGGTGCCCATGATCGCGGCGGAGAGGCCCAGCATCACGATGGCGATCGAGAAGATCACGCCGATTTCGGTCAGGCTGGCGCCGAAGTGCTTGACCAGCGCCGTCTTGTAGACGCTGGTGGCGTAGGCCTGGCCGATGCACAGGTGGACGGCGAGCGCCGCGGGCGGCACCAGCCACCGGTTGAATCCCGGTGGGGCAATTGTTCGGTCACGGTCCAGCCAGCCCATAAGTGCTCCTCTTGCTTGTCGAAGACGTCGGTGTCCCTGCGCCGGATGGTGCGGGCCCGGCGGCATAGAGGCGAAAGGCCTCCATTTGGGCCGTTGCCTCCGGCAATCATGGTGCAGATCACCTTCAGACGTACAGCTTCCTGCGCCGAACGGTACGGATTCACGACGAACGGTAGCTTTTCCGCGCTAAGCGGCGGCCCTGCTGCGGAGGTGAGCTACTTCGCCAGTCCGGCCTGCCGGAGCGCCTCCGCCATCGCCGTGTTGGCCGGCGCCGGCTTGGGTGCCGCCTCTGGGTGCGGCCTTCGGGCCCGCCTTGCGGCCCGCTTGGCGGATTGGTCGCTTGGGGATTGGTCTCGGCACCCGACTTCGCCGCGGCCTTCGGGCCTGCCTTCGCCGCGACTCTGGGTCCCGCCTGGGCAGCAGGCCGCCCGGCCCCGGACGCCGACGGCGGGGTTCGCCGGTTCGTCGTCGAGCCTCAGCGTCAGCGAGATGCGCTTCCGCTCCGGGTCCGCCTCCAGCACCTTGACCCGGACCACCTGGCCGGACTTGACCACCTCGCGCGGGTCGGCGACGAACCGGTTGGCCAGCGCGGAGACGTGCACCAGCCCGTCCTGGTGCACCCCGACGTCGACAAACGCGCCGAACGCCGCCACGTTGGTGACCGTCCCCTCCAGCACCATCCCGGGCTTGAGATCGGAGATCTTCTCGATCCCCTCCCGGAACGTCGCCGCCGCAAACGCGGGCCGCGGGTCCCGGCCGGGCTTCTCCAGCTCGGCGATGATGTCCCGCACGGTGGGCAGGCCGAACGACCCGTCCACGAAGTCCTGCGGGTTGAGCGCGGACAGGTCCCTGCCCGCGCCGGCGCCTGCCCCGGCGGCGGCCTTGATTTTCCGGGCCACCGGGTAGGCCTCGGGGTGCACGCTGGAGGCGTCCAGCGGCTCCGCTCCCCCGGTGATCCGCAGGAACCCGGCGCACTGTTCAAACGCCTTCGCGCCCAGCCGCGGCACCTTCTTCAGCTCGCTGCGCTTGTTGAAGGGCCCGTGCTCGTTCCGGTACGCCACGATGTTCTCGCTCAGCAGCGGCCCGACGCCGGCCACCCGGCTCAGCAGCGCCGGCGAGGCGGTGTTGACGTCGACTCCGACGGCGTTGACACAGTCCTCGACGACGGCGTCGAGGCTGCGGTCCAGCTTCGCCGCCGTGACGTCGTGCTGGTACTGCCCGACGCCGATCGACTTCGGCTCGATCTTCACCAGTTCCGCGAGCGGATCCTGCAGCCGCCGGGCAATGGACACGGCCCCGCGCAGCGAGACATCCATGCCGGGCAGTTCGGCCGCGGCGAGCGCCGACGCGGAATACACCGAGGCGCCGGCCTCGGAGACCACGAGTTTTTGCGGTGCAGTCTTTTGCGGCGCGCTGCCGGCGTCGGCGCCGAGCTGCTTGATCAGCTCGGCCGCGAGCTTGTCCGTCTCCCGCGAGGCCGTGCCGTTGCCGATCGCGACGAGTTCAACGCGGTGCTTCCGGGCCAGGCCCAGCAGCGTGCGCAGCGCCTCGTCCCATTTCCGGGCCGGGGCGTGCGGGTAGACGGTGTCCGTCGCGACCACCTTGCCGGTACCGTCGACGACGGCGACCTTCACGCCGGTGCGCAGCCCCGGGTCCAGGCCCAGGGTGGCGCGGTTGCCGGCCGGCGCGGCCAGCAGCACGTCCCGGAGGTTGGCCGCGAACACCCGGACGGCCTCGTCCTCGGCCGCGGCGAACATCCGGCTGCGCAGGTCCCCGCTCAGCCGGCTGAGCACCCGGGAGCGCCACGCCAGCTGCGCGGTCTGCAGCAGCCAGGCATCGGCGGGCCGGCCGCGGTCGGCGACCCCGAGGAACCTGGCCACGGCGGCCTCGTACCGGCCGCGGGCGGCGGCCAGGGCGGCGTCGTCGTCCGGTTCCGCCTCGGACAGATCCAGCTCCAGCACGCCGTCCTTCTCGCCGCGCAGGAGGGCGAGGACCCGGTGCGAGGGCATCCCGGCGGGCGCCTGGGAGAACTCGAAGTAGTCCTTGAACTTCTGCCCCTCGGCTTCCTTGCCCTTTTTCACCCGCGAGACCATCCGGCCCTGCGTCCAGAGCCGCTCCCGCAGCGTGGCGGCCAGGTCGGCGTCCTGGGCGACGCGCTCGACGAGGATGGACCGGGCGCCGGCCAGCGCCGCGGCGGCGTCCCCGATGGAGTGCCCGGCGTTCAGGTACCGGCCGGCCTCACGTTCCGGATCCAGCTCCGGCCGCCTGAGCAGGGCGTCCGCGAGCGGCTCCAGGCCGGCCTCCCGGGCGATCTGGGCCTTGGTGCGCCGCTTCGACTTGAAGGGCAGGTAGATGTCCTCCAACCGCGACTTCGTGTCAGCGCCCACGACGGCGGCCTGCAGTTCCGGGGTCAGCGCGCCTTGTGCGGCAATGGCCTCCAGCACGGTCCGGCGCCGGTCCTCCAACTCGCGCAGGTAGCGCAGCCGCTCCTCGAGCCCGCGGAGCTGGGTGTCGTCCAGGGTGCCGGTGGCTTCCTTGCGGTACCGGGCGATGAAGGGGACCGTGGAGCCGGCGTCGAGCAGCTCCACCGCCGCCTTCACCTGCCAGGGCTTCACGCCGAGCTCGGCGGCGATCTGGGTCTCAATCGGGGCGGTCGGGGCGGGGTGCTGCGGGAGTTGGCTCACCCCGCCATTTTGCCTTACCCGGCTCAGGCGCCGGGTGTCGCCGGCGGGGCGACGGGTTCCTGCACGTCCTGCACGACCTCGTTGCGACGCAGGAACCAGGGCTTGAACGGCGGATCGAAGCGGGCAAACCGGGGCTGGCCCACCGCCGTCAGCCCGGCCAGGGTCAACGCCGATTGCAGCCCGGTGTTGCGCCGTTCGAAGGCCGCCTCCGAACCGCTGCCCGAGAACCTAAGAACCGCGGCCAGGGAGCCGGGTACGGTCCTGATCGTGACGTCGGGGTTGGTCGGGACCGGCGCCGTCTCGGCGGTCATGCCCGCGGGCAGCACAAAGGCGACCACAAAGTCGGCGGGCGCATCCTTGCCCGGCAGCGGACCGCTTTGGAGCACCGGTGCGGTCATCGCCAGTTTCTGCGCGGTGTTGCCGTCCCGGGTTCCGGCCCCCTGGATGACCGGGGCGGTCATCGCCAGCTTCTGCGAGGCGGTGTTGCCGCCGCTGATGTAGTTGAACAGGTGGCGGAAGGCGGCGTTCCCGGCACGGTCAAAGGTCGCGTTGACCCGTATCTCGGCCACGACATGCGCGGGATAGCGGCGCAGCTCGAAGTGCGGGTAGCGCTGGACCAGCTCGTACGGTTGCTGTTCGGTCATGGTCTTGTCGACCCTACGCCGGTCCTGCGACAGCGGCCAGACCCCGTGGGTGTCGGGGGGCTTTGGTAGCTTGGCAGAAGGACCACCTGACAGCGACAACCTAAGCGGGGCGCAGTGTTTTTTCTTGAACCGGAGGTACCGGGCGCGGCACCGGACCTGGTCTACTCCGCAAGCGACCTCGTGGTGGCCGTGGACTGCGAGTACCAGCTGCTCCGGAAGCTCGACGAAAAACTCGGCCGCGCCCCCAAGGCCAACTTCGACGCCGACGAGATGCTCAAGCACGCGGCCAAGCTTGGCGACACCCACGAGCGCAAGGTCCTGGACGGGTTCATCGGCGAGTTCGGCACGTGGGATCCGGCCCGCGGCCGCGGCGTGTACGACGTCGTTCCCGCCAAGGCGATGGACCGCGCCACGCTGCTGGCCAAGCACCACGAATCCCTCGAGGCGCTGCGCGCCGGCGCCGACGTCGTCTTCCAGGCCGCGTTCTTCGACGGGCAGTTCCACGGCCGCTCCGATTTCCTGGTCCGGCAGGCCGACGGCGGCTACGCCGTGTTCGACACCAAACTGGCCCGGCACGCCAAGGTGACCGCGCTGCTGCAGCTGGCCGCGTACGGCGACCAGCTGCTGAAGGCCGGGATCCCGGTGGATCCGGCGGTCACCCTCGTCCTCGGCGCCACCGTGCAGCTGGCCGACGGCGGTTACGACTACGTCCGGAGCCACCACAAACTCGCCGAGATCCTGCCCGTGTTCCGGGAACGGCGCGAACGCTTCCTCGCCCTGACCGCCGGCCACATCGCCCGGACCGGCACCGTCCGCTGGGGTGACGAGGGCGTCACCGCCTGCGGCCGCTGCGATTACTGCCAGGAACAGGTCAAGGCCACCGACGACCTGCTCCTGGTGGCGCGGATGAACGCGGTGCAGCGCAAGAAGCTGCACGAACTTGGCATTTACACCGCGACCGGCCTGGCACAAGCGACCTTGGCCAAGGCTGGCCCCACGCTCCAGCGGCTGCAGGAACAAGCCCGCCTCCAGAGCGGCGTCGGCCCCGCCGACGGGGAAGTGCGGTACCGCAAGGACGGCGAGGAACGCACCCTGCGCTACGCGGTCCTGCCGCAAAACACCTTGGCGGAGCTTCCTGCGCCGAGCCCCGGCGACATTTTCTTCGACTTCGAGGGCGATCCGCTGTGGCAGGACAAGGACACCGGAGTGTGGGGGCTGGAGTATCTGTTCGGCGTGATCGAGGCGCCCACCGGGCCGGATGACCCGGGCGTGTTCCGGCCGTTCTGGGCGCACAGCCGGGCGGCGGAGAAGCAGGCCTTCCTCGACTTCCTGGACTATGTGGAAAAGCGCCGCAGGGACTACCCCGACATGCACGTCTACCACTACGCCGCCTACGAAAAGACGGCGCTGCGCAAGCTCTCGGTCCAGCACGTCGCCGGCGAAGACGTCGTGGACGAGTGGCTCCGCGAAGGACTGCTGGTGGACCTCTACCAGACGGTCCGGAACAGCATCCGCATCTCCGAAAACTCGTACAGCATCAAGAAGCTCGAGCCGCTTTACATGGGCACCAAGCTCCGGTCCGGCGACGTCAAGGACGCCGGCGCCTCCGTCGTTGCCTACGCCCACTACTGCGCCGCGCGCGACGCCGGCCAGGCCGACGCCAGCCAGGCCGCCGAGGCCGAGCGGATCCTCGCCGGCATCTCCGACTACAACGAATACGACTGCCTCTCGACGCTGGAGCTGCGGAACTGGCTGCTGCGCCGGGCCGGGGAACGCGGGATCGAGCCGGGCGGCGGAGAGTCCGGCCCCGGGGCCGGGCCGGGCGGGAACGACGGTTCCGGTCCGCCTGGTTCCGAGGGCACCGGCGCCGCGGACGCGGCCGACGACGGCGCGGCTCCGCCGATGCTGCGGCCGCGCTGGGCCCGGCAGAGCTGGCGCTGATGGCGTTTGCCGAGCCCGGGAGCGGCCTGCCCGAGCAGGACCGCAAGGCTGTCGCGATGCTGGCCGCGGCCGTGAGCTACCACCGCCGGGAGCGCAAGTCCTTCTGGTGGGCGCACTTCGACCGGTGCGAGCAGGGCCCGGACACCCACGAGCGGGACCGGAACGTCTTCCTGGTCGAATCCGCCGAGATCCTCGACGACTGGCAGCAGGACGGCAGGAAGCTCCCGGAGCGCCGGGTCAGGCTGACCGGCACGGTGAGCCCGGGCTCGGACCTGCGCGAAGGCAGCAAGTGGTTCCGGATGTACGACCATCCGCTGCCCGCCGGGCTGGAGGGCACCGGCAAGAACGGGACCGGCCGGAACGGGTGGTTCGGCACGGAGGTCCTGGAACTCGGCCACGAGGACGGCAAGGACACCGTCGTCATCCGGGACCGGCTGCACCGGAACATCCCGCCCCACCACGAGCTGCCCATCGCGCTGACCGAGGACCAGCCGCTCGCCACCAAGAGCCTGGAGCAGGCGCTGGAGTCCCTCGCCGCGACGGTGGCCGCCGGGCTGGGGTCCGGCGTCCATCCCCCGCCACCCGGCGCTGGACCTGGTCCGCCGGCTGCCGCCCAGGCTGGCCGCCGGCGCCGCCCTGCCGCAGCCGGGCGACGGTCCGGACCGTTTCATCGACGCCATCACGACGGCGGTCACCGGGCTCGACCATTCCTACCTGGCCGTGCAGGGACCCCCGGGAACCGGCAAGACCCACGTGGGTTCGCATGTCATCGCCCGGCTGGTGGCCCGCGGCTGGAAGGTCGGCGTCGTCGGCCAGTCCCATGCCGTGGTGGAGAACCTGCTGACGACCGCGGTGACCAAAGCGGGCGTTGATCCGGCCCGGGTGGCCAAGGACATCAAACACGACCGTCCCCTGCCCTGGCAGTCGCGCACCGCCAAGGATGTCGCGGCGCTCCTGGGCTGCGCCCGGCGGCGCCCTGATCGGCGGCACGGCGTGGACCATGACCGGCGCCGCCGTGCCGGCCGGCTCGTTGGATCTGCTGGTGATCGACGAGGCCGGCCAGTTCTCCCTGGCGAACACGCTCGCGGTGGCACAGGCCAGCAGCCGGCTGCTCCTGCTCGGCGATCCGCAGCAGCTGCCGCAGGTGAGCCAGGGCAGGCACCCGGAGCCGGTCGACGAGTCGGCCCTGGGCTGGATTTCCGCCGGGCACGCCACCCTCCCGCCGGAGCTCGGCTACTTCCTGGCCGACTCGTGGCGGATGAATTCCGCGCTGTGCCTCGCGGTCTCCGAGCTGTCCTACGAGGGCCGGCTGCACTCCGCCGCCGCCGCGGATCTGCGGCGCCTGGACGGGGTTCCTGCCGGGATCGAAACGGTGATGGTGCCGCACAGCGGCAACACCACGTCGTCTCCGGAGGAAGCCGCCGAGGTCGTCCGGCAGGTGCGCCGCCACCTGGGGCTCCACTGGCACACGGCGGAGGGCACACGCCCGCTGGACGCCGCCGACATCCTCGTGGTGGCTGCCTACAACGCCCAGGTGAACCTCATTCGCGAGGCCCTGGACCGCGCCGGCCTGTCCGGCGTTCGGGTCGGCACCGTGGACAAGTTCCAGGGCCAGGAAGCGCCGGTGGTGATCGTCTCCCTGGCCTGTTCCGCCGTGGCCGAGGCGCCGCGGGGCATGGAGTTCCTGCTCTCCCGCAACCGGATCAACGTGGCGGTGTCGCGGGGGCAGTGGCGCGCCGTCGTCGTCCGTGCCCCCGAGCTGACGAACTACCTGCCGCCGCACCCCGAAGGCCTGGAACAGCTGGGCGGCTTCATCGGCCTCTGCCAGCGGTCGGTTAGCGCTGCTTCCTAGAGGGACATGCCCATTCTCCGCACCCGCCCACGGGACATGCCCGTTCTTCCGCACCCACCACGGGACATGCCCGTTTTCCGCACCCTCCACGGGACATGCCCATTCTCCGCACTCACCATTGGACATGCCCCTCGGTCCCGAACCTCTCCGGGGGACATGCCCATTCTTAAACGCGAACAGTGGACAGAATGGGATTCTGTCCACTGTTCGAGGCGCGCACTGGGCATGTCCCGGCGGATGTACTGGGCCGCGCCCCGCGTTCCTAGTTCTGGTACGCCGGGTAATCGGTGTAGCCCTCGGCGCCGTCGGTGTAGAAGGTGGTCGCGTCGGGCTCGTTGACGGGGAGTCCTTCGCGCCAGCGGCGCACCAGATCCGGGTTGGCGATCGCGGGGCGTCCGACGACGACGGCGTCAGCGTGGCCGTCCGCAACCAGCGACGTGGCTTCTTCGCGGGTCGTGATGACGCCGAAGCCGGAGTTCAGCAGGAAGGTGCCGTCGAAGCGCGAGCGCAGTTCCTGGACCAGTTCGCTCGTGGGCTCCTTGTGCAGGACGCTGAGGTAGGCCAGCTTCAGCGGCGCCAGGGCATCCACCAGGTAGCCGTAGGTCTCGCGGACGTCGGCTGCGTCCGAGCTCGAGGGCGCCCTGGACGTTGTGCTCCGGCGAGATGCGGATGCCAACCCGGTCGGCGCCGACGGCGTCGACCACGGCCTGGGCGACTTCGATGACGAAGCGGGCACGGTTCTCGGGCGAGCCGCCGTAGTTGTCGTCGCGCTGGTTCGCGGCCGGCGTCAGGAATTCGTGCAGCAGGTAGCCGTTGGCAGAGTGCAGCTCGACGCCGTCGAACCCGGCCTCGATCGCGTTGCGGGAGGCCTGAACGAACTCCTGCACGGATGCCCGGCAGTTCGTCGGTGGTCAGGGCGCGCGGGACGGGGAACGCCTGCTTGCCCTCGTAGGTGCGGGTCTCGCCGTCGATAGCGATGGCGCTCGGGGCGACGACCTCGTGGCCGCCGGTGGTGTCCTCGTGCGTGACGCGGCCGGCGTGCATGACCTGGGCGAAGATCCTGCCGCCCTCGGCGTGCACGGCGGCGGTGACGTCCGCCCAGCCCTTGAGCTGTTCCTCGGTGACCAGGCCGGGCTGGCCCGGGAAGCCCCGACCGGCCGGGCTGGGGTACGTGCCCTCGCTGACGATCAGGCCGAGCGAGGCGCGCTGCCGGTAATGCTCGACCACCAGCGGCCCGGGGATGCCTTCCTTGCCGGAGCGGAGGCGGGTCAGCGGCGCCATCACGAGTCGGTTGGGCAGTTCCAGCTGGCCGAGGGTCATCGGGGAAAACAGCATGCGCAGTTCCTTTCGCAAGTGGATTGTGTCCACTGGCGGAAACTGCGCGGCGTCTGCAACTATTCCGGTTGAGACTCGGATCACGTCCCAATCAGGGCGACGGCGGCGCGCCGGGGCAACCCTGGCCCTGCGGATTTTGGAGGCAATCGTCCGCGTAATTGCGAGTGATCGACCGCCACACGCTGAGCGTCTGCGGCGGGGCGCTGAACTGGCCTTGGCCCGGGATAGGAAGTGGCGGCCCGCCGTTGACGGAGTAAGTTCCCTGGAAATGGGTGGTCAGCACCACCGGGAACTCGCCGGTTTGAGTGTAGATGTGGCTCGTGGCCGTCTTTTCGCCCCACCGGTTCTCCGGCAGCGGGCCACCGGGGGTTGTCGTCGGCCCCAGAGAAGTGCCGTCTCCGTAGTTCCAGGTGTACTGGACGGGCTTGGCGACGACATGGACGTCCTGGGCCAGGATCTTGATGTCGAACTGCTGCTCGGCTGCTTCGGCGAAGAAGTTCGTCTCCGCGCCCCGGAGGGTGTGCGGGCTCGGCTGCGCGGTGGCCTGGCCTGCGGCGATCGGAAGTTTCTTGAATTCGGTTTGGATCATGGCGGCGATGCGTGGCAGCAAGTCTTCAGGCCGTCGCATCAAATAGACACGTTGGCCCGGAGTGATAGCTCCAGGCTGGATTCGGTACCCCGGCGGGAGCCTTGAGCCAGATGACGGGAATTCCGTCTTTCCCGCCGGGGCCGTTCTTGCAGTCGACGACGACTGCCAGGCAGTCGGCGTCAAAGTCACCGCCACCAAGATGGCATTGGAGTTCGTACTTGTACTGGTAGGGATCGGTGGAAGGAGCTCCTGGCGCCAGTCCACCGAACTCCCTGCTCCTGGATCGGAGTCCAACCACCATACGCTCCACACCATCGGGCTGCCAGTCCCAAGCACTGATCGGTGGATCAGCTGACGGCCGTGGCAACCAGACAACAGTCAAGAGTCCAGAGACAATGCGCCGACGCCCAGACGTCTGCTGATGCGCCGGAGCACGCACGGCTTTCAACCTACGATCTGCTCGATGTCGTTCACGAGTCCAATGGCCCTTCGTGAAACAGCAAGCATCAAGATTTCCGGAGTCGTCCGGCTGTCGGGTCGTTTCGCAACGCTTGCGTCCGTTCGATGTAGTACGCAGGGCTTCTGCTGCGAGTCTGCATCGCGACTTGGTAATTGCCGTCGGACCATTCGCGAATTCCGTAGCTGACCGATGGCGTGTCGAGACGTGCCCGCCAACCAGCCATCTCCCGTCGCGTTCCACCCCGAATTACTTTCTTGGCTTTCTGCACACGATCGCACAAGTCGCATCGTCACGGCAGTCCAGGGGTCGAAGGTCACCCGTCTCGTAGGCGTAGTTCAGAAGCTGAACCAGTACCTTGCGAACGCCTTCCGACCTTCCTTCGTCTCCGCCTTCGCGGCCTCCGGAAGCACCGGGACGGGGACGTTTTGCGCCCTGCCCTTCGCATCGGCCGGCTTGTAGCTCGCCGTCGGCGTCGGCGTCGGGGTGGCACTTGGGGTGGGGGCCGCCGAAGAGGCAGGCGGCCCGCTGCTCGGCGCCGCCACCGGTGGCGACTGGCCGCCGGTGCAGGCCGTTGCCATCAAAACGGCGGCGGCGAGCAGGGCGGCTGCGGCGGTGTGCCGGCGGCTGGAGATTGGAGTGCGAGATGTCATGTTCAGCTAATCCCCCGATAGAAATCAAGACGCCTGAATCCAAACAATGCCTAAGGGTAACTGACACCACATTCCGGCCGTAAGAGTTATCCACAGCTGCCCTGCGCGGGCAGCAACTTTCCAGCCCCGCGCGTCCCACGGAACCGCGAAACCCGAGAACCGCGAAACCCAAGAACCCCAAGAACCGCATTAACGACGGACAGGGCGCCGCGGGGAGTTTCCACCCCGCGCCGCCCTGCCGCTCGCCCAGCATCGCCGGCCCTCTGGACCGGCGTCGCCTCTGCTACTTCTTGTCGGCCCCGAGTCCCGAGCCGCTGCAGGATGCCATGGCGCCCTGGCCGGATCCCGAGTTCTTCGAGATCGACTTGCCGTCAACCAGAATTTCGCAGCCGACCTTGGCCGCGGCATTCGAGTAGTCGCCGGTGACAACCAAGGAGACGAAATCCGAATTCTTCACGGTCTGCTCCTTCTTCCAGGCCGTGCGTGATGTCCTCGTTGGAGGTTCCGCCGCTGGTCCAGAAGCTGACGGAAGCCTTCCCGTTCGTCGTCACCACATATTCCATCTTGTGCTCCGAGTTGAGCGCCTGGTCGGCCGACGACACCGCAGCGGACAGCACGGCCATCCAGATGGCTGCGATCACGATGCTCAGAATGCCCAGCACGAGGCCCGCGACCGCCGCACCCTTCTTCGCGAACTTGCGGGTGACGCCGATGATGCCGAACAGGACCGCCAGCGGACCCAGGACAAACGCCAGCATGCCCATGACCGGAATGAACGAGAAGACGACGGCCACGATGCCGAGCACCAGGGCGGTGATGCCCCAGCCGTTACCCCGCGAAACCGGCGCAGCGGCACCCGCGGACGGAACGGTCGACGTCGGCGCATCCGCGGGTGCGGTGCCCTGTGAATTGAAAGTACTCATGAATCCCCATTTTTATGGCCAGGCAGTGCCTGGCAGTGCGAAGTGTTCGAACCCAGGCGCCCCCATGGCGCGGAGGGGCATCCCTCCCAGCGGCCCAGGCTCCCTTTCGGGGCGGCCGCTGGATGCGATGCAATCCGAACAAGAAGAACGTTAGGGAGGGGGTCAGACAATTTAGCGGCGGGACCGTGAAAGGCAACAAAACTTTCAGTTCCCCTAGCCTCTGGCGCATTTCTACGCCGGACAGAACAATGGGCCCATGATGTTCGAACACGCAGACGGCAACCCGATCCTGAACCTGACCGAGGATCAAACCTGGAAACTTATCGAGGGCACCAAGCACGGCAGGCTCGTCGTCACGGTGGCCGGAGAGCCGGACATTTTCCCGGTGAATTACGCGGTCAAGGACCGCAAGCTCTACCTGCGCACGGCGCCGGGCAACAAGCTGGCCGAACTGACCATCAATTCCAGGGTGCTTTTCGAAACGGACGGCATCCTCTCCGAAGAGGCGTGGTCGGTGGTGCTCCGTGGCACGGCCCGCGCCCTGGAGCAGTCGTCCGAGATTGCCGCGGCGGAGGCGCTGGGGCTCAAGCCGTGGGTGCCAACGCTGAAGGACTTCTACGTCGAAATCGAGCCGACGTCGGTCAGCGGCCGCCATTTCCAGTTCGGCGAACACCCCGAACGGGAACTCTAAGCCAACCCGCACCGAACCCAGCCAACCCCGCCGCCTAGACTTAAACCATGGCGGACAGTCTGACCCCGGAGCGGCGCAGCTGGAACATGTCCCGCATCCGGGGCAAGAACACCAAGCCCGAACTGCTGGTCCGCCGGATGCTGCACGCCAAGGGCTACCGCTACCGCCTGCACGGAACGGCCCGCGGCGGCAGGCTCCCCGGAAACCCCGATCTGGTGTTCGCCGGGCGCCGCAAGGTCATCTTCGTCAACGGCTGCTTTTGGCATTTCCATGACTGCAGGGTCGGACAGCACGCGCCCCAGTCCAACGCCGAATTCTGGGAAGCCAAGCGGACCCGCACCCGGAACCGCGACGCCGAACAGCGACGCCTGCTGGAAGCCTCCGGCTGGGAGGTGCTCACGGTCTGGGAGTGCGGGCTCAAAGACCTCTCGGCCCTGGAGCAGCAACTCGATACGTTCCTCAGCCGCTAGGCGTGCTGCCCAACCGGGGCGCGTCCGGCGTCGGGCCTCGGGGCGCGTCCGGCGTCGGGCATCAGCCACGGCGCGAAAATAATTCGTACGCGACATCCATGATGCGCCCGCTAATCCCGGTAATCTCAGCCTCACCGACGGTGGTCTCACCGCCGGTGTTGCTGTAAAAAATCTGATCGCTGACGCGAGACAGACGGGTCGACCTGGGGCTAAGATCGAAACTCGGGGACTAGGACTCTATTAGGTCAGTACGTGGGGATACTACGAACTCCGCAGGAGAAGCACGATGCCACATCTGTTGTTGTCCACCGAGACCCGCACGCGGCACGCGGCCCGGACTCCCGAAACACCTGAAGATCTGGAGCCCCTGCGCCGGCAGGTTTCCGCCATCATCGACGCGATCCTCTCGGAGACCAAGCCGGACGAGGCCGCCGTCCGGGAACAGCTCCGCTGGCATGTGGCCAACAATCCCGGACAGCCCGAAAAGGCCCTCCTGAACCATCTGCTCGCCGTCTCCGCGACCGTACAGGACGACTCGGCCTAGGACATTTCCCGTCAGCGACTGGTCCGTCAGCCGCTGGTCCGTCAGCGGCTGATCGAGGCCTGGCGCACCACTTCGCCCCACGACTGCTGCGCGAGGTCCGCCACGGAGGCGAGGATTTCCGCCGGCGGCAGGGACAGATCCAGCGGGAACTCCACCACGTCGATGTCCGTGTTGAGGATCCGCCGCAGCTTGATCTCGCCCGCCCCCGGATAGACCAGCCACGCCGTGGGCACCCGCAGCGAGGTGCAGTACGCCAGCATCCGGTAGTGGTCGCCGGACAGCGAGGCGCCGGCGTCGGACGCTGCCTGGTACTTCGCGTCGTACACCATCACCGGCCGGCCGCCCAGCAGATGCACCGCGCCGGGCTGCACCATGATCCGGTCGGAGTCCCGCACCGCCTCGTTCAGCATCGAGTTGTAGCGCAGCCGCATCTCCCCCGGGTACGCGGCCATGGCCTCGCGCAGCGCGGTCCCGACGAAGTCCTCGAACACCTTGGACATGTCCACCACAAACGACGCCGAATGCTGCTTCCCGTCCCCGGCCTCCGCCGAGGCGTTGCGCAGGATCACCTCGGCCAGCCGCAGCGCCGCGTGATAGCGGGCGTTCATCCGGCTGGCACGCCACTGCGGCAGCGGCGCGCCGGACTGCAGGCGCGTCACGGCGTCGAGCTTTCCCTTCAGCCGCCGCAAGCGGCTGAGCACGTCGGCCCGCACCCCCGGCACCTGCGACATCCGTTCGAGCGCCGCGCGCAGGATGCGGTTTTCCGGGATGTCCTCGGTGAACTCGTCGTAAGAGACCTCCAGCGGTACCAGCATGCCGGGGCGGCGTGAGATCTGGTCGGAGATCCGGATCCGGCCCTTGACGGTGCGGAGCGACTCGTCGACGTTCAGGTATCCCTGCAGCACCCCGCGGCTGAGGGCGCGGTCCGCGAGCTGCGCCAGCGACTCGGCCAGTGCACTCCAGAGGTCGGTGTCCTCGACGGCGGACACGGCGTCGTCCCGGAAGCCCTGGTGCTCCGTGTAGCCGAGCAGGAACAGCAGCCGGTCAAGGCCCAGCCGTTCCTTGGGCCGCACCTCCAGCTGCACCGCCGGGGTGCGCACCGACCCGACCTTCCCGACCGGCTCGATCCGGAACAGGCCCATGCCCAGCGGCGAGGCCTTGGCCAGCCCGCTGCCGTTGATGTAGGCGGCGCTGCCGGCGTCGATCCGTTCCACCACTCCCCCGGACAATTCGTCCAGGACGATGTGGCGGACGGCGCGGTCAGGGGCCAGGCTAGACGCGCGCAAGGCGGGCCAACAATTGCTCGAGGCCGAACCGTTCCTCCAGCTGGGCCCGGTTGAGCTGGCCGTGGTAGTGCTCCTCCAGCAGCGGCATCAGCTCGTACTTCCAGATCCGGCGCAGCCCGGTGGGGGTCTGGGCGGCCTTCTTCATGAAGTACGAGGGGCCGATCATGAGGTCGCGGTCCCACTCGTCGATGGCGTTGTTCAGCTCATCGAGCAGCAGCGCCGGCGTGGTGTCCAGCTCGCGGGCCTGCAGGAAGCGCAGCAGCGTTCCCTTCACCGGTTCGGTCTTGGGGTGCAGCTCGATAAAGGAGAAGCGGCGCCGGATGGCCGCGTCCATCATCGCGATGGAGCGGTCGGCGGTGTTCATGGTGCCGATGATGTACAGGTTGTCCGGCAGCGAGAACGGCTCCGTGGGGCTGTACTGCAGGTAGATCCGGTCGTCGCGGTATTCCAGCAGGAAGTACAGCTCGCCGAAGACCTTCGCCAGGTTGGCCCGGTTCATCTCATCGATGATCAGGAAGTACGGTTTGCTCTCGTTGCCGGGCTTGGCGGCCTCCTCGGCGAGCCGGCGCAGCGGTCCCGCGACCAGTTTGAAGGAGACCTGGCCCTCGTCGGTCTTGTCCGGCCGGTAACCCTCGAAGAAGTCCTCGTAGGCGTAGGAGGGGTGGAACTGGACGAGCTTGACGCGTTCGTCGCTGGTGTCGCCGGCCAGTTCGGCGGCGAGGTGCTTGGCCAGGTAGGTCTTGCCGGTCCCGGGCGGGCCGTAGAGCACCAGTTGCCGGTTGTCCTCCAGCAGTTCGGCGATTTCCTGCAGCGGTTCCAGGTCCATGTGCAGGGACGCGGCGAACTCCGCGGTCAGCGGGCGGAAACCTTCGCAGACGGGTTTGACGACGGCGTCCGGCTCGTCGCCGTCGCCGGCTTCGGCTTCCGCCTCGGCCGGGAGCAGGCTGTCGAGCGCCTGGATCACCCTGGTGACGTCCACGATGAGGCCGGAACTGGCCAGCTGGCGCTGCACGTGCCGGGGCAGCTCGGCCATGGCGTGGACCTCGTCGAACCAGCGGACCTTCCGGCGCAGCCGGCGGTTGTCCTCGTGGTGTTCGGGTTCGCCGAGGACCACGCCCACCCGGACGGTGCCCGAGCTTTGGTACAGCGTGAGGTCGCCCGGTTTCATCACGGTCAGGAAGGCGAAGACGGCCGTCTTGGTGTCCTCGCGCTCCACGTAGCTGAGGTGCTTGTAGTCCTCGTCCACGGCGTGCTGGACCACGCCGGCGGTCACGCCGGGATCGAGCAGGCGGAGGTGTTCGACGTCGAGCGTCACGGCCTCCTCGTCCTGCCAGGCGGCGAGCAGCTCGGCGTTGTCGTGGTGGCTGCGCAGCAGCCACGCGCGGCGGCCGGGATCGCCGACTTTCCGCCACTGGCTGACCAGCTGCCGGGAATACCAGTCGATCCGCTGCCCGGCCTGTTCATCGAGGTGCAGCCGGATGCGGTGGATGTCCGCGGACACTTCCTCGTCGGAGTCGCCCTTGGCGCCGCCGACCAGCGAGGCGAAGGCGTCCCGGATCTCCTGGCGTTCGACATCGGCGACGACCGGTTCGAAGTACTCGGGCCAGACCAGGAATTCGATGCTGCGCCGGATCGCCGGCTGGTCCTCGGGGGTGCCGGCGGTGAGTTCGTGGAAGGCCAGCGGGTCTGAGAGGGCGGCCTGAACCGCAGCGGTGGGCTGGCTGTCGACGTGGGCGACGAAGCGGCAGAGCCATTTCAGGTGGTCCCAGATGGTCCAGTTGAATTCCGCGGTGCGGTCCCGGATCACGCCGTGGTCCGTCATGCCGGCGTAGAGCTCCTCCGGGAGCTCCAGCGGCGGCTCCAGCCAGGACGCGGCCTCGGCAACCCGGGCCCGCTTGACCTTGAGCGACTTCACTTCATGCGCCAGCGGCAGCGACTGCAGGAACAACAGCTCCACGGCCAGCTGCTTCGCGCCGCGGGATGCGCCCTCAAGGTTCTGCCGGAGGTTGGTCATCATGGGTGCCTTGGGATCCGCGGCGCCGGCTTCCAGGCGTTCGAGCAGCTCGGCGGCGGCGTCCGCCGTCCACGTCATGGTCCGCCCGTCCAGGGCCGACGGCTGGCCGTGCAGGCCCGGGCCCAGAACGAACCAGGCTGCATCCTCGATCTCCTTGGAGATGCCGAGGGCGCGGTGCATGGCGGTGTTTGGGGATGGGGTCATGCATTCAATTTACAGGCTAAAGCTGATCGAAGGCATTAAGTTCCGGCATACAGTTACCGGACAGTAGCTGGATGGCCGGGCCGCTGGCCGGGCCCGTCCGGGCCTACCTGGCGGCCGGGCGGCGCTTGACGCCGAAGGTGAAATAGGTGCCCGGGCCCACGAAGTTGATGAGCGTGGCTGCCCGCCACAGGGCCTTGCTGCCGCGGATCTCCTCGGCGGGGCGCCGCGAAATGTCGCGCTGGGCCGCGACCAGGAGGGACAGCTGAACCACCGCCGCCGTGATGGTGCCGAACTTCGCCATCGGCGAGAGCTCTTTCCAGGTCTTCTTCCGCGCCTTCATCTTGCTTCGCTTGGCCATGATCCGTGCTCCTAGCTTCCAGTGTTGAGGCATCCCGTGCGCGGGCCACCCAGTGCAGGCAACCCGCGGGCCCGTTCAGTCTAGGTCCGATCCCGCCGCCGAGGTAGGGGCTAGTGGGCCTGGCGGGCCGCCGTGAAGGGAGCCAGCTTGGCCTTCTGCTCCGGGGTCAGCCGCAGCACCCGCCCGGTGGCCTCGTCCACAAAGGCCAGGTGGCTGCTCGCCTTGACGCAGTCCTCCCCGGTGACCGGGTCCTGGACCAGGTAGTGGATGTCGAAACTGGCCCCCTTGACCGCGCCGATCCACAGCTGCACGACGGCGGGCACGTTGCGGTACTCCAGGGTCCGGACGTAGCGGATTTTGTGCTCCACGACGAGCGCCAGGGTGCCGTCCGGGACCTCGTTGAACAAGGGCACCTCGGGTTCGACGCCGGGCAGGCCGGCCCCGCGCGGCGGCCCGAAGGCGGCGATGCGGGCCTCCTCCAGGATCCGGACGAGCTGCACGTTGTTGATGTGGCCGTAGGCGTCCATGTCGCCCCAGCGCATCGGCACCCGTACCTCGAGGTGCCGCGGCCCCTCGGTGCTGGGTGCGGCGCCTGCCGGCTGCCCCGGCGCTCAGCTGCGCACCGCCGTCGGCTCAGCGGCTGGGTTTCCCGTAACGGCCGCCTCGGCGTCTTCCCCGGCAAACTGGGACATGTACAGGCGGTAGTAGGCGCCCCGGAGTTCCAGCAGCTCCGTGTGCCGGCCCTGCTCGACGATCCGTCCGGCTTCCATCACGAGGATGGTGTCCGCGTCCCGGATGGTGGAGAGGCGGTGGGCGATCACGAAGCTGGTGCGCTCGGTGCGCAGCGCGGCCATGGCCTTCTGGACCAGGACCTCGGTGCGGGTGTCCACCGAGCTGGTGGCCTCGTCCAGGATCAGCAGCGAGGGGTTGGCCACGAAGGCCCGGGCGATTGTGATCAGCTGTTTCTCGCCCGCGCTGACGTTGGTGCCTTCCTCGTCGATGACCGTGTCGTAGCCGTCCGGCAGCGCCCGCACGAAGCGGTCCACGAAGGTGGCCTTCGCGGCCGCCATGATCTGGTCCTCGGTGGCGTCCAGCTTGCCGTAGCGGATGTTCTCGTAGATGGTGCCGCCGAACAGCCACGCGTCCTGCAGGACCATGCCGACCTTGGACCGCAGTTCCGCGCGGCTGAGCCGGGTGATGTCGACGCCGTCGAGCGTGATGGCCCCGGCGTTGAGCTCGTAGAAGCGCATCACGAGGTTCACCAGGGTGGTCTTGCCCGCGCCGGTCGGACCGACGATCGCCACGGTGTGGCCGGGCTCGGCGGTGAAGGACAGGTCCTCGATCAGCGGCTTGTCCGCGGAATAGCTGAAGGTGACGTGCTTGAACTCGACGTGCCCGTCCGTCTTGGCCGGGAGGTGCTCGGTGGCGGTCTCCGCGTCCTGTTCGTCCGCGTCGAGGAACTCGAAGACCCGCTCGGCGGAGGCCACGCCGGACTGCAGCATGTTGGCCATGCCGGCCATCTGCCCCAGCGGCTGGGTGAACTCGCGCGAGTACTGGATGAACGCCGTCGCGTCGCCCAGGCTCATTCCGCCGGAGGCCACCCGCAGGCCGCCGACGACGGCGATTCCCACGTAGCTGAGGTAGGAGATGAACTGCATGACCGGCATGATCATGCCGGAGATGAACTGGGCGCCGAAGCTGGCCTTGTAGAGTTCCTCGTTCCGCGCGTCGAAGCGGGCCAGCATGTCGGCGTCGCGGCCGAAGACGCGGACCAGGTCATGGCCGGAGAACGATTCCTCGATCTGGCCGTTGAGGTCCCCGGTGTTCTTCCACTGCGCGGCGAAGAGCTTCTGGCTGCGGGCGCCGATGATGCCGGCGGCCACCCCGGAGAGCGGCAGGGCGATCAGCGCGATCAGGGCCAGCTGCCAGGACACGATGAACATCATGATGACGATGCCGATCACCGTCAGGGCGGAGTTCACCAGCTGCGCGAAGGCCTGTTGCAATGCCTGCTGGATGTTGTCGACGTCGTTGGTGACGCGGGAGAGGGTGTCGCCGCGCTGGCGGGTGTCGAAGTAGTTCAGCGGGAGTCTGTTGAGTTTCTTCTCGGTGTCGTCGCGCAGCCGGCGGACCACCCGCATGACGAGCACATTCAGGACGTAGCCCTGCAGCCACAGGAAGATGTTGGCGACGAAGTACATCACCAGCACCACGCTGATCAGGAAGGCGAGCTTCTGGAAGTCGATGCCCACCCCGGGGACGACGTCCATCCGGGCCAGCATGTCGGCGAAATTGTCCTGGCCCTGGGAACGCAGGCCTTCGATGAACTGTTCCTTGGTGGCGCCGGCCGGCAACTGCTTGCCGACCACTCCCCCGAAGATGACGTCCATCGCCTGGCCGAGGATGCGCGGCGCGATCACATTGAGGACGACGGCGACCGTCACCATCGCGAGCACGGTGACAATGCCGGCCCGCTCGGGTTTCAGCAGGCCCATGAGCCGTTTCGCCGAGGGCCAGAAGTGCTGGGCCTTCTTGGCCGGCACGCCGAACATGCCACCGTCGGCTTCGCCGGGGGTGAACTCCTCCTCGTAGAAGTCGTCGTCGGGGGCGTCGGTGCCGCCGGCGGCGCCGGCGGCGGCCCCGGGGCTGAGCTTTTCGTTGGTGCTCACGCGATGGCCTCCGCGGTCAGCTGGGATTCGACGATTTCCTGGTAGGTGCTGGAGCTCGCCAGGAGCTCCTGGTGGGTGCCGCGGTCCACGATCCGGCCCTTGTCCAGCACCAGGATCTGGTCCGCGTCCGCGATCGTGGAGACGCGCTGGCCCACGATGATCACCGTGGCGTCCGCGGTCTTGGCCTTGAGCGCCTTCCGCAGCCTCGCGTCGGTGGCGACGTCGAGGGCGGAGAAGGAATCGTCGAAGAGGAACACCTTCGGTTCGGTCACGAGGGCGCGGGCAATGCAGAGCCGCTGGCGCTGGCCGCCGGAGACGTTGGTGCCGCCCTGGGCGATCCGGGCGCCGAGGCCGTTCTTCTTCTCGCGGACGAAGTCGGCGGCCTGGGCCACGGTGAGGGCGTCCCAGAGTTCCTCGTCGGTGGCGTCGGGTTTGCCGAACCGCAGGTTGTGCTCGATCGTGCCGGAGAACAGGTAGGGCCGCTGCGGCACCATCGCGACGCGGCCGGTGATCTCGGCGCGGTCGAGGTTGGTGACCGGGACGCCGTCGAGCAGGACCTCGCCCGAAGCGGCGTCGAAGAGCCGCGGCAGCAGCGCCAGCAGGGTGGTCTTGCCCGCGCCGGTGGACCCGATGATCGCCACGGTCTGGCCCGGTTCGGCGGTGAAGCTGATGTCGCTGAGCACCGGCGCCTCGGCGCCCGGGTAGGCGAAGGAAACGTTCCGGAACTCCACCCGGCCGGCCTTGGCGGCCGGTGCCACGGGGGCGAGCGGTTCGTGGATGGAGGGTTCGACGTCGAGCACCTCGCCGATGCGGTCCGCGCAGACCGAGGCGCGCGGAATCATCATGGCCATGAAGGTGCCCATCATGACCGCCATCAGGATCTGCAGCAGGTACTGCAGGAACGCCGTCAGCGAGCCCACCTGCATGTCCCCCGCGTCCACGCGCTGGCCGCCGAACCAGAGCACGGCGGCGGTGGAGACGTGCAGGATCATGCCGATGGCCGGGAACATCAGCACAAACAGGGCGCCGATCTTCAGCGACACGTCGGTGAGTTCCTGGTTGGCCGCGCCGAAGCGGTCCGCCTCGTGGGGCTCGCGGACGAAGGCGCGGACCACGCGGATGCCGATGATCTGCTCGCGCAGGATGCCGTTGAGCCGGTCGATCTTGGCCTGCATGGACCGGAACAGCGGCATCAGCCGGACCACGAGGTAGCCGACCACGACCACCAGGAGCGGCACGGAGACCCAGACCAGCCAGGACAGGTTGAGGTCCTCGCGGAGGGCCATCACGATGCCGCCGATGCACATGATGGGTGTGGCCACCATGAAGTTCAGCCCCATCAGCATGAGCATCTGGACCTGCTGGACGTCGTTGGTGCCGCGCGTGATCAGCGTCGGGGCGCCGAACACGTTCACGTCCCGGGCGGAGAAACTGCTCACCTTGCGGAACACGCCCCGGCGCAGGTCGCGGCCGAAGGCCATCGCGGCCTTGGAGCCGAAGTAGACCCCGGCGATGGCGGTGGCCACCTGGATCAGGGCGACGCCGAGCATCACCCCGCCGGTACGCCAGATGTAGTCCGTGTCGCCGCGGGAGACGCCCTCGTCGATGATCTGGGCGTTCAGGCTGGGCAGGTACAGTGCCGCGATCGTGGAGGCGAGCTGGAAGACGACGACGGCCGAAATATACGGCAGATACGGCTTGGAGTAGCGCCGGATGAGGGTGACAAGCATGCCCACGGGTCCTTAGGAAATAGCGAATAAATGAGACGGGGAGTCTGCGAAGGGAACTTCAACCGGACGGTCCCAGTCTTAGCGGAGGGCACTGACAGCCATAGCCATCCAACTCTACGAAACGATCTGCCCGCGCGGAACATCGGACACCGAAAATCGTCCCAACGGAATGCCCGGCGAACTTGGGCACCTTTGGTCACAATAGTCGCCTGTCGCCTCAGTAGTCCCGGCAGTAAAGACCCGTAGTCCACCGGGTAGTGAGCACTCGGGTCAACCGAAATTACCCGGCCTAGCGTGGAAGTTGTCAGTCACTGGACAACTCTGCAGGAGAAGCAAAGGTTATCTGGGAACCTGCGCTCAGCGGTCGGCTCTGCCACCGAGCCCCGCCTCCAGCAGTCTGGTCAGTCCGAAATGATCCAGATGGAGTATCGCCATGAAAAAGGTCTCTGTAGCGGTCGGCATTGCCGGCCTTGTTCTGCTGGGCGCCAGTGCGCCCGCCAACGCCGATCCGGAAGACAAAATCAGCATCTGCCATGCGACGGGCTCGGAAACGAACCCGTACGTCGAAATTACGATCAGCGAGAACGGACTCAAAGGACACAACGCCCAGGGCGTGCACGACGGCGACATCGTTCCGGCCCCGTACGGGGGCTGCCCGTCGGGAGACGACGGGCATGACGGAGACGACGGCGACGGCGGGGACGGCGGGGACTACGGTTCCGAGTCGAAGAAGGTCACGTTCTGCCATGCGACGGGATCCGAGAAGAACCCGTACGTTGTCATCACGACCGCCGAACAAGCGTGGCTGCACGGCCACAAGGACGGCCACAACGGCCACGCCGACATCTACCCGGTGCCCGAACATGGCTGCCTCGCAGATGACGACGACCACGAGGGCGAGAACCCGGGCGATGGTGGCGGTGGAGACACCACGGTGCCGCCGACCGTCGTGCCGCCGGGCGCAGAAGCAGTGGCCCCTCCGGGTGCAGCGGTGGTAGTGCCCTCGGGCGCCGGGGCTGGCGCAGGGGCGGGCGCCGCTGCCGTCAACCAGGGGTTCAATGCCCAGACCGCCGTCGCCAACACCACTGACGCCGGGCTTCCGGGCTGGGCGGCAGGCCTGGCGGCACTGCTCGCGGCAGCTTCGGTAGTCGCGATGCGGCGCATGGGACGAGGCCAGGGCGCGGACTCAGCCCTGTAGGACTTGCGGTACGGGGGCACCGGGCCACACGGGCCGGTGCCCCTCCTTCCCGATCCTCCTGAAGGAGCCTCGATGCCCTTCCTTCCGATACCCGCCCGGAGTTCACGGACCGCGAAGCCCCGCACCTGGAATGTCCGCGATCTGCTGATCCTGGCCTGCGGCCTGGCGGTTTTCCTCGTCCTGACTTTCCTGCCCTCCCCGGGCACCCCCGGCGGGCCGGAACAAGCCGGTGTCCCGCCGGCGGCACCAGCGCTGGCGGTTCCGGGAAGCCCCACCCCCGAGGCTGCCGGAGCATACCGCCGCCGCAGCGCTCCCGCGCCGGCGGCCCCCACACAGCCGACGGCGCCCGCGCCGGCGACTCCCACGCTGCCGGCGCTTCCGCGGGCGGCGGCGCCGCTTCGCATCGTCTACCCCTCGGCCGGCTTCGATGTGGCGGTCCATCCGCTGGATCCGAGTCCGGCCGAAATCAAATCCCAGACCATCGTGCCGCCCGTCTCCCTGGACGGATTCTGGGTCAGGACCTTCGGCGTTCCAGGGGCAGGCTCCGCCAATACGACCTACATCATGGGCCACAGCTGGGAAGGCCGGGACGCACCGTTCAACCAGCTCAGCTCGGCCGCCGCCGTCGGTGACATCTTCGAAGTGACGACGAGTGCGGGAAAGATCAGCTACCGGGTGGATTCGATTTCCACCGAAGACAAAGACTCGCTCAAAGACAGCCCGATCTGGCAGGTCGTGCCCAACCGGCTGGTCCTCATCAGTTGCTACACCGAAGACCTGTACGGGAAAAACGTCGTGCTCGTGGCGTCTCCGGCGCCCGGCCGGGGCCGGTGACGCCGGCCCCGCACTTAGTCGCCCCGGCGCTGGCTTTCGCGCTGCCGGCCGAGCACGTCGACATACTCCCGGTCGAGGTCCACGATGCCGGTGGCGGCGGCGTCGGGCCCCGAAGCCGAGTTCGCGGCAGTGCCCGCCGCGCCGGCCGCGGCGGCTGCTGACCCGGCGTCGACGTCGGCACCGGAACCCGTGACGGCGGCGGCTGCCGTAGCCTCCGGCTGGAGGTCCACCGTGCGCCGCAGCGGCTTTTCCTTGATGAAGAGCACGGCAACCAGGGCGACGACGCCGATGGCCGCGGAGATGAGGAAGATCTCCGCCGTCGCGTCGCCGTAAGCGGCGCGCATGATCTCCCGGACCTGCGGCGGCAGGCCCCTGAGGTCCATGCTGGCGCCTGCGCCGCCGGCGGCGGGGATCCCCGCGGCGGCGAGGCCCTCGGTGGCGAGTTCCTTGACCCGGTTGCCCAGGACGGCGCCCAGCACGGAGACGCCGATGGCGCCGCCCACGGAACGGAAGAAGGCCACGGAGGCGCTGGCGGTCCCGATGTCGCGGGCCCGGACGGTGTTCTGCACGGCCAGCACGAGGTTCTGCATCAGCAGGCCCAGGCCCAGGCCCAGCACGGCGGTGTAGAGGCCGGTCAGCCAGAGCTCGGTGGTGTGGTCGATGGTTCCGGTCAGTCCGAGGCCGCCGATCAGCAGGATGGAGCCGGCCACCAGGTAGCGTTTCCACTTGCCGGTCCGGCTGATCAGCTGTCCGGAGACCACCGAGCCGATGAGGTTGCCGGCAATCATGGGAAGCGTCAGCAGGCCGGCTTCGGTGGGGCTGGCGCCGCGGGCGACCTGGAAGTACTGGCCGAGGAAGGCGGAGGACCCGAACATTCCGACGCCGACGGCGACCGAGGCCAGGATGGACAGCGCGGTGGTGCGTTCCGAGATGATCTTGAGCGGGATGATGGGCTGGGCCACCTTGGATTCGACCAGGACCAGCAGGGCGAGCAGCGCAATGCCGCCGCCGACCATGGCCGCGCTCTGCCAGGACCACCAGTCGTAGTAGTCCGGGTTGCCGGCGAAGGACACCCAGATCAGCAGCAGGCTCACGCCGGAGGTCAGCAGGATGGAGCCGAGCCAGTCGATCTTGGCGGGGCGCCTGACGTGCGGGAGTTTCAGGGTGAGCTGCAGCAGGATGAGGGCGATGATGGCCAGCGGCACGCAGACGAAGAAGGTCCAGCGCCAGCCCAGCGGGCTGTCCACGATGAGGCCGCCGAGCAGCGGGCCGCCGGCGGTGCCGACTGCCATGACGGCGCCCATGTAGCCGGAGTACTTGCCGCGGTCGCGGGGCGGGATGATGGAGCCGATGATGGCCATGGCCAGGGCGGTGAGGCCGCCCATGGCGACGCCCTGGATGACGCGGGCGGTCAGCAGCAGCGGGATGGTCTCGGACAGGCCGGCCAGGACGGATCCGGCGACGAAGATCACGATGCTGAGCTGGACCAGGAGCTTCTTGTTGAACAGGTCCGCGAGCTTGCCCCAGATCGGGGTGGTGGCGGCGTTGGCCAGCAGGGCCGCGGTGATGACCCAGGCGAAGTCGGTCTGGGTTCCGTTGAGCTCGGACATGATCGTGGGCAGGGCGTTCGCGACGATCGTGCTGCTGATGATCGCGGTGAAGAACGCCGCCAGCAGGCCGGTCAGCGCTTCCATGATCTGGCGGTGGCTCATGGCCACCTGGGGTGCGGGGTGTGAAGGCGGGGTGGAGGCCGGGGACGGCCCGGCGGCGGCTGCGTGGCTGGCCATGGATTTACTCCTCAACGAAGGTGGTCGTGTCGGTGGATCCGGCCGTCTTTGCCCGGGCTGAACTCCGAAGGGATTCAGCGAGTTTCTTCAGGGTGCGCGCGGTCGCTTCGACGTCGTCCTCGCTCCAGTCCTGCAGGAAGCCCTGCAGGGCGGCCGCGCGCTGCGCCTCGATGGAGCGGAGCTTCTCAGCCCCGGACGGCGAGAGCGCGATCAGCTGCGCCCGGCCGTCCACGGGATCGGGCCGGCGCTCCACGTAGCCTTGCCCGGCGAGCTCGGCAAGGTGCCGGCTGAGCACGGGCGCGCTGACGCCGAGCCGTTCGGCAAGCTGCGTGGCCCGGGTTTCGCCCTCCCCCACAAAGCGCAGCACGCCCTGCAGCGCCACCCCGGTGTCGTCGCCGCGCAGGCTGGCCGCGGCAACGCACCGGACGGCGCGCTGGAGGTCGAAGATCTGGTGGACGAGTTCGGCCGCGGTGGTCGATGCAACTGACATGTTCGGACGCCCCTTACTTGTTTGCCCGAAGCAACAATACTCCGAATTGGTTGCTTTGGGAAACTAAGAGGCCCGGAGGGGAGGCACGACCGTACACGTCGGGCCCCGGATCCGGTCGGATTCGGGGCCCGAAGTGTACGTTCGCGCTGTTGGGGGTGGGGGTTACGCGGGTCAGGCGTCCAGGTGCGTGGGGGCGAACATCTTGAGCAGGGTTTCGACCACGACGACGTTCGGCCCGTCGGCCGCGAAGCCCGCCTTCAGGGCGTCCCCGACATCCTCGGGCGCCACCCGGACGGCCGGGACGCCGAAGGCCTCGGCCAGTTTCACGAAGTCGGGCCGGGCCAGTTCGGTGGCCGTGGCCTTGCCGAAGGCGCCGACCATGTACTCGCGCAGGATGCCGTAGCCGCCGTCGTCGACGATCAGCCAGGTGACCGGGACGTTGTGCTGCTTGGCCGTGGCCAGCTCCGAGATGGAGTACATCGCCGAGCCGTCGCCGGAGACCGCGAGCACCCGGGCCGACCCGCCGGGCTCGCCGGTGGTCGCCAGGCCGACGGCGCCGCCGATCGCCGCGGGGAAGCCGAAGCCCAGCCCGCCGGCGCCCTGGGCGGAGTGGAACTGTCCCTCGCGGGCATCCCAGCAGCTCCAGGCCCAGTAGGCGGAGATGGTCATGTCCCAGAACGTCTGCATGGCGGCGGGGACGGCCTCGCGGATGTCGGCCATGAACTTCAGTTCCTTGCCGAGGTCCTGGGATTCCAGCCGGGCCCTGACCTTGGCCAGGGTGTCCTTGACCAGTTCCTCGGGCGCGGTGCCGTGCCAGTCCGCGCGGTCGCCGTGCGGTTCCACCAGGGCGGCGTCGAGGGCGGCGAGCGCCTGGCCGGCGTCGGCCCGGATGCCCAGGCCGGGGCGGTTGGACTCCAGCACGCGGGGTTCGGCGTCGATCTGGATGATCCTGCCGCGCGGCGCGAAGGTGAAGTAGTTGGAGGTGACTTCGCCGAGTGAGGAGCCGATCACGATCAGCACGTCGGCGTCCTCGAGCAGTTCCGTCATGTACTGGTCCTCGATCCAGGACTGCAGCGACAGTTCATGGGTCCAGGGGAATGCGCCGTTGCCGCCGGGGGTGCAGATCACCGGCGCCCGCAGCTTCTCCGCGATGGAGAGCAGCGACTTCTCGGCCCGGCCGCGGCGGGTGCCGCCGCCGGCGATGATGGCGGGACGCTTCGCCTCCGAGAGCCACTTCACGGCCTCGCGGACCAGTTCCACGCGCGGCGGGTTGTCCGCGGCTTCGGCGAGCGCGTCCTCCACCGGCGGCACCATGATCGGATCCAGCAGCACGTTCTGCGGGATTTCCATCCACACGGGGCCCTGCGGCGAGGAGATCGCCTCGGTCCAGGCGTCCTGGATGGCCGAGGGGATGCCGGAGGCGTGCTGGATCAGCCGCTGGCTCTTGGTGACGTTCGCGGCCGAGGCCTTCTGGTCGTCCAGCTGGTGGAGCATGCCCTTGCGGCGCGCGCCGAGGCCTTCGAGCGGGATCTGGCTCGCCACGACCACCATGGGCACGCCGGTGGCGTAGGCCTCCTGCAGCCCGGCCAGCGAGGTCAGCGCGCCGGGGCCGGTGGAGAGGAAGAGGACCCCGACTTCGCCGGTGGCGCGCGAGTAGCCGTCGGCGGCGAAGGCCGAGTTGTTCTCCACCCGCGAGGAGACGAAATGCAGGTTTCCGCGGCCCATCGCGTCGAAGAGGCCGAGGGCGTGCTGGCCGGGGATGCCGAAGACGGTCTTGGCGCCGAGCGCCTCGAGGGTTTCGACGACGAGGTCGCCGCCGTTGCGGACGCCGGTCACTGGGAGACTCCGCTCTGGACGCGCTGGGCCGCGGGTGCTGCGAACCCGGCCGGACGGCGGGTCTCGGCGCCGAGCGCCTGGGCGGCGTAGCCGTTGGGCGCACCGCTCCGGTCGCCGTCGACGGCGCTGTCCGCCATCAGGGTGACAAGTTCGTAGGCGACGTGGCTGGCCGCGACACCGGTGATCTCGGCGTGGTCGTACGCCGGGGCGACCTCGACGACGTCGGCCCCCACCAGGTTCATGCCGCGGAAGCCGCGGATGATTTCCAGCAGCTCGCGGCTGGTGATGCCGCCGGCCTCCGGGGTTCCGGTGCCCGGCGCGTGGGCGGGATCGAGCACGTCGATGTCCACGGAGATGTAGAGCGGGCGGTTGCCGATCCGGTCCCGGACCTTGGCGACGGTCTCCAGCACGCCCTGGTAGTAGACGTCGGCGGAGGTGACGATCCCGAAGCCGAAGCGGTGGTCGTCGTCGAGGTCCTTTTTGCCGTAGAGCGGGCCGCGGGTGCCGATGTGGCTGATCGCTTCGGTGTCCAGGATGCCTTCCTCGACCGCGCGGCGGAAAGGCGTGCCGTGGGTGTACTCGGCGCCGAAGTAGGTGTCCCAGGTGTCCAGGTGCGCGTCGAAGTGCAGCATGGCGACGGGCTGGCCGGCGCGTTCGGCGGCGGCGCGCAGCAGCGGCAGCGCGATGGTGTGGTCCCCGCCGAGGGTCACCAGCTTGCTGCCGGCGGCGGTCAGGTCCAGGGCGTTCTGCTGGATGGTCTCGATCGCTTCGTTGATGTTGAACGGGTTGACCGCCATGTCCCCGGCGTCGGCCACCTGGATATTCTCGAACGGGCTGACGTCCCAGGCCGGGTTGTAGGGCCGCAGCAGCCGGCTGGCCTCCCGGACGTGGTTGGCGCCGAAGCGTGCGCCGGGGCGGTAGGACACGCCGGAGTCGAAGGGCACGCCGACCACCGTGACGTCCGCCGTGGCCACCTGGTCCAGCCGCGGCAGGCGGGCAAAGGTGGCGGCGCCGGCGTAGCGCGGGATGCGGGATGAATCGATGGGGCCAAGGTTGCCATTGGCCTCGATGCGCAGCTCTTCCAAGAGAGGCGTCTCCTTCGAGAATTGTCCGACGGGTGTGACTGCCATCATACACTCGAAAGTTGCCTGTAGCGCATCAGATGTTTACTTAGCTAGGTCTACCGACGCGGGGCGGGACGGCGCTGCGGCGCTCCCGCCGGGTGCGCGGGGCGGGCCGGCGGTGTAAGGGGCGGGTGGGGTCGCGGCGGCCTACCGGCTGGCGGCGGGGACCAGCACCCAGAGCACCTCGACCGGACGGTCGGTGGGATTGATCCAGGTGTGCGGCTCCCGGCCGGGGAACGTGACGGTGTCGCCGGTTTCCAGCTCGAATTCCTCGTTGGTGAGGATGAGCCGGATGTTGCCTTTGACGACGTGGAGCACGTCGACGTCGCAGTCCACGGCGTACAGCTCCGATTCGCCGCGGCCGCGGGGCTCGATCACGGCCTGGATGATCTGGACCCGGCGCTCGGAGCGGGCGGTCAGCAGGCGCTCCACGATCCCTTCCCCGCCGAGTGAGATCCGGGGGCCTTCGCCCTTCTTGGTGAGGTGGGTTTCCGGCGCCGCAAACAGCTCGCCGATGGAGATGGAGAGGACCTGGCACAGCGTTACGAGCGAGCTCACGGAGGGCGAGGTGAGGTCGCGCTCAACCCGGCTGAGGAAACCTTTGGTCAGGCCGGTGGCATCCGCGACCTGTTCGATCGTGAGCCGCTGGGACTGCCGGGCGGCACGGATCCTGGACCCGATGGCAACCGGAACGTTGCTCGGTTCTACGGGTAGAGCCTTCATAAGGGAACCTTTCACGGCCGGCCGCGCGGCCCCATCATTGGAGCCAATCCTAGCCGGAGACGGCCGCCGCGACGCCCGCAGGGACACGCCGTGCCGCTCGCAGGCTGTTACCGTCGCCGGACCCGGCGTTTTGGCCGGAGCGCGGCCCGGGAGGCGGTGTCATCCCACCTGCCCCTCCCGCAGCGCACGACGGCGGCGCCTCCCCCGCCGGGGAGCCGCCGCCGTCGTGCTGTTCGGCATTTTCCGGAAGCCGGAGCGCTTACTCTTCTTCTTCGGGGGCGCGGAACTCGTCCGCGTCGACGGGCACTATCGGTTGTTCGTCACCGAGGAAATCCTCCGTGTCGAGGGGGACCAGCCGGTCGGCCTCCTCCAGCAGTTCCTCGTCCACCGTCTCCTCGTCCCCCACCGGGGCGTCCTCGGCGAAGTCATAGGCGGGGTCCGACTCGACGGAATCCCGGCCCGGCTGGCCGGCCTTTGATCCGGTGTTGTCCATGGTGGAACCTCCGTGCACTCGGGCTGCGGCAGTGGTGTGCGAACCGCCCGGATCCCGACGCGGCGCCCCGGAAACGGCCGGGCAGGCCTGCCGGAGAACCCGCCCTGGCTTTTATTCGAACACCGCGCGCGGTGGGGGTCAAGGGCCGTCCTGCCCGGCCGACGGCCGCCGCCGGAGACGGTCCCTTTACGGGTTGCCGAAACTTTCCACTGAGGATTGCCAGCCGGAAATCCGCGGAACTACGCGGTACGCTGGAGTCGCAATGGGGCCTGACCATGCCCCGTCAAGCCCAGGAGTTTTTCCGTGTCTCAGCACGCCCCATCTGACCAAAACCATTCCGGCCGCGGCCCTGCCGCGGGCTCCCACGCCAGCCCCGCCGACATCAAGCGCTGGCGGCAGTACCTCGCCGACGAGCGCGCCGAGGCCCGGGTCTACCGCGACCTGGCGCAGAACCGCAGCGGCGAGGAACGCGACATCCTGCTCGCCCTGGCCGAAGCGGAACGGCGCCACGAGGACCACTGGCTGCAGCTCCTTGGCGAACACGCCGGCAGGCCCCGTCCCGCCTCCCTCCGCAGCCAGTTCCTGGGCTTCCTGGCCCGGCATTTCGGCTCCGTATTTGTCCTGGCCCTGGCGCAGCGGGCCGAGAGCCGTTCGCCGTACGCCACCGACCCGTCCGCCACCCCGGCCATGGTCGCCGACGAGCAGATCCACGAGGAAGTGGTCCGCGGGCTGGCCACCCGGGGCCGCAACCGCCTGGCCGGCAGCTTCCGCGCCGCCGTGTTCGGCGCCAACGACGGCCTGGTCAGCAACCTCTCGCTCGTTATGGGCATGGCCGCCTCCGGCGTCGCCAGCTCCGTGGTGCTGCTCAGCGGCGTGGCCGGGCTGCTGGCCGGGGCGCTGTCGATGGGCGCCGGCGAGTTCATTTCCGTGCGCTCCCAGCGGGAACTGCTGGCCGCGACCCGGCCCACCCAGGTCACGCTCGCGGCGGCGCCGTCGCTGGACATCGAACACAACGAGCTGCTGCTGGTGTACCTGGCCCGCGGCATGTCGCGGGAGGCCGCCGAGCACCGCGTCGCGGAGCGGATGCGGCTGCTGGACTGCGACTGCGATCCGAGCCTGTCCCTGCGGCCGGACCTTCCCGAAACCGAGGACCAGCACGAGGCCGTCGGCACGGCGTGGAGCGCGGCGGCGTCGAGCTTCTGCTTCTTCGCCTCCGGCGCGATCGTGCCGATCATTCCCTTCCTGCTGGGCATGACCGGGATCGCCGCCCTCGTGGTGTCCGCCGTCCTGGTGGGGATCGCGCTGCTGCTGACCGGCGGCGTGGTCGGCCTGCTCTCCGGCACCTCCCCCACCAGCCGCGGCTTCCGCCAGCTCGGCATCGGCCTGGGCGCCGCCGCCGTCACCTACCTGCTTGGCATGGCGTTCGGCGCGGTGGTCGCCTAGTGGACGATCCCGGGTTCCGGGACCGCGGACCCCGGCACAGCCGTGCCCGCGGCGCCTTCCGGGCGGCCCGCACCTTCGCGGCCGTCGTCCTGATTGCCGGCGCCGCCTTCCTGACCGCCGGACTGGTGTACGGCGATCCCCGTTTTGTCGGGCTCTTCGAGTTCAACGGCGGGACGCACGCGGAGCAGTCCGGCGGCCCGGCGGGCCACCCGACGGCCAGCCCGGCCGACCGGCAGGCCGGCGTTCCCGAGGACGGATCGCAGATGGCCGTTCCGCCGGCGGGCTTCGAGGAGCAGGACCGGCCGCTCGGGCAGCCGGCGAAACCGGCGGCCGCCAGCAGCTCGTACAAGTTCCTGGCCACCAACGCCGACGGCAGCCCGGTGGGCTACTCCCCGTGCCGGCCACTGCACTATGTGGTCAATTCCGCGCTGGCTCCCGAGGGCGCCGAGCAGTTGGTCGAGAACGCGATCAAGACGGTCTCCGAGGCGACCGGGATCCGGTTCATCGACGACGGAGCCACCACCGAGGCCCCGTCCCAGTCACGCGCCCCGTACCAAAAGGAGCGGTACGGCGAGCGCTGGGCGCCGCTGCTGATCGCCTGGACGACGCCGGAACAGGCGCCGCAGCTCGAGGGTCCCGTGATCGGCACCGGCGGCAGCACCCACTTCAGCTACGGCGACGGTCCCAAGAGCTTTGTCACCGGCAGCCTGGAGCTGGACGCGCCGCAGATCACCGCAGACCTGGACCGCCGGGACGGCGCGGCCTACGCCACGGCGGTGATCCTGCACGAACTGGGCCACGTGATGGGCCTGGAACACGTGGAGGACCCGCGGCAGCTGATGTACCCGGAGATCGGCGCGCCGGACGGGCTGGCCGACGGGGACCTGAACGGCCTGCACGAGCTGGGCCGTTCGCCGTGCCGCAAGGACCTCTAGTCCGCCAGGAGCCGCGGAGCCCCTGGCTGTACTGCTAGCGGTCCAGCACGGCGAGGGCTTCCTCGACGCTGTCCACCAGGAAGATCCGGTTTTCCATTGGCCGGCCCGCGGCAAGGCTCTGCAGCAGGGGCCAGGCCGGGAACCGGCGCAGCCAGTGCTCCTTACCCACCAGCACCATGGGTGTGATGGTCTCCGGGACGCCGTAGTAGTTTTCGCAGGCATCCTGGAAAATCTCCTGCACGGTGCCGCCGGAGCCGGGCAGGAAGATGATCCCGCCGTTGCACAGCTCCAGCAGGATCGCCTCGCGGATGGCGTTGGCGAAGTATTTGGCAATGTGGGTGGCGAAGAAGTTGGGCGGCTCGTGGCCGTAGAACCAGGTGGGAATGCCCAGCGACGGCGTCCCGTCCGGATGGCGTTCGACGACGGCGGCCGCGGTCCGCGCCCACGCCGACACCGAGGGCCGGAAACCGGGCACGACGGCGAGGTCCGCCAGCGCCTGCCGGAAATCCGCGTCGTCCGCCTCGCTCAGGTAGGCGCCCAGGTTGGCCGCCTCCATGGTGCCCGGGCCGCCGCCGGTGGCGACCACCCGGCCGTTCCGCGCCAGCAGCCGGCCCAGCAGCGCCGCCTCGGTGAACCCTGCCGAGCCGCGGCCCGCGGCGTGCCCGCCCATCACGCCCACCATGGTGCGGCCCACGCACAGCTCGGAGCGGGTCAGCTCCTCGAGCGCATCGCCGATCGCGTGGTCATGCAGGGCCGCCGCGAGGGTCGCGTCGAGCCGGTGCCGCTGGCCGGGACGGATGCTCCACTGGTAGACCCGGGCGTCGAGCGTGTCCTCATACCGGGTCTCCGCCACGCCCGCGTAGAGCTCCTGCGGGGTGTAGAGCCGGCCGCGGTAGGGGTTGAACGGTACTTTTTCCAGCTTGGGAAAGATCAGGGCGCCGCGGCCGCGCAGCGATTCCTCCACGCCGTCGTCGAAGGTGCAGCCCAGGAAGATCGCGCCCTGCGCCTCGAGGGACTCCAGCGGCTGCCGGCGGCCGCGCAGGTCCAGCGACTGGACGTGCCAGCCGTGCATGGACCGGGCTCCCCCCGCGACCAGCCGGTCGAAACTGCCGAGGCTCTCGACCTCGAGGGTCCGCGGGCTCGGGTGCAGGCTGCGGGCGGCGCTCATCCGGCGGCCTAGTCCCGGGGGTCGGTGACAGGGCCGGCGGCACGGCCGGCGCTGCCGAGGTAGGCGTCCAGCTTGGCCAGGGTCTGCTCCAGGTTGGCCGGGTGGCGGCGGAGGTATCCGGCCAGGCGCAGGAAGAACTTGCCGCGGACCTGCCGCGCGTCCCACTGCTCGGTGACCAGGGTGCCCGCGGCGCCGGCGGCGTCGGTGGACGGCTCGAGCAGGTAGCGCCACACGTGGCCGTAGAAGTGGCGCCAGGCGATGCGGCGGCCTTCCTCGAACTCGCAGACGGTGTTGAGGATCTTGTAGTCCACGCCGATCTTCATGTCCATGCCGAACTTCGCGCCGGGGCCCAGCCGTTCGGGGCCGCGGGGCTGGGCGCCCTTGACCGTTTCCGAGCCGTCGATCACGCTGTGCAGGGCCGGGGTGGCGAGCACCTCGAAGATGGCTTCCGGAGCGGCCGCGATGAAGCGGCTGCGGGACACGAGATACCTGTTGTTCATCCGGCAATCCTAGCCCTGCGATGTGTTGCAGAATGAGTCATGCAGATTCCATCCGCGCCCGCCGGCGGCCGCCCCCGCATCGGTCTTCCGGTCCGGCTCAGCAGTTCCTTGGACCCCGATCCGCGGGTCGGCGAGGCCAACGCGCTCTTCGACTACATCGTTGAGCTGCTGCGCGACGGCGGCGGCGAGCCCGTGCTGCTCACCGCGCGCCGAGGGACTTGGGGAGCTCGACGGCGTCGTTCTCCCCGGCGGCGGCGACCTGGACCCGCGGCTCTACGGCGAGGAACCGGGCGGGGCCTGCTACGACGTCAACCCCGGCCAGGACGCCCTGGACCTCGCCGTGGCCCGGCAGTCCATCGAGGCCGGACTGCCGGTGCTGGGCATCTGCCGCGGGCACCAGCTCCTGAACGTGCTGTACGGCGGAACCCTGGTCCAGGACCTGGATCCGGGCGCCGTGGCGCACCGGGAGCCCGCACCCGCCCACGACGCCGGGCCCTGGGCCTGGCACGAGGTCGGGATCGCCGCCGGTTCGAAGGTGGCCGGGCTCTACGGGGCCTCCGGCGCAGCCGGCGGCCCCGCCCCCGCGGTGACCGTCAAGATTGCCTCCGGCCACCACCAGGCCGTGGCCCGCGTGGCCGACGGACTCGTGGTGACCGGATTGGCCGACGACGGGACCGTGGAGGCGCTGGAAGATCCCGTGCGGTGGGTGGCCTCCGTCCAGTGGCATCCGGAGGCGCTGGAGCTTCCCGCGGCGGAGCGGCTGGCGCCGTTCCGGGCCTTTGTGGAGGCCTGCCGGGACCGCGCAGCCGCGCGCTAGAGCCGCTGCAGCTCGGCGTCGTCCGCTGCGGCGGCGTACAGCCCGGCGTCGTCCGTCCTGGCGCCCGCGCTGCGCACCCTTCCTGGCGGCGACGGCGGCGAACGCCATCACCGCCAGGCCCAGCAGGGTGATGCCGGCGCCGGCCCAGATCGGCGAGGTGTAGCCGAGCCCGGCGCTGATGGTCACGCCTCCCATCCACGCCCCCAGCGCGTTGCCCACGTTGAAGGCGCCGATGTTGGCGCCGGAGGCCAGGGTGGGCGCGCTGTCGGCGTACTTCATGACGCGCATCTGCAGCCCGGGCACGGTGGCGAAGCCGAAGCCGCCCAGCAGCACCATGGACACGATGGTCATCGGCTGGTTGGCCGAGGTGAGCGCGAAGCCGACCAGCACCACCACGAGCGCGGCCAGCACCACGAGCAGGGTGCGGTCCACGTTCCGGTCCGCGGCCTTGCCGCCAACCGTGTTGCCGATGAACAGGCCCACGCCGAAGATGATCAGCAGCCACGGCACGGTGGCCGCGGAGAAGCCGGTGACCTCGGTCAGGGTGAAGGCGATGTAGGTGAAGGCGCCGAACATTCCGCCGTAGCCGAGGATGGTCACGGCGATGGACAGCCAGACCTGGCCGGACCGGAAGGCCCGGAGTTCGCCCCGCAGGCCGCCTGCGGCGGAACCGGCGGCGGAACCGGCGGCGGCCTCCGCCGCGCCGGTCCTCGGCACCAGGGCCAGGATGCCCGCGAGGGCCAGCACGCCGATACCGGTGATGGCCCAGAACGTGGAGCGCCAGCCGGCGGCCTGGCCGAGCATGGTGCCGAACGGGACGCCCAGGACGTTGGCCGCCGTCAGGCCGGTGAACATGATGGCGATCGCGCCGGCCTTCTTGGTGGGGGCGACCATGCTGGCGGCGACCACCGCGCCGATCCCGAAGAACGCGCCGTGGGCCAGGGCGGCAATGATCCGGCCGACCATCATCAGGGCGTAGTCGGGGGCGACCGCGGAGACGAGGTTGCCGGCGATGAACAGCACCATCAGCACCGCGAGCACCGGCTTGCGCTCCAAGCGCGTCACGGCGGCGGTCAGGAGCAGCGCCCCGACGACGACGGCGAGCGCGTAGCCGGAGATCAGCCACCCCGCGGTGGCCTCGGTGACGTGGAAGTCCGCCGCCACTTCGGGCAGCAGGCCCATGATGACGAACTCGGTGAGTCCGATTCCGAACCCGCCGAGGGCGAGTGCTATCAGGCCGATAGGCATGGGGGTGGCTCCTTCAAAACTGTACGGGGAGAATCGCGAAGCGTAAGCTAGTAGTTGCAGACGCGTTATTTATTGTTGCACACGCAACTATAGCGCGCAAGCAACTACTTTGTGGCTGACCGCTCCCCGTGTGTGGGGCGCGGCTGCCCGAGCTGGAAGGAGCACATCTGATGGGCATCAAGGACGACGCCGTCGAGGTCCGGGCGCAGGGCTGGCGGACGCTGGCGGCACTGCACGGGCTGATCGAGGCGGAGCTGGAACGCTCGCTGCAGGCCGAGGCGCAGCTCTCGGTGGTGGAATACACCGTGCTGGACGCGCTGAGCCGGCAGGACGGCTGGCACATGCGGATGCAGCAGCTGGCCCGGGCCACGGCCCTGAGCGCCAGCGCCACGACGCGGCTGGTCAACCGGCTGGAGGAACGCGCCCTGCTGACCCGGATCCTCTGCGCGGACGACCGCCGCGGGATCTACACGGAGCTCACGCCCAGCGGCATCGCCCTGCTGGAGCAGGCACGGCCGGTCCACGACAGCACCCTGGAGCGCGCCCTCGCCCAGGCCCAGGAGCTCCCCGAGCTGGCGCCCCTGGTGGATGCGCTCCCCCGGCTGCACGCAGGGGTCTGACCGCCTGCCCTCTGACCGCCTGCCCTCTGACCGCAGGCGCCCGAACGCAGGAGAGGCGCCGGAGGCCGCGTGATTGCTGGCCTCCGGCGCCTCCTGCGGCTGATCGAACCCTAGACCGTCAGGGCTGAGGTCCGGGCCGTCCCGTCGTATCCCCCGGCCGGCGCCTTGAGTCCGTAGAGCCGGCCGATGGTCGGCGCCACATCCGCGGTCCGGGCCGGCTCCGAGGAGACCGACTGCTTGACCACCGCCGGGCTCCCGCCGGAAACGAAGAACGGTATCGGCTCCGTGGCCGGGTGCCCGTGGTTGCCCGGGATGGGGTTGGAGGCCACATACGGGTCCGAGAAACGCCAGCCCGCGCGGCAGTAGGCCACCAGGTCTCCGGCCTCGGCCCCCAGGCGCAGGTCCGCAGGCCGGTTGACCGACAGGACGCCCTCATGCGCTGCCACCAACTGCTCGACGGCGGCCAGGCCCGCGGCACGGTCGGCGTCGGCCCCGGTCCAATAGAGCAGGTCCGCCCCGCCGTTCTGCGCGATCGTGACGTTCGACCGCAGCTCCGGACGGGACTGCAGGATCAGGTCGATGGAAATGACATTGCTCGGCAGGGACCAGTCCATGGAGTGGTCGGCCAGCACCATCACCACGCTCGAATCCCACTTGCCGGTGCTCTTGAGGTGGTCGATAAAGCGACCCACCTGCACGTCGGTGTCCGCGAGGGCAGCCTCGCGCGCCGCCCGCAGCGTGGTTCCCGTGAGGTCGGAGTGCCCCACGCGGTCGATGTCGCCCAGGTTGGTGAAGACGAAGTCCGGGTCGGGCCCGCCCACCATCGCGAGCAGCGCGTCCATCGTGGCGGCGTCGGGCGCGTGCCCGGTGACCGGCAGCAGCGGCTGGGGTTCCCAGCGGTAGCTGGCGCGGGTGCCGAAGATGCCGTAGAGGTACTTCTTGCTCAGCACCGAGCCGGTGGTGAGCCCGCGTTCCTGGAGCCGCTCCAGCAGGGTGGCGAAGCGCAGGTCGCTGGGGCGGTCGAGGTCGCGGATCACGCCTTCGGCGCGGTCGAAAATCGCGTTGGCCGGTACGCCCGAGCGGTCCGGCCGGACCCCGGTCATCATCATGGCGTGGTTGGGGATGGTCTCCATGACGGGCAGCGAGCGCGCGGCCGGGAAGTTGGTGCCGGCGGCGCGCAGGGCGGCCAGCCTCGGAGTCAGGGCCGGCGTGATCTCGTCCGGGCGGCAGCCGTCCACCACGATCACGTAGCTCCGGGTGCGTCCGGTGGCCGGGGCGGCCCAGGCGGTTCCCGGTGCCGCGGACAGCAGGACGGCGGCGCCTCCCGCGGCGGCGAGTTGCAGGAACTGCCGGCGGCCCGGCGTCGGACGGTGGCTTGATGAATGGCTCATGCGAGGCCTCCCTGCGCGGGCGTGACCTTGCCCGTGTTGGTTTGAACGTTGAAGGACGTGGAGAGTGCAGATCCGGACCCGGCGGCGGTGCGCTCGGCGAGGACGTACCAGTCCATGCGGACGCCGGCGGGGGTCACGTCCAGGACGGAGTAGCCGTGCGAGTCGAAGTCCAGGTACTTCACGTGCGGGTTGGCCGCCTTGATGGCGTTCTCGACGCCGACGGAGCCGGTCCGGGGCGGAACGTTGAGGATGTCGTCGAGGTTGTCGCTCGTGACCGAGGTGCAGACCAGTTCCGCGGCCACGGAATCGCCGGTGGCCGGGTAGCTGGCCGGATCCGCGGGGACGTCGCAGGCCCAGCCGGAGTGGATGTCGCCGGTGAGGAACACGGTGTCCTTCACGGCGTTGTCCCGCAGGTGGCGGATGACGCGGTTGCGGTCGGCCTCGTAGCCGTCCCACTGGTCCACGTTGTACGGCACCCCGCTGATGCTCGTCCCGCCCATCAGTTTCTGCACGCCGGCCAGTTCTGCGGTGCTCAGGGTCGAGGGAACCCGGACCGGTGCGATCATGACGGGGTTGCCCACGAGCTTCCACTGCGGACCCGTGGACTTGAGGTTGCCCAGCAGCCAGTCCATCTGGGCAGCGCCCGTGATGGTCCGGGCGGGGCTGCTGATCGAGGGGTCCGCGCCGGTGGCTGCCTGCTGGTCACGGTAGGTGCGCAGGTCCAGCATGGACAGGCTGGCCAGCGAGCCGAAGTCCAGCCGGCGGTAGAGCTGGCCGCCGGGCTCGTAGCGCACCGGCATCCACTCGGCATAGGCCTGGTGGGCGGCGGTGAAGCGCTCGTTCCAGGCGCCTTCGACGCCCGGGGTGTGGTTTTCGGCGCCGCCCTTCCAGGCGTCGTTGGCCGCCTCGTGGTCGTCCCAGGTGACGATGAAGGGGGCGGCCGCGTGCAGGGCCTGGAGGTCGGGATCGGTCTTGTACTGGGCGTGGCGGCGGCGGTAGTGCTCCAGCTGGGTCATCTCGACGGCCGGATCGTGCGGACGGACGACGACGTCGCGGGCCTGGTACTCGCCGGGCGCGTATTCGTAGAGATAATCGCCCAGGTGCAGGACGGCGTCGAGGTCGCCCCGGGCGGCCAGGTGGCGGTAGGAGGAGAAGTAGCCCGCCTGCCAGTTGGCGCAGGACACCACGCCGAACTTCAGTCGGTCCACCGGGGCGCCGGCGGCCGGTGCCGTCCGGGTGCGTCCCGCCGGGGACACCGCCGATCCCAGGGTGAAGCGGTACCAGTAGCTGGTGCCGGGGGCGAGCCGGTCGGCAACGACCTTGACCGTGTGGTCCCGGGCCGCGCCGGTGGCGGCGGTACCCCGGGCCACGATCTTCTTGAAGCCGGGGTCGGACGCGACCTGCCAGCCCACGGACACGTCCGGGCCGGCGCCGGAACCGGGCACCGCCTCGGGGGCAGGCGTGACGCGGGTCCAGAGCAGCACGCTGCCCGGCATGGGATCTCCGGAGGCTACGCCGTAGCCGAACGGGCCGGTCGGAGGGGCTGAAAACGCGCCTGCGGGGGTGGTGCTGACCAGGGCGCCGGCGACGGCGGCGACCCCCGCGGAGCGTAGTACTTGACGACGAGTAAAGGTAGTCATGCGTTCCAGTATCTCCAACCGGAACCGGCCAAATGCCGGTTTTTCCGCCCCATTCGCCGGACGTTTGCCGAGAGTTAACCGTGGCGCAGTCCGGCGGCGGACGCCGGCTGCGGTAGTTCCCTTGCCGTCGAAACAGCCCGGGCGTACGCTTAAACAACCAGCACGTTGATCAACCTATTCATTGAATAGCAGCTGAATATGTGCGGCGAACTTGCAGTGAACCAGAAGATCCCGAGGCACCGTGGACACCGACGACGAACTCCTCGACACCGCCTTCCTGGCGCTTGCCGATCCCGTCCGCCGCCGGATCATCGCCCGGCTCAGCCGGGGCCCGGCCACGGTCAATGAATTGGCGGAACCCTTCGCGATCACCAAGCAGGCGGTCTCGAAGCACATCCAGGTCCTCGAGCAGGCGGGGCTTGTCACACGCACGCGTGACGCCCAGCGCCGGCCCGTCCACCTGAACCCTGCACGACTGGAGGCACTCACCGCATGGATCGACCGGTACCGGTTGGTCCGCGAGGGGCAGTTCCGCAGCCTCGACGCCGTGCTCCAATCCCAGGCCGCTCTGCGCGGCACCCAGGCAAAGGACTCATCATGAGCAACGCCCTGAAACTCACTGTTCCGGAGGGTCTGCCCTTCATCGATTTAGAGCGCGACTTCGACTTCCCCGTGGCCGATGTCTTCCGCGCCCACAAGGAACCCGAACTCGTCGCCCAGTGGCTGGGCCCGCGCGGGCTCACCACGGACGTCGACCATTACGATTTCCGTCCCGGCGGCACCTACCGCTACACCCACACGGGCCCGGACGGGGACGCCTACGGCTTCAACGGGGTCTTCCACACGGTGCGCGAGAACGACTTCGCCATCCAGACCTTTGAGTTCGACGGCTACCCGGACGTGGTCAGCATCGAGTTCCTGACCTTCCAGGACCTCGGCGGGGGCCGCACCCGGCTGCTGGCGCACGCCGTCTACCCCAGCATGGAGGCCCGCGACGGCATGGCCGGATCCGGGATGGAGGGCGGGCTGAGCGAGGCCTACGAGCGGCTGGAGGAACTGCTGGCCGGCGCGAAGGTGTAGACCGCCGTCGTACTTAAAAGAACAACGCGGGGTCACGTCCGGCCCGTCCCGAGTGGGATGGACCGGAAGTGACCCCGCGTTGGTGCCCCGGCGCTGCGCCGGAGCGGTGGCGCTTAGAGCGCTGCGAAGACTTCGCGCAGCAGCTTGGCGGTCTCGGACGGCGTCTTGCCGACCTTGACGCCGGCAGCCTCGAGGGCTTCCTTCTTGGCCTGGGCGGTGCCCGCGGAGCCCGAGACGATGGCGCCGGCGTGGCCCATGGTCTTGCCTTCCGGGGCGGTGAAGCCGGCCACGTAGCCGACGACCGGCTTGGTGACGTGGGCCTTGATGTAGTCGGCGGCACGCTCTTCGGCGTCGCCGCCGATTTCGCCGATCATGACGATCGCCTTGGTCTCGGGGTCGGCCTCGAAGGCCTCGAGGGCGTCGATGTGGGTGGTGCCGATGACCGGGTCGCCGCCGATGCCGATGGCGGTGGAGAAGCCCAGGTCGCGCAGTTCGTACATCATCTGGTAGGTCAGGGTGCCCGACTTGGAGACCAGGCCGATGGGGCCCTTGCCCGTGATGTTGGCCGGGGTGATGCCGACGAGGGCCTCACCCGGGGTGATGATGCCGGGGCAGTTCGGTCCGATGATGCGGGTGACCTGCTTGCCGTCGGCGTCGACCTTGGACTGGGCCAGCGCCCAGAACTCGGCGGAGTCCTGGACCGGCACACCTTCGGTGATGACGACGACCAGGCCGATGCCGGCCTCGATGGCTTCGACGACGGCGTCCTTGGTGAAGGCCGGCGGCACGAAGACGATGGAGACGTCGGCGCCGGTCTCGGCCATGGCTTCCTTGACGGTGCCGAAGACGGTGATTTCCTTATCGCCGTGCAGGACCGTGGTGCCGGCCTTGCGGGCGTTGACGCCGCCGACGACGTTGGTGCCGGCCTTGAGCATCAGGGCGGTGTGCTTGGTGCCTTCGCCGCCGGTGATGCCCTGGACGATGACCTTGGAGTCCTTGTTCAGATAAATAGACATAGTCGGGTCCCTTTACTTCGCTGCGTTGGCGAGCTCGGCAGCCTTGTCGGCGCCCTCGTCCATGGTGGCGGCCAGGGTAACCAGCGGGTGGTTGGCCTCGGCCAGGATGCGGCGGCCTTCCTCGACGTTGTTGCCGTCGAGGCGGACGACCAGCGGCTTGTTCGCGGAGTGGCCCAGCTCGGCGAGTGCGCCGACGATGCCCTTGGCGACGGCGTCACAGGCGGTGATGCCGCCGAAGACGTTGACGAAGACGGACTTGACCTGCTCGTCGCCGAGGATGACGTCGAGGCCTGCCGCCATGACCTCGGCGGACGCTCCACCGCCGATGTCCAGGAAGTTGGCGGGCTTGACGTTGCCGTGGTTCTCGCCGGCGTAGGCGACGACGTCGAGCGTGGACATGACCAGGCCGGCGCCGTTACCGATGATGCCGACTTCGCCGTCGAGCTTGACGTAGTTGAGGTCCTGCGCCTTGGCCTTGGCCTCGAGCGGGTCCGCGGCGTCCTTGTCTTCAAGGGCGGCGTGCTTCGGGTGGCGGAAGTCCGCGTTTTCGTCGAGGGAGACCTTGCCGTCGAGGGCAACGATGTCGCCGGCGCCGGTCTTGACCAGCGGGTTGACCTCCACGAGGGTGGCGTCTTCCTTCTTGAAGACGTCCCAGAGCTTGAGGATGACGGCGGCGACCTTGCCGCGCAGTTCCTCGGCGAAGCCTGCGGCGGCGACGATTTCGTCGGCCTTGGCCTGGTCGATGCCGACGGCCGGGTCGATCGCGATCTTGGCCAGGGCTTCGGGGCGCTCGACGGCGAGCTGCTCGATTTCCATGCCGCCCTCGACCGAGCACATGGCCAGGTAGTTGCGGTTGGCCCGGTCCAGCAGGACGGAGAAGTAGTATTCCTCGGCGATGTCGGCACCCTGGGCAATCATCACCTTGTTGACGGTGTGGCCCTTGATGTCCATCCCGAGGATGTTGGTGGAGTGCTCCAGCGCCTCATCGGCGGTCTTGGCGACCTTAACGCCGCCGGCCTTGCCTCGGCCACCGACCTTAACCTGTGCCTTGACGACAGTAACGCCGCCGATCTTCTCGGCAGCTGCCTTTGCTTCTTCAGGGGTGTGCGCCACGATGCCAGCAAGCACGGGTACACCGTGCGCCTCGAACATATCGCGCGCCTGATATTCAAACAGGTCCACGGTTTAGTGTCCTTCTACGTCGAAGTAGTTTCTGTACAGCCGGACCCCGCGTACTCGCGGTTACCGGGCTGCGGAATAAACGCACCCTGCGACAAGCTTGGAAACGAGCCACACGGCGCAATGCTCCTTTGGGAACTCTAGTCCTTCGTTGGGACCAGCCCGACCCAGAGTACCGCTTATGTGAGTAAGGACACTATTCTATTGAGCGTAGAAAAACCGCTAGATTACGGGCTTTTTGGGGCCTCGGACGGTGCCGCGGAGGCCTTTTTGGCGGCCGGCAAGATCAGCTCGTAACGGTCGCGCGCAACAAAGAACGCGACCCCGGCGGAGACGTTTCCGCAGGCGACGCCGCCGTTGTACGCGGAGCAGCGCAACCCGTTGCGTTCAACGTTTTTCCCGTCCTCGAGGACGGGAAGCTGCGAGATCGGACCGTTGCGGCTGCCCTTGGGGCCGTACTCGGTTTCCTGCTGTGTGACGCCGGAGCGGCACTCCCCGTAGACGGCCTGGTCCGGGGTCAACAGGGCCGTGCCGCCGAGGTAGCCGAGGCCGGTGCCGGCGCAGTCATCGCGGATGTCCTTGGCGTCCGGCTTCGGGTAGGCGGCGAGCTCGCAGTGGGCCACCGGGACGGTCGCGAACTTGCTGTTCCCGCCGGCGCTGTAGCCGTTCGGTTCGTAGGGCAGGTTCAGGTGGCCGCCGCGGGCCGAGGTCAGCGAGCAGACGATGTTGCGGTCCGCGGTGACGAAACTCAGGTGATCCTCGCTGGTCCCCAGCGCCGCGGGGTCCGACAGCGGCGCCTGCTCAAGCTGTTCCAGAACCGGCAGCGGTGCGGGCGGGACGTAGTCGGGGTCTTTCTGCGTGACGGTGCACGCCGTGACCGCCACCAGGAGGACGGCGGCCAGCATCCCCAGAGGTGTCCGTCGCATGGGCTCCATTATGCCTGCCGGCGGGCCCGGGCAGGCGGATGGCCGGCCCGGCGTGGGGCCCGGGCTGGGTTGGGCCCGGTCAGGCGTCGATCTTGGTGAGCGGGGCATAGCGCAGCAGGAGCCGCTTCTCGCCGACGCCGAACTTCACCTTCGCGACCGTCTTGTCCCCTGCGCCTTCGACGGCCAGCACGGTGCCGTTGCCGAAGCTGGTGTGGTTGACCTTGTCGCCCACCCCGACGGCGACGATTTCCTTCTGCGGCTGGACCCGGTTCTTGGCGATCGCGGCGGGCACGTCGGCGTTGAAGCCGGCCGAGGAGTCGGCTCCGGTGCCGCGGGCGGTGCCGGCGCCCCAGAAGGATCCGCCGTAGCGGCTGGAGCCGATCGATCCGCCGCTCCCCCAGCCGCCGGCCTGGCGGGTGGACCCCTCGCGCTTCCACTCGACCAGCTCGGCCGGGATTTCCTCGATGAACTGGCTCGCGGGGTTGTACTGGCTCTGGCCCCACATGCTGCGGACCTCGGACCGGGTCAGGTACAGGCGCTTGCGGGCCCGGGTGAGACCGACGTACGCGAGCCGGCGTTCCTCCGCCAGTTCCTTGGGATCGGTCGCCGAGCGCTGGTGCGGGAACAGCCCGTGTTCCATGCCGGTCAGGAACACCACCGGGAACTCGAGGCCCTTGGCGGTGTGCAGCGTCATGAGGGTGACGACGCCGAGCCGCTTGGCTTCGGCGACGGCGGCCGCCAGGTCTTCGGCGTCACCGCCGGGGGCGTCCGGGATCTGGTCGGCGTCGGCCACCAGCGAGACCTGCTCCAGGAACGCGCCGAGCGACCCTTCGGGGTTGTCCCGCTCGTATTCGCGGACGACGGCGACGAGCTCGGCGAGGTTTTCGACCCGGGATTCGTCCTGCGGGTCGGTGCTCGAGCGCAGGGTGGCGAGGTAGCCGGTCTGCTCCAGGACGGCTTCCAGCGCCGCGGCCGCGCCCGAGCCGGCGGCGACCTCGGCCAGATCGTCGAGGAGCTTCACGAAGCCCAGCACGGCGTTGACCGAGCGGGTGGCCATGCCGGGTGCTTCCTCGGCGCGGCGGGCGGCGGCCATGAAGGAGGTCCGGTCGCGCTGCGCCAGCGAGGCGAGGGCCCCCTCGGCCCGGTCGCCGATGCCCCGCTTGGGCTCGTTGAGGATACGGCGCAGGTTAACGTCGTCGTCCGGGTTGACCAGCACACGCAGATAGGCGAGGGCGTCCTTGATTTCCTTGCGCTCGTAGAAGCGGGTGCCGCCGACCACCTTGTAGGGCAGCCCGACGCGCACCAGGACGTCCTCGATGGACCGGGACTGGGCGTTGGTGCGGTAGAAGATCGCGACGTCGCCGGGGCGGAGGTTGCCCTCGTCCTGCAGCCGGTCGATCTCCTTGGCGATGAACTGGGCCTCGTCGTGCTCGTTCTCGCCGACGTAGCCGACGATCTTCTCGCCGTCGCCCTCGGCGGTCCAGAGCCGCTTCTCCGGCCGGTTGGGGTTGCGGGAGATCACCGAGTTGGCGGCGCTGAGGATGGTCTGGGTGGAGCGGTAGTTCTGCTCGAGCTTGATGGTCCGGGCGTCCGGGTAGTCCTTCTCGAACTCCACGATGTTGCGGATGTCCGCGCCGCGGAAGGCGTAGATGGACTGGTCCGAGTCGCCGACGACGGTGAGTTCGGCGGCGCCGGGGCCCTCGCCGACGATCTCGCGGACCAGCGCGTACTGGGCGTGGTTGGTGTCCTGGTACTCGTCCACGAGCACGTGCCGGAAGCGGCGCCGGTAGGAGTCGGCGAGCGCCGGGAAGGCCCGGAACATGTAGACGGTCTCGGCGATCAGGTCATCGAAGTCCATGGCGTTGGCCTGGCGCAGCCGCTGCGTGTAGCCCTTGAAGACCTCGGCGACGGCCTGTTCAAAGGGGTCGTTGTAGTTGGCGCTGGAGGCGTAGCTGTCCGCGTCGATCAGCTCGTTCTTGAGCGCCGAAATCTTGTGCTGGATGGCCTTGGGCGCGAAGCGCTTCGGGTCCAGGTCCAGGTTCTTGGCCACGAGCGTGATCAGGCGCAGCGAGTCGGCGGAGTCGTAGATCGAGAAGTTGGAGTTCAGGCCGACGTTGGCGGCCTCGCGCCGCAGGATCCGGACACAGGAGGAGTGGAAGGTGGAGATCCACATGGTCTTGGCCCGGCCGCCGACCAGGAGTTCGATCCGCTCGCGCATTTCCGCGGCGGCCTTGTTGGTGAAGGTGATGGCCAGGATCTCGCCGTGGTGTGCCCGCCGGGTGGCGATCAGGTAGGCGATGCGGTTGCTGAGCACCCGGGTCTTGCCGGAGCCTGCGCCCGCGACGATCAGCAGGGCACCGCCGGCGTGTTTGACGGCCTCTTCCTGTTGCGGGTTGAGCCCCTGCAGCAGCTCGTCCGCGTTCGGGAGCCGCGGCCGGTCCCCGTCGTCGCCGTGCCCCGCTGCCGTTTCCGCCATGGTCCGCGCCATGGGACCCGAATCCGGGCGCCGACCCCAGCTCCGGCATGCCGCTGCCAGCTCCCGGGTTTCCGGACGCTTTGGCAGGCGCGGCCGGCTTCGAGGCAGCTTGGAAAGGTCCGTCGGCGTAGGGGTCAAACAACATATCCATGATGCTTACAAGTCTAGGCGGTGCCGCCGACAGCACGCTCCGCGGCGTCCCCCTGCCCCACCGGACATGCCCTGCGTTCAAGCTCAGGAATGGACATAGTGCCGTTATGCCCACGCCAAGCGCCGAAGAATGAGCATGTCCGCCGGGTGCCGCCGCGAACAATGAGCATGCTCCCCCGGCACCGCGAACTACGAGCATGCTCCCCGCACGCGCAGCATGCTCCTGCCGCGAACAATGAGCATGCTCCCGCGGATGCGTCCCGTGCACCACCGGACATGCCCTGCGTTCAAGCGCAGGAATGGACATAGTGCCGTTATGCCCACGCTAAGCGCCGAAGAATGAGCATGTCCGCCCGGGCGCGCCGCGAACAATGAGCATGTCCCCCGGGTGCCCCCGCAGCGCCGGACATGCCCGGCGGCGGGATGGCCGCGGGCGGGGACTCAGCCCACGGAGCCGGATTCCAGCGCGGCGCGGAGCTGCCGCACCGCCGTCGCGCCGCCCGCCAGATGCCACTCAAGGCCGTTGACGCGAACGACGTCGGTGGCGCCGCCGGCGGCGCGCACGATCGCCTGGCCCGGCAGCCAGTCCCACTCCGGGGAGCTGTGCTGGAACCAGCAGTCCAGCTCGCCGTCGGCCACCCGGCCGAGGTCGCAGGAGCCGGAGCCGAACATCCGCAGCGCCGCCGCCGCGGTCGCCGCGGCGTGCCAGGGCATGGCGCACATCGGGTCGGCCAGCCAGGTCGGATGGATGTAGGTGGCGGCGCCCAGCTCCGCCAACGGCGTCTCCGACCGGCCCCGGCCGCCGGCGTCGCGGGACCGGAAACTGGTCAGCGGCGCCCCGTTGAGCGTGGCAGCCCGCGTGGTGCCGCCGAGCCAGAGCTTGTCCTCCTCCGGCTGGAAGATTGCACCGAGCAGCGCCCCGGACGAGTCCTTGAGGGCGATCGCGGAGCACCAGTAGCTGGAACCGTGCAGGAAGTTATAGGTGCCGTCCACCGGGTCGATCACCCAGGTCCGGCCGCTGCTGCCCTGCCGGGAGGCGCCCTCTTCGCCGAGGATGCCGTCGTCGGGCCGGCAGCGCTGCAGTTGTTCGAGCACATAGGCCTCGGCGGCATGGTCCGCCGCGGTCACGACGTCGGAGACGGAGGTCTTCTGCTGCCCCTCCAGTCCGGCCTGGCGCATCAGCAGCGCCAGGGTGCCGGCCTCCCGCACCAGGGCCTCGGCCAGCTGGTAGTCGTCCAGTTCGGGGCTGAGTTCCGCGGTGCTGTGCCGGCCGAGCCGGTGCCTGCCAAGGTCGTTGCTGCCTAGTTCGCTCACGCGTTCAGCCTATCGGGCGCCGCGCGGCGCTGAACAGGCGCGGGGATTCAGGAGCGTCGGGCGCCCGCAACCGGCGGCGGCCCGGGAGGGGCGATAATGGAGCCATGGCCAAGACCCCCGCCCAACGGATCAAGAAGCACGGTGCAAGCGCGGCCGTACCGCAGCACCATCTGCCCGCGGTGATCAATCCCAGCACCACGCGGACCCCGCAGCAGGCACAGAGCAACAGCAACCTGGTCCTGATCGCGGGCGTCGTGGCGAGCCTGTTCCTGTTCTGGTACGTCCACCTGCTGACCCTGAACCAGCTCACGCAGCTCACGGGCGGGCTCCCGATGCCCGATTCCCTGGTCGGCGGCTTCGACCAGGGCTTCGTGGAGCGGCTGCGCTCCGCCATGGACGGCGATGCCCGCGGACAGCTCAACTACGTGCACAAGACCGCCGGCACGCTGTTTCCGCTGATTTTCGGCTTCACCTGGTTGCTGCTGATCGGCACGAATGTGGCCCGGAAAGCCCTCCGCTGGGCGCTGTGGGCGGTCCCCCTGCTGTTCGCGGCGGTGCGGCTGTGGGCCAACGCCGCGATCGACGCCATGATGTCCGCGGCCACGCTCGACGGCGGCCAGGTCGCCCTGGCGTCCGGGCTCACCGTGGCCGGCTGGGTCCTGCTCATCCTGAGCCTGGTGGTCGGCGCCGCGGCCGTGTTCCTGGGCCGGAAAGCTTCCTCCGCGCAGGCTGACAGCACCGGCGCAGCAGCGTAGCGGTTCGGACGGGCTTGGACTCACGGCCCTCCCCGTGGACATGCCCAGCCCTGGCCTGAGCCAGTGGGCATATTCCATATATGTCCACTCCTCAGCACCACCGGAGGGCATGCTCAGGACGTTGGATCAGCTACGGTCGAAGCCCGTGACGTGTAACAGCCAGGACCAGAAGGACGCCCTGCCCAGTTCGGACTTGAGGAAGTCTCGGGCTTGCTGGGCGCGGTGAGGAGCACCGGCACGTTCGAAGTGGACTGCGGCCTCCGTGAGCGCACGTCCGCGCGGCGTCCTTGTCGCCTGTTGCGAGGTATGCCCTCCCAAGGAGAAGGCATGCATCTCCCAGATTTGTGGGGTGACGTAGTCTTCCGGTTTCGCAGATTTCCTCAAGAATGCCACGCGGCACGCTGGCGTCGCCGGCGAGGAAGCTCCAGTGAGCGCGATTGCGTCTCAGAAGCAGCATAATCATTGTCGCTGCCGCCGATGACGTCCGTGGCCAATTCGGCGCGCTCGATGCAGCGAAGGGTGTCGGCATCCGCGACATTTGCCGCGAGCCGCATGGCGGCAGACGCCTTGTTGAATTTGGCCCAGATGTCCAGATTCCGGGCCGGCGAAAAAGTCGTGGCCGCAAGCTCGTGGTAGCGCAGACCTTCCTCGACTCTGTCGCAAAGAAAGGCCACGTTTCCGATGACCCAATAGGCTTTGCCCGCCAATTGCTCATCCACTTCGTCGGAAATGACTGCGGCGAGACTCTTGCTCTCTGTCCAGGCCTCCGTCGAGCTTTCCGGAGTCCGCCAAGTGCAGCGATCAGTGCCTGCCTTGCCTTGACGTTGATATCAACGTCAGACTCGTCGTTCGTCAGGTCAACTGCCGCACCGGGCCTCGGCGGCTGCTGACTCCAGAAGTCCGGAACCCTGATGTGCCTTTGGCCACGAGAATGTGGACCTGGGCCCGGGACTGCGGCGAGATCGCTCTGAGGCTCCGCTATGAGCGTCGAGGCCGTCTCAGCACACGCCATCGAAATTCGCGCGTCCGAAAGGAGGCTCTCTGCCTGGAAATAAGTCATTGACCACCAAGACCCGAATCGCCGTCGTTCCCGGCAATGTCGGCGGCCTCTGCGCGCGCTCTTAGCAGCCTCGGCGAAGTCATGGTTGTCCCGAAGCTCGCCGCGCCCGAAGCTCGGCCGCGGCGTAAGCCGACGAGACTGATTTTTGCCGCATGTGATCAATTATCCGTTGCCGCGGGCGCGAAACCGGACAGCACACGCAAGCAACTGCCGACCGCAAACGCAGGAGTCAGCGCATGAATAGCACAAGGTTTACCGACAATCGATCGAAATCGTTACCACGACGGCGTGTCTGCAACCCCTATACTGAAGCCTGTATCACATGAGTCACATTAGCCTCTCACGTAACAGGAGTCCTACATGAAGAAAACCATCGCAACACTCCTCGTCGCCGGCGCCTTGGCAGCAGCGGGCATGTCCGCCTCCGCCGCTGTCTCCGCCAGCGGTGGCAACTCGGGACAGGGCTCCGTAGTGGCCGTCGACTACTGGCCGACTCCCTCACGAAGTAATCGGAGTCAGCAAACCGCAAAGGGCGGGGACCGGATTAACGTCCAGTCCCCGCCCTTTGTTATGCCCTACGCTCTTTGTCCGCAGCAATCCAGCCAGCCGGACCGCCGTCGTTCCTCACCGCGAAAAGTGAACCTTATTCCGAAAGCACGTTCCACTGCGTAAGGGTTTCCTCGACCGCTTCCGCGGGCGCCGGGCGCCCGAAGTAATAGCCCTGGCCGCTGCCGCAGCCCAGCCGGACCAGTTCCTCGGCCTGTTCAGCTGTCTCAATTCCCTCGGCCACCGCCGTGAGCCCGCAGGCGTGGATCAGGTGCAGCACCGCCTCGACAAAGCGGCCCTGCTCCTCATCCGTCCCCAGGCCGGCAATCAGGCTGCGGTCGATCTTGACCACGTTTACCGGGAGCCGGCGCAGGTAGCTGATCGAGGAGTAGCCGGTGCCGAAGTCGTCGATTTCGAGTTGCACGCCGAGCTGGCGCAGTCCGCTGAGCGAGTACTTGTCCACGTCGCCGCCGGTGACGGCCATGGATTCAGTCAGTTCGATGATGAGGTTCGAGGCATCCACGCCCGTCTCGCGGAGGATGTCCTGGACGTGCTCGATGAGTTCGAGGTTCTGCAGCTCGGTGGTGGAGATATTGACCCGGACGGAGAAGTCGTGCTCCAGCGGCAGCCGGTCCTGCCAGTCGCGCAGCTGGCGGACCGCGTTGCGCAGGACCCAGTGGCCCAGCTCCACGATCATGCCGGTCTCTTCGGCCAGCGGAATGAACTGGTCCGGCATCAGGAGCCCGCGCTCGGGGTGGTTCCAGCGGACCAGCGCCTCGACGCCCTCGATCCGCCCGGTGGCGAGCTCCACCACCGGCTGGTAGTGCAGTGTCAGCTGGTCCTGGAGGATTGCCTCGCGCATCTCGGTGACCATCAGGCTCTGCAGCCGCCGGGCGTACAGCAGCGCCGGTTCGAAGATCTTGATCCCGCTGTGCGGCTGGGCCTTGGCGGCGTACATGGCCGTGTCGGCTTCCATCACCAGGTCGTCAACGGACTGCCCGGGTTCGGCCACGCGCACGCCGATGCTGGTGCCGCAGGTGATCCGGAGGTCGCCGATCTCCAGGCTCTCGCTGAGCGCCTTGAGGATCCGGTTGGCGACCCGCCGGGCGCGCACCAGGTTGGATTTGGGCAGCATGACGGCAAATTCGTCGCCGCCGAGCCTCGCCACGGTATCCGTGACCCGGACCGCGTCCTGGAGCCGCCGGGCAATGACGCGCAGGACGTCGTCGCCCGCGCTGTGCCCCAGGGTGTCATTGATGCCCTTGAAGGAGTCGAGGTCGAGAATCAGCAGGGCCGGCGGCGCCTCGCCGCGGGACGTCTCGGCGAGCGCGTGGGTGAGCACCGAGTTCAACGCCGTCCGGTTGGCCAGCTGGGTCAGGGGATCCGTCAGCGCCATCCGTTCCAGCTCCACCTGCGCCTCGCGCAGCATGGCGGTCCGGCTTTCGACGCGCTCCTCGAGCTCCTGGTAGATGGTCTGCAGGTCATCGGCCATCAGGTTGATGCCGGCAATAACGGCCGCGACGTCGTCGCGGGCCCCGGAGTGCGGGATCCGGGTGCTCAGATCGCCGCTGGCGATCCGGACGATGCCCTCCACGAGGGTATGGAGCCGGGGGTCTGGAACATCACTTTTCACTCGTATAGGGCCTTAACCACTCGAGGGCTTCCGTGCGCGAAAGGAAGAAATCTGCCGGGATTGTGTCGGTTTTTGAGCGCAGCAGGTAATGCGCGATCACGCGGTCCACGGGGCTCTCCCCCACCAGCGCGAACGCCGAGGCCGCAATGGAGCCGGCGTAGACCTGGCGCGCTTCCACGCTGACGCCCACCACACCGGAGATGACCAGCAGGACCGGCACGCGCCTGCCGTCGGCGAGCGCCCGGACGGCCGCTCCGGCCACCTGCGCTTCGGCGCCGTCGATCTCGCGGTTCGGCGGCAAGGCGACTTCGATGATGCCGCCCTCGAGCCGCCGGACGCCGATGACCGGCGCGCACGGACGACGACGGCGCCTCCGCGGCGTGCACTGCAGCGCGACGCGCCTGGGGTTCCTGGGGGATTTCCTCGTCCGGCGCGACCGGCGCTGCAACCGTCATCGGACAACCCCCGGACGGACACAAGGAGGGCACGAGGGACGTTCTCCGGGTCGCCAAAGGCAGTCGCTACCGGGCGCGGCACAACTAGCTGATCAGACATTGTGTCCCCAAAGACTGCAAAGTCGGCAATTCGGCGTGCGCTGGAGCCACCTCCGGCACGAACCACCGGACCGTTCCGGCGAATGCCCCCATGATAGTGCAATCCGGCGCCTAAATGAGACATAAGACACCCGACGGCGCCGTTTCGCCGAAAGTGCCGCAGGAAAGCCGCAGCGGCCAGTTCCGGACTAGCGGGCAAAGTATTCACGGATGCTCGAGAGGGAGCTGGGGCCGCTGTACCCGAGATCGGCGGGGCCGGCCTGGACGGCATCGTCCGGGGAGAAGATGCTGACGCCGAAAGTGCCGCCCTCCACGTCTTTGATGCTCTCCAGCAGGGCCGGCATGGCGCTTTGCAGCGTTTGGGTGAGCGTTGCCTTGTCCGCACTTTCGCCCACCAGTTTCACCGTGATGAACGTGCCGGAGGTGTTGACGTTGGCGTCGGCCCTGGCGGAACTGACCCCGGGGACGGACGTTCCGGCTTTCTGCAGCTCGGCTTCCAGCCGGTCCGGCTTTGACGGTCCGCCCAGGCCGCAGGCTGCCAGGCACACCGCCAGGATACCCATGGCCAGTGCTCCTGCGAGGGGGTGAAAAAGCTTCTTCATTGCCTGCTTCCGCTAGGGTCCGGCGCCGGCCCGTTCCCGGTCATTGCGTCCGCGAAATGCTGGAAACGGTCGAACTGACCTGGCCGGGGTCCGCGGTCAGGAACCGCTGGGTCGAGTCTTGTTGAGCGTACCCGGCTATCGGGCCCTGGTGCTCCAGGGCGCCGGTGGACCTCACGTACTCGCCGCCGTCGTGGTATCCGATCCCGGCGATCCCCGGCGCCACGGCGGGGTTGGGCAGGGTGACCACGACGGCGCCGTTGTCCTGACTGGCCGAAAGGGTCCCGCCCTGCCCCAGCGTGAGGTCCGCAAGGTCGACTCTGGGGACCGGGTCCCCCGCATGCTGCAACGCGAGGACGTCGATGCGGGACGGTATCGGGGCTGAGTCCACCGGGGAGCCGAACGTCACCACGTTCGTCACGTTGAACCGGCCGGTGAAGGAGCCGTCCGCGGCCAGGGCGGCGGCAATCATGCCGCCCTGCGAGTGGCCGGACAGCATCACGGGCGCCCCGTCCGGGATGCCCGCCTTCTCCATGGCCAGCCGGACGGACTGGGCGGCCGTGGATAGGTTGCCGCCTGCCAGTTCCAGGTTGCCGGTCAGGTCCGTGGCGTTGGCGGCGCCGTCGGGGTACCAGCGGGTGGTTCCGGGGATGCTGACGATGTACGCGTCCGGTTCCCCCGGTTTGTGGACCGCCGTGATGCGGACGCCGGCGTCCGGGGTTCCGGGCCTCCCTGCGTCGCCGTAGGCGGCGTTGGTCGTCTGCAGGATGGCGCTGATCGTCGACGGCACCGGGGTGTTGAATCTCCCGTCCTTGTCCGTCCCGGCGGGTTCCCCGACCGGGACGGGGAGCGGCTCGCCCGCTGCCGGCCGCCCGTCGTCGAGCAAATGCGGATTGTACGAACCCACGCTCAGAGTGGTGGCGACCAGGGACAAGACCCCCGCCTTGAGCAGGACACCGTTCGCCGCGACTTCGGTGAGCGACGGTGGCTCGCCGGTGACGAGCCAGCGCCAGCCCATGTCGCCGTAGTGGCCGACCTTGTCCAGCAGATTGGCCTGGGCGTCCACCAGGTTCCGCACCGGCCGGGGCGCACCGTCCTGGAGCCAGTTCCAGCCGAACTCCGTCGCGGCGCCCACCGTACTGACGACCCTTCCGCCCTGGCTCCAGAGATCCCCGGCGACGTCGACGCCGCCCGCCAGCCGGTCCCGCAGCAGCCGGTCCAGCAGGGAGCCGGCCGCGCCCGCACGGCCCCGGTCACCGGCGCCGCGCCGGCGCCGACTGGGTGCTGCCGGCGCCAATGCCGTGGGTGCTGGCCTGCGGACTGCTCCTCGACATTGCGCTGCACGGCGTTCGACGCGGCCATAAGGGCGTTGCCCGCCCCGACCAGCTGCTGCCGGTGACCCGCCCATTCGTCCTTGAACCGCTGGCCGTCCCGGCCGGCCCAGGTTGCGCCCATAATCGCCGGGGTCAGGTTGGCGCTCATCGCCAGCAGCCGCTCACCGGCCCGCGCCAGTTCTGCGCTGAGCCGGAGCCCCGACTCCAGATCCATTCCGTGCAGGCCCACTTCAGGCCACCCGGCCCGTGGAGCCGGCCAGGAATTCCCGGGCCCCGAGCAGGCGCCAGTGCAGTTCCCTGGCGATGTCCCCCGGGGGGACGTCCACCATCAGCAGCGACCGGCCGCCGTCGGCGGTGCGGACCGAATAGAGCCTGTCCGCCAGGGCCCAGACATCCGCGGCATGGAAGGCCGGCGCCGTCCCGGGCGGGGCCGCGTAGACGTCCAGGTGGACGGTGCAGCGGGGGGCCAGGACGGCGGCCTTAACGTCCCGGGGCAGCTCGGCGTCGGCAAGGGATGGAAGGTCCCGGGGGCTGATGGGAGTGCGGTCCCCGTCCAGGCGGTGCGCCGTGCCGGGGCGGGCCTGGAGTTCGGCAAAGTCGGGCAGGATCCGCCGCACGGCGGCCCAGGCGTGCGGTTCTTCGAACAGGGCAACCTCGACGACGTCCCGGACTCCGGTGACGGCGGCGCCGGCGGCCGTTGACAGGGTCCGCCGCCGGTAGGACACGGCGATGCCCCGGCCGCCTGCCAGGCCAATGTCGGTGTGGGCGGAGTGCCCGCCGGTGCGGGCGACGGCTCCGACGCGGACGGGGGCGCTGACGGACAGCAGCACCGCCAGCAGCCACTGCTCCGCCAGGGCACCGTCGGGGCCGAGGATTCCTGCTTCCCGCAGCTCGGCGTCGAGCCGCCGGGCGTCTTCCGGCTCCAGCGAGCGGAGCGCCCTGGCGCCTGCAGACTGCTGGTAGGCGTCGTAATCCACCTCCGGTTCGGCGGCCAGGGCACGCATCGCCCCGTCAACAGCCGCGGCCCAGGCCAGCCCGCTGATCTCAAAGATGTTGAGCGTCGGATCCCCAGTTGCTTGCAACGCGCTTCCCCCGTTAGTTCAGTTCCCGGGGCTCACCCTACGGGGTGCGAGGGATCCGCGGGATGGGGAGAACTCCCCTCCGCGCGCAGTAGTTGCCGCGCCGCGAGCTCCTGCCGGACACGTTGCGCGACGACGAGCCCCAGCGCCGCCATGCCGATGGTGATGGGGTATCCCATCAGCCGTTCCAGCGTGCCCGGTTCCGGCACCTGCATCCCCGTCACTCCGCCGGTGATGAGCGCGGCCAGGGAAACAGCGCCGCAGGCAAGGATGAACCAGCTCAGGGGCGTCCGGTGGCGCCACAGCCAGCCGACCAGCAGGAGCGCCAGGGCGCCGGCGGCGAAATACATGAGTGCGCCCACCAGATGCCAGCCGGAGCCGGCGTCTTCGGGCACCAGCCCCACGACCACGGTCCCCGCGCCGGCGGCCAGGCTCAGCGAGCGGGCGGCGAGGGCGGCGGCCGACGGCGAGCGCCGCCCCGGGGCGACGGCGAGCCGGGCCCCGGCCCGGGCCGCGATGCCGATCACCGCGGAACTGAGCAGCAGCGACCCGACCATCATGCCGATCCCCTGCACCACGAACGACGCGTTCATCAGCAGGTGCGCCGGCGAACAGACGTCACGGCCGGAAAATTCGCCGCAGCCCACGGCGCCCAGGTCGCTGATGTAGCCGGTCCGCCGGCTGTACGGCTCCCGGCCCGCCCACGCGCCGATGACCGCGGCCTCGGCGACGAAGTACTGCAACACGCTCAACATTGCGAGCGCTCCAACGTAGAACCGGGTGGAGGCCACGTCGGGGATGTAGATGAGCTCCCGGGAGGCGGTGGCGGCAGAGGCTGTCATGCCAAGAGCGTAGTACGTGCCCTCACCTTGTATGCTGGTATCCGTGTCCGGGACGGACCGGCCGACCGCCGCCCGCCCTGCACGCCCGCCCTCGTAGCTCAGTGGATAGAGCACGGCTCTCCTAAAGCCGGTGTCGTTGGTTCGATTCCAATCGAGGGCACTTGGACTCCCTGACGCCGGGCGCCGGCGAAGACGATGGACAGCGCTTTGAACCGCGCTCCGGCCAGCGCTTCGGACTGCGCGACTACCTGCTGGGCAACTGGACCGTGGACCGCACCCTGCTGGACCGGGCCACCGGCAGCCGCGGCACCTTCACCGGCGTCGTCCGCTTTACGGACACCGACGACGGCGGCCTCCGCTTCCGCGAAGAAGGCACCGTGCACTGGACCCCGGCAGGTGCCGCGCCCTTTACCGGCCCGGCGAGCCGCGAATATCTCCTAAAGCCCTCGGCAACACCGGACACCATGGACATGTTCTTCCCCGACGGCCGTCCCTTCCACCGGGTCGGCTTCGGCGCGCAGCACAACCGGGACACGCACTGGTGCGATCCGGACACCTACCGGGTCGGCTACACCCGGGTCGGGCCGGACGAATTCCACTACCGCTGGGACGTCACCGGCCCGGCCAAGGACCTGCTGCTCGAATCCGTGCTGCACCGCTCGGCTGCCAATCCCCGCATTGTTGTCTCCGCCGTCTGCGTCTTTGACGACGCCGGCCGGCTCCTGACCGTCCGCAAGCGCGGCACGGACAAGTTCATGCACCCGGGCGGCAAGCCCGAGGCCGGCGAAACCGCGGCCGAAGCCGCCGCCCGCGAACTTGAGGAGGAAGTCGGCATCATCGTGGCTCCCGGGGACCTGGAACCCTTCGGCAGCTGGCTGGCCGAGGCGGCCAACGAGGCCGCCACGCAGATCGAGGCGACGGTGTTCACCGCGCCCACCCCGATTCACGCAGCAAGCAACGGGACCGTCCGGCCCTCGGCCGAGATCGCCGAAATCCGCTGGCTGGATCTTGCCGCCGCGCCGCCGGATGACCTGGCGCCGCTGCTCACGGACCACGTGCTGCCGCTGCTGCTCGCCGCGCGGGCGGGCCGGAAGGCCTAAGGCTCCGGCACGGCCTCCGCAGCCACCGCGGTGGCCTCGGCGAACTGGGTGCGGTACAGCTCCGCGTAACGGCCCTCGGCGGCGAGCAGCTCGTTGTGGGTGCCGCGCTCCACGATCACGCCGTCCTCGACCACCAGGATGGCGTCGGCGGCGCGGATCGTGGAGAGCCGGTGCGCGATCACGACGGCGGTGCGGCCCTCGAGCGCCGCGCCGAGCGCCTCCTGCACCGCGGCCTCGTTGGTCGAGTCCAGCGCGGCGGTGGCCTCGTCCAGGATGACGACCCGCGGCTGGGCGATCAGCAGCCGGGCGATGGTGAGCCGCTGGCGTTCGCCGCCCGAGAGCCGGTAGCCGCGCTCCCCCACCACGGTGTCCAGCCCGTCCGGCAGCGACGCGGATCATGTCCTCGAGCCGGGCCTGGCGCAGCACGTCCCACATCAGTTCCTCGCTCGCTCCCGGCCGGGCCAGGCGCAGGTTGGAGGCGATGCTCTCGTGGAACAGGTGCCCGTCCTGGGTGACCATGCCCAGGGTTTCGCGCATCGAATCGAAGGTCAGGTCGCGGACGTCCACGCCGGCGCCGGACCCCGCCCCGCCGAAGCGGACGGCGCCGGAATCGACGTCGTAGAGCCGGGAGAGCAGCTGGGCGATGGTGGACTTGCCGGCGCCCGAGGAACCCACCAGCGCCACGGTCTGGCCCGGTTCCACCCGGAAGCTGATGCCGTGCAGCACTTCCTCGCCGCCGCGGGTGTCCAGGGTGGAGACGTCCTCCAGCGAGGCCAGCGAGACCTTGTCCGCCGAGGGGTAGGAGAAGCGGACGTCGTCGAACTCGACCGAGAGCGGCCCGCGCGGCGATTCCACCGCGTCCGGCTTCTGCTGGATCAGCGGCTTGAGGTCCAGGATCTCGAAGACGCGCTCGAAGCTGACCAGGGCGCTCATGATTTCCACCCGCGCACTGGACAGCGCGGTGAGCGGCGCGTACAGCCGCGTGAGCAGCAGCGCCAGCACGACGACGTCGCCCGCGGCGAGCTGCCCGCCGAGGGCCAGCCAGCCGCCCAGGCCGTACACCAGGGCGAGGGCCAGGGCGGAGACGAGCGTCAGGGCCGTGACGAAGGTGAACTGGAGCATGGCGGTGCGGACACCGATGTCCCGCACCCGGCCGGCCCGGACCGCGAACTCGCGGGATTCCTCGTCCGGGCGGCCGAAGAGCTTCACCAGGGTCGCTCCCGGGGCGGAGAAGCGTTCCGTCATCTGGGTTCCCATGGCGGCGTTGTGTTCCGCGGCTTCGCGGCGCAGCTCGGCCAGTTTGGAGCCCATCCGGCGGGCCGGAATGAGGAAGATCGGCAGCAGGATCATGGCCAGCACGGTGACGAGCCAGGACTTGTTCAGCATCACCACGAGCGTGAGGGCCAGCGCCACGACGTTGCTGACGACGCCGGAGAGGGTGCCGGCGAAGGCCGACTGCGCCCCGATCACGTCATTGTTGAGCCGGCTGACCAGCGCGCCGGTGCGGGTCCGGGTGAAGAAGGCGATCGGCATCTTCTGCACATGGTCGAACACCTTGGTGCGCAGGTCCACGATCACGCCCTCGCCGATGGTGGAGGACAGCCAGCGCGTCACCAGCCCCAGGCCCGCCTCGGCGACGGCCACGATCGCGATCAGCACGGCGAGCCAGATCACCGTTCCGGCGTCCGCCTTCGCGATGATTGCGTCCACCACCTGGCCGGCGAGGACCGGCGTTGCGACCGCCAGGACCGCCATCACGATGGACAGCAGCACAAAGGCGATCAGCCGGCCGCGGTGCGGCCGGGCGAAGCCGAAGACGCGCTTGAGGAGCTCCTTGGAGAACGGCTTGGAGCCGGACGAGGCGCGGGTGATGTTGTAGAGGGAGCTCCAGGCAACCCGGTCCATGCTCATTTGTTGGTGCCTTTCGGGGCGCTCGCGCCCTGCAGTTCGGTGACGACGCCGTCCAGGACGTTCCAGCGCACATCCAGGCGCACGTTTTCGAGCAGGCGGCGGTCGTGCGTCACCAGCAGCAGGGCGCCGTCGTAGCTGTCGAGGGCTTCCTCGAGCTGTTCGATCGCGGGCAGGTCCAGGTGGTTGGTCGGCTCGTCGAGGACCAGCAGGTTCACGCCGCGGGCCTGCAGCAGCGCCAGCGCGGCCCGGGTCCGTTCGCCGGGCGAGAGCGAGTCGACGGGCCGGGAGGTGTGGTCGGCTTTGAGGCCGAACTTGGCCAGCAGGGTGCGGACTTCCGCCGGGGACTGTTCGGTCAGGACGGCTTCGACGGCGTCGGCAAGTTTGAGGTGCCCGGCCAGCAGGCCGCGGGCCTGGTCGATCTCGCCGACGGCCACCGAGGCGCCCATCGAGGCGTCGCCGGCGTCGGGCCGCTGCACGCCCAGCAGCAGGCGCAGCAGGGTGGATTTGCCCGCGCCGTTCGGCCCGGTGATGCCGATCCGTTCGCCGGCGTTGAGCTGCAGGTTCACCGGCCCCAGGGTGAAGTCCCCCTGGTGCACGACGGCGTCGCGCAGGGTCGCGACGACGGCGCTGGACCGCGGTGCCGCCCCGATGCTGAACTGCAGCTGCCATTCCTTGCGCGGTTCCTCGACTTCCTCGAGCCGGGCGATCCGGGATTCCATCTGCCGGACCTTCTGGCCCTGCTTTTCGGAGGACTCGGTGTTCGCGGCGCGGCGGATCTTGTCATTGTCCGGGCTCTTCTTCATGGCGTTGCGGACGCCCTGGGAGCTCCATTCACGCTGGGTGCGGGCCCGTGAGATGAGATCCGCCTTGGTGGAGGCAAACTCCTCGTAGCGTTCCCGGGCGTGCCGGCGGGCCACGGCGCGTTCCTCCAGGTAGGCCTCGTAGCCGCCGTCGTAGACCGCGACGGCGCTTTGCGCCAGGTCCAGTTCCACGACCGTGGTGACGCAGCGGGCCAGGAACTCCCGGTCATGCGAGACCAGCACGACGCCGCCGCGCAGGCCCTGGACGAAAGCCTCCAGCTTGGCCAGGCCGCCCAGGTCGAGGTCGTTGGTGGGCTCATCCAGGAGCACGATGTCGAAGCGGCTCAGCAGCAGGGCCGCGAGCGCCACCCGGGCGGCCTGCCCGCCGGAGAGCCCGGTCATGGCCGCATCCGGTCCCACCTCGAGGCCGAGGTCCGCCAGCACCGGCGGGATCCGTTCCTCCAGGTCCGCGGCACCCGAGGCCATCCAGCGGTCGAAGGCCACCGAGTACGCGTCCTCGGAGCCCGGGGCGCCGGTTCCCAGCGCCTCCGCGGTGGACTCCATCTCCGCCGTCGCCTGGCCGCAGCCGGTGCGCCGCGCGATGTAGCCGGCCACGGTCTCGCCGTCGATCCGTTCGTGTTCCTGCGGCAGCCAGCCGACGAAGGCGTCGGCCGGGGCAAGGCTGACCGTGCCCTCCTGCGGCTGGTCGACGCCGGCGAGCAGGCGCAGCAGCGTGGACTTGCCGGCACCGTTGGCGCCCACGACGCCGATGACGTCGCCGGGCGCGACGGTGAGGGAGAGTTTGGAGAAGAGCGTCCGGTGGTCGTGACCACCGGAAAGGTCCTTGGCAACGAGGGTTGCAGTCATTAGTCCATCCTCTCACCGGCGCCCAAAACGGGCCGCCGCAGGGCCGCCGGCCGGGGCCGAAAACCGCCGGAATCGGCGCACATTTCGCCGGGCATAGAAGAACCCGCTGGTCCGGACTTGGGGGGTGTACGGACCAGCGGGTTCGAGCATCTAGCATAGTTGAAGAAGGCGAGCAGGTAAAATCGCTAGTCAGTCCCGCCCTCCGGCTCAACGAAGCAGAAAGCCCCTAGATGCCCTTACCCGCCAAGGCGTTCCAGCACTGGATCCACAGTGTCGCGCCGGCGATGAGCACCGCGGACATTTGCCGGATTTCCGGCGTCAAGCGCACCACCCTCGCCCAGCAACTGGTGCGCGGCAAGGTCGCCGAAACCACCGTGGTCAGCATCAGCCGGGCGCTCGGCCTGAACCCTGCCGAGTCGCTCGCCACCTTCGACACCTATGCGGACCTGACCCGGCTGGCTCAGCCGCCCACCACGGCGGAACTTGTCAGCCAGATCGCTACCATGGACCTGCTGCAGGCGGTCATCACCCGTTCCGCCGCGGAGCACGGGCCCGGCGCCGGGACTCCGGGCCTGCTCAGCCCGGCGCCGCACGCCACCTCGGTGCGGAACTGGGTGGATGCCATCGACGACGGCGAACTCCGCCACCGCGTTTCGGCCGCCACCGGCGTGGCTCCGCAGAACTACTCGGCCCAGCTGACGGCCAACCGGCTCTCGCCGGAACTGGCCGTGGCAACCTCGCGCGCCGCCGGCGTCGGCTTCTCCGGCGGCCTCGTGGCGACGGGACTCATCACCGAAGCCGAGGCCGGCTGGTCCGCGGACGCCCGGCAGTCGGCACTGGACACACTCTCCGACGGGGAACTCGTTGCCTTGGCCGGGGAGCGGCTGCAGACGCTCGGCAAGGCGCTCCGCCGCCAGGAACAGGAGCAAGCGCAAACGGAAAAGATCTGGGAGAACCTCGGATGATTGTCACGGCCCTGCAATGGAGCACCTTCGCGGTCTGCACCCTCGTGGCGTTCGCCCGGATTCCCAGCGCGCTGCGCGGTGAAAACCGGCCGGTCTTCTACGTGCTGGTGCTGATGTCGGCGGCGATCCTGCTGAGCATCAACGAACCCTACGAGGTCATCGACGGTCTCTTGGGCGGGTTCAATGTAGCGAATGTGGTGCTCCGGTTCGTTGCTTTTGCCGCGGTCTTCTTCCTGGGCCTCCAGATAGCGAAAGGCTTCGGCGCCGAGGATGCCCGGCGTTTCCTGACCGGCCCGGTGGGAATTACCGTGGCGGTGCTGTCCTCCGCTGTGGTCATCGTCCTGTTCCTGATGATGGAGAGGACCGGGTCCTCGGCCGGCCTGGTGGAGGTCGCGGCAAAGAGCAGCCGCAACCGCGTCCTGGTTGAGTATTACGGCGCCGCCGGCCGGCTGTATCCGGCCTTCGTCCTGCTGGCACTGCTTCCCGCGATGATCCGGACTGCCCGCAGCCGGTTGCCGCTGATAATCCGCGGCAGCGCCGTCGCCCTCGCCGTCGGGTCCGTGGCCATGGCCCTGACCTTGGGGTTCCCGCTGGTGCCGCCGGGGCTGGCGTGCTGGCGGTTTGTCATCAATTACACCGGCATCCTCTTCCTCATACTCGGCCTCGTCCTGATCTGGGCGGGGCGGCTGGCAGCGAAACGCGCGCCGAAGCCCGGGGCCGCCGGAGCGTCCCAATGATCCAGGCCCTGCAATTCTCCGCCCTGGCGGTCTTCGGAGCCCTGGCTCTTGCCCGTTTCCCCGACGCCGTCAAAGGCCGCAACCGCTCGCTCTTCGGCGCTTTCGTATTCTCCGCCTTGGCCCTCCTGTTGAGCATCGACGCACCTTATCTGGCCGTCGATTCGTGGCTCGGCGGCGCCAACTACGCAAACCTCCTCCTCAGGTTCCTGGTGTACGGGGCGGTCTTGCTCGCCGGATACCGCATCGCCAAGGCCTTTGGCGATGCGAACGCCACCCGCCTGATCACCGGGCCCGTAGGGATGGCCGTGCTGGGGGTCATCGCGGTAGCCACCGCGGTGTCCTTTCTGCTGGCGGATACCTCCGGCTCCGCCACCGGCCTCGACGGACTATCCCTGCGAAGTGAGGCCAATGCGCAGCTGACCAGACTGTACGCGACGGCTGGACGGGTTTACCCCGCCTTCGTTGCCGTCTGTCTGGTGCCGGCGACGGCGCGTGCCGTGAGCGGACGGTTCCCGGTTGGGATCCGGGTGGGGGCCCTTCTGCTGTCCGTGGGTTGCGCCGCGCTGGTCGCCAGTGCACTGTTTCCGCTCGTGCCGAGAGGCTGGACCGGGGTCCAGGCGAAGATCAACTTCACCGCGGCGCTGGGCCTAGGCCTGGGACTGTCGGTCATCTGGCTGACAAGGCTGACCGCCAAGCGCAGGCGGCCGGAGGCCCGGGAGCGGAAAGTACCGGGTACTGCGGGGTCGCCCACGACCCCGCAGTAGGTCCAACATGGTTAGTGGAGGAACCCGGTCGGCAGGAGGCGGACATGCTTGAATGGGGCACCCTGATCGTCTGCGGCCTGGCCCTGTTGCTGCGCGTGCCGGATGCCCTCCGCGGCCGCAACCGGGCCGTGTTCGGAATCCTGTTCCTAGCGACGCTGTGCAGCCTGCTCAGCATCCCGGGACCCTACGCCGCGATCGACCGGGCGCTGGGGGGCTGGAACCTGACCAACCTGATCCTGCGCTTCCTCGTCTTCGGGCTGGTTTTCCTGGTGGGGCTGCGGCTGAGCCAAGGGGCTCGGCGCCGCCCGTGCCCGGCGCCTGATCACCGGCCGCGCGGGACGCTGGGGACTGGCAGCCGCTTGCCTGGCGGTGACGGTGACGTTCCTGCTGATGGACACCCGGGTGTCATCGGCCGGGCTGCAGGACCTGGCAGACAACGGCCGGAACGCCGTCCTGGCCCCGCTCTACGCCGCGGCCGGCCGCAGCTACCCCGCGTTTGTTTCGCTCGTCCTGCTGCCCCCGCTGCTCGCGACTGCCGCAGCCGCGCTGCCAAGGCTGGTGCGGGCCGGCGCCGTGCTGACCATGCTGGGGGCGGCCGCGGCGATCGCCAGCGTTCCGGCGTCGTTCGCGCCGGATTCCTGGGACCCCGTCCGGCTGGCCGTCAACTACGCGGCGGTGCTGGGCTACGTCCTGGGGCTGCTGTTGTTCTGGTTCTCCGGGCGAATCGCCCGGCCGCCGAATAACGCTCCTGCAACGTTACGTTAAGAAGTAGCGGCAGCCGTTCACAAAATCATTAGAGCGTGAGAGAATCATAAATGTGTGAAAACGCCAGCCGGTCCCGTGAATGGGGATTCAGTCTTACGGAGCCGGGCAGGTCGTCCAAGCGCCATTGGGGGGATGAGTGGTAGCGGTCCGCAAGGACCGCTCCCACTCAGCCTGTTTAAGCGCCCGATAGCCCTTTGCACGCGCTCGATCCCGTCAGCGCCGGAACCTGAGCGTCACCAACTGGAACGGCCGCAGCGAGAGCTTGGCAGTGCCGCCCGGACCGGCGCTCACGCCGGGCGCGTCCGCCGGCCGCTCCAGCAAATCCACGGCCCGCACCCCCGAGCAGTCAAAATTCGCTGACACCGTGCCGGACGAGCGCTCCCCCAGGGACTCGTAGAGCCGCACGATCACGTCCCCCGAACCGTCCTCCGCGAGTTTGACCGCCTCGATCACGATGGCGGGGTTGGACACGGCAAACAGCGGCTCCGCCCCGTGGGCCCCCGTGACCACCCGCGGGGCCAGGTTGGTGCGGTAGCCCTCCTCGACGGCGTCGGCGATACCGGCGCCGGGCCGCACGGTGACCGTCAGTTCGTGCATGCCGCGGTCCGCGTCCGGGTCCGGGAACTTGGGTGCCCGCAGCAGCGAGACCCGGACGGTCGTGGTGGTGCCGCCGTCGTCCTCGCGGACCGTGCGGGTGACGTCGTGGCCGTAGCTGGCGGCGTTGGAGACTGCGACGCCGTAGCCGGGCTCGGCCACGTGGATCCAGCGGTGCGCGCAGATCTCGAACTTGGCCGCCTCCCACGAGGTGTTGAGGTGGGTCGGCCGGAAGACGTGGCCGAACTGCGTCTCCGAGGCCGAGCGGTCCGCCCGGAGGTCGAAGGCGAAGCCGAGCTTGAGCAGCTTCTCGCGCTCCTGCCAGTCCACCGCGGTGGAGATCGCCAGCGACGGCGCGCCCGGTTCCAGCAGGATCCGCTGGGTCACGGCGGAGCCGCCGGCCAGCCGCTGGACCACGACGGCGGCGGCGTCGCCGTCCCGTTCCAGGGTCACGGAACGGGCCTCGAGCAGCGGGGTCACGTTGCGGCGGTAGAACGCGTCAATGTCCCAGGCGTCCCATTCGTTGGGGGTATCCCGGTGCAGTTCGAGGAGGTTGCCGAACTGCCCCGGGGCGATCGCCTCGCGGCCGCTGTTGTGGTCCTGCAGCGATACCAGGAGGCCGTCGGTGTTCACCTCGGCGCGGATGATCCCGTTGTCCAGCACGTAGCCGCCGCCGGCCGCCGTGGCCTGGACGGGCGCGGCCGTGCGGACCGGGCTCGCGGCGGCGAGGGCAGGCACCCCGTGCCGGGCGTGCGGGGCGGCGTTGAGCAGGAATTCCTGTTCGCCCTCTCCCAGCAGGGCCGCGGCGGCCCCGGCGATGATCGCCTCCAGGTCGCGGGCGACGGCGTCGTAGTTCCGCTCGGCGTCCTGGTGCACCCAGGCGATCGAGCTGCCCGGCAGGATGTCGTGGAACTGCTGCAGCAGCACCAGCCGCCAGAGCCGCTTCGAGCTCTGCCGCCGGATAGCGGGCGCCGGCACGCACCGCCGCCGTCGCGCACCACAGCTCGGCCTCCCGCAGCAGGTGCTCGCTGCGCCGGTTGCCCCGCTTGGTGTTGGCCTGGCTGGTGTAGGTGCCGCGGTGCAGCTCGAGGTACATCTCGCCGACCCAGACGGGGAGGTCCTGGTACTCCGCCTCGGCGCGGGCGAAGAAGTCCGCGGCCGCGCCGATCCGCACCCGGGGCGAACCTTCCAGGTCGGCGGTGCGCCGTGCCGCGGCCAGCATCTCGCGGGTGGGGCCGCCGCCGCCGTCGCCGTAGCCGAACGGGAGCAGGGACATGGTGCCGCGGCCCGTGGTCCCGGTAGTTCCGCTCGGCGTGCGCGAGCTCCGCGGCCGCTGACTTCGGCGTTGTAGGTGTCCACCGGCGGGAAGTGCGTGAAGAGCCGGGTGCCGTCGATGCCCTCCCACTTGAAGGTGTGGTGCGGCATCCGGTTCATCTGGTTCCAGGAGATCTTCTGGGTCAGGAACCAGCGGCTCCCGGCGGCCTTGACAATCTGCGGCAGCGCCGCGGAGTAGCCGAAGGTGTCCGGCAGCCAGGCTTCCTGGCAGTCGACGCCGAACTCGTCCAGGAAGAAGCGCTTGCCCTCCAGGAACTGGCGCGCCATGGCCTCGCCGCCGGGCATGTTGCTGTCCGACTCGACCCACATGCCGCCGACCGGGACGAACTGGCCGGTCCTGGCCTTCTCCCGGATGCGCCCGAACAGCTCCGGGTAGTACTCCTTGATCCAGGCGAGCTGCTGCGCCGACGAGCAGGAAAACACAAAACCGGGGTCCTCGTCCATGAGCGCCACGACGTTGGAGAAGGTCCGCGCGCACTTCCGGATGGTCTCCCGGACGGGCCACAGCCAGGCGGAGTCGATGTGCGCGTGGCCGGTGGCGACGAGCTGGTGGGCCGAGGCGTAGGCCGGCCGGGCGAGCACGTCGGCGAGTGCCGCGCGGCCGGCGGCGGCAGTGCCCGGCACGTCGTCCGGGTCCATGACGTCCAGCATCCGTTCGAGGGCGCGGAGGATCTCGTGCCGGCGGGGCAGCTCCATCGGGAGCTCGTGCATCAGCCCGCTGAGGGTCCAGATGTCCTGGTGCAGCTCCCACACGGTCTGGTTGAGCTCGGCGATGACGATCGGGCCCAGCCGGTACTGCGGCTCGGAGCCGGCGGTCGCCTTGTCGCCGTACGGCGTCGCCGCGAAGGTCCAGCCCTGCGACAGGTCCGGGTTGGCCGCGGCTTCGACGTAGAAGTCCACGGACATGCCGCTGCCGAGCAGCTTCAGCGGAATGTACTGGTTCCGGGGGGAGATCGCCTTGATCACGGTGCCGTCGGCGCGCCAGGCCGTGCCTTCGCACTGGAAGCCGGGCAGATCGCTGCTGAAGCCCAGGTCCACCAGGACCTCGATGGCGGTGTCCGCCCGGCTGCCCCACGAATCGGGTACTTCGCCCTGGAGGCGCAGCCACTTGGTGCTCCAGGGCCGGCCCCAGGGCGCCCCCTGTTCCTGCGGGCCGAACTGCTGCCGCAGCGCCTCCAGCACCGGGACCGGCTCGCCGGGCGCGTCCCAGCTGCTCAGCGTCAGCGGGACGCTGCGCGGGTAGACGGCGGGGATGATGCGTTCGCGCAGAAAGCGGTCCAGCCGGACTTCCGTGAGACGGCGGTCGTCGTGCAATGTGATCCTCTTAGCGCTGGGGCCGGTGCTGCGGCGTCGGGTCCGAGCCGCGTGTCCAGTCGATGGATAAAATCTACGTCGGCCGCCGCGGTTAAGCCAACGAGGTTACGCCAAAGCCGCGCCTAGCCGAGGGCGGCCGGCGCGGACACGCGTTCGTGGCCGGCGTAGACGTTTAACGTGGTCCCCCGGCTGAACCCGGCCAGCGTCATCCCACTGGCCTCCGCGAGCTCAACGGCCAGGCTGGAGGGCGCACTGACGGCCGCCAGCACCGGGATCCCGGCCAGCGACGCCTTCTGCACGAGTTCGAAAGACGCCCGGCCCGACACCTGGAGCACGGTGCCGCTCAGGGGCAGCAGGCCTTCCCGCAGGGCCCAGCCCACGACCTTGTCCACCGCGTTGTGGCGGCCTACGTCTTCTCGCAGGCAGAGCAGCTCGGCGGATCCGTCGTCGGAAATCCGGAACAGGCCCGCGGCGTGGACGCCGCCGGTGACGTCGAAGACGGCCTGGGCTTCCCGGAGCCGGTCCGGCAGCGAGGCCAGCGTCTCCACCGGCACGGTCAGCGGGTCCGCGGCCGGACGGAAGTGCGAGGACTTGCGCACGGCCTCGATCGAGTCGGTGCCGCAGATCCCGCAGGAGCTGGAGGTGAAGAAGTTGCGCCCCGTGTCCGGTCGGACGACGTCGGGGCGCAGCTGCGCCTCCACGACGTTGAACGTCTGGACTCCGTCCTCGTCCTCGCCGGCACAGAAGCGCAGCGAGACGAGTTGCTCCGGCGCCCAGATGACGCCCTCGGAGACCAGGAACCCGGCGACGAGGTCGAAGTCGCTGCCCGGCGTCCGCATCGTGACGGAGTAGGAGAGGCTGCCCAGCCGGATCTCGAGCGGCTCCTCGACCGCCAGCACGTCCTCCCGGTGCCGGACCGGGAACTCCAGGGCCTGCGGCGAGCCGTCCAGGACAAATTTGTACACCTTGCGGCGCTGTGTCACGCGGCCCATCGGATACTCCTCATCAGCATTGCGTTCGGGGCCGTCCGCCGGCGGCGGCACGTCCCTGGATCCATCATGAACTCTGCCCGCGCCTCAGCCAAGCAGCCCGCTCCAGTCCACCGGGCCGTCGGCGGCCGGTTTCCGGGCGGCACGTTTCGTCGCCGGTTTGGCGGGCGCCTTCGCGGCGGCCGGCTCCGGCAGGACGGTGCCCCAGGGCAGGGCGAACGCCGGCACCGGCTCCCCCAGCTGAACGCCGTGCGGCGGCACCACCAGGACGCCGTCGGCAGCGGCGAGTCCGCGCATCATGCCCGGCCCGGTGTGCTGCGCCGGCGATGCCATGCCGTAGAGCATGCGGAATGGCATCAGCCGGGTCCGGCCAGGGTCGGGGTCGATCATGGTTCCGCACGGCACCTCGGTCACCGGCGGCAGCGGCGCGTGGCCCAGGGCGGCCAGCAGCGGGGCGCCGATGGTGGAGAGCGCCATCATGGCGGCGAGCGGATTCCCGGGCAGCCCGATGACAAAACGCCCGTCCGGCAGTTCGGCCAGCACGGCGGGGTGGCCCGGGCGCATGGCGATGCCGTCCACCAGCAGCCGGCCGCCGAGTTCTGCGACCGTGCGCCGGAGATGGTCGGTGCCGGAGCGGCCGGTGCCGCCGGTGGTGATGACGACGTCGGCCGGCTGCGGCTCCGCGGGGCTCGCCTCGGCCGCGCCGGTGTCCTCGGCCGGGGCGTCCGTGTCCTCGAGGGCGGCGAGCCAGTCGGCGTCGCCGTCGCCGATCTTGACTTCGCCGGCGAAGATCCCGCCGAGCATTTCCACGACGGCGGCCAGCTGCGGCCCGAAGGTGTCCCGCACCTCCCCCGGTCCGGGGACGCCGCTGCTGACGACTTCGGCGCCGGTGAGCACAATGCGGACCACGGGCTTGCCGAGGACCGGCAGGGCATCAAGCCCGGCCAGGGCGGCCAGCGCCAGGTGCGCGGGATTGAGCACGGTGCCCGCCTTGATGAGCAGCTCGCCGGCGGCGGCCTCCTCCGCGGCCTTGCGGATGTGGTCGCCGTTGCGCGGTTCCCCGGGCCTGGCACCGCCGCCCAGTTTCAGGACCGGCAGCCCGTCCTCGTCCGGGGCGATGACGCCGCTCTCGCTGCGGAGCACGGCCTTCGCACCGGCCGGGATGAGCCCGCCGGTGACGATCGGGCTCGCTTGGTGCGGGGCCAGCCGCTGCCCGCGCTCGGCGAGGATCCAGGGACCGCTGCCGTTGACTGCCCAGCCGTCCATCGCCGAGGAGGCGTAGTGCGGCATGTCGTGCAGCGCGGTTACGTCCTCCGCCAGCGTCCGTCCCAGGGCGCGCCGGAGCGGCACCGGCGCGGGCGGGATGGGGGTGGCGCAGTCGAAGGCCAGCTGCCGGGCCTCCTGCCAGCTGTGGGCCAGGTGCCGGTGCCCTGCGGGATCCCCGGCCGTGTCCTCGTCGCTGCCGGATGCATCCGCGCCGGCGGCGTCCGGCTCCCGCAGTGGATTGCCCTCGTCCGCGCTTGTACCGCTGTGGGGGGGCCCAGCCGTCATGCCCCGGAAGCCTCGGCGGCGGCGTAGTCCTTGGCGAGTTTCCGGGCCACGCCCATGGCTGCCTGCATCGATACGCTGTCCGGCGCCTGGCCGGAGCCGGATGCCAGGCCGGCGGCGAAGCCGGCGATGAACGTGGTCAGGGGTGCGGCGGGGCGGACGACAGAGTGCGCCGCTACGCCGGCCAGTCCCAGCACCTCGTTGATGTCGATCTCGACGTCTTCGAGTTCAAGGGCCTGGAGCAGCGCGCGGCACCAGTCTTCCAGCGTTTCATCCTGGCTTTTCACCGTTTGCCTCCAAAGTCGAATTCGGCCGCGCTGTCCCGGACCGGTCAGTGCCGGGAGCGGACACCCCCAGGGCGGAGGCGTCATCCCAGGTGTCCACATCGTCGGTGGAACCGGGCGGAACCGGAACCGTCCGCAGCTCAAGACTAGCAAGGAGGGCGAAGACCGAGGCCCCCTCGAGGGCGTTCCGCCGGGCCGCGTCGTCGACGGCCCGTTGTAGCGCGGCCGTGCGATAAAGCCCGACGAGGGGCTGGGTGCGGCCGTCCGCGGAAACGGCCACAACCCCGTCGCGGCCGGCGGCCGGGACAGCTGTCCGGACGTCCGGCGCGGCGGCCAGCAGCGCGCTGACGGCGCCGGCGACCCGCGGCATGTCGCAGGCCAGCACCAGGGTCAGGGGTGCCGGGCCGCCGGCGGCCCGCCCCCCGGACACGGCTCCGGCCAGGGCGGCGAGTCCGGCCGCGATCGCCGCGGCGGGTCCGGCGAATGGCGGATCCTCGCGGCAAACCAGCACCTCCGGCGGGAGTCCGCCCGCCCCGGGACCGACCACGGCGGTCCGGCGGGCGCCCCGGGCCGCCTGCAGGGAGCGCTCCAGCAAGGTGGCGCCGGCAACCGTCAGTTGGTCCTTGGGCTCGCCCCCAAGCCGGGAGGACCGGCCCCCGGCGAGGATGACGGCGTCGAATTCCATCCGCCCAGCCTAACCGCACCGGACGGCCTAGCCGCACCGGCCGGCACCGGTCCGCGGGCTGCCCCCGGGGTGCCTGGTCCGCCTCGGGTGCCCTAGTGCGCCCTTTCGGGGAGCAGGAACGGGTCCCAGGCCGGGGTCGGCTTCTCCAGTTCCTTGATCTGCCAGACGGTGCCCTTCGGCGGCCCCGGGGCGAAGCCGAGCTTCCACCCCATTTCAGCGGGCGTGTGGTCCCCCTTGGCGTTGTTGCAGCGCAGGCAGGCGGCCACGAGGTTCTCCCACGAGTCCGCGCCGCCCCGGGACTTGGGCTGGACATGGTCGATGGTGTGGGCAGCCTTGCCGCAGTAGGCGCAGCGGTGGTTATCCCGGCGGAGCACTCCCCTGCGGCTGACCGCCGACAGGGTGTTGTAGCGCGGCCTGATGTACCGGTTCAGCAGGATCACCGAGGGGCGTCCGAGGATGTCCTGCGGGCCCACCACGGGATCGTCCCCCTCGGCCACCACGCTGGCCTTTCCCGTCAGCACAAGGACCAACGCCCGGCGGAAGGTGACTACCGCCAGCGGTTCATATCCAGCATTCAGAACGAGAGTGCGCATCCGCATACCTCTTCACGGCCGCACCCGCCAGGGGCACGAGGGCCGGCTGCCCTGTGCATGGTCGGGCTATGGATCGACACCACAAGAGTAAACACCGCGGGCCCGGATTGCCGAATTTTTCTTTGCCCGGGTTCCGCGCCGCGTCCGGACGGCGCGCCCGCCAACGCAAAGGACCCCTGCCGCGGGGCAGGGGTCCTTCACGATATGTCCGGCGGGTGCCGGGCCTAAGTCCTAGCCGCCGACGCGGATGAAGACCGGGCCGGAGCCGACGTTGACGCTGTGCAGCGCGGTGGTTCCGCCGTTCCAGCCGCCGTGCACTGCCATGCCGTTGCCGACGTAAACAGCGATGTGGGCCATGCCCATGCCGCCGTTCTGGTAGTAGGCGAGGTCGCCGGGCTGTGCCTCGGCGGCGCTCACGGTGCGGCCCAGGGACAGGTAACCTGCCGGCCAGCCGTGGTAGTTGACGCCCACCGCGGCCAGCGCGTTGGTGGCCAGCATGGTGCAGTCCTGGGAAACGCCGATCTGTGCGTAGGCAGCAGCGGCGATCGAGGCGCCCATGCCGCTGACGGCGGCGGGGGCCTTCGTGGCCACGGAGGCGGTAGCCGCGGTGCCGGTGGAAGCGGTGGAAGCGGCAGCTTCCTTGACCTCGACGACGGGCTTGGGCGCCTCGACGACGGGGGCAGGCGCCGTGGTGACAGCAGGCTTCTCGTAGGAGATCGCGATGCTGGAGGCCGCGGAGATCGTGGCCGGGGCGGAGGACTGCACTTCCAGGGCGGAAGCCGACGTCGATTCGCGCTGAACGTTGGCCTCGGCAGCGTTGGCTGCGATACCGCTGGTCAGGACCAGGCCGGAGGCTGCAGCGATAACCGCGGCCTGGCGACCCATACCACCGGCGTTTTCGCCGACGGCCTTAGCAATGACAGCCAGCGAGTTGGTCTTGGTGACCTCCGCGCGGTGGCGTGCAATGGTTGCACGAGTAGTCATTCAGTTCTCTCTTTCGTGATCCTTGTGTCCGCGCTGTTTACAGGCGGCACTGAGGACGCTCCGGCATCTTGGGGGTACGCCGGATCGCCCCGAAACGGGTTTCTTTAGCGAAGGGTGTACTGCGAAGACGCGCCAAAAGCGGGAACTGCGTTGTGAGATCCAGCCCGGCTGCCGGCAAGGGCAGTGCGGAGCCTGGAGTTCAGCGGGCTCAACTGAGCCTCGCCAGCGCGAGAACGCGCAGCATTGTGGCGTGAAGACACGAAAGTAGCCTCTCCCAATGCCTACGAGGTGAGCTGTCGGATTCGGATGGGAGTCACCCGGCCGCGCTGCTTCCTGGGAAGCTTTGCGACTTAACCCCAAGGTCTTCTTGCGAAGACCAAAATTGGTTCCCCCGCCCCTGCCAGACGATGTCATGCGAACGGACCTTGAGCGGTGGCAGAGTTAGGCAATCCACTCAAGAGCGCCAACTTCGGAGAAGTTGGCGTGATTCATACGTTACAGCAATTGGGGCGCAATGTCACATTCAGATCACGGCGTGTCACAGTAATGCGAGTGGCCCCTCGGCTTGGCTTAGAGCCAGCCCAGCGGGTCCACGACTTCCCCGTTGACCATCACCTCGAAGTGGAGGTGGCAGCCGGTGGAGGCGCCGGTGGTCCCGCTCATCGCCACCACGTCGCCGCGGGAAACCTGCTGGCCCTCGCTGACATTGGCCGACGACAAGTGGTTGTACGTGGTCTCCAGGCCGTTGCCGTGGTCGATCACGACGCGGTTGCCGCCCCCGTAGGGGTGCCAGCCGGCGAAGGTTACGGTGCCGCTGGCGGCGGCCTGTACAGCCGTGCCGCACTGGGCCGCGTAGTCCTGGCCCCGGTGGAATTCCCCGACGGCGCCCGTGATGGGGCTGATCCGGTAGCCGAAGGGCGATGCCGTGACCATCGAAGCCAGCGGCATCCCGAGGCTGCCGGCCGAGGCCGCCCGGGTAATGGTGCTGGCGGACTGGGCGCTCAGCAGCTGCTTGAGCTTGCCGTCCGGGTCGCCCTTGGTGGTGATAGCGGTGCGGTTGAAGTCGATCTCGGCGGCTGCGGCCTTGACCTCAGGCTGCGCCGCGGCGGAAACCGAGCCGGTCTTGGCGGCGTCGGTGGCTACGACCGGGCTGGTGGCCGGAACGCTGACGGTCAGGACCAGGCCGGTGGCGGCGAGGGCGATGCCGGCTTTCTGCCCGACGCCGCTGACGGCGGCAAAGTCCGCTACCTGGCGGAACGGGCTGCGCCGGCCGCGGCGTTCATCGCGGTGCGCGTCACGCGGGCGCTCGGCGGTGTCGACGGCGGCCGGGCGCGGCTCCGGAGCGGGACCGGTCGCACGACGGCGGCCCCTGACGGTCTGGGTGGTCAAGTACGGTTCCTCTCTGGATAGCCTGCGAAGTTAGCTGTCGGATTCGGGTCAGAGAGATCAAAGACCCGGTCCGCCGGTGCAAGCATCCAGACACGGGGGCATCCGGGAGATCCCTCGTGGAGTTTGCTTGCCGCTAGCGGACTTCACCCCAAGGCTGTTCGTTTAACAGCCGGAAGTGGTTCCCCCGCCTCTGCCAGAAGGTGACTCGCCTTCTGATCCGCTGGCAGAGCTCGGCTTCGGATCAGATAACGCTTTAGTATCAGTGCCAGTTCTCAACTATAGGGGATTAAGCCGGGCAGTAATAATTCCGTTATCTCGCCTGTGCACAACCCGCCGCCCGCTCCGCGGCAGCAAGCCGCGGACAGTTAGCCGAGCGTAACGAACACGTGGGCCGCGACTTCGGGAGGCAGCTCAAGGGCGCCTTCGATGTCCGGAACCCGGACCGAGATGTACTCCCCCACGCGCTCCAGCGACACCGTGGCCCCGGGACGGATTCCGCCCTCATCCAGCTGGACCAGCAGCTCCGGTTCCACCTGGATGGGCTCGGCCAGCCGGCTCACGGTGATCCTGGAGGCGGCGCTGTAGCCGGCCATGGCATCGAGCAGGTTAACCACACCGTCCGCAGTATCCGCCGCCGGAAGCCCGCCCAGGTCCGCGAGGCCGGGAATCGGGTTTCCGTAGGGGGACACTGTGGGGTGGTCCAGCATCTCGAAGATGCGCCGTTCGACCCGCTCGCTCATCACGTGCTCCCAGCGGCACGCTTCCTCGTGGACGTAGGCCCAATCGAGCCCAATGACGTCCGCGAGCAGGCGCTCGGCCAAACGGTGCTTGCGCATGACTTCGATGGCACGCTTGCGGCCCGTTTCGGTCAGTTCGAGGTGCCGGTCGCCGGAAACAACCACAAGGCCGTCGCGCTCCATGCGGCCGACGGTCTGCGACACGGTGGGGCCGGAATGGCGGAGCCGTTCGGCGATGCGGGCGCGGAGGGCGACGATGTTCTCTTCTTCAAGTTCCAGGATGGTCCGAAGATACATCTCGGTGGTATCGATCAGATCCGTCATTCAGCTCAGCTCCTCGGGCGCCGTCCTTGCGTCATTCCCACCGTACAGCGTGCGGGATGCGCCCTGGCGTGATCCGCCGTACGTCACCGGACAGCCTAGCCTATTTTGAATTACTCCGGATAATCTCCGGGCCGTCTCGATGACCGGACTGTGACGGGCGTTTTTCCCGCCTGCCCCGGGCCGTCGGGCAGAATAAAGGCGGGCCCCGGCCGCAGCCCCCGCGGGACCCGCCGAGAGACGCCACGCACCCAGCCGACCATTGGAGCCACTGTGAGTGACACCAGCATCACCATCCCCGCGAACCTCCTGCCCAAAGACGGCCGCTTTGGCGCCGGCCCGTCGAAGGTCCGGCCGGAGCAGATGGCGGCCCTGTCCGCGGCGTCGGCGACGCTGCTGGGCACCTCGCACCGCCAGGCTCCGGTCAAGAACCTCGTGGGTTCGGTCCGCGCCGGCCTGGGCGACTTCTTCCGCGCCCCGGAAGGCTACGAGGTGATCCTCGGCGTCGGCGGCTCCACGGCGTTCTGGGACATCGCCAGCTTCGGCCTCGTGGAAAACAAGGCCCAGCACCTGTCCTTCGGCGAATTCGGCTCGAAGTTCGCCGCGGCCACCAACAAGGCACCGTTCCTGGCCGAATCCTCGATCATCAAGTCCGAGCCCGGCACCCGGCCGGAGGCGCAGGCCGAGGCCGGCGTCGACGCCTACGCGTGGCCGCAGAACGAGACCTCCACCGGCGTCGCCGCGCCGGTCACACGCGTGCCGGGCGCGGACCAGGGCTCGCTCGTGCTGGTCGACGCCACCTCCGCGGCCGGCGGCCTGGACGTGGACGTCGCCGAGGCGGACGTGTACTACTTCGCCCCGCAGAAGAACTTCGCCTCCGACGGCGGCCTCTGGCTGGGGCTGTTCTCCCCGGCGGCCCTGGAGCGTGCCGCGAGGATCAAGGCCGGCGGCCGCTGGATCCCGGACTTCCTGGACCTCCAGACCGCGATCGACAATTCGCGGCTGAACCAGACCTACAACACCCCGGCGCTGGCCACCCTCGTGACCCTGGACGCGCAGGTGCAGTGGCTCAACGCCAACGGCGGCCTCGACTTCGCCGCCGCGCGGACCGCCGACTCGGCCGGGCGCATCTACCGCTGGGCGGAGGCCTCCCCCTACGCCGCCCCGTTCGTGGCCCGGGCCGAGGACAGGTCCAACGTGATCGCCACGATCGACTTCGACGATTCGATCGATGCCGCGGCCATCGCCAAGGTCCTGCGCGCCAACGGCATCGTGGACACCGAGCCCTACCGCAAACTGGGCCGCAACCAGCTGCGCATCGCCACCTTCGTGGCGATCGAGCCCGACGACGTTTCCGCGCTTCTTGAGTGCATCGACTTCGTCGTGGGCGAGCTCCAGCGGTAGCCCGCGCGGTGTCCCCTGCGGGACGCCTCAGCGTTCGACGGCGTCGTCCGGGTTGTCCGCCCGGCCGGCGGGGTTGTCCGCCGGCCGCGGGTTGTCCGCCGGACCGGCGGGGACGACCCGGAAGTACCGCATCCCCCGGGCGCGGCGGTTGAAGCCGATCCGCAGTTGCTTCGCCCGGACAATCCAGACGATGCCGATCACGGCCGTGGCCACCCCGGAGACCGCCGCGACGCCCAGGGACCAGCGAGCACCGGCAACGTTCGCCACCCACCCCACCAGCGGCGCGCCGATCGGGGTGCCGCCCATGAAGATCGCCATATACAAGGCCATCACCCGGCCGCGCATCACCGGGTCCGTGGTGGTCTGGACGTAGCCGTTGGCGCTGGTCATCATGGTGATCGCGAACAGGCCCACCGGCACCAGCGCGACGCCGAACCAGAAGTAGTCGGGCGCCAGCGCCGCGAGGCCGGAGGCCACGCCGAAGGCGCCGGCCGCCCCGAAAATCACGCGCATCCGCGGACGGCCCCGCCCGGCCGAGAGCAGCGCGCCGGCTACCGACCCGATCGCCATGATCGAATTCATCAGGCCGAAGGCGCCGGCGTCCAGGCCGAACTCCGTGCCGACCATGGCCGCAATGAAGAGCACGAAATTCAGTCCCAGCGTTCCGACGATGAACACCGCCACGAGGACCACCACAATGTCGGGCCGGAAGCGCACGTAGCGCAGCCCCTCGCGGATCCTCCCCTTGCCGGCCGGAGCCCGGGGCAGCTGCCGGAGCGAGGCGGCCGGGATTTTGGCCAGGCTCAGAAGCAGGGCCAGGAACGTGACGGTGTTGACCAGGAAAACCCAGCCCGGCCCGATGGCCACCGTGAGCAGGCCGGCGACGGCGGGGCCGATCATCCGCGCCACGTTGAACGAGGCGCTGTTGAGGGCGACGGCGTTGGGCAGGTAATCGTCGCGCACCAGCTCCGAGACGAAGGTCTGGCGCACGGGCGCGTCGAGGGCTGACACGACGCCCAGCAGGAGGGCGAAGACGTACACGTGCCAGAGCTGCGCGGCCCCGGACAGCACCAGGGCGCCGAGGGCTGCGCTCAGGACGGCCATCGCGGACTGCGTCAGGACCAGCAGCCGCTTGCGGTTGAAGCGGTCGGCGACCAGCCCGGCCACGGGGGCGAGGAACAGCTGCGGTCCCAGCTGCAGGGCCATCGTGATGCCCATGGCCCCTGCGTCCTGCTCGCTCAGGTGGTCAAAGACCAGCCAGTCCTGGGCGGTGCGCTGCATCCAGGTCCCGATGTTGGAGACCAGGGCGCCGATGAACCAGATGCGGTAGTTCAGGATGTGCAGCGACTTGAAGGTGGACCTCATGTCCCGACCTCCCGCCGCATGCCCCCGAACGGTCCCAAACCGCTAGTCGGCCTCGACGGCGGACTCGTCCTGGCCGGCTGCGGTGTCGGCGCTGCCGTCGCCGTCGCCGTCCTCGGCGTCATGGCCGGCCGGCTCAGCGCCGCTGTCCGCGGTGCCGCCGCCAGGCTGTTCCGCAACAGCATCCCCGGCGGGGGCATCGGCGGCGTCGTCCTGCTGCGCGTCTTCCGGGCGGACCCGCTCGGCCCACGGAACCCATTCCGGGGCCAGGATGGAGTCGTCGGAGGGCAGCAGGCCCAGTTCGTTCACCGTGACGATCTTGGCGCGGGAGTTGCGCGTCAGCACCGCGTACCACTGCCAGCCGCCGTAGCCGGGCAGTTTGGACTCGAAAAGGTGGGTGACCAGGCGGTCGCCTTCGCTCTTGGCGCCCAGGTGCCGGCCGATCTGCTCCGCCGGGGCGATGCCTTCCACGGCGGCCCGGGCGACGTCGACGGAGGCGGCCAGGAACGCGTCGGGCTTGCCGGTGCGCCAGGCCGGGACGCCGTAGCGCGGCTTGGATCCTGCTTTGGCGCCGGCGGCCCTGGCGGGCGCACCGGCTGCCGCGGCGGCGTTCTGTTCAGGTTCCGCTGTCATGGCCGGCCCTTACGCGTCCAGCTCGTCGGCGACCTTACGAAGCGCGACGGCGATGGCCTTGGCCTTGTTGCCTTCCGGGTACTTCCCCGCCGACAGCGTTCCGGAGAGGTTGTCCAGCACGCTGACGAGATCCTGCACCAGCGGCGCGAGGTCCTTGGCGCTGGGCCGCTTGGCCTTGGCGATGGACGGGGTTTTGTCCAGCACCCGCAGGCCCAGGGCCTGGGCGCCCTTGCGGCCGTCGGCCACACCGAACTCCACCCGGGTTCCGGCCTTGAGCTCCGTCACTCCCTCGGGCAGCGCCGACTTGGGCAGGAAAACCTCCTGGCCGTCTTCGCCTGCGAGGAATCCGAAGCCTTTTTCCTTGTCATACCACTTGACCTTGCCGGTGGGCACGTAATCAACCTTCTTCGTTCTGGGGGACGCGGCCGGCGGTCAGCGCATCCGCATGGATATGCGGGTTCAGGGCCTGACTGCCCGGACCGTGTTGGTCTGTTCCCCCAAGGTTATCCTGCCTTGGCCAGTTTGACGGTTTGAGGCGCAGCCGAAGCCGGGCTGTTAGCGTTGCCTCCATGACACCTCAGCGTTTCCGGCGGCCCCTGTTACTCCTTGCGGCCGCCGTTGCCGCGCTCTCCCTGGTTTGCGTCGGAGCCGTGATGGCCATGGCCTTTAACAACGTGGTGGCCCCGGCCTGGATCACCACCACCGCCCTGTACGGGCTGCCGCTGGCGTTCCTGCTCATGCTGGCCCTGGTGATCGACGCCGTTGCCGACCGGCGCCGGACGCCAGGGCACGGCGGAAGGTAACGTTGGACTGATGTCCCTGATCCGCGCGCTCAGCAAGGAACTGCAAGCCCGCAGCGACGATTCGTTGCGGGCCCTGTTCTCCGCGCGGCCGGACCTCATTTCCCCCGCGGTGCCGGACTTCCCGGCCCTCGCGGCCCGGGCCAGCGGCCGGGTCAGTGTGCAGAGGGCGCTGGAACGGCTGAACCGCCCCGAAATGCAGGTCCTGGAAACCCTGCACCTGTGCACCAACACGGACACCGGACACAGTGCGTCCGCCGCGACGCTCAAGCGGCTGATCAACGGCTCCACCGTCGCGGCCCTGGAGCGGCTGCTGCACTCCCTCCAGGAGCTCGCCCTGGTGCACCGGGCCGAGCCCCCGCACGGGACAGCCCCGGCCGCGGGCCGGCAGCGCTATTACCTTCCCGTCGGCAGCCTCAAAGACGTCATCGGCATCTACCCTGCCGGGCTGGGACGAAGCTACACCGAGCTCGTCCGGCTGCAGCCCGCCTTCGCGCAGCGCGTGGTCCAGCTGGTCGGTGAACTGCACCGCACCGGCGCCAGCATTGCCCCTGCCACCACCCCGATGGAGGCCGCGCTGGCGCTGCAGCACTGGACGGCCTCGCCGGAAGCCCTGCAGCGGCTGCTGGCCGGCGCTCCGGAACGCACGGCGGCCCTGCTCGCCCGGTTCGGCAACTGGGCCATGGGCGCCGTCCCCCAGGCGCAGCGGCGCGCGTCGGTACTGAACGAGGGCTCCGACGTCGGCCCGGTCGACTGGCTGCTGGCCCGCGGGCTGCTGGTGCCGCTGGACGCCGCCCACGTGGAACTTCCGCACAGCGTCGGCGTTTCGCTCCGCGGCGGCTTCGTGATCGAACACTTCGCCCTCAGCCCCCCGGTGCCGCGGCTGGGACAGACCAGTGCGGCGCTGCGCCGCAACGCCGCACTCGGCGCCATCGCCGAGACGCTGCGGCTGACCGGCGAACTGCTCTACACGGTGCGGGAGCAGCCCCTCGTCACCCTGCGCAGCGGCGGCGTGGGCGTCCGGGAAATGAAGCGGCTCGCCGACGCCCTGCGGATCGGGCTGAACGAGGCCGGCGTGCTGGCCGAACTCTGTGCCCTCTCCGGGCTGCTGCGCCTGGACGTTGACAGCTCCGCCTGGATCCAGCCGCCGCAGCTGGAATGGCTGTCGCTCCCCCGGCAGGAGCAGTGGCTGTGGCTGGTCAACGCCTGGCTTGCCAGCGAACGGGTCCCGTCCCTGGTGGGCCAGCCGGTGAGCGGCGTCGCGACCGCGCAGGCGCACCGCGCCCCGGCCGGCAGCACCATCAACGCCCTCTCCGCGGAGGCGCAGCGGCCGGATGCCCCGGTGGTCCGGAAACGGGTCCTGGAAATCCTGAACGAGCTCACCCTGGAGGCCGCCGCCGCGGACGGCGAGGCCCCGGTGCTCGACGCCGCGGCCGTGCTCGAACGCGCCGACTGGTCGCAGCCGCGGATGGCCCGCCGATTCAGTTCGCTCATCCAGGGTGTCCTCGCCGAAGCCGAAATGCTGGGCCTGATCGGGTCCGGCGCACTGAGCCAGATCGGGGCGGCGATCGCCGTCGAACAACCCGACGAGGCCCTGGCCATCCTGGGCGAGCACCTGCCGGCGGCGCTGAACCACGTGCTGCTGCAGGCGGACCTGACAGCGGTCGCCCCCGGCTACCTGGACCCGGAGCTGAGCGAGAAACTCCTGACCATGGCGGACGCCGAGGGCCAGGGCCCGGCCACCATCTACCGCTTCTCCGTGGCCTCGATCCGGCGCGCCCTGGATGCCGGGCAGGACGCCGCGGCGCTGCTGGACTTCCTGCGTGAGCACTCGGCCACCGCGGTGCCGCAGCCGCTGGCGTACCTGATCGAGGACACGGCAGCGCGCCACGCCCGGCTCCGGGTGGGACCGGCCGCGAGCTTCATCCAGAGCGAGGACGAAACAGCCCTGCTGGAGCTGCTCAATTCCTCCGCGGCCTCCGGCCTGGGCCTGGTCCGGATCGCCCCGACGGTGCTGGTCTCCCCTGCCGCCCCGCGGGAAGCCGCCCAGCTGCTGCGCGGCCTGGGCCTGTCCCCCGCACTGGAGGACACCGGTTCCGCCGTCGTCCGGCTGCGCCGCAGCACCGCGGTGCCGGGCAGCGCCCGCCCGGTCTACACCGCCCCGCGCACCGCTCCCGCGGACGCCGACGTCGACGCCCAGCTCGCGGTGCTCCGCGACGGCCGTCCCCCCGCCGACGCCGGTGCGCCGGAGGGCCGGGGCACGGCGGGGGCGCCGGGCGGCGAGGCCGCGACGCAACTGGGCCTGGAAACCCTGCAGAAGGCGATCCGGCTCAAGCAGCGGGTGGTGATGAACGTGGTGGACAGCCTGGGGAATGCCAGCCGGGAGACCGTTGTTCCGGTAGCAGTGAACGGCGGGCGGGTGCGGGTCTTCGATCCGGCCAAGGAAACGGAACGCGTCCTGTCCATCCACCGGATTATTGATGTTGAAGCCGCAGAGGAACTGCTCCAGTGAATGACGGACCGCTGATCGTCCAGAGTGACAAGACCATCCTGCTGGAAGTGGACCACGAACAGGCCACCGAGGCGCGCCACGCGATCGCGGCGTTCGCGGAACTGGAGCGCGCCCCGGAGCACGTCCACAGCTACCGGCTCACGCCGCTGGGCCTGTGGAACGCCCGGGCGGCCGGGCTGGACGCCGAGCAGGTGCTCGATACCCTGCTCAAGTACTCCCGGTTCCCGGTGCCGCATTCGCTGCTGATCGACATCGAAGAGACCATGTCCCGCTACGGCCGGCTGCGGCTGGAGAAGGACCCGCAGCATGGCCTGGTGATGCGCACCTCCGACTACCCGGTCCTGGAGGAAGTCAGCCGGGCCAAGAAGATCGCCCCGCTGCTGGGCCCGCGGATCGACGCCGAGACCGTGGTGGTGCATTCCTCCCAGCGCGGACAGCTCAAGCAGCTGCTGCTCAAGATCGGCTGGCCCGCGGAGGACTTCGCCGGCTACGTGGACGGCACGCCGCACCCCATTCTGCTCAACGAGTCCGGCTGGAAGCTCCGGCCCTACCAGCAGCTGGCCACGGAGAACTTCTGGGCCGGCGGCAGCGGCGTCGTCGTGCTCCCGTGCGGCGCCGGCAAGACGCTGGTGGGTGCCGCCGCGATGGCCACGAGTTCCACCACCACGCTGATCCTGGTGACCAACACGGTGTCGGCACGGCAGTGGAAGGACGAACTGCTCAAACGCACCTCCCTCACCGAAGAGGAGATCGGCGAATACTCCGGGTCCGTCAAGGAAGTCCGTCCCGTCACGATCGCCACCTACCAGGTGCTCACCACCAAGCGCGGCGGGCTGTACCCCCATCTGGAGCTGGTGGACGGCAACGACTGGGGCCTCATCATCTACGACGAGGTCCATCTGCTGCCGGCGCCGATCTTCCGGATGACGGCGGATTTGCAGGCGCGCCGCCGCCTTGGCCTGACCGCCACCCTGGTCCGCGAGGACGGCCGCGAGGGCGAGGTCTTCAGCCTGATCGGCCCCAAGCGCTACGACGCCCCGTGGAAGGACATCGAGGCGCAGGGCTACATCGCGCCGGCCGACTGCGTGGAGGTCCGGGTGGATCTTCCCCGCGACGAACGGGTGGCCTATGCCATGGCCGAGGACGCGGACAAGTACCGGCTCTGCGCCACCTCGGAGACCAAGACCGGGATCGTGGAGCGGCTCGTGGCCGAGCACGCCGGCGAGCAGCTGCTCGTGATCGGGCAGTACATCGACCAGCTGGACGAGATCGGTGAGCGGCTGGGCGCGCCCGTGATCAAGGGTGACACCTCGGTCAAGGAGCGCCAGCGGCTCTTCGACGCGTTCCGCGCCGGCGAGGTCCAGACCCTGGTGGTGTCCAAGGTCGCCAACTTCTCCATCGACCTGCCGGAGGCCTCGGTGGCGATCCAGGTCTCGGGCTCGTTCGGCTCCCGCCAGGAGGAGGCGCAGCGGCTGGGGCGGCTGCTGCGGCCCAAGCAGGACGGCCGGGCGGCGCGCTTCTATTCGCTGGTGGCGCGGGACACCCTGGACCAGGACTTCGCCGCCAAGCGCCAGCGCTTCCTGGCCGAGCAGGGCTACGCCTACCGGATCATGGACGCCAAGGATGTCGGCGCCGGAAGTTAGCGGACGCCCATTCAACACACATCCGGCTCCCAGAAAACTCACAGAGTCTGGGAGCATCATGGGAACCATGAAAAAGAACGGTCCCGAAGCCAAGCTGCTCGTCGTCGATGACGAACCCAACATCCGCGAGCTGCTCTCCACCTCGCTGCGCTTCGCCGGGTTCGAGGTCGTCTCCGCCGGCACCGGGCGCGATGCCCTCGCCGCCGCGGAGCTCCACGCCCCCGACCTCGCCGTCCTGGACGTCATGCTGCCGGACATGGACGGCTTCACCGTCACCCGCCGGCTGCGCGCCTCCGGCAAGCACTTCCCGGTGCTGTTCCTGACCGCGAAGGACGACACCGAGGACAAGGTCACCGGCCTCACCGTCGGCGGCGATGACTATGTCACCAAACCGTTCAGCCTCGACGAGGTGGTGGCCCGCATCCGCGCCGTGCTGCGCCGCACGCAGCCGCTTCAGGACGACGACGCCGTCATCCGCGTCGACGACCTGGAGCTCGACGACGACGCCCACGAGGTGCGCCGCGGCGGCACCGTGATCGAGCTGTCCCCCACCGAATTCAAACTGCTGCGCTACCTCATGCTCAACCCGAACCGGGTGCTCTCCAAGGCCCAGATCCTGGACCACGTCTGGGAGTACGACTTCAACGGGGACGCCTCGATTGTGGAGTCCTACATCTCCTACCTCCGGCGCAAGGTGGACATCGACCCCGAGGCGCCGGCCCTGATCCAGACCAAACGGGGCGTCGGCTACGTGCTGCGGACGGCCGAGAAGCGCTGACCTTGCTGCAGCGCTGGAGGGCGGCGTCGCTGCGGTCGCAGCTGGTCGCGATCATGATGGCCCTGATGCTGGTGGCCCTTACCGCCACGGGCGCCGGCACGCTCACCCTGCTGCACAGCTACCTGCAGGGCCAGGTCGATGACAAGCTCAAGGCCGCCGTCGGGACGGCCCGCCAGCAGCAGTCCTTCAGCCAGCTGCAGGACCAGAACCCGAACGTCCCCACCGACTATTCGCTGATGCTCTTCAGCCCGGGACAGCCCACCTACGTCTTCGGCGGCAGCAAGGGCTCGCGCCCTGCCATCAGCAGCATCAGCCCCGAAGAGGCCCGCAACCGCGGCGAGGCACCGTTCCAGGTCCGCGGCACCGAGGGCCGCAACTGGCGGGTCGTCGCGGTCAACGTGCTGGACGGCAACCAGCGCGCCGCCGTCGTCGTGATCGGGCTGCCGCTGTACCCGGTGGATTCGGTGATGGAGCACGCGGTCCTGGTGGTGGCCGGCGTCGGGCTGCTGACCCTGGTCCTGGCCTTCTTCATCGCCACCTGGACCGTCACCCGGTCGTTCCGTCCGCTGGCGCGGGTGGAGAAGACCGCCGCGGCCATCGCCGCGGGCGACCTTTCCCGGCGGGTGGACGTCGAGAATCCCGCCACCGAGGTCGGCCGGCTGAGCAGGTCCCTGAACGCCATGCTGGCGCACATCGAGGCGGCCTTCGCCTCCAGGACGGCCTCCGAGGCGAAGATGCGCCGCTTCGCCGCGGACGCCTCGCACGAACTTCGCACCCCGCTGGTGACCATCCGCGGCTTCTCGGAGCTCTACCGGCACGGCGCCCTCGCCACGGACGAGGACGTGGCCACCGCCATGGCCCGGATCGAGAGCGAAGCCAAGCGGATGGGTGCCATGGTGGAGGACCTGCTGCTGCTCGCCCGGATCGACGAACAGCGCCCGCTGCAGCAAAAGCCGGTCGACCTGTTGCTGCTGGCCCATGACGCCGTGGTGGACACCCAGGCCAGCGACCGCCGCCGGGTGATCTCGCTCCGGGGACTCGACGGCGGCACCGGCGCCCCGGCGCCCGTCCTGGGCGACGAAGCGAAGCTGCGCCAGGTCATCGGCAACCTGGTGGGCAATGCCCTGCGCTACACCCCCGAAGGCACCCCGATCGAGCTCGCCGTGGGGGTGCGGACCGGCGCCGACGGTGCCCGCCGCTCCGAGATCGAGGTCCGCGACCACGGGCCCGGCGTCCCCGACGACGAGGCTGCCCGGATCTTTGAACGCTTCTACCGTGCGGACACCTCCCGGACCCGGGAGACCGGCGGCAGCGGCCTCGGGCTGGCGATCGTGGCGGCCATCGTCGGTTCGCACTCGGGCACGGTCCGGGTCCAGCCGACCGAGGGCGGCGGCGCCACCCTCGTGGTCAGCCTGCCCTACCTGGGTGAACCGGAGCCGCCGGAAGCCACGGATGCCACCAAGGCCGCCACCCCGGACGCCGCCCCGGATGCCGCCGTTGCGGGTTCCGGGCCGGACCGGACCGGACCGGGCGGACCGGACTTCGAGCCCGGCTCCGGTTCCGGTCCCGGTGCCGGGGCCGGGGCCGGCGGCGCGGTTCGCCACTAGCGGTTGTCCACATAGGGAGCTTGCCCCCTGGGGGCAGCTGCCGCGGCTGCCTAGGCTCGAAGGGTCCCGGAGATCCGGGCGCTTCCACCCCAGGCAGCCACGAAAGGCAATCCCGTGAGCATCATTTCCGTCGACACCGAACTGCTCCAGCTCAAGTCCGCCAATGTCCAGGCCACGGTCGAAAGAATCAGTGCCGACGTCCAGGCCATGAAACGCGGTCTGGATGAACTCCAGGCCAGCTGGCGCGGCGCGGCTGCCACCAATTTCCAGGCCCTGATCGCAGAGTGGGCGCTGACCCAGGGCAAAGTCGAGGCCTCCCTGGCCTCGATCAACCTGGCGCTGAACGCTGCGGCCGCCAACTACGCCCAGGTCGAACTGAACAACGCCCAGCGGTTCGGCTAGCCCGCACCTGCACCGCTGACGTTCCCGGACGCCCATCAGGCGGACTGGCTGCCCGGGGCCTCCGCCGCTTCTAGGCCTCGGGGGTGCCCTGGTGGAAGCGGAGCCTCCACTGCGCGCCGTCGAGGACCCACAGGGAGCTTCGCAGCGCCGTTCCCGTTCGGGTGTGGCTGCGGTAGGTCAGGAGCACGGCGTCCTCGCCGAGGCGCTCGGCGGCAATCAGCTCCAGCTCGGTGGGGACGCCAGGGTCGTCCTCAAGAGCCATCATCATCTCGTCGCGGCTCCAGAGCCGTCCTGAAATGCCGATCTCGGTGTAGTCCGGGTGCAGCAGCACGCCGGTGCGGCCCAGGTCCGAACGGGTCTCGGGGAGCAACAGCTCGCGCTCCAGCGCTTCGACCGTTTCCTCCGGCCCCTGCTCCGGACCGGCCGCGGCGTTGCGGGATTCCTCCTCCAGCTCGCTGAAGAGGTCCGGCTCGGCGAACAGTCCGGATTCGCCGAACAGGGTCGGTTCACCGAACAACTCCCGGGTCCCGGCGCGGGCGGCCGGCGGGGCGGCCGCGGCCCGGCGGGTGCCTGCCGCAGACATGTTCTGCCCTGCGGGAACAGGCTCCCCGGCAACCTGCGCTGCGGGGTCCTGCTGCGGGTCGGGGACGACGGTGTCCCCGGCGCGGACGAAGCCGGGGCCCTGCCGGGGGGCAACGCCCTGCTGGTAGGCGGTGGCAGCAGCCCGGGCACGCTCGTCCGCTGCCTCGTTAAGGTCGTGGCCCGCATGGCCGCGGACCCACTCGAAGGTGTACTTACGCCCCAGGAGTGCCTGATCGATTTCCTTGAGCAGCTCGACGTTGAGCACGGGTTTGCCGTCGGACTTCCGCCAGCCCTTCCGCTTCCAGCCCGGCATCCACTTGGTCACCGAATTGATGACGTACTGGCTGTCGCACAGAATGTGCAGGTCCTCACCGGCGAGGTGCGCCGTGGCCCGGAAGAGATCCAGGACAGCCATCAGCTCACCCTGGTTGTTGGTCCCGTGGGGCCACCCGCCGGCACGCCAGCAGTCATCGTTCACGTACCAGGCCCAACCGGCCGGACCGGGATTTCCTAAAGCCGAACCGTCGGCCGCTGCAGTAATCGTCACTGCACCATCCTGCCAGACCGCCGCGTCCCAGCGCTCCCTCACCGGCGGGGACGGTCTTAACGCCGACGGCGGCCCCACCCAAGGGTGGGACCGCCGTCGTCGAACGGGCCGTCGCTGACGTGAAACCGCCAGCTCAGGTGTTCAGGGCTTGGTAGCCGGGGGTTAGAAACCGCCCATGCCGCCCATGCCGCCCATGTCGTCGCCGCCGCCCATGGCCGGGGTGTTCTTCTCCGGCTTGTCGGCCACAACGGCCTCGGTGGTGAGGAACAGGCCGGCGATGGACGCCGCGTTCTGCAGGGCAGAGCGGGTGACCTTGACCGGGTCGTTGATGCCGGCGGCCAGCAGGTCGACGTACTCGCCGGTGGCTGCGTTCAGGCCGTGGCCTGCGGGCAGGCCGCGGACCTTGTCGACCACAACACCGGGCTCGAGGCCGGCGTTGAAGGCGATCTGCTTCAGCGGGGCGTCGATGGCTACGCGGACAATGTTCGCACCCGTTGCCTCGTCGCCTTCGAGCTGCAGGTTGGCGAACGCCTTGGCGCCGGCCTGGATCAGGGCCACGCCGCCGCCGGCGACGATGCCCTCTTCGACAGCAGCCTTCGCGTTGCGGACGGCGTCCTCGATGCGGTGCTTGCGTTCCTTGAGTTCAACCTCGGTTGCGGCACCGGCCTTGATGACTGCAACGCCGCCGGCCAGCTTGGCCAGGCGTTCCTGCAGCTTCTCGCGGTCGTAGTCGGAATCGGAGTTCTCGATCTCGGCACGGATCTGGGACACGCGGCCGGCGATCTGGTCGGCGTCGCCGGCACCCTCGACGATGGTGGTCTCGTCCTTGGTGACAACGACCTTGCGGGCCTTGCCAAGCAGTTCGAGGCCGGCGGTCTCAAGCTTGAGGCCGACTTCCTCGGAGATGACCTGGCCACCGGTGAGGATGGCGATGTCGGCCAGCTGGGCCTTGCGGCGGTCGCCGAAGCCCGGAGCCTTGACGGCAACAGACTTGAAGGTGCCGCGGATCTTGTTGACGATCAGGGTGGCCAGGGCCTCGCCCTCGATGTCCTCGGCGATGATCAGCAGCGGCTTGGAAGACTGCATGACCTTTTCGAGGACCGCAACCAGTTCCTTGACGTTGGAGATCTTGGAGTTGACGATCAGGATGTACGGATCCTCGAGGACCGTTTCCTGGCGCTCGGCGTCGGTGACGAAGTAGGCCGAGATGTAGCCCTTGTCGAAGCGCATGCCCTCGGTGAGCTCCAGCTCGAGGCCGAAGGTGTTCGACTCCTCGACGGTGATGACGCCTTCCTTGCCGACCTTGTCCAGGGCTTCGGCAATCAGGGCGCCAATTTCGTTGTCACCGGCGGAGATGGACGCGGTCGCGGCGATCTCTTCCTTGGTTTCGATTTCCTTGGCAGAGGCCAGGAGCTCGCGGGTGACCGCGTCGACAGCCTTCTCGATGCCGCGCTTGAGGGACAGCGGGTCAGCGCCGGCCGCGACGTTGCGCAGGCCTTCCTTGACCAGGGCCTGGGCCAGCACGGTGGCCGTGGTGGTACCGTCGCCGGCGACGTCGTCCGTCTTCTTGGCAACTTCCTTGACCAGCTCGGCGCCGATCTTCTCGTACGGGTCGTCCAGCTCGATCTCCTTGGCGATGGACACACCATCGTTGGTGATCGTGGGGGCGCCCCACTTCTTTTCGAGGACGACGTTGCGTCCACGCGGGCCGAGGGTGACCTTGACGGCGTCGGCGAGGATGTTCAGGCCCCGCTCAAGACCGCGGCGTGCCTCTTCATCAAATGCAATGATCTTGGCCATAACGGCAGTAGTCCTTTCGGGACAGTCGTTAAGAATGAACCTCGCTGCGGTGCCCGCGACGGACGATCCTTGCCCCGCGGCCTCTGTATGCCGCCGGACCAGGGATCTCACCCCAGCCAGGTATTTCTTTCGCTCCTGGATCGTCTGCCCCCACTTCGCGGCCGGGCGAACCGGGCGTCGTGTTAGCAGTCAATACGCGGGAGTGCTAACTCAATAATTAGCACTCCCCCGGGGAGAGTGCAAGCAGTGCCGGTCCCGGGCGCCGCCGCCGCGGCGCGGTCTTCGCTATGAGCGATCAGGTGCCCGCGCTGCGGGCGGTTTCGCTGCCCGTCATTGTGGCGTTGTTGTCGGCGCCGTAGCTGTAGACCATATAGGCGGCGGAGGTGACGTCGCCGTTGCTGTCGAAATTGATCGGACCGGATTGGCCGTCGAAGTCGGGGCGTTTGCCGGCACGCAGGGCAGCCACGCAGTCCCGGTAGGACCCGCAGGCCGCGGCCTCCCCGGCGGACTCTCCGGCGGCGCCGGCCGTTCCGCCGGAGACGGCGATGAGCTTCGAGGCGATGGAGGCCCCGGCATCATCCTCAGCCGCGGCGGCCGCAAGGGCGGCGAGGTTGACGGCGTCGTACGTCTCGGCGGCAAAGGCCATGTCCTTCAGCGCGGGGTCGACGGCCACGAGTTCGGCCTGGAAGTGTGCGGAGGGGAAGGTGCCGGGAAGCAGCCCGCGCGTGCCGTCCAGGGCCTTGGAGCCGAGGCCGTGGCCGTACTGGTTGACGGCGCCGTCACTGAGGAGGAGCTTGTCCCCGGCCAGTCCCACGTTGTTGAGCTCGGCGATGGCGCCCTGGGCGCCGTCGCGGGCCACGAGGACGACGGCGTCCGGGGCGGCCGCCTTGGCCGCTGCCGCCGCCTGCTGCGCCTGGCCGGCCTTGAATTCAACGTCCACCGAGGTGCCCAGGCCCGCGGCCTTCGCGGCCGCAGCGAGGGCCACGGACAAGTCCTTGCCGTAGCTGCCCTCCTCGTGCACCACGGCCAGGGTCTTGGCGCCGCCGTCCTTGGCAAGCTTGACGAGGACGGAAGCCTGCGCGATGTCCGCCGCGGCGGTCCGGAAGTAGTAGCCGCCGCTCTTGTATTTGCTGAGCCCCGGTGCGGTGTTTGCCGGCGAAATGAGGGCGACCTTGGCGTGCGAGAACACGTCGATGGCGGCGGCAGCCCGGCTGGAGTCGGTGGGTCCGATCACGACGTCGGCCTTGGCCTTCACCAGGTCCCTCGCCTGGGCCGACGTGTCCGTGCCGATCGATTCCGGCAGCAGTTCCACCGGCTTGCCCTTGTGGCCGCCGGCCGCGTTGATTTCCTTGACCGCCAGCCTTGCCGCCGCCAGCTGGGCTGCGTTGAGGAAGGCCTGCTTGCCGGTGTTGTCCAGGATCAGGCCGATCCGCAGCGTGCCGTCCCCGCTCGCGTCCACGGCGTCCACCCGGGCATTGCCGGCGGGCCCCGCGCAGGCGCCGAGCGCCAGGACTGCGGCCACGCCGGCGGCCGCGGCACGGCCGAGCCGCCGGGCGTTCAGCCGGCGTTCGGCGCTCTTCGGGGCGGCTGCCGCAACGGAGAATGCCACTAGGCGGGCCGGACACTTTCGGCCTGCGGGCCCTTGTCGCCTTCGCCGACTTCCAGCTCCACCCGCTGGCCCTCGGCCAGGGCGCGGTAGCCCTCGCCGGCAATGGCCGACCAGTGCACGAAGATGTCGGCTCCGGAGCTGTCGACGGTGATAAAGCCGTAGCCCTTTTCGGCGTTGAACCACTTGACGGTCCCCAGTGCCATCTTCTCCACACTTTCAGCTAGCTGGCTAACGGCGCACCTCGATGTGCGCCGCGGTATGCGAAACCAAATCCGCAGCCACTCTACCCAGAGCCCCCGGCCCGGTCGCGGAACGGGCCCCGGGGCCGTGCGGATAGTTACTCAGGCGTGACCGAGGGCGGCAGGCCGCCGCTACTGGAAGCCGGGACCCAGGACGACGACGAGCGGCATCTGGAAGTCGGCCGTGTCCACCAGCGTGCCGATGCCCAGGAGCGAACCAAGCTCTTCGGCGTTGGCCTTTTGTGCCGGGCCGTTGTAGAAGACCACCGAGGTCTGCTGTCGGGCGCCGCCCCAGTTTCCGAGCGGGCCGAGGACCCACCCCGCGGAGGTGACAGTCGTTCCGACCCGGCCGGCCAGGCCCGCCGTCGTGGTGCCGTTGTAGATCGCCACCGGCTGCGTTTTGTCGACGGCAGCGCTCGGCGTTGCCGTCGGCGACGGCGTCGATCCCGCGGGGGCCAGGCTGCCGGTCGGCTCGCTGCTGGGCGAAGGGGTGGAGCCTGCCGCGGCGGAGGTGGGGGCCGGCGAAGCCGCGGCGTTGTTGCTGGCCTGGTCCGCCGTCATGGCCGAGCCCCCCGCGGGGCCGAAGCCCAGCCGGGGCAACAGGAAGAAGGCGACGAGGCCGACCGCGAGGGCCGCGGCGCCAACCGCGAGGATGGGACCCAGACGGCGGGAGCGGGGTGCGGAAACTGTCCGGTGGACACCCTGACGCGTGGAGGTCTCCGGGACCCGATCAAATTCATCCCGAGCGTACTTGGTCATGGTAAAACGACGTCCTTGCTGATTTCTGGCTGATGGCCCGCCGCCGGAATCGCGCGGATTTCCGCGCCTCCGGCCCGGCTTCGCGTGGTTTTACGCGTCTGAGCCCAGGCGGCGGGCGGTGCGGGCACGTTGTCGTGACGTACGTAGTCTACGCAATCTCTTGACCAGCATGGGATCGTGGGCCAGCGCCGCCTCGGTATCGATCAGGGCGTTGAGGATCTGGTAGTAGTGCGTGGCGGACAGGTCGAAAAGCTCCCGGATGGCCTGTTCCTTGGCACCGGCGTACTTCCACCACTGCCGTTCCAGGGCGAGCATCTGCTGGTCCCGGCTGGTGAGCGCCGAGTCGTCGTCGACTGGCGATGGCGCCGCCTGGGCACCCTCCGCCGGCAGGTACTCGGTTGCTGCTTCGGCCACGACACACTCCCTGACTCGTTCCGATAGTTCTCCCCCACATGCTACGGCCGAATAACAGGCTTGTCATTTAGCGGGCGCGTCGCGGGGCGCCCTGCGAGAATGGGACCGTGCCTAATTCGTCGCATCCCGATGCACTGTTCCAACTCGAACCCGAGGCCGCCGGGACGGCGGGCTTCGCGGACCTGGCGCGGCAGCCGCTGGACGAACTGATGGCTGCGGACTGGGCCGCCGCGCTGGCGCCGGTCGAGGGGCAACTGCGGGCGGTCCTGACCTTCCTCGCCGCCGAGGTGGCTGACGGCCACGAGGTGCTCCCGGCGCCGTCGAACCTGCTGCGGGCCTTCCGGCAACCGCTCGCCGGCGTGCGGGTGCTGATTGTGGGCCAGGACCCGTACCCGACGCCGGGGCACGCCGTCGGGCTGTCGTTTGCCGTGGACGGCGGAACCCGGCCGATCCCGCGCAGCCTCGCCAACATCTACAAGGAGCTCGACGCCGACCTCGGGCTGCCGCCGCGGGTCCACGGCGACCTCGGCCGCTGGTCCGAGCAGGGGGTGCTGCTGCTCAACAGGGTCCTCAGCGTCCAGGCCGGCGCCGCCGGTTCGCACCGCGGCAAGGGCTGGGAAGCCGTCACGGCCGCCGCCATCAGCGCCGTCGCGGGCCGGCACGGCGACGACGGCGCCGCGGCGCCGCTGGTGGCCATCCTCTGGGGCAAGGATGCGGAGGCGGTGCGGCCGCTGCTGGGCTCCGCCGCCGTGATCGCCAGCGCCCACCCCAGTCCGCTCTCGGCCTCCCGCGGTTTCTTCGGCTCCCGGCCGTTCAGCCGGGCCAACGAGCTGCTCACGGCCCAGGGGGACGGCACGGTGGACTGGGAACTGCCGCCGCTGCCCTGACCGCGTTTTTGGCTAGGCTTAGCCGCATGACCTCCGTCCCCGCCGCCACCACCGCCAACCGGAACTCCCGGCCCCAGACCAACCTCACGGTCCTGCGCCGCGAGCAGCTCTCGCCGCACATGGTCCGGATCGTCGCCGGCGGCCCCGGCTTCGCCGGCTACGTCAACAACGGCTACGTGGACCGGTACGTCAAGATCGCGTTTCCGCAGCCCGGGATCGACTATCCGCAGCCGCTGGACCTGTGGGCCATCCGCGAATCGCATCCGCGGCAGCAGTGGCCGCACACCCGCACCTACACCGTCCGCTGGGTTGACGAAGCAGCGGCCGAGCTCGCGATCGACTTCGTCATCCACGGCGACGAAGGCCTGGCCGGTCCGTGGGCCGCCGCCGCCCAGCCCGGGGATGCCCTCATCTTCACCGGCCCCGGCGGCGGCTACAACCCGGATCCGGCGGCGGACTGGCACCTCTTCGCGGGCGACGAGTCCGCCCTGCCGGCAATCAGCGCCGCCATCGAGTCCCTCCCCCGGGAGGCCCGGGGCCTGGCTTTCCTGGAGGTGGACGGCGACGCCGACGTCCTGGCCCTTGACGCGCCCGCCGGCGTCGAACTGCGCTGGCTGCTGCGCCGCGGCGCCCCGGCCGGCAGCGTCCCGCTGCTGGTGGACGCCGTGCGCGACGCTTCGTGGCCGGAGGGACGCGTCCAGGTCTTCGCGCACGGGGAGCGCGGCCTCATGAAGGGCCTGCGCGAGGTCTTCTTTGCCCAGCGCGGCCTTGAGCGCGGCCAGGTTTCGCTCTCCGGCTACTGGGCCCAGGGCCGGGTGGAAGACGACTTCCAGGCCGAGAAGAAGCAGCCGATCGGCAAGATTTAGCCGACCATTCTCGGCTGCCGGCCGGCTGGCGGCGAAGACCCGGCGACTCAGCGGCGGGCTAGCGGCGGCGGGCCCGGCGCCGCTCGTTGCTGGCCAGGCTCCGGGTCAGCGGACGGGCGAGGGTGTCCCCGAGCACAATGCCCGCGGCGACACCGAGCACGATCGCCCCGGCGTTCAGCATTCCGCCGGCGCCCATCAGGATCTCGGACTCCTCGATCGTCAATACATACATGGACCGGAATATAGTGAGGCCGGGCAGCAGGATAAGCGCCGCAGGCACGGCGACCACCAGTTGCGGGGCTCCCATCCGGAGCGCCACGACCCGGGCCAGCAGGCCGATGACGACGGCGGCGAGGGCCGGCGCGAAGCGGGGGCCGATGCCGGCGGCCGTCCCCCGATCAGCACGAGGTGCCCGACGACGCCGACTGCCGCCGTCGGCAGCAGCAGCTTCAGCGAGGTCTGCTCGGTCACCCCGATCGCGACGACGGCGACGGCCACCAGCGGCACGAGCACCCACAACGGATACTTCGGCGGGAATGTTTCGGTGACATCAATGGCCTCCATCCCGGTCATCGCCCCCACGACGAAGCCGACCGCGATGCCGGCGACGAGCGCGCCGAAGGTCAGCATGGTGGACAGGAACCGGCCCGGCCGCGGTGACCGGGAAGCCGTTGATCGCGTCCTGCACCGAGGAGACGAGCCGGCCGGTGGGCAGCAGCAGCAGGATTCCGCCGACCACCACGATGGCGGGGGCAATCTGGATCCCCACCGGGCTCCCGAAGCGCCAGAGCAGCAGCGCGACCAGGGTCACCGACGAAGGAACACGACGCCGTGATGAAGAAGTCCGGGGTGCGCCAGCGGCCCAGCTGCCGCGCCAGCAGGCTGACCAGCAGGTTGGACAGGAACGCGACGCCCGAGGCGGCCACGCCGCCGCCCAGCACGGCGACGAAGACCGCGGAAAAGACGCCGAACGCCACGGTGACCATCCAGCGCGGGAAGGGCTTCGGAGCTGTGCGTAATCTCCTCGAGCCGGCGCACTGCTTCCTCGCGGCCCACGCCGCCGGCCACGATGTCCGTGACCAGCTGGTGGACCTGCGGCCAGGCCGGCGTAGTTGTTGGTCCAGGACCGCACCACGCGCAGCAGCGAAATGGGCGTCTGGTCCTTCGGGGCGTAGTTGATGGCGACCGACTGGTTGGTGATATCCACCTCGATGTTCTTCAGCCCCAGAGCCGCAGTGATGGCGATGATGCTGGTTTCCACTTCGAGGGCACCGGCACCGTACCGGAACATCGATTCGGCCAGCTTCAAGGCAAAGTCGATGGTCTTGCGGGCGGAGGTGTCCACGCCGCCGACCTGGATCATGGGGTTGGCGTAGGGACTCCCGGCCAGCCGGTCGACAATACTCAGCGGCGCCGTGGGCGGGTTCTCGCCCTGGACCAGCCTGCGGAGCATGCGCTTGGCGGCGGCGTTCTGGCGCACCTGCATGGCCGACATCGGCTCGGTCCGGGGCAGGCCGTCCGTCTGCGGCCCGCGGCGGCCGTCGGGTGGTTTGTTCATTCCGGCCTCCTTACTTCAGCTTGCCGGCGGTCTAGTAGAACTGCTGGCCCGTGCGCCGCGTGTACAGCTGGCGGGCCACGCGCTCCCCGGCCGTCATCCAGGCCCTGTACTTCAGCGGGCTCAGGACCTGGTCGTAGCAGCCCACGAAGTCCGTGACGGTCTTGCTGAAGCTGGTCTTGAACAGGCCAAGGCCGTGGAAGGGGTTGGAGGTGTCCTTCAGCTGGTCGCTGGGCGGGGTGCCGCAGAAGTCGTACTCGGTGCAGCCCAGTTCCTTGAGCTGGTTGATGGCGGTCCACTGGACCAGGTGCGAGTCACCATACTGGCTGCGTTTTTGCAGGGACCCGCCGTCCTTGTAGGTGCCCTTCCGCCCGTAGTTGATCACGAACGCGCCCACGGAGGGCACACCGTTCTCGTAGACGAACAGCAGCCTGCCCTGGCCGCGGGCCAGGAAGTTGGTCCAGAACTGGCGGTAGTACTCGTACTCCCGGACCCGGACCTGGGACTTGGCTTCGACGGTGTTGGTCATCAGGGCGTACATGGCCCGGAAGTTTTCTTCCGTGGGCTCCGCGTTGTGGACCTCGACGCCCTCGCGGATGGCCCGGCGCACGGCGTTGCGGCCGCGGGAATGCAGGTTGCGCAGCAGCTGGTTCTCCTGCGGGGAGATGTCCAGCAGCGCGGTGGAGTCGTTGGGCTGCAGGTTGTGGGTCTTGACCAGCCCGGCCCCCTCGATGATCCGCCGGGCGTCGTCGGAAAGAACAATGTCCGGTTCGATCTTGATGGCGAAGACTCCGAGCCTGGCGCGTTTCACGAACTCGGCGTTGGCGGCCGCGATGCCGGGGATGTCCTCCACCGACGCCACGTCCGGGCCCTTGATCAGGTACCAGAGCTTGCCGAGGACCGGGAAGGACTTTTCCAGGACGAGGTTGTAGCTGGTGTAGTCGGCCGTCTCGTAGACCAGGTGCAGGGGTTTCCAGCCGAAGTGCTGCTTGACCTCCGCGAAGGCCTCGGATTGAAGCAGATTCCCGCCGTTGGGGTTCGCGGTGACGTGGGCGTCCCAGTTGGCGACCTCTTCGGCGGAGGCAAAGCGGGCAGTGAATTCTCGCAAGGGTGCGGTATCCAATCTTTGCGGAACGAGCTTCGGCGGCATGGCTGGCATGCAGCCTCAAGTCTATCGGGCGCCCGGGGCGGTGCAGGCGCCGGGGCCCTGTGCCGGCTGCCGGCACCGGGATTAGGCTGGAAGCATGCAAGCGCAACCGGAGCCGTCCGCCGCCGGCCTGCCGAACCGTGGCCGGCCGGGGAGCCGCGGTCCGCGCGCCCAGGCGCTTGCCCTGCTCGCGCTGCTGGGCGCTTCGGCACTCGTGGCGGCACTCGGCGGCCTGGCCACCGCCAACAATGTCAACGGCTGGTACGCCGCGGCGGACAAGGCTCCATGGTCGCCGCCGAACTGGCTCTTCGGCCCGGTCTGGACCGTCCTCTACGTCGCGATGGCCGTCGCTGCGTGGCTGGTCTGGCGCAGCCGGACTGCAGGAACCAGGCCGGCCCTGACGGTCTATGCCGTCCAGCTGGTGCTGAATCTGCTGTGGACCCCGGCGTTCTTCGGCCTGTACCCGGCCTTTGGCACACCGGCACTGTGGATCGGCTTCGTGATCATCGTGGCGCTGGCCGTCGCGGTGGCCGCCACGGTGCTGCGGTTCGGACCGATCAGCCGCGCCGCGGGGCTGCTGATGCTCCCCTACCTGAGCTGGATCGTGTTCGCCTCGTCGCTGAACCTGTGGGCGGCGCTCTACAACTGACTCAGCACTCCACCACGTTGACGGCGAGGCCGCCCATCGCGGTTTCCTTGTATTTGGAGCTCATGTCCCTGCCGGTCTCGCGCATCGTCACGATCACCTCGTCCAGGGACACCCGGTGGGAACCGTCGCCCCAGAGGGCCATCTTGGCGGCGTTGATGGCCTTCGCCGCGGCGATCGCGTTGCGCTCGATGCAGGGGATCTGGACGAGTCCGCCGATCGGGTCGCAGGTCAGGCCGAGATTGTGTTCCATCGCGATTTCCGCGGCGTTCTCGACCTGCTGCGGCGTGCCGCCCATCACCTCGGCCAGCCCGGCGGCCGCCATCGACGACGCCGAACCCACCTCGCCCTGGCAGCCGACCTCGGCGCCGGAGATCGAGGCCTGTTCCTTGTACAGCACCCCGATCGCGCCGGCGGTCAGCAGGAACTTGACCACGACGTCGTCGCGGTCGGCCTGGGTGGCCTTGTCCATTCCCGGCGCGAAGTGCAGCGCGTAGTAGAGCACGGCGGGGATGATGCCGGCGGCGCCGTTGGTGGGGGCGGTGACGACGCGTCCGCCGGAAGCGTTCTCCTCGTTGACGGCGAGCGCGATCAGGTTGACCCATTCCTGCCAGTACTTCGGGTCCCGGAAGTCGGGGTCCTGGCCGCGGGTTTCCTTCATCAGGCGTTCGTGCCAGTCCGGTGCACGCCGGCGGACCTTGAGCCCGCCGGGGAGCAGCCCCTCGCGCCTGAGGCTGACCTCGACGCAGCCTTCCATGACCGAATAGATGTGCAGCAGGCCTTCGCGGATCTCCTCGTCGGTGCGGGAAGCGCGCTCGTTCACCAGCATGATCTCGCCGATCGAGAGGCCCTTGGACTGGCAGCGTCCCAGCAATTCCGCGGCGGTGCGGAACGGCAGCGGAAGTTCCTTCTTGGATTCGTCGAGTTCCTTCAGGGCCGCATCTTCCTCGCCCTCGCGGACGATGAAGCCGCCGCCGACGGAGAAGAAGGTGGCGCTATGCAGGACGGCGCCGTCGGCGTCGGAGACGGTGAACGTCATGCCGTTGGTGTGCCGGGGCAGGATGGTCAGCGGGCGCAGCACCATATCCTTGACCCCGTAGGGCAGCGCAACGGATCCGGCCAGCTGCAGGGTTCCGGTCCCGGCGATCGCGGCAAGCCGCTCTTCGACTTCCTCCGGGAGGATCTTCTCCGGGTGGTAGCCCTCGAGGCCGAGCAGGATCGCCGTCATGGTGCCGTGGCCGTGGCCGGTGGCCGCGAGGGACCCGTAGAGGTCCACCCGCAGCGCCGCCACGCGGTCCAGGTCCCCCGAGGCTTTAAGTTCCTCGGCGAACACGGCAGCAGCACGCATCGGCCCCACCGTGTGCGAACTCGAGGGCCCGATCCCAATGGAAAAAAGATCAAAGACGCCAACAGCCATTACTGAATCCTAACTAAACACTGCGGTCGGGCGGGAGGGGGACGGACAGGCGGTGAGCGGCCCTCAAGGGGCCGGCGCGCCGCAGTTTTCGAAAGCGTGCGTCTAAGCGAGGAACGAGCGAGCACGCGTGAAAACTGCGGCGTGCTGGCCCCGGAGCCAGCCGCAGCGGTCGTTAACCGAGGTTAGCAACCGACGGGTAGAGCGGGTGGGCGGCGGCGAGGGCCTGCACCCGGGAACGGAGCCCGGAGAGGTCCGCGCCGGCGTCGGCGATCAGCGCCTCGGCGATGATATCCGCAACCTCGGCAAACGCGGCCTCGCCGAAGCCGCGCGTGGCCAGCGCCGGGGTGCCGATCCGCAGGCCGGAGGTGACCATCGGCGGTCGCGGGTCGAACGGGACGGCGTTGCGGTTGACGGTGATGTCGATTTCCGCGAGGCGGTCCTCGGCTTCCTGGCCGTTGAGCTCGCAGTTGCGCAGGTCCACGAGGACCAGGTGCACGTCGGTGCCGCCGGAGATCACGTTGATCCCCTTGGCGGTGACGTCGTCCTGGACCAGGCGCTCGGCGAGGATCCTGGCGCCGGCCAGGACACGCTCCTGGCGTTCCTTGAACTCGGGCGAGGCGGCGATCTTGAAGGCCACGGCCTTGCCGGCGATGACGTGCTCGAGCGGGCCGCCCTGCTGGCCCGGGAACACCGCCGAGTTGATCTTCTTGGCGACGTCGGCGTCGTTGGTCAGGATAATGCCGCCGCGCGGCCCGGCGAGGGTCTTGTGCGTGGTGGAGGTGGTGACGTGGGCGTGCGGCACCGGCGACGGGTGCAGCCCGGCGGCGACGAGCCCGGCGAAGTGGGCCATGTCCACCATCAGGTAGGCGCCCACCGAGTCGGCGATCCGGCGGAACTCGGCGAAGTCCAGCTGCCGGGCGTAGGCGGACCAGCCGGCGACGATCAGCTGCGGCTTGTGTTCCTGGGCCAGGCGTTCGACCTCGGCCATGTCGATCCGGTGGTCGTCCTCGCGGACCTGGTACGGGATCACGTTGTACAGGCGGCCGGAAAAGTTGATCTTCATGCCGTGGGTGAGGTGGCCGCCGTGCGCCAGGTTCAGGCCCATGATGGTGTCGCCCGGACGGATCAGGGCGTGCATCACGGAGGCGTTGGCCTGCGCGCCCGAGTGCGGCTGGACGTTGGCGTACTCGGCCCCGAAGAGGGCCTTGACCCGGTCGATCGCAAGCTGTTCGACGACGTCGACGTGCTCGCAGCCGCCGTAATAACGCTTGCCCGGGTAGCCCTCGGCGTACTTGTTCGTCAGCACCGACCCCTGCGCCTGCATGACGGCCCTGGCGGTGTGGTTTTCCGAGGCGATCATTTCAAGGCCGTCGCGCTGGCGGGCGAGTTCGGCGTCGATCTTCGCGGCGATCTCCGGGTCCAGGGCGGACAGCTCCGCGTCCAGGGACGGGGACACGACCTGCTCGAACGCCGTCTGGATGCCCGTCGCTGCGCCGCTCACAGCTCGCCGCCGTTCTTGGATGCGTAGTCCTGGGCGGAGAGCAGCGGGCCGTCGGATTCGGCGGCCACCTTGAAGAGCCAGCCGGCGCCGTACGGATCGCTGTTGATCAGTGCGGGGTCGTCGACGACGGCGGCGTTGATCTCGGTGACCTCGCCGGTGACCGGGGCGTACAGGTCAGAGACGGATTTGGTCGACTCGACCTCGCCGCAGGTCTCCCCCGCGGTCACCGCGGAGCCGACCTCGGGCAGGTCCACGTAGACGATGTCGCCCAAGGCGTCCGTGGCGACAGCGGAGATGCCGATGGAAACTACGTTCCCGGCCTCACGGGCAACCCACTCGTGCTCGTCGGAGTACTGCAGTTCAGGGGCAACTTTTGCCATGTGTTTTTCCTTTACGTTTGAAAAGTCGTGGGCTACATCAATTGTGGCTTGGTCAGTGCCGGGCTGTGGCCGGGTTACGCGGCGGGTGCCGCCATCCTCCGCGTGCTCGCTCGTTCCTCGCTTAGACGCACGCTTCCGGATGACGCTCCCCCGCCGCTAAATGCCAGTTCAGTTCCGGAGGCCAACAGTTTTCGAACCGCTGCCCGTTCTCCGGAAAGAAACAGTGGCCGTCGATATCTTTTAGAGCTCGGCCTCGGTAGGCGGTTCACGCCCCAGCACCTTTGGCTTTCGAAGGCGTTGGTTCCCGTTGGTTTTGGTGGGGTGGGTTGTCCTAAAGGTGGGCTGTCCACGAGGGGCCGGCTGGCCGCGGTTTTCGAAAGCGTGCGTCTAAGCGAGGAACGAGCGAGCACGCGTGAAAACCGGGGCCCGCCGGTCCCGGAGTCGGGGACGGACGGCCGGTCCCGGAGCCAGCCACGGCTCCGGGACCGGTCAGGGCTACTTTTGGCGCTTGTAGAACGGCAGTGCGACAACTTCGAAGGGCTCGGTTTTGCCGCGCAGGTCGATGTCCAGGGCGGTGCCGGGTTCGGTGAACTCGACGTCGACGTAGGCCATCGCGACCGGGTAGCCCAGGGTGGGGCTGGGCTGGCCCGAGGTGACCTCGCCGACGGTGTTGCCGTCCTTGAGGACCGGGTAGTGGCCGCGGCCGGCCCGGCGTCCGAGGCCCTTGAGCCCGACGAGCCTGCGGCCCGTGGTGGATCCGGCGCCGGCCTCCTTCTTGGCTGCGAGGGCCGCTTTGCCGACGAAGTCACCTTCCTTGGAGAGTGCGACGACGGGGCCAAGCCCGGCGGCGAACGGGTCGCCTTCGAGGGACAGCTCGTTGCCGTAAAGCGGCATGCCGGCCTCGAGCCGGAGCGAATCGCGGGAGGCGAGCCCGGCAGGCGTCAGCTCGCCCTCCTCGGCGATGGCGATGAGCGCCTGCCAGAGGGCGGCGGCGTCGTCGTTGGCGACGAAGATCTCGAAGCCGTCCTCACCGGTGTAGCCGGTGCGGGCCAGCAGGAGTTCCTGGCCGGCGCCGCCGACCATGAAGGGCACGTCGACGGCGGCGTAGTACTTCAGGCCGGTGACGAGCTCGTGCTGGGCGGCGGGGACCAGGCGGAGCAGGATGGCTTCCGCCTTGGGACCCTGGACCGCGATCAGCGAGGTCTCGGCGGAGGCGTCCTGGACCGTGACGTCGAAACCGCCTTCTTGGGCAGAACCGGCCCGTTCGGCCAGGGCCGCGGCGACCACCTTGGCGTTGCCGGCGTTGGGAACAACCAGGAATTTCTCGTCGGCGCGGCGGTAGGTGATGAGGTCGTCGATGATGCCGCCGTCCTCGTTGCAGATCAGCGAGTACTTGGCCTTGCCGACCGCCATCGCCGAGATTTTGCCTACCAGGGCGTAATCGAGGAACGCTGCGGCGTCCGGGCCGGTGACCCAGACTTCGCCCATGTGGGAGAGGTCGAACAGGCCCGCGGACTTGCGGACGGCGTGGTGTTCGGCGAGTTCGGAGCTGTACTTGAGCGGCATCTGCCAGCCGCCGAAGTCCGTAAAGGAGGCGCCGAGCTTCTTGTGCTCTTCGTACAGGGCCGTGTAGTTCTCAGTCATATCGGTATCCTCAGTTTTCGAACTCGGAAAGAGGCGGGCAGGAGCAGATCAGGTTGCGGTCACCGGCGGCGCCGTCGATCCGGCCGACCGGCGGGAAGTACTTGTCCTGCTTCAGCGTGTGAACCGGGAATACGGCCTGTTCACGCGGGTAGCCGCGCTCCCAGTCGGTGCTGATCACGGCGGCCGCGGTGTGCGGGGCGTTGCGCAGCGGGCTGTGCTCGACGGTGAAGTCGCCGTGCGCGACCTGGTCGATCTCGGCGCGGATGGCGATCATCGCGGTGATGAAGCGGTCGATCTCGCCGAGGTCCTCGGATTCGGTGGGCTCGACCATCAGGGTGCCCGCCACGGGGAACGCGAGGGTGGGGGCGTGGAAGCCGTAGTCGATCAGGCGCTTGGCGACGTCCTCGGCGGTCACGCCGGTTTTGGCCGTGAGCTCACGCAGGTCCAGGATGCATTCGTGGGCCACGAGTCCGCCTTCGCCGGTGTACAGCACCGGGAAGAAGTCGTTCAGGCGGGCCGCGATGTAGTTGGCCGCCAGCAGGGCCGACTTGGTGGCCTCGGTCAGTCCCTGGCCGCCCATGAGCTTCACGTAGGCCCAGGAGATCGGCAGCACGCCCGCCGAGCCGTAGCGGGACGCGGAGATCGGGGTGCCCTCGGCACCGTTGGCCGGATCAGCGGCGTTGCCGGGCATGAACGGCGCCAGGTGCGCCTTGGCCGCGACCGGGCCGACGCCGGGGCCGCCGCCGCCGTGCGGGATGCAGAAGGTCTTGTGCAGGTTCAGGTGCGACACGTCGCCGCCGAACAGGCCCGGCTGGGCCAGCCCGACGAGGGCGTTGAGGTTGGCGCCGTCAATGTAGACCTGGCCGCCGGCGGCGTGGACGGCGTCGCAGACCTCGCGGACGTCGGCGTCGTACACCCCGTGCGTGGACGGGTAGGTGATCATGATGCAGGACAGGGCGTCCTTGTTGGCATCGATCTTGGCGGTGAGGTCGGCGTGGTCGATCGTGCCGTCGGAGGCGGTGGCGACGACCACCACCTTCATGCCGGCCAGCACGGCGGAGGCGGCGTTGGTGCCGTGCGCGGAGGCCGGGATGAGGCAGACGTTGCGCTGTGCGTCGCCGCGGGAGAGGTGGTAGCCGCGGATGGCCAGCAGGCCGGCAAGTTCGCCCTGGGATCCGGCGTTGGGCTGGATGGAGACCTGGTCGTAGCCGGTGATCTCGGTCAGCTGCGCTTCGAGGTCCTCGATCAGTTCGCGCCAGCCGGCGGTCTGGGACTCGGGGGCGAAGGGGTGGATGGAGGCGAACTCCGGCCAGGAGATGGCCTCCATCTCGGCGGTGGCGTTCAGCTTCATGGTGCAGGAGCCCAGCGGGATCATGGTGCGGTCCAGGGCCAGGTCGCGGTCCGAGAGGCGGCGGATGTAGCGCAGCAGCTGGGTCTCGGAGCGGTGGGTGTTGAAGACCGGGTGCTGGAGGTAGTCGGAGGTGCGCTCGACGGCGGCGTCCAGCGCCAAGCCTTCTACCGAGTCGGTCACCGTCGCCCCGAAGGCCGCGACGACGTCGGCGACGATGGCCGCCGTCGTCGCCTCATCGGCGGAGATGCCGACCGTGTCGGCGTCGATGGCGCGCAGGTTGATGCCCTTGGCGTCCGCGGCGGCGATGATCTCCGCGGATTTGCCCGGCACGGACACGGTGACGGTGTCGAAGAAGGAGGTGTGCAGCACGTCCAGGCCGGCGGCCTTGAGCGAGCCGGCGATGGTCCGGGCGTGGCCGTGGACGGTCTCGGCAATGGCCTTGAGCCCGTCCGGGCCGTGGTAGACGGCGTAGAACGAGGAAACAATGGCCAGCAGCGCCTGCGCGGTGCAGATGTTGGAGGTGGCCTTCTCGCGGCGGATGTGCTGTTCGCGGGTCTGCAGCGCCAGGCGGTAGGCGGGGATGCCGGCGGAGTCCTTGGAGACGCCGACGAGGCGGCCGGGCATGGAGCGCTCGAGGCCCTTCTGGACCGCCATGTAGGCGGCGTGCGGGCCGCCGAAGAACAGCGGGACACCGAAGCGCTGGGCGGAGCCGACGGCGATGTCGGCGCCCTGCTCGCCGGGAGGGGTGATGAGGGTCAGGGACAGCAGGTCCGCGGCGACCGTGACCAGCGCACCGCGTTCCTTGGCCTCGGCGATCACGGCGGCGTGGTCGAACACCCGGCCGGAGGCGCCGGGCTGCTGGAGCACAACGCCGTTGATGACGCCCTCGGGCAGGCCCGTGGAGAGGTCCGCGACCTCCACCTCGAAGCCGAGGGCCTCGGCGCGGCCCTTCACGATCGCGATGGTCTGCGGCAGGCAGTCGGCGTCGAGGACGGTCTTGCCGTCATGCGCCGTCTTGTTCTTATTCGCGCGACGCATCATCAGCACGGCTTCGGCGACGGCGGTGGCTTCGTCCAGCAGCGAGGCGTTGGCGATCGGCAGGCCGACGAGGTCCTGGACCATGGTCTGGAAGTTCAGCAGCGCCTCGAGCCGGCCCTGCGAGATTTCCGGCTGGTACGGGGTGTAGGCGGTGTACCAGGCCGGGGCCTCGAGGATGTTGCGGCGGATCACGGCGGGGGTGACGGTGTCGTAGTAGCCCTGGCCGATCATCTGGACCGCGGTCTTGTTCTTCGCTGCCAGCGTGCGCAGCGCGGCAAGGACCTCGACTTCGCTGAGCGCTTCGGTGAGCTCCAGCGGGGAGTCCTGCCGGATGCCCTTCGGGACGGCCGTGTCCACGAGGGCGTCGACGGTGTCGTAGCCGACAGCCTTCAACATGGCGTCGACGTCGGCCTGGCGGCGGGCGCCGATGTGCCGGTCAACGAAGGACGTGGAGGCTGAGGAAACAGTCACAAGGAACTCCATAACTAAGGCGGCGCAGGGTACGCCACATTGATTCGGGTTCCTCCCCGCTCTGTATTGGACCTGAGAGTTTCCGCGCAGCCGCTTTCGCGGGGCTCCGCTTGCACCGTCGGTGAGCACAGCGCGCCGGAGGGCGTGCCTGCTGCTTTCCAGAGTTGCCTTGCCGCGGCGGTACATGGGCCTGAGAGATTCCTGGGGAGGGTTTGCTCCTACGGCGCCTGCGTGTACCTACTTGCAGGACTCTCCCGCCGCAGATCAAAGGCGTATTCAGTTGCTCGTGACCGCAGTCACAACTTCCATTCTCCTACGCCGGGGGCGCGTCCGCAAACTCCGGCACGCACGGGCGTCAGCGTTAGGGTTGAGCGGTCGCCAAGTTCCGGCGGTGCCGGCGGTTACGAGACGAGGAGACAATTCATGCTGGAGCGAAGGGCGTTCGGGGACACCGGTTTGGAAGTCTCCGTTGTGGGGCTCGGCGCGGGCCAGATCGGCGAAAGTGATGTCACCGAGGCCGAAGCCGCGGAAGTGCTCAACGGAGCCTTGGACCTCGGCGTCACGCTGATCGATACCGCCGCCAGTTACGGGTTGAGCGAAGAGCGTATCGGCCGCCACCTTGGCCGGCGTCGGGATGAGTTCGTGCTCTCCACCAAGGGCGGGCCCAAGATCAACGGGCAACGGGACTGGTCCCCGGGCAGCGTGCTGGAGGGGATCGAGCAGTCTTTGCGTTTGACCCGGTCTGAGCGGATCGACATCTTCTATTTGCACTCTTGCCCGCTGGACGTTCTGCGGCGCGGCGATCTGCAGGACACCCTGGACCAGGCCGTCGACGCCGGCAAGATCGGTGTCGCCGGCTACAGCGGCGACAATGAGCCCCTCGCCTTCGCCGTGGACTCCGGCCGCTTCGGCGCCATCGAAACCAGCGTCAACATCGCCGACCAGTGGAATTTGCGGAACGTCCTTGGCCGGCGCCCCGAACTGGGAGTCATCGCCAAGCGCCCGATCGCGAACGCGCCGTGGCGTTTCGCCGAGCGCCCGACCGGGAACTACGCCGAGCTCTACTGGGAACGGCTGCGGGCCCTGGAACTCGACCCAGGCGACCTGGAGTGGGCCGAGTTCGCCCTGCGCTTCACCGTGTACGCGTCCGGCGTGCACACCGCCATTGCCGGCACGGCCAAGCTGGACCACCTCCGCCGGAACCTCATGGCCGCCAGCCGGGGACCGCTTCCGGCCGCAGCCCTGGACGGCATCGACCGCGCGTGGCGCGCTGTTGGCTCCGGCTGGCCCGCTTCGACCTAACCCCCCGCAGACCTGACGGCCGCCGCCGGACCGGGCAGGGTGCGGGGCGTCGACGCCGGCCGCCCGCGGTCACGCGGCCAGGCGGAAATGGCAACGGCTGTGCTGCTGCACGGCGGCGGGGGCATCGCGTTCGATGGATGAACGCAGGGCCGCCGCCTGGGCGGCGTCCAGCCCGGCCTCCCGGGAACGCCGGGCCACAACAGCGAGCCGGTCCGCCACCTCATTCAACGGGTCCCCGGCATGGCCTTTGACCCAGCACAGCTCGGCCGAGGCTCCCGACAGCAGGGCGCAGATCCGGCCGACCTCGCCGCGGACGACGCCGGACCCGCCGGCCGGGAGGGACCCGGCCAGGCCCCGGCGCACCAGTTCCAGTCCGCCCCGGCTGTCACTGAAGAGCCGGAGGGTTCCGAGTCCGCCGCGCAGGGCGGGATGCAGGGACAGCGCCAGCTGGATGCCCTTGCGCATGGCCTTGAGCTCTGCGTGCAGGACGCTCGAGCACACGGCGGTCCCGGCTCCCGTCCGGAAGCTGCTGCCTTCGCCGGTCGCGACGACCCAGCCCAGGCCAACGGTTGCCCCTCTGCCCTTGGAGGCGTCGGTCACGACATCCACCATTCCCCCGCCGGCGGACAGCCCGGCCAGGACTGCCGCTTCGAGCCTCCCATCGCTGCTGCAGGGAACTTCAGCGACGAAGATTGCCTCTTCCAGCCCGAGTTCCGACACCTGCCTGCGGAGCTCGAGCAGGAGCCGGCGGCATGCCACCACCCGCACTACCGCGTGCAGCTCAGCCCCGGCGCCGAGCGGACCGGCGCCCGGCCGCCGCTCCAGCAGCGCGAGCAGCACCTCCATCGCGATTCGCCGGTAGCAGTGGTCCGCGCCGGGGCCGATGGCCGTGGTTCCGGTCACCAGGGGAGGAACTTCAGGAGTCGGCGGTTCCGGCGGAGGCCGCCGCGGTTCCACGGACCGGGGCCAGCGCCCAGCAGCCCAGGCCGAACTGGACCGCGGCCGCGACTTCCACGACGCTTGCCAGGTGATGCTTGCGGACTTCCGCCAGCATCACCCCGCGCTGCGTCGGTGCCGACGGCTTCGGAACCGTCGGTGAAATGGTCTGCGCGGTCATACTTCCCCCTGTTGGCCGGTCCCGGACGGCGTCCGGGGTTATTGGGAGGAAGGCTAACCGCGAGGTCTGACAGTAAGGCTTGGGGCGTCAGCCGCGCAGCCGTTCGACGGCGGCCAGCAGGCTCTCGACGTCGCCGGCCGACGTCAGGGGCGCATCGGCCGGGCCGCGCGCGAGCATGGCGTTGAAGTACAGCCCGTCCCCCATGTAGAGCACAGGCTTGGCCATGGCGGGGCCGACGTCGGCCGCGAGCAGCGCCAGCCAACTGGCCTGCACGCCGGCCATCCGCCGCAGGGTCTCGGCGTGCGCCACTTCGGCCAGCCGGGTGGCGGCGACGAACACCCGGTCCAGCGGGGTGTCGGCCCACACCGAGGATTTGATGAAGTAGGCCGCGGCGCCTTCCGGGGCGGCAGCCATGGCGTCGAGGTCCTCGGCGAGGAGCCGGTCCAGCCGCTCCAGCAGCACCGCGATCATGGCTTCCTTGTTCGGGAAGTGGTATAGCAGCCCGCCCTTGGAGACACCAGCCAGCCTGGCCACCGCATCCAGGGTCGCGGCGCGTTCCCCCTCGGCGATGAGCAGGGATTCGAAGGCGTCGAGGACGGCTTCGCGGGCAACGGGTTGTCTGGCCATGGGTTACATCATGCCTGCCAGCCGGCGCATTTCTTAACTGTACCGTCTGGACGGTACAGTTAAGTTCCATGAGCACCACATCCCTGACCGCCGCCGCCCAGCGCGCGCCGGCGCCGCGCGCACCCTGGCGCGACTGGCTGGCCTTGTCCCTGCTGATGTTCCCGGTCCTGCTTGTGGCCGTGGACAACACGGCCCTGACCTTCGCGCTGCCCGCGATCGCCCGCAGCCTGGATGCCACCGGCACGGAACTGCTCTGGATTGTCGATGCCTACCCGCTGGTTTTGGCCGGCCTGCTCGTGGCGATGGGCAGCCTGGGCGACAGGATCGGCCGCCGCCGGCTGCTGTTCATCGGCAGTGCCGGCTTCGCGGCGGTCTCCGCGGCGACGGCCTTTGCCCCCGGCGCGGAGTGGCTGATCGCCGGCCGGGCCGGGCTGGGGTTCTTCGGCGCCATGCTGATGCCATCCACGCTGTCCCTGATCCGCAATATTTTCCCGGAATCCAACCGGCGGCGGCTCGCGGTGGCGATCTGGGCCGCAGGTTTCTCCGGCGGCGCCGCTCTCGGCCCGATCCTCGGCGGCTGGCTCGTGGAACACCTCTGGTGGGGCGCGGTCCTCCTCGTCGCGGTCCCGATCATCCTGCCGCTGCTGGTCCTCGGCCCCGCGCTGATCCCGGAATCCCGGGATCCCGCCCCGGGCCGGGTGGACGCCCCCAGCATCGTGCTGTCGCTGCTGGCCATGGTCCCGGTGGTCTACGGCATCAAGGCCCTGGCGACCGAGGGGGTGGCGCCGGAGCCGCTCGCGGCCCTCGGCGCCGGGCTGCTGATGGGGTACCTCTTTGTTCGCCGCCAGCGCCGGCTGGCGGCGTCGGTGTCCGCCACTCCCCTGCTGGACCTCAGCCTCTTTGGCAACCCGGTCTTCAGCACCGCGATCACCGCCAACGTCCTGGCCCTGTTCTCCTACAACGGGTTCATCCTGTTCCTCGCCCAGCACCTGCAGCTGCTCGAGGGCCAGTCCCCGTCGGAGTCCGGCATGGCGATGGTCCCGGCCCTGGCCGCGACCATCATCGCCGGGCTGCTGGTGGTCCCGCTGGTGCGGAAGGTCCGTCCGGGGTTCGTGGTGGCGGGTGGTCTGCTCCTGAGCGCGGCGGGTTATGGCCTGGTGGCCTTCGGAGACCACGGCGCCGGGCCCGGCGTGCTGCTGGCAGCCCTGCTGGTGCTGTGCCTGGGCGTCGGCGCGGCCGAGACCATCTCCAACGACCTGATCCTGACGGCGGCACCGGCGGCGAAATCGGGTGCAGCGGCCGCCATTTCGGAAACCGGCTACGAGGTCGGCTCCCTGCTCGGCACCGCCATCCTCGGTTCCATCCTGACGGCCTCCTATCAGCACACGCTGCAGCTTCCCGCCGGCGTCGCCGAAACGGCACCGGCGGAAGCCGCGGCCCAGGCCGGCGAGACCCTCGCCGGGGCCGCCGAACTGGCCCGCGCCCTGCCGGCGCCGCCGGCGGAGGCCGTGATGGCCGCCGCCCGGGCCGCGTTCGACTCCGGCGTCCACATCACGGCCGCCATCGCGCTGGTGCTCATGGCCGGCGCCGCGGTCCTTGCCGCCGTCGTGCTGCGCAAGGTACCGACGGCGAACTAGGCGCCGGGGTCAGGCCGCCTCGACGGCCGCCTTCAGCGCGTCCAGCAGGCCGGCGGTCCCTTCCTTGCGGCCGGCGACCTGCTCGGCGTCGCTCGCGGCCGAGCCGGTGAAGAACGCGCCCTGCTCGGTCAGGGTCAGGACGGTGCCGTCGCCGTCCGGCTCCAGTTCGACCGTGCTGAGCGAGACGGACATGCGCCGTCCATCGAGCAGCATTTCGTAGCTGTAGACGATCCGCTCGTTCTCGACAATGTCGTGGTAGATGGCGTGCATGGTCGAGACCCAGCTGTCCACCGGGCCTCCGACGTCGGTCTCGCGGCCGCCTTCCCGGAAGTCGAGGCTGGATTCGCCCTGGTTCCATTCCGGCGGACCGCCAAACCACTTCTTCTTGCTGGCGTGGTCGGCAAACGCGGCAAAGACGCGTGCGGGCGGCGCGTTCAGCCGGCGTTCCAGGCTGAAGCTTGCGTGCGTAACGGGAACACTCATGACGGACTCCTCGTATCTCAGTGCGGAGGCTGGGGATCCAGGAAGTGCTCCAGCCGGTCCAGGCGGCGCTCCTCCGGCGTCCGGCGCAGGCCCAGCCAGTTCTCGGCGCGCCGGACTGTGGCAGGGACAATGCTGCAGCTGCGCACCCTGCCGATTTTTTCGCTGCGGATCAGGCCGCTGGCTTCCAGGACCTGGAGGTGCTGGACAATCCCGGGCAGGCTGATCTCAAACGGCTCCGCCAGTTGTGAGACCGTCGCCGGCCCCTCGCACAGGCGGACCACGATGGCCCGGCGGGTGGGATCCGCGAGGGCGTGGAAGACTCCGTCGAGTTCCCCGCCGCGGAGCGGACCACCCTGATTGTTAAGCACCTACTGAAGTATCGCCGGGGTCCGGCGGTTGTCAAGGGGTTAAAGACAAGCGTCCGACGCCGGGAGGGAACCCGGCGTCGGACGCTTGGAAGGCGCGTGGAAGGATGCGCTACTTCTTGGTATCCGGCGTGGTGACGCTGGCGCTGGCACGCATGGTTTCCGCGTTGACCATCCAGGCGTACTGCTCGAACTTGGCGATGAATTCGTGCAGCAGGTCCGCGGTGGTGGGGTCTTCCTCGTCCACCTCGTCATGGACCTTGCGCATGGTGCCGACGGCGGCCTCGAGCGCGGCGACGATCTTGTCGATCGCATCCTTGGTGTTGATCAGGCCGGTCGGGAACTCCGCGAGGGCCGTGGTCTTGGAAACGGTGGAGCTGCGGCCGTCCGGCAGCGCGTGGAGGGCGCGCATGCGCTCGGCCAGGTCGTCCGCGAAGCCTCGGGCGGCCTCGATGATCTCATCGAGCTGCAGGTGCAGGTCACGGAAGTTCGTGCCCACGATGTTCCAGTGTGCCTGCTTGCCCTGGACGTGGAGTTCGATCAGGTCCACGAGAACGGCCTGCAGGTTGCTTGTCAGGGTAGGTGAAGCTTTCATGCATCCTCCTTGATAGGAACGGCTGGTACGGCGTTATGCCTCAGACGCTACCCCAGTGAGGATGCGGCCCGCGATGGTCGCGGCGGAATTTCACGATCAGCTTACTAAGTGGGCTTAGTAACTGCCGGGAAAGTGCCTAGACGGCCTGGTTCAGCATCGGCCCCTGCGGGAAGATCGCCCGGGTGATTCCCCCGGCAGTGGCTTCGGAGAGCTGGGCGAGGTAGTCGTTCCGGCGGCGCGGCGTGATCCGCGACTGCGGTTCGAAGCCCTGGTCCGGGTCGTCCGCGTAGTGCGCGGTGAGGCCGTCGCGCATCAGCCGGATCGCTTCGGCGCGCTGCTGCGACACGGCGGCGTGCGTGGAGCCCAGTTCGGCCGCCAGCTCCTTGACCGTGCGGTCGCCGAAGTAGATCTCCTCGACCACGTAGCGCATCCGCTCGGGCAGGGACTTCACGGCGGCCCGGAGGTACTGGAGCCGTTCGTCCGCAAGCACGGAGTGCTCCGGGGTCAGGGTCTCCGCGGCCAGCGTGTCCACGACGGCGTCGTCGAGCGGCGTGAGCGTGCGCGAGGCATCTGCCAGCGCCGCTTCCACGACGCTTTGCTGGACGCCCAGCGCGGAGGCAATCTCGTCCACCGAGGGCGTGCGGCCGAGCGCCGCGGCCAGGGTTTCCTGGACCGACATCGTCTCTTTGATCCGGCGGCGCGCGGAGCGCGTGGCCCAGTCGCTGGCCCGCATCTCGTCCGCGAAGGCGCCGAGGATGCGGCGTCGGGCGAAGGCGCCGAAGGGCACGCCAAGGTCGGGGTCGAACGAGTCGGCCGAGGTAATCAGGGCGACGGCGCCAGCCGACGCCAGGTCATCGCGCGAGAGGTGGGACGCCTTCGAGCACAAATCTGAGACGAGATAGCCAACCAGCGGAAGGTGCTGGGTAACCATCTCGTTGCGTTCCACGCGATTCAATAGTGTGTCCCCCCATGAGACCGGATCAGGAGCTTTAAAACCCTGAGAGCCGCACCCGCAAACGGTCCCGCGCTCCCCCCATGGGAGGCGGTGTTCGAAGCTCGGGCGCAGCACCCAGAACGAAACCTATCACCTGATCCGGAATCTGCGTGTACCCTCAGGGAAAAGCTTGGCGGAAAATGCGGGAAGCCGGATTTTGGCCGGGATGGCAAGGGGAATGGGGCCCATGGGTGCAGGGGATCTTTCGGCGGCGCTGTGGCAGGAACGGCGACAGCTGGAACTGCTGCTGTTCCGGCTGGAGACCCAGCGCCTGCACGTGGCCGCCGGCAACACCCAGTGGCTGACTTTTACCGCTTCCGAGGTGGAGGCGGTGCTGGACCGCCTGCGCTTCGAAGCCCTGGCCCGGAACGTTGAATCGGCGGCGGTGGCCGGCGACTGGGGCCTGCCGGCGCAGGCGACACTGGTGGAACTGATCGCCGCGGCACCGCCGGGGTCCTGGCCGACCGTGCTGCAGGAGCACCTGGAAGGCCTGCGCGAGTTGCTGGCCCGGCTCGGGGACGTGGCGCGGGCCAACGAGGACATGCTCCGCAGCCTGCAACTACCCGCCGCGACCGGCGATCCGGCCGGCATGCTGGACCAACTGACGCTGGCGGGAAATCTTGAGCGCGCCCTGGCCATCACGCGCCGCGCCACGCAGCCGCTGATGGCCCAGTACCTCGGCGACGACGCAAACTCGCACTGACCCGACACGCCGGAGTCCCGGCCGGAGTCGCCCGCGGGTGGATTCGGCCGGCGGCTGGAGTCGCCCCGCGGGCCAGGTTTAGTCGGCGGGGCGGGCGGCTGGCGGGGGCAGCAGCCCGCGCAGCGCGTCCTCGGCGCCGGAACCGGCTTCCGAACCCGCTTCAGCCGCCGCCAGGTTCGCCGCGGCGATGGCCTCAATGACTTCCCGCCGCTGGATCGGGACGCCGCGGGGCGCCTCAATGCCGATCCGGACACCGTCTCCGCGGCCCTCCAGAACAGTGATGACGATGCCGTCGCCGATCATGATCTGTTCGCCCGGCTTGCGTGTAAGTACCAGCATCCTCTCAATCTACCCTTCGCTGCCGGGCGCCGCGTCCCACGGCAGCGGCCGGGTCGCCGGGCGGCCGTCGATCCAGCCCACGGGCAGGCCGAGGGCGTCCACGCTTTCGGGGCTAGCGGTGTCCGCCACGCCCACGACGGCCAGCGCGGCGACGTCGAGCCGTGCCCTCAGCAGGCTGACCCAGCGTGCGGAGTCCTCGTGCTTGCGTCCGGCGTCCACGACCACCCAGAGCTGGTCCGGCGAGAGCGCCGCGATCGCCTGGAGCCGGGCCGAGGATGTTCCGCGCCTTGCCCAGGCCGAACGCCGCCAGCACCGTCTGCTCGGTTTCCACGGCATGGGCGCGGGCCGCCGTCGCGCTGTGGCGTCCGTCCAGGTGCAGGTGGCCGTAGGCGCTCAGCTCCCCCGCGGTGCGGACATCCGCGCCGCCGGCGGCAATGGACATGGCCAGGGCCGTGTCCAGCGCGTCGTCGCCCAGGCCCACCAGCACCACCAGGTCCCCGGTGCCGCCCAGCGGGACCGGGACCGCCTCGTGGGCCGGCGCGGCAGCCCGCATCGAGGGCGGGGGCGTCTGCCCCGCGGCCGGCGCGGGACGGTCCCCCGCGCCGCTCCCCGGGCGAGCCGGAACCGCGGACCCGGGCTGTGCCGCGTCGGCCGCCGGCGGCCGGAGCCCGGACCCGAGCTGGTCGAGCAGTTCGGCGAAGCCCGGCGTCGCGGTGGAGACGCCGGGGCTGGACGTGCGGTGCAGGGTCAGCTCGGCGGCGTCGGCCTCCGCCAGCAGGGCGGCGATCGCGTCGCCCTGCAGCTCGTGGCCGGGTGCGGCCGCGAGCTGCACCCCGCCCGGTACCTGCCGGGGCCGCGGCGCGTCCCGCGACGTGTCGTCGGGCGTCTCGGCGGTCTCGCCCTCGGCGAGGATGTCGGACTCCGGGACCACCTCGCCGGTGACGACGTCGTGCGTGGGCCGGACCTCGATGATGGCCTCGTAGCGGTTCGCGGCGAAGAGCCCGGCGATGCCGGGGCTGATGACGCGGTCCGCGGAAACAATGCGGGCCGCGGGACCGTACTGGGCTTCCGCCTTGCTGCGGATTTCCTCCAGCGAGGCTCCCTTAAGCCGATAGCGGTTCGGCATGGCGCACGACTCCTACAGTTTCGATCCGGACATTGGCGGAGGTGACTTCTCGGTAGGACAGGACCGGGACGGAGCCGGGCTGCGCCCCGACCAGCCGGTGGATGGCCGGACGCAGGGCCGGAGCGCAGACCAGGACGGCCTGCCGGTTGGCGGCGGCCGCGGAGTCGACCGCGTTGCGCACCGAGCGGAGCACGGCGTCGAGCCGGTCCTGGCCCATCACGATCTGGCTGCCGCCCTCGGCCGGGCGCATGTCTTCGAGCATGGATTGCTCGAGCAGCGGGTCGATCATGATCACGTTGAGCACGGGGCCCTCCATGAACTTGGCGGTCAGCGCCGGCCCCAGCGCCTGGCGGGCCGCCTCGACGAGCGATTCCGGGTCGGTGGACACCTTGGCCCGGAGGGTGAGCGCCTCATAGATGCGGGCCAGGTCGTTGATGGGGACCTGTTCATCCAGCAGGCCCTGGAGCACGCGCTGCAGTTCGGCGAGCGAGAGCAGCGCGGGGGTGAGCTCGTCGACGGCGGAGGGGCTCTGCTTGCGGACGCCCTCGGTCAGCACCCGGACATCCTCGCGGGAGAGCAGCCGGGCGGCGTTGGCCGTGACGATCGAGGACAGGTGGGTGACGAGCACCGAGACCCGGTCGATCACGGTGGCGCCGGTCATTTCGGCGTTGTGGCGCATCTCGGCCGGAATCCACTTCCCGGCGAGGCCGAAGACCGGTTCGATCATCGCCACGCCCGGCAGCGAGTCCAGCGCGTCGCCCAGGGCCAGCATCTGGCCTGCCGGGGCGGTGCCGCGGCCGGCTTCCACGCCCGCGATCCGGATGGCGTAGCTTGCCGGCGGCAGGTCCACGCTGTCGCGGGTGCGGACCGGCGGAATGACCAGCCCCAGTTCCATGGCGATCTTGTGCCGGAGCGACCGGACCCGGGCCAACAGGTCGTCGGAGGCGCCGGAGACCATGTCGACGAGGTCGGGGGCCAGCAGGATCTCCACGGGGTGGATGCGCATGTCCTCGAGCAGCTTCTCGTTCGGGTCCAGCTCCGGGGAATTCAGGGCGGCGGCCTCCGCGTCGCGGGCCCGTTCCGCCTGCTGCTGGCTGGCAGCGGTGCGGCGCGACGCCAGGATCAGTCCGGCGCCGACCAGGACGAACGGGAGGGGCGGCATGCCGGGAATGAGGGCCATGGCAAGGGCGGCCACGCCGGCGATCAGGAGGGCGTTGGGCGACTGCAACAGCTGGGTGGAGGCCGTCCGGCCCATGTCCGATTCCGCGTTGGACCGGGTCACGATCATGCCGGTGGAGACCGCCATGAGCAGCGCGGGGATCTGCGTGACGAGCCCGTCGCCCATGGTCAGGATGCCGTAGGTGTTGAGGGCGTCGCCGATTTCCATGCCGCGCTGCAGCATGCCGATGGCAATGCCGCCGACGAAGTTGATGATGATGATGATGATGCCGGCGATGGCATCGCCCTTGACGAACTTGGTGGCGCCGTCCATGGCGCCGTAGAAGTCGGCTTCGGCCGAGACCTCCGCACGCCGCTCCCGGGCCTGGGTGTCCGTGATCAGGCCGGCGTTGAGGTCGGCGTCGATCGCCATCTGCTTGCCCGGCATGGCATCCAGGGTGAAGCGGGCACCCACTTCGGCGACGCGCTCGGCACCCTTGGTGACCACGACGAACTGGATCACCACCAGGATCAGGAAGACGACGGCGCCGATGATCATGGACCCGCCCACCGTCACCTTGCCGAAGGCCTCAATGACCTGCCCGGCGTAGCCGTTGCCCAGCACCAGCCGGGTGGAGGCGACGTTCAGGCCCAGCCGGAACAGCGTGGCCACGAGCAGCAGCGAGGGAAACACGGAGAAGTCCAGCGGCTTCTTCACGAACATGCTGGTCAGCAGGACCAGGAGCGCCAGCAGGATGTTGCAGACGATCAGGAAGTCCAGCAGCGGCGCGGGCACGGGAACCACCAGCAGCAGCACGATGCCCACGATGCCGATCGGCACCGCGAGCCGGGCGAGCCTGTTGTTCATGATGCGGTCCTTTCACAGACGCTGGTTCGAAAAACGTTCATAGCGCCGCCCCGGCCATGCGGTGCAGCCCGGCGCCGGCGCCGCGGGCCTTGAGCGACATGACGAAGGCCAGCACCCCGGCCACGGCGTGGTAGAAATCCACCGGGATCTCCTGCCCCAGCTCACAGGCGCCGTGCAGCGCCCGGGCGAGCGGGATGTCCTGGACCATCGGCACGCTTTTCGCCTCGGCTTCCTGCCGGATGCGCGCCGCCACGTGGCCGGCGCCCTTGGCCACCACGCGCGGGGCGGATTTTCCCGGCTCGTACTTCAGCGCGACGGCGACGTGCGTGGGGTTGACGATGACGACGTCGGCGTCGCCGATCGCCGCGATCATGCGGTTCCGGCTCATGGCCAGCTGCCGCGCCCGGCGCTGGGACCGGACCAGCGGATCGCCTTCGCTGCTTTTGTTCTCGTCCTGGACTTCCTTCTTGGACATCCGGGTTTTCTTCCGGTTCCGGCGCATCACGACGAAGAAGTCCACGGCCGCCAGCGCAATGCCGGCGAAGACGGCGAACTGGACCAGGGCGGAGACGCCGCCGCCGGCGGCCGCCACGACGCCGGAAACCGGGAGCCCGCCGGCGGTGAGCAGCACGGGGATCAGCCCCTGCACCACGGAGTAAAGCACGAGGCCCACGACGGTGGCCTTCAGCAGGGCCTTGACCCCGCCCCAGAGCGCCTGGGTGCCGAAAACCCGCTTCAGCCCGCTGAGCAGTTTGAAGTTGTCGAAGTCCAGGCGGAACTTCTTCAGGTGGATTCCGCCCTGCAGCGCAGAGCCGGCCACGACGGCGACGAGCACCACGATCAGCATGGGGCCGAGGATTCCGGCCAGCGAGCCGAGTCCGGCCTCCAGGGCCGTCAGGGCCTTCGCGGGGTCCGGCTGCGCCATGACGGCCTTGACGGTGAACATCTGGTCCGTGGCGGCGTTGGACCCGCGCTCCACGGTGGCGGGAATCATGACCGCGGCGGCGCCGACCGCCAGCCACGCGGTGAGGTCCTGGGAGCGGGAGAGCTGGCCCTTGGAACGGACCTCCCGCATGCGTTTGTCGGTGGCTTGTTCGGTCTTTTCCTGTGAATCCGACATCAGCCCACCCCCAGCACGGTCTTGGCGGCCTGCCCGGCGAGGGTGGAGACGATTCTGGGCAGGGCGAGGAAGAGGAACCCGGCCAGCGCGAGGGTCAGCATGATCTTGAGCGGGAAGCCCAGCGAGAAGGCGTTCAGCGCGGGGGCCACCCGGGTCAGCAGGCCGAGTCCGACGTCGGCGAGGAACAGCACCACAATCAGCGGGCCGGCGATCTGGACGGCGGCGAGGAACATGCCGGTGACGGCTGCCGTCATGGCCTGGACCGGCTGGGCCAGGTCAAGACCGCCGGCCAGGGGCAGGGCGGTGAAGCTTCCGGTCAGGCCGCCGATGACCAGCTGGTAGCCGTCCGAGGCAAACAGCAGGGCCAGCGCGGCCATGTAGAGCAGCCGGGTGAACTGGGCCCCGTTGACCATCATCTGCGGGTCGAAGGCCTGGGCCATCTGGAAGCCGCTGAAGAGGTCGACCAGGCTGCCGGCGGACTGGACCGCCGAGAAGACCAGCAGGACCAGGAAGCCCAGGACCAGGCCGGTGACGAGTTCCAGGACCACCCCGGTGAGGAAGCCCGCCGTGTCGCGGGCGGTGTAGCCGGCGGAAAGCCGCTGCGAGACGGCCAGGCCCAGGCCCAGGCCCAGCATGGCCTTGATCCGTCCGGGAAAGGCCTGGTGCGCGAACGGCGGCGCCACGATCAGGAAAGCCGTCATCCGGACGGTGGCCAGCAGGAGGACCTCCAGCCACGTCTGGTCGATCGGGATGCCCACCTCACAGGCCTCCGAGCAGGGACGGGATCTTGGCGAAGAGGTCGTTGGTGAAGGCGACCATCTCCGTGATCATCCAGTGCCCGCAGATCAGCAGGGCCACCATCACGGCCGCGAGTTTGGGCACGAAGGAGAGGGTGGCCTCCTGGAGCTGGGTGATGGACTGCAGCAGGGAAATCGCCAGGCCCACCACCAGCGCCGTCACCAGCACCGGGGCCGAGAGTTTGGCGGCCACGATCATGGCCTGGAGGGCGATGTCCAGGACGGCGTTGGCGTTCATCCCGTGCCTGCGTAGCTTTGGATCAGCGAGGTGATGATCAGGCCCCAGCCGTCCACGAGGATGAAGAGCAGGATCTTGAACGGCAGCGAGATCATGACCGGCGGGAGCATCATCATGCCCATGGACATCAGGGCCGCGGAGACGACGAGGTCGATCACGAGGAACGGGATGAAGATGACGAAGCCGATGATGAAGGCCGCACGGAGTTCGGAAATCATGAAGGCCGGGATCAGCGTCTGCAGCGGCACCGCCTCCGGGGTGGCCGGGTTCTCCATGCCGGCCGCGCGGGTCATCAGGGCGATATCCTCCTCGCGGGTGTGCGCGAGCATGAACTGCTGCAGCGGCCCCGAACCGGCGTTCAGCGCGCCGTTGAAGTCAAGGGTCCCGTTCAGGTAGGGCTGCACGCCGATGGTGTTCATCTCGTTGATGACCGGCCACATGACGAAGATCGACAGGAACAGGGCCAGCCCCGCCAGCACCTGGTTGGGCGGGACGGAGGGCAGCGAGAGCGCGTTGCGGGTCATCGCGAGCACCACGAAGATCTTGGTGAACGAGGTCATCATCAGGAGCAGTGCAGGCGCCACGGACAGCAGCGTGATCCCGATCAGGGTCAGGACCGCCGTGGACGGCTTTCCGTCCATGCCGTTGATCTCAATGTTGACGCTGCCGTTGTCCGGGGCGGCCGGCGGGGTGGGCGGGACCGGCGGGATGGGGGCGGCGTGCCCGGCGGCGGCGTTGAGCCACAACAGCAGGACGGCGAGCAGCACCGCGGCAAGGCCGACGGCGAGGATTCGTCTGGTTGGGCGGGTGCTGGTGGAAGGGACGCGGGCGGTGCGGGCGGTGACGGGGCGGATCAATTGCGGCGTCCGCTCCTGAGAGCGGCAGCGGCCTGCTTCCAGGTGGAACCGGCCAGGATCGACCCGTGCAACGGGGGGTGCTCCGCGGTGCCGGGCATGGCGCCGCGGCCCGGGACAGTCCGGGCGTGGGAATCCCGGTGGATGGCGCTGCGCCGGGGCAGTGGTTCCGGCGCCGACGACCCGGCGCCGGCGGGGCCGCTGGGCGCGCCCGCGGACCCGGCGTCGTTCAGGCGCGGGGCAACGGCACCGGCACCGGCACCGGCACCGGCGAGGATCTGGGCGAAGGCGCCGGCGGCGCCGCCGCGGCCGGGCTCAAGAACCGGGGACTCCGCAGCCTCCTCCGGGATGTCGCCGGTGTGGAGGACGTTGACGGCGTGCTCGGTGACGCCGAGCAGGAAGCGCTGGCCGCCGGCGTCGACCACCACCACGGAGGCCCGCTGGCCGACGCTCTGGCGGCTGACGACGCTCAGGGCGGCGTCAGCGCGGCGCCGTCCCGTGCCTTTGCCGAGACGGCGCTGCAGCAACCAGATCAGGCCCAGCACCGCGCCCAGGGCCACGGCTACCCGCAGCCCGAGGATCAGCGAGTCCATTCAGCTGAGCCCCTCGGCCACATCGAGGATCCGGGTGATCCGCACGGCATAGTCCTGGTCCAGGACGACGACCTCGCCGTGGGCGATCAGCCGCCCGTTGAGCAGCACGTCGGCCGGGGCGCCGGCGGAACGGTCCAGTTCGATGATTTTGCCCGGTTCGAGCGAGAGCACGTCGCGGACGGACATGCGGGTGCGGCCGATCTCCACGGTCAGGGCCATCTCGATGTTGTTGATGCGGCCCAGCCGGCCGGCCACCGTGTCGCCGCCGCCGAAGAGGTCGCCGGCACGGTCCTGGCCGGTGCCGTGTTCGCGCAGCCGGACGGCGAACCAGGCCGCCGGGGCGGTGCCGTCGGAGAGTTCGAAGACGGCGGTGTCCGGGTCCGAGAGCAGCCCGGACGCGTCGGATTCGCGCAGGTCGGACAGCACACCGGCGCCGAAGACGGAGCTGGCGCTTTCCATCGCCGGGCGCAGCACGTCGGTGACGGAGACGACGCCGAGCTGGCCGCCGGCCATGCCGCCGGCCGCTTCGTCCAGGAAGGTGCGGTCGCTGAGCATGAGGGCCAGATCCGCGGTCACGGAGCCGACGAAGGTCGCCGTGACGGCCTGCCGGGCGTAGGCGGCCGCGGCGCGGGCCGGGACCAGGGCGACAACCTTCAGGGCCACCGGGCTCGGCAGCTCCTCAACGAGCCGTTCCGCCGACGATTCATGCTTGGTCAGGGTGATGCTCATTGGTTGTTCTCCTCGATTGTGACAATGACGGCCGCGGCCCGGGACCCGTTGCGGGCCGGGGCGGCGGTGGCCAGCCTCGTGCCGTCCAGGGTGAGGTCGAAGGGCCGGTTTTCCAGGTGCGGCAGGGTCAGGACGTCCCCGACGGCGAGACCCAGCACCTGGCTGGGGGTGACGAACGACGTCGAGAGCCGGACCGAGAGCTCCACCGGGACCCGCTCCAGCTGGCGAGCTGACGCGGGCGGCGGCGTCGCCGCGGTTGTCCGTCGGGTTGACCTTCTTCAGCCGGCCCAGCAGGATGCCGGCCGGCACGGCCAGGGTGGCGGGGGCGCTGATGTTGCCGACGTTGATGGTGAAGGACGGCGACGATCATCAGTTCGCTGGGCGCTGCGGCCTGGGCGAACTGGGAGTTGTACTGGACGGTGTCCACCCGGATGGTCTCGCTCAGCAGCGGCCCGAGCGAGTAGCCGAGGTCTTCGAGGGCCTCGTCCATGAGTCCCTTGACCAGGGCCTGCTCGATCTGGGTGAACTTCCGGTCCGGCATGGCCGAGTCGTTCGAGGCGCCGAGCATCCGGTTGATCCAGCCGAGGGCGGACGGGGCGGGGAACTGCACCACGAGCTTGGAATCGTGCGATTCGACGGTGCACAGGACCATGGCGGTCACGGCCGGCAGCGAGGCGGCGTACTCGTCGTAGCTCTGCATGCTGACGTCTTCGAGCCGCACCACGGACTTCACGCGGACCTTGGCGGTCAGCTGCGTGCCCCACTGGCGGGCGAAGGTTTCGAAGGCGAGTTCCAGGACCCGGCTGTGTTCGCGCGCCAGCGTCGCGGGACGCCGGAAGTCATAGACGCTGACGGTCCGCTCCCGTACCACTTCCCGCTCATCCAGAACACTCACGGTTGCCACTATCGGCAAGGGATCCGCCGCGGTAAGCCAAACGCCGCAGGCAATAAACAGCAGGCAATAAACAGGAGGCAATAACAGCCTATTTCTGGCTGAGCTTCAGTGCCTCGGGAATGAGGGCCCGGACGACGTCGGGCTTGTCCGAAATCACCACGATGTCCACCCGGCGGTTCCGCTCCATCAGCGCCGGCGTGGAATCGTCGTTGACCTGCCGGGCGGAGCCGAACGCGACGGCACCGATCTGCGCCGGGGGTATACCGCCGCGGTCCACCATGTAGCGCAGCACGTTGACGGCGCGCGCCGAGGACAGCTCCCAGGTGGACGGGTAGGCGGTGATGCCGTTCGCAGCGTGGCCCTCGACCATGATTTCCAGCGCCGCGGGGCCGAGGATCGGGCGAGATGATCTGCAGCACCCGGGAGGCCCGGGCGGTCAGTTCGGGCCGGTCGGGGGCGAAGAAGGCCTGCGAGCCGACGAGTTTGACCGTCAGCCCGCGCTGGTCGATCTGGAACTCGACGTTCTGGGTCAGCCCGGCGGCCGCCAGGCCGGCCTTCATTTTCGGCCTCCAGGGCCCGCAGCCGGTCCACTTCCTTCATGGCCGCCTCGAGCGCTGTCGGGCGCCTGCGCGTGGTCCTGGGCCTTGACGGCGGCGAAGGCCTCGAGGTCCTTGTCCACGAATTCCGGCGGGACCACCGTGCCCGACGGCCGTGTCCACGGTCTCCGCTCGCGACCGCCCGAAGCCGGTGGCGAGCGAGTTGCGGAGCTTCTCGAACTTGTTCGCGTCCACCGTGGACATGGCGTAGAGGACGATGAACAGGCACATCAGCACCGTGACCATGTCCATGTAGGACGCCATCCAGCGTTCGTCGACGTGGTGCTCTTCGGGTTTCTTGCGGGGCGCGCCGGCGGCCGCTCACGCGGCGCTGTCCATCGCTTCGGCGTCGCCGTCCGGCGCCTTGCGGCCGGCTCCGGAGCTCTTGAGCTGGTGCTCGGGGACCATGGAGCGGAGCCGTTCGGCCAGCAGCAGCGGCTGGGCGCCGGACTGCACGGCGAGCATGCCCTCCATCAGCAGCGTCATGCGTTCGATGTCCAGCTCCGACAGCCGGGCCAGGCGGGCGCTGAACGGGAGCCAGATGAAGTTGGCGGACAGCAGACCCCACAGGGTGGCGACGAAGGCGGCGGCGATCATGTGCCCCAGCTCGTCCGGCTGTGGAGAGGTTTTCCAGGACGTGGGTCAGGGACACAACGGTTCCGACGATGCCGACGGTGGGGGCGTAGCCGCCGAGGGACTGCGAAGAACTTCGAGGCGGCGTGGTCGCTGCGGGACTTCGTGTCGATCTCGTCCTCCATCTGCATCCGGAGGTCCTCGGCGTCGGTGCCGTCGGCGATGTTCTGCAGGGCGCGGGCCAGGAAGGGATCCTTGACGCTGGCCGCCTCCTCCTCCAGGGACAGCAGGCCCTCGCTGCGCGCCTTTTCCGCGAACCGGACCATCTGGTCGATGCTTTCCTGCGGCTTCGCCGTTTTGCCGATGAACATTCCCGGCACGGCCTTGAACGCCTGGAGAACGTCCTTGAGGGTGTTGCCGGCGAGCCCGATGGCCAGGGTTGCGCCGAAGACCAGGATCATGGGCGCCGGGCAGCAGCAGCGAGGAAATGCTGCCGCCTTCGAGCAGGCACCATAACGATGACGGAGCCAAAGGCGAGGAGCAGTCCGATGACTGTTGCGGGATCCATGGTTACTTCCTAGGTGGTTCAGGTGCGGAGGAGCCGGCGCCGTCGTCCGGTCGCGGCAGGGCGGGACCAGGCTCAACGGGTATCCGGTGACCGCGGGAAAGTCCCGCGCCTTGCTCAGCACGTAGGCGCGGTAGTCGGCGATCAGCTCGACCACCTCGGCGAGGCTTTCGAGCACCACGTAGGCGGCGCCGTCGAGCGTGACCAGGTGGGTGTCCGGGCTCTCGTGGATCCGTTCGATCAGGTCCGGATTGACCGCGAAGCGCGTTCCGTTGAGGCGTGTGACAACGATCATGGGCCGATTCTGCTCTGTTGACTGCTCGGCTGTGCGGCCAAGCGGCGGGGATGGGTGTTCTCCCCTTACTGTCGGCCGCCCGCGCGCTTTCGTTAGGAATTGGCCCGGACACACGAAGAGGGTCCCCCAAGGACCCTCTGCCATGTGGCCGCCGTTACCCGGCCTTCGTTCGCCCGACCATCATAAGCATGCTTACGATTATTTGTCAGCTTCACCGCCGCCGGCCTGGGCAGCTCCGGGGGACGACGGCGGCACGAATTTCGCTACGGCAACGGACACCGGCTGCGGAACCGGACCCGCGCCCCCCGGATCCGAGGAGCGTCCGTCCGACCGCGCCGCGCTTTTCCAGAACCGGTGCGAAAAAGCAGCCATGCCGCGGCATGGCGGGCACCGGGTTTGCCGCAAACGGGTGAATCCGAGGGGACAGCCCGGGCCTCGGTGCGGTATGAGGCCCGGGCTGTCCCCTGCGCCTGTCGCAGTCAGCCGTGGACTGCGGTGCGCGCTTGGGGTTAGCGCTTGAGGTTGCCGAGCTCCTGCAGGACCTCGTCGGAGGTGGTGATGATGCGGGCGTTGGCCTGGAAGCCGCGCTGCGCGACGATCAGGTTGGTGAATTCCTGGGCAGGTCCACGTTGGACATTTCCAGCGAGCCGCCGGCCAGGGTGCCGATGCCCGGGTCGCCGGCCTTGCCCAATTGGACGTTGCCGGAGTTGCCGGTGGCGACGTAGGAGGAGCCACCGGCCTTCTCCAGCCCGGCCGGGTTGGTGAACTTGGCCAGCGCGATCTTGGCCAGCACCTGCTTGACGCCGTTGCTGAAACCGATCAGTGACCCCGTCGTTGCCCAGCGTGAAGGACTCGAGCTTGCCGACGGCGGACCCGTTCTGGCCGCTGACGGTTAGGGAGCTCATGCCGGCGAAGCCGGAGACCTTGGAAAGGTCGACGTCGATGCCGTTGATCGAAAGCGCGGGGCTGGCAACGAGGGTCCCGCCCGGGCCGGGGGTGAGCTTGGTCACCGGGGACGTGGTTGCCCCGTCCTTGGCGGTGACATCCCAATCAGCGCCGTTCCGGGCGAAGTTCAGCGAGATATCCGCGGGTGCACCCAGGCCGTCGTAAACCTTGACGATGCGGTCAAAGGTGGTGTTGGCGGCCGCGTCAGCGCGGCAGGTTCCCGTCCAGCGTGACCGTGGTGGTGGGGGTAGCGATCATGGTGTTCGGGTTGAGCGTGATATCGCCGATCGCCCTGCCCTGGTCGACCGTGCCGCTGGCGTTGGCGGTCCAGCCCTGCAGGATGCCGCCGTCGGGGCTCACCAGCTGGCTGGCGGCGTCGAACTGGAAGGCTCCGGCGCGGGTGTAGAGCTTGCGCTGGCCCTCGCGCAGGACAAAGAAGCCCTCGCCCTGGATCGCCACGTCGGTGGTGACCCCGGTGGCCTCGGGATTGCCCTGGGTGAAGATGTTGTCGATGCTGGCCACCCCCACCCCGAGCCCGTAGGCGATCGGGTTGATCCCGCCGGTGGCGCCCTCGCGCGGGCGGCGGGCATCGGCGATGGTCTGGACCAGGTTCTCGCTGAAGCTCACCCGGCCGGCCTTGAAGCCGACCGTGTTGACGTTGGCGATGTTGTTGCCGATCACATCCAGCATGGTCTGGTGGGCACGGAGGCCGGAGATTCCGGAGTACAGCGAGCGGAGCATGGGAACTGCCTTTCTACGGGAGGTAAACGGCTAGGAAGCGGCCGGTGCGGTGAGGCCGCTGATGGAGTCGAGAGGGATGGAAAGGTCGCCGACCTTGACGGTTGGCACCGTCCCGGCGAAGAAGCCGGCTGGCGACTCCGGTGCCGGTGGTGCCGTCGGCGAGGGTGTAGTCGACGGAGTGGCCGATCAGCTGGGCTGCGGCCGAGCGCATCTGGAGGGAGAAACCCTCCTTGCTGTTGGTGGTCAGTTCGGTCATTTTTTCCATCATGGAGAGCTGGATGGTCTGGGCCATCATCTGGTTGGTGTCCATGGGGGCGCTGGGGTTCTGGTTCTTGAGCTGGGCCACGAGGAGGGTCATGAACACGTTGGCGTCCATGGTCTGCACGGGCGCCCGGACGGCAGCAGCCTCCGGGGTCGTCCCCGCGGCCGTGATCGGCTGGGGGGCGATGGGCTGGATGGTCATGGGTCGGGTTCCTTCGTGTCAGACGAGAATGTCAAGGGTGGTTTGGGGGCCGTTCAGGATCCTGGCGGTGCGGAGCGAGGCTTCGTCCGCCAGGGCATCCCAACGGTGTCCCGGCCGGGGTTGGGGCCCGTTCCGGCCGCCGGCGCCTGAGCCGCCGCTGCCGGCGTGGGAGGCTTCGCGTCCGCCGGCTCCCTGCCCTGCGGCCTGCCCTGCGTCCCGGCCCCCGCCGGCGGCCCGCTATGGTCCGAGACGTCGAGGCTGGCGCCGAAGCCGGCGTCGGCAAGTTCCTTGCGCAGTTCGGGGAGGATCCCGCGCAGGTCTTCCCGGCCGGTGTCCCCGAGGGCGAACAGTTCGATCCGCACGCCGGCGCCGTCGATGTGGGCGCGCACGGTCAGCGGTCCGAGGTCCTCCGGGCTGACCTTCAGGGTCATGATGTGCTGGCCGTGCGGCGCCCCGGCGAGGGTGAAGAGCGGTCTGGCCAGTTGCGGCTCGGAGGGCGGGCTGCTGGGCGGGCGTCGGAAGCGGAGCCGCGGCGGCGGGTGTCCCGTGGCGGCTGCCGGGCCTTGACGGGCGGGGCCACAGCTGCCGCGCCGGCGGCGCCAGCCGCAGCCAGGTTGTCGGTGGGGGCGGCAGCCGCCGCGGCATCCGGTCCGCGGGGACGGGGGCAGTGGTGCCGGAACGTTTCCCGCTCCGACGACGACGCCGGCCGCCCCCGCGGTGGGCCTGGCGGTCGGCGTGCCGGCCATGTTGAAAGTTCCGGGCATGCCGGCCGGGGGCACCGAGGGAGTCGCCACCGGGCCGACCTTTCCACCTGCGGTTGTTTGGGCCGGTTCAGCGGCGGACGCTGCGGTCAGAACCGCGGCCGGCAGCACAAGGGCCCCCGCCCGCACTGCAGGCGACACCGGCGCCGGTGCCGCCGTCGCGGCCGGGTCCGAGGCCAGACTGCACGCCGGGGACGGCGCTGGGAGGCCACTGCGCTGCCCGGCAGTGCAATCGTTGGACCCGCGGTTGCCGCGACCGGCTCCGGGCGGAGGACGTCGGTGACTGCGCGAGGAGGCCCGAAACCTGGGAACCCCTGCCGGCGTTAGCACCGGGCCGGTCCCCGCCTCCGGTTGCATGACGTCCGCTCCAGCAGTGGCGGCGGAATGATGATCCACAGCCAGACTTCCGGGGTGCCGGGATTGAGCCAGCCCAGGGCAGCAATGGCGTTGGCGGTGGAATCGGAAGCCGACGCCAGCACGTCTCCCGTCGGCGCGTCGGTCGGTGCCGTCGCGGGACCCGAACCCTGACTCGCGGCCGTCATCGCTGCCGCGTCACCGGGTCTTGTGGCCGATGCGGGGTTTACGGGAGTTACGGGAACGAAAGGCGCCACACCTGAGGGAGCGTTAGGGGTGGTGGCAGCCAAACCTGAGGGAGCGTTGAGGGGTGGTGTGGCAGCCAGACCTGAGGGAGCGTTGGGTACGGCAGGCGCCAAACCTGAGGGAGCGTTGGGTACGACAGGCACCAAACCTCGAGGGAGCGTTGGGTACGACAGGCACCAAACCTGAGGGAGCGTTGGGTACGACGGCCCACCGAACCTGAGGGAGCGTTGGGTACGACAAGCACCACACCTGAGGGAGCGTCGGGGAAGAAGCCAGACCTGAGGGAGCGTCGAATTCAGAAGCACCACACCTGAGGGAGCGTTGGGTACGGAAGGCACCAAACCTGAGGGAGCGTCGGGGGTGGGGGCCGCGCCGGTGGCGACAGCGTCGCTAGGGACGAATGCGAAGGCGTCGGCGTCGGACGAGCCGCCCTCCGCGCGGCTGCGGCTCCCCTGCCCCAGGCGCCGCGCGCGTGCATCGGCGCCGCGGCAAGCGCAGACGCCAGGTCCATCGAAGCGGCGCCCTTCGCGGCACCTCCAGCCAGGACGATCCGGCGGATCGAGGCTCAGGTTGGACTGCTGTTCCCAGGCGTCGCGGATCTGGATGGTCTTGCCCGGCACCGGCGCGTCGATCGCCTTGCCGTTGCCCAGGTAGATGGAAATGTGGTTCCCGCCGAAGCTCACCAGCAGGTCGCCGGGTTTCGCCTCGCCGAGGGACGCCACCGGGGTGCCCTGCTGCATCTGGTCGCTGACGACGCGGGGAATCTCCACGCCGAGGTCCTTGAAGACCCGCTGGGTGAAGCCGGAGCAGTCCATGCCTGTGGCCGGGTTGGTCCCGCCCCAGACGTCGGGAGCGCCGATGTACTTCTTGGCCACGGCCACCACGTCGTTGCCGGTCGCGGTCCCGGCCGCAACCAGTGCCGGGACCGTCCACCGGGGCCGGCGCGGTGAGCCCGGTCGGTGCCCCGGCCCGTAGTGCCGCCAGCCCCAGTCCACCGAGCCCCAGGCCGCCGGTGAGCCCGGTGATCTGCACGACGTCCGTTGCGGCGCTCCCGCCCAGGGCCGAGGTCAGCGCCTCGGTGAACGTGCGAAGTCCCCGGTGGCCGTCGCGGTCGCGAGCGACGTCGCGCCGGCCCTTCACCGCGGCCGCGCTTTCCGCTGCGCGGGCCGGCTCAGTTCGGCGATCATCGATTGGATGCCCTGCATGCCGCCGATTGCCTCGGTCAGGCTCATGAGCGCACCTGCTGCTCGTCCCGGTGCCAGAGCGTCGAGGCAATCTCGTCCAGGGCGGACTGTTCGGCGCGCAGCTCCGCGGTGTTGACCTCGGTAGTGGGGGCCTGCAGCTTTTCCAGCCCCACGGACCGCGTAGCGGGCGGCGATGAATTCGGCGCGCGCCTTGGCCTCGTCGGCCTCGGCGAGGCGCGTGAGGTTCTGCAGGTCCGCGAGCATGCTGTGCGAGGAAGAGCGGGCGGCGGCGACGGCGCGCACGAGGCCGAGCTGGAGATGCGGCTCATCCGTGGCGGACAGCTGCCGGCGGGCGCGACCCCGGGCCCGGACGGAGCTGGACCGGGAGCGGGCGCGGGCCGGCCCGCTGGCTGCCTGGTCCTGCTGGATCTGGCGGAGGCGCAGCAGCCCCGCGAGCGAGAATTGGCGGTTCATGCCGCGGCTCCAGAATCGAAGTGAGATGGCGCGGCTGGCGCGGAACTGAGGTGGGAGCTGGACTCGTCCATTGGCTGCTGCAGGAACCCGCTGACGGACTCCTCATGCGCCAGGGCAGCGTCCACCAGCGGGGTTGGTCCCGGCCTGGTAGGCGCCGACCTCGATCAGGTCCTGCGCGGCCTCGCGCGCGGCGAGGACGCGGCGCGCACGGAGGCCGCGACCAGGTGGGGTCGGGCGTTGACCTGCCGGCGACGCGCGACACCGAAGCCAGCACGTCGACCGAGGGGAAGTGGCCCCCTCGGCGAGCGAGCGGTCCAGCACGACGTGGCCGTCGAGGATGGAGCGGACCGCATCGGCGATCGGCTCGTTGAGGTCGTCGCCCTCGACCAGCACGGTGTAGAAGCCGGTGATGGTGCCGCGTCCGCGGCGGGCCGGCGCGCTCCAGCAGCTCGGGCAGCATGGCGAAGACCGAGGGCGGTGTAGCCGCGGGTGGCCGGCGGCTCGCCGACGGCCAGGCCGATCTCGCGCTGGGCCATGGCCAAGCGGGTGAGCGAATCCATCATCAGACAGCACGTCCTTCTGCCCTGTCGCGGAAATACTCGGCGATCCGGGTCGCCGTGACCGGGCGGCCTGCATGCGCATCAGCGCGGGCTGGTCGGAGGTGGCGACGACGACGACGGAGCGCGCCAGGCCCTCGGGCCCAGGTCGTCCTCGAGGAACTCGCGGACCTCGCGGCCGCGCTCGCCGATGAGGCGCGATCACGTTCACGTCGGCGGCGGTGTAGCGGGCGATCATGCCCAGCAGGATGCTCTTGCCGACGCCGGACCCGGCGAAGATGCCCATCCGCTGGCCCTTGCCGCAGGGCGGCAGGTGTCGAGAACGCGGACGCCGGTCTCCATGGGCTCCTGATCCGGGCGCGCTTCATGGCGTTCGGCGCCTCGTTGTCGATCGGAACCCGGGGGCCGCTGAGAGCGGGCCCTTGCCGTCGATCGGGCGGCCGAGGCCGTCGATGACGCGGCCGAAGAGGCCTACGCCGGTGGGGACCAGCACCGTGCCGCCCTTGGCGCGGACCGGGTCGCCGGCGGCGATGCCCGCGAGGCGTCCCAGCGGCATGCAGCGTACGGCGCCGTCGAGGGCCGCCACCACCTCGGCGTCGAGCCCGGGGTTCTCCCCCACGGTGAGAAGGTCGCCGAGCGCGCAGTCCAGCCCGGACACTTCCAGGCCGAGTCCCATCACGGAGGTCACGGTGCCGACCCGCTGCGGCGCGGCCGCGGCAAGGGCCGCGGCGAAGTCCTCGCCTTTCGGGCGCCACCGGGCGTTCATGGCTGCCCGTCCGAAGGCTGATCGGCGGCGCTCAGGGACCACTGCTGGTCCGCCAGCAACGCCGCCCGGGCACGGTCCAGGGCGCTGCCCAGGCTGGCATCGAGCCAGCCCTGCTGGTACTCCACCTTGGCGTCGCCGCGCTGCAGGGACGCATCCGCGAGCAGCGGCAGGCCGGCCGGGAGGTCCTGGCCTTCCTTGGCGAGGACCTCGATGTCGGCCGGGTGCAGGCGGATGGCCAGGACGGTGGCCGCGTCGTTGCCGGACAGGGCGCGGTCCAGGGCGGCGCGCGCCGTCCTCGTCCCTTCGGCGAGTTCATAGCCGAGGATGGCCTCGGCGAGCTCCAGCGCGGTGCGGGCCAGCACCTCCTCGGCGTCGTGCAGGGCCTGGACGTTGCGGTGCGCGAAGTCGGTGCGGGCCACCGCGAGGGCGCGGACGGCGCGGTCCAGGTCCTGCTGCCCGGCGGCGAGCGAGGCGGCCTGCTCGGCGGCCATCCGGTCGCGCCAGCGGCGCTGTTCCTTGGCGGCGGCGCGGACACCCGCGGCGTAGCCGGCGGCGTGGCCCTCGGTGTAGCCGGCCTGCTCGCTGGCCGGGCCGCTGGAACGCAGTGAGGGGAAGACGATGCGGGCCGGGGCGCTCCCGGCGGCGGCGCCGGCGGTGGAGGCCCGGTCAGTAAACATAGTCTTCTTCGTCCCCGCGCTGGATCGTGATCTGGCCTTCGGCCTCGAGCTCGCGGATGGAGCGGACGACGGCGGCGCGTGCCTCCTCGATCTGCGAAGCGCGCAGCGGTCCCAGCGCGGCCATCTCGGATTCGAGGATTTCGAGGTTGCGCCCGGACACGTTGGTGGTGATCGTTTCCAGCACCGGTTCCGTGGCGCCCTTCATGGCCACGGCGAGCACGGAGGCGTCCAGGCCGCGGAGCACCAGCTGCACATCGCGGCGTTCGAGCTTCACGATGTCGTCGAAGGTCACCATCTGGGCGCGGATCTCCACGGCGAGGTCCGGATCGAGCAGGTCCAGGCCGTCCAGCACGGAGCGTTCGGTGCCGGCGTCGGTCCGGTTAATGATCTCGAGCAGCGGCTGGATGCCGCCCACCACCTTGGAGGCCTGCTGCGAGACGGCCGCGCCGCCGCGCAGCTTCAGCGTGTCCGCCACGATGCCGATGGCTTCGGGCGCGCCGGAGCCCATCGTGGCGATGCTCAGGGCGACGTCGGCCCGGAGCGAGCCCGGCAGCCCGGACATCACGGCCGAGGCCTTGCGCGGGCTCAGGTGGGCCAGGACCAGGGCGATGGTTTGCGGCAATTCGCCGTCGATCAGCGCGAGGATCTGGACCGGTTCAATGTCTTCGAGGAACTCAAAGGACTTGCCGGCCATGTTGACCGTCAGCCGGTTGATCAGGCCGGCGGCCTTCTCGGAGCCGAAGGACGCCTCGAGCAGGCCTTCGGCAAGCTCCCGGCCGCCGCGGGCCTGCCGCGGGCTGCTCAGAGCGGCCTCGTGGAAGTCCTTCATGATCTGCTCGGCGACTTCGGGGTCGACCTTGCGGAGCCGGACGATTTCGGCGGCGATTTCCTCCGCCTCCGCGTCGGTGAACTGGGCCATCACCCGCGCCGCGTTGGCGGGGCTCATCTGCATCAGGACGACGGCGGCGCGTTGGGTGCCGGTGAGGGTCGCTTCGGCAAGCTTCATGCGGGCTGCCTGTCATCCATCAGGCCGCGGAGGTAGTCGGCGGCCTTCTCCGGGTTGGCGGCAACCATGTTGTCGATTTCCTGCATCCGGCGTTCGGCTTCCAGCACTTCCATCGGCGGGGCCGGCAGCGGCTGCAGCGGCAGCGCGGTCAGCGGGATGGCCGACGTCGCGGGGGCAGGGTCAAAGGCCGTGACGGCGGGCAGCGGCGGCAGCAGGTCCAGGCGTTCGCCGAGGTCCACGGGTTCGCGCTTCTGCCGGCGGCGCAGAATGATGGTGATGACCAGGGCCAGGACCAGCAGTCCGAGCAGGATGCTGCCGGCGGTGATGAGGGTCCCGAAGAACGCGGCCTGCTTCTGTGCCTCGAGCTCGGCCTTGGCCGCGTCGAGGGAGGCGTTGGCCTGGTCCGCGGCGGCGGTGCTGAACGGGATCACTTCGACGGTGACGACGTCGCCCCGGGCCTGGTCGACGCCGGCGGCGGAGGTGACCAGCGCGGTCAGCGAGCCCATGTTCAGCCCGCCGGCGGCGGCCTGGCTGACGGCCACCGAGATCGTCTGGCGCTTGACGGCGCCCGGCGGGATGACCCGGTCCTCGGTGACCTTGTTGACGGCGTTGTTCTTCGTCTCCGTCGTGGAGTCGAAGTTGCCGTTGCCGTCACCGCCGCCGGGAACAGCGATGTTGTCCGGGCCGAGGACGCCGGCGCCCCCTCCGCCGGCGCCGCTGTACGTCTCCGTCTTCGAGGACTCACTCAGCGGCAGCGCACCGGGGGTATTGGAGAACGTTTCGCTCTTTTGCTGGGCGGACTCGCCGGTGATCTCCGCGGCGACCGCCACGGTGGAGTTGCCCGGGCCCACCACGCGGTCCAGGACGGCGCGGACGGCGTCGCCGGTGCGCTGCTGGTAGTCGGCAGCCTGCTTGGTGGAGGATCCCGCGGCCCCGCCGCCCACCGTGGAGAGCACGTTGCCCTGCGAGTCGACCACCGAGACATTGGCGGGCTTGAGGTTCTCGATCGCGGCGGAGGTGAGGTGCACAATGGCCTGGACCTTGTCGCCGGCGAGCGTGACGCCGGGGGCGGTCTCAACGAAGACCGAGGCTGTGGTGTCCGGGGTCTTGGAGACGAAGACGGTTTTTTCCGGGATCGCGAGCCGGACGGCGGCGGTCTTCACGCCGTCCATGGCGGCGATGGTGCTGGCCAGTTCGCCCTCGAGGGCGCGCTTGTAGGTGACGGACTGCTGGAACTCGGAGGACGTGACGCCCATCTTGTCCAGCAGGGAATACCCGGTGGCCGCGGCGGTCGGGAGGCCGGCGGCGGCTGCCTTGAGGCGCTCGTCGTAGACCTTGTCCTGGGGTACGAGGATGGTGGCTCCGCCGTCGCTGAGTTCGTAGGGCACGTTGTCCTTGCGCAGCTGTTCCACGATGCCGTTGGCGTCGGTGTTCTTGAGGCCGGAGAACAGCGGCGTCATGGTGGGCTTGGACAGCCAGGCTGACAGCGCGATGATGCCCACCGCCAGCAGCGCGACGCCGATGACGGCCAGGGTGCGCTGGCCGGTGGTGAAGCCCTTGAGCCCGGCGCCGAAGCGCTGGAAGAAGACGGTTATCTGCGGAGGCATCAGGCCTGCATCCTCATGATCTCGTTGAACGCGTCAACGCCCTTGTTCCGGACGGTGGCGACGAGTTCGAGCGTGATCTGTGCCCGGCTCGCCGCGATGGTGGCGCTGTGGATGTCGTCCAGGTTGCCGGTCACGGCGGAGACGGCCAGCTGCTTCGACGTCGACTGCAGCTGCTGGAGGTCGTCGACGGCGCCGGTGAGGGACGAGGCAAAGCCGGAACCGTCGGTGCCGGGCACCGAGGCGGCGCCGGAGAGGTAATCCGTGGGAAGAACGCCCTGGACCGGCGCGATGGGGGAAACAGGCATCAGGATCTTCCAATCTCAAGGGCGGCGAGGTAGCTCTCGCGGGCGCGGTCCACGACCTGGGCGTTGGCCTGGTAGCCGCGCTGGGCGATGATCAGGGCGCCCATCTGCTCTGCCATGTCGATGTCCGGGTATTTCACGTTGCCGTCGGCGTCGGCGAGGGGGTGGTCCGGCTGGTAGGCGATGCGGCCCTCGCCGTCGCCGAGCTGGGTGCTCTTGACGTACACGCCGGTACCCTCGGCACCTGCGGCGGCCTCCACGTACTTGGCCCGGAACGCCGGACCGGACGTGGCCGAGGCGTTGTTCATGTTGGCGAGGTTGTCCGAGACGGCGTCGAGCCACTTGCGGTGCACGGTGAGGGCGGATCCGGCGATGCCGATTGCGTCGAACGTCATTAGTTGGTCCTCATCGCGGCGCGCACGGCGTTGAATTCCCCACCGACGGCGCGGGCGGCGAACTGGAAGCGCAGCACGGTGTCGATGTTGGAGAGGGTTTCGGTGTCCAGGTTGACGTTGTTCCCGTTGAGCTGGGTGGGCTCGAGGGAGGTCCCGGTCGTGGCTTCGGCGTGGCCGTCGCCGGACTTGACGGACGCGGCAAGGGCAGCTTCAAAGCTGACCCGCTGGGCGTGGTAGTTCGGGGTGTTGACGTTCGCGATGTTGTTCGCGATGGCGCGTTGGCGCAAAGCCAGCCCGTCCATGGCGCTGGCCAGGGCTGCGGAAGTCACGGATTCGAGCACAGAGTCCTGCCTGGGAAATTGTGGGGTGGCCGATCCGTGGCCGGTAAACGAGCGATCCGTGCTCTTACTGTGGTTATCGGCACTGTTCAGCGCCGCGTTAGCCAAATATGTGAAACGTTTATTCGGGTTCTTTCCAGGACCCCGCTGGCCGCTGATGCGGCGGCCGCGTCAGCTGTTGACGTCGAGGTAGATCGCTGCGGACGGATCGCCGACGCCGGGCACCGAGCTCACGGCCTGGAGCTGACGGACGACGTCGTGCTTCGCGGCTTCCAGCCGCCGGGCCACCCGCTCCTGCGCCGCCGAGAGCGCCAGGGCCCGCCGTCGTGCCTCGGGCGGCAGGGGGGCGTTCAGGGCGGGCGGGGACCAGCGTTCCACCGGCAGCGCGGCCACCGGCTGATCCCGCGCGGAGAGGGGACCCAACGGGTCCTTCAGTGTCTTCTCCGCGGCGACGACAGCCATTTCCAGCACGTCCAGCACCAGGGACCACGCGGCGAGGGCGGGGTCCTTCTCGATTGGCGCGGCTGTTTGGTCCCCCCAATGGGCGTGCTCAGCCAAAGCCAAGGCTCCCGCCGCCGGCGCCCGGCTGCGCGTTCCAGGCCCCGGCTGCTGCGAAAGCAGACGCTGCCGACGCCGGCGCTGCCGCGGCGGGCGCCGCTGCCGGCTGCGTTGCCGGGATCGCTGCCGCGGCCTCGTGCCAGGCCTGGCGCAGGGGTTCCAGGAGCTCGATTGCCTCACGCGTCAGGGCCGCGTCCCGCTGGATGTTGGCGTTGACCAGGGCGGTGAAGGCGTAGTTGTACAGGCCCAGCAGCCCGTCCGCGCCGTCCCAGGCGTCGGTCTTGAGCGACGAGATGAGCTCGGCAATAATCGCCTGGCCATGCAGGAGGTTCTCCGAAGCGACCGGCCAGTTGGCAGCCTGCTGCGCGGCCTCGGCGCGGCCCAGGTCCAGCAGGAGACGGTCGTAGAGCATCGTGAGCAGGCGTGCCGGCGGGGCCGAGAGGACGGAATCGGCAAGGTACTGGTTGCGCTGGGCGGCAGATCCGTAGCCGCCGCCGTAACCGGCGGTCACGCCTGGCTACTTCCGGACGGAAGGCCGCCGAGCTGTGCGGTGAGCCAGGACTGCTGGGCCTGCATGTTGCTGAGGACCACCTCGAGGCCGGAATAGGTGCGCTGCAGCGTCGCCTTGCGGGATTCGAGCCTGGTGTCCCAGTCGCTGATACGGTCCGCCAGGTCGCGGACCTCGGACTGCTGCCCGGTGATCTTGGTGGTCAGCGTGCCGGTGTACTTGTCCGAAGCATTGGTCGCCGCGGTGGCGATCCGGCCGGCAAGTTCCTGGACCTTCGCGGCCGTGCCGGCCGGGTCCGCGGCGAGGGCGGCGGCGAACTTGGTGCCGTCGAATTCCATCGTGCCGGTCTTGGTGATGCTGATGCCGATCTCCGACGGCGACCGCGGCGGGGTGCCCACCGGCAGCGACGCGGCGGAGAGGATATTCTGGTTCACCGTGCGCACCGTGCTGTCGCCGGTGAAGACCCCGGCGGAAACGTTAGTACCGCTGGTGTTGGTGCTGGTGCTGACCGCTGACTTGCTGGCGACCAGCGCGAAGATGCCGTTGACCCCGTCCACCAGGTCGGAGGCAACTTTCGTGATGCCGGCGTCGTCGCGTGCCACCGTCAGGGTGACCGGGGAAGCAGTCAGGTCCTTCGCGGTGATGGAAACCCCGGGCAGGACATCGGCGAAGGTGTTGGTGGCGGACGTGACGGCCACCTGCGAGGCGGTCCCGGCCCACAGCTGAAGCTGCGCGTCCTGGGCTTCCTTGGCGTTGGTGAAGGTCGTGCCCGGATCGCTGATGGTAAAGGCACCGGCGCTGCCGGACTTCGTGGCCGCGAACTGGAGCCGGTACTCGCCGCCGCCGACGGCGACCTTGCTGGCGACGACGCCGGCGCCCGCGGCGTTAACGGCGGTGACGACGTCGTCCAGGTTGCTGGTCAGCGGAGTGATGGTGAAGGACTGCCCGCCGCTGTTGATGGTCATGGTCGTGTAGGGCCAGCCCACCACGTTGTTGCTGACGGTGACCTGGGTCTGGGCCAGCCTGGTGACCTGGAAATCGATCGAACCCGCTTTGGCGGCCGCGCTGGTCGTGGCGACGACCTTGTCGCTGTTGGTGGTCGCGGTGAAGAGGTCCAGGGCGCCGGGTTTGGCCGCGGCCGTGGCCTGCGTTGCGAGCGCCGCCACCTTGCTGTTGAGCCCCTGGAGGGCGGACACCATGGACTGGAGGTCGAAGGACTTGCTCTTGAGCAGTGTCTGCGGGATGGCTTCGGCCTGCATGATGGAGCCGATGAGGGCGGTGGTATCGAGCCCGCTGGCCAGTCCGTCGAGTGAGATTCCCATCGCTGCCTCTCCTTAGCTGTCGCTGCCAAAAATGTTTGCTGGTGGTGCTGGTTCCGGAGTGTCGGTGTTGCGCGTAAGGGCCGGACGATGGTTTTGCCATCGTCCGGCCCTTCCGCAGCTTGGTGATCGGGGGTGTCTCTTCGTCCGATCGCCGGTGGCAGCCGCACTTCTGGACTGCCGGATTAGGCCTAGCGCAGGAGCGAAAGAACGCCCTGGCTGGACTGGTTGGCCTGGGCCAGCATTGCGGTGCCGGCCTGGGACAGGATGTTGGCCTTGGTGAACTTGACCATTTCCGAAGCCATGTCGACGTCGGCGATGCGGGACTGGGCAGCCTGCAGGTTCTCACCGGCGACGTTCAGGGACTTGATCGTGTGCTCAAGGCGGTTCTGGGCGGCACCCAGATCTGCGCGGGAAGCGGACACGTTGCCGATGTGGGTGTCCACGGTGGCGATGGCTGCCGCCGAGGTGGTGGCATCGGTGAAGGTCAGGCCCTTGACCGCGGTGGCGATGGCCTTGACGTCCATGCCCGCAGAGTTGGTGGAGACCGTGATCTGGTTGTCGGCGGTGGTGGAACCGGCGCCGACCTGGAAGACCATGGAACCTGCACCGTTGCCGGAGGTGGCGCCGGAGAGCAGCTTGATTCCGTTGAAGTTGGTGGCGGAGCTCATGCGGTCCAGCTCTTCGCCCAGAGCCGTAACTTCCTTGCCGATCGCCGTGCGGGCGGCGGCGTTGTTGGAGTCGTTGCCGGCCTGGACAGCGAGGTCACGCACACGCTGCAGGATGGAGTGGACCTCGGTCAGGGCGCCTTCAGCGGTCTGGATGACCGAGATGCCGTCCTGGGCGTTGCGGGCGGCCTGGGCCGAACCGGTGACCTGGGACTTCAGGCCCTCGGAGATGGACAGGCCTGCCGCGTCGTCGCCGGCGCGGTTGATGCGCAGGCCGGTGGACAGCTTCTCCAGCGACTTGGAGAGATCCGTCTGCGTGGAGTTGAGGTTGCGGTACGAGTTGTTTGCCGCGAGGTTGTTGTTGATAACGAAGCCCATGGTATTTCCTCCGTGATTTGGGACTGTAAGCGATGGCCCGTCCGTGGGCCTTCAGGAGTAGTTATCGCCATTTGCGTTGCACGGGTAAGGAGAAATTCAAAAATTCTTTTTGGAACGGTCCTGCCACCAGTTCCCGCGTGTTATCGGCGCTATTCCTGCTAACCGTTCCGGAAGCCCTGCCGATAGTTTGTACGAACCCTGCTGCAGGCTGCACCGTCCGCACGATGAATTCGCGCCTCGGCAGCACCGCATCAACCGCTCGCACCATTGACACTCATAAGGGAGCCGTCCGGACCATGGCCATCCACGAACTTTCTGCCCTGCTGTGGCGGGAGCGTGAACTTCTGGACGTTCTGACCTTCAAGCTGGAGGAAGAACAGCTGCTGCTCACCGCCGGCAAGTCCCGCTGGCTGCCGCACGGCACCAAGGAAGTCGAACAGGTCCTCGGGCACCTCTCCCAGGCGAGCCTGGCCCGAACCATCGAGGCCGCTGTCGTCGCCGAAACCTGGGGCCTGCCCACGGACGCCACCCTCGGCGAACTCGCCGAGGCGGCGCCCGAAGGCGCCTGGGCCGAAGTGCTGCGCGCCCATCTCGCCGCCCTGACCCGCCAGACTGCCCTGATCAAGGAACTCCGCGACGCGAACGAGCAGTACCTGCGCACGGCGGTCCGGTCCACCCAGGAGTCCCTCGCCGATCTGCGTCCGGCCACCGCCGGCACCTATGACGCCCACGGCAAGACCGGGGACACGGCCGGCTCTCGCATCTTCGACAAGCAATTCTAAGGAAGCGACCATGAGCACCTTCGGCGCCCTGAACACCGCCTACCGCGGGCTGACTGCCGCCCAGCAGGGCATGAACGTGGCCGGCCAGAACATCGCCAACGCCGCCACCGAGGGCTACACCCGGCAGCGGGTCCAGCAGTCGGCCATCGCCGCGCCGGCCCAGGGCCTCCACGGCTCCGGCCGCCCCGAGGCGGGCCAGGGCGTCTCGGTGGACGCCATCGCACGGCTGGGCAGCAGCGTCCTGGACGCCAGCGTCCGCTCCGCGACGGCGCAGGCAGGCTACGCCGGGGTCCGCTCCTCGGCCCTGCAGGGCATCGAGGGCATCCTGCAGGAACCCGGAGACAACGGCATCTCCGCTTCGCTCCAGGGTTTCTGGTCCGCGTGGCAGGGCGCGGCCAGGCAGCCGGACGGGGACGGTCCGAAGGGGTTGCTGCTGAACGCGGCCAACTCCCTGACGGACAAGATTTCCTCCGCGTACCAGGCCCTGCAGGGACAATGGAGCAGCGTCCGCGCCCAGGCCGCCGACGCCGTCACCGCCGTCAACGCCGCCGCCGGCCAGGTGGCCGCCTACAACGCCACCATCCGCTCCACCCTGGCCGCGGGCGGATCAGCGAACGAGCTGATCGATGCCCGTGCCAAACTCACCGAGACCATTTCGCGGCTGGCCGGCGGCACGGTCCGCGAACAGCCCGACGGCACCGTGGACGTCCATATCGGCGGCAATGCGCTCGTCATGGGCACCTCGGTCCGGGGTTTGCAGCTGTCCGGCAGCCAGGCCGGGGACACGCTGGGCTCAACCGTGCAGCTGCTCTGGACGGACCCGGCGGGGGTGGCCTCCTCGGACGGCGGTGAAATCGCCGGCGCGCTGTCAGTGCTGGCCCCGGCCGCCGGCGGCAACGGCGGCGCCATCGCCGAGGCAGCCGAGTCCTACAACAAACTCGCTACCGCCCTGGCAAAGTCCGTCAACGACGTCCATCAGCAGGGCCAGCTCCCCAACGGGACATCAGGACAGAACTTCTTCACGACCGGCACCGGGCCGGCGGCCCTCACCATCAAGGCCCCGGTCAGCACCGCCGACATCGCGCTGAAGTTGGCCAACCAAGGCGCGCTCGACACCACCATCGCGGACCGGATTTCACAGCTCGGTACCGGCGCGGACTCACCGGACAAACTTTGGTCCGGCATCGTCACGGGCATCGGCGTCGAGTCCCGCGGCGCCCAGCAGCGCGAAGCACTCACCTCCGCGGCCCAGACGTCGGCGCTGACGGGCCGCGCCTCGCAGGCGTCGGTGAGCCTGGACGAGGAAAACGTTAACCTGCTGACCAACCAGCACGCCTACCAGGCAGCGGCTCGCGTGATGACCGCCGTCGACGAGGCCCTGGACGTCCTGATCAACCGCACCGGACTGGTAGGAAGGTAGCCATGCTGAACCGGGTAACAAACCTGACCATGAGCGCGGCCGCGCAGCGCACCCTGCAGACCCAGCAGGCCAAGCTCGCCGAGCTGCAGGACAAAGCCACCTCGCTCAACAAGATCTCCCGGCCCTCGGACGATCCGGCCGCCACGGCCCAGGCCTTGGCTACCCGGTCGCTCCTCGCGGCCAACGCCCAGTACGGCCGGAACATCGACGACGGAAACACCTGGCTCGCCGCTGGGGATTCGGCGCTGGAACAGGCCACCAACGTGATGCGCCGGGTCAAGGACCTCACGGTCATGGCCGGCAACGACTCCCTCAACCAGTCGGGCAGGGACGCCATCGCCGCCGAACTGGAGTCGCTGAAGACGGACCTGGTGTCCATTGCCAACACCCAGCATTTGGGCCGGAACATCTTCGCCGGCAGCTCGGATAGTGCCGGTGCCTTTACCCCCGGCACTCCGCGCAACCCCGCTATCCCTAGCGACACCGGTACTCCGCCCACTTTCAACGGCACCGGCGCCAGCCCGGTGGAGCGGCGGATCAGCGCCACCGAGACAGTCCGGGTGGACGCCGACGGCGCCGCGATCTTCGGCAATGGCAACGGCTCGGTCTTTGACATCGTGAGCAAGCTCGCGGCGGACCTGCGGACCGGCACCGATATCTCCCCGCGGGTGGCCGACGTCGACACGGCCTTTAAGAACATCGTCAACGGCCGTGCTGAAATTGGAACACGGCAGGCACAGCTGGAACGTGCCGGCAACGTCAACACCGAATTGGAGGCTTCCTTGGACGCCCAGCGGACCGGGATCGAAAAAGCTGACCTTGGCAGCGTGATCATGGACCTGAAACTTCAGGAAACCAACTACCAGGTGGCCCTGGCCGCCACCGCGCGGGTCCTGCAGCCCACGCTGATGGACTTCCTGCGATGAACTCCGTTCTCAGCAGCACTCCGGTGACGTTCACGGCCCCCATGCCGGGGCTGGAGAATGTGCACGACTTCGCCCTGCGGAACATTGACAGCGCCCCGGGCCTGTTCGCCCTCGAATCCGGTTCCGCTCCGGTGCGGCTCTTCCTCGCGGACGCGGCCGTGTTTGTTCCGGGCTACGCGCCGCCGGTCCCGGCCGCAGCGCGGGAGGCCTTGGAGCTTGGCGCGGATGAGGCACCCCAGGTACTGGTGGTGGTCAACCACTCCCCCGCCGCCACCACGGTCAACCTGATGGCGCCGATCGTGCTCAACCCTGCCACCCGGCGCTGCACCCAGCTGGTGCTGGACGGCAAGGACTACCCGCTGCGGGCGGACCTCGGCGCGCTCTAGCCGAACCCGCCGCCCGGCGCCGCCGGCTCACCAGGGCCGGCTCACCAGGGCCGGTTCACCAGAAATGCGCCACGTCAATCACCAGGCGCGAGCCGGAGCCGGGCCCGTCCAGCGTGAAAACCCGGAAGGGCAGCCGCGCCCGGACACCGACGCCCAGGCTGGTGTAGCCCTCAAAGCTTCCTGCCCACGCCACCTGCCGGAACGTCTGGTATCCGCCGACGTTGCTCACCTCGTCCTTGCGGCCGGGCGTGAAGGTGGACTTCCCGGCGTCGTCGTAGGCGGGCGCGTTGACGGTGAGCTGCAGGAAGGCCTGGCCCCGCAACGGGACCGGCAGGCCGGACCCGTCCTGCGCGACCTGAGGCACGTACCGCACCGTGTAGCCGGCCACCGGGCTGTTGAGGTCGATGACGATCCGGTCGAAGCAGTAGTGCTGGCCGGTGCGGACATTGACCACTTTCGCCCGGCTCATCGCGCTGTCGGCCTTGGCCAGCGACCCCCAGACGAGACCGCAGTACGGTGCGGCCGCGGCGGGCCCGGGGGCCAGGAGCCCCAGCCCTGCCGCCATCAGCACTGCCACCAACCAGACGGTGGGTTTCTTCCCCTGGAACCGGATCACGCGGGCCGCCCCCTCAAGTCATTCAGACAGTTCCAGCGTACGATCGTGCGGTCTCCCTGACGAGGGTCCGTGCGGCATCGGCGTTCAACCGTTAGCCGAAGGCCGCCCAGGTCACGGATGCAGCACTGATCCTGTTGCGGCAGGGCCGGATACGGCAAAGCGCCGGGCCCTTGCGGGAGTCCGGCGCTTTGCTTGGAATACTTTTTAAACGAACCCGGTGGGGCCGGTGCGACGGCTTTTAGCCTTCGCAGTCGCGGCAGTACTTCAGGCCGTTCTTTTCCTTGGCAACCTGGGACCGGTGGCGGACCAGGAAGCAAGAGGAGCAGGTGAATTCATCGGACTGCTCGGGAACAACAATGACCGTCAGTTCTTCGCCGGAGAGGTCGGCGCCGGGAAGGTCGATGCCTTCAGCGGTGTCGTTCTCGTCGACGTCGATAACAGCAGTCTGGGCGCCGCCGCCACGGGACGCCTGGAGGGCCTCCAGCGACTCAGCGGGAGACTCTTCTTCTGTCTTGCGTGGGGCGTCGTAATCGGTAGCCATAGCGGGGTTCACTTTCGTTGCTGCGCAGCGCCATTTCAGGCACCTCAGTGAAGCAGTTTAGGCCATCATGCCCGGAGTTGAAGAATACTGTGTTTAAAGCGACATTCCGCGTCGCCGGACCGGGACAACCTGGAGGTAATGATGGCCACGAAACTCAACAAACAAGCGCTCTCCCTCGCGCGCCGCCTGGTCAAGGACGGGAAGATCCAGCGCGACACCCGGGACGACTGGAGCGAGCACGCACCGTCCGCCGAGCAGGAAAACACGTTCATCGAAAAGAACGGATTCGCCGAGTTCTCCCACTGGCATCTGGGGCTGGATCCGGACGCCTCCAAGGAGACCAAGGGCAGCGTCACGTTTCCCTTCGGCGACTTCAAGAAAATCCACCGCTGCGCCGTTATTTCGCTGGAGAGCCGGGCCGCGCAACATGGTCACGACGACATTGCCGACGCAGCCAGGAAACTCCTCGACGAGATCGACGCCGACTAGCGCCGGATTGCGTCCGGGATCAGGCCACCGGCCAGACGATGAGGGTTTTCCACACGGCCGGATCCGGCTCGGTGCCGGGATCGCTGAGGTAGTACTCCCACATGGTGTCGCCCGGCGTCAGGCCCTCCGCCTGCATCCGTGCCATCACCTTGGCGTAGGTCTCCGGCAAGGCCTCGTACGGGCCCACATGCATCGCCTCGAGGGCGCGCCCGGCCGGGAGCACACCGGCCGTCACACCGCCGTCGCCGCCACCCGGGAAGGGTGCCGCGAGCGGAAAGCCCGCTTCGACGTCGACGACGTCGGTGGGCATGCCCCGGTACAGCGCGAACGGCGGTCCGGCCAGCTGGACGTGCTGCTGCTGCACGGCGGCCATCACCGAGGAGTAGGCGCGGCCGAAGAAATCGCGCAGGGCGTTCATGGGCACCGTTTCGCGCAGCACCGCCGTCGGCTGTTCATGGAGTTCAGTGGACTTGATGTCAGGCGTGGTCCCGGGATTCGTATCAGTCATGCGGCTAGACTCCGCCGCCGCGCCGGGAGGGTCAAGGGCCTTTCGTCCCGCCGGAACTTCGGCCGGCAGCGGAGGGGTTCGTGGAGCCCCCTGTCGGATTCGAACCGACGACCCCCGCTTTACAAGAGCGGTGCTCTGGCCAACTGAGCTAAGGAGGCAATCCGCCGTCGTCGTCCGGCGGCGAAAAAGGGCCGGACGCTAAGCGCTAGATAAGGGTAGCCCACGGATCCCTGCGGATAAAAAACAGCCACAAAAAAGCAGCCCGGCCCGGACGAAACCCGGGCCGGGCTGCTTCCCTCAGCCGGCGGTTACTTCTTGGCGTCGACCGCGGCCTGCAGGAACTGGTCGAACGGGGTCTGGGCGCTGTCGCCCTTGCCCCACTGCTTGCCCTCGACGAAGACGGTGGGCGTTCCGGTCACCCCGATGGAGGCGGCCTGCTGGGTCGTGTACTTCACGTACGGGCGGTACGTCTTCTCATCGACGCACTTGTCGATGCTCTTGGCGCCGGTCTCCGTGGCCATCTTCTTCAGGTCCGCATCGGAGATGCCCGCGCCGCCCTCGGCCGGCTGCTTGGCGAACAGCGCGTCGACGAACTCCTTGTACTTCTCCGGGGACTCGTTCACTACGCAGGCCGCGGCGTTGGCGGCCCGCGAGGAGTAGTTGGTGCTGGAGCGGCTGTCCAGGAAGCCCAGGGGCCGGTATTCGACCGTGATCTTGCCGTCGTTGCGCAACTTGGTCATCGTCTCGTTGTAGCGGGCTTCGAAGTCCTTGCAGACCGGGCAGATGAAGTCGATGTACAGGACCACCTTGACGGGTTTGCCGGCCTCGGCCTCGGCACCGGGCGCCTTGACGTCTGCCGGCGGCGTGGCGGGGGCCGAGGGCAGATCCGCGAGGTTGACGGTGGCCGGTTCCGACTTCGCCACCTCGGTGTTGGCCAGCAGGGTGACGCCGCCATTGACGTTGCCGTTCGCCGGCGTCGGGCCGGAATCCGCCACCGGGGCGTTCTTCTGGATGTTGGAGGTGACCACCAGGGCGACAACGACGATGATCGCGACGACGGCGGCCACGATGCCCCAGCCGATGAGCAGCTTGTTGCGCTTTTCCTTCTTCAGCTGCGCTTCGCGGATCTCACGGGCTTTCTCGCGGGCCGCGGCAGTGCGGTCCGCTTTGGACTGACGGGGTTCGTTTGCGGGGCTCATTAGTTCCTCGTGTCGATCGGCCTGGGATGGTCCACTGGGTGGCAACCTCATCATTTTAGGGGAGAAACCTGAGGAGCTTGCGCTTTCAAGTTTCTTCCCGTGTGCCTAACGGGCGAATAGCACAGAAGATTCCGCCGGACTAGGGTGGATCAGAGCCACAAGCGACCCCAGGGGGCACCAATGGAAGCACACGCGAGCGCCGAGCTGCGCGCCGAGCAGGACACCGCGCAGACGGCCGAACCGGGGCAGGACCCCGCATCGACGCCGGACAAGCACCCGGACGCCCCGGAACCAGCCGCCGCGTTCGACTTCATGGTGGTGTCCAACCGCCTGCCGGTGGACCGCTGCTCCCCGGATGAACCCGGCTGCGAGGACGGCTGGCGCCGCTCCCCCGGCGGCCTGGTGACGGCGCTGGCCCCCATGATGACCAAAACCGACGGCGCCTGGGTGGGCTGGCACGGCGCCCCCGACGAGCACCTCGAGCCCTTCAGCCACGGCGGCATCGACCTCATCCCCGTCCAGCTCAGCACCCGGGACATCGAGCTCTTCTACGAGGGTTTCTCCAACGCCACGCTCTGGCCGCTGTACCACGACGTGATCGCGCCGCCGGAGTTCCACCGCGCCTGGTGGGACTCGTACCGCAAGGTCAACAAGCGGTTCGCCGACGCCGTCGTCCGCCACGCCGCCCAGGGCGCCACGGTCTGGGTCCAGGACTACCAGCTCCAGCTGGTCCCCAAGATGCTCCGCGAGGCGCGTCCGGACCTTAAGATCGGCTTCTTCAACCACATTCCCTTCCCGCCGCCGGAGATTTTCGCGCAGCTGCCGTGGCGCCGTGCGATCATCGACGGCCTGCTGGGCGCGGACCTGGTCGGTTTCCAGCGCAGCAGCGACGCCGGGAACTTCATGCGCTCGGCCCGCCGCTTCCTCGGGGCCAGCGTCAAGCAGCAGCAGGTCCACGTCAAGGGCGCCGACGGCGAAACCACCCATATTGCCCGCGCCCAGGCCTTCCCGATCTCCATCGACGTCAAGCAGATCACCGAACTGGCGCGGAAGCCGGAGATCATCGAGCGTGCCAAGCAGATCCGCCGGGACCTCGGCAATCCCAAGACCATCCTGCTGGGCGTCGACCGGCTGGATTACACCAAGGGCATCCGGCACCGGCTCAAGGCCTACGAGGAACTCCTGCAGGACGGCAAGGTCACGGTGGAGGACGCCTCGCTGATCCAGGTCGCCAGCCCCAGCCGCGAGCGCGTCGAACAGTACCGCCTGCTGCGCGAGGAGGTCGAAGGCACCGTCGGCCACATCAACGGCACCTACGACACGATGCAGAACACCGCCGTCCGGTACCTGCACCACAGCTACCCGATCGAGGAGATGGTCGCGCTGTACCTGGCCGCCGACGTCATGCTCGTCACCGCGCTGCGCGACGGCATGAACCTAGTCGCCAAGGAATACGTCACGGCGCGGACGAACAACGACGGCGCCCTGGTCCTCAGCGAGTTCGCCGGCGCGGCGGACCAGCTCAAGCAGGCCCTCCTGATGAACCCGCACGACATCGACGGGCTCAAGGACACCATCATGCGGGCGGTCAACATGCAGCCCGCCGAGGCTGCGCGCCGGATGCGCGCCATGCGCAAGCAGATCCTGACCAATGACGTGGACCTCTGGTCCGCCGACTTCCTCCGCGCGCTGCAGGAGAAAGTGGTCCGCGATGACTCCTGACGCCACCCCCGACAGGACCAGCCTTTCGCTCTCCCCCGAACTGCTGGCGGCGGTACACCGCGTCGCCGGCACGGAGCAGCTGCTGGTGGCGATGGATTTCGACGGCACCATGGCCCCGCTGGTGGACCATGCGGAGGACGCCCGGGCGCTGCCCCGCTCGGCCGCCGCCTTCGCCGCCCTCGCCGAACTGCCGCGGACGACGACGGCGCTCATCTCGGGCCGGGCCCTGGGAAGCCTGCGGGCGGTCGCCGCGCCGCCGGAGAAGACCCTGCTGATCGGCAGCCACGGCGCGGAGGTCTGGATGGGCCCCGGTTCCGCCGAACTTGTGCTGGAAGACGCCCAGCGGGAGCTGCTGGCAGACGTGCGCCGGATCCTGGCGGAGATCGTGGACGTCGCGCCCGGCACGCTGCTCGAGGACAAGCCGGCCGGCGTCGTGCTGCACACCCGGCTGGCTGCCGATGACGTCGCCGAGGACGCGGTGGCGGCGGCCAGGGCCGCCCTGCAGGACCGTCCCGGCGTCTTCCTCAAGACCGGGAACCGCGTGCTGGAGACGGCCGTGGTCCACGCCTCCAAGGGCGAGGGCGTGGCGTTCCTCCGCCAGGCCACCGGTGCCACGGCGGTCGTTTTCGCCGGCGACGACACCACGGACGAGGACGCCCTGGGCAATCTCATCCGCGGGGACCTGGGCGTGAAGGTGGGACTGGACTTCACCCAGGCCGAGTTCCGGGTGGAAGCTCCCGTGCATGTCGCCGAACTGCTCGAGGCCCTGCTGCGCGAGCGGGCGAAGGCTGTGGGCAGCTAGCGGCACATTTCACCTCCCGGCCACCGGCAGTTCGGGCCGGGTGCACAAACCTGGGAGAGCGTGGGTGGGCGCAACCGGCACCGGCCGGTTCACAACAGAAAGAGGTTATCCATGCGCCGCTCAGAACGCGTGCTCGTGGCCGCCACGGGGTTTGCCCTTGCCGCCCTCAGTGCTTTCACCGCACCGGCCGCGCAGGCCGCCCAGGAGCCAGCCCAGGACAGCGGACCCCGTTCGGCCGTGCAGGTCATCGCCCACCGGGGTTCGAGCGGCGCCGCCCCGGAGAACACTCTCGCAGCCGTGGAACTCGCGCTGCGGCAGAAGGCGGACGTGGTGGAGAACGACATCCAGCGGACCGCCGACGGCGCCCTGGTGATCGTTCACGACACCACCCTGGCCCGCACCACCGATGTGGAGGCGGTTTTCCCCGACCGGGCACCGTGGAATGTCCGCGACTTCACCCTCGCCGAGATCAAACAGCTCGACGCCGGCTCATGGTTCGCGCCCCAGTTCGCCGGCCAGCGCGTGCCGACGCTCGCGGAGTGGGCGCACGCCGTCGGCCGTCAGACCGGCATGCTGCTGGAGGTCAAGTCGCCCGAGCTTTACCCGGGCATTGAGAACGATGTCGACAGGGAACTGCGCGCCCTGCCCGAATTCACCCAGGCCCTGCGGCACGGCCGGGTCATGATGCAGTCGTTCAACCACGACTGGCTGCGCGCCTATGATGCCCTCGCGGTCGACGTGCCCGTCGGCCTGCTCGTCGGCGGCGGCCGGCCGTCCGAGGCTCTGATCGCCGACGCCGCCACCTGGGCGCAGGCCGTCAACCCGGCCCTCGGCGACATGACGCAGGACACGGTCACCACGATCCACCGCTACGGTCTGAAGACGTACACCTGGACCGTGAACGGCGGCCAGGACATGCGCCGCGCCATCAACTGGGGTGTCGACGGTGTCATCACGAACTACCCGCAGGTGCTGCGCGACCTCCTCTAGGGGACTGCCTCCCGGCCCTTCGCCCCACACTGACTCGCACTAGTTGTCGTTTTCACCCCTGAAGACGGCAACTGCTGCGGGTCAGTTGGGTGAGGAGTCGGGTTCGTAGCCGATGAGCCAGTGAAGTCCGTGACGGTCGATGACCTGGCCGTCCGACGCGCCCCAGGGCTTGGGCGCAAGGGGGTCGACCACCCGGCCGCCGTCGGCGAGTTTGTCGAACCACTCGTGCAGGACGGCCGGCTCGGCGGTCCCCAGCAGCGAGAGCCTGAGACCTTCGAACCGGACGCTCTCCTCGCCGGCCGCCGCGTCCGATCCGGCCAGGGCGACTGTGCCTGCCAGCTGACCGTGGGCGATGGCATCCGGCGGGCCGTCGGTGCGGTTGAACTCCTCGTAGGTGAACAAGGCAAGCTCTCCGCCGAAAACGTCCGCGTAGAAGCCCAGCGCCTCGCGTGCGGTGCCCGGGAAACTGACATAGATCTGCAGTGCCGTCATGCGCACAGCATACACACCCCTTTTTCGGCGCCAGGTGACGGACCCCACCTGTGAGATCCGTAACCTTTCCCCCCAAAAACCAAAAATCTGACATACTCTGTATGTGATGTGGCGCACAACTACCGTGCGGCGTCGCTGGATGCTCCTCGGCTTCGGCCGGGGAGCATGCGCATCCAACTCCGGATGCCACAACTGAATAAAAAGAACCATTCACTACGGATCGTCCGGCACGTACCTGCCGGTGAAGGGATTGATAACTGTGGCTACAGTTACTTTTGATAACGCTACGCGTCTGTACCCGGGCACAGAGAAGCCCGCTGTTGACAAGCTCAACATTGAAATCGCCGACGGCGAGTTCCTGGTCCTCGTGGGACCCTCCGGCTGCGGAAAGTCCACCTCCCTGCGCATGCTCGCAGGTCTTGAGGACGTGAACTCCGGCCGGATCCTGATCGGCGACCGCGACGTCACCGATGTTCCGCCGAAGGACCGCGACATCGCCATGGTCTTCCAGAACTACGCCCTGTACCCGCACATGACGGTCGCGGACAACATGGGCTTCGCCCTGAAGATCGCCGGCGTCAGCAAGGAAGAGCGCGCCGAGCGTGTCCGTGAAGCCGCGAAGCTCCTGGATCTTGAGCCCTACCTGGACCGCAAGCCGAAGGCCCTCTCCGGCGGCCAGCGCCAGCGCGTTGCCATGGGCCGCGCGATCGTGCGCAACCCGCAGGTGTTCCTCATGGACGAGCCGCTGTCCAACCTTGACGCCAAGCTCCGCGTGCAGACCCGCACGCAGATCGCTTCGCTGACCCGCCGCCTCGGCGTCACCACCGTCTACGTCACGCACGACCAGGTCGAGGCCATGACCATGGGCGACCGCGTCGCCGTGCTCAAGGACGGCCTGCTGATGCAGGTGGACACCCCGCGCAACCTCTACGACAAGCCGAAGAACGTCTTCGTCGCCGGCTTCATCGGCTCCCCGGCGATGAACCTGCTTGAGCTTCCCGTCGTCGACGGCGGCGTGCAGTTCGGCGGCACCGTCTACCCGGTACCGCGCGATGTCCTTGAGGAGGCCCACGGCCAGACCGTCACGCTCGGCTCGCGGCCCGAGGACCTCGAGACCGCGCCGGAGGGCGAGGGCCTCCAGGTCGAGGTCGACGTCGTCGAGGAACTCGGCGCCGACGCCTACGTTTACGGCCACACCACGCTGGACGGCAAGAGCCACGACATCGTGGCCCGCGTCGACGGACGCCGCCCCCCGATGAAGGGCGAGACCGTCTGGGTCCGCCCGCAGTCGGGCCACGTGCACCTGTTCGACACCAAGACCGGCCTGCGCCTGGGCGACTAACCCAGCTTGTGGGTGACGGCGGTCCTCCTCCGGGAGGGCCGCCGTCGACCGTTAACCGACCGGGTTTAGGCACGGCCCGCCCCGTACGGGAGAATTGCAGCATGACCGAGGAGAACCGCATGAGCGAGGACAACGGTGCCCAGTGGCACGACGAACCCACTGACTACGGGCAAATCGGCAAGCTGCCCCGGTATGTGGCGGCCAGCGCCAACGATGACAAGACCGTCTCCAGTTCGCTGAGCATCACGGCCGCCGCCACGGAGCCCGAACTGCTGGACCTGCCCTGGCACATCGCACTGGAGGAATGGCCGGCGGAATACCTCGCCGCGCTCCCCCGCGGCATCTCCCGGCACATCGTGCGCTTCGCCCACCTGGGCGGCTCCGTGATCGCCATCAAGGAAACTTCGGAGCACATCGCCCGGCACGAGTACCACATGCTCCGCAAGCTGGCCCGGCTGGACGTCCCCTGCGTGGAGCCGGTGGCGGTGATCACCGGCCGCACCACCCCGGAGGGCCGGCCGTTGAACCCGGTGCTGGTCACCCGGCACCTGAAGTTCTCCATGCCGTACCGCGCGCTGTTCTCCCAGATGCTCCGCAAGGACACCCTCACCCGCCTGATCGACGCCCAGGCCCTGCTGCTGGTCCGCCTGCACCTGATCGGCTTCTACTGGGGCGACGTCTCGCTCTCCAACACCCTGTTCCGCCGCGACGCCGGCGCCTTCGCCGCCTACCTCGTGGACGCCGAAACCGGCGAGCTGTACCCGGACCTGTCCACCGGGCAGCGCGAGTACGACCTGGAGATCGCCCGGGTCAACATCGCCGGTGAACTGATGGACCTGCTCGACGGCGGCCTGATCGAGGAAAAGGTGGATCCCGTCGCCACCAGCGAGCTGATCATGGAGAGCTACCGGCGGCTCTGGACCGAGCTGACGGAGAAGGAGTCCTTCGAGATCGGTGAACGCTGGCGTGTGGCCGCGCGCATCCGCCGGCTCAACGAACTGGGCTTCGACGTCGAGGAGTACGCCATCAAGACCACCCAGAACGGCTCCACGATCCAGCTCCAGCCCAAGGTGGTGGACGCCGGACACCACCAGCGCCGGCTGCTGCGCCTGACCGGCCTGGACGCGCAGGAAAACCAGGCCCGGCGGCTGCTCAACGACATGGACTCCTTCCGGGCGGACAACAACCCCGGCATGGACGAGGAATACAGCGCGCACCTCTGGGTGAGCCAGATCTTCGAGCCGATCGTCCGCTCGATCCCCCGCGATTTGTCCGGGAAACTCGAACCGGCGGAAGCCGTGCACGAGATCCTGGAGCACCGCTGGTACATGTCCGAAAAGGAAAACCGGCACATCCCGCTGGCCGAGGCCGTGCAGTCCTACATCGACTCCGAGCTCCGGCACCGCCGGGACGAGGCCGCGATCATGCTCAACCCGGACACCGAGCTGCTCAAGATCCTCGAAGTGGAGACCGAGGAGTCACGCTACGGCGGCGACGAAGCCCTCGACGAGTACCCGGACGCCGACGACTAGGGTTTCGGGCATCCGGCGGTTCCAGCGCAGCCGCGCTAAATCGCCTTGCCGGGGTTCAGGATCCCGGCCGGGTCGAAGAGTTCCTTGACCCTGCGCTGCAGTTCACGCACCGGCTCCTTCAGCTCCAGGCCCAGCCAGCGCAGCTTGTATTGGCCCACGCCGTGCTCCCCCGTGATGGTGCCGCCCATCGCCAGGGCTACGGTGACCGAATCATCGAGGGCGGCACCGAGGCGCTCCATGGCCGCGGCGTCCACCCCGCCGCCGGTCCGGTCCACCCAGAACGTGGGGTGCAGGTTGCCGTCGCCGGCGTGCGCCACCACCTTGAGCCTGACGGAGTGCTTCACTGCCATGGCCTCCAGCTCCGCAACGTAGTCCACCAGCCGCGAGCGCGGCACGGCGACATCCTCGCCCACCCGGTATTCGTCGTCGACCTCCACGCCGCGGCTGTTGCGCCGCAGCTCCACGAGTTGTTCGGCTTCGGCGTCGGCCTCCATGGTGACCACGGCCCCGCCGGCGGCGAGCAGGGGCCGGATCGCGGCGGCCTCCGCCGCGGCGCCGAAGCCGTCGGTCTGGATCAGCAGCAGGGACTGTCCCCGGGAGGCCAGCTCCGAGCCGTGGGCGTCGTCGAGCTGGGCGAGCGAGCCGCCGTCGAGCAGTTCCATGATGGCCGGCTGCACGCGCGCCTTGCCCACCGCGAGGACGCCCGCCGCCGCGCTGCGGAAGTCGGGGTAGAACGCGGCGATGGTGTGGACCTCCCGCGGCAGGTACTTCAGCCGCACCGTGGCCCCGACGACGATCCCCAGGGTTCCCTCGGATCCCACGAACAGCCCGGTGAGGTCGTAGCCGGCCACCCCCTTGAAGGTCTGGTGCCCGGTGTGGATCAGGGTGCCGTCCGCGAGCACGACGTCGAGCGCCAGCACGGAGTCCCGGGTCACCCCGTACTTCGCGCAGCGCAGCCCGCCGGCGTTGGTGGCGATGTTGCCGCCGATGGTGGAGAGCTTGTAGCTGGCCGGGTCCGGGGCGTACATCAGCCCGTGCACGGCGGCGGCGGCGTTGAGGTCCGCGTTGATGACGCCGGGTTCGACGACGGCGGTCTCGTCGTCCGGATTGAGGTCCAGGATGCGGTTCATCCGTTCCAGTCCCAGCACCACGCAGCCCTCGCTGGCGTGGGCGCCGCCGGATACCCCGGTGCCGGCTCCGCGGGCCACCAGCGGGACCCGGCGGGCGGCGCAGGCGCGGACGGCGGCCTGGACGTCGGCCACCGATTCGGCCAGGACCACGGCCTGCGGCAACTGGTAGTCCAGCACGGGGGCCTGGTCCACGGCATACGCGGCCAGGGCCGCCGCATCCACGACGACTTTCTCCGCCCCCAGGGCGGCGGTCAGCTCCTCAACAATGCTGCGCATGCGCTCTCCAGTTCTCCATTGAATCCGGACGTCAGTCCCGGCCTTCAGTCTAGGGCGCCGGCAGCCTGACCCCGGGGAGCACCCAGACGGCGGCCGCGGCGCCGCCGGCGCGGATGGATGCACCCGGCGCAGGGCCGGCCGCCGGCTCCGCGGCGGCCGGGTCAACGGCATTGTGCCCGGCGGCGACGTCACGGGCGGCGATGTCACCGGCGGCGAACGCCGGCGGCCGGGCGAGGGCGCCGAACTGGCCGTCGGAGAGCTGGCCGGCGGCGAGCCGGATGTCCGCGGCGGCGCGGGCCACCACCACCAGCACCGAACTCTCCGCCGTCTCCCGCACGTAGGCCAGTGCATCCCCCTGCGCGTGCAGCCAGCGGATCCCGCCGCCGGTGAGCGCGGGCTGTTCCCGGCGCAGCGTGGTCAGCGCGGCGTAGACGCCGCGCAGGTCGTCCAGGATCCGGGCGGGGTCCGCCCACGGCATGGGGGTGCGGGAGAACTCCCCGTTGTCGCCCTTGAGCCCGAATTCGTCCCCCGCGAACACCACCGGGACGCCGGGAAGGGTGAACATCAGCACGGCGCCCAACTGCTGGCCGCCGTCGATCATGACGGTGGCGGCCCGGGCGGTGTCGTGGCTGTTCAGGGCGTTCATGTTCTGCTGCCGGACGTCCCAGCTGAACGCCGCGGCCAGGTCCTGGTGGGTGGCGAGGAAGTCCTCGGCGTCCATCCGGTTCGGCCCGGGCAGGGGCGTGCCGAAGAAGTTGACGTGCCCGGCGTCGCCGGCGAGCCAGGCCCACAGCGGGCGGGTGAAGTTGGAGTAGGTCATGGCACCGTGCCAATGCTCGCCGCTGAAGTCCGGCGCCGCGTCGTTGGTGGCCTCGGCCAGCAGCGCCGCGTCCGGGTTGATCTCCCGGACCCGGTCCGCGATCAGCCGGGCCACGTCCTGGTTGAGGTCGGTCTGCCCGAGCCGTCCGGTCATGTTGCCGACGTCGATCCGCCAGCCGTCCAGGTTGAAGGGCGGACGGAGCCAGCGGGCCACCGGGGAATCATCGTCCAGGACGAACCGGTGCCGCAGCCCGGCCGAGGCCCAGTTCAGCTTGGGCAGCGAGGCTACGCCGTACCAGGCTTCGTAGCTGCTGTGGTCAGCGTTGAAGTAGTAGTAGCCGGCTTCCTCGGAGCCGGGTGCGGCCAGGGCCCGCTGGAACCATTCATGGGCGTCGCCGGAGTGGTTGGCGGTGAGGTCGCCCATCACCTTCAGGCCGCGGGCGTGGGCCGCCTCCACCAGTTCCACCAGGGCCGCGTCGCCGCCCAGCAGCGGGTCCACCGCGGCGAAGGTGGAGGCATCGTAGCGGTGGTTGGAGCGCGCGGGGAAAAACGGCGTCAGGTAGATGATGTCCGCCCCCAGGGCCTGGATATGGTCCAGGTGCTCCGTGATGCCGTGCAGGTCGCCGCCGTAGAACTGGAAGGGCGTCTGCGCGGATGCGCCCTGGACTTCGGTGGCGTCCCAGTCGCAGGGCACGGCCCAGTCAGGAACCGGCTGCGACGAGGCCGGGTTTTGTCCGGCGGACGAGCGCGCAAAGCGGTCCGGGAAGACCTGGTACATCGTGCCCCGGCGCAGCCACTGCGGGCCGGCCGGGAAGGTCGTTAGCCGGAAGTCGGCGTAGTCGGAGACGTCCCGGCTGAAGATGCCCTGGGCGTTGAGGGTCCAGTACCGCTGCCCGGCCTCGATCAGGAAGCGGTAGCGGGCCACCGGGTTGGTGACCGTGAGGTCCGCTTCCCACCAGACCCAGCCGTCCGCCGCCCCGAGCCGGGCGGCGGCGTCATAGCGGGGTTCCCCGTCGTGCAGGGAGCGGAGCCACACCCGGCTGGCGCTGCCCCACCCCTCGGGGACGCGGAGCCGGAGCCGGGCCGTCTCGCCAAGGGCCGCCCGCTGCGGGGCGTGCAGGCCCGAGCCGTCGTGGTGCGGAAGCGGCCCCGCGGTGCGCTCCGCTGACATGCCTAGCCCTTCACCGAGCCTGCCGTCAGGCCGCTGACGATGTAGCGCTGCAGGAACAGGAACAGTGCCATGACCGGCACGGCGGCGAGGACGGCGCCGGCGGCAAAGACGCCCCAGTTTTCGGAGCGCTGCTGCGCCACGAAGGAGTAGAGGCCGACGGCCAGGGTCTGGCTGTCCGGGTCCGTGAGCACCACGGACGCGATCACGAATTCGCCGGAAATGGCGATGAAGGACAGCAGGCCCACCACGGCCAGGATCGGGGTGACCAGGCGCATGATGATGCCGAAGAAGATCTGCGTGTGGCTGGCGCCGTCAATCTTGGCGGCCTCGTCGAGGGACTGCGGGACGGTGTTGAAGAAGCCGTACATCAGGTATGTGTTCACGCCCAGCGCCCCGCCGAGGTAGACCATGATCAGGCCCAGCTGGCTGCCGAGGCCGAGCGCCGGGATGACCTCGGAGATGCCGCTGAGCAGCAGGAAGATCGCGACGACGGCGAGCAGCTGCGGGAACATCTGCAGCAGCAGCAGGCTCAGCAGCCCGATCCGGCGCCCCTTGAACCGCATGCGGGAGAACGCGTAGGCCGCCATGGCGCCGAGGAAGACGGTGGCCGCGGAGGTCACGACGCCCACCACCATGGTGTTCACGAACCAGCGGGCGTAGGGACGCGACGGATTGTCGAACAGTTCGGTGAAATTGCCGAAGTCGATCCGGCTGAACAGCGCGTTGGAGCCCACCAGCGTGCCGGTGGAGTTGAAGGCTGCGGAGAGGACGTACAGCAGCGGGAAGATGGCGAAGATGGTGACGGCGACGCCGACCAGGTGGCGCCAGCCCTTGTCCTTGAACCACGCGCCGAACGAGCGCCGGCGGTGCAGCGACTTGAGGTGCTCGACGTCGGTGGTGCCTGCTGCTGCCGCGCCGTCGGCGCCGGCCGGAGCCGACGTCGTGCTGGCCGTATTTGCTGACCCGTTCATGAGTTCACGTCCTCGAGTGCCTTGGTCTGCTTGAAACTGATGGCCGAAACGGTGGCCACGATGATGAAGATGATGATGGCCAGGGCGCTGGCCAGGCCGTAATCACGGCCCGTCCCCTGCCCGAACGCCACCTTGTAGACGAGCGTGATCAGGATGTCCGTGGCTCCGATGTCCCGGTCCGTGTCCGCGAAGCGCGGGCCGCCGCCGGTGAGCATGAAGATCACGTTGAAGTTGTTGAAGTTGAAGGCGAAGGAGGAGATCAGCAGCGGCGCGATGGAGACCAGCAGCAGCGGCAGCTTGATGGAGCGGAACACCCGCCACGGGCCGGCACCGTCCATCCGGGCGGCTTCGTCCAGTTCCGTCGGCAGCGACTGCAGGGCCCCGGTGCAGACCAGGAACATGTACGGGAAGCCGAGCCACAGGTTGACCACGAGCACACTGATCTTGGCCAGGAACGGGTCCGTCAGCCAGCCGATCGTGGCGCCGCCGAGCAGGGTCTGGTTCAGCCAGCCGAACTGCGGGTTGAGGATGCCGGACCACACCAGCCCGGACAGGAACGCCGGGAAGGCGTAGGGCAGGATCATCAGGATCCGGTACACCTTCTTGCCCCGGAGGTCCTCGCGGTTGAAGGTGATGGCCAGGAACAGGCCCATCGCGAAGGTCAGCGCGACCGAAGCGATGGCGAAGGTGAAAGTCCAGAGGATGACGCCCAGCAGCGGGCCGCGCAGGCTGGAATCGGTGAAGGCGCGGGCGAAGTTCTCCATGCCGACGTCGATCTTCCAGCCGGTGGTGAGCGTCTCGCCGCTGCTGGTCGCGAAGGCGCCCTTGCCGTTGTCCCGGTAGACGGCACCGGTCTCGGTGTCGGTGAAGGTGTCGGCAGCGGCGTCATACGCCAGGGCCGGCTTGAACTGGTAGGCGTTGCTGCCGTCCGCGGTCCGCAGGGTGCCGTCGGCCGGGTCGGCGGAGACGGGGACGGTGATGGCCAGGATCTGCTGCTGGTTCGCCACGATCTCCTGGAAGTTCAGGGTGCGGTAGCCGTCCAGGGCGTTGGCCTTGCCGGTGGAGTCCTTGCCGGCACCGGATACCTCCTCCAGCGGCGCCTCGGTGCTGCCGATCGAGACCTTTCCGGCCGGGTCCGTGAAGAGCAGGTAGAACGAATTGTCCTTGGCCAGGACCGCGGTTTTGTAGGCCGGCGAATCGGGCACGCGCTTCTGGGCGGTGAGCTGGATGGCGGCGATCGCATCATCCTTGGTGCTGTTGTGCCCGTCGCCGTAGTTGGTGAAGGCGATGTAGCCGCTGAAAAGGACCACGAAGACCTGGAAGACCAGCAGGAAGAGCACGCCCGGCGCCAGGTACTTCGCGGGGAGGCCGCCCTTGCGCAGGTAGATCCAGTTGATCGCGAGTACGACGACCGAGGAGATGGCCAGCGCTCCCCACGACTCGCTGAGGAAAAGCATCATCAGGACGTAGACGGCCAGTGCGTCCACGAGGCCCAGCAGCACGATCTTGGCGATGGTGCCCTTGGTGGTGTCCGGGCCGAAGCGGCGGCGCCGCCTTGCACCCGCCCGCCCGGCAGGGCCGGAGCCGCCGGGGCCCGTTGCTGAGCCCGGGGTGCCGGCCTGGTGGAGTTCGGTATCTGTCATGGCGATCTACAGTCCTAGGGAGAAGCTGGTGGTGGTGCAGGAACGGGCCGGGCGGCATTGCTGCCGCCCGGCCCGGTGCTTGCCGGTCCGTGACGTTCTGGCGGTAGCGGAACGTCACGTGCCGGCGCGGGGGCTAGCCCCCGATTTTGGTCTTGATGCTGGCTGCCATCTTGGCCCAGTCAGCGGCGGGGTCGCCCTGGCCCTTGATGAGGGCGAGCTCGGTGGCTCCCCAGTCAGCCCAGACAGCACTCATTTCCGGGATGGCCGGCATCGGGACGCCGGTGGCGCCGATCTTGCCGAACGCTGCCACGACCGGGTCGCTTGCAGCCTTTTCGAAGGAGGACTTCAGTGCCGGCGGGCGGCCGCCTGCCTTGTACATGGAGTCCTGGGCAGCCTCGGAGGTGAGGTAGTTGGTCACGAACTCGTTGGTGGCCAGGGCGTTGGCGCTCTTGGCGCTGATGAAGAAGCCGTTGACGCCGATGAACGGCTGGGCCGGCTGGTCGCCGGCGGTCGGCAGCGCGTCCACTGCGAACTTGATGCCCTTCTTCTGCACGTCCGGGACATTCCACGGGCCGGTGAGGAAGTAGGGGGATTCGCCGGCCAGGAACTTCTCCTTGGCGATGTCACCGGTGATGTTGGAGTTGATGATCTTTTCGCCCTTGTCACCCCAGGCGGCCAGCTTCTTGGCGAACTCGACGCCGGCGGCGTCGCCGATGAGGAGCTGCTTCGGGTCATAGCCGCCGTCGGAGGCCTTACCGAAGACCTGAGAGCCCATGGAGGACTGCAGCGGGTACAGGTGGTAGGGGTCGCCCTGCTTCGGGTCCATGCCCACGAGGAACGGGAACTTGGCCTTGCCGTCCGCGACGGCCTTCTTGCCGTTGGCGATGACCTCGTCCATGGTCTTGGCCTCTTCGGGCACGATCGCGGTGTTGCGCAGCAGCGCAATGTTCTCGATCGCGTAGGGCACGCCGTAGACGGAACCGTTGTAGGTCATGGCCTTGACGGAGGATTCCTGGAAGGAGTCCTTCTTGTCGCCGAGTTCAACCGGGGCGATCACGCCGTTCTGGACGAACTTGCCTACCCAGTCGTGCGGGCCGACGATGAGGTCCGGGCCCTTGCCGGTGGGGACCTGGGTGATGAAGTCGTCGCGGACTGCCGCGAAGTCCTTGACCACGAGCTTGACGTCGATTCCGGTGTCAGCCTTGAACTTCGCGGTGATGTCCTTCAGTGCGGGCGAGCGCTCGGCGTCGACCCACATGGTGATCGTGCCGGCGCCGCCGGACTTGAGGTCCGGCTTCGCGGTGGCCGTGGCCGGGGCGGTGGTTGCCGCGCCGCCGCCGCAGGCGCTGAGTGCCAGCGCTGCGACCACGGAGATCGCACCGGCCGCGAATACCCGGCGGCTGGTCCCGGTTGTGAGGGTGTTCTGCACCTTCATTGGTGTCCCTTTCATAAAATCCTGCATCCACGCGTTGGGCCCGATCCGTAGGATCCGGGCCCGGTGGCATCGTCGGTGATGTGGCTCACAGCTGCAAGCGCTTCCAAGCTACACGGTGATGCACGCTATGGAAAGTCATTCTAGCGGGGCGTGTCGGAGCTCATTGACCACGGAGGCAGTCCGGGCCGACCGGGGAACCCGCGCAGACGTGCGCCGGAGAGCGTGGTGCGGCGGGCGGGACGTCCGCCGCCGGGCTTCGCCGCGCCGACGCGCTGTAGCTGGAAGCGTTTTCAATTTCGGCGCGGTGGCCTTACGATTACCGGCATGTCCGTAGATTCAGTCCTCTCCGCCCTGGCCGGCCCGCTGACCCTGGTCCATGCCGCAGACCACACCCCCGGCTGGTGGCGTTCCGCCGTCATTTACCAGGTGTACCCGCGCTCGTTCCGGGACCTGAACGGCGACGGCGTCGGCGATCTCGCCGGCATCACCGCCGAACTGTCCCAGCTCGCGGAGCTGGACATCGACGCCGTCTGGCTCTCGCCGTTCTACCGCTCCCCGCAGCGCGACGCCGGCTACGACGTCAGCGACTACTGCGATGTCGACCCCCTGTTCGGAACCCTGGCCGACTTCGACGCCATGATGGCCGAGGCCACGCGCCTGGGGCTGCGGCTGATCGTGGATCTGGTGCCCAACCACTGCTCGGACCAGCACGCCGCTTTCCAGGCCGCGCTGGCCGCCCCCGCCGACAGCCCGGAACGGGACATGTTCATCTTCCGCGACGGCCGCGGCGTGTCCGGCGACGAACCCCCGAACAACTGGCAGTCGCACTTCGGCGGACCGGCCTGGACCCGGATCACCGAGCCGGACGGGACCCCCGGCCAGTGGTACCTGCACCTTTTCGACACCTCCCAGCCGGACTTCAACTGGGACAACGACGCCGTCCACGCAGAGTTTGAGCGGGTCCTGCGCTTCTGGCTGGACCGGGGCGTCTCCGGCTTCCGCGTCGACGTCGCACACGCCCTCGTCAAGGCGGCCGGCCTGCCGGAATGGGGCGGCCGCGCCGACGGCAACAGCTCGCACGGCTTCCCCGGGCACGAGGCCCCGATGTTCGGCCAGCCCGCGCTGCATGACATCTACCGCACCTGGCGCCGCATCCTGGCCGAATACGGTCCCGACCGCATCCTGTGCGCCGAAGCCAACGTGGACCCGCTCCCCCGGCTGGCCGACTGGGTCCGCCCGGACGAGATGCACCAGGCCTTCAACTTCCCGTACCTGCACGCGGGCCTGGACGTGCACCGCATGCGCCATGTCATCACGGAGTCACTGACCGCGCTGGACGCCGTCGGCGCGCCGAGCACCTGGGTGCTGTCCAACCACGACGTCGTCCGCCACGCCACCCGCTTCGGCTACAACGGCCCGGCGCCCCGCGACGGCGACGGCATCGGGCCCGCCGACGCGCAACCGGACGAGGAGCTCGGCCGCTCCCGCGCCGCGGCGGCCTCCATGTTCATGCTGGGCCTGCCCGGCGGCGCGTACCTCTACCAGGGCGAGGAACTCGGGCTGCCCGACGGCATCGACATTCCGGACCACCAGCGCCAGGACCCCACCTTCGGACGCACCGGCGGTGAGCGGCTGGGCCGGGACGGCTGCCGCGTGCCGCTGCCCTGGCGCTCCGGCGAACCCCACGCGGGCTTCGGCGCCGGAGCCGACCCGTGGCTGCCGCAGCCGGAAAGCTTCGACGGGCTGGCCCGGGACGCGCAGGCCGCGTCGCCGGCGTCGCACCTTAGCCTCTACCGGCGGATGCTGGCGCTCCGGCGCGGGCTCGGCCTCGGCGAGGGCTCACTCGCCTGGCTCGAGGACTGGTGCACGGACACCTCGCTGGCCTACCTCAACGGCACCACGGCGGTACTGATGAACGTCGGACCGGAGCCCCTGGAACTGCCTGCCGGTCAGGTGCTGTTGCGCAGCTCCGCGGCAGCGGACCTGGACGGCGGGGCCCATCGGCTAGGCTCAGGTGAAACTGTTTGGCTGGAAATCTACATCGAGGACGCGGAGAGCTGAAAATGCCCGGCATCAAGGACGTCGCGGAACGGGCCGGCCTCTCCATCGCCACCGTTTCGCGCGCCTTGAGCGGCAAGGGCAACGTCTCGGCCCAGAGCCGTGAGCGCGCCCAGGCTGCCGCGACGGAACTTGGTTTCGTGCTGTCCTACCATGCCTCCAGCCTGGCGTCGGGGCGGAACCATAACGTCGGCGTCGTGGTTCCCTCCGTCCACCGCTGGTTCTTCTCCTCGGTGGTGGAGGGCGTCTCCGCAACCCTGCTCGACGCCGGCTACGACCTCACGCTCTACAACGTCAGCGGGGGCGAGGAACGCCGGCACAGTGTCCTCAACGACTTCCTGCTGCGCAAGCGCGTGGACGCGGTCATTGCGGTCTCCCTGGAGCTCAGCGAGGCGGAGATCCAGCAACTGCTCGCCATCCACCGTCCCATCGTCGGGATCGGCGGTCCCCTGCCGGGAGCCTCGACTATCCGGATCAACGATTCGGGCATCGCCGAGGCCGCGGCCCGGCACCTGATCCAGCTGGGCCACAGCAGGATTGCCCACCTGACCGGCGACGCCGCGTATGAAAAGGACTTCCGGCTTCCGGGAACCCGCCAGGCCGGCTTCACCACGGCGATGCGGGACGCGGGCCTGCCTGTCCGTCCAGAATGGCTGGTTTCCGCCGACTTCACCATCCAAGGCGCGTACGCCAGTGCACGGCGGCTGCTGGGCAGTTCCGCGGAACGCCCGACCGCAGTCTTCGCGGCCTCGGACGAGATGGCGATCGGCACGATTCTCGCCGCCCGCGACTTCGGGCTGCGCGTTCCGCAGGATCTGTCCGTCATAGGCATCGACGGCCACGAACTCGGCGAGCTGTTCGGCCTCACCACCATCGACCAGGATCCCCGGGGCCAGGGCGCCATGGCCGTCCGGCGGCTGCTGGCCGGGCTCGACGGCGGCGCGGACACCGCGGCTGCAGACACCGAGTATCCGACCAGCTTTGTGATCCGGTCCAGCACGGCGGTTCCGCCGGTCGACGCCGCGCCGTTGCGCTAACCCGCTTCGGGTGCTTCCAGCGGAAGTTCCATGATGATCTCCGACCGGGCCGGATCCAGCGGATAGGGTTCGCGGCGGCCGGTGTCCGCGAAGCCGTGCCGGGCATAGAAGGCCTGCGCCCGGGCGTTGGCCTCGTGCACCCCAAGTTCGAGCACTCCGGCGCCGAGTTCATCACGGGCAACGGCGACGGCGTCCCGCATCAGCTCATCCGCCAGTCCGGACCCGCGCAGTTCCGGTGCGACATAGACGCTTAGCAGCATGGCCTGGAGCGGACGGGCGGGATCCTGCGGGGCCTTGACCACGACACGCATCAGGGCCCGCAGCCTCGTGCCGCCGGTTGACACCCCGTCTCCAGGGCTGTCGCCGCCAACGGCCACGAGCGCCACGCAGTCCGCCGTGGCCAGCAGGGCGGCGCGTTCCTGCCACTGCCGGTCCGTCTGCCCCCTGGCCGCTGCGAGGCTTTCCACGTAGGCCGTGGGCGTGTCCGCAAGCATCTCCAGCCGGAGGTCGCGGTACTGTTCCCACTCCCCCGCATCGAAGCGCCGGATCAGCGGCCGGATCAAAGGCTGCCGCTGGCTAGTCATCGGCACCTCCCATAAAGCGGACGAATCGCTGCAGCACGCCGGGCCACCCCGCCTGGTACTCCGAGCGTGTGGAAGCCGGGTCTTGGGCGCCCTCCCAGCCGCTGTGTACCAGCCGCAGCTCGGTGCCGCCTTCGACTGCCCGGAAGGCCACGCGCAGTTCGGTGGACCACAGGGCCTGCGTGCCGGGGTGCCAGCTGGCGTGGAAGGACAACGGCGGCTGCCAGTCGTCGATCGTGCCCCAGATCGCAGTCCGGCCGTCGTCCGCGGTTTCCAGGATCAGGTTTTCCTCGAACTCGACATAAGAACCCGGGCCGTAGACGCTGTGGCCCTCGAGCGGCCACCAAAGGTGCGTGTGCTCGGTGAAGCCGATAAAGGCCCTCGACACGGCGCCGGGAACGACGACGGTGCACACCACGGGTTCCAGGCCCTCGGCCGGCTCGGGTTCCTGGGCTGCCGCGGCATGGCTGAAGAGGTTATCCATGGGCAACTACTCTACTTGGTGGCGCGCCGGCCTACCCCCGCCGATGCAGCTGCAGAGGGGTTTGGTGGTTAAAGGGGGAGAGCCTCCAACCTGGTGGTTGGAGGCTCTCGACCTAATGTATGTCCGGCGG
>CAVOQF010000021.1:0-13972 GCA_963698285.1 uncultured Actinomycetota bacterium | reverse complement strand
GCCCTTCCGCAGCGCTCCCGCAGCGGCGTCTTCGGCAACCGCCTCAGCCGCGGCCACCAGCGCTGAGATGGGGCCGGACCGAGCCGCCGCGTCCCCGGTAGCCTCCCGCGCAGCCGGACGCCCCGGGGTCAGCGCCGGCCGGCGGGCCCGCCGGGCTGCCCTCGCCCCCGGCCTACGGGGAACGTTCCATTGCCGAGGTGCTCAGCAGTGCCGCGGCCAGCCTCGGTGTCCCCGGATTCGGCAACCGGTTGAACCTTCCCGCCGCGAAGCACGTCTGCGTCGTGCTGGCCGACGGCCTGGGCCGCCAGCTGCTCAAGCAGAAGACCGCGCACACGCCGTTCCTGCGCTCGGTGCTGCAGGCCGGCCAGGGCGCCGTGCCGGTGTGGCTCGATGCGGCCTTCCCCTCCACCACCGCCGCGTCGCTCGCCAGCTTCGGGACCGGGCAGCCCGCCGGGCAGCACGGGATGGTCGGCTACGACGTCCTGGACCCGGACCAGGACCGGGTGGTCAACATGCTGGGCAATTGGGACGACGGCGTGGACCCGCTGCAGTGGCAGCCCCTGCCCACCGTCTTCGAGCGGGCCGCCGGGCACGTGGACGTGACTACGGTCGCGCTGCCGCGGTTCAGTGATTCGGCCATGACCCGGGCCGCGCTGCGGGGCGGCCGGTTCCTGGCCGGGACCACCTCGCACGCCCGGACGGCGGCGGCCGCTGAGGCCATGGCCGGCGCGGACAGTTCGCTGATGTACTTCTACGTCCACGAACTGGACAAGGCCGGGCACCGGTACGGTTGCCAGTCGCCGCAATGGGAGCACCAGCTCGAAGAGCTCGACGCCACCGTGCGCCGGCTCAATGCCACCCTTCCGGCCGGCACCACCGTGCTGGTCACCGGAGACCACGGCATGTTGGACGTGCCGGCATCGCAGCGGATCGACTATTCCGCCGAGGCGGAGCTCATCGCCGGAGTCCGGCACACGGCGGGGGAGCCCCGCATGGTGCACCTCTACCTCGACGACGAAGCGGACGACGCCGGCCGGCGGCGGCTGCTGGACGCGTGGCGGGCGCGGTTCGGTGACCGGATCTGGGCCTTCACCCGGGAAGAGGCCGTGGCTGCCGGGCTGTTCGGCGAGGTCCGGGCCGGGGTCGGACCGCGGATCGGCGACGTGATGATCGCCGCGCGCGACGCGCTGGCCTTCTACGACACCCGCCGCGTCCAGGCCCGGGCGCTCGAGGTGGTGGGGCAGCACGGCTCGCTGACCAAGGCGGAGCGTGAGGTGCCGCTGTTGTGCTTCGCGGCCGAAGGAAAATCAGGCGCCGCCGAGCCGCCGGCAGGAACAGCCGGCAAGGCTCCGCGCTGCTAAACAGGTCTCGGGCGGCGTACGTCCCGGCGACGACGCCTTGCCGCTCGGCCTGCCTCGCTGCGGCCTAGTCGCTGCGGGTGCCGAAGACGATTTCGTCCCAGCTGGGCACGCTGGAGCGCTTGGGCTTGGACGGCTGGCGTTCCGGCGTCTCGCGGTTCCCGCTCGCTGCGGGACGGGTCGCCGTGGGATGGTTCAGTCGCGGGATGCGCGGATCCTTGCGGGATCCTTCGCTGCCGGAAGGCGCGGGGGAGCCGGCCTGGCTCCGCCGCGACGGGCCGCCGCCCAGGAGCTCGTCCAGCCCGGGGCTGGACGTGGGACCGGTGCGGACCGGGCGCAGCTGCGAGGCCGCGATGGTGATCTCGCGGGTCTCGGTGCTGACCCCGTCGTGAAGCTTCAGCGCATCGTCGTCGTCGGTGTCCTGGTGCCGCGGCGCCAGGCTCAGGCGGGACAACATGGAGGGCCGGGCGTCACGGCGGCGGGACAAGGCATCAGGGACCGGATCGCGAACCGCATCCGGTTCCGGAATCGAGTGCGGTTCGTACTTCGCTGCCTGCGCTTGTTCCTCGGCTGCGGGCTCCCCGGGCGCCTCGACATCGTCGTCGTCGGCCTCCTCCGGCGGCGGGACCTCGGACGGCCTGGGGTGCGCGGCCGGAACCCCGTTGGTCAGCAGCAGCGCCAGCGCATCGTCGGCGTCCTCGTCCAGGCCCAGGCGCTGCCCGCGGCGGGAGCGGAGCATGTCCAGCAGCCCGTCGGCGTCCCGTTCCGGCTGGGTTCCGTGTTGTTGGACGATGCTGAGCTGCGCGGTGGCGGTGCGCGCCGCGGCCTCCGCGTCGGTTTCAAAATCAAAGGGGCGGTCCGAGACCGCGGCGAGCCGGCGGGCCGGGACCGGGCCGTCCATCGGTTCCAGTTCACTGAGCTGCTGGGCCCAGCGGTTGGCGTTCTGCAGGGACTTGCGCGCCGGGCTGAAGGTCCACATGGCCGGCGGCTCCTCGCCGATCGCGGCATGCGCGCCGGACTGGGCCTCGAACCGGGCCACCACGTTCCAGCTGCCGTCCGGACGGCGCCAGGAATCCCACTCCACGGTGGAGGGCTCGATCCCGTGGGCCCGGAGCCGGTGCACCACCATGTCGTCGAGGGTTGCGGGCTGGTCGCCGAAGAAGGAGCGGTAGCTGTCGTGCCCGGCGGACGGGGAAGCCACCTCGATTTTGCGGGCCTGCTGGGCGACATACTCGCGCTCGGCCAGCACGGGCCCCTCGTAGCGCTGCACCTTGGCCAGCGGGATGCCCGAGAGCGCGGCCACTTCCGCGGCGGTGGCGCCGCTGCGGATCCTGGCCTGGATGTCGCGGGGGGACATGGCAATGGGCTCTGCGCCCGCGCCGGAAGCGGCCTTCGCCGGCGTCCGGCTGGCAGCCGCCCGAAGAGCCTCATCGATCGGCAGCTGGAACATCTCGCCGCCGGTGCCACTCAACAGGAGATGCTCCCCGTCGTCGTGGACGCCTACAAGCCGTAGATCCTGCATACAAATCCTCCACCCTGGCATTACTAACATTCGAAACTCTGCCACCGATGGGCAGTGATTCGGGTTAGGAGGGCGGGCGCGCCGTGATTTTCCGCGACTTTCCGGCCCATTCGGGCCGTCCCTGTCCGGCCGCGGGGCCCCCGGACCGCAGGCCTCTGGCGTTCTGGCAGGGATGCGCGTAAAAATGGCCCGACATCGGGCACAAAAAGCGCTTGTCCGGCGTTGACATCGGTGAACCGAACCCGGCCGGGCCCCGGGGGCTACCAGCCCCCGCCGGCGCGGAGGCGGCGACCCAACCCAACGAGTGCGGAGTGTGAGCAACAACTAATGGCGACAGACTACGATGCGCCGCGCAAGACTGAAGAAGACCTCAACGAGGACTCCATCGAGGAACTGAAGTCGCGGCGCACGGACAAGCCTTCCGCGGTGGTCGATGAAGACGAAACCGACCTCGCCGAAGGCTACGAACTCCCGGGCGCCGACCTTTCCGGCGAGGAGCTGCTGGTGCGGGTGCTGCCCGCGCAGGCAGACGAATTCACCTGTGCCTCCTGCTTCCTCGTCCGCCACCGCTCCCAGGTCGCCCGCGAAAAGGACGGCCTCAAGTACTGCAAGGACTGCGAGGGCTAAGGCACGCCGGGGCTAGCGGGACAGGGCAGCGACGAGCTCGTCCGGGCGCCGCGTGGAGGCCAGCCAGTACGGCGTGCGGTCCGAGGGGTCGGTGATCTCGATCCGGACCACCGGGTCGATCCAGCCGCGGATGCACATGAAGGCCAGTCCGTTGAGCCGGGTGCCGCGCTCCGCCGTCGCCTCGGCGCCGCGGAACGCCTCGACGGTGCCGATGAAGCTCCGGTCAATCGTGGCCCGCCCAACGCGGAGGGTGCCTGCCGTGACCGAGATGGACGGGGTGGACAGGACCAGCAGCACGGCCAGGATGAGGAAGAGCACCACGGCCGCCGTGATACCGGCGGCCATGCTGATCGGCGCGAACACCAGGATGCCGGCCCCGGCCAGGCCGGCGGCCACCAGCCAGATCCAGAAATTCGGCCACAGCTTCTCGCTGAACAGGACGGCGGCGTCTCGGGGGGTGTTGTTGGAGGCAGGCACGGCTGCACTGGATTCGGGCATGGGTCCAGCTTTTCACTTTTCCCGGGCCTTTTCACCTTGGCCGACCGGCCGCTGGCCTGCCGCACGGCGGCGGCGGCGCGGTAGGCCGATCCTCCCCGCGGGCGTTACAGTGGGGAACTGTGACTGAAGAAACGACTGCCGTGAACACCCCGGCGGCAGGCCCCGCGGCCGGCGAAATGCCAGCCGGCGAGATTCCAGCCTACGGCGCCCCCACCCTGACCGTGCAGCTGAAAATGCTCGACGACGGCCTGGAGCCGCCGTCGTATGCCCACCCGGGCGACGCCGGCGCGGACCTGCGGGCGCGCGAGGACGTTGTGCTCGGGCCGGGGGAGCGTCGGCTGGTGCCCACCGGCGTCTCGATCGCCCTTCCCGACGGCTTTGTGGCCTTGATCCACCCCCGCTCGGGCCTCGCCACCAAGCACGGCCTGACCGTGGTCAATGCGCCCGGCACCGTGGATGCGGGGTACCGCGGGGAAATTGCCGTGACTCTGCTGAATACCGACCTTAACCACGCGATTGAACTGCGGCGCGGCGATAGAATTGCACAGATGGTCATCCAGCGCGTGGAGTACGCCGACTTCGTGCCCGTCCAGGAACTCAGCGATTCGGTCCGCGGCGGCGGCGGCTTCGGCTCCACCGGCGGGTTCGGCGCCCCCGGCGCCTAGGCCCCGTCCGTTAGACGCAGCTGTTCCCTGCGCGGCCAAAGGCTTCGCGCAGGATCACAACTAAGGAGACAACCCCATGGTTTTTGGGCGTGGCAGGAAAGCCAAGCAGGAGCAATTGACGGACCCCGGCGAAACCCGGGAGGCCGACGCCGATGAAACCGGCGCAGCCGCCGGAACCGCGGCGGGCCCGGCCCGCGGCGCCGGCCCGTACGACGTCTCGGAAATCGAGAACCAGGACGGCTACGTCGACCTCGGCGCCCTGCTGATTGCCCCGCGCGAAGGACTGCAGCTCCGCTTGGAGGTCGAGGAGGCCACCCAGCGCGTCGTGGCAGTCACCATGGACCTGGAAGGTTCCAGCCTGCAGCTGCAGGCCTTCGCGGCCCCCCGCTCCGAGGGCCTCTGGGATGAAATCCGCGAGCAGATCGGCCAGTCCGTGGGAAGCCAGGGCGGCCAGGTCGACGAGATCGAAGGCCACTTCGGCATCGAACTCGTCGCCAAGCTGCCCGCCGGCGACGGCAGCGAGGGCTACCGTGTGGCCCGGTTCATCGGCGTCGACGGCCCCCGCTGGTTCCTCCGCGGTGTCCTGGGCGGGGAGGCGGCGCTGGACCGTGCCGCTGCCGCCGGACTCGAGGAACTGTTCCGCCAGATCGTCGTGGTGCGGGGCGAGAACCCGATGCCGCCGCGCGACCTGCTGCAGCTGCGCCTTCCCCGGGACACCGGCGCCGTCGCGCCGCAGGGTGCCCCGGAGTTCGAACAGCCCGAGCGCGGACCGGAGATTACCCAGATTGGTTGATGCCTCCGGCAAGGACCCTGCCTCCGCCGTCCCGGTGCGGGGGCTGCCGGAGCGCGGACGTGTGACGTGCCGTGGCTTCATCGAGTCCGTGACGTATGCGCCGGCCGGCGAGGTGGCTGCCTTCACCGCCATCGTCACCGACCATGACTCGCCGCAACCCAAGGCCCGTCCCGCGGCTGCGGCGGCTGCAGCCGTCCAGGCCGCCCAGGCCGCCCGGCCCGGGTCCAGCCGCAAGCGTCCCGCCGTGGCCGCCGACCGGCTCCGCGTGATCTGGCTGGGACGCCGCCGCATCCCCGGCGTCAAGGCCGGCCTCGAGCTCCGGCTGGAGGGCATGGTCACCGTGCGCGACGGGTTGCCCACCATGTTCAATCCGCGCTACGAAATACTCTCCCGCCAGGAGGAGCAATGAGCACCCCCGAAGACCAGCAGCCCACCGTGGCCCAGCTCGCCGAAGGCTACGCGGCCAAGGCCGGCCTGCACCGCTCCAGCAACGGCAACATCGACGTGCTCAAGAGCGCCGGCGGTGTCCAGGGCATCGCCGAAAGCATCCTGCCGGGGCTGGTGTTCCTGATCGCGTTCACCGTGACCCGCGAACTTCCGCTGGCCCTGGTCGCCGCGCTGGCCGTAGCCGCGGCGTTCACCGTCGCGCGGCTGGTCCAGCGCAAACCGCTGACGCAGGCGCTGGCCGGTGTTGTCGGCGTCGGACTCTCAGCCTGGCTGGCGAATTCGACCGGCAAGGCCGAGGACTTTTATGTGCTGGGCTTCTTCACCAACCTCGGGTACATCATCGCGATGTCCATCTCGATCGCGGTGCGCTGGCCCTTCGCCGGGCTCCTGTTCGGGTTCATCCGCAACGAAGGCCTGGACTGGCGCAAGCACCCGGCCCGGGTGAAGGCGTACCGGATCGGCACCTGGGTGATCATCTCGGTCCTGGCCCTGCGCCTTCTCGTCCAGGTCCCGCTGTACCTGATGGGGGAGGCGGGCCTCGCGGGCCTCGCGACCACCCGGCTCATCATGGGCGCGCCGCTGTACATCCTGGGCATGTGGGTGGCCTGGCTGCTCACCCGTCCTGCGCCGGCCCCGGTGGACGGGCCGGCCGAACCCAACTGACTCGCAGTAGTTGGGTCAGCCCTCGAAGCCGTCGTCGCCGCCGGGCTGGGTCTCGCGGCCGTGCCGGTCCGCGGTGGCCGGGTGCTGCCCGTCTTCGGAAGGCCCACCGGCTGGTTCGTCCGCGGACTCGGGCGCCGAGAGCAGGGCGCGCAGCCCGTCTTCGGCGGCAATCGTGGTGACGAAGAAAAGCTCGTCGCCGCCGTCGATCACGTCGTCGCGGCTGGGCGTGATCGGTGCCTGGTCGCGCAGGATCGCCACCAGGGCAGCGTCCTCGGGCCAGTCGATATTGCCCACGGTCAGGCCGATCACATGCGAATCATGCGGCACGGTGAACTCCACCAGCGAGGAGACCCCGGTCTGCAGCGTCAGCAGCCGGACCAGGTCGCCGATCTCCACGGCCTCCTCCACCAAGGCCGTCATCAGCTGCGGGGTGTTGACCGCGACGTCGACGCCCCAGGAATCGTCGAACATCCAGTCGTTCTTCGGGTTGTTGACCCGGCCCACGGTCCGGCCCACGCCGAACTCGGTCTTGGCCAGCAGCGACACCACGAGGTTCACCTTGTCATCGCCCGTGGCGGAGACCACGACGTCGGCGTCCTCCAGCCGGGCGTCCTTGAGGGTGCTGAGTTCGCAGGCGTCGCCGACCAGCCAGTGCGCCCCGCGCAGCCCGCTGCGGCCGATCACCTCGGGCTTGAGGTCGATCAGCAGGATTTCGTGTTTGTGGGCCAGCAGTTCACGGGCGATCGAGGAACCGACGCTGCCCGCCCCGACGATGACGACTTTCACTTAAGACTCCTTGGCGGGGGATTTGGCGAGAATGTGGGCAACCTCGGAGGTGCGGTCCACGCTCAGCATGGCGTGCACGGTGTCGCCGTCCTGGTACGAGGTCCCCGGCCCGGGGAGGATGCCCTCGCCGAAGCGGGTCAGGTAGGCAATGCGGATGTCGGCGGCCTTCTCAATGGCGGACAGCGGGTGGCCGATCCAGCCGGCCTCCACGTCCACCTCGGCCAGCACCAGCCGGCCGGAGGGGTCGCGGAAATCACCGGCGAGGTGCTGTTCCGGCAGGATCCGGCGCAGCACCTGGTCCGCGCTCCAGCGCACCGCCGCGACCGTGGGGATGCCGAGCCGCTGGTAGATCTCCGCGCGGCCCGGGTCGTAGATCCGCGCCACGACGTGCGGGACGTGGAACGTCTCGCGGGCCACCCGGGTGGCCAGGATGTTCGAATTGTCGCCGCTGGACACGGCCGCGAAGGCGTAGGCCTCCTCGACGCCGGCCTGCTTGAGCGTTTCCCGGTCGAAGCCGACGCCGGTGACCTTGCGGCCGGAGAATCCGGTCCGGAGCCGCCGGAAGGCACGGTCGTCCTGGTCGATGATCGCGACCGAATGGCCGGCGTCCTCCAGTGTGTGCGCCAGGGTTGCCCCAACACGGCCACAACCCATGATCACGAAGTGCGCCACACGTGCCTCCTCAAGCGTCTCTGTTCTGCTGCTGCGTAAAACTCTACCGGCCACCGGAGCCGCGGGCGGGAGCCCCGGAGCCGGTCCGACGGCGGGGGCGGCCCGCCGGCCGCCGGCGGGCGGGCTCCGCCGTCATGACATCGCGTCCGAATCAGACTAGCTTTGTCTGGTGCTGACAATTTTCAATGCCGTGAAGCGGGTGCTGGTTGGCAGGCCCTTCCGGAACGACCGTCTGGCCCACACCCTGCTGCCCAAGCGGATCGCGCTCCCCATTTTCGCCTCCGATGCGCTCTCCTCGGTGGCCTACGCGCCGGACGAAATCCTGCTCACCCTGGCGCTGGCCGGCGTCAGCGCCGTGGCCTTCTCACCCTGGGTGGGCCTCGCCGTCATGGTGGTGCTGCTCACCGTGGTGGCGTCCTACCGCCAGAATGTCCACGCCTACCCCTCCGGCGGCGGCGACTACGAGATCGCCAACGTCAACCTGGGCAAGTACGCGGGCCTCACCGTCGCCTCGGCCCTGCTGGTGGATTATGTGCTGACCGTCGCGGTGTCGATGTCCTCCGCGGCCACCTACCTCACCACCGCCGTCCCCTCGCTGCACGGCCAACAGGCCGGCATCGCGACGATCGGCGTCGTGATCCTGGCGCTGGTGAACCTGCGCGGCATCAAGGAAGCCGGCACCGTCTTCGCCCTGCCGACCTACATTTTTATGGCGTCCATCCTCGGCATGACCGCCATCGGCGTCTTCCAGGCCGCCACCGGCCAGCTGGGGGAGGCGCCCTCGGCCGCGTTCGAGATCGTCCCGACCGCCGGCTTCGACGAAGGACTCGTCGGGCTCGCCGGCGCGTTCCTGCTGCTCCGGGCCTTCTCCTCCGGCGCCGCGGCGCTGACCGGTGTGGAGGCCATCAGCAACGGCGTGCCGAACTTCCAGAAGCCCAAGAGCAGGAACGCCGCCACCACCTTGCTGCTGCTCGGCGTGATCGCCTCCGCCATGCTCGCCGGCATCATCTACCTGGCCAACGCCACCAAGGTGCACATCGTGCTGGACCCGGCCACGGAGTTCCTGCTCAACGGCCAGCCGCTGCCGGAGGGCTACATCCAGAGCCCGGCGATCAGCCAGATCGCGCAGACCATCTTCGGTGCGGGGTCCATTCCCTTCTTCGTCGTGGTCGCCGCCACCGGCGTGATCCTCGTCTTCGCCTCCAACACGGCGTTCAACGGCTTCCCGGTCCTCGGTTCGATCCTCGCCCAGGACGGTTACCTGCCCCGCCAGCTGCGCACCCGCGGGGACCGGCTGGCCTTCAGCAACGGCGTCCTGGCCCTGGCCGCCGGCGCGCTGGTGCTGATCCTTGCGTTCAACGCCGACGTCACGAAGCTCATCCAGCTCTACATCGTGGGCGTCTTCATCTCCTTCACCATGAGCCAGTTCGGCATGATCCGGCACTGGGGGCGGGAGCTGAAACTCGCCAAGGACCCGGCCACGAAACTGCGGATGCTCAAGTCCCGCACCATCAACATGGTCGGCTTCGGCATGACGGCGCTGGTGCTGGTGATCGTGCTGATCACCAAGTTCCAGCAGGGCGCCTGGATCGCGCTGCTGGCCATGTTCGTGCTCTTCCTGATCATGTGGAGCATCCGGGCGCACTACGACAACGTGGCAAAGGAGCTCGCCGTCGACGAGGACTCCTCGCCCCGCGCGCTGCCCACCCGGGTGCACGCCGTGCTGCTCGTCTCGCACGTCCGCAAGCCCGTGCTCCGGGCGCTGGCCTACGCCCGTGCCTCGCGGCCGTCCCGGCTGGACGCCATCACGGTGGACATCAGTACCGAGGAAACGGAGCAGACGCTCGCGGACTGGGAGAAACTGGAAATCCCGGTGCCGCTGACGGTGCTGGCCAGCCCGTTCCGCGAAACGGTCACGCCGATCATGGAGTACATCAAGAACATGCGGCGCGACTCACCGCGTGACCTGATCGTCGTCTACATCCCCGAATACGTCGTGGGCAAGTGGTGGGAGCAGCTGGTGCACAACCAGACCGCGCTGCGGATCAAGACCCGGCTGCACTTCGAGCCCGGGGTCATGGTGGCCAGCGTGCCGTGGCAGCTGAAATCGTCCGAAGAAGCCAAGAAACTGCAGGATATCCAATGAGCACCGACACCCGGACCCCCGCCCGCACCGAGCTGGTTGTCGACGTCGGCCCCGTCGCCCACGGCGGCCACTGCGTGGCCCGGCACGAGGGCCGCGTGATCTTTGTCAGGCACGGCATTCCCGGCGAAAAAGTCCGCGTCCGGCTCACCGACGACGGCGAATCGGCCAAGTTCTGGCGCGCCGACGTCGTCGAGGTGCTGGAGCCCTCCCCGGACCGGGTGGGCCACTTCTGGCACGCGGCCGACTCGCAGCGCTCCTGGTCCCACGGCCACCCGCCGGTCGGCGGCGCCGAACTCGGCCACATCTCACTGGAACGCCAGCGCGGGCTCAAAGCCGAGGTCCTGGCCGAGCAGCTGCGCCGGCTCGCCGGCGTCGAGCCCCCGGTCACGGTGGAGGCCGTGGGGGAGGCGGCCGCCGCGGCGGCGACCGGCCTGGCCTGGCGGACCCGCGCGGGTTTCGCCGTGACGGCCGGCGGCAAGCTCGGCATGCACGCGCACCGCTCCGACGCCGTGTTCCCGGTCCGCGAGATGCCGCTGGCCGTCGAGGGCATCAATGCCCTGCGGCTCTGGGACATCGACCTGCAGGGGATCGAACGCGTCGAGGTCGCAGCCCCGGCCAACGGTTCACGGCCGCTGGTGCTCCTGGTCCCCTCCGAAGGCACCCGCACCAAGCGGCTCAGCGCCATCGTGGCGCAGCTGCCGGCGGACGTTTCGGTGGCACGGGTTGATCCCGGCACCGGCGCGGTGACCCAGCTGCGCGGCCGCACCTGGGTGCAGGAAACCGCCGCCGGCCACGAATACCGCGTCACCGGGGACGGTTTCTGGCAGATCCACCGCGACGCCCCGGAGACCCTGGTGGGTGCCGTCACCGGCTTCCTGCACGACGGCGGCTACCTCGCCGCCGGCTCTGTCGTCGCGGACCTCTACGCCGGCGCCGGACTCTTCACCGCACCCCTCGCCGACGCCGTCGGGGTCACCGGCTCGGTATTGTCCGTGGAAGGCGCGCCGGGAACCAGCCGGGATGCCCGCAAGAACCTGCACGGCGCGGCCCAGGTCGAAATCATCCAGGGGAAGGTGGAGCGGGTGCTGCGGCACAAGCCGCGCAACTTCGACGCACTGGTCCTGGACCCGCCCCGGGCCGGGGCCGGCAAGGCGGTGGTGAGCCAGCTGGTCGCGGCCGGACCCCGGGCGATCGCCTACGTCTCCTGCGATCCGGCGTCGTTCGCGCGCGATGTGGGCTACTTCCAGCAGGCCGGCTGGGCGCTGGAAGGACTGCGCGCCTTCGACCTGTACCCGCACACCCACCACCTGGAGACTGTGGCGTTACTGACTCCCCGGCGCTGAGGCCACTAGGATGGGCGGAGTAGTCCGACGTCGCGCACTGCAGTCACCGAGAAGTCATTGTTGAGAAATCACCACTGTGTCTTAGTTAGGCTGACCTAACTAGCAAGGGGTCTGCGGCGCGACAAAGATGAAACTGTTGCGAGAGGAGTCCTGCGATGAGCATTGTGGACAGCTTCGGTTCAAAAGGCAAACTTAATGTAGCCGGTACCGAATACGAAATTTTCCGGTTGAACTCCGTTGAAGGTGCAGAAAACCTTCCGTTCAGCCTCAAGGTATTGCTTGAAAACCTGTTGAGGACCGAGGACGGCGCCAACATTACGGCCGATCACGTCCGCGCACTGGCCGGTTGGGATCCCAACGCCGAGCCCGACACTGAAATCCAGTTCACGCCGGCGCGCGTGATCATGCAGGACTTCACTGGCGTGCCCTGCGTTGTCGACCTCGCCACCATGCGTGAGGCCGTCAAGGAACTCGGCGGCGACCCCAAGCGGGTCAACCCGCTGGCACCGGCGGAAATGGTGATCGACCACTCCGTGCAGATCGACGCCTTCGGCAACTCCGGCGCACTGGAGCGCAACATGGAGATCGAGTACCAGCGCAACGGCGAGCGGTACCAGTTCCTGCGTTGGGGCCAGACCGCGTTCGACGACTTCAAGGTCGTCCCGCCGGGAACCGGCATCGTGCACCAGGTCAACATCGAATACCTGGCCCGCACCGTCATGACCCGTGAAGTCGATGGCGCACTCCGGGCCTACCCGGACACCTGCGTCGGCACCGACTCGCACACCACCATGGTCAACGGCCTGGGCGTGCTCGGCTGGGGCGTCGGCGGCATCGAAGCCGAGGCTGCCATGCTCGGCCAGCCCGTCTCCATGCTGATCCCGCGCGTCGTCGGCTTCAAGCTGACCGGGTCCATCCCGGCCGGCGCCACCGCGACCGACGTCGTCCTGACCATCACCGAGCAGCTGCGCCAGCACGGCGTGGTCGGCAAGTTCGTGGAGTTCTACGGCGAAGGCGTCGCGGCCGTGCCGCTGGCCAACCGCGCCACCATCGGCAACATGAGCCCCGAGTTCGGTTCCACCGCCGCGATGTTCCCGATCGACGACGTCACCCTCGACTACCTGCGCCTCACCGGCCGGTCCGACGAGAACGTGGCCCTCGTGGAGGCCTACGCGAAGGAACAGGGCCTCTGGCACGACCCCTCCCGCGAGATCAAGTTCTCCGAGTACCTCGAGCTGGACCTGTCGACGGTTGTCCCGTCGATCTCCGGCCCGAAGCGCCCGCAGGACCGCATCATCCTCACCGAGTCGAAGGCCCAGTTCCGCGAGGACCTGCGCAACTACGTGAAGGAAGACCTCGCGGACGGCAGCCTGGACGAAGCGATCGACGAGAGCTTCCCGGCGTCCGACTCGCCGTCGTTCACCGCCTCGGCGACGCACCTGAGCGAGGTCGCGCCGCACGGCCACGGACCGAAGTCCAACGGACGCCCGTCCAAGACGGTGGCCGTCAAGACCGCCGACGGCCGCGAATTCGAACTGGACCACGGCGCGGTGTCGATCGCCTCGATCACCTCCTGCACCAACACGTCCAACCCGTCCGTGATGCTGGCCGCCGCGCTGCTGGCCCGCAACGCCGTGGACAAGGGCCTGACCTCGAAGCCGTGGGTCAAGACCTCCGTGGCCCCCGGCTCCAAGGTCGTCACCGACTACTACAACAAGTCGGGCCTGACCCCGTACCTGGAGAAGCTCGGCTTCTACATCGTCGGCTACGGCTGCGCGACCTGCATCGGCAACTCCGGCCCGCTCGACGCCGAAATCTCCGAGGCCATCCAGGCCAACGACCTTTCCGTCACGGCCGTGCTCTCCGGCAACCGCAACTTCGAAGGCCGGATCAACCCGGACGTCAAGATGAACTACCTGGCCTCCCCGCCGCTGGTCATCGCGTACGCCCTGGCCGGCACCATGGACTTCGACTTCGAGAACGACGCCCTGGGCCAGGACGAAGCCGGCAACGACATCTTCCTGAAGGACATCTGGCCGAACCCGGTCGAGGTCCAGCAGGTCATCGACTCCTCGATCGACAAGGGCATGTTCGCCCGCGGCTACGAGGGCGTCTTCGAAGGCGACGACCGCTGGAAGGCACTCGACACCCCGGCCGGCGACACCTTCGCCTGGGATGAGAAGTCCACCTACGTCCGGAAGCCCCCGTACTTCGAGGGCATGCAGGCCCAGCCGGAGCCCGTGCAGGACATCACCGGAGCGCGCGTGCTGCTCAAGCTCGGCGATTCCGTCACCACGGACCACATCTCCCCGGCCGGTTCCTTCAAGTCCGACACCCCGGCCGGCCAGTACCTGCTGGCCAACGGTGTGGAGCGCAAGGACTTCAACTCCTACGGCTCACGCCGTGGCAACCACGAAGTCATGATCCGCGGCACCTTCGCCAACATCCGGAT